>JBDTUH010000019.1:0-154404 GCA_040007815.1 Chitinophagaceae bacterium
GAATTCAGTATTTTTAATCAACACCTGTGAATAGTTTTTTCACAGACTGACGTTGGCAGCAATTATTATGTTCTTTCAGGTTTAAAAGGCTCAGTTAGCTATCTTTACAACCTGGCCGGAAGGCCATATTTTTTAGAAAATATTTGTAGCGATTAGCTATTACTGGGTTTCAGAAAAACTGGCAATTTTTAAACACCCCTCAGTATAAACCGGGCCACGCCATGGCGTGGCCCGGTTTATACGTGGTGTTGCGGTAGCCAGTCCGTTCTGAAGCGTCAGATGCAGGTGCCACGTCAATTTTTTTCTATGAATGCAAAAACGAGGAATTACTAAAACAGCAGGTAAAGGATCTTCCCTTTTCAGACGCCCTGAAAAAATTATTGGAGTTCAACAACCTGGCTACCCTGCGGGATGTTTTAAATATAGAAACATACAACTGGCACAAGAATCTTCCAGGCTTCACCTACCACTACCAGCATGAAATCATAAGCTATCTGCAAAAGAATGATCTCACTGAATTCTTAAAAGAAGATTAATCATAAAGAGATTGTTTGGCTATGTGCTATCGCCGATGTGGTAGAACTAAATGTTTGGCTTTGCACTAAATCACTGTCCCTCTCTATTGGAGTAACCGAGGAATGAAGGTTACGAGCGTAGCTCATAAGAGGATGAAGCCGCAGAAGAACATTTGATTGAATACCTGAAAGAAGATTAGCCAGGCAATAAAAAACCCGCTGCAAGAGCGGGTAAAAGTATTGTGGTAAAAAACAAAATGAAGTTAGTCGTTCGTGTATCAGGTGCCTTTGATACCATACTATCAATGGCATGTCGTACAAAATCATTCAACGTCATTTTTTTCAGAGTGGCATACCTTGCTGCCTGCCGGTGAAGCTCAGATGAAATACGAACATTAAAAGTTCCTTTGTACGTTTTCTCTGGTTCTTTTCCCAACTCCTTGCAGGTAGCAAGATAATCTTCCACAGCTTCCTGAAATTCCTTTTTCAGTTCTTTTACTGTAGTGCCTTCAAAACTTACAAGGTCATTAATGCCAACTATTTTCCCATAGAAAACTTCATCCTCACTGTTAAAGTGAATCTCTGCATAATAACTCTTGTATTCTAAGATGTCATTCATCTTTTATTTTTCCCTTTTCTTTTAGTTCTGCGATTACCAGGTCTATCTGGTAACGCTTCAAAATATTTCTGGGGTGTGGTTCATGCAAAATGATTAAACCATTTGCATCATCTGTGAACTTTCTCCTGGATCCGCCAGTCTTCCCCTTTTTCAACTCCTTGTATCCAAAATGTGCCAGTATTTTTATGAGTTCTTCCCATGTAAAATCTGTAGGTTTGGATAACAGTCTTTCAATTAGCTTCTGAATCTTTGCCATTTAATTACATTGTGTCTTTTTACAATTTTTGCCATACGATCTGAGTTTTTGTTGAGTAATTTTTGAATATTTAAGTTTCATTTTGTTTAGCTTCACCATCAGGTGCAACTAAATTTCAGTTGCAAGTTACTACCTTAATGCACATTGCCAAAATCTTTCCTCAAAAAAAGTTCCTGATCAACACATTTAATTGGTTATCAATTAAATTTTACTGGAAAAATTTAATTCGCATTTCACTGTCATTTGCTCACCGATAATTAATAACTCATAATTCATCATTCTTCCCTCCTCAATACCCATGCACCCACTTTATCATATCCTGCAACACATTGATCGCCTTTTCCTTATGCCCCCGCTCCGCCACATGCGATTTCCGGTCCATACTGCCGGCACCCGGGTTCTTCGCCTGCAGTGTCCTGCAGTACTTTGCAACGTTTTTAAAAACCGATGTGCCTTTCTTATTCAGCAACAGCTTCGAATCATGCGCAGCCCTGGCCAGTATCCCAAGCACATGAACAGACACAGAAAAATGAAGCTTTTCTTCATCACTCAATAACTTATCATCCTTTATCACCGGCGCCACCGACAGCAGCCGGTACTTTGTTTCCAAATAATGTATTTCCTCATTGATCCAGGTGCAAACCAACTCTTTCACAGAAACACAGCCCGGCTTTAGCGCAACACCTGGCTTCACCTGCAGTTGATAATATTCCTTTCGGTATTGCAATAGCTTTTCTATTTTATCTTTTTGTTCAGGAAGTACATTGATAGCATCAACAATTTTTGCAAGGCAATAACTGATGAAGTCACCGGTATTAAAATTCAGGTAAACTAAAGTTCTTATAATGCCTTTGTCATTGCTCCCTTCTCCATTTCTCCCTTCTCCACTTGTGGAGAAGGGTTGGGGATGAGGTGGGGCGAGGTGATGGGTGATACTTTTTACATATAGCAACTGCCGGTAACTTACTTTTTCTTTCCTGCAAAAAACAACCACCGTCCGCATAATGATTTTTACCAGATCTTCGTCAATTTTATTTTTCTTAAACTGCTTGCGTAGTACACTCCATTTTTCTTTCAATCCCTGCTGCATGATGTGCAGGTACACATCTGTCACCTTTTCATCCTGGTTAAAGTACTCCTTAAAATTATGCTCAATAAAATACAGCAGTTCTTCAATACACCGGAACACCTCTTTATAAAAATTTACTATCTCTTCACCAGGCGAAAGCTTATAAATACTCTGCGGGTCCTTCGGTAGCAAATAATGATATATCCTGTCAGCTAATCCGATTAGTGATTTTTGGTGATGCCGTATATAAATTTCATGTTGCCGGTCCTCACAGTTATACACTGTATTGATAAACTGGCCAGGTATCCTTTCTTTTTCGGCAGCTACAGCAGTTCCCATTCCGTTAGCGTGTCTTCATTCACGGTAGTTTGTAAAACTGTTCCGGTAATGTCAGTGCCTTTTCTACTGTGTCATAAAAGTGAATATCCTCGCTATATACCATCGTCATACTCGTGGAGGAATTCCGAATTTCTTTCGCTGGGAGCCTGAAGCACAGATCCGCATTTTTTAGTTCCAGCAATTGGCAACTGATATACCCGCAACCCAAAATATATTGCGACCAGCATGAAGAGCTCTTTATCTGCTGCAGGTCATCCACATTCCTGATCCACGTAGTTTCGATAAACTCCTGCACATTGTTAAACGTTATTACCAGGTCAATTATAATGTTTCTGTCGTTACCTGCATCTATGGGTAATGTCAGAGAAACGATACCTGTTTCCTCCAGCGTTATCTCGGCTTTATTTTTTGTAATAATAAAATAGCCTTGTTGTTGTAAGTATTCAGTTAGTTGTGCTGCTGTTATTTTCATGTTGTTTGTATTTGGCCATATTCGGACAACCTATTTGTTTCTATTCAAAATCTCCTCCTTCCATTCTATCAAACTTTCGCTGATGGTCGCAGCTATCTGCCCAAGTCCAAATTCATTTGGGTGGATGCCATCAGGGAACATTCCTTTGTGGTTGCTGAGTGGTTCATAGAGATTGATCAATTTCAGTTTATTTTCTTTTGCTATTTCTTGAAGCAAAGGCATTTCCACTTTTATTACACTATCCCTTATGCCATAGCCGGAACTATAAGCAGGCACAGGTGTGCAAAGAATGATGAAGGGTTTTGATGGCAATGCTTCTAACTCATAGATCAATGAATCATAATCGTTCACAAAATCATCTTTATATTTCCAGTTCTGCGCTTTGGAATCATTCGTGCCGAGTTTGATGATTACTACATCCGGATCGAAAGCTTTGGCATCGGTGTATATTGCTGTTTTATAGTAAGGTGCATCTCCTTTTCTCAAAAGCGTTGCGCCAGGCACTCCAAAGTTTCTCACTTCCCACGCTTCACCCAATAAACTATCTAATTGTGATGGATAGCTTTTAGGATTATCATATCCATAACCATAAGTTATACTGTTACCGATGCATGCTACTTTGATTTGCGCAAATCCAAGGGAGCTGTAAATAATTCCAATAAATACTATTATTCTCTTCATGCTATTTCAATTTTTTATCCAGCTCCTCCGCACCCCGGCGGCGGAGCTGGATTCTTTTTTCCATCACAAGTAAAAGCAGGAACCGGTTTATATTGTTCGTTTTTCAACAACTCTAATATTTCTCTCCCTTCCAAGTGCCCTTCAACTTCTCATTATTCTCCCTAATCCTCTGTGCATCTCCTTTCATATTATCATTATACCTTTTGGTCTCTGCTTTATTCATCTCCGCTTCTATATCTTTATCCAGTTTCCATTCACTTATCGGTTTGCTGAACATGGCGGTATCGCATTTGTATTGTTTATTCCACGCCTCACATATTGCACATTTATTTTTGCCCTGCATGGCACAACTACCAGCAGCATCTAACTCATATCTTGCTTCTATGCCTTTTAGTTTATAAGGAATACCTTGTGTCATCCATCTCGGCGCTGGTGCGCATTTTAAATAATGATCAAAATATTGGGTATAACGAATGGTCCAATCTCGGGCATCATTTCCTTCTACACGGTGGGCTCCATTATCATATTGCAGCCACCAGACTTTTTTCTCCAAGCGGCGCAATGCCGTAAACATTTGCACAGCCTGTTCTACCGGAACGCCATCTTTTTTACAATGAAATTGCAACAAAGGCGCAACAACCTTATCTGCCGACAGCACAGATGTCTGGTCCAGCCAAGAGCCTTTGTTTTGCCACAGATAGCCTAACCCAGTTCCAAAGGCACTAATCTCCCCCCACTCTAAATAACTCTCGTGGGTTCTATTATTTAAAGACAAAGACATATTTATCGCATTTGTCGTTCCCGATCCTACTGATATGGCTGCAAAAGATTTTGAATGCGTCAATAGATAGTAGCCAAAACGACCAGAGTTACTGTGCCCGGCAGCGCCTATATGCTTACCGTCTACGAATGGCAATTGACTCAAGTACCAGGCGGCCCCGTCAACTGTGTTCATTGTGCTAGGCCCCCACTGTTTTTTGGTAAAATAAACATCCGGAATAAAGACGAGATAACCCTGGCTCACCATCCAGACTGGGTCACTAAATATTTCAGGGGCTGTGATATATTTAGCGGTTGGGTAATGATAACGCTGGTCACTCAGCGTTTCATAAAATGATATAATCAACGGGTATTTTTTACCGGGATTAAAATTTTGCGGTTTGTACAGCACACCCTGGCTAATAGTACCATCCAGTTGTTTGAAAGAATGCAACTCGGCAGTCAGCCAATTGTAGCATTTATGAGGTTCCAGGCTAGTGAGCTGTTGAAAGGTCTTAAAATCATGAGTCACACAATAATTGGGTGCCTCCAAAGTACTTTCTCGGTTCACGATCCAAGTACTAGCACCCTGAGCCTTTAACGGGTAATTTCCACTAGCTCCGTCTCGTAAAGCCATCATATAACAAGGATCCATAGACAAAAATTCTGGATCTCCTTTTGAACCCAAGACTTTAGTATAAAACCCCTGCAGCTTGGTTTTTCTATTAAAGGCACTCAGCAACAAAGTATCCTTTCCAATGAATGATTGGTTATCTCCTTCGTGATTTAGTAACCTGAATGATATGTTATGTGAACGGCCGTACCCATTAGTAATGCATAGGGCTGCCTTTTTACCGCTGGGGTCAAGCCGCCAAACGTCGCCATATTTGTCGTATACCAATAAGCCTTTGTTTCCTGTCAGCCAAAGTCTTATACCGCTGCCGCGGGATGGTCTCTCAGGAGTCGCCAGTGAAGGATCGCTAAGTCCTAATTGCAAGGCAGGCACTCCAACAGATAGGTTTATTCGCTTTCCTGTCGTAAGCTCATAACTATAATAATTACATTCTTTGTTTGGATCCATATATAGCAAGTACTTTCCATCAGGGGAAAACCAATTGTTAAGATTTGATTTTGAGTAGGGTACTATCAGTCGAACTCCTGTTTGCAAATTTAGTAGCCACGTGCTGTCTGTATAATAACCATTTTCCCAGAACCGATCCCCGTTGCCATGCGTACCACTTTTGATTATAATAGCATAGTCACCCCTTAACATGCCTAATTGTTCATTTTCCATTTCGGGGAAGATAATCTCGCCGGTTTCCAAATACAGGATGGCCGAATGGGTTTCTGTTTCTATCGAAAAAGGTTGAGCACTTTGTAAAATCCTGTCTTTGTAGCTCCACATATCTAATTGAACCGCATCGCCGGCAGCTATTTTAGGTAAACCTGCCTCTGTTTGCAAAGAGAACCGGATATATTTTCCATTATCTGTAAAAGCCGGAGACCCCTGAATTAATAAACCCTTTTTATTATCAGGACTCTGATTACTAAACTTTATTTCAGCCGTCTCCATACCTTCCTTCCAATACCCAAAAGATACTTCGCTGCCTATGACAAAGACAACTTGTTTACCTGTTCCATCAAAACTCTCACTGCTGGTGCTTTCAGTACTGTCCTTCACGAGCCAGATTGTGATTCTTTTGGCATTCGGGATGTTCACATAATCCAACCCTTTTTCTGTGTGCAACAACAAATAATCCCCGTTGGCAGAGAATTGGTAGGATTGAACATTAGAAAACTTTTCTTCCTTATTATCTTTAAGTCGATGAAGTATAAGATCCTTAGTCGGGCCATCAGTCTGGCATGCCAACCAAGTTCCAGACTCGTCAAAACTATAGTTAGTGACGTTTTCAAATTCTACTTCCTTCCCCGAAGCCAGGCTTTGTAACACCACCTGCTTATCTTTTACCTGATATGTCAGCCAGGCACCAGTTTGGTCAAAATCATACGCCACTGCGTCATTAACCCGTTTTTCCCTGCCGGTAGCCAGCTGCAGCAATACCAAAGTGTTTTCGGGATTGGCTAACCGGTACGCCAGCCATTCTTTTTTGTCATCTGTTTTATAGGATTCAATATCCTTTTCATACCGGTGTTCACCTGTTCCCGTTTGTAAAAAACAAAGCCCCGCTTTATCCTTGAAAATGTATTGCTTGCTGTCCGCAGAAAAAAAACCAGCCTGGGCGTCCGGGGTAAGGACTGCCCGCCAGTTATTAACAGTTGATTGAACAACCACCGTATCCAGGCGCCTTTGTACATTATTCTGTAATCCATATACAAAATATACCCCGTTTGGACTGATGGAAACCTGCTCCGATAAACTTACCTGGTTATCTATGGTATTAAAATCCAATACCGGCTTATCATTTGTGCCTGGCCGGGGGTAGGTATGGCTCCAGACGTATTCATCCAGGTTCCATTTTTCGCTTTGCGAGTCCTTATTCGCATCAACTGATGGCACAATTCTGGTTTGTGCAATTAATTTTACTGAGAAAAATAAACTTATTATAAATACACATTTCATGCTATAATGCTTATTGTCGTTTTTAACGGCCAGACAGTTTTTTTCAATTTTATTTTCGAAAGACTTGTGCAAGGCGAACGAATTAATTTTGAATACTTTCATCCGCATTAATAATCACTAAACTTTTAGCGAGTAGTGATCAATGGCTGTACCTCGTATGTAGGCTCACCTTTTTTCATATGTTCCAATGCCTTTTTATAAAACTTTTCATTGGGATTTATTTCAAGCGCTTTTTCCTCCCACTTAATGGCCTCCTTCACCCTTCCGACCTTATACAATAAATTGGCGTAAGTATCGACAGGATCTGAATGCGTGGAAATAAAATTAGACGTTGTTACCAACTGACCCACCCAAGTAATGGCCTCATTGATGAGCTCCTCATCTTTTAATTGTGTAAAAACCTTCCAACACACATGATTGATATTGTAAAATTCCCACCAATCATCTACATCCGGTGGTAACAACTGAAAGCCACGGAAGCTTGCCTTAGCATATTCCGCGATATTGCGGTTCTTTTCATACCATACTGCTTTCGCCTTTAGCATGTTTCTAAGAGTAGTGGCAGAATTAAAATCTTTATCGATCAAATCTTCCAATTTTTTCCAATTTGCTTCGTCATTATTGGCAGCACCAAGAACCTGGGTACCAGTCGTACTATTAAACGTGGCAAAACCAACTTTTGCTTCCGGGTCATTTAATTGTTCATCAATAAAAGGCATGACTGTAAAATTTTGAATACATTTATCTACTTGCTTAGCAGCATAACCTTTCCTTCCCATGACCTTGTCGATGAATTTCCCATCCCGATAAAAAAATTGTAATAGGTCAGACTTAAGAGAAAGGTTTAAGGTCGACCAGAATTCGATATTTCTTTTTGTATATCGTTTTGTCTTCCTTAAAGTTGATACATGATTTGCATGTACTCGTAACAATTCACTACTGGTACTGTCGCCCAGTTTTTTGGCGATTGTTACCATAAAAGGCAAACTGTCAAATTTTATCCCGCCGTTCTTGAATTCCGCTAACAGCCTTTGATATTTATCATACACATCTTCAAAGGTTTTTCCGGGTGTAAGAGCTGTTTGACCAACTAATATAAACCCGTCTGCATCCTTCACTCCCATATCCTTATGAACAAATACTCCATTTGAGGAAAAGAAAAGAAAACTGGGGTATCCTTCTATTAAATATCGATCCGAAATCTCTTTGGCATCATTGTACCAACTTTTGATAAATGCATCATCATTTTTTGCTACATCCATTTGTACCCTAACCGAAATGAATTTATCGTTAAAGTAATTGCCGATGGCGTCTTTCGAGTAAACATATTCATCCATCATCTTACAAGGTCCGCACCATGTGGTGAAGCAATCGAGGAATATATATTTATTTTCAGCTGCTGCTTTTTGTTTTACTTGTTCCCAACTAAAGCCAGTGGTCCATTTGATGCCCACAATTTGCGCTTGCAAAAACAGCGGTGCGAAGAGTAATAGAATTAATAATTTTTTCATGACTTGTTTCTATTTGTTTATTTCTTTGTTTTAGTTATTCGTCGCATTGGTATATTGATCATTCATATAATATCTTTAAACAAAAACTCGCCTCTCATCGCGTTGATGATCTCAATGTATCTCTCAAAACTGTTGATTTTTTTAGTATCCGATATTCTGAGTTAAATATGGATTGGGCACATTATTTATGAACAAATCACTGTAGGGTAATGGATACAATTTCTGGTAAGATTGCCAGGTGGTTGCACCATTTGATTTTAATGGTGTGGCTACTGCCATTACAGCATCGATATTATTTGTCCGTTTAAGATCAAACCAGCGATTGCCCCATTCGCAAAAAAGTTCCACTTGCCTTTCATGTAAGATATCAATAACTAATGCTGTTTCATCTGCCGCAGCTGTATTGGGTAAACCTGCTCTTTTACGTATTGTGTTTAAATCATCTTGTGCTCCGCTTATATTTCCCAACCTTGCTCTTGCTTCCGATCGGATCAAGTACTGTTCGCCGACACGCAACATCATAAAGTATTCTGACATATCATTAGTTGTAGTAATTCCAGGCGAAGTATTTACTTTATACTTATTGCAATAATAGACAGTGTCGAGTGTTGTTCCAGTAACGTTATAAATAGAGGAGTTCACCCAATTTCCTAATTCTTTCCTCTGATCACCTGTTTCAAAATTATTCAACCATTGGTTGCTCAGGTAAACAGGATTACCATAACCGGGTCCAAGTGCAGTTAACACCAGAGTTTGAGCTTCAGTGGTATTTAAATCGATATCGGTCGGTTGCAGTTGCCAGATCGCTTCTCTACTGTTTTTAAGAAATGCATCATTCAACGATGGTAATGGACCAAACAATGATGTATTGTTAATGACCGCAGTTGACCTGTCTTCGGCGTTTACAAAATCATTTGTATATAAATACACCCTTGCCAGCAATGCTGATGCGGCCCATTTGGTGGGCCTTACCCTCTCCGTTGTTGTGGAAGATAGTGTTCCATCTAAAAAATTATCACTTAGCAGCTCCTCTGCTTCCTTCAGATCTGTTACAATTTGTTTATATACATCAACCTTTGTTGAACGGATTAATTTGGTGTTTAGTTCCGGATCGGTTGTGATGGCCATTGGCACATCGCCAAAAAGGTTCACTAAATAGAAATAATAAAAAGCCCTCAAGAATTTGGCCTCTCCCAACAACTGCTGTTTAGATGTAGGAGTTAAGGATGAAGATTTATTCAACCCTTCAATAGCAGCATTGCAACGGAATACATAATTATACAAAGGGCTCCACTGTTCTGCACCGGCTGGTAACCCACCTTGGGCCTGTGTCAGCCTATTGATATAATAATTGTTGAATAAATTTTCACTGCCGATATACCCACTATACAATGTTAACTCATCCGCGGAAAGCCCTGCCAGTAAATTGATACTCATTGCCCCCTGGAAAGGCTGGTAATTTGCATTCATGGAAATGTAAATTCCATCTAGTACTGCAATGGAGGTTGCGTCAGTGCTGTAAACATTCTCATCAGCAATAGATTCTGATGGTATTGGTGCTTCCACTAATTTTCTGCAGCTGGTTATGCTCAATGTAGAAAGCAAGATGCTTAATGCAAAGAGTAGTTTGTTTATATCTTGTAATAGTTTCATTGTTATATTTTTATTGTCATCCTGAATGAAATGAAGGATCTGAATCAAAACTCAACTTGAATTCCCGTCGTTATCATTCTCAACGGAGGTAATGTTGTATTATTCATCGTTTCCGGATCTAGTCCCCTATATTTTGTAATAGTGAGAAGATTCTGTGCATGTGCATAAATGCGGAGATTTTGCAGTTTGGCTTTTTTTATCCATCCCGCTGGTAACTGCCAGCTCAATGAAACATTTTCTAATCGTATATAGGATGCGTCATAACTATAGAAGGCATCACTAAAAACGAAAGTATTGTTAAGGCCAAATCCTGAAGTAGTAAATCGACCGACTGTCGCGTCATCGCCAGGCCTTTGCCAGCGGTTCAATACAGCAATCGGTTGGTTACCTGATGATCCACCATTATAATTACCAGGAGTTCGAGCGCCGTTAGAATAATACATATCCTTAAGCCCTCGTTTACGAACAAATTGGAAGAAAAAATCAAACTGAAATCCTTTATATTGAATACTGTTCAATATACCGCCATAATACCTGGAAAGATTGGATAAGAAAACTGTCTTATCCTCTTCAATTGGGTAACCTGTCATGGGATTACCCTTTTTATCGAACACCAAATAACTGCCATCGGTACGATTCACTCCTGCATACCGCACGACCGGGATATAACCTAGAGGCTTACCTATGTCAGAATTACCATATGTATCCGGAAAACTTACGAGTTTATTGCGGGGTATGGTCAGGTTCAGGCTGCTGTTCCATGATAGATTTTTAGTTTTTACATTAACCGTATTGAGCATCAACTCCCAACTAGTATTTTGTATAAGTGCCGGCAGGTTTTTGTAGATTGAAGTAAATCCAGCGACAGAAGTTGTCCCCCACGGAATTAGCTGGTTTGAACTCCGGTTACGGGCATAGGTAACCCCCAGCAGAACCCGGTCTTTGATAAATCCAAGGTCTAAGCCAGCTTGCAACTTACGCGTTTCTTCCCATTGCAGGTAGGGATTGGGAAGGTTAATCGAATTGAGGCCGATGCTGTTTTGATATAAAATAGTTGGATTATTTGGATAATAAATACTCAGGTAAGCAAAATCCGGGATACCATCGCTGCCGGTAGTGCCATAGCTGCCACGAAGCTTTCCAAAACTTAAGAATGGTATGCTTTTAATCGCCCATTTTTCTTCGCTGAGAACCCAACCCGCAGCTACACTGGCAAAATTGTGAAATCTTGCTTTTGGTCCAAATTTATTGCTACCGTCACGACGGGCTGTAAGGTTTATTAAATATTTTCCATCCCAGTTATATGCCAACCGGCCAAACAAGGCATTGAATCGGGTAATACCCGAAAGTGATGAATTAATCCTATTAGAAGTAGCTGCTGTAAGTGTTTTCATGAGCAAGTCGCTGGCAAATCCGAAACCCCTAATCGATAAAAAAGTATAACTGTTTTTCTGTATGGTAGTTCCTAAAAATCCATCTATTTTACCTTTACCAATTTTGCCTGCATATTGTAATTGTGGCTCTATATTCCATCCATTCATATTCCGGTTGACAAAGTCTGCTGCCCGAACTGCACGATACCTGTTTTCCGGTTTTTCAGATTCTAACCGGAAAGCAGTATAGATTTCAGATTGCATATTCGAATAACCGACAGTGGTACTAAAATCCACTCCTTGAAAAACATGGTACATGATGTTGAGATTGCTGACCAAGTTCTTGGTAGTGTTGCTGAAATCAGAACTTTGTGTACTCGCCAAGGGATTATTCCAAGTACTTCTCCCGGCAGCATTGGGAGCCCAGTTAAGAGTACCGTCCTGATTGTATAAGGCAGGAGCATTCGGTTCCATCAAAATAGCCGTGTTGGTCTGATCTCCTCCCGGTAAATGATTCTGATCATAGCCATAACTGGCTGTTAATTGCAGTTTAAGTCGCTGATTGGGGGACGATGCATTAATATTAAAATGCAGATTACCTATTTTATCATCAAAGTCCCCTGGAAAAACCACCCTTTGCCGGTTGTAAGTAGCACCGACGAGGTATTGCACATTCGCCGTACCGCCAGAAAGACCAGTCTGAAAATTGGAGTACTGCGCTGTGCCCCCAATTAATTCTTTCTGCCAGTTAGTATAACGGGTAGTATCCCATAATTTAAGATCATAATTGTTAAGGCCGGGAGTTTGCGTTGCTAATACAATGCCATCATTTCGGTATGCCTCGTAGCGCATATCCAAGTATTGTCGTGTGTTCATCATATCCACAAAATGGCCCACCTTTCCCCAGCCCTGTTGCAGATTAAGGGTCAACTTAGTTTTGCCGGCTTTGCCTTTTTTTGTGTTTATCAATATGGCTCCATTGGCCGCCCGGCTACCGTAGATAGCTGTGGCATCCGCATCTTTTAATATATCAATTGATTCAATATCATTTGGATTAATATAATTCAAAGGACTACCGCCCTGTACAATTCTCTCCATGCTAAATTCTGTTCCTACAAGTTGGGCAGGAAAAGGCACTCCGTCCACGACTATAAGAGGATTGTTGCCATTATAAATACTGTTCTGTCCCTGTATTCTCACATTCACGCCTCCTCCATTCATGCCAGTTGACTGCGTAATTTCCATACCTGGCACCCGACCCTGTAAAGCAAGGAGTGGGTTGCTTACGGGTTGTTGTTCTATCACTTTTGCATCAATGTGAACGGTATTTCCTAATGAGAATTTTTGTTTTTCAGTGTAGTATCCTTTGTTGATAATTACCTCATTCAAACTGGTTTCCTTCCGCTTCAATACTATCATTAGAGATGTACGATTACCAACTTTCAGTGTTATTGTTTCAAACTCGGTAAAGCTTATTTCTAATGTTGCATTGGATTCAACACCTTTCAAAATGTACACCCCGTTGGCGTCAGTTTTTGTTATTATTCTAGTTCCTTTTACAGAAACAGTAGCTCCTTCGAGGGGTTTGCCATCGGGGTCGGTAACACGGCCGGAGATATTGATGGGAGGCATTGGCTCGCTAACGATGGCGGCTTCTTCGTTTGGGATTGTAGGCTTTTGCTTTACAATTACCACCTTATCAACTACTGTGTAAGTAAAGGGTAAATTTTTAAAGCAAAGCGTTAAAGCCTCTTCAAGCGTTACATTTTTTACCTCTAGGTTTATGCTTCCTGTTTTTTGAACATCTTCTTTGGAATAGAGGAAACTGTAGCCACTTTGCTTTTGCATTTCTTTAAATACTTTTTCGAGTGATACATTTTTTAAAGAAATGTTCAGGTTCTGAGCCTTCCCGGTAGCACTTACCTGCATAGCAGCAGCGAAAAGAAAGATAGCTGTGAACTTCATAATCAACAGCATTTTGGTTGTGAAGAGCCTTCTCTTCAAGTCCTCCCCTGCCGGGGGAGGATTTAGGAGGGGCCCACAAAGAGCATTTAGCATAACTTTGTTTTGTTTGGGTTTTAACGATGAATAAGCAGTCTCGCAGACTTTTTACGATTCGGGTTAGCCCAAATACTCGCCGTCCCGGCTTCTACCCGGGGCGGTTTTCTTTCAAGCCAACACAGTAAGAACTATGGTTTCCAACAGGCTCGTCATTGCGAGGAGCAGGGCTGCGAAGCAGCGAATCTGCGACAAAGCAATCTCCTCAATACTTTTACATCCTATTATCCTTTAATGTCATTGCGAGGGGAGCGAAGCAATCTTGCGACCGCAGGTCTTCCCTCAATTCATCACCGTAATCTTTTTACCTTCTACCAAAAATCTTACCCTGCCCGTCAATTCAAGCATCATCAGCAACTTTGAAACCGGTACATCTCTGGGCAGTGAGCCTACAAAATGGTAATTGATTTTTTCTTTAAAAATAATCTCGGCATCATACCATCTTTCTACTTCATGCATAATTGATTCAATCGAAGCATCATCCAATACAAATTTTCCATTTTTCCAGGCCATCACTTCTTCAACATCTACATTGGCTGTCACCCTGAGCGGCGTCGAAGGGCCAACCTGCGCTTGTTCACCAGGTTTAATTCTCACGACTGACGACTCACGGCTCACGGCTACACTGCCTTCCAGCAACGTCACTTTTATATCCGCTTCATCATCATAGGCATTCACGTTAAAATGGGTCCCTAAAACCCTTACCTGCATATCACCCTTTTCAACTATGAAGGGTACTGCTCCCTCTCCACTTGTGGAGAGGGTTGGGGTGAGGTGCGTTATTTCAAAATAAGCCTCACCTGTAATAGATACTTTTCTTTCATTACCGATAAACGCTACCGGGTAAGTAACCGATGAACCTGCATTCAACCAAACGTGGGAGCCATCACTCAATGTCATATCAATAACCTTACTCCCTCGTGGATTGGATAGCGTATTGTATTGCTCCCCTCCTGCGGAGGGGTTGGGGGAGGCCTGATAAGCGATTTGTCCGTTGGAAAGTTTTACCAACTTAACATTTCCCTGCACAGCTAAAGAACCATTCGTAGCACTATCCAGATAAACCTTTCTTCCATCAGCCAGAGTAATCATCGCCCTTATTTCCTTCGGTGGCTCAACATCATTCCTAAATCTTTCCTGCTGGGTTTGTACAATCTCAGTTTGCTTCGCAGTCTTATTAAAAAACATAAAATAAGCGCCGGTGCCAAGTACAACTACAGCAACCGCTGCCGCTATCTTTCTCCACCAGCCGTCATTGCGACTGCGAGCTAGCAAATCAGGAAGCGACCTCACCGGGGCAAGTCTCTCTCCTTGGGAGAGAGATTTAGAGAGAGGCCTCTCCCGGCTCCCAACTCCAGACTCCCGACTATGCAAAATCTCCCCCAGCATCCTGTCAAGCTTTTGTTTATCCATCGCCTTAAAAGATGCTGTCCTTAATTCAATTTCAAAAAACTCTTTAAGTTCACTGTTCTTTCCACCCTTTACCAGTTCGCATAGTTCATCAAATCCAGCTTCACTGATTTCATTTTTTGTATAGGCATCCATCAATTCAAGGAGCCGGTTTCGGTATTCTGGCATAAAATAACTTTCAATAAAAATTCAGAATTTCTTTAGGATAAAATCACAATTTCATAACCTGCCACTAACATAAGACGGTCACCAGGCCCGAAATAACCAACGCTAAAAAAGATACTTGTCCGGCAAAATCAGATCATTTTTCAATTTCACCACCCAAAAAATTGATAATCAAATAAATATATTCTTGAAAAAAATTTCTTCCTATCCTTAAATTCTTTTTTCTGCATGGCCTGTCCCGCCCTATAGCGATTTTTAATCTGCTATAAGGCGATTTTAATCTGCTATAGGAACATTCACTATTCAGCATTCACTATTCACCACTCACCATTCACTACAGAGGTGATACCACCTCCATGACACTTGTCCTGCCCTCTCTCATCTGTTTGCTTTGCTGCCAATTAATTCATTGCGAGTCGTCATTGCGAGAGCAAGCGAGAAATAAGCAACGCTTATTTCGAAGTTTGGGAGCGAAACTCGAAGCAAACTCGACGAAGCAAACTAAAACAAATAAATATGGCAGTCAACATCCTCACTAAAGAAGACCTCAACCAATTCAAAGAAGAATTATTTACAGAGATCAGGCAAACCCTGCACGAAGCAAAACCACAGGTCAAACAATGGCTCAAATCCGATGAAGTAAAAGACCTTCTCAAAGTCTCCGCCAGCACATTGCAAACTCTTCGCATCAACGGCACACTCACCTACACCAAACTCGGCGGCATCATCTACTACGATTACTCCCACATTGAAAAAGTCATGAAAGACAATCTCCGGGAAGCCACAAAAACCTGATCGCCAGCCGTCATTGCGAGCGTAGCGAAGCAAACTGAAGCAACCTCCTTTCGTCATGCTGAACTTGATTCAGCATCTTTTCTTGATTCAGCATCTTTCCCTCTTTGCCTTTGCTCAAATCTATTGCCCGGTCGTAGGTGGATGATCTATTGCCCCGGTCTTTAGACCGGGGTGAAGAAATAAAAAGAACCGGGCTTTAGCCCAACAACCATTCTCCCAATGTGCCTTAGGCACATTGTGTCGCACCATAAAAATGAAATATTCCTTCACATCCCATAGGGATGATTTGTCGGTAGAACCACAATCAATAATCCACCAGCATTCCGTAGGAATGCCGTGTGAAAAACAACAATCATACATCATGCACCACAATCATCATCGTTGCCGCTCCCACACAAAAAAACAAAAGCGAAACTGCAAGCCGGCACTTTCTCCTGCAGACAGAAAAAAATCAAAGCAGCAAAAACGTCATTGCGAGGAGGAACAGCCTGTCCCGAACTTGTTTCGGGAACGAAGCAAACTCCCATCCTGGAAACATTTCCTCCCGTGTACAAAACGACCACCCTCTCCACTCTGTGGAGAGGGCGATCTAAAGACTCTAACTGCTTTAAGACTACAGGGTGAGGCCCACTCCCGACTCATGACTAACGACTCCCGACTATGAATTATATCCGCCACCTCAACACCTTCTTCTCCTATATAAAAACCGACCAAAGGCTCACATCAGCGCATGTGAGCCTTTATCTCGCATTATTCCAATACTGGAACTTCAATCGTTTTCAAAATCCCTTTCCTGTGTACCGAACCGACATAATGAACCTCTGCAAAATTGGAAGCAAGAACACCTATCACAAGTGCATAAAAGAACTCCACCACTGCAAATACATCATCTACCATCCCGCAACATCAAAATATCAACCCGTAAAAATTTCAATGATACGATTAGACAAACAAGTTCCAAAAGATCCATACCAACTCGACTTATTTCTCCCCTCTCCTTTAGGAGAGGGGTCGGGGGTGAGGTGTCCCAAAATCAGTACACAGCATGTCCCAATATTGACCGGTACAAGTACCGGTTTTGATACTGCACAAGTCCCAAAAATGGGACACCTTATAAAACAATCAAACAATAAAACAGAGAGAGAAGCCCCCACTCACCAGATTTTTAAGAAGAATAAAAAAATACAAACAGCCATAAACGACATGGGCCGCAGTGTCCCAAATCCGGGACACACAAAAGGCTGTCATCCTGAACTTGTTTCAGGACCTATCCCTAAACTATCAGAAGTCGAACAGCACTTCCTTGACAACAACTATCCACCCGAAGAAGCAAAGAAATTTTACAACCACTACAAGGCCCTTGGCTGGAAGATACAAGGCAAGACTCCCATTCAGGATTGGAAACCTTTGGTCGAAAAATGGATGACCAACGCAAAAAAATGGGATGCCAACAGCGGCAAGTCCCCTCTCCATGCGGAGAGGGGATTTAGGGGTGAGGCCGAACTCCAATACCTCTACGATTCATTCCTCGAAAACAAAAAAATCTTTCATCACATCACAACAGCACATTTCGATCAACTAAAACTTGTAACCAATGATCAAACGATGCAACAAGCCTCACAGGAAAGAATTAACCAGGTCAGCGGCACCAACCAACATTCAATCAATCTCATTTGGGAAGCATACTTAACAAAAGACCCAAACAATCAGCTTGTACAAAAAGATAAACCCAATGTCATTGCATTAGCCAAACGAATTGAAGTACTAAAACATTTTCAACAACAAAAACTCAAACAACCATGAACATCAAAAATTACTCCAGTAACGTCGAAGCCTCCAAATCCATGGCCCGAATCGAGGAACTCCTCGTAGAAATCGGCGCCTCCAACATCAACAAACAATATTCAGAAAAAATCTGCACCGGCATCACATTCCTTCTCTTCGACCAACAACTTCAACAAACAATCCCCTTCCACCTCAAAGTCCAGGTCGAGGAATGCTTCACAATCTTATGGCGGGACATCAAACGTCCCCGCCCCGACACCCGGGACCTACTCAAAAAACAAGCCTCAAAAACAGCCTGGAAGATATTAAGCGACTGGACCGAAATCCAATGCTCCATGATCCTCCTCGGCCAGGCAAAACCTCTTCAAATGTTTTTACCATTTGTGTACGACGTGCAAGCAAATGAAACATTTTTTGATAAGGTGAGTAGTGGGAAAATGAAACTACTAGCCGGATAAATAAAACGGCGGCTTTAGGCCGCCGCTTCATTTATGCTACTTTATCAGTAGTAGCTGTAATTTAAAAACTTGCTTCCTGTAAAACTCATTAAGCATCCATTCATCAGCTTTTCCAATTTCGACACAACGATAGATTATCTGTGAACTTTCCATATCTATCACTATTACTTTTGTTGTACCAAATTCGTTTTGAAACGCAATTCGGCAAAGATGATCTAAGTAACGAAACTGCAGCCCCATATTAAGGAAAGCAGTAACGTTGTCGGTAGATTTTTTTACTACTGTTGTAACTGGTTCCATGGCTTAATAGTTTTAGTTGCTTAAAATTGTTTACAGTTTTTTATACATAGGAGGGCCTGCTTCAGAAAATGGATAGTGTTCACATTCTTCAGGGGCAAACCTTGCTCTTACATGATCTTTTATAATTCCCGTATTACCCTCATAGGTGAGATAAATTGTTTTGTCTTTTTGTCTCGACCATCCTGTTACCAGGTCAACAAATATTCCGACTGCGGTAGAAGCCAGCACTCCATTAGGCCAAACTACCTGTGGACGGCCTCCTACTTTGCCATACCTGGCCGCTTCTTCTCCCAACTTTTCGTCTGTTAAAAATCCAAAACAACGCATACATGCCTGACCCGGCATTGAAAGAATTACTTGCCCTGGCATTGAATAAGATTTATCCTCTTCTTCATAAACGTCCATTCCAATATCGATATAAGGGATTAGGTAATGGCGGCATTCTGCTTCCAGTTGCTGCCTTTCAGCGTAAGAATCTACACACCCCAATACAACATCACACTCTTGCAGTTTGTCAGGGTTGTCTTGCCAGCGGCTGTTAATACACTCGGGCTTTGCGGATGGCAATATTTTTTTTATTACCCTTTTGGCGATAGCTGTTTTCAATAAGGATTTTTTAATATCACGAAACCAGCCGCCGACCAGTCTGTTCATATTGCTACCTTCAATTTTGTCATCATCGAATACAACAATATTCCTGACTCCGATATGTGCAAGTTGTTGTCCGATATGTGAGCCACCTCCGCCATAACCAATTATACCAACTTTCACATTTTCGAAAAGATGATTAGACTTTTTACCAAGAAATGATTGACGCTGGAAAACATCATTCTTCTCTATCCGCCTTACATTATTGAACTGTTGATTCATTGGATAACCAACTGCTGAAACTGACGCAGGTAAAACAAATTTTTTCTTCTCTTTTATTTTAACTGTACAATAAAATGAATCATGACTCAATATCAAAATACCATTTACTTGCTCACCTGAGATATTTGAAAAACTCTCCGCTACTCCCGGCAATCCCTTTTTATCTGTACTACTTGGCCCTGGAATACCTGAGTGGTCGTGAAGATGTACATGAAAACATCCTCCTTTATTATCAAAGATTGTTTGCATTGCTTTGCGAATAGAAGTTGAGTTTATTCTGGCGCCAACCGTTTTATCTTCTACGTAGTCTTCATCTGCTACAGGAACATATTCGGTAGCCAGTACCAGCATTGTTTTATTCGTCAGCTTTTTTGATTTCGTAAATAGAAACCCCACTCGTTCGTATGCAAACGGATGTTTCCTTTGTAGATCAATCAGCATTTGTTGTTGAATCCTTGCTGGTATTCTCATCTTAACTATTTGCTTATCTTTTTTCATTTTCTTAATCCGTTTAAGTGTATGAGTAACATCTCGGCTAATCGCAGGTTGCCTTCTAATTTCCACGAGAATGCATGCCAGTTTGTTTCTAAAACTCGTAATTGCTTATTCCAGTTACGTTCTTGACAACCGGTTATTTGTACAGGGAAAAATAACCTTGATGTATATCCGTCTCTTGCTTGAGGACACAATAACACATCCGAAATGCCAGGTATGCATCCATCTGGTAAAGACAAATTCTTAATAAGAATATAGGAATGTCCCCCTTCCTGAGCAAAGCTCAGGTCGGGGGCTATTTTCCTCAACTCTTCTATTTCGTTTTCAGGAAATTCCATAACAGTAGAATTTAAGATGATGTGCCATCACGTTTATGACTGAAGAATTGTTCACAACCCTTGATAAGCACCGCCACATTGTCTTTCAGGGGGGTTAATTTTCCATCAACTAATTCTTCAAGCTCATCAGCTTGAGGAACACCACCGATGGTCTTTAACTCAGCGACTGTATACTTTCCCCTTTTCACTTCATACTTCTTATCATTGATGAAAATCTCCACCAGCACACCTTCATCCGGCTTTCTTACAAAGAAATGTTCAATTCCGGGACGGGCGAGATCCACCTTGGTTTCGTCTTCGATTACTTCATCTTCCCAGGGTCTTTTTATTGCCAGTAGAATTTTAGAACCTGGAGGTATATTACCAAGCTTTCTGATTTCGGCACCAGTGATATACTGTTGTGGCCATTTGTACTCTTTACCCTCTATTAAGAGCGGTAATACATGGTCGTGGTGTCCTTCACCGTGACCTTTTTGATCTTTGTTTAAATCGTCTTTTAACATGGTTTCTTCTTTTAATTGTTGCCTCCGATGATTTATACAGGTCTCTTGCTGGAGGTGGGGCAAGTCGCCAGTACAGTAAATTTTCGAGGGAGTGTTGTATAATTAAAAGAAACCTATACTTTCGTCCAACGAATTCCAAAGGGGTACGCTTTAGGTGATAAACCTGAGAAAGTCCGCAAAACTTTTATTCCCTTATTGTGCCCAACCAACTGCTGTAACAGGAGGTTGGGTTTTTTATTTCTATCGGCTTACATTCATTTTAGTGTTATTTAATACTGTTTACGCTGCAAAGATAATGAAAAATCTAATTCCATCAAGCAAATCTTATTTCAGTTATCATAAAATGAGCAGAATTTGGTAGATTCAGCTAAACCCTTTAGTTTTGCAGAACAATTAATTCAATGAAATCACTGGGTAGAACCTTGAAAGATTCCCGAGAATTGATTCCCTTCACATTAAGACAGGTCGAAGAGTCTACAGGTATCTCAAACGCTTACCTGAGCCAGTTAGAGAATGAGAAAATCAAAAAACCTTCTGCCAATGTTTTGTACAAGCTTGCAAGTCTTTACAAAATAGAACTGGATACCCTTCTTTATGCAGCCGGAATCATTCAATCACAATCTCCGAAAAAAAGTAAGTTGCTTAATTCTATTGCTATGTCTGCGGATAAGTTGACCGATGAGGAAGAACAGAAATTATTAGATTATCTGAAGTATCTTCGTCACAGCAATAAGAAATGATTGAGCTTCATACAACAAAAGATATTGAAAAAATTTCTCTTGAAATTTTAAAAGCCAGCAAATCATGGGACGTCCTTCCTACTCCTGTTGATAGAATTGTCTCTTTTAGAGAACTCGTGGTTCGCGATGATATTGATATTTCCACAATTCATGAAAGCTATAAAGAAAAAACTTGTAACATCCTGCGTAAAGCAGTATCCAAAATCCGTGGAATTTTAGATAGACGCCACCGGATTATCTATCTTGATTTATCGAAAATGAGTTCTCGCAAAAATTTTGTAAAGCTTCATGAAGTAGGTCACGAAGCTTTAACTTGGCAAAAGGAAATTTATGAAATCCTCGAAGACGACGATATTTCTTTAAATGATTACCATAATGAAGAGTTTGAAGCAGAAGCGAACTATTTTGCCTCTGTCACCTTATTTCAGCACGATAGATTTATTAGCGAATTAAATAAATTGATTTTAGGAATTGAGTCTGCTATGCAGCTTTCCAAGCTTTTTGGCTCATCAGTACATGCAGCACTTCGCAGATATGTTGAGTGCTCAGCAAACAGATGTGCCCTGATTGTTTTGGAAAACATGTCGCCACATGGCTCCTTTCCTAAATGCTCTAAACGGGATCTTTTTTTGTCAAATAAATTTAGCGAAACTTTTGGCAATATTGAACTGCCTGACGAGTTAGGATATAAATGGGCCTTTGTTAAAGATTATTACCACAAGAAAAAATTCAAACTGGATGGTTTGATTTCCCTATCCACTGAAAATGGGGAAGCCGATTTCCACTACCACTTCTTCGACAATTCATACAATGCTTTTGTTTTTCTTTTCCCTGTTGGTGAAAAGAAAAGTTCACGAACAAAGATTATTATAAGCGAATCCATTTAACTAATTGCCATCGCCTTCTAATGCCCGAACACCAAAACATCGAATACAAAGAATCCTGGAGAGACGAATACCTGAAATGGATTTGCGGTTTCGCAAATGCACAAGGCGGCAAAATCTTTATCGGCATTGATGACAAAGGAAAAGTTTCCGGCCTTGTAGATCACAAAAAACTGATGGAGGATATTCCAAACAAAGTAGTCAGTCATTTAGGGTTGGTAGTTGATATCAATCTTCGTACAAAAACTAAAAAGCATTACATAGAAATTGCAGTAAAACCCAGTGAGGTCGCCATTTCATATCATGGCGTTTATCACTATCGAAGCGGTAGCACAAAACAAGAATTAAAAGGAATTGCTCTGCAGGAGTTCCTTTTGAAAAAGATGGGAAGAAGCTGGGATGATATGCCGGTACCAGGTGCAACCTTAAAAGATATTGATGAAAAAGCAGTCAAACGATTTATTGAAAAAGCATTGGAACAAAAAAGAATTTCGGGCGATGCAGCAAAAGATGGAATCAAAATATTGCTATCAAATTTGCATCTCATCAATGAAAAAGGAAAAATAAAATGTGCCGCAATACTTTTGTTTGGAAAAGATCCTTTGAAATTTTTCACTCATGCTTATTTTAAAATTGGTCGTTTCGGTCAGTCAGACCATGATCTCAAATTTCAGGATGTGATTGAAGGCAATATTTTTGAAATGATAGATAAAGTCATTCAGATACTGCATTCCAAATATCTCACTTCGCCTATTCACTACGAAGGCATACAGCGCAAAGAAGAATTGGAATATCCTGAACCAGCTCTGAGGGAAGCTATTTTAAATGCCATTGTTCATAAAAACTATGCAGGTACAACCATTCAGCTCAGCGTTTATGATGATAAGCTGATCCTTTGGAATCCCGGTGCAATGCCTTACGAACTTTCCATTGAACAATTAAAAAAGAAACACTCTTCTTATCCAAGAAATAAAAACATTGCAGACATCTTTTTCAAAGCAGGCTATATCGAAGCCTGGGGCCGTGGCACTAACAAAATACTGGACGCATTCAGAACAGCAGGTTTGCCCGAACCTGATTTTGTCGAACATGCAGGAGGTATTCAAACCATTTTTCTGAAAGACATTTTTACAGAAGAATATCTTATTGGTTTAGGTCTTGATGATCGTCATGTAAAGGCTTTAGTATTTATAAAACAATATGGTAAGATTACAAATACAAAATACCAGGAGCTGTTGAGTGTTTCCAAAAGAACCGCAACTAATGATTTGCAGTTATTGTTTGAAAAGAAATTAATTGCAAAGATTGGTACTACTGGTAAGGGAACGTTCTATATTTTACAAAGGGGCAGCAAACGGGCAATAGGGGCAACAAACGGGCAATAAAGGAGCAGATTCATTTTCCACTCCAAATAAATTACTGAAATGTCAGAGTAAAATTTTAATTGTTGTTCGTCAGAATGCCTTATTGCAGGGCTTTCAAACTCGAACATTAATATTGTGTCGGAGTAGATGTCGGAGTAACTATTTATTAATTTTTTTTTCTTATGCTTATAACAACTGAATGGTCATCACCAAAAACAATTCAATATGGGAAAAATATCCGCATCCGTTTTTCTAAAGGAAATTTTGAAGTAAAAGTTCATAGTGCTACAGGACAAAGCATTGGCAGATACATACCTGATGATAGAAAAGAATTTATAATCTCTGCACAAGAAATAAGAGAGATATTACATCCGCAAATTTCTTTTAAATCAACAGCAGGTGAACTTCACGTTGACTTTGAATTATTCTGATAATTTCTCTTTTATTTTTTTTACCCAGCTCCAGTTTTTCATAGCATCCCGGTTGCGTCGCACTCTTGTACTGCATATCATTGTGAGCGTACCGGCCACCCTGTTGATCACCGCTGTGTAAGGGGCGTACAAGGTCGTTCCAATCTTACCACTGATATTAAAGTCAACCCCCTGTAACAACTCAGCTTCGCCGTCTATTACATTCCTGAGTCCCCTCGGGTTGGTAATATCTTCCTGGATCACCTTCACCATTTCCCGGGTAAGCCGGCTTACCATTTTTGCATCCGATGCATGTTGTAAAAGATTACGGATTGCATTTCGAAGCGTTTTACCTGCCTTACCCGCCCTTCCGAATTCAGCGCCGTTTTCACGGGTTCGCTGAAAAGCAGGATCATTAGCGATCCGGTCAGCAGGAACGCCTCCTTTCTCGCGGGCCAAAAAACCGTCTTTGGATTTGTAGAAGGTAATATCGCCGATAGTACCATCTAATTTGATAATTCCTTTTTGTCTTGCCATAGGGTCTTAGATTAGTTAAAAATTTGTTTTACTGCATTTGCACTTCAGTGCTTCTTTATAGCTATAACTTTTTTATATTTTTGCAGACTTCACCACAAGATTAAAATGCTATTAAATAATAATAAAGCAACCGTTCCGAAGGTCCAGGATTATGCAGCAAACGATCCCAAATCGCATAGTGATTTATGCAAAAGACATCATGAATATCACCGGCCGTAAAGAACGAGCCGCGAGGAAGTTGCTTGCCCGGATCAGGAAAAAATACAAGAAGAAAAAAGGTGAGTTTATCTCAGTCGACGAGTTTTGTGAATTCACCTCATTGAGGAAGGAAAGTGTAGCAGTCTTCCTCCGCAATTAAAGCATGGATACTACCTATCCTAAGTATAGATGATGTATCAGAAACCGCCCTTAATGCCAGGATAAATAAACTAATAGCTCAAAAATAGTAGCACATTTTGGCCTATAACTGCATTGAATTTTGTACCTTAACAGCCTGAAAGTTCTTGCAATCTGATATCAATTAGGCTTTATAGCGAGTTACTTTTTCGGTTACCTCCAAAACTCAGCTCGCTGAAACACTGTATTCATAAGGTCTTGGCCGCATGGTTCGAATCTCGTACGGTAGCCGGCCTCCCCCGAGGTTTGACAGTCATTTGATCTTGCAGCCCTCACCCTACAGATCAACAGTTGTTAATCTCCTTTGTTGCCCTCTCCGGCGAGAGTGGGTGGTCGTCTATCAGGAACGGATGATAGAGCTTAACAGGAAAAGAGGCAGATAAATCCCGTAATTTTTTTCCAGATGCTCCTGGATATGTTTTAAGGCCGTGCTTAATTGATTTTTGACGGTACTTTCTGACAGGCCGAGCCTATCGGCTATTTGTTTTCGGTTGAGCCCTCCTTCCCTGCTGAGCTTATATACCTGTTGTCTTTTTTCGGGCAGGCTGTTGACTGCGTCGGCTATGTGGGCTTGAATTTTTTTCAGATCTATTTCGGCCTCTATAGAAATAGAGGTCTGTGGTGACTGGCTGCTTAATTTACTGACGGCTTTGCTATGAATGGCCTGGCGTTGCAAATGCGAGAGGGACATATTGGAAGAAAGGCGGACGAGCCAGGCAGCCGGATTCTCAATTTCCGTCAGGCCGCTGCGCTGCAGCCATAGTTTTAGAAATACTTCCTGCATGATTTCCTCTGCTGTTTCCTTGCTTTTGGTTATCGAGATAACAAAAGGCAGGAGCTTGGCATTATAGGTATGAAATATTTTTTCAAAGGCGCTTTCGTCGCCCCTGGATATTTGAAGAAAAAGTTCTTTATCGTTATTGCCTGCTATCAGAGATGCTACTAAAATAAGAGTAATTAGGAAATTAATTCATAAAAGACTACTGATTTGACAAAACCTCTGCTGGAAAAAAGCCGGAAACAATTGACCTACAATAAAGAAGTATAATCTGATCCGGTCAATCGTAAACCTGATAACAACACGTATCAGCAAAGACCAAAAAAAAATTCATGAATTTTAATACCCACGGCATTCCTGTTCGTATCTGAATTACCCCTGTTGATATATCAGATGCACAGGTTAGTACAATATTTATGGAAGGCGGTTTTTGTTTAATTAATTTATTGGGGCTTTTAATTCATTTTACCGACGACGAAAGCGATACAACCACACTAAACCTAACCTGATCCAATGGATAAAATCAGCATTTTGCTTGTGGATGATCACAGACTGCTTAGAGAGACCTGGGAAACTATTTTAAATAGCGACCCGCGGTTTGAAGTAATTGCCAGCACTGGCGATGCGGAGAACGCCATTGAAATTGCTAATACCCTGGAGCCTCATATTATTGTGATGGACATATCTATGACGCCGGTAAATGGCATAGAAGCTACCCGTCAGATAACAAACCATCAACAGACTTCGGAAATAATCTGCGTAAGTATGCATAACGGTATGGTGTATGCGAAACAAATATTACAAGCGGGGGCTAAAGGATACCTTACGAAAAACTCTTCTAAAGAGGAATTGATTATCGCCATTGTAAAAGTAAGCGAGGGCAGTATTTATTTAGGTGAAGATATCCGGAATATGGTAAGCCCGGAAATATTGCCTGCAAAAACTTCGGTGTTAAGTACCCTGACTGCAAGGCAAATTGAAATAATATTGCTTTTGAAGGAGGGCCTTTCTTCAAAACAAGTCAGCCATCAACTAAAGCTGAGCTGGCGGACGGTACAAGTACACCGGTATAATATTCTGAAGAAGCTGAAAGTAAAAAATATTGCTGCGCTGATAAACTTTGCTAATATAAATGGGTTGTGATATTACCTGCAGCAATGCGTATGGCTATTAAATTTGCATGGCATTATTAATCCCTGTTCCGCCCGAATCTCAAAGAAGATTTTTTTCAGTCCCGGTTTTATAAAATTTGTTTTTATATTTTTGTATAACATGATTCAGTAAGCATGAATCTGAACCTGACTATACAAACCTTATCCCACACTCCCCTGCAGTTTAAGCCTGTCCTTCCTGTGGGATATAAGGGCATTGTAGTACCGGGCAGTACACCCTTCCTCGCCAAAGGTTTGTTTGGCAGCTACCTGATACAGGAAATAAAGGATGAGTTATTCTTGCTGCACTTCAGCCTGCTGGAAATTATTCAACCCTTCGTGGTACAATTTCACTCGGCGGAAAAAGGATTGTTTACCAGGCTTGCCCTGCACGAAGGTTTTTACCTGAGAAATGAAAAAAGGAAAGACTTTAAAGTAAGAGCCGGGGAATTTATTCGATTGCAGTTACAGTCTCCCGGCGCGGTAGTGCAATACGATGCCCACAAAAAATACATTCATGTAGACACTTATTTTTCGCAGGAGTTGGTGGAGGAAGCCCTTAAACTGTTTCCCACTGTTGACATACATAAAGTCCCAGCACCTAAAAGAGCGGATAACACAACCAGTGCATACGTTGATTCTATTTTGCATTGTAAATATATGGATCCGTTGCGCCGGTATTTTTTCAACAACCGCGTCAAGGATATTTTGATAAATCACCTGGTGCAATGGAGCCAACAGGACCCTGAAGGCGGCAAGCATACAAAGGTAGAACTGGATGCTGCCCGTACTGCGGAGAAAATCATTTCCACTGACATTAGTTTACATTATACATTACCGGAGCTGGCACGGATGGTTCACTTAGGCGAGTACCGGTTTAAAAAGGTTTTTAAAAGCGTATATGGCCTGGGTGCCTATGAATATTTAGCCAACCTTAGGATGAAAAAGGCGAAACAAATGATAGAAGAAGGATACTCCGTAAAAGAAGCGGCGGCAGAAACGGGGTACCACGTATCTTATTTCATTGATTTATTTAAAGAAACTTTTGGCATAACGCCGGGCAAATTGGCAAAGAATAAGAAATAACTCTTACACAGCAGCCCGATTTCTGGAATAATTGAACTGAAACCTTGACTAATAGATTTGGAACGGCTTCGTGTAAGCATAGACCTTTGAGCATTGAAACAAAATTCTATGCAAAGGTTAAATCGCCGGCTATATTCAGAAATCATTGCTGCTCTTTTTATCTTACTGTTTACCTATACAGCTACCAGTAAACTTTTTAAATCCTTGCCTTTTTATGTATCACTTAGTTCTTCTCCGTTAATTGGAGAATACGCCCGGTTTTTTTCATGGATGCTTCCCATTACTGAGCTGGCTATCGCAGCACTTTTATTTTTTCCCGCTTCCAGGAGAATTGGCTTTTTCAGTTCTTTTGCGTTGATGCTACTATTTACTGTTTACCTCGCTTATATGATAACGTTCACAGAGAACCTGCCCTGCTCATGCGGAGGCGTGTTGCAACAGATGAGCTGGAAGCAACACTTATGGTTTAATATTCTATTTAGCATCCTTGCAGGGTTTGGCATTTATCTGACCCGGCGAAAAAGAATGAATTTTTATCCGTCAATGACTGGCTAATTTTTTTATTGCAATAACCAATCCGCTGCGGCCGCGGCGGAACAGGCCAAGCCGAAAACCTGTAGAAACGAGTAGGCGAAACTTTATCAATTTAAATTTCATGTTATGAAAAAGTATTTATTGGGACTTTTTGCGGTGGTATTGGCTGTTTTCCTCTGCGCTTTTACCTCTATTGAGAAAAAAGACGACAGCAAGGCGAACTTCACGGATTATTACTATTACAAACTCAATGCGGCTGGAACCCAACTGGCTGTTGAACTGAGTTCGTCAACAATTTCCAGGGCTGCGGCACAAACAGCGGCAGGTTGTAATAATACAGCTTCGGCCATGTGTGCATACGGGTACACCTACCGCATTACGTCCCTGCCGGTGGATATTCCCGGAGACTTCAGTGATTCATTTAAAAAAACAAACTAAATTTTGTTTTTACAAAAACGGAGTAACAGCAAATCAGTTACTCCGTTTTACATTTTTTCAGTTCTTTTCTGTTACCACAAGCACTTCGGTGGCTATTTTTTTGGGAACCAGGTCCAGATCATACTTGCGCAATTCTTTTTTAAGTAAGGTTAGATTTATGGGAGAAATAGATTCAATAGAAATTCCAATGGCAGCATTCCCGCTATAACCAGTTTCATCAATTATAGGCTGGTCTATTTTGTAGTTAAGTACTCTATTTAACGTCTTAACAAAAATACTAAGTGGTTGATTTTTTAGCCCCCATAATGAATCTGCTTTCATGCCGTTGTAGACGAATGCTGCTTTTTCCGCCGTGGATTTTAATTTATCTTTAGCGGATATTCTTATTAACGCAAGGCAATCAATTTTTTTCTTTTCAATTTTGACCTC
This sequence comes from Chitinophagaceae bacterium, assembly GCA_040007815.1. Taxonomy (GTDB): domain Bacteria; phylum Bacteroidota; class Bacteroidia; order Chitinophagales; family Chitinophagaceae; genus Terrimonas_B. Next base: position 29,753 of record JBDTUH010000019.1, read on the forward strand.
AAGGTCAAAAAACCTGGTCAAATCCTGTTGCATGATCTTAAAAATCGTTTTCCTTTTTTCTTTTGGTACCGATAAGTCGTAGACATAAGTGTTTTCTGATAACCATGAATCTTGTTTACTTCTATCGCGAGGTAACATATATTTTGAAGAATCTGAAACATCGAAGTGAACGGCATTTTTTGCCAGAAAATTGTGCTTACCATCTTCGTTAAAAGCAGTTACCAACAGGTTGTAAACAGGTCCGCTCAATAAATTTTTGATAGACCCGTCGTCAGAGGCTACAAAATGTAACTCAGGCAACCAAAGATCTGGATTAACCCGGGCAATATATGAGTAGTATTTTATTGTGCTCAGCCATCGTCCATTGCCTTCAGCAATCAATGGCTTATCGAAATCAAAATCGCTTATTTCTTTCTTTTCCCTTAGCTTAATTTCCTTTCCCTCTATAAAATTTTTTATATGCTGCCGCGTAGCATTGGAAGAGGCGGATATATATCTGACCTTTAAAGAGGGGTCCACCCAAATATGAAGCGGAACAAGATCATGAGGGAAATAATTGGCTAAAACAGAATCTTCGGTGATAAATGGAAAAGAAGGAAATTTAATTTTCTTGAATTTTTTGAAAAACTCAAGTATGGACTGCCGGGTCTCCGACGTTATCGTGACAATCTGCAGATCGTCTTTAAACATTTTTTGTAATGAATCCATTTCGGGAAAGGCCTGAATACAACTGAAGCACCTGGTATTCCAGAAGTCGAGTATCAAATATTTTCCTTTAAAATCAGATAATTTGAACTCCTCAGCAGAATGATTCAAAACATTTTTTATAACAAGATCAGGTATCTTATCGCCAATAGCCAAAGGTTCTATTCGCTTAGCGTTTTCATTAACTGCGATAGGTTGTGCATAAGATATTATGGAATATAGCCCTGCCAGCAAGCTTATAATTGGAGCTTTCATTAATTAGAATTTAAGTGTTTCAGGAAATTAGGTTCATTAATCAATACCCAGGGTTCTGCCTGAGAGATGGATTAAGCTGTAACTCTGCAAATGGTATGGGGTATAATGTGTCAGCAGGCTGCCAATTAGGCGATTTCAATGAGCTTAATACAGCCTCTACCCTGCTCGTCACTTTTAGGTCAAGCCATCGATGGCCCCATTCGGTGAATAACTCTACTCTTCTCTCCTGTCCAATCGCCGTAAGCAGGGATACTTTATCAATTGCCGCAGAACCAGGCAATCCTGCGCGACTTCGAATTGCGTTAAGATCTGTTAACCCACTGGCGAAATTATCTTGTTGTGCCCTCGCTTCTGACCTGATAAGGTATTGCTCAGCCAACCGGAGTACCATGGTGTACTCTGTAATAGGACCACCTGAAGGGTATTTAACTTTATACTTATAAGGATAATAATAATCCGTACCGGCAATTACATTTTTTCCAATCCACTTAACAAATCTTTGATCATTTACTTCAAATGAACTTAACAGATCATTTGTAAGAGTAAAAGCTGGTCGCTCCATGTCGTTATAAGGAACAAAAACACTTCCTTCTGCACTAAAGAAGTATTCGTTAAGCGGTTGCAATTGCCAGATAGCTTCATTACTATTGCTAAGAAATACGTTGTTCAATTCCGATTCCAGGGTATAGTCTCCCGAATTGATAACAGCGGTTGACGCGGTTTCTGCTTCGGCCCATTTTTTCTGGTATAGATAAACCCTTGCCAGCATGGCTGTAGCTGTCCATTTATTTGGCCGAACCCGCCCGGCGGTCGGGTAAGTTGGTTTTAGTAAATCTACAGCATCCAACAAATCGACCGATACCTGTTCGTAAATTTTTAGAGAAGATGTACGAGACATTGTCGCATTGATGCGATAATCTGTCGTCAACTGCAATGGAACATCTCCAAAAATATTTGTCAGGTAAAAATAACAAAGGGCACGGGAAAATTTAGCTTCTCCCAGCAACTGCTCCTTTACGCCTGCTGAAATTTGATTCGATGCGTTTACCCCCTCAATAATAGCATTCGCCTGGTAAATTATTTTATAGGCCGCTGTCCAAAAATAAGTCTGAATATTTGACTCGTTCGCCGTTATTGAATTATTGGCGAAAGCATCGTATGACAAGTCTGAATACGTATTCTTAATCTCATCCGATGATAAAGCAGTAAAGATACTCAGGCCTCCATGTGTGAATAATAATGGTGTGTTTATCATCTGCTGGTAAAGACCTATAACCGCCGAAGTAGCTGTTTGATCGTTGGAAAATGTGGCTGAAGAAGTATAACTATTAATAGGCGGTTTAATCTCTACAAATTTCTTGCACGAAAAAAATAAGGAAATTGAAACCAGTACCAACAAAACAGTTATCCTTCGTATAAATAATATTATTTTCATTGTCATTGAATTAAATGGTTAATTTAATACCTGCCGCAATTGTTTTTAAAGGAGGAAGGATATACAGGTTTTGATTTTCCGGATCAGCTCCTTTATATTTTGTAATAGTGAAAAGATTTTGAGCCTGTATATAAACCCTGACACTGCTTATTTTCAGCTTTGATAGCAGGAATTTATCGACCTGGTAGGAAATAGAAATGTTTTTCAATCGGAAAAAAGACGCATCCGTATAGGCGCCATCAGAATTATACAAGTTGTCTCTTAATGAAAAATAAGCTGCCGTAAAGGTTTGGGTGTATTGTTGAATACCAGCTATATCACCAGCCTTTTGCCAGCGATCCGTTACAATCTGAGGCTGATTAAACCTGAAGCCTGGAATAAAATTACCGCTGGAGGTTAAATAACTTCTTCCCGTTTGTTTTCTGAATTCCGCAAAAATATCTATCTCCCAATTTCGATAAGTGATTGAATTTCGCAATCCCCCAAAACATTTTGGATCACGATCACCCAAAGGTTGATAGTCTGTTTTATATTCTATTAACCCGTCCTTATTGATATCTTCAAATTGGTAAATTCCTGTCATTGGGTCAACACCGAGGAACCTGAACGCATTTATGACAGACAACGATCGACTTTCAATATACATACCCGAATAGCTGGACTTCGCTAAATTCGGGAATGAAATCAATTTATTTTTTGGGAAGGTTAGATTAAGTGAAGCAGACCATTTAAAATTTTTACTCTCTGATATTTTGCCGGATAGGTATAGCTCAGCTCCCTCATTTCTTACCGTTGCCGTTGAGTTTTGAAATACACTGCCAAACCCTGACTGAGTTGGCAACCTGTAATCAATTAGTTGGTTGCTACTTTGATTTCTGAACCAGGCCGCGGAAAAGATAATCCGGTCTTTTAAAAAACCCAAATCTATGGCCACTTCAAATTTTCGGTTAATTTCCCAATGATAATCCGGGTTATATAATCTATCCGGGGTTAGCGTCGGCGCATTCTGGTATTGCGTAAAAGCATTCACCCAGGAATCAAGATAAAAATAATCGCCTATCTGATCATTCCCCGTTATACCATAACTACTCCTGATTTTACCGAAGCTAAGAAATGGCAATTGTGATTTTACGAATTTTTCATTTGAGAAGATCCATGCAGTACCAATGGCTCCAAAATTTTCAAACCTTTTGCCGGGTCCAAACCGGCTTGAACCGTCACGTCTTCCAGAAAAATTTAAGATATATTTTTCAGACCAATTATAATTGATTCGTCCAAAATACGCATAGTAACGGTATTGTTTGTAAGCATTCGACGAAGTTATTGTTGCCGCTCCGCTTAACGATTCAAGAAACGCATCGTTTGTATATCCATCTCCACGATTTAAAAGACTGGCTGTTTTCTTTTCCTGAAAAGTGGTACCGATTACTATATTAAGCTTTCCCTTCCACACCCTGCTGAAATATTCAAGCTGAGGTTCAGTTATCCAACTTTTAAGATTTCCATTGGAGAACTGTGAAATTCCGGTCGGGTTTCGTGACGGATCCTGCGCGGCGATCGGTATTGTCAAATGTTCGTCTGTATATACGCTGTTGTACCCTATACTCGTTCTGAAAATAAGCGGGTCCCCAATTTTATAGCTCAATTGCAAATTACCGGTTAAGTTATTAGCATTATAAACATATTTCTGGAGTAAATAGGCAAAGGGATTTTGCAATCCCAGACTTGAAAATGTCACGGTTCCCTCTTTCCATTTTAATTTCCCGGTAGAATCATATAAGCTTGGAAAATCGGGAGGTAGAATTAACGCGCTGGTCAAATCTCTCGAATTCAAGTTATTTCTTTCAGAAGCATAATTCACTGTCATCGTTAATCCAAACCTTTTATCTGAAGATGAATGATTCAGGCTATAGTGAAATGATCCCCGGTTAGCCGCCATGCTGCCAGGAAATACAGTAGTTTCCCTGCGATATCCAGCACTGAGTGAAAATTGGGTATTCTCGCTGCCACCAGAAATGAAGACCATGGCATCTATTGTTTTAGCCGTTCCGCCAATAAGCAAATCTTTGAAATCAGTATTTCTGGTGGTATCCCACACTAACAGATCAGGCGCTCTGGAAGCTGTTATAGTTGCATTATCGTTTTTAAATGCTTCCCTGCGCATTTCTAAATACTGTCGGGTGTTCATCATGTCCATCGTTCTGGCGACTTTGCTCCACCCTGAATATAAATTCGCACTGATTTGAGTTTTACCTTTTTTCCCTTTTTTAGTTGTTATCAGTATCACACCGTTTGCTCCTCTTGACCCGTATATCGCCGTCATATCAGCATCTTTCAACACTTCTATACTTTCAATATCCTGGGGATTGATGAGATTAAAAGGGCTTAGCCCTCCTTCAGAAGTTTGAAATGGATTGTTTGCCGCAGAAGATAATTGACTAAGAACAGCATTACCTGGTGAATAAGGCACCCCGTCGATAATAAATAATGGATCTGATCCCTGCGAAATAGAATTTTGCCCACGAATCTGAATTTTAATAGATGAACCGGGCACACCGCTAGTCTGTGTTACAACTAATCCCGGCACTCTTCCAGCCAAAGCTGCCAATGGATTACTCACTGGCTGCCGGCTGATCTCTTCACCACTTACTTTGCTGATATTGCCGGTGCTTAAACGTTTGGAAGTCTCCCCGTACGCCATCACCAATACCTGGTCCAATTCATTTACTTTGGCAATAACGGTAATGGTGATATAATTCCGCTTACTGACCTTTATTTCCTGCGACTCAATTTCGGCGCCGCTGATGACAAGAATATCCGGTTCTCCTAAATTCTCAAACCTGAATTCACCGTTCTTGTCTGTCACAGCGATTTTTTTGGATTCTTTTACGGTGATAGTAATGCCTGCTACCGGATCCCCGGCTGCGTTCGTCACTCTTCCTTTTACCTCATGGAAAAGAGCCGCCACTTTATTTTCTTCCTTTAACTGTACTACGATATGATTGTCCTCTATTTTGTAAGACAATGGCTGTTCTTTAAAACACTCTTCCAATACAGTTTTTAACTCCGCGTTTTTTAAATTAACGGTAACGGCTACACTTCTTTCAATTTCTTCCTGTGTGTAAGCAAACCGGTAGCGGCTCTGCTTTTCAATTTGTTCGAAAGCTTTTTCCAGCGGAGCATTTTTCAGGGACACGCTGAGTGTTTGAGCGTATCCTTTTGCACTTACCTGCATACAAGCGGCAACAATAAATAGCATCATCAGCTTCATAATCCTGACACTTTTAATAAGTGAACGTTGTTTGCTACGGGCAGAGCCGGAAAGGTTCGTGTGATGTCGGGCCAATGCTACATTTTGGCCTGGTGGGGACGAAAGGGCTTTTTGCATACCTTTGAAATGTTTGGGTTTAACAATAAAACAGTTGTCAGAGATTGTATTACCTGGGTGACCCAAATTTTGGCCGTTCCGAGCGCAATTCGGGACGGTTTTTTTTGGTCTCACCCTCCTATCATTTACATAAGAATTTTTATTTTATGATTTTACAATAATCCTTTTTCCTTCTATAGTGAAATGCACCCGGTTTGTCAACTCCAGTATTTTAAACAGTTTGGATACCGGCTCATTCCTTGAAATGGTGACATTAAAATGATAGGTGGTTTTTCCTTCGTAGCTGATATCTACATCATACCACCTTGCTACCTGCCGCATAATAGATTCAATAGTCGCCTTTTTAAAACTAAACTCTCCTTCCTTCCATGCTGTTACTTCTTCCTGTGACACATCCCTGTTCAACGCCATGTCTCCGTTATTTTGTAACAGCATTTGTTGTCCGGGCATCATTTTTAAGCTCACTTTTTTACTGGATATGTTTACCGACCCTTCCAGCAATGTAGCACGAATGTATTCTTCATCATCATAAGCATTGATGTTGAAATGAGTGCCGAGTACCTCTACGGTTGCATTATTTTTCAACCGCACTTTAAAGGGCCGTTTTCCATTTTTCGCCACTTCAAAATATCCTTCGCCAGTAAGTTCCACCACCCGTTCCGCACCGCCAAAAGCAACCGGGTATTTCAAGGAGGACGCGGCATTAAGCCAAACAACGGTGCTATCCGGTAAAACAACTTTATACTGTCCTCCTTTAGGTGTAACAAGCGTATTGTATTTTATTTCCGTTGTTGCAGTTGCATCAGCAGAATATATCAATTGTCCATCTTCAACTTTATTGATCAGGGTGCCGTTTTCATTGCTAACTACTCCCATCTTTTGAGTGGCCAGATCAATGATGCTTCCATCAGCCAGTTTTAAAGTCGCCTTGTTACCTCCCGGTTTCAAATCAGGCACTTCATTTACAATTTCTTTTTTAGGCGTATCGTCTTTCCCAGATCTTGTATAAAAGAAAATCCCCGCCAGCAATAACACTGAAGCAGCAATCGCATAAGCCCAACTGCGATTAGTTTTTTTGACGGGTACTAAGCTTTTCATACCCATTTGCTCTTTTATTTTTCTCAGTGCCTTTTCAGTATCAATTCCTTTTTGCTTCAGTATCCCCGCTTCTATATTCTTCCTGTCTATTAACTCTTCAAAGAGCTCCTGGTTTTCATCGCTGGCTACTATCCAGGCATCCAGTTCATCAAGTTCCGCTTCCGTAAGCGACTGCCGCAGATACCCGCTTACGAGGTAAGCTACCCGCTGCGCCCGTTCCTCATCGCGGGGGTCTAATGAATAAGCATCTTTCATACTATTAAGGTAGAAATATTTTGCTCAAATTCTTTTGCAATAAACACCAAAACCAGGCCTTTTGACTACAAAATGGATAAGAAATTTTTAACACAGCGGGATAACAAATAAGAAAATCCAAATGGGAACAGGGGAAAGTTTGTTCCTGATAAAGGTAAGTGCCCTATTTTTCTGTGTATTAACGGTGCTAATGGCGAGATTTAATTCGGTGGCGATCTCATTGACACTTTTGCCTTCTATAAATATTTTTATAAAGACCCGCCGGCATTTTACAGGCAGTTCTTCAATAGTCTGATATATTTCATGAAGCACTTCCGCGTATATAATATTATCCAATACTGATCTGTCCATTTGCTCCTCCTCTTCCGGCAACAGCCTGTTTTCTCTTTTCAGGTAATTGAAACAGGTATTTTTTACCGACATATACAGGTATGACTTCAGGGCTTTTATGCCGCTAAAGCCTTCACGCTTTTCCCAAACCTTTAAAAAAACATCGCTGACTATATCTTCCGCTACATCCATCCTGTTAACATATTTGCCGGCAAACAGGCATAGCGGCTTATGAAGCTCCCTGAAAAAATAGTTGAATCCGCTTTCCTCGCCTTGCTGGAAGGCAACGATAGGCTGATCTGCGTATGTTGATTTCTGAGGCACTGCGAACTAATAAATACTTGTTTTAATAATAGGTGGACAGATTTAGTGCTAATACAGTAATAAAGTTATGATTTTGTTCTTTAAAAGGTTCATTAATAGTATTTATTATTCCATTTTAGAATTATTTGGGTTCTATAATAGTGAAAGATGAACTAGCCTTAGAGCACGTGTATTATTTTACAGGAAAGAAAAAACAGCATTGAAAGATCAGAGATATAAGGCAATAAAATCGCTAATAGAGTCTAAAGGAATTCACGGGCTAATGGATGTTTTTACTATCCTGCCACTCTCCACGGTAAAGGAGGATATGAAAGTAAATTATGGCACCCTTCGAAGACGCGTCAATAGTGGAGAAAGTCTAACCGTCAAAGACATTATTACCCTGGCCGGTCTGTTTGAGGTTGATCCAATTGAAGTTTTCAAGCTGAGCTTAAATGATATCAATGCGAGAACGAAAGTGAAAAAAAAATAATGAAAAAATTGTTACTATTTAATGCGAATCAACAAAATACAACTACATAATTTTAGAAATTTTTCAGATACTTCATTTGAATTCCCCTCGCAATTCACCGTAGTCATAGGAGAAAATAGAAGGGGAAAATCCTCCTTGTTACAAGGAATCAGGTTAGCAGCCGGCACTTTTCTACTTGGCCTTGATGAGCCACCAAGATTGCATATTCAGAAAGAAGATGTCCGGCGAATAGACGTGGGTCAGCGCTTTGTGCCACAAAGAGATTGCTTCTTTCATGCCTGGGGAGAATTAAATAACCAGCACCTTGAATGGAAACGAACATTGGCAAGAGAGGGTGGCCGGACAGATTATAAAGAAGCATACCCATTAATAGAACTGGCAGAAAATCTAAATAACCGGGTAAACCAGCGACTGGAAAATAGTGTTGATATGCCTGTCTTTTGCTTTTTTAGCACTGCAAGACTATGGTCTGAGTCGAAACAGCGTATTGATCTTAAGAAAAAGGGATCCAAAATTAAAGATGGATACGGTAAATGCCTTGATATAAAAAGCGATAGAATTACATCTTTACAATGGATAAAGGCGAACTACTATAAGCAATTGAAGGGAAAAGATACGGAAGGATTTATTACAGGCAGTTCTCAAAGCAATAACAACCTGTGTACCGAATTGGAACGAACTGGAATGGGACGAAGACTCGGATGATCTTGGTGGAATTTATCGTCATGAAGATGGCACAACATCGTTCGTACCACTTTATTATTTGAGTGACGGACTCAGAACGATGGCTGGCCTGGTGGCGGAGATAGCCTATAGGTGCGTTATGCTAAATGATCATCTGGGAGTAAACGCAGTAGTTGAAAGTAAAGGCCTCGTGATGATTGATGAAATAGATATGCATTTACACCCAAATTGGCAAAGACAAGTTGTCAATGATTTAAAAAGTGCTTTTCCCAACATACAATTCATTGCAACGACCCATTCTCCTTTTATTGTTCAATCTGTTAAGCAACAAGAATTAATTAACCTCGACCCCGCCACAGCTGCAGATCCCAATACGTTAAGCCTGGAAGAAGTTGCAACGGATATAATGGGCGTTGAAAATACCAGAAGCGAATTTTATCAGCAGTATTTCCAAATCGCGGCAGATTATTTCAAAGCATTGGAATCATTTAATGGCTTGACAACATTGCAGGAAAAAGAATCGTTGAAAAGTAAATTGGATGAAATGGAAGAAAGCTTTCAACAAGATCCGACCTACGCTGCTTTTTTAAAATTAAACCGCTCTGCAAAACTTGGAAAAGAATAGTTTATGAGACCTGTAGCAAGAGGACCCCGCCCGAAAGATTTATCAGGGAATGATGTAACGTTTACCAGCTATGGAAACGCACGTGGCGCTTTAATTGAAAGGATGGGCCAATATTGCTCCTATTGCAATCAAAAACTTCCTGCATCGCTTGCCGTAGAACATGTTCAACCGAAAGACCCCGTTCCTGCTTTAGAATTGGAATGGACTAATTTTTTATTAGGCTGTACAAACTGCAACTCTGCAAAGGCGCTAGCCTCATTGATCTTGATGATTATCTTTGGCCGGATGTTCATAATTCTCATTCTGCGTTTAAGTATAATGACGATGGCACTATTGAAGTTCATCCTGATATTACAGACCTCACTTTAATAACGAGGGCACAAAACACATTAGATCTTGTCGGTCTTCAAAAATATCCTGATACGCAGGCAGCGTTCGATAGAAGATGGAAAAACAGGAAAGATGCTTATAAAAAGGCCAAAGACGCCCTATATTTATTAGAACAGGCTATCAAAAAAGGAGCCGGAGATATTGCAATCAACTTTGTCGCAAGTTGGGCGCCGGACAGCGGTTTTTTTTCAATTTGGTTTCACGATTTTGAGAAATATCCTGCTGTTAATGCGGCATTGATTCAAGCCTTCCCGGGAACTGCAAAAGATGCTTTTACTATCAATGCAGCACCTAAAAATAGAACGCCTGTTCTCTAAAGACCTTTTTTACAATAGAAAAATGTTTTGGCGTTCACACGACGTGGACCTCCCTCTTGCATCACTATTCATTTCCGGAATTATGATTGCCTAATTCATTCCGTACATACTTATTATATCTTTCCAAAGCCAGCAGTGATGATATAAGCGGATCGTGACTTGAAACCGTCCTGGCTTCCAATTCATACACCACCTGGTTATTGAAATTGTTTTTCTTCCTCGTAAAAAACACTTCATCTTTATCGGTGCGTCCAGCTTTATAGTAGTCATAAAAATCCCGGCGCTCAGCAATAAATTTTTCCAATCGCAGCACTTCCCTGCTCAGGAACACCTTTATTCTGGCAGGATCAAACACTTCACTTTTAAAAAGATGCAGGTGATAAAATAGACTGTAAAATTCCACCTGTGCAGTGAAGAGAGGTTTGAGCTCTTTGAAAAAAAATATTTCCTCTTCACTATTCTCAAATTCATAATTGGCTGCATCATGGCGGATTATAGCCCAATACTGGTTACCGATTATAAAACATTGTTCTATTTCCTTTTTGGGGCATTGGAACTTTCCCTTTAACGTTTTTATATCGTTTAGTAACGATTGATAAAGTGACAGGCAGCGCTCTTTCATGATGGGAATGATTTTGTATTAAAATCGACCTTTCGTTGTCGCCTTTTCTTTATCCTTTTGAAAATAAAACGGTGAGCGGGTAAAAACCCACTCCGAATAACCAATAGCTACTGCCAATCGAAAAAATACATTTAAATAATTTGACGATTTTGAAATTAACCTACTACCTAATTTTGACTAGCTATTACCGTCTCCAGCACGTTATTCACTTTTTTCCCATTCCTGAGATAGTCGCTGGTAACAATGGTAATCCGTTGCAGCAGTGCTTTACTGTAGCTTTCACCTATTGGCAACGTTTTATCTGTTACATAGACTTTGCCGCTGACAAATGACTGGATACAATCAATAGAAACGATGTATGACCTGTGAATACGACAAAACTTATCAGATGGTAACATATTTCCTATCTGGCGCATAGAAAGTAAAGCCATCAGTGAGCCTTTAGTAGTAACAAGGCGCACATAGTTACAACAGGCTTCGATATAGATAATATCAACAAAAGAAACTTTTACATAGCGTTTGCCGGAATCAATAAAAAAGTAAGGCTGCATGGAAGAAGGGTTTAATGAATAGTATTTAGTTGAGCAATAGTCTTTTTCTCTTGCCAGGCATTTAGCCCACACTCCAGCCATTGCTGGTAGGCTACTGGCGGGGTATATCCTACCGGCAAATTCATCAACTGTTCATCAGGGCTTAGCACCACATACATGGGTTGGCTCGCTCCACCGAAATTGACAGCCTGGAAAGCAGCCCATTTGTCACCAATTGTTTTTATATCCTTATCCTGGTAACTGAATTGCTTTTGAGCCGGCAGTTTCTCCCGGTCATCCACATATAATGAAACAAGAATGAATTTTTCTTTTATCAGTTCCTCAATAGATGATTGAGTCCAAACCTGTTCTTCCATTTTACGGCAATTAACGCAGGCCCAACCGGTAAAATCAATCAGTAGCGGCTTCCCTGTTTGTTTTGACAATCGCAACGCTTTATCATAATCATTCACCACATGTGATTCGAACGTTTTGTCTTTTACATTGGTATTGTCGAAAACACTATACGTCAATGGAGGTGGAAAACCGCTTAGCAATTTCAGGTTAGCATATTTGGTATTGGTCAGTCCCGGTATTAAGTATGCAGCAAACAAGAAGCAGGCAGTTGCCAGACCCGGACGTACAAAACGAAATTTATTTTTTGGGTGAACCAGCTTCATTACTGGCACCGTTTTATCAAATAGTCCAACGAGGTACAAACCAAGCGCTACTGCTATGCTAAGCCAGATGGCGATAAATACTTCTCTTCTCAAAAGTCCCCAATGCTCCACCAAATCAGCGTTACTTAAAAATTTAAAAGCCAGGGCGAGTTCGGCAAAGGCCAATACTTTCTTAACTCGTCCTAACCATCCGCCGCTCTTTGGAAGTCTGCCCAGCCAGGAAGGAAACATGGCGAATAAGGCAAAAGGCAATGCCAGGGCTAATCCAAAACCAGCCATGCCGGCCGTCAACTCCCAGGGATTACCTTGCCCGGATAAAGAACCAACCAGCAGTGTTCCCAATATAGGACCAGTACAGGAAAAGGAAACTATCGCCAACGTGAGCGCCATAAAGAATATACCAGCCATAGAACTGATATTGCTGTTAGCCCCAGCCCTATTGGAAAGGGAAGCAGGAAGTTTTAACTCAAATAATCCGAACAGGGATAAAGCAAACAAAATAAAGGCGACAAAAAAGGCGACGTTGACCCAGGCATTGGTAGCGATGGTATTAAATATCTGGGAGTCCACTCCGCTAAGCAAATGAAAGGGAGCAGACGCCAATAAATAAATAGATAAAATGGACAACCCGTAAACCATGCCATAGCGTATAGCCTTACGGCGGCTGTCTGTCTTATTGGTAAAAAAGGAGACTGTTACCGGTATCATCGGGAACAGGCAAGGCATCAGCAATGCTATCATACCTCCGATAAAGCCTTTCAGAAAAATAGCAAGCAAAGATGATTTAACTATTACCGCATCACCACAAGAAGCAGCCGGCAGCCTCATATCTACCGAAGCCAATTTTAAATTATTATTAGCCGCATACACACCTCCTTCCAATTTTACTTCCTTTATTTCTTCTATTGGCAGAAACTCATCGTTGCTTGAAGCAAATGCATTCAGCTTTATACGGAACGAAGCGGGAACGGTTCCGCTGATTGTTATTGCTTGTGAAAAAGAAAATAATTTGGAGTAGGCCTTAAGCGTTTTCCCGAATATTTTATCCTTAATAGATAGCGCTAAAACTTCGTGTATTTCGTTCCCTTCTTTTGTGATAGATTCATTGTCCCAATTGACAGTAATTGGTTCAAGACCGTTGACTTTATCATGCATAGAATAAATATGCCAGCCATCCCGGATAGTGCCACTGATTTGTAATATATACTTGCCCCCGCCTAGTTTTTTACTTACCACTTCCCATTGAAATGGCGACTCTGCAAACGTTTGCGTAAAAAAGGCGCAACATAAGCTTATAAGGACAATTCTTTTCATGTCGGTGTAGTGATCTTTTTTAAAAGACTTATTACTTTAATTCTATACTAAATGGGATTGTAGCAGGTGGCAGGCATTGTACATCATTGCAAACCATATATTGAATCGCTCCGTTTATTTTTGTTTTGGCAGTCGTTTTCAAATTTATCACTTGCACAAATTCAACTTTGTTATCAAAGTAAATAACATTGATACCAAAAACGTCTTCATATTTTGTTATGAGCTTGCCATTCTCTTTGGCAATACCATCTAACGTAAGTAAAGGATTTTTTGATACCGTGATTTTGGTGGCTATTGGTCCGCCTTCAGGAGTTGTTTGAGAGTAAATATGCCAGGGCGCATCGATTGTAGCCAAATACTTTATTTCGTAAGTTTTGTCAGCTATTTTTTTGGCCTCAAAAGTCCACTTAACGGGATTGCTTTGAGCTATGCTCAATACCGAAATAAAAAGAGTAATTGCCGCAATTAGTAGTTTCCTGGTCATATAGTAAATTAAAAAGTCCTTTATATTAAGACAATCGAAAAGCATTTAAGGACTACGCACCCTTATAACTTTTCAGTTTTACTTATAAAATCAAGAAATCATTAAATTTTATCTAATAAACATTCATTAGTATTTGATATTATTCATACGTATTTTGCCCTCACTTTTGCGTGATATACTCATTGTGTAGCTTATACACACGCAATCGCTGGCAAACCTTTCTTAACTGGTAAGTTCGAAGGAAAAAGGAAGGTATGCTTATTAACCACATTTACTATTACTATTATACCAATCAATAAATACACTGTCTAAATCTCCGTATTGAAGGGACAAATATTTTTTATTATTCCTTTTCTTAAAATAAGGGGGCCGCCTCATAAGCAACGTATAGCCGGGAAGACGGAAAGCCGGAAAGAAAAGGGCAAATTATTTTCAAAACTTGTAGCCTTACCGGCAGATACTCTGGAATTAACTTTTGACAGCCTATTCCAATTAAACCTTATTCTAATGCAGGAAGAGACTAGATTGACAGGAAGAATAGGTGGACAAGTAATTTTCAAAAAGGTCTGGATGTATGATTGGAGTTACATTTTCACAAAACATTTTTATTCGGCATTGAGAGAGGCCTGAAATTTGTTGAACTTGCATTTTATTATTTTCTAACCTCAATAACACCGGCCATGAAATATCCTGTACAGATTCAATTTTTAGGCAGCCTTTTATTTATCGCTGGTTTCGCGATTAACTATGCAATTTCCCGCCGAAAGTTTAACCGAAGGGTTATAACCGGCGCCGAAGGATTCCGGTCTTATGAAACAGCCAGGGTGATTGTTTTTGCAGAAAGAATTTTAAGACTTATCGCCCGATTGATGATTGCGGCTGGAGTGGTTGTTTTTTTGGTAACGATTTTGTAGCAGATTTTTTGTGATTTTCATTCAATTAGTACATCACTCAGGAAGGTTGCCGCAAGTGTTCGAATTTTGTAAACTTTCGTCTTTAAACGACCCCTGTGACCTAATAACAACAATTTTCATTGCTGTCACAAGAAAATATATTAGGTTTTGCAACATAGACCTTTCATTTCTAGTTTTGTCATAAGTCCGGACCGTTTTAATTTGGTATAACCGCCAGTCATGAAGGGTCATTTTGATGATTTTGTGTTGTAAACTGTTTTTTGTACTTTTATATCATGTTATTACTTACCATTGAAGTTACTGACCGCCATGCAATGAAAACATTGCATTCGCTGCAGGAAAAGCACCTGATAAAAATTGCAGGCGATGCCGATATTAATTCTCCCGCCCTGCCTGGCAGCCCGTTGTCGCTCAGTGCTTTTAAAAACTGGATAGCTGCTGCTGAATCCATGCCTTCTGTTTCTTTAAAAGATGCTAAAACCAAATGGGCCGCCAAAAGAAAAAAACTCCTGCATCTTTCCAAATAAGGCTTTCTCAAAACGCACTGCAAAACCTGGACGAGATAACCGGGTATATTGCTTTTATCAATCATCAACCGATCAATGCCATAAAAGTGGGTGACGCTATGTTCGCCACGTTTGAGAAAATAAAAGCCAATCCTTTTGCTTTTAAAGAATGTGCCGAACTGCCCACCAAAAACAAAATCTATCGCAGGGCTGTCTGCTATTCCTGGTCTGTTATATATAAAATAACTACAACAGAAATCATCATCCTCGGCATCATTCATCATTCCCGCAGGCCGTCAGCTATTAAAAAGCTGCGAAAAATAAAGTAACGTCTATTGTCAAAGACCTTTCATTACCCCCCTTACCCTGCGCCGGGGAACCGGGCACGGCTAATGCCCCGCTATCATTTCTCTTTCTCCTTTATAACTAACTTATTAATTTCATTTGCCTTCTTTACTCCCCACTCCTCCCTACTCCTCCCTACCTCTCTCCTCCATCCATCCAATGCTCCGTTTTTACTTGTCCTGAACTTGATTCAGGATCTTTTCTTGTATCTCTGTTTTTGTTGCTACACTATCCTTTGCCCATTTCTCATTCCACTCCCGATAGCTATCGGGATTACAAACACTACACCCGATAGCTATCGGGTCTTTGCCGCAGTTACCGGAAAGATATAAATCATACCTAATGACATCTTTAAGCCTTGCTAATATTTCTCCCCCTTCCACACGCCCTTCAACTTATCATTATTCTCTTTTACCCTCTCCGCCTCGCCTTTCATATTATCATTATACCTTTCCGTTTCTTTTTTATTCATCTCCACTTCTATGTCTTTATCCAACTTCCACTCACTAATAGGCTTCGCTAACATGTCAGGTGTTCTTTTATATTGCAAGTTCCATGCATCGCAAATATTGCAATCCTTGCCACAATTGCCTGATGGGTCTAACTGAAAACCAATTATCAACACCATTGAGTGTAAAAGGTATTCTCTGTGTCATCCAGCGTGGCCCTGGAGGATGCCACATTTTAAATTAGTACATCACTCAAGAACGTTGTCGCAAGTGTTTGAATTTTGTAAACTTTCTTCTTTAAAGGGCCTCACTTGTGACCTACTATAGATCCTTCATTTCTAGTTTTGCCACAAGTCCGGGTCGCTTTAATTTGGTGATTCATTAAATTAGGAGACTTGCGTCAACACTACGGTAAAGAACACTTCGTCGAACGGGAGACGCAACAACGGCGCGAGAGAAGCGAGTTAGTTGTTGAAGAAAGAAAGAAAACAAAAAACCCTCCGAAGTGGAGGGTTAATTAGTTATAGTTAATTATGGAAGACCAACCTGGGCAGAATACTAAGTGTACCATCAGCATTTAATTCCCATAACTCAGTATTCTTAAACTCAATTTCTTCAGGTTTATCAGCGTAACTGAAAGTTGTGATAATAGTCGCTATTCCTTTGTCTTTATCAAAGCTTATCGATGAAATCTTTTTACGTTTGGAAGATGTGAGTGTTATTAGCTCTTTTCCATTCAGTGGCAGGGTTTCAGTTGATGTTGTAGACTGATCATTACCTGCAGGAGTGACACGCATAATTTTAATAGAGTCCCCTGTTTGAGTAATCGTTAATTCTTGAGCAATGGCATTAAGGTATTCTTTGCCATTAATCATTTCATATGATTGAATCGTATAATGTCCGGAAAAGTTCTGTGCCTTAAGAGCGAGTGTTGCAGTAATAACAACTGCAAAAGCAAAAAATTATTTTTTCATTTTCATAATTATATTTAAAATATTTTAATTATTACCGTTAGTTCCTACCATCCAGTGATCGCTTTTTATTTTTTCTTGTATTTCAATCATCGTTCCAACCGAGTCTTTTTTCATCTTCTCATTCCACATTTTACAAACTTTGCAATCCTTACCGCAGTTGCCGGACGGGTCTAAGGCATAGCCGGTTTCAATTTGTTTTAATTTAGCAGGAATACCTTCAGTAAGCCATTTTGGTGCTGGTGCAAACTTCAAATAGTGATCAAAGAACTGTGTCATTCGAATCGTAAAATCTATTTGGTCTTTTGTTTCGGCGAGAATGTGTCCTTCCCCATCATATTGAAGCATCCATACTTTTTTATTAAGCCTTCGTAGAGCTATAAAAAGAGCAACTCCTCCACTCCAGTGATCATCGTTTTTATTTTGAAGTATTAATAAAGGTGTAGTAATCTTATCTGCGAAGAAGACTGCAGATTCATCAATGTACAGATTAGAGTTTTGCCATAAGGCTACTCCTCCCATCCTTTGTTCCATACTAGACATCCAATTTGCATTTGATCCGCCGTTGATAGATAATGACAAAGTTTCACTAATCACATTCGTACACCCTGCAGACGCTAAAACGGCTGCAAACTTATCAGTATGAGTCAAAAGATAATAAGTTTCATGGCCGCCAAAGCTGTGCCCTGCAATGCCAATTCGCTTTCCATCTACATAAGGCAAGTGACCGAGATACTCGGCCCCAGAAATCATAGTATTTTTTGCACTTTCACCTATTGGCCGGCTGCTGTAATAAATGTCAGGAGTAAATACCAGATATCCTTTGCTTACAAACCAGGAGATATTTGGTTCAGCATATGAGAATTCTGGAGCAGGATATTCATATAGCCGATGCGACATTTGTTCGTAATAATGTATCAGTACTGGATATCTTTTACGAGGGTCAAAGTTTTGCGGTTTATATAAAACACCTTGTGAAACTGTTCCATCTAATTGTTTCCAACTTATTAATTCTGCCGTTAACCAATTGTAATACTTCTCTGGATGAAAATCAGTCAATGGCTGAAAACTTCTAAAATCCGTTGTTAGGAAAAAATTTGGAAATTCAGTTGATGTTTGACGCTTAACTATCCAAGTATTAACATTCCGTGCTTTCAACGGTCTCATACCTTCATCCAGATCATTAGTTAATCCCAAATGATACCAAGTCCATGGTCCCATTACAAGCGATTCCAACGCGCTTTCGCTACCTATTATCAAACGATAAAAACCGTTGTACTTATTTTCAGTATTGTAAGCGACCAATAGTAGCGAATCGCCTGGATGTACAATATCATGGTCATACAACGTCTGATCCGTCAGTCTGAGTTTAATATGATGAGACCTTCCATAACCATGGGTAATATTTAATGGAGGCTTTTCCCCGGCAAGATCCAATTGCCAAATATCATAATTATCGTAAACCCAAACCGCACGATCATTGTCGAGCCAGCAGCCTGCTACCCCACCATTTGCCGGTGCTTTAGGCATATTTGCCGGTTCCCCGCGATAGTATTCACTTTGAAAAGAAAGCCAACCATTAGGAATGTCAGTCGACAATACTGCGAGTTTGCCAGATTGCAGGTTATAGCTATTGTACTGCCTTGTCTTAGGATCATAATACAAGAGGTAGTGGCCGCATGGCGAAAACCAGAATACGCTATTTACATTTGTATTTAATCGCTTTCTGGAACCATCCTTCAATGATACCAAAAAGTATGTCTCCAAACCGGGTAGCCAGTACATGTCACCAATACCATCGCGCATTCTATTATAAGACACCACTACAAAATCACCTTTTACCGGTTTGGCAACAATAACTTCATAATTTCCCGTCAATTGAATTAAACTATCGCTTTCAACACTAATTATGTCAATAGAAGTTATTGCATCTTTCAAGCGCAGAAGCTGCGTGCTTTGAATCAAGGTATCTTTATAATTCCATAAGTCAAATGAAACTCGCTCCAGTTTTGGTGTACAGACTTCAACTCGGTTCAATATAAAATAAATGTATTTATCATCTTCACTGAATTTTGGTGTTGATGAGCTCACCACCAATTGGTTGTTAATCCGGGATGTATGGTTATTGACTTTCTCCACCGCTCTTTCCATGCCATTTTTATACAACCAAATTGAAAATTCTTCATTGTTATTTTTTTTTGACTTCAGAGTGAAAGCAACTTGGTTTCCATTATTGCTTACAGTATAGTTTGCAATTGCAACGTTATTATCAGTGGAAGTCCAAATAATTCTTTTGGATAAGGAGGTCATATCTAAATATTCGAAGGTGGAAACAAGTTTTTCCCTCCCAGTGGCCGTTTTAAAAAAAAGTTTATTTCGTTTGAATGAATAATCTGTGACATTTTTCAAACGCGATTCATTCCCAGATAAAAGGTTGCTAATTAATAAGTCATTACTTTCATTTTTTAGATGACAAGCAAGCCATTCTTCTTTCTCATTTTGTCCTAATTTGTAATCGCTAATATTTGCTATCAAAGTAATATCATTGGTACCTAATGTTATACAATTAAGAGTATCATTTATTAATAAAATAAATTGTTTACTATCATTTGTAAACACTCCGTTAATGTCTCCTATAATTTCTCTTTCCCAAGTTGTAGAGGTCGATTTTATGATTAATGTTTTGTTGCCAATCGGTTTATTCTCAATGGCATACATAAAGTATTTTCCATCATTGCTTATTGCCTTTTCCTCACCTATACTGGGCCAATTTTTTATCGTAGTAGTATCTATAGATGGCTTTTCAAAAAACGTGCTATTCGTTTGTGCTGCAATGAAACCATTAACCTTTATCACAAATAAGATCAAAAAAGTTAGCCTCATAGTAATATTAAATTTCTTTATGAATAGAACTAGTTTATAAAAACTGAATTATGTCTTTGACTGGTGCGTGTTTCTTCATCTTTTGTAAAACATTTACTTGTTCCTCATAAAAGTTGTCTGAGTTTGGATCCTTTTTTTGCATAAAACAATCTCCCAAATAAACTTGGATCGTCATTTCTTGCCACGAAATTGCGTCCTTCAGGCGACTCAACTTGTAGAGTAGGCCCGCATATACATAACTATAATAAAAACCTGGTATCGAGATCATAACAGTTTGTAGCCACTTGATAGCCTTACTAATTATATATTGATCGTTACAATACCTATATATACTACTCTCCAAATCATTACCTGTCATAGCAGCCATAAATCCGTTTCCAGAAGTGTCGACTCCGTATTTCTCCAACTTATTTGCAAATGCAATTGCAAACTTTTCCCCCCATTTTGTTGCATCAACCTTCTGCTTTTCTGCTTTTTGAGTCTTGTATTTATACCAGTTAACTTTAGCATTTATTATATTACGAATAGCCAGAGCTGCGCAAGTTTTTTTCTTTATGACGGCGAAAACAGTCCGCCAATCAACATCTCTGTTAAGCGAGTCAGCTATATCAAAACAAGGATAAATTAACTCTTTATGAATCACTTCATCTACGATGGCTTCCGCATAGGTATTTGTGACAAAATAATTTCTGCCAAGGTTTTCCTTTCTAACAACTTCATCAATCTTTTTTCCATTTTCTAGAAAAAATCTGAACCATGGATCTTTCGAAGATTGTATAAATGCAGCCATGATTTCCAGATTTGCCAAAGTATATAGCTTTTCTTGAGGTAGTTTTCTGATGTATTCCATTGCTACCAATTTTAAAGCAGGAATATTCTTAAAAGCAATAAGTAATTTTTTATCCTCGATATTAAATAACCTTCTCCGTGAAAAAGGATCTTTTGGAATATCATTTAAATACTTTGTTGCCACCTGAACTATTTCTTTACTTTCTTTAAACTCTGTCATTAATTTTATATTGTCAGGCTTTCCTAATTCTTGGCGAGGTATTCTCGCCAAGTAGTCAACTGCTATCTTCTCAGCCAGATCCTTGTCGGAGAATCGAAATGATCGAGCTAAACCTATCAGTTCGGATGTGTCCAACTTACCAGGTCGAAAGTCCTTTAGGATTGAATAATATTGTTTATTAGGGTTGAGAGCATCATTTATTAAGGCAACGAATTGGTCGGGCGATTTATAACCAGTTGCCTTGTGAATAGGTAATCCTTCAGGTGAAAAGAAGAGGAATGTTGGATAAGAAGTAACAGTATATAAAGTAGAAATTGATTCCGCATCCGCATACTGTACTATTATATCACTATCGTCATTCTTAGTTTTATCCATTTGAAGTCTTATGGAGATAAATTTTTCGTTTAGATGGTCTATAACAGAATCATCTGTATATACATTCCTATCCATTTCTTTGCACGGGCCACACCAAGTAGCATAACAATCCACGAAAATGTATTTATTTTCTCTTTTGGCTTGTTCTTCTATTTTGTGCCACCTCAAACCTCTTATCCAGTGAATACTTTGTGAGTTGTTGCTTTGAGCATATATAAAAAACGGGAAATTTAAAATCAATATGCCTAATATTCGTTTCATCATTTATTTTGATTCTTTTGTTTGAATTGAACAAATTACCTTTCAATAATGGGTAAATTCATTGTCAAAACAGGGTAGACATTTCAAGAAAAATTTTCTTGTAGTTTAATAGCCTGTGTTTTGTTTGAGGTTGGGGTTTCTTAGTATGTCCGCAAATAAGATCGGATATAGTTGATCCGTTGTCTGCCAAATGCCACCTTTTTGTGGGGTTACTACACTCATAACAGCATCTATGTTTCCTGTTCTTTTGAGGTCAAACCATCGATGCCCCCATTCAGAAAATAATTCCACTTGACGCTCATGAATTATTGCAGACAATAGCGAAGATTGATTTGTTGCATTAGTATCCGACAAGCCTGCTCTTGTTCGTATTACATTTAAATCGGCTTGGCTTTCGCTTATTTTATTTTGTTGCGCTTCTGCTTCGGCTCTAATCAGGTACTGCTCTCCTAGTCTAAGGACCATTAGATATTCAGTAATAGGAGCATTTAAAGTGGCACTCTTATATTTATAAGGATAGTAGTAAGTATTTCCGTTAACAGCTACATTATTAATCCAACTAAGCTTTCTCTGATCTGCCACTTCGAAGCTGTTAAGAAGCGAGGAGCTTAAATAGACTGGTTGACCTGTTGAATGGCCCGCTATGTTATTAGGTCCAGTTGAAGGAATAATAAACATCCAGGCATCCTCTGTATTGTGGCCCGAAACAGTTGGCTGTAATTGCCAAATGGCCTCATTGCTGTTTTTTAAGAATGTCCCATTCAGACTGTCAAGAGAAAATAAATTACTATTTATAAGTGCTGACGCCTTGGACACTGCATTGGAAAAGTCACCATTATATAGATATACCCGGGCTAACATTGCGATTGCAGCCCACTTGGTAGGTCTTAATTTATCAGGCGCTGCGTTTTGCAACGTTCCATCCAGATAATTTTCGCTCAGTAATCCTTCCGCATCTTTAAGGTCACTGATAATCTGCTGATATATTTGTTCCTTACTCGCATTTGAAATTTTTGAATTAATATTCCAATCTGTTGTTACAACAAGCGGTACATTTCCATACATATTTACCAGATAGAAATAAATAAAGGCCCTCATGAATTTTACTTCACCCAATAATTGTTGTTTCACACCGGGTGTTAATCCACTAGAAGTGCTCATTCCTTCAATAGCACTGTTGCAAACATAGATGTAGTTGTAGAACTGGCTCCAAAATTCACTGCCATAATTTTGCGAATTGTTTGCTACTAAAGAGTTCTGGTAATAAGCGATATATGTCAAATCAGTCACCCCATTATATAATGTAAACTCATCAGCAGATAGTCCCGTCATAAGTGAAATGCTTCTAAGTCCTGTGAATCCTTCCTGATTAGAACTCATTCTTTTGTACATGGTGGTAACCACGGAAATAGCACTAGCATCTGTAGTATACGCGTTTGCAGCATTGACACTTGTTACCGGGGCTTTTACATCCACCAGTTTTTTGCAAGAAATATAAGTCAATGCTATCAGAGCCAATGAGAGTTGGAAGATTTTCAACGTCCCTATTATTGAAGTTTTACTTATTTTACATGTCCGTTGTGAATCCATGATAATTAAATTTTTCATTTTAATTTTTGCGTTTACTAAGAAGGTTAATATCAGAAACCTACTTGAATACCTAGTGTGAATACACTCAGGGGAGGTAGTGAGAAAATACTTTGATTTTCTGGATCCAAACCCTGATAATTAGTAATCGTCCATAAGTTCTGCCCTTGCATATAGATCCGACAGTTTTGTAAATGAGCGGCTCGTTTCCATGTATTTGGTAAATCCCATGAAACCGACAAATTTTTAAGTCGGAGGTAAGAAGCATCTCCGTAAACTCCGTCACTATTGATAACATTGATCACATCATCTGGAAAGAAGTCCGTAGTATATTGTCTTACAAGTGAATTGTCACCCTGTTTTTGCCACCGGTTTAAAAATTTCGCTGGTTGATTGCTAATTCCGCTGGCGAAAGCACCAGGAGGTATAACACCGTTTGTAAATAATATCAGAGCTCCCTTCTGCTTTACAAACTGCAATAGAAAGTCAACCTGAAAAGCTCCATACTCCAAGTGGTTTTGAACTCCACCATAAAATTTGGGCAGTGTATTGATTAAGCTATTATAATCGTCCGGATATGATGGTGAAAGTGTAGGAATACCCTTACTATCTGCAAATTGATATTTGCCACTTGTAGGATCAACACCCAAAAAATGAATTGCTTTTATTATGCTCACCGGTTGCCCGATAATCAAATAACTGCCATAGGTGGATGTGGCCAAATCTGGAAATTTGATTAGCTTATTTTTTGGAATAGTCAAATTGAGATTACTCGTCCAAGTAAACAATTTTGCCTTCACATTTGTTGTTTGGAAAGAGAATTCCCAACTGGTATTTTGTACAGTTGCAGGAAAATTCTTAGTAATGCTAAGGAAGCCTGTCGTAGATGGCAGAGCATAACTCAATAGTTGATTCGAGGATCGATTAAGTGAATAAGTCGCATTAATCATTATTCGATCTTTTAAAAATCCAAGATCAACTCCTCCTTGTACTTTTCTTGTTTCTTCCCACTCTAGATAAGGATTAGATAAACCTCGCGGGTATAGAGCAGGAACAGCTTGATAAGCAACTCCGCTCGCAAAACTTGGTCTTCTGTATATATTAAGAAATTGATAATCGCCGATTTGGTCATTTCCTGATGTACCATAACTTATTCTTAATTTGCCGAAGCTTAAAAATCCGACGTTTTGCAGAAATCTTTCTTGGCTAAAAATCCAAGCTGCACCTGCACTACCGAAATTATGAAACTGATTTTTTGATCCGAATCGACTGCTGCCGTCTCTTCGAGCGGTTAGATTAAGAATATATTTCTCCTGCCAGTTATAATTCAAACGGCCAAACAATGCAGTGTATTTATATTCTGTTATATCTGAAGTATTAGGAGATATTTGAGTAGATGCAGAAATGTCTTCTAGAATAGCGTCATTGCTAAATCCACGTGCAACTAAAGAACTAGAACTGTTATTATTTTGTAAAATTGTAGTACCAACTAATCCATTGAATATTCCCTTCCCAATTTTCTTATTATATACAATCTGAGGTTCAATAAGCCAAGTGTTAAGATTTCTCTTTCCATAGCTTGCCCCCCTTTGGCTGTTAGGCTGATCCTCTGGCTTTCTGGCAATAAGAGGAAAAGGAACATAATCAGTAGTTTCCATCACAGTATAACCAAAACTGCTTTTTATCTCAAGACCAGGAACTATAAGATAATTAAGAATGACATTATTTATGAAATTAGTAGTATTTGCTTTATACTTTATGTATTTATACTGAAGAGGGTTATCGACTGTAGAGCTGCCATTTCCATCAGGAGCCCAATTAAGAGTCCCATCCGGGTTATATAATGCAGGTGCATCTGGTTCCGTTAGGATGGCAAAAGGAGTCAGATCAACCCGAGGCAACTGGTTATTATCGATCAAGTAAGTGCTAGAAAGTTGAAGGTGAAATTTTTGATTAGTTGAAACGCCGTTAAGATTTAGATGTACAGACCCTTTTCGATCACAAAAGTCATTAGACACAGGAAACACGGTAGTTTCCCTATGATATGTACCACCCAATAAATATTGTAAGTATGGCGTTCCGCCTGAAATACTGGTATTAATATTTGTATACTGAGTCGTATTACCAATTAGTGTTTTTTGCAAATCGGTATAACGAGTCGAATCCCATGTTCCGTTAATATCATAATCTCCAGATCCGGGAGTTAAGTTATCATTGTTAAAAGCCTCGTGGCGCATTTGTAGATATTCCTGCGTATTCATCATATCCATTTTCCGTATTACTTTTCCCCACCCTTGTTGCATATTTAGATCAAACTTGGTTTTACCTACTTTACCTTTTTTAGTAGTAATTAGAAGGGCTCCATTGGCTGCTCGAGAACCATATATTGAGGTGGCATCGGCATCCTTCAACACCTCAATACTTTCTATATCTGCAGGATTCAAATAGCTTAAAGGACTACCAACCCCTCCGGCGCCATCTGAACCTAATACACCATCAATTCCCGTTGTTGGGATAGTCGTGACTAATGGAACTCCATCAACGACATAAAGGGGGTTATTTCCCTTAGTTATACTATTCTGTCCTTGGATTCGTACAATAACCCCCGAACCAGACATGCCGCTTTGTTGAGTGATAAACAATCCAGACACTCGCCCTTCAAGAGCTAAAAGGGGATTGTTTACCGGTTGTTTTTCAATTTCAGCAGCAGTTACCTTAGTTACATTGCCAACAGAGAATTTTTGCTTTTCGGTATAATATCCTTTATTAATTACTACTTCATTTAAAGAACTATCATTTCTTTTCAAAACAATACTCAAAGTAGAACTTTGAGAAGAGATAGTAATGGACTCGGAGGCGTAGCCGACGAAGGACACAGAGAGGACGTCTCCAACAGAAACGTTTAGACTAAGCACGCCTTCGGCGTCTGTTTTTCCCGCCGGTTTTTTATTGATGGAAACCGTGGCACCGGCGAGGGGGTTGTTGTCGGCATCGGCAACCTGCACCCTGATGGGAAAGGGAACCGGGGCGTTCGGCATTCCGACATCGGTACGGGACGCCAGCTCCTCTTTGGGTTTAACAATGATTGTTTTTTCAATAATTGTATAAGCAAAAGGCTGCTCCATAAAACAGGCCCGCAAAGTTTCATCAAGCGGACTGTTTTTCACACGCAGGCTTACTTTTTTGGCTTCCTGCAACAGGCTCTCTGTGTAAATAAATGTATACCCCGTTTGTTTTTTTATCTCCAGGAATACATCCTGGAGCGGAGCGTTCTTTACAGACAGGGTAACTGTCTGTGTTTTCCCCGTGGCGCTTGCCGCAAGACAAGCAGCGAGGAGGAAGATTGCTGTGAGTTTCATGATCAACAGCGTTTTAGCAGTTAGATGCAGGCGCAGTCTACCTTTCTGAAAAAGAGACAGGCGGGATAGCTTGCGGACAGCATTGGCGGTTAAAACCATAGCTTTGCAGTGTTTGGGTTAAGAAATAAGTGACTCGTCGTTGTTTTATTTATTTCAGGTTAACCCAGATACCGCCAGGAGTGCTTGAACATTCCTGGCTTTTTCTTGCGGTGAAGTGATGCTAATCTGCTTCATCGTTGAGTTAACAAGTAAGAACTAAGTTTATTTAGTGTTTTACTTTTACCTTCTTTCCATCAATTTCAAAATGTACGGCTTTGGTGGTTTCCAGCATTTTTAACAGGGTGGAGATATTGGTATTTCTGGGCACCTCAGCATAAAATCTTTCCTTTATATCTTTTTCAAAAACTATTTCCACGTCATACCATTTTTCTACCTGCCTCATGATAGTGTTTATATCCACTCCTTTATAAGAGAATAATCCGTTTTTCCAGGCCATTACTTGTTCGAGGTCAGGAGAGTTGTTAGTTGAGATTGCTTCGTTCCTCGCAATGACGGCCTGCTGGCCGGGCGTTAACCTCAACCCTTGCCCTTCTCCACGAGTGGAGAAGGGAATTACCTTGACGCTGCCTTCGAGTAGGGTGACTTTTATTTCGTTTTCATCATCGTAGGCGTTTACATTGAAGTGGGTGCCGAGGACTTCAACCTCTCCCCCCGCCCTCCCCGAAGGGGAGGGAGCCATGGAGACTCTGAAAGGTTTCGATGCATCATGCGTGATCTCGAAGTATGCCTCACCAGTAATAGCTACTTTTCTTTCGTTGGTTATAAAGGCAACTGGATATGTGATGGAGCTGCCTGCGTTGAGCCATACATGACTTCCGTCGGAGAGGGTCATGTCTATTACTTTGGAGCCGCGGGGGTTGGAGAGGGTGTTGAACGTCACCCCCGACCCCTCTCCACGGGTGGAGAGGGGGGGTGATTCATAAATTATTTTTCCATCTGCGGTTTTGGTGAGTTTTACGTTTTGCTGAATGGCTAATTGTCCGTTACCAGCGCTGTCGAGATATACGATACTGCCATCTGCAAGCGTGACCATGGCACGATTGGTGGCGGGGGCTGGAACATCGGTTTGAGCGATGGCTTCCGGTTCAGGACCGGAATGACGCGCCTTGTTGAAGAAGGCGACGTAGGTTCCGAGTCCGAGTATTAATGTTATGGAGGCGGCAACTGCAATTTTTTTCCAGGGGGAAATCTGCCGTACCGGCACTGCCGGGATATCGGGAATAGTAACAGGCGTAATGTTGAAGCTGCCGGGGCCTACCTGCAACTGATCCAAGGTTTCGCCTAATAATTGCTTCAGTTGTTCATTATTCTGTTCATCCGCTATTAACCCAAAGAGGCTTGTTAACTCCTCCGGAGTAGCCTGGTTGGCTACATAGCGGCTGTATAAATAATTAAATTGTTCGGGCTTTTCCACGATAAATAATATGTATGCGCTTAACAAGAAAATAATGTGCTATTATTATTATACAACCGGGAAAGGAAATAGGACTATTGGAGGCGGAAAGTTTTTTTGAGGGGGGCTTCAGACCTCACCCTAGATTCCTTAAAATAGTTAGAGTTTCAAATTCGCCCTCTCCAAAGGAGCTACTGTGTGGACACAAATATTTTTGGCACACGGATGACACGGGTTGGACGGATGATAACGGATTTTTTATCCGCCGATGGCGGATAAATCTGTGCTTATCCAAAATTTTTGAAAGTTTTTTTAGAAATAGAACAGGTTTCTATCTTTTTACCAAGTTTAAATCAATAAAATCTGTTCAATCTCCCGCCCTGGCGGGACAAGCTGTGTCATCCGTGTTCCTGTATTTTGTATTTGAAGATGTGTCCACACCGTAGTCCAAAGGAGAGGGTAGTCGTTTGGCCTCACCCTGCCTTACCATAGCAGTTAGATATCTTAGGTCGCCCTCTCCAAAGGAGAGGGTGGGCGGCCTCACCCTAAACTCCTATAGCAGATAGAATCCTTTGATGCCTTCTCCAAAGGAGGGTTGGTCGTTTCTTATGTCTTACCGATACAAATAGCTAAAATAATTGAAGTAAGTCCGCTATGCCCGGCGACGTACTGCCGGATGAGGCGGATGGCATCTACCATCTGGTTTCGGACGGTATTGCGGGAGATGTTAAGTTGCCGGGCTATCTCATCGTAACTGAGATCGCCGGTGCGGCTTAGTGTATAAATGAGCTTTTTTTGCGGCGATAGTGTTTCGATAGCTTCTGCGTACACCTTTTGCAATTCCTTCTCCAGCATTTCATCCGCATTACTGTTTTGTAGTGCTTCCATCTGATGCCGTATGGTTTGCTGAAGGGCTTTATCGTGGCTTGCTTTTTTTAAATAGTTGAAGATGTGGTTTTGCGTCATCTTGTTGAGATAGGCTCCGAAGTTGAGTTCCACTTTTACCTGGTCGCGCTTTTCCCATAGTTTAATAAACACTTCCTGTACCATATCATCCGCTACATGCTTCTGCTTGGTGAGCTTATAGGCGAAGGCATATATCTTATCCTGGTAGAGTTCGTATATTTCTTTGAAGGCATGGGCGTCTCCTTCTATTAATTGCCGGAGCAATTCATACTCGGTAGAATTAGCCTTAACCATAGTAATCAAATTGAGACTGCCTGCGCTAAAATAAGAAAAGGTTAATAATCGGGAGAAATGTTTCTGATATGAGGGTGCAAGGAAGGTAAAAGCTGCTTACATGAATTAAAAAAGGTTTGTTGGAACAAACCTTTTTTAAAATAAACATCTACATGAAAAAAAGTAAACTAAAGATAAATACTGCTTTTACTTTGTCCTGATAAATTACACTAAAGTTGAAAATGGGCATATAAACAGGAGAACATAAAAGACGGGGAAGCTGCAAACTAAGGAAAGGCCTGTGGAAACAGGCCTTTGTAAGTAACACCGATTTGCTATGTTAAATATTACTTATCCGCAATATAATAACAGCACTTTCTTATAAAAAGAATATTATACAAATTTGTCGCTTCGATATTCCAATAGGGTGTAACAGAGGATGAGCCTTTGGAAGATTACAACTTATTCAGTGCTGCTTCTATTTGTTGCCTGGAAATAAGAGCTCTATTGTCGCTAAATCGGTCGAGCGACAAAAGGTAAAATTTTTTTGCAGCTATCATATCTCCATTTGCTTCCTCAATTTTGGCAAACCAATAAATTGCTTCGTGATTAGCTGGAAATCCATTAAACTGCAGCAGCATGTTTGATTGTGTAAACGCTTCTTTGGCTTCCCGGTAGGCTTGCTGACTATATAGCAACTGGCCCAGGTATAAATAGTAGTTAGCTGTTGACTGAATAGCGTGGCCATTTACCTTCATCTCTTGGTTAATGGCCATGAATTTTTCGATTAACCTGTTCTTCCCTTCTTGCATTTCTGGCGCCTGTAAACTGCTGAGATGGGTATAAAATGGAATGTTCACCGCTTTTTCAATTTCTTTTGGCGGCGCCTTAAAGAAAACGATATCTGTATCGATATTATACCCCTTCCAGGTAATCTTTTCTATGCACTTATTATGCAGTTGCAATACCAGTCTGTAGTTTGAAATAGAAGAACGTTCGTTGTCTGCACCAAAGTTGCAAAGGATAATTTGTGTATCGCTTTGGTCTACCAGCTTCATGTTCCTGATCGATACCAGCTTTCTGTTGCCCGGGGAAATAAATTTTTTCCCGAGTTTATAGATGCTAACGTTATACCCGGTTATTCCCTCCCGGGTCTTTTGAATTCTAACGGCCCGCCAATAGTCATAATGATAACCGGAAACATCGACACCTTTTTTGTAAATAATAAAATTGTTTGAAATAAACTTAGTATCCTTTAATTCATCAAAGGACCTGATTGGTTTGGTCTTTACAGCCGCTACTTCTTTCATGATGGAGACACGATGTTGAACGACATCAAAAAACACGATACCCCGCCAAAGCTCCCTTTAAGTTAGATTAAATTTTAGCGCAGTTGGATTAAATTATACTAACAGCTAAAAAGGAAGTATTAATGTCCTATCCCGATGGACTAAGATTTTGATAGCTGATGCTTGTAGCCGGGAAATGTTATTCCTCCTTTCTTTTTACGATAAGGTAGCGATCATTCTCTAACGGCATGTAGCCATAGTCGTAGCAAAAAAAATAGGTATGCGCACGTTTGGTAGTATAGGTATGGGTAATATACCTGAAGTTGAATCCAAGCCGGGTAAGTTTGTCCTTGTGTAGTGTTATTTTCTCTTCCGGTGTAGCTTCAAGTATGTTTTTCAATACCCTCCTGTTTTTCAGCAGCGCATTGTTAATGTTACGGATGTAGTTAATGTTGTTTTTAAATTTGAGTTCATTGTTATAGCTATTACGGCAGGCATCATCACAAAACTTCTTATCGGCGCGTCCTTTTACATTTTTGCCACAGGATAGGCAGGGTTTATCGGTAAAAGCTGGTGTCATAATTAGAAAAATGAAAATACATCAACTAAGTTGTGAGGATATCCGTAGGAATACCTGTTTTTATGCGATGAATACCTGTTTTTCAAGCATTCTTTCTCCAAAACTCCTTCCAAGAATAAAAAGTGTCCATTTTATCATCTCATTACTAATGTATAAACGTGTACAAACGGTTATATCCGTGAATAAATGATTAATTCCCGGCTAAAGCTTTTTCGATCATCCATATTTGTGTAATCAAAAACAACTGATCATGAAACCAGTAAAAAACAAAGTTCTGCTAACCGGCGCCGTTAGCCGCGATCCCCAGGTGAAACAATTTGGCAATGGTAAGAAATGGGCTAGTCTAAGCCTGATGATTGCAGACCATTACGCCGATACAAAAGGTGTAAATCGAAACAACACTCAATGGCATCCATTGAAAGCTTTTGGAAAGATTGCAGAACAAATGGAAAAAGACTGTAAAAAAGGAACAAAGCTATTTATCCAGGGAAAACTGGTTAGCTCTACTTATACGGATAAAGAAGGAAAAAAGAAATACGTTACTGAAGTAGAAGTAATCGAAATGACTGTACTTGAAGACGCTGAGCCAATGAGTCATTTGGAATAGGGCACGAAGATCACAAAGATTACACAAAGAGCACTTTGGAATCTACTGAAACTCCTGGATGTTCCTTGATAACATTACTATAAAACTATTTTATGCTTGTAAAAGTAAACAGCGCCGCTGTACATGGAGTAGACGCCATTACCATTACGATTGAAGTAAGCTATACAGGCAGGGCCCTTCACAATGTAATGGTTGGTCTTGCCGATAACGCCGTAAAGGAAAGTTTTGCCAGGGTTGATTCAGCTATACTCAACTCCGGATACAAAATGCCAAGAACCCAGATAGTCGTCAATCTTTCTCCAGCTGATGTTAAAAAAACAGGAACAGGACTCGAGCTTGGAATTGCACTCGGTATTCTGGCGGCTACTGAGCAGATATTTGATCCTGCAGTACTGGATGATTACTTTATAGTTGGGGAACTTGGACTGGATGGCATTATACAACCTATTAAAGGAGCATTGCCTATGGCCATACAGGCTAGAAAGGAAAAAGTAAAAGGCCTGATAGTTCCAGCTGCAAACGCCATAGAAGCGGGCATGGTAAATAATCTTCCGGTATATGCCGTTAATCATTTAAAAGAGGTAGTTGACTTTCTAAACAAGACAACAAAACTGGAACCAATCAGCGTAAACGTAAGGGAATCCTTCTTTTCATCGCAGTATGATTTCGATATTGATTTTTCTGATGTAAAAGGGCAGGAGAATATAAAAAGATCATTGGAAATAGCTGCAGCCGGCGGACATAATGCTATACTGATCGGACCTCCGGGGTCTGGTAAAACAATGCTGGCAAAACGGCTACCAACTATTTTACCTCCGCTAACATTGAACGAAGCGCTGGAAACAACAAAGATCTATAGTGTGGCAGGTAAACTCCCAGACTTTAATAATAGCCTGCTGAATAAGCGCCCTTTCCGCTCTCCTCATCATACTATTAGTAATATTGCCCTGGTGGGTGGTGGCGGCATTCCGCAGCCAGGTGAAATTTCCCTTGCACATAACGGTGTCTTGTTCTTAGATGAATTGCCAGAATTCAGCCGTCACGCACTGGAAGTAATGCGACAACCTATGGAAGACCGAAAAGTGTTGATAGCAAGAGCGATGCGTTCTATAGAATTTCCTTCCAACTTTATGTTACTGGCCTCTATGAATCCTTGCCCCTGCGGATACTACAATCATCCGGAAAGAAATTGTACTTGCCCGGAAGGAGCTGTACAAAAATATATGTCCAGGATATCAGGTCCATTGATGGACCGTATAGATCTGCATGTAGATGTAAGGCCCGTGCCCTTAATACTAATGAATGATCAGGAACCAGGTGAAACCTCACAAAGTATCCGGGAAAGAGTAATAAAAGCAAGGGAAATACAGGCGCTGCGATTTGACCCAGGTAGCGGATGTTACAATAATGCACAAATGAGTACTCCGCAATTGAAACAGTTTTGCAGCATAGACAAGAATTGCGAAACACTGTTGTTTAATGCTATGCAGCGTTTGCAACTTTCCGCAAGAGCTTATGACCGTATTCTAAAAGTAGCCAGAACTATCGCAGATCTGAACGGCTGCAGGGACATTTTGCTTGATCATCTTACCGAAGCAATTCAATACAGAACGCTGGACAAAGAGCAATGGGCGCCGGGACAGGCTTTTTATGAAAAGAAAAAACTAAGAAGAGCATGATAAAACTATACTGTACAAACACAGAGACACTGATTGATAGCCGAAATAAGGCAATATGGGATGAAGTGACCACCAAATATGATCTTTCCATTCAACTCTATAATGGACGTGAATACCGCCACCAGTTATTTCAAGGCAAAGCTGTCATCCTCGTACCGGAATTAAATAATTCAATTGAACTGTTTACACATGAACTATTGCATATTTATATCCGGACGAAACGGCTATTTATTACGGAATACCTGCTTCAACGACTGAAAGCAGAACCACTTTTATATTGGTCGCTTACCGATAACCTGTTTGAGCAGGTGGGTCATTACCTGGAACATCTTCATATCCTTCCCATTTATCTTACATGTGGCTTTGACCGAAGTAATTTTTTTGAGGATTATGAATTGCAGCCTTGTAGTTCTCTCAATATCCAGTTACTCTACCGCGGAATGAAAAAAACTCCCCCCTCTATGGCGATAATTGATCTTTATATAAATAAATTTTTCGCCATGAAAGCGTCTTTAAATGCAAGCAGTAATTATAACGGCTATCTCGAAGATTTAAAGGAAATGAATCCGGCATTATTCAGCATTCTTGATAGGTTTTGGAAACGGTGGACAGGAATTGACATTAACAGCCTGCATACTACAGGAAGTCCTTACAAGAAATTCACTGCAGAATTTGTTCATGAATTGGGAAACTGGACCGTGAAAAACATTTATGCCAGTAAAAGGATTGCCTGATGCTCAAATTAGAGAAAACTTACTGAATCAGAAATAAAATGTTTAGAAAATATAACGGCGAAACAATGAAGGGGCTGGCATTAAAAAAAATGCGCTCATATTGCAATTATCAGCCGAGAACTCATAGAGACGTGAAAGAAAAACTATACACACTTGGTCTGTGGAAAAAAGATGTGGAAGAGCTGCTCTCCCAATTAATAGAAATGGGTTATGTAAATGAAGAACTATTTGCCAGGTCTTATGCTGAAGAAAGGTTTAAGATACAAAAATGGGGGAAAAGGAAAATACAATCTCAGCTTAAGCAAAGAGACGTAAGCGAGTACAATATAGAACATGTCTTGAAATCAATTGACGAAACATTATATACAGAAAATCTGAATAAACATGCTCGTAAAAAATGGGATTCTGTGAAAGGCATTGGCGCAAACTTGTTTGCAAAAATGAGAAAGACGGGCAACTTCCTGTTACAGAAAGGATATGAATCGCAACTGGTTTGGCAAGCCTTAGAGAAATTAAAAAAGGGAGAAATATAACTGGAGAAACTATTCCACTGTCAAATAGGGAGCAATATGTTTATAGACTTCTTCTTCTATACTATGTATTTGTTTAAGGTCTTCTACAGTTTTATAATCACCGTGCTGCTGGCGAAATTGCATAATAGCATTGGCAATATTCCATTTAATATAAGGATGCGCCTTGAGTGTATTTACATCCGCCGTATTTATATTAATCTTTTTGACGGGAGTATTACCTGTTTCCAGATATGGTTTAATTTTTTGAAAGGTAGAATCAGGGATACCATAAGTTTCAGCTACCTGGAAGACAGAATGAAAGCCTCCGATTTTTTGTCGGAAGGTTATAATACGGCTTGCCAACTTGCTACCTATCCCGGGCAGAGCGATCCATGCCGAAGTATCTGATTCATTAATATCGATATGCTGAATTTCGCGGCCGACATAGGATGAGTGGTCCCTGGAGGAAGGTTTCAAAGTGGTTGTTTCATACCTGTTTTTGACTTTTTGTATGGCGATGTAAGGCTTCAGCTTTTCAAATTCCCGGGGTTTTAACCCATATATCCTCTGAAGGTCTTCCGGTTTGCCAAAATGACCTCCTTTTGTAAGATAGTTTTCTATGGTATGAATGGTCTTATCTCCCAGACCGAGCTTTTTCCAATCATCTGCTGTAGCCGTATTAGGATCAAATTGAAAAAGAGAGGAGAACGTATTAACACTTTTCGGAGAATATTGAGGACCGTTCAGTTCTTCCTGATCCTCCTTTGCGGAAGAATCCCTTGTTAATTTTTGTATTTGATGGTTCCACTCTTCCTGCATAATTATGGGAACGACATTCCTTGAACCCATAAAGTAAGGCAAAACAAAAACCACTGCGAGCAACAGTAGCAGAATAATTACTGCTATCCTCTCCTTCCGGGAAAAGGTAAAATACTCTTTGATCTTGCTTGCAGCCATCTGGATATATTCAGGTGATAAAAAAGAACTTTTTTACGTGAGATCCACAACTGTTTGAGTTGGTCCATCTCGTTTTACTACCTCAATCCCGCTATCTCTCGATGAAGAGCTGTTATAATCTTCGCTTCTGCCGATATCTCTTCCATTTTCTGACCGAAGCGTGAAATAATACCTCGACCTTGTTGTGGTACGCTTGTCATAGTTTTTATCAACAGGAGAGTTTTTTTGGCAGATACCTATTGCATTTCTACAATCCGATTTATTGATGTATCCTTCGCTGGCGGTAAGAACTATTTCTCCGTTCCTGGATTTTAAATTGAAGCGGAATTCTCCTTTTATGTCTTTGAAAATTTCGTAGTGTGGGTAGCTCATACAGATAAATTTTATACAGGTTGATTAAATAATATTGACTAAAACAAATGTAACGCCTGTTGTCAATTATTATCCCTGGATAAATACCTGTTTTTGCGTGGCAAATACCTGATTTTCGATTGCGGCCGTCTATTAATCAAACTGAGCGAAAGATCATACTTCACGCTTGCCTGAGTTTTGTTCAACTTATTGACGATTTATAATCCTTAGGGTTAGTGATGAGGATTGCGACGATTGCTTTTTGTAAGACGTGCAAGGTTGTGGATGATTGCAAAATATACTGTAGGAAAACAGTATAGTACTTATAAATATGGAAAAGAACCAGGTAGTGCCAGTTGATATAAAGAGGATGGACAAATACATTCTGATCTTTTGCATGGTTACATATCGTTTTTTGACGCTATTTAATCTTCAGGCCAAAAGCTAAATATTATTTTATCATTATGTCTTGTTTTTATATTAACCTGCTTTGTTAGTGTACGAGCAGTAATAATAAGGGGATGAAAAATGCCGCATAGGTGATTCGTAATAATGAAGACTTCAGATTCCTTCGCTTGGTGAATACCGGACTTATCATAGGAAATTCTTTTTTCCCCTTACATCAGGCCCTCATCCGCAAAACTATAGTAGCCGCTTTCGCTTACGATGATATGGTCTATTACTTTAATGTCCATATAGGCAGCAGCTTCTTTTATTTTACTAGTTAGCAGCTCGTCGGCGCGGCTTGGCTTTAAGCTCCCTGAAGGATGGTTGTGCGATAATATGATGCTTACAGCATCTTGTTCCAGTGCTTTCCGGAGTATTACCCTAGGGTCTGCGACAGTACCGGTAATGCCTCCTTCACTTACTATTTCAAAATGATTGATCTTATTAGCCCTGTTCAAAAAGAGAACAGCAAATACTTCCCGGCGGTAATCCCGCAGTTTGGTTTGCAGGTAGATCGCGATATCACTACTATTATCTATTACAGGCTTGTCTAACGAAGCAGCGGCCTGCCTTCTTCTTCCGATTTCCAGCGCGGCGGCTATAGTAATTGCTTTTGCTTCACCGATACCTTTAATCTTCATAAACTCTTTTATAGATAGCTTACCCAACTCTACCAGGTTATCCTTACCAAGTTTCAACACTTCTTTAGCCAGGTCAACTGCGGTTTTTTGAGGTGTGCCATTATGAATAAGAATTGCCAGAAGCTCCGAATTGCTAAGATTTTCCGCACCGGTGGCTAATAACTTCTCTCTTGGACGGTCATCTTTCGCCCATTGCTTGATAGAATATTTTTCACTTAACATCATAGGCCCCTTTGTTTATTAAAGTAGTCTCAAAGATGAGTCGGGAGAAACAAACAAGTAGTTTATAATCGCTTATTAGAGGGTATAAGCGTTTGTACACGGGTAGAAACTCACTTCATAGTTAGAATTACCGGTTGACATGAAACAGGATGATTCAATTGACAACCTGAGAGATAGTTAGCATACTAAAAAGGGGAAGTTGAAACTTCCCCATTGAAAAACTAAAATTATCAAAACATGCAAGTAAACTAAAAAACCTCGTCAACGATTGCCTGGTATGCCGTATACATCTGAGTCAGTAAACAAATTTGACTTCTACAACAACTCTTCGGTATCATTTAATCAAAACTTCTGCAATTTCCATTTCTTAAAGAAAGAAAGGGTGAGTAGACACAAACCCTTGTTGTCAAGTTTACAAAAAACCACTTAACATGAGAAATTATTTAGATCAGAAACATTATCGTGATGTAAAGATAGCAGTCTGTCATCTAGCGTAAAAGCGTAGAATGTTTTATTACCCCAAATGACCTAAATCAAATACTAAACCAACTAATCGAAGGACGAACAGACGCCTGTTGGTCAAAAAAAGCCGTTCCGTTAATAACGGCCGGCTTTTCACTGGATGCTACTATATCATATCTTACACCCAATTGGTTGGTTTATCGATAGGATTTATTTATCTGAACGGTTAGTACTTGCCTTAGTGCCAATAATTCCTGTCTTACCCTTTCAATAATGTCATTCCCTTTATCAAAAAACCTTGACACTACGACTAATCGATCGGAAGCTGGCAGAGTCAGCACCTCCTGGCCCACAGGCTGCAACGGACTGCAAATACTCATTACCCTGTTTACCTCGTTATAGTCATTAACAAGCAGTACAGAAATGACATATTGCGTGGAACGCGGGGTGAAGACCGTTTTACAAGATGCACCGAAAAATGCAAGAAAAGTAAAAATGAAAACACTATATCGAAACATGCTTAAAAATTACTATATCATTTAAACACTCGCTTACCTATTACACGAATGTACAGTTCGGACATACAAACTGGTGAGGACAGGATACAAAAAAGGGGGTAGTAGGAACTTTCTCCGACACTTGTCATTAAAATTATTGCCATAAAGGGGTAAGTAGAAACAAACCCCTGTATTAATGAACCCTCTCTAAGGAAAGGATAATAATGTTAAAGTAAAAAGATATTTCAGGTTTTCCACCGCTAATACAGGAACAGGAAGAAATAGCACACCAAATGACTTACTCACGTTGCCAACATGGGATTACAATCGCTTAAATGAAATCTTAACAAGCAGCAAGCTTTTCATGCAAAAATACCGGCAATGCCTGTTGATGGCTTATACTCACACTTTACACTTAATAGTAGTGATAAGCATGCCCCGGCGACTTACAAAGAAAAAGCCGGGTAGTGTTGTTGTGGCTATTGACAAACATCTGTTGAATAGGGATGCTGAAACTATTTATTTCGATGAGCAAATGAACAGCCTGCATTGAATTTATCCTTTGTTTACCGCTATTGGGAGAAGGAATAAGCCGCTTTGTATAATATATCTGCTTAAACTAACTGTCCTTTCTATCTTACTGTGGATATTCCATATTTTGGAATCGATTCTGGTAAGGAGCTTGCGCAAGCGAGCTCTTTGCATTGTCCGTAACTAATCAATATTTCAAATCAGTAGCAGTTATAATAAGGTTATTAATTCAAACCAGAAGAACAGCAATAATATCTCTGCTAGAAGCGTTATTCTTGTTCTTAAATCAATATCAATAAAGACCCGTTTTGTAATCCACCCTTTGAATCCCTGGTCCGCAAAGAAGAACAAAGGCCGCGACTGCGGCCTGCTTCATTCTACGACTCCTTTTTTGATCGATTCGGCAACACTCCCGGCGATGACTGATAGTGTTTTTTAAACATACGGATAAAGCAGCTTGTTTTTTCATAGCCAATCATATAGGCTACTTCTTTTACCGGAAGTTTCTTTTCTACCAATTTTATCTTGGCGAATTTCATTTTCAATTCCAGAAAATACTCATACAATCCGGCAGCATACATAAGTTTGAAATGCCGCTTCAAGGATGACTCACTAAGGGCAGTTGCTTTGGCAATTTGAGTAACACCGGGAAGTTTGCCGCTAATATGTTCGATCAGGATTTTCTCGACTGCTTTCATTTTTTCATAGTGGAGTATACTGCTATCTTCAGACTCTTCTGGTGATTTGCGTTCTTCCAGTGTGATGGTGTTGGCTTGTTCTTTTGTACCAGGCACCTGCGCTAGTTTTGAAAAGAGTCTGCGTTGTTAATGTTATCAAACCTGAGTTTTTTAGCATGGCCTGGTTATGCTTTGGTGCATTATCGCTTTACATTTCATATTATCACGATATCTACGAGGCCCTTTTTGTTTCTATCATAATCTATTGCGCTACTGTACTGCCAGTGACTCGCTTCCTGAACAAACCCGGCCCTGATTGGGTTTTCGTGGATGTAGCTGAGTTTCTGAGCAATAAACTTATCTGTTGCCAGCAGCATTGGATGATTGTCCTGTTTCCAGAACTGATAGTTTTTGTTGTTACTGTTTACTTTGCCTGCTTCACTAAATATATTCAGCATCCATTCTCTTCTACTCTCCTGTTCATTATACATAATGGCGGCTACTATTTGGGATGATGTATACTTTTTCATGTCACGCATGATGTCCTCCAATTTTGTTTCTCCGTTTCTGCTGATTATCATGTGTATATGGTTTGTCATTATAACCCAGGCGTGTATTTGTAATCCCTTAGTTTGCTGACAGTGTTTCCAACTGTCGAGTAATATTTGCTTGTATTCCTTTCGTGTGAATACATCTACCCAATTGATTACTGTGTGGGTTATGAAATAATAACCATCGGGATCGTCGAATTTGTAGCTGCTACTCATATATTTATTTCATACCAAACTAATCATTTCAAAGAACTAAGCATATCCGTATTAATACCTTTTTTATAGGTATCAGTACGGAATCTGGCCCAGTCTCCCTCAAAATTGTCGCAAGTCTATTGCTTTTGCACAATTGGCTTTATTGTTCCAAGTCCAAGTCATTAAAATTTAAAATTGCTTTAAGTTAAAAGACTTGAAACAACAACATCCTCACCTCACCCTGGAGTCCTCATCATATAGTCTTAAAATAGTTTGTGTCTTGAGTTCGCCTTCCCCGACGGAGGGAGAAGGTAGTCGTTTAGTAAAGTGAAAGGATAAATGCACCTTCCTCACTTACATCATGGAAAGGGATGTGGAGTGTCTCGCAATCTTTTTTCCAATATTTCCTCTTCCTTAAAGAGGTCGATGCGTCGGCGACGACACATTTTATGTCGAATGTTTGCAGTAAGATATTTAAGTACAGTGACGGACTTTTGGAAATAATCAGGACATCTATCGTATGTCTTTGCTGTTCTTTTTTAAAATTAACTGTTTCAGCAATGAGAAGTATTCTTTTATCCGCGAACTGAATCAGTTTTCCTCGCTCTTCTGAATCACTAAAACCGGCCGTGCTGATCCGATGAAGAATGCGGGAGGGTTTTAGATTAAAGTTTTTAAGAAATCCGTCATACAACAGATCTGAATCGCCAACGAAATAATATTTACGTCCATTGACAATGTCGATGGCTGAGTGTTTGGCAACATTATATACAATAACCTTGTTTTGATTTTTAGCATCGATAAAGGAATATGCACGAAGGGAAAAGAAAACAAGCAAGTAAAGTAATCCACTGAACACTGCCTTTGTCTTTTTGTCAATCAGCCAATTGTAAAAGCACCAAATAACAAACAGGACAAGTATAGCTTGTAAAAAAGTCACCTGCATGCTGTCCCAAACCGCGAAAGGAAGACTGTTGATTCTTTCTACATAATTATTCATACCAGTGAGTAACGACCCAAGTAGTTCGCCAACAAAACTTGCAAGAACTGGTATAAAAACAACAACGCATAATAATATTTCCCCCAGCAGTATGATACTTGACAAAGGAACGGCGAGAAGATTGGTAAGTAGAAAGTAAACGGGAAACTGGTGGAAATAATATAGTGTAAATGGTAAAGTAATGATTTGGGCAGATAGCGTTACTGCATTTAACTTCCAGATTGCATCTAATATCTTATTCTTTACCACTACTAAATTGTACACTGGCTGGAAGAAAATAACAATGCCAAGAACAGCGGCGTAGGAAAGCTGAAAACCGACATCCCACAGCCAAAAGGGATTGTAGCATAACAAAAGAAAAGCTGAAACAGCCATTGTATTTATCAAACTTGATTTTTTATCCAGCGTTTCTGCAATGACGAAGGCGATAAACATTACTGCTGAACGCATGACGGAAGCCTGGCCACCGGCGATGAGGCTGAATAAAAGAAGGGCTGAAATAATAATGAAGGCTCTTATCCATTTTAGCCGCTTTATTTTTTGGACGGGTCGCATTATCAGTATCAATAATCCATATATTAAACTCAGGTGTAATCCTGAGATAGCGATAATATGTACCACTCCGGTATTGGTGTATGCCTGTACAAGGCTTTTATCCAAATCATCCTTATATCCTATGAGTAATGCTTCGGCAAGCCCGAGTTCTTTATCGCCTTTTATATACAAGCGAAGAATATCTATGACTTTTTCACGGATTACATACAACAACTTTATATGCGGTAGACTATTTTTATCAGGTAAGATGAAGAATTCATTGGCTTCTAAAAACACCTGGTGCGTAATACCCTGAAACAAGCAATACCGTTTGTAATCGAAACTGCCGGGGTTTCCACTATTCTTAATTGGTTGCAAATGTTCTTTGATAATGATTTGTGAACCATACTTTAAACCAGCGGCAGCGGAATCCTTTTTGAAATAAAGGATTACATTACCTGTTGCGGGAACAAAAGAACTTCTTTGCTGCAAATAGTTAACCGAGGCAATAGCCTTGTAAGAATTTCCCTTTTCTATTAAAGGCTCCTGAATTGTGAGTATGATGGTTGAAGAATCAGCTAATAGGTGGCCTGCCCAGTTAGTATCATTTCTTATATCCTGCTGCCAGGTAACAATAGCAGCGACGGAGATAAAGATCGCATTAACACAAAGGCCTTGTATCCAACCTAACCGAAAACGGCTGAACATCGGAAGGAAAAACAAAGCAAGGAAAGCCAGAAGAGAGATTATTAATATTGTACTCCAAAAATCAACACGCACCTGTAAATACCATTGTAATATAATGCCTGTAATAAAGGCTACTAATATCCGGAGAAAGGGATACTTTCTCCAAAACGGAATGAATGGTAACGACATAGACAAAAATATAAGTCCTGATATATGCTATCGTTAAACACGCTTGCAGTTGTCCGGGACGAAATTGACGAGGCTTATAACAGAAGGGAAAAAACAAGTACTGCTAAATAGTATGAGCAGTACTTATGAGACTACACATCTCTGCACGAAAAATAGGAGGTTTACTGGTTAATGGCTTCGACAGATGCAATTTACAACGTCTTTAAATTTCTGCCTACCGTGCAGATACCTGATTTTGCGTGGTAAATACCTGTTTTTCGTAAGTGATAGGGATAAGTCTCCTAAAAAAAAGCCCCGGCCGAAGCCAGGACTATTGATTGGACGGAAGATAATTAATTCAATTATTTTACTAAAATGAAGTTACAACAACTTACAGGCAGACCATTCTGATAGCAAAAATAAATCCTAAACTTATTCCACTTCGCTCTTCTTTGAAAACTGCCATTTTCAATGTGCAAACAGAAATAAAATGAGGACTAATAGTGCAACGACTCTTGAAGAATAGGTTTTGCCCAAACAGTATGCGATATTTTATTATTACAAATCCGCTGTTTTCTGATCCGACAATAAAACCTGCCAGGCTTTGTCCACTTCTCCATTTTCTATCAGCTCCTTTACATATTGATGGAGCATTTGCTTTCCTTTATCTCCTTTTACAAATACTTTTATAGCATCCGATCTTTCGTCCTTAAACAGTGGATCGCAGTCCGGAACAAAAGTTGAATTGGCTAATTGCGCAAGATCATTAGCCGTTAATACTCTACTGTCAAGAATGTATTGCGGCAGCTTGTCGAATCCTATACCTAACTGTGCGTTTGGCTTGGCCACTTTAAATAATGATTCATTTGTTACGCGACAATACCAATCTCCACCCAACCGGGCTACATGCAGCAGCCGGGTTTGATCAATCATGGAGAGAGAATCATTTAGAATATGTTCGTCAATATGCATGCATAACACTTCAGCGATGATAAGGTTACCAGCCCCTCCTTCTTTACCCAGCGGTTTTATTTCATTGATCTTACACTCCAGCTTTACAGGGCTTTCTTTTACCATGAATGGTTTTACATGAATGGCAGGTTCTTTGGTAAAGCCCGCTTTTAAAAATTCATCCGCGCCTTTAGCATAATCGCAACTCGCTAAGGAAACCTGCTGTACCATATTATACGTAACTATATGAAC
Organism: Chitinophagaceae bacterium; assembly: GCA_040007815.1. GTDB lineage: Bacteria > Bacteroidota > Bacteroidia > Chitinophagales > Chitinophagaceae > Terrimonas_B. Next base: position 73,476 of record JBDTUH010000019.1, read on the forward strand.
CACGGCTTCCCTTACATCATATAAATTCTCCAAACTGTGTTTGGTTGTATTATCCCGTACCCGCCTGGCCGGAGAAAAGATAACTAATGGCGGATTGGCAGATACCAGGTTGAAAAAACTGAATGGCGCCAAATTAGGGCGGCCTTCTTTATCAATAGTACTGACAAGACCTATCGGCCGGGGGGCGATGGCGTGCTGGAGCCAGTTTTGGCGCTCAGAGATCTTTAGGTCATTTAGGTGGAGAATCATAGTTTTTGTTTTACCGCAGAGAAAGGAGTAAATAGAGTTTTCGCAGAGGGAATTTAAAAATTGTGGACTAATCTTTTAAAACCATCCTTCAATAACGGAACATTAAAATTGATCAAATAGCCAAGACTTTTATTATATAGTTTTAAATAAGTAATGACCTGTGCCATAAATACCGGTGCAACTCCATCGGTAGACTTAATTTCGACAATCACAGCTTCTTCTACAAGAAGATCTATTTCATAACATTTGCCTAGCTCGCATCCTTTATAAACCAATTCTACCGGAACATGCATTCTTACAATCAACTCTCTTAACTCTAATTCCTTTTTTAAAGCAATACGATAGGCAGATTCCAAAAGTCCCGGGCCAAGCTCTTTATGAACCGTTATAGCCGCATCAAGAATATTTCCACCAATTTGATTTAGTCTCTCTTTTGTTATTTCAATTTTCATTTACCCCAAAGAAAAGGACAAATGGAAAGTTTCGGAAGGGAAAAAAAACTCTGCGCAAGCTCTTTACCTCATGTTCTCTGCGGTGATTGTATTCAATTTCTTCTGTTTAAGTACGCTCCAATCTGTTTTCTCAGCCGCTATCGAATTTGTCAATTTCCCCAACCCATCAATTTCCATCTCAATCACATCACCATCCTGCAGCCACTGTTCTTGATAACCAATCATATTTATCTTACCGGTTCCATTTAATTCCATAAAACAACCGGTACCAACTGTACCACTACCGATGATATCGCCGGGATAAAGATCAACACCATACGACGCTCTTTCAATAATTTCTCCAAATGTCCATTCCATATCTTTCACGTTACCTTCACTAACTTGAGTCCCGTTTACCTTGCACGTCATCTTCAAATTCCAATGTTTACCTTCATGTCCGCCTCTCGCGAATTCTTCATAGGGGGCTAACTCATCGAGGGTTACTAACCAGGGACCAACAGCCGTCGCGAAATCTTTACCTTTGGCCGGACCAAGGTTTAATAACATCTCCTCCATCTGCAATCGTCTCGCACTTAGATCATTCATGATCATCAATCCGCCAATAAATTGGTCTGCATATCTTGCTTGAATATTGCGGCCGCCTTTGCAAATCACAACAGCCACTTCCAATTCAAAATCCAATTTTTCAAAATGATCAGGCATACAATTGACATGACCAGGCCCTTGTATGCTCTGGTGATTGGTGAAATAGAATACTGGAAATTTATCAAACTCCGGTATCATCTGTAAATTGCGATTTCGCCTGGCCGTTTCTACATGCTGGCGAAACGCATAGCCGTCGCGGCAGGAAGTTGGTTTGGGAACAGGTGAAAGTAGTTGCACCTGGTCAATGCCAAAATTCTGTACATGGTTACAAAGGCCAGACCTTACATTTTGCTCTTCGAGCTTAATAATATATAAATAACGTGACCAGTCCGCTAACAACTCCTGCATGGTAACTGGTAAATATTTATTCAGGTAACTTAATGGATAGAGCCGTTCGTTGACAACGATCGCCAGGTGCTCCTGGTTATTGTTTAAAAAACTTGCGAGTTTCATTGTTAAGATTTTTATTCAGCCCAGCTCGTAGTATAGCCGGTGTTTTCAATTTCCAATGCTTGTTTAGTTAACATCAACGGATGAAAAGTATCCACCATTACCGCCAGCTCTTTTGTTTCTTTGGCGCCAATACTTTTTTCTACCGTTCCCGGATGTGGACCATGCGGTATGCCTGCGGGGTGTAATGTTATCATGCCTCTTGTTACATGCTTGCGGCTCATGAAATCTCCATCCACATAATAAAGCACTTCATCGCTGTCGATATTACTGTGATTGTACGGCGCGGGAACAGCCTTCGGATGATAATCAAATAATCGGGGGCAGAAAGAACAGACGACGAAGTTATTGGCTTCAAATGTCTGGTGTACGGGTGGTGGTTGATGAACCCGGCCTGTTATTGGTTCAAAGTCATTTATGGAAAAAGCATAAGGATAACAGTAGCCGTCCCACCCCACTACATCAAATGGATGCGTACCGTAATGAAGACCATATAGAACTCCTTTTTTCTTCGCCTTTATTAAGAAATCTCCTTTCTCATCCTGAGTCTTTAAGTCTTTGGGAGTACGTATATCTCTTTCGCAGAAAGGTGAATGCTCCAATAGTTGTCCATATTTGCTAAGGTATCTTTTCGGAAAACGAATGGGACTGAAAGATTCGACGATGAACAGACGGTTAACTGACGTTGCAAAATCAATTTGATAAATTGTTCCTCTTGGTATAACCAGGTAGTCACCATAGGTAAAGGAAAGCTCTCCATACATGGTTCTTAAGGTGCCGATACCTTCATGCACAAAGATCATTTCGTCCGCATCGCTGTTTTTATAAAAGTAGTCTTTCATACCTGCCAGCGGCGAGGCCAGTACAATATGCAAATCATTATTAACAAGTACCGGGACCCTGCTTTCCAAATAATCTTTTTGTGATTTTATCATAAATCCTTCAAAGCTTCTGTGCCGCAACATTTTTTCTTCAGCAATTACCGGTGAAATGTCTATCTGGGCTTCCGTCCTGATAATTTGAGTTGGAGGATACAAATGGTAAAGCAAAGAAGAATCATTCGAAAATCCTTCTGTTGAAAATAGTTGCTCTGAATACAAATTGCCATCCGGTTTGCGAAACTGAGTGTGTCGTTTATGCGGAATGTTTCCTACACTTTGGTAATAGGGCATAAGGCTTTTTTTAATTTGTCCAGCATAGGAGCAATGTGTTCTTTCTTACAGGTACCGACGCTTATACGATACCAGGGAGAATCTTTATCAGCTCCAAATACAGAAAACGGTAATATACCAATGCCGGCTTCTTCCAATAATACAGTATGCGCATCCGGAATATCTATTTTAACCGTCAAATAGATAGCCGCCTGTGGTACGATGGCATCTACAGGCAATCCTTCTTCCTTGAGTGCCAGGATGCCATGATATATCATCTGCAATCTTTCTTCGAGTTGTTTTTTAAATCGCAGCAGGTATGTTTCAATGGCCGGCGTATTCAGCAAGTAACCGGCAACAGCTTTTTGTTCCGCCATCGGCGCCCATGCGCCTACATGCGACAATACCGCTTTCATCTTATTGAGGATAGCAGCCGGCCCCATCGCCCAACCAACTCTTACGCCGGTGGCTGCAAAAGATTTACTAATCGCATCTATATAAATTACATACGGTCGTACTTCGGGACATACTGATACTGGGTCATGATGCTGGTTCGCTCCGTAGGTTAAAAGCCAGTACATCTGATCAAAGAGAATATATAATTTCTTTTCACCGGTGGAGCGGCGCTTGTTTTCTTTCAGCACCAGTTCGCAGATCGCTTTTATGTTATGTTCGCTATAGGTGGTGCCTGTCGGATTTTGTGGTGAACAAAGCGCCAGCAATACCGCATCATTTACGTGCGGTGCTATGTCTGCCGCTGTTGGCATAAAATGATTGGCGGCTGTTGTTTCTATCTCTACAGGTATTCCGCCAACAAACTTTGCATAGTATTGATTATTCCAGGAAGGAACGGGATAGATAACTTTTTCACTAGGATCAACAATGGTTCTATACAATGCATAGATTAATGGCCGTCCGCCGGATCCCACCAATACTTCGGTTGCATCATAAGTTATTCCCTGGAATGTTTGAGTGAAGGAGGCAATCGCTTCCCGCAGGTCTAAGTTGCCTTCCGCCATCGGGTAGTTGGTATGTCTTCCCATATACGCATTTACGATGGCCTCTTCCAGTTCATCAGGAATTGGAAATATCTTCGGATCAAAATCCCCAATCGTGAAGTTGTAAATAACTTCACCTTCTTGTTTGCGCTGTTTAATTGCATTACTCATCGCCAGTATCTGCGATCCCGGCAACGTCTCGGCTATCCTTGACAATTTCATGTATCTTATTTTTATAAATCTTAATTATCCACTGACGATTCACGACTAACGACATTCATAACTCATAATTCATAATTCCCAACTCTCTACTCCCCTACAAATTCCCCCTCTTCTCCTGCTCCATTTCAATTGCTTCAAACAATGCTTTAAAATTTCCTTTACCAAAACTTTTGGCACCTTTTCGTTGGATGATCTCAAAGAACAAGGTTGGCCTGTCTTCTACCGGTTTGCTAAATAGCTGTAGCAAATAGCCTTCGTCGTCTCTGTCCACTAATATTCCCAGCTCTCTTAAAGGCGCCAGGTCTTCATCAATAGTGCCTACCCTGCTGAGCAGATCGTCATAATAGGTGGTTGGTACTTGTAAGAATTCAACGCCTCTTGATTTCAAACTCCTTACTGTACTGACAATATCACTGGTGGCTAATGCGACGTGCTGTACTCCTTCTCCATTATAAAAATCGAGGTATTCTTCCACCTGGCTTTTCTTCTTCCCCTGGGCCGGTTCATTAATGGGGAACTTTACAAAGCCGTTACCATTACTCATTACTTTACTCATCAGCGCTGAGTATTCTGTGGAAATATCTTTATCATCAAAGCTGAGGATATTGCGAAAACCCATTGAGTCTTCATAAAACTTTACCCATTTGTTCATCTGGTTCCAACCAACATTCCCTACGCAATGATCTACATAAAGCAACCCTGTGTCGGTATCAGTAAAATAAGGATTGCTCCATTGACGGTAACCGGGTAAGAAGACACCGTTGTAATCTTTTCTTTCAATGAATAAATGAACGGTATCGCCATAGATATGAATACCGCTTATGACTACCCGACCATCGCTGTCGTACATGTGCTTTGGCTCCCGGTAACTTTCAGCCCCTCTTTGTGTAGTTTCCAGCCAGGCGGAAGAAGCATCATCTACTTTTAAAGCAATGATCTTTACGCCATCACCATGTTTGCTGATATGATCGGCTATTTCATTGCCGGGTCGCAACGGTGTTGTGAGTACAAAAGTTAATTTATTTTGTCTTACGGCATAGCTGGCCCGATCCATTACGCCTGTTTCAGGGCCTGCATACGCTAATGGTTGAAATCCGAATGCCGTGATATAATAATGAGCGGCCTGTTTGGCGTTGCCAACGTATAGTTCAATATAATCAGTTCCATGAAGGGGTAAGAAGTCTGTTGCCAGTTCCGGCTGTTGTAATACATTTATCGCTTGCATAGTATAACGCTGTGTTTATTTTAAAAAGCCAATTAAAGAAGATGAGTGAAGTTGAAACCGGTTATATACAATCCATCGCGAGGGCTATTACAAGATGTATATAGCTCTTTCGCAGATCAGTGAAGATTTTATGGGAATAGTCTGGTCTCAAGTTTATTGCTCAGCGTTTACGCAAGTATTGACCTGCTTGCATTAAGGCTCATGAAAACTATAAATATTTTCGAAGAGTTTCAGATCATTTATACGAGTAGGCCTTGACGATACACGACAGGACGATATTGCAGGATGAATACGTAATAAAAATTAGCGTCTTAGAATTTCGCCTCCAGGTCACCTCCTTCAGCCTGCTACGGATCGCTCCGTAAACTCCGCTGCACCTTGCAGCTTCAGTCGGTCACCTTTCGGCTATTCATTATCTTCTCTCATGCTATTGGCGCAGTACTTGCCCTGTTGCAGCGGCGGCGGGGCCGGTCGGCTGCCCCAGGGCAACAACTGCGGAGGACCAAGGCTTAAATCCTCATCCCGGAAGCCTACCCTGCCTTTATAAAGTTGCAAGAGTATTTATGCGGCCATCTCCAAATGAGCTACTGTGTGGACACAAATATTTTTGGCACACGGATGACACGGGTTGGACGGATGATAACGGATTTTTTATCCGCCGATGGCGGATAAATCTGTGCTTATCCAAAATTTTTGAAAGTTTTTTTAGAAATAGAACAGGTTTCTATCTTTTTACCAAGTTTAAATCAATAAAATCTGTTCAATCTCCCGCCCTGGCGGGACAAGCTGTGTCATCCGTGTTCCTGTATTTTGTATTTGAAGATGTGTCCACACCGTAGCCAAATGAGAGGGTGATTGCTCGTACATGATTGGATTGCCTTTGGCAATGGCTGGAAAGATTCGGGGTAAGGCCAGGAATGACAACCTTCAAAGGAATGACGACTATGTAAGCGGTGTTAGATATAGACCCTTCATTTTAGTTTTGCTAGAAGTCCCTGGTCGTCTTTATTTGTTGTTTCATTTATTTCGAAGACTCGCCTACTGGGGGAAGACGCTAAGGATGCGCTAAGGAAAATAACCGCAGGCCTGTTACCGGAATTGTGAAGTAATACACTGCTGACAGGCAGAGGCGGCGATATGCAGAGTAGAAACTATGTGCCTCCTTACTATTATGCCTTATGTGTATATGTGGTTCAAAGAACATAAAAGGGATGCTAACCTTCCTGTGCAATAAACAAAATGGCATTCCTTGCCGATTCTTCCATTCCATTCAGGTCAGCTTCATTTATCAGTTTATCCTGGAGCAGCGCAGCTAGTATAAACATACCTTGATCCGGTGATACGATCATAACGTATTGCAATATGCTTATCAAAATCAGTGAGCGCTTTATATAAATTATGATAGGCCTCCCGATTTTCAGACTGTTTGTTTTTCCATTGCTGGATGATGGGATCCATCTCTAATAATCCATGCCGGAATTCTGCCTGCAGTCCTTTTTCGATCAACTCTCTGGCAATCCTTTTATCCTTTTTACTTAACACGATTGACATAATTAATATGTTGATCAATTTCATAATCATCATCCGGAGTAGCTTCTCCGGTGATGCAGGTAAAACAGGAATAGCCCGCATGTGCAGCACCTATTACCCAAATAGGATTTCCGCAAGAACAGGTTTTACCGGAAAGTGCATAGGCAAGTGCTTTTTGTAAACCTTTTTCCAACTGTTTAGCATCCTCTTTCGGATTATTTTTCAAATGCAGCCTGACATATCCTTCTATGGAGATCGGGGCAAATAAACTAATTGTCATATCACCAAAACTATTAAATTTACTATTATGCATTAAACTGCTGTTTCCAGAAGAGCCATTCTCTTTTTCGCTTCTCTTTCATTAAAATACTCCGGGTCCCATTTCTCTCCAGGCGCTAATCCAAGCCATTGTATATAGCTTGCCTGTTCTACATGCACCGCAGTTTTAAATACTTCCACCATTTCTCTATAGCCGTGAATGCCTCCAACATCCTCCGGCGGACATGCACCTGCGCCTGCTGCACAATAAGCTCTTTCAATAGTTGCAGTCTCTATCCTTTCAAGCACAAGCTTATGGTGCCATCCATCTCCAAAATCATAAACATAAATATACGATTGCCGCGGTTTTGTAAACACCTCAGTGATCATACTCTTTGCTGCATCCTTTACTATGAACATTAGTTCTCTGTCAAGTAGTGGATCAGGTATGCCATAAGATAATTTATCCAACTGCCCTTTTTTTGAAAATGAAAACAAATGATAATTTTCCCAACCGAATGCTCCCTGTATAGCCAGGTGCAGTTGATAAAAAGTATAGTCGCGGGGAACGGCTACTCTCCGCCAAACCAACGGCTCAGTTTCCTGCAGTTCAATATAAAAATGATAGATCATAATGATTTTATTGACTAATAGTATTTTGCTTTATTGTCTCCGCCTGCATTGATTCCACATAAATAGTTGTTGAGCCATCTGCCTTTGTTCTTTTCTCCAGGATAAAAATAAAATTCTTGTACACATCAAAAAAAAGGGTTTTCCTCGCTATCAGAAAATCAAAGACAGGTTTCATCTCTGGTTGCTTTTCATTTTGAAGTATCACAATCTTACTCATCTCATCATAAATAGAAAGACCGAACTCTTTCGCTATACATAGATTCCACGCAGTTTGCCCGATTTGACATTTTTGAAAAAACATTTCTTCTGTATCCTCTTGATGACGGATAGGCTCAATAAATTCCTGGAGAATGGCTGAGTACGCTGCTGTTGACAATAACATATTTCTCTCTTAAACCGCAAATATATATTTTCCTCGTCTCACGATAACTCCCGACTTGTCATCCTGAGTTTGTCGAAGGAAAGCAACCTCTGAAGCAATCTCCTTACTTACTCATTTCAGCGACCCCTTCTCCTTGCGACCCCCTGAGCGACGTCATTGCAAGTGCAACGAAGCAAGCGAAGGGGAAGCGGGAAGCAAAGGAGAAAGCGAGTTTAGGAAATCTAACTACTTTCAAACTCTGGATGAGGTTCTCCCGCCTCATATATAAATTTTATGCCTGACAATCTTTTCATGTATAAAATATTTAACTCTCTTTACCTGATAAGCTGTATTCATCAGAGGGAAATACAGTATTTTTGATACTATCATTTGAGACTATCATGAAGCCCCCCTATTCCATTACCCCCACCCTGCTAAAGCTGCTCACCGCCATTTCTGAAAAGATCGGCGAGATCAATGCTGCCCATTTGCAACGGCCCAAAGCCGAACTCCGCAAAAGCAACTGCATCAAAACCATTCAGGCCTCGCTGGAAATTGAAGGCAATACTTTAAGTATTGAACAGGTTACGGCCATCCTGGAAAACAAACGGGTGCTGGCACCGCAAAAAGATATTTTGGAAGTACAAAATGCTATTGCCGCCTATGATGCGCTTGATCGTTTAAAACCCTATAGCTTGTCTTCCCTTCTGGCCGCCCATAAGCTTTTAATGAAAGGGCTGGTTGCTACTGCCGGCCAGCTTCGCACAGGTTCCGTTGGAATTGTAAAAGGCAGCCAACTGGCCCACCTGGCCCCTCCGGGCAAAATGGTAAAACCGCTGATGAACGATCTGTTTGCCTACATCAAAAAAGACGACGACCCGCTGCTGATTAAAAGCTGCGTGTTTCATTACGAGTTGGAATTCATCCATCCTTTTATGGATGGCAATGGCCGCATCGGCAGGCTCTGGCAAACGGTTTTGCTGATGCAGCAATACCCTGTATTTGCCTTTTTGCCAATAGAAACGATCATCAAAAAAAGACAGGCTGATTATTATAAAGCCCTCAGCCAGTCGGACAAGCAGGGTCATTGCACGGTCTTCATCACATTCATGTTGCAGGTACTTGATGAAGGTCTCGGCAGTTTGCTTACTATGCAGCCCGTCAGCCTGTCGGCCCGGGATCGTATAGCAATATTCAAAGAGCAAACCGGCCAAAATTCCTTCACCCGCCAGGATTACAGGCGGGCTTTCAGGAAAATTTCTGCAGCCACGGCCAGCCGCGACCTTAAAGAAGCTACTGATAAGCAGATACTAAAACGCACGGGTGATAAAAGAACCAGTGTTTACCATTTCGCAGATTAATGTTCCATTACCTGTTCAAACTATCAAAGATCTTTGTGTAGCGGTGCCACGGTTTGGAACCGTGGCACCGCTATTATCAATACTTCTCCCTTCCACGTACCCTGCAACTTCTCCCAATTATTTTCTATATATACTAACTTGCTTTAATAATTCCGAATTTAAAATTCAGTAAAGATTTCATATCCGCAATCCTGTCATTAAATGTTTGGAAAAAAGTGTCAACGGCATTTTCAAATGAAGTGTAATCCGGATAGTATTTATTCTTCATTACTTTCTTTTTAAAATACCGCCATAGCCGTTCTATTAAGTTTAAGTTTGGGCTATAGGGTGGTAAATAAATAAGGTCGATGCCTAAAGCTTTTGCTTTTTGTTGTACAAGATAACTACGCTGGTATCTTGCATTATCTAAAATGATGCAGATACAGGATGCATTAAAATACCGATGTTTTATTTCAGTTAAAAATGCTTCTATTACTTCTGCACAACAATTTTCTTCTGTCAGCATAATAGTTGGTTCAAAAGTTACCGGGTTTACCGCACCAATAATATTGAGCCGTTTTCTTCCGGTGTTGGCCAGTACTTTTTTAGTGCCTGCAAGCCCTGTGGGCTGCCAGGCATAATCATTTTCATTGTTGTGTATCTGGTGCATAGGGTCTAAATACAGCAAGACTTCCCTGTTATCATTACAGGCACAGCTGTAGAGTTGATCCATCAATTGTATGAACGATTCCTGTATTTGTTCTGAGGGGATTTTTCCTGGTATCAGCCTTGTCTTTTTATAAGAGCAATGGAGTTTTTTTTACAATAGCGGCTTAACCAACTGTGTTCTACTGCAATTGAATGTTTGGCTTCTAAAAAATCCTGTAGTTCAGAAAGTTTGCTGATGGATTGTTCCCTGATATGCTTTATCAGTAAATCTTTAATGGCATCCAGAGCAGATGGCCTTCTGCCTTCATAGTGCAGTTTGCTTACGCCTGCTAACCGTTCTTTATTAAACAGCTTAACCCAGTCTGTTACCGTATCTATATTAACACCAAGTGTTGAGGCTATCTCTTTTTTAGGAAGGCCTTCGTGTGCCATCCATAAACACTGGTAGCGGCGAAGTATTTTGCCATCTTTTTCACTACGCCTTAATCCCTTTAGTTCTGCAACTTCGATTGATGAAAGTTCAATTGAGTAAGCCATATAATAAGTACTGGTTACCCAAATATAATAAATCGGAATTATTTAAGCAAATAAGTATACTCAATAAACTGCTCCGGTAATGTCAGCGCCTTTTCCACTTCATCATAATAATGCAAATCCAAACTATATACCATCGTCATAGTCGTGGAAGAATTCCGGATTTCACTCGCAGGAAGTCTGAAACACAGTTCCGCATTGTCCATTTCCAGCAACATGCAACTGATATACCCGCGGCCCAAAATGTATTGCGACCAGCATATCGAATTTTTGATGCTTTGCAAATCATCCACATTCCTGATCCAGGATTTTTCTATAAAATCTTCGGCATTTCTGAATGCTGCAACCAGGTCAATCAAATTAAATCCGGCGCAGCCCTTCCATTTCCCTTCTCCTAAATATTCAGCGAAGCACCTTTTTTTCCTCTCCTTAAGGAGAGGATGTCAGCCGAATGGCTGACAGGTGAGGCCGAGAAGGTGTACCGATAACATCGGGACGGATGAGGCTTCCCCGGCTTTGGCCCGCTTCTATAGGAAGCGTTACGTTTATTTCTCCAGTATCTTCCCATGTCAGCTCCACCTTGTTTTTAGCAATGATAAATTTATTGTTTGCTTCAAAGTGTTCTTTTAGTTGTGCTGATGTTATTTTCATAAAGTTTGTTTTTTGTCACTGCGGACTTGATCCCGAATCTTTTCGTTATGGCGAAGATTTGTCCAGAGTAATCACCAAAACAAATCAAAGCAATCTCCACGACTTCAATCCATGTTTTCCTGTTCTCCTTTGGCCTAACAACTATTTCCAGACGTATTGGCCATAACATCATTCCCCGATGATCCTTCTTTCGATTTCAATTATGCTCACGCAATCCTTCAACAGTACTTTTTTATTTTCATCCAACAAATAAATAGTTGGAATGGCTCTCAGATCATAGATATTATTTTTATACAAATATTCATCTGCATCCCTCCCGTGTATCCATTCTGCAGGCATTTCAGGTAAATGCTTACGCCATACTGTTTCATCTTTATCTATGTAAACAGCGAGTATCCGTAGTTCTCCTGATGAAAGTTTTTTATTTATTACAGGAGAGGCAATTAACATGTTCTTCATTTCCTTACATGCCTCACATTCCGGGTTGTAAAACAATACAAGCAAATATTTCGCATCAACACGATACAATACTTTCTTCGTTCCTGCGGGTGTTACAAAAACAAAATCATTGGCAGGGTGTCCCACATTATTCTGCATCATGAGCTGATGTCTTTTCTCTGCGGCTTTCTTTTCGACATCATCATAAAAAGCAGTATGCTCCTGCCTTTTTTCATCTGCCCTGCAGGAGATCAAAAAAACAATAACTACTATCAGAAAAACATTTCTCATTTGCCTTTACCCATTTTCAATTTTCAACTCTTAACTCTTAACTCCTCACTCCCTCTCATACACCAGCACCATTACATAATTGCCCCCATTGCTTGCTTCTATGTGGTCTGTGATTGTGAGCGTCTTCTTATCATCCAACAATGTCCACGTTCTTGTTTTTTTGGTGGCCACTACGGCTGTTTCACTTTCGGGATATGTATACAAGCGTGTTTCAACCAATCCTTTTTCATCTGCTGCCAGTTTCATGGAGACTTCCGTCTTATTATCTCCATCGGTGATTTCAATAGAAGCTGTACTATCAATTTTTAAAGTCTCTTTTGCACGGTCATTACGTTGTAATGTAATAGTTCCTGCTTTTTGCTCAACAACCAATTTAGGTGCTGCCGGCGTCCCTGGGGTTTCATTGAATTGCGACTTGTCGGGATTTAACTTCCAGTTGCCACTGAAATCGGCCTGGCCATACATTGTAACTGATACAATTAGTAATGCGAATACAATTATTGTTTTCATTTTTAATTATTTTTCTTTGTCATCCAGAGTATAGCGAGGGATCTATTTGTTCAACATCCTCATCACCTCTTTCGTTTGTATCTCTGCTTCCTTATCAAGTACCTTTCTTCGCTCATTTATTTTACGTACCAGTTCATCTGCAATATCCTTGTCCAAAACCCAATCCTTTATCTCTTTTTGAAACATCTCCGGCGTTCTTTTGTATTGCTCGTTCCAGGCTTCGCAAATAGTGCACGGCTTTCCGTTAGTAGATGTGCAGGCACCCTGTGGATCTAGCTCATACCGGCTCTCTACACCCTTAAGCTTATACGGAATTCCCTTACTCATCCATTGCGGTGCAGGAGCCTCTTTTAAATAATGATCAAAATACTGAGTATATCGTATTGTATAATCCTTCATTTCATCCAGGTCATTTAAATTATGACCTCCTTTTTCATATTTCAACCACCAAACTTTCTTTTCCAACCTGCGCAACGATGTGAATAATTGCAAGGTTTGATTTTGGTATTCCTGGGCACTACGCTTATTACATAACAATAGTAACGGACTATTTGCCTTATCTACATTTACAACTGTTGTTTGATCTAACCAGGACTCCTTGTTTTTCCAAAATTTGCCAAATTTGAAATCCATTTCAACCGTCTTCAACTTACTAATTCCATCTTGATCAGTTGATAAAGCCGTATTTATCATATTTGCATACAAAAAACCTTCACTAATAGCAACAGCTCCAAATGATTTAGAGTGCGTAAATAAATAAGCACCTAATTTCGCCGACCAACTGTGTGCAGAACAACCCAATTTATTCTTGTCTATAAATGGCAATCGCTTTAAATACCTCACAGCGCCCTCAATTATATTAAATGCTTCAGGACCGTATTTTAATGGCGCCACATGAATATCCGGTGTGAATATAAGATAACCATTATTTAAAAGCCAAATAGGCGACACTCCCGGGGTTATCGCATTTATATTATAAACTGGAGCATGAAACTGATAAAGGTTATTAGAATATTGCCCATAAAAAACGATTAAAACAGGGTATTTTTTAGATGAATCAAAGTTCTCTGGTTTGTATAAAATCCCTTGCCCAGTTGTGCCATTAAGATGTTTAAAGGTATGCAACTCTTCAGAAAACCATCTGTACTCATTCTGAGGTTGAAAATTAGTCAATCGTTCATACGACTTCAAATCTGCTGTTTTGTAATAATTAGGAGCGTCCGTAGTAGATTGTCTCTGCACGATCCAGGTATCAACGTCCCTCGCTTTGAGTGGTTGTATTCCCCTATTTGACAAATTTGGATCTTGTCCCCACATTATCATATTCATAAAGTATTGTCCCATATATATCAGCTTGGGATCACCAACCGCACCAATAACTTTGCTATAAAACCCACTGTATTTATTCTTGACATTGAATGCTCTTAACAATAATGGTTGTTCCAAATTTAAAGTCGGTGTGACATATAAATGCCGTTCGCTATTCATTAGACTAAACATAATACCATGGGTACGGCCAAAGCCATTAGTAATATTAACGGCAGCTTTTTTACCTGTGAGGTCAAGTTGCCAAATATCATTATTATCATACACCAATAAACCTGAGTCGTTTTGTAGCCAAGCTGCAAGATTGAGTGGAAATTCAGGCTTTTTATTACTACGCAACAAAGGATCAACCAAACCTAATTGCCCCTCCGGCACATTGGCCGAGACATCTTTTAACGCTCCGGTTTGCAAATTAAAGCTGAAATAATGGCACCCTTTGTCTGAATTAAAATAGACTAAATAGCTACCACCAGGTGAAAACCAAAAAGTCCCATTCCCGCCCTTAATTGGTAATAACCGACGGCTGCCATTACTTATAGAAACTAGCCAGTTGCTATCCTCATTACCACCATAACCTCTTTCCCAAAAACGATCTCCGTGCATTTCTTTGTCACTCTTTTTTACAATAGCAAAATCTCCATGTAACAAACTCATGGTTTTGCCTTCGCTTTCCAATTGTATTACGTGGTCGTTTTCTATGCCGATAATAGCATTATATATTTGGGGTCGCTTCAGAAGAAAAGGTTGAGCACTGTACAGGTTTAAATCTCTGTAACCCCACACATCTATTTGCACAGCATTACTCACAGGCTGACGAATCTCTGGCTTACGTTCTAAAACAAATTGAATATAATGACCATTGTCCGTAAAGGTTGCCGCCCCTTGTATTTGAAAGCCACTGCCAATACCTGAGGTTTCTTTATTTACTTTGAGTACAGCTCTGTTCAAGTCTTTTCTATAATACCAGATAGAAGTTGATTCTATTGTATTTGAAAGATCTCTTATCGCAAAAACCACCTGGCTTCCTGAATTGTCAAATTTATAAGTGGACAAAACTTTTGAAGTGTCTTTTGTTGACCAAATTGTATTTGTAGTATAATCTGTAAAACTTACATATTGCAAATCAATTCCGGTATAAAACAATAAAGCATTGCCATCAGGCGAAAAAAGATAAGATTTAGTAGAAGAATAATTTTGTTCTTTGCCACTCTCAAGGTTGAAGGTAAGCAACTCATTTAAAGAAGTATTCAATCGGCATAAAAACCACTGTTTAGAATCATCAAAAGAATAAGAAGCTACATCTGAAAATTCCTTTATTTTTCCAGTTAAGAGGTTTTGTAGGATCACTGGCTTGCCCTCTTTTTTTAATTGATAAGCTATCCACTTATTTTTGCTACCAGTGGTTACATAAGTTTCAACGTTATTAATAACTGTATCCTTTTCAGTTCCCACCTGTAAAAAGTACAGAACGTTCTTATCGTGCAATACATACTGTTTGTTGTCCATGGTAAAAAAACCCGGTTTCATGCCAGCAAACGATCGACGCCAGGAACCTGTGATAGATTGTATTATAAGACTATCCATTTTTTTATAATAATCACGAACCCAGATTCCTCTTTCAATGGTATAGGCGAAATATCTTCCATCATCAGTAATAGATAAATAATCGCCCAGCCCTTGCCAATTATCAATGACATTAAAATCAATTAACAGCTTATTGTTGCTTTGGCTTTTAGATTTAGTATAGCTCCATAGATATTTCTCCAAATTCCATCGTTCGTTATCTAATAAAGCAGAATTTGCATGCGTTGTCACACTACTGCTTTGGGGAAATGTAGAGACCGTAATAAAGACCATGACAAGAACAAAAAAAAATTGCTTCATACTGTTTTTTATACATCGATTAGGAATTATAAATGTCCTTACTGAATAGGCTTGGAGCCTCTCGCTAATAAAAAGCTTCAATATCCCATGTACTATCAACTTTTTCACCGCGCTTCATTTTTTCTAAAATTTCAAGCTTAGGTTTAAATCGCGGATCTTTATTTATATCATCACCGATTTTATATCCAATTGCGCTGAGATGTTTTTCCAAACAATCAATAGCTTCTTTGCGTTTTCCCGCCTTATACAATATCGCACTATAGTTACCGTACACAAACGCAACAGGATACCTATAAACTTTGATGATTTCTTCCATCCATCCGATTGCTTTATTTAATATTCTTTTATCATCACAATGGAAAAACAGCATGTCAACAATAACATTATCAGCGCCCTGCTCATCCGCATCCCCAAAAATGAACGGTCCATATTTATCTACTACCCTTTCAAAGTATTTAACCTGATTATTCCAGTCATTTCGTTTCCCATAATATTTTATTTGAGCACGTCTGGTCAGGAGATTAGCATCAATTCCAAGATACTTAACTTTAATGCTGTTCTCCATTTTAGCCCAATCTGGCTTCGCACCCGAAGCTTTGAGCTTTGTCTCTATTTCTTCTCTTGTAATAACAGCATTAATATATCCAGCCGCGAATCCCTTATATTTTATTGCGTCATCAATGTTTGCCCCATGTTCATAAAACACTTTGAATAAGCCGTTCTTTGAACTTTCTGCATTGACATAAATGGGATAAAAAGAAAGGATTAGATTAAGATACCTGGGAGAAGCCAAATCTTCAATTGATAATTTGTCTAAAAAATTATCTTTATAATCAATAGCTATGCTGTCCGCAAGTTTTTTGTCCCTAAATTCCCTAGCTTTTAAAGCAAGAAAGTCCATGACACCATAATCTTTTTCTCCAGACCTGTACTTATTAACAAGAGAATAATATTGCCGTGAAGGTTTTAGTGCATCAGAAACCAATGCAAGAAACTCATTATCGCCAAAATAGCCAAGTGCCTTATGAACAATTTCACCCTCCGGTGAAAAAAACAAAAAAGTCGGAAAGCCAGTAATGTTATACTCCTGCATAAACTTATGTGCGGTTGCATATTCATTACGAGTTTGTTCATTATCCTTTTGGGTAGTGTCCATTTGCAGTTTCATAGAAACGAAATGGGTATTCAAAAATTCACCTACTCTATTTAAGGCAAATACTTCTCTATCCATCTTCTTACATGGCACGCACCAGGTCGCAAAGGCATCCACGAAAATGTATTTATTTTGCTGTTTCGCTTTGGCTTTTATGTTCTCCCAATCCGAAGCCTTTTCAAATGATATTCCATGTCCCGTTGCCGTTTCAAGTGTCACCTGTGCCTGCGTCTTTATTTCATATACCCCCTTCATGGAAAATTTTTCACCACCTGCACTCCGCCTTGTTATTTCCACGGTTAACATCTTCGTTGAGTCGGAGAAATTCCAGTACTCGATAAAGGAGTAGTCCATTGCAGTGTCAGTGTCTGCCTTATATCCTGTAGTCGAGTCGATAAGAATCTTCCCGTTGCCGGACCACCTGACTGACGATACACGTTTACGATTTCCGGACCTCAGGATGGTTGCAGGAGTTCCATCAAGTCTCATCCTTTCAATAATGCTGACGTCTTTCCCATCGCTACCTATATTTAGCCGTTCTATTATTATAGAATCAGATTTGGTGTTGACCTTTAGTAATTTTGCTACTCCGTTTTCATAATCAACTCCAGACACGATGATTCGCTCCTTAAGTAGCCATATCCCGGAAAAATCTGTTTTTTGTGCCGCAGTTGCTGTTGGAATAGATAAACAAAACCAAAATATTCTATTAATAATTACCATTCTGTCTATTACTTTCATAAGTATAACTTGATTCGTTACGTTTGCGTTATTAATGCGAAGGACAATTGAATTTAAATTGTATCGGTACAATCGGTAATTTTAATTTTAGAGCTGTTTTTTTTCGGTACTTTCTTTTCCTTTCCTCCAAAATCGATAAATTATCGCTTATTTGATAGCCCTGTCCTGCACTAAATTCATCAGGCTGACTTCTGGAGTATCAATCCTTGATGCAACGTATAGGCATCGCCCAATCTTGATTAAAACCGTCAGAAATTCTTGTTGTAGAAGGATCAATAAATAAAGCGACGCCAGAATTTCCAAAAGTACCTACCGCAGATATAGAAGTCCAGAAATATCCGCGACCAGTCTGATTTGTGATTTGTCCGGCGTTAGAACTACTGGAATTACCTCTACGAGCTCCAGATAAGGTTAGTTTTAAAAGATTGTACGCCGTGTTGGAATTGGTGATTCCGCCAGAGGGGGCAGTGCCTCCTGTACTTGTATTAGATACTTCAGCTGCCATTTCGTTCTTTGTGGATACATGCCAGCCAGAAGGACAGGGGCCTCGTGGATTTGTATTCCACCTAAGGTTATTGTTGTCGTTGCGCCAGTCTGGAAAAGCTGCATTTACATCACCTAAAATAAAATTGGCATGTCCGGGTACATCTGAGGTTGCAAGTGTAGTTGTAATTCCATTGACAGGAGTACCAACTGTAGAAGAAGTCCACGTAATTAGCTGGTGTCCATCGGTAGGGCGGCCCCACTGAAATAAGTCACCGTAGGCCAGTTCATCATTGCTTGAAGTAGCAGCACGGCTAGCGCCCACATTTCGATCCAGCCATTTGCGACCTGTAGTTGGGCTTGTAATAACACCGTAGGTTACAGTAGCTCCATTATAAGTAAAAGTAACTTTTGTAGTATCCACACTTGTATTAAACGTAATCACATTACCATACCCGGTACCAATACTGTTCTTTGCATAAGCCCGTACAAAGTATGTTGTACTTCCTTCAATGGTATTTAGGACAGAAGTAAAGCTGCCTGAAGTGGCTGAACTGGTTTTTACAGAATCAGTTGAACCAGGCGTATTGTTTGTTTTGCTCCAGTAGATACCGCTTTCTGTAACAGGCGAACCGCCATCTCCTGTTATGACACCACCCGTGGTGGCGGTATTAAAACTAATGTTGGTTGCAGCAGTTGTAATAATCGTTGGAACAACAGGTGCAGGAGGATCTTTTTTACAGGCAACAAACATGACTGCAAAAACCATTAAGATTTGTAAGTAGCGACTCATAATTTTTGATTTAAAATTTAAAATTTGTTTTATGACTTTTTTAATAACCGGCGTTTTGGATGAGGTTTGGATTTTTTAAAATATCGTCCACTGGTATAGGGTATAGCTGATCGGTTATTTGCCATGTGCCACCCTTTAAAGGCGTCACAATATTCATAATAGCATCTACATTCTTTGTCCGTTTAATATCAAACCAACGATGACCTTCGGTAAACAGCTCCACCTGCCGTTCATGCAATATGGCAACTAACAGAGTAGCTTTATCATTGGCGGCGGTGTTGGTTAAGCCGGCCCTTGCCCGTATCATATTCAGGTCTGCCTGCGCCCCTCCTATATTATTTTGCTGTGCACGTGCCTCCGCCCTTATCAGATATTGCTCACCCAGGCGAAACATCATTAAGTATTCAGTAGCAGCGCCTGATGCCACAGTAGCTTTATACTTATAAGCGAAATAGTAGGTATTGGTACCGGGAGGAGTTGGAGTAACACTGCTTACCCACTTAGATTTACGCTGATCTACAGCCTCAAAACTGCCCAGCATTTGATTACTTAGATACACAGGATTCACACTTGTATTTGGCCCTGTAGCAGGTAAGATAAAAGTAATTCCGTCTTCCGTATTGCGTCCCACATTTGAGGGTTGTATCTGCCAGATGGATTCGCTACTATTCTTTAAAAAAACATTGTTTAATGGCGCAAGACTGTAATAAGTCAAATTATTGATAACAATGGATGACTGTTCTTCAGCTTTTGCGAAATTACCGGCGTCATTAGTAAGGTTACCATAATACAAATAAACTTTTGCAAGCAGGGCTGCCGCAGCCCATTTTGTTGGACGAACCCTTTCAGCGCCGGCTAAATTTTGATAGGCTTTCAATCCGCCATCCAAATAATCGGGACTTAATAAATTTTGAGCCGTTTTCAGATCATCAATGATCTGCTGATATACCTGGGCTTTCGGTGAGCGGGGAATGATGGCATTCACAGCAGGGTCGGTTGTAAGTGCCAGGGGCACATCTCCATATAGGTTCACTAGGTAGAAATAAAAAAAGGCCCGCAGGAATTTTGCTTCACCAAGAAGTTGTAGTTGAACAGATGGGGTGAGCGTGGTGGTTTTTGTAATACCTTCAATAGCCGCATTGCAAATAAAAATATTATAATAAAGCCCCGCACCGCTGGCCCAAAACTCAGATCCGTAATTGGTCAAAACAGAACTGGCCGATAGATTATTTGTATAATAAGCAATCAATTTATTGTCATTAACACCGCTATACAATGTGAGCTCATCAGCGGATAAACCGGTTAGTGTTGAAACTCCCCCGGCTCCCGAGAAAATAACGTCAGTGGTTCCTAATCTCAAATAAATGCCGGTCAGTACCGCTATTGCACTAGCGTCTGACTTATAAACGTTTTCTTCGTTCACATTACTCACTGGTGGCTTAATGTCTATAAGTTTCCTGCAGCTAAAAAAACATACAGCACAAATGCCAAGAGCGACAAGTTTATTAATTTTTCCGATTTTATTGAGCAGCATCATAAATTAAATATTTCATTTGTGCATTGTTCTATAAACCCAACTGCAGCCCCACTGTCCATATCCGTAGAGGCGGAAGTGATATTGTATATAAACCCTGGTTTTCAGGATCCAGTCCCTTGTAATTTGTAAGGGTTAACAAATTCTGGCCATGTATATACACTCTGCACTTTTTAAAGTGCGCCTTGCTGACAAATTTTATCGGCAAATTCCAGGATAGGGACGCATTCTTGAGTCTTATATAAGAAGCATCAGTAAAACGGTAATCGCTTTTTAGTATGAATTGATCCTCCCGGGTTGAATATTTCTTTACCGGAGCATTATCTCCCGGTTTTTGCCAGCGACTTAATACAAACTGAGGCTGATTGCTAGCGCCAGGGTAAAAACCTCCCGGGTAACGGTTCCCATTCCATACTAAAGCATCACCAAAGCCAAGTTGCTTTACAAACTGAAAAAGAAAATCCAACTCAAATCCTTTATAAGTGATATTATTTTGCAGGCCGCCGTAAAATTTAGGAGCCGTGTTTACCGGTACCGTATAATCATCTGGAAATTTTGGATTGAATGCATCTGTTTTAGATCCAAATATATAATTCCCGGTTGTTGGGTCTACACCAACAAAATGCAATACCTTCTGAATGGTGACAGGCTGACCAATTACTAAAGAATTCGAGTAAGTGGAAGAAGATAAGTTAGGGAAAGCAACTAACTTATTTTGAGGGATCGTCAGGTTGATGCTGCTGGTCCAGGTGAGATTTTTTTCTTTAATATTGGTTGTGTTAACTGAGAATTCCCAATTCTTGTTTTGAATAGTGGCATCAAAATTTAAAAGGTAACTTGTGAAGCCGGCAACGGTAGGCAAGGGATAACGCAGTAATTGATTAGAAGATCGGTTTCTAACATAGGTTGCATTAACATTGATCCTGTCGTTGAAAAAACCGAAGTCGATACCAATTTGCAATTTTTTCGTTTCTTCCCATTGCAAATGCTGGTTCGGTAGCCCGGAAGGAACAAGCCCTGTAGTTCCCTGGTAAGGAAGCCCGCCGCCGGAATACAAATTATATAAACTCAGAAAACTATAGTCCCCGATCTGGTCGCTGCCGGTGGTGCCAAAGCTGCCTTTCAATTTTCCAAAACTTAAAAAGCGAAATTTGTCCCGAATAAACTTTTCCCCAGAGAATATCCATGCAGCTCCTGCTGAACCGAAATTGTGAAACCGGTTGGCTCCGCCAAATCGTGAACTCCCGTCTCTACGGGCTGTAAGGTTAACAATATATTTGTCATGCAATATATAATTAACACGGGTAAAGGCTGCATTGTACTTATATTCACTGCTGCCTGAAATACCTTTTCCAATATTTGCTGCCGAATGAAAATCGGGCAGCAATTCATCGCTCAAATAGCCTGTTCCAAACAGATAGCCAGCATTTGTTTTGAGATCTAACAGAGTGGATCCAATTAATATATCGATCTTGCCATCAGCAATTTTTTTTGTATAATTCAATTGCGATTCTACATTCCATGACTCAATGTTTCTTGCTCCGTAAGCTGCACTCCTCTGTGTAGTTACCCGGTTCTCCGGTCTTATTGAGGCAAGTGGTGAAGGAATGTAATCATCCGTCTCCAGCTTATTAAACCCGATACTGTTTCTCATTTCGAGGCCAGGAAGTATTGTATAATGCAATACAAGGTTGCTTATCAGGTTGTATGTTTTGTTCTCATACTTAGTGAGAACCCCCACCATAGGATTGTTGGGAAAAGTAGACGTGCCGGTGATGTCTGGCGCCCAATTAATAGTACCATCTACATTATAAAGAGCGGGCGCATTCGGTTCTGTGCGTATTGCAGCTTCTGTAAGATCAGTCCGGGGTAATTTGTTCCTGTCATATATATAATTACCGGAAAATTGAAGACCAAATTTTTGGTTTGCCGAGTTGGCATCCAAATTGAAATGTACGGATGCTTTGGTATCCGCAAAATCGTCTGGATATGGGAATACGGTAGTTTCTTTATGATAAGTGCCCCCTACTAAGTAACGGACCAGAGCTGTTCCCCCGGATACATTTACACTAACGGTTGTATTATTTGCGGTACCGCCTATTAATTTTTTTTGCCAGTCTGTATAGCGTGTCGTATCCCACACTTTAAGATCATCTGCTGATACTGAAGGGTCTTTCCAGTTGATACCATCATTGCGAAAGGCTTCCTGCCGCATTGCTATATACTGACTGGTATTCATCATATCCAGTTTCCTGGCTACCTGCCCAAAGCCTGTTTGCATATTCACATCCAGGCGCATCGTACCTGCTTTTCCTTTTTTGGTGGTAATCAGAATGACACCATTCGCACCACGGGAACCATAAATGGCAGTGGCATCAGCATCTTTCAGCACATCAATGCTTTCAATATCGGAAACATTTATGTAACTCAATGGACTACCCCATCCGCTAAAATTAGACCCGAAGGATGCCAACACATTATCAATTCCGGTTCTTGGCAACTGTGGATCTATAGGGACACCGTCAACTACATAAAGCGGTTCATTCCCATTAGCAATACTATTTTGACCCTGTATGCGAACTTTTACACTGCTTCCAGCAAGGCCGGAAGGCTGTAATACAAATAAGCCTGGTACACGGCCCTGTAAGGCAAGTAATGGATTTTGCACTGGCTGTTTTTCTATGTCCTTTGCAGTAACAGTGGTAACGTTGCTAACCGAGTATTTTTGTTTCTCTGTATAATACCCTTTGTTAACTACCACCTCCTGCATGGCAGCAACTTTTGTTTTTGCATGTAATGCTAAGCCGCTTCTACCATTAACTTTTGTTTCAAAGCTTTCGATATTTATTCCTGTAAAAACAAGCGTTGCATTATTGTCAACACCTGTTAAACTAAACTCACCATTTTCATTTGTGCTGGTTCCGTTATCTGTGCCTTTAACTTTTACGCTTATGCCTACCAGCGGTTCGCCGGTTTCATTGGTGACTGTTCCGTGTATATCTATAGGGGGAGGTGGAATAAAAGTATTAATGCTGGTAATTATTTTGTCGACCTTTTCTCTTTTGGTAATCACAATTGTCTTTTGCTTAATGGAAAAATCCAATGGCTGATTATTAAAAATTAATTTGAGAGCATCGAGTAAAACAATATGTTTTACCTTAATAGTAACATTCTTAGCATCCTTAAGCAAATCATAATCAAAAAAGAAAACATAATCAGTCTGCGATTCTATAGAAGAAAATAATTTTGTAAGCGGAACATTTTCACCAGATAGAGATACTGTCTGTGAATTGGTCCTGGCACTGGCGGTCAGACAAGCTGCAAAAATAATTATTGTCACAAGCTTCATAATACGAAGCATTTTGGTGAATCCGGGACAACTAATCTTACGGACAATTGCACTTAATTGCATAGTTTTGCAATGTTTAGGTTTGTTGATAATAGCCTTCCACAGCTTGTTAATATATCTGAACACTGCTCCTGTTTCTGCAGGGGCTTTTTTTATTTTGTAACAATCAGTTTTTTTCCTTCGATCCGGTAATGTACACGGCTCTTGGTAAGAATATCCAGCATATCTGCCAATGTCAAATTCCTTTGCATCTTCCCCCCGAATTGTCTTGAGGGAATCACGCCTTCATAGCTTACATCCACATCATACCATCTTGCAATTTGCCGCATTACTTCCTGCAAACTGGCTTTGTTGAATTGAAAACGTCCGTTTTTCCATGCCACTACGGCGTCGACCTCGACGCTGTTACGGGTTAAAGCCCCCTCTAAATCTCCCCCGTTAGGGGAGACTTTAACCACCGCTTGCTGTCCAGGCTTAATTATTATTCCGTCACCCGGAGCCTGTCGGAGGGTAACCTTTACGCTTCCTTCAAGCAATGTTACCTTAATCGCATCTTCATCATCGTAAGCATTCACATTGAAATGAGTACCGAGTACCTGCACCTGCATATCACCCTTTTCAACTATGAACGGCCTTAAAGCCCCTCCTTTGGAGGGGTTTGGGGAGGCCGTTATTTCGAAATATGCCTCACCAGTAATTGAAACCTTTCTTTCGTTGCCGACAAATGCAATGGGGTAGGTAACAGAACTTCCCGCGTTTAACCATACACGGGATCCATCCGACAATGTCATGTCAATTACCTTGCTACCTCTTGGATTGGTTAATGTATTATATACAACTTCCGAAGCTGTACCATTATAAATGATTTTGCCATCAGCAAGTTTTACTACCTGTACATTGTTTTGATTTGCCAGAGAACCATTGGCTGAGCTATCGAGGAAGATTTGTCTTCCATCTGCCAGCGTGATCATGGCACGATTTGTAGGAGGGGCTGATACATCGGTTTTAGCGACAGATGCCGGGTCGAGCCATGAATGACGCACTTTGTTGAAGAAGATGAAGTAGGTTCCGAGTCCGAGTATTAGTATTATGGAAGCAGCAACGGCGATCCGCCGGTAGGCGGACACAGTCCGTGGCAAGGTAAAAATTTGCCTGATTGGTGCCTTGTTGCTTTCTATTTCTATTATTCTTGCCGGTGCGGTTTGTATTATTTTCTGATAAAGATGTTCCCAATCCTCTTCTTTATATTCTGGATATCCTTCAGCGGGCAGCTGGCTGATGATGGATTGAAATGCATTTTCCATCTCAGTATCCTGTTTGGATTCCATCAGCAGTTCAGAAAGTTCATTAAGTTCAGCAGCGGTAATACGGCTATTGAGCCACTGACTGAGCAGGTAATTAATATGATCAGGATGGACTGGCATCGTGTCTTTTATTATTTATCTTTTACTTAATTATTAATTAATAAAAAGCTAATATCTATTTCAAGACCCGCCTCAGGTAAAAAAGGACTATTCCATTCAAAAAAAAATTACAAGCCTCCCAGTAACGCAAAAAGAATAGCTCCTATAGCTTTCTTAATATGTTCCCTGATCTCCTTTAGCGCTTTGATAAGCTGATTCTTTACGGTATTGGGTGAAGCTTTCATGGCTTCTGCTATTTCAGGTATGGTCATACCCTGCTCACGGCTCAGTTTGTAAACCTGCCTGCATTGGGGCGATAAATTTTCTACGGCCTGGTGTATAAACCCGGTTATTTCTTTTGCATCAAAGTTTTGTTCAGTAGTGGAAGCCTGGCCAGCCGGTTGCGAATGAAACCTTTCGAACAGCCTGTTATCCGCATCTATTTTTCGCAAATAATTCAGGGAAAGATTAGAGGCTATGCGTACTATCCAGGCTTTGGGGCTCTCTATAGTATGCAGTTTTTCCCGGTGGAGCCATATTCTTATAAAAACTTCCTGCAGTACTTCCTCTGCCCCGGTGATGGAGCCGGTAAGTTTGATCATGAAGGGAAGCAGCAACTTATTATAATGATGAAAAATAGTTCTGAATGCCGCTTCATCGCCGCCTGCTATGCGGACAAACAATTCTTTTTCATCGTATGGTGAATGCTGCGACACTAACAGAGTTAATAATAAAGATCACCAAAGTAACAAAAGGAGAATGACAGGCTGGTAAAAATTATATAATATAGACGGTAATAGCAGGCAATTTGCTGCACCAAACAAAATTCTTACTTACTTTGAACTAATGGCACTACGTTAGCTAAAATACGAAAAAGGCCTGTAGAAACAAGCCCTTTATAAAACTACTGCTTAACAAGAAAAACAATCAAGATTATACTATCCTGCAAGGACAGTTACAGCACCCTCTTTAGTCTGCCGCGCAATATTTTTTTCTATTTCATGAATAGCATTTATTGTTTTAATAACGGAGTCGGGCGTGACGGATATGCTGTCAATACCTTCCTCCACGAGAAACTGTGCAAAGTCAGCATGATCAGATGGTCCCTGGCCGCAGATGCCTACTTTTACCCCGGCTTCCTTAGCGGCAGTGATAAGCATGCGCAACATTCTTTTTACAGCCTCATCACGCTCATCATATAAATGAGCTACCAGCGATGAATCCCTGTCAAGGCCGAGCGTTAACTGCGTAAGATCGTTCGAGCCGATAGAAAACCCATCAATATGCTCCGCAAATTCTTTTGCCATGATAATGTTGGAAGGCAACTCAGCCATGAGATATAGTTTCAATCCCTCCTTATGTTGCCAGAGACCAAACTCCGCCATAGTCGCTTTTACCTGGATAAGCTCTTTGACTGTCCTGCAAAAAGGAATCATCACGGCAACATTCATTAGCCCCATGTCTTCCCGTACTTTTTGTATGGCTTTACATTCCAACCCAAATGCTTCTTTATAATCTTTGGAATAATAGCGTGATGCGCCACGCCATCCGATCATGGGATTTTCTTCCCTGGGTTCGAAATACTCGCCGCCGAGAAGGTTGCGGTATTCATTGCTTTTAAAATCAGAAAAGCGAACAATAACCGTCTCCGGATAAAACGCCGCGGCGATCTTTGCGATACCAAAAGAAAGTTTTTGAATAAAGAATTCCCTTTCATTTTCAAAGCCGCGAATCTTTTGGTTAATGGCTTTTGTCAATACTTCATCATTCAGCGTCTTATGAGTTAATAAAGCAAGGGGATGTATGCCAATATAATTATTGATAATAAATTCTTCTCTCGCCAGGCCAACACCTTTGTGAGGGATATGAGAGAACCGGAAAGCCAGCGATGGCGATGCTACATTGAGCATCAAATTTGTTTTTATCTTCGGCAAGTCCTTCAACTCTGTCTCAGTAATTTCAAACTCCAGTTTGCCTTCGTACACGATGCCTTCTTCCCCTTCAGCGCAACTGGCAGTAACAATTTGTCTATCTTGTAAGATATCCGTAGCATTACCACAACCTACGATGGCGGGAACGCCCATTTCACGGGCTACGATAGCTGCATGACAGGTACGACCTCCTTTATTCGTAATGATAGCTGCCGCCTTTTTCATGATGGGTTCCCAGTCGGGATCCGTCATGTCTGTTACCAATACATCCCCATCAGCAAATTCAATTCCTTCCATCACCCGCTTATCAAGCGAATACATGATATGCACTTTACCTGTACCTATCCTGTCTCCTACTGCAATGCCTTTTAGTAAAGGAGTAGCAGCGTGTGGCTTCATGATATATCCGGTGAGGGTATTGTAATTCTTTCTTGAATGAATGGTCTCCGGTCTTGCCTGTACGATGAACAACTCCTGCGTTAATCCATCAACAGCCCATTCTATATCCATCGGACACCAATGACCTTTGATCTTGCTATAGTAGGCTTCAATCAACGTCACCCATTCGGCCAGTTGTATAATGGTATCATCATCTATACAGAACTTAGCCTGGGTAGCCTTATCAACGGGTATGATCTTTACCCGTTCATCGGGATCATCGCCATACACCATCAGGTGATCCTTTACGCCCAATTTCTTTTCGATGATGGGCGTGTACTCATCATTCAGCTTTGGCTTGAATACGATAAACTCATCGGGCGACACACTACCCTGTACTACTAATTCCCCTAATCCATACGATCCGTTTATTACGACAACATCTTTAAACCCTGATTCGGTATCCAATGAAAACGCCACGCCGGAGCTACCTAAATCTGACCGTACCATCTTTTGTATACAAACGGACAAACCAACTGCGAAATGATCATACCCAAATGTATGACGATAGCTGATGGCACGGTCGGTAAACAAAGAGGCGAAGCAATTACGCACGGAATCCATCAACGCTGCCGGGCCTCTTACATTTAAATAGGTTTCTTGCTGCCCTGCAAAACTTGCATCCGGCAGATCTTCGGCTGTAGCAGACGAACGAACTGCTACATCCGTGCCTTCCTGGTCGTAGTTTTTAGATAATTTCTGGTAGTCATCGATAATCAGTTGACTAAGCTCTGAAGGAAATTTAGAATTTCTTATCAGGTTCCGGATCTGCAAACCGGCGCGACGAAGGGATTCGATATTATTATAATCAATCTCTCCTATTCTGTCGGAGATGGCCTGGTCTAATTTATTAAAAGCGATAAAGTGGCGATATGCATTGACGGTAATAACGAAACCACCGGGGATATTGACGCCTAATTGAGAAAGGTGCTGTAACATTTCTCCGAGTGAAGCGTTTTTGCCACCCACTATTTCTACGTCGTGGATACCGACTTCCCCTAGCGATACGGTCATTAGATCCTGTTTCATTGTAAGGATTTGTTGATACTGGCAAGATAGAAATTAGCTATTATTAGCTTTAGTACTTTTACACAAACCACTATTTCCATTATACAGATAGGCGTAAAAGGCATACTAATATTATTTCAGCAGTGATCTGCTACTTACAATTCTCAATTACGGTGATACCTTTTAATTTAAATGAGGCTCTCCATACTTTGCTTTTAAAAAGATATTCACTTCCGCGATACTATACTTATCAACAGGTGGCGTGGATTCGTTTAAAAATGCCCTTATTAATAGAGCGTTTTCCCA
The DNA here is from genome assembly GCA_040007815.1 of Chitinophagaceae bacterium. Classification (GTDB taxonomy): domain Bacteria; phylum Bacteroidota; class Bacteroidia; order Chitinophagales; family Chitinophagaceae; genus Terrimonas_B. Next base: position 102,432 of record JBDTUH010000019.1, read on the forward strand.
GGCAAGTATTGCATGATCATCACAAAGTTCTCTATGACGTTTTACTAAAACCAACAGGTAATCGATTTCGGTTTCAAAATTTTCTCTCTTTAATTTTAACTTTTTCATGGACATTATTTGAGGATGGTACGACTGATTATAATTCGTTGTACTTCTGAAGTGCCTTCATATATCTGGGTAATTTTCGCATCACGCATTAAACGCTCTACATGGTATTCTTTTACAAAACCATAGCCACCATGTATCTGCACGGCTTCGATGGTTACCCACATGGCGGTTTCGGATGCAAATAACTTAGCCATGGAAGAACTCAAAGTATAATCCTGCCCTTTGTCTTTTTGCCAGGCTGCTTTTAAACAAAGTAATCTTGCCATTTCTATTTTAGTAGCCATGTCTGCCAGCTTAAATGCGATGGCCTGGTGATTCATGATCTCGGTGCCAAACGCTTTTCTTGTTTTGGCATACTCTCTTGCTAATTCATAAGCACCGCCGGCAATACCCAATGCCTGGGAGGCAATGCCGATACGACCAGCCGCCAGTATTTTCATGGCGAACGTAAAACCAAATCCTTCTTCTCCTATTCGGTTAGCCTTCGGCACTTTTACATCGTTGAATAAGACAGTATGCGTGTCGCTGCCGCGAATACCCATTTTGTTTTCCTTTGCTCCCACTACTACTCCCGGCCATTGTTTCTCCACTATCAATGCAGTAATTCCTTTTGAACCTTTAGCCCGATCCGTCTGTGCTATTACAATATAAACTGATGCGGAGCCGCCATTGGTGATCCAGTTCTTGGTACCATTTAGTAAATAGTGATCTCCTTTTTCTTCCGCCGTCGTTTGTTGCGACGTGGCATCGCTGCCGGCTTCGGGTTCACTTAACAGAAATGCGCCAATATATAATTCATCCTCCTTTTTCCCCTTAGCCAGGGGAACAAGGTATTGTTGTTTCTGTTCTTCAGAAGCGTAGGACTGCAATCCATAACATACCAAACTATTATTTACGCTCATGCATACACTTACGCTGGCATCTACCTTACTTATTTCTTCCATGGCCAGTACATAGCTGATATTATCCATGGCTGCACCGCCGTATTGCTCCGGTACCATCATGCCGAGGAATCCAAGATCCGCGAGTTTATTAATTTGTTCACGGGGAAACTCCTGGTTCTCGTCTCTTTCTATAACGCCGGGTAAACATTCATTTTTTGCAAAGTCACGAGCCGCTTTTTGTATCATTATATGCTCTTCGGAAAGCTGGAAATTCATTGCTTATTTTTAGTGGTAAGGATTTTCGTTGACGATTGTTTTTGCATTCAGAAATTCTTCCAGTTCGTCCATCATGTTAGCACTACCGATGTACACAGATGAACGCTGGTGCAAACTTTTTGGCTGAATATCCAGTATTCTTTGTTCTCCATTGGTAGCTTTGCCACCTGCTACTTCCAGTATAAATGCAAAGGGATTGCATTCATATACCAGCCGCAGCTTACCATCCGGCCTATCAAACGTAGCAGGATATAAGAAAATACCTCCTTTTATCAGATTGCGGTGCATATCCGCTACCATGCTACCAACATAGCGCTGCGTATAAGGACCACCTGCTTCTTTTGTTTTCTGCTGGCAGTTAATAATATAATTTCTCACTCTTTTATCAAACCGGAAATAGCTGCCGTGATTGACGGAATAATATTTTCCGCTCTTTGGGCAATGAATATTTGGGTGGCTGAGTGTAAACTCTCCCATACCTGGGTCAAGCGTAAAGCCATTTACACCACGGCGGGTAGCATATACAAGCATAGTGGAGGAGCCGTAAATAATGTATCCGGCAGCGACCTGCTGATGGCCCGGCTGGAGAAAATCTCCCAATACACAGGGATATCCAGGTTCGCTTATTCTTCTGTAAATACTAAAGATCGTACCAATACTTACATTAACATCGATATTGCTGCTGCCATCCAGCGGGTCAAAAACACACACATACTTTGATTGATTGGATAGCTGTTCATCAAAGGCTTCAAAGTCTTCCATTTCTTCGCTTGCTATACCTGCGCAACTGATACCCCGTTGTAAAACAGCCATAAACTGAAGGTTCGCAAAAGAATCGAGCTGTTGCACTTCCTCTCCATGTATATTGCTATTGCCTGTTTCACCCAATATATCTACCAGACCTGCTTTATTTACTTCCGCATTTACTCTTTTTGCCGCAAGTGCGATATCCCTTAATAAATTACTTAACTCACCGGTGGCATTGGGGAGGCTGCGAACTTCCTGCTTTCGGAATTCTTCCAGCGTGAGAATGTTTCTGTTGATTGGCATATTAGTGATAAGATGCCAAATTATTAATTCCCTTTTTGTAGTTAAGGGATATTATACCAATAGTAAATTTGGATATCCGAACAGGTTGTGTGAATAGATGAATATCTAATCCGACGAGCTACCATTTTAGTTCTTCTTATTCCATTACAATTAAGAAAATCACGGATATTGAGCAGGTGGTGTTTATATTCTAAAAAGAAACAGGGATGCCTGATATTAAAATATTAGCATCCCTGTTTTCATTCCCTGCTTACCGTACCACTACATTTCGTGTGGTAATGGTGTTGATCTCAATTTCCTTAATAACCCTTTCTTTACCGCAGCTTACTTTTACGGTATAGCGGCCATCATCTAACATGTCCATATTGTACCGCCGTTCAAAATCTTCATTGTAAATAGTAGTATCGACAAGTACGCCTAAGGCCCGGTGCTTAATCTGTAGTTTCAGTCTCTTCTTGTCCGGGTTTTGTATCCAGAGGCTAAATGCGGAGGTTGTTTTGTCGCCTGCTACTTTTACCTGGAATGATCTGGAAACTTCCGGCAGCTCTGTATTGTTAATAGTAGCTGTGTATACCGGATTTTGTGCTGCCAGCACTGAAGTGATAAACAAGGAAAGCAACATAGGGATAATTCTTTTTGTTTGCATAGTTGAAGGTTTAATTTTTATTATTTTAATTGCCGATGCAAAGATGAAGAGTGAATGTTACCTGCTTGTTACGCAAATAAGAACTTTGGTTTACGAATAAAGTATATGAATGAAGCAGAAGTATAACGAACGAATAGTATGAACATAAAAAAGAGGGTAAGTAGAAACAAACCCCCGAAAAACGAATGCTTCAAAAGAAGATTCTGCTGTAGCAAAAATAAGCTCATAAAATTCTATTGTTTTGATATACTACACTAACGGGAGATTTTACTATCCGAACCGTGGTATTAAAGGTTTCAAAAAAAGGGTTGTTACTCTACCTCCTAATTTTGCCAGAAACGTTGGGCTGCCCCCTCAAGTTTCTTCTCGCCCATTGGTGGATCGCGATGACGAGAGGGTGGTCGTTTAGTTTGTTGCTTGCTTTTTACTCTTTTGTCTAAACCTGGATTTATGAGATTCTAAGGATTCCTGGATTGTTTTTTGATTGAAGATTCTTTTAAATTGCAGACTTTTGCGCCAAAGTTTATCAGCAACCCAGCTTCCATATTATAAGCTTCTAAATAATTTTTTGCTTGTGCTAAATGGACTTCTTTAAGATTTATTATTGCTTTTATTGCTATTATTTCTACCATGACACACTTTCTACAATAAAGTCAAAGTCAATTCTACGAGTCCCGATTTTTTCGTTTATCATTCAACTTTATTTTAATATATTTTTAATCAACCTGCCATCGGGGCAGTTGAATTCAATACCCAACAACTTTGCTATTAACGGCGCCACATCCGTTACACATAATTCATCAATCACTTTTACTTTATTGATACCTGCGCCTGCAGCAATAAAACCTGTGTACATTTCCGGCAGGTTAGGGTCATACCCATGATGACCTCCTGAAACAGCTTTCGTTAATTTGTCCGAAGCGCCTCCGAAAACGATACCCGGTACAGCGGCCAATGCCAGCACTGCATTTTTATCCGCACCCATTTTTATCAATTCCTTTTTTTCAATCACCCTGAATAGTTTTTTTGTACTGTCCGGTAATGCATTCAGTATTCCTCTTACACTATCCATCATCAAATCTTCATCATTCACCATTGACCATTGACCATTCACCATTGACTTTTCGTGGTACAAAAAAGCCGAGCCACCAGCCGGTTGAAATAAATACCCTTTCAGCCCTTTATTCGCCAACCATGTGTTTGGGTAGATCGCCTCGTGAATATCAGAGAACCCGTGATCGCCAACAATCAGAACAGTGGTAGTATTTTTCAAACCTGATTCTTCAATAGCATTCATCACTTCACCAATAGCTTTATCTACCGCTGCAACAGCCATGCGTACTGAATCACCCTCCCTTCCGTAGCCATGCTCAAAACCATCCACTTCAGCAAAATGAAGTGCCATTAAATTGGGTTGGTATTTTTTAAAGATATATGCGGCCATTCTTGCCGAGTTAGCAGCCAGGCTAAAATTCTCTTCCGTCATATTGCTGCTGTCCAATTTGTCTGTCGCATTTGCTTCAATTTCTTCTATCAATCCTTTGGTTGCATATTTGCGCACTTCCGTTATCCTGTCATCAGGGTTTTCCTTGCTCCATATCTCCGGGATATTATAAGTGATCTCAGGCCCCACACTTACCGGCCATTCAATAGCTGAACTCGTCATTTTTAATTTTTTCAACACCTGCCATAGCGTTGGCACTTCTATATCTTTTGTAAACCAGTTCCAGTCACCCTTGCTCCCGATTGGAGCATTATAACATATACCACTCCTTGCAGGTAAAGCCCCGGTCAGCATAGCAACATGGCTTGGATAAGTATAACTCGGAAAAACACTTTTCATGTGCTTTGCATAAACACCTTGCTTCATCAACAGTTGAAGGTTTGGCGTGGGCCAACTCCCCTCTCCTGAAGGAGAGGGGCTGGGGGTGAGGTACATTTCCGGCCGCAAACCATCAATGCTGATAAGCACCACATGTTTTTTCGCCTGTGCATCACAGTTACCAACAATCAGCATACAGAAAAAAAATAAACCAATTCTGTTCATCGTATTCATTTTGCCTTCAATTTAAAAAGGTCGTCCAATTTTTTATAGAAATCTTCTGTCTCCCCAACATATACCTGAACTAACCTGCCTTCACGATCTAACAATATTTTTGTGGGAAAAGAGGATACATCATATTGCTTCTTCAATCCATTGATTACTTCATTGTTTGAAACCTGTGTCCATGTAAGTTGATATTTTTTTATAGCAGCCTTCCACTTTTCATCTGATTCCTGGCAATCGATACCAACAAATTCAATATTGCTTTTATAAAGATTATAATACTGTTTCATTTTGCGGAAACCATACACACATGCTGCACACCAACTGCCCCAAAAATCAAGCAATACATATTTCCCTTTTAAAGATGCGAGGCTGAACTGTTGACCGGTATTAGTAATAGCGGAAAAATTTAAGGCCATCTTGCCTGTAACCATATTTTCCCTTCCTTTGATGGCCTTCGCTATCAATTTCATCGGATAGGTGGTGTCAAGGCTTTTATCAAGGCTATCATAAATAGCTTTTAGTTTTGCTATATCCTGTATTCCCGGAAATAAATATTCACCGAATATATAAGGGGAAACAATATTATCCTTATGTGCAAGTACAAAGGAAGTGGCCAGCTTAATCTCCATTTCATCTCTTAAATGCATTAGCTTTCCATATCCTTGTCTTTCTTCACCTGAAGAACTGCTATATTTATCACTTAGCTCAGATCTTAATTTTTGTAAAGGATCAAACCATTTTGTAAAATCATTGTATATCGTCTGATACTCAGGATTTGTCATCGTAATTGAGCTGTCGTTAATGGTCACTACGCCTCTGTCAGCAAAGAGAAACCGATCGTATCGGGCCCCGGCTTTTAGATCATTCAACGGCCATGCTATTAATGTCAACCTTAAGCAAGGGCTTCGTTTTCTTATAAAATAAAACTCTCCTGTATTATTGATCGCTGTATCAGCTTTAAGTCCGTCAGTTAAAATAATAATAAGTGAATCTTTTGTACTGATTTTCCCTTTAACAGTGATGTCCTGTGAAAAAGCATCAACGAGACACACACACAGAAAAGCAAGTAGTAGTGAAGTCTTATTCATTTATTTATTCAATATTTTAAAAAAAGTTCAGTAAGTGGATTAAAAACAAGAAAACAAAAACGGAGGTGCATTGAATTGCAGACCCAGCAACTTTGCTATTAGCGACGCAATATCTGTAACACATAATTCATGTATCGCTTTGCCTTTATTGATGCCTGCTCCCGCTGCAATAAAACCTGTATACATTTCAGGGATGTTTGGGTCATAACCATGATGGCCGCCGCTAACCGGCTTGGATTCCTTATCTGCTGCGCCGCCAAAGATGATCCCCGGGATAGCAGCCAGTGCCATCACTGCATCTTTGTCGGCACCCATCTTTATTAATTCCGGCTTTTCAATAATCCGGAACTTCTTCCTGGTAGCCTGCGGTAAATTTTTTAGAACTGTCCTGATACTATCAAGCAAAGCCTTGTTACCCGGATCCTTCAAATACAAAAAAGCGGAGCCACCTGCAGGTTGAAAGAAGAAACCATGCAGCCCTTTTTTTACCAGCCAGGTATTGGGAAAAATGGCTTCATGAATATCACTAAAACCATGATCCCCCACAATAATTACTGTTGTACTGTCTTTCATTCCGCTTCTTTCAATTGCTTCTAGTATATCACCAATGGCATGGTCTGCGGTGGCAACAGCCAGCCTCACAGAATCTCCCTCTCTCCCAAACTCATGCTCCATTCCATCCACTTCTGCAAAGTGTACGCAGAGTAAATTTGGTTTGTAGGTTTTGAAAATATACGCTGCCATTCTTCCTGCATTTTCATCAAGGGATAAATATTCTTCATTCATGTTATCGCCATTCAATTTACCGGTTGCATGCTCCTCTATCTCTTCAATCAATCCTCTGGTTGCATATTTTCTTACTTCTGTAATTCTATCCTCAGGGGTTTTAGTGTTCCATATCTCGGGGATATTGTAGGTGATGTCATCGCTCACACTTACCGGCCATTCAACTGCAGATGATGTTAAGCCATTTTGTTTTATCGCCTGCCATAGTGTTGGAACTTTTATATCTTTTGTAAACCAGTTCCATGCTGAGCCTGTCGAAGCAGCATTGTAACAAATACCGCTCCTTGCAGGCAACGCACCGGTAAGCATGGCTGTATGAGAGGGATAAGTAAAAGAAGGGAAAACTGATTTTATGTGGTTTGCATATACGCCTTGTTTCATAAGCATTTGCAAATTGGGCGTAGGCCAACTTTTATCGCGGTACATCTCAGGGCGAAGGCCATCTATGCTGATTAATACAACATGCTGGGCAGCGACGATATGATTTAGAAACACAACAAATACAAAGAGCCATTTCTTTATCATGCCGTTTTATTTACTCCCTTTAGGGTTAGGATAGGTTGCTGCAAGCTTTAATGCTTCATATGCATTCACAATTCCCCCGCTCACACATTTATCTTTCAGCACATCCCTTTTTACAACTGAATGCATAATAACTTCTTTAACCTGCATAGCATTAAGTTTTGGGTAGTATTCTCTAATCAAAGCTGCCAAACCAGTCACCATCGGAGCTGCCATGCTGGTACCACTTGAATATTCGTACTTTGAATCAGGAATTGTTGAATAAATTTGAACGCCTGGGGCAAAAACATCTACCGTTGTTTTGCCATAGTTAGAAAAAGAAGCTGCCAATGTATTATCATCCTTTGAGTCAGAAGCCCCAACTTCCAGCCAAGCTTTGGCTTCTTCGCCATTTTCGTATAAGCGGTTGGGATAAAGCATTTCCTTATCTAAATTTATTCCTTCATTCCCCGAAGCAAGAATCAATAGCACATCTTTTTGTATAGCATATTTTACGGCATTATCAACAGCTTTTTTATTCCAGGTATAAGGCTTTCCAAAGCTCATATTAACTACTTTGGCTCCATTATCAACTGCATAACGGATAGCATTTGCTAAATTCTGATCTCTTATTTCTCTGATATTGCCAACTACTTTTAGCATCATGATCTTCACGTTATCAGCAACGCCATCAAGGCCAATTCCATTGTTTCGTATTGCGCCTATAATGCCAGCTACATGTGTACCATGCCAAGACGTATAATTAGGACGTAATATCAATCCAAGTGCATCCGGGCTTATATCGAAATTAAAGTCTTGTTGAGTTTTATTTATTGAAAAACTATCACTGTCACTATCATTCAAACCATGCTGCAGATGAAATTCAGCTAATGTAATAAGGTTGTCAAGTTCACAAAATTTGAATCTTTGAAAATTGGGATAGCTATTGATGCGATCGTTCAACAAATTTAATATTAGAAGCTCTCTAGGATCTACTGTTTTATAATGTGCAAAATCTTCCGGTTTTGGGTCGCTTTTACCAATTCCTTTTTCAATTCTTTCAAGTATAATCTTGGCATCTTGTAATTCGGAAATCAGTCTTCGCATATTTTCCTGTTTACCTTTAAGGGCATCAGTTGTTTTAGTATATAACTGATAATCGGCGCGGTATACCTCAGGTATCAAGGTATATGAAATACTGTCGTAAAATTCTCTTTTGTAAGAAGCGAGACGAGTTACATCCTCTTGTCCAATTTCGGTTGCTAAGTAGTTCCTGCCATGCCCCTTTTCAGCATTTATCCAAAGTGAGCTTTGCAAATCAGCTTGAGCCGTATCAATACCGCTATCAATGATAGCTACTATAACCGGAGTTGCTTTCTTCCCTTTTAATAATTCCTTATATGCCTTTTCTGTGCTGATTCCAAACGTCCCATCTTTTTCAAGATCCTTATTTTGCCAGTTAATAGAAGATTGTGCATGTGCTTTTAGAATTAAACAAAAAAGTGTGACTATTAATACTGTGTTCTTCATAGTTGATTTATTTTGTTGCCCTGATTTTTTTACTCGCCCATTGCTTTCCATAGATAATATTGAAGCTCTGCACCACGTACATCCCAGGCAAGTATTTTACCCTCTGCATCCAACACTACATTGGTAGTATTATGAATAAAGAGATCCTTGTCAAAGTCTGTAGAATATTCATGATACACTGTTTTCGCAATACCATTAACCCCCCTTTGATCTCCCACATTGTACCAGGAAAATTTAGATTCTTGAAGTGCCTCCGCCCATTCATCTTTATATTTATCAGTTGAAAATCCTATAACATTAAGACCCTTATAGTGATATTTTTTATACAGGCCAAGCAGTTCGCCCTGATAATCCTTTCTTTCAATTGAATTTTTTGCCCAGAATTGAACAATAGTAATTTTACCTTTAGAAACCACTTCTTTTAGGGACAGCATTTTACCATCAAGCATTGACAGCGTAAATTCCGGGAATGGCTGCCCTACGCAAAGCTTTATTTTCTCTTTCAGCAATTTTCCGTAAAAACTGTTTTTTTCAGTTTCAGAAAGCATATTATATAAATCAGGCCAGAAAGAGGCATGACCAGATTTTAAATATAAGGCTGAAGAAAGAAATATACTGGCCTTTTCAATCTCCGGATCCCTTCCACCAGCCAAAATATTAAAATAAAGAGCTTGATTTACTTCGTCACGGGCCTTAATAAATGCTTCAATTACAGGTCCGTTAAAACCCATCGAATCTTTAACATTTCGAATACAGTGATTTATTCTGCTGATACTTTGATTATAAAAAACAAGTATTGGGTTTAAACACATCATGCCATAATGGGTAGGGCTTCCTTCTATTTTTACGTAGTGTTGAATATAATTATGCGGTATCTTCTTCATATCCCCACTTTCAAGTTTGATCTGTTCATTATTATTAATAAATAATTCAATAATTTTATCCGCATGTTTATCAAAGATTAGCCAATAATATCTTGGGCCTTCTGGAACAAATCCGCTAATATGAAATCTCCCATTTTTAGAATAGCCAGAATCTGTCCGGAGCATATCAAAGGAATTTTCATCCAGTCCATTGGAATTAGCCATAACAAGTGTCATTTTTTCACCATCTACTAACCCTTCTATATTCCCGTCAATTGTAAATCCATTTTGTTGCTGAGCACCCACAAGTTTTGACACTAACAACAAAAAACAAATCAATGAAAAAAACTTTTTATTATTGGCCATATTATTATTTTTTAATTAAGTTTCTGAGTTAATTTTTTTGACAATTGCTTTTTATTTTAAATCAAATTTGTTATTGAAATTTAAGTCACTGTTTGTAAACAGGCTGTCAGGCTATATGGTTAAATAGAATCCCAACCATTTATTGATACCCTAAATTTTGCGTTAAATTCGGATTAAGCAGTAATTCTGATTTAGGAATAGGATATAATTGATCTGTGGTTTGCCAATTACTTCCTTTTATAGGAATAAGAATTGCATCAGCCTGTCCTGTGCGTTTTAAATCAAACCAGCGATGTCCATATTCTGCGAAAAACTCAACCCGATTTTCCTGTGCGATGTCATCCAAAATTTGAGTCTGACTAAGAGAAGATGATACCCCTGTAAGACTAGCCCGCAAACGAATAAAATTTAAATCGCTTATTGCTCCATTTAGATTATTCTGTTTGGCTCTGGCTTCAGCCCTTATCAAATAGAGCTCAGCTAATCGTAATAGTATATTGTATTCTGAAACACTTCCGGCAGATCCTCGGCGAACTTTATACTTATACGGATAGTAGTAATTTGTACCATTTAGTAATCCTGTATTGATCAACCAATTTTCCTTTCGTTGGTCTCCTGATTCAAATGTATTTACTAATTGGTCAGTCAAATAATAGTTGGGAACAAAATACATCCAGTTACTAGCTATAGTTGCTGAATCAAAATCCTTGGTTTGATACTCAGGAATAAATTGAGAACCTTCATAGGTGGCGTAAGGGTATTCGTTAATTTCCAACTGGAGAATGGTTTCTTGACTACTTTTTAGAAACACATTATTTAAATCCTCACATAAGCTGTATGTTCCTGAATTATTAAGTACTTCGGTAGCCTGTTCTTCGGCTTTTGCCCACTTACCAAGATATAAATACACTCTTGCCAATAACGCAGTTGCAGCCCATTTGTTGGCTCGAGTCCGTTCACCTCCCGAAACAGAATAATCTGAAGGAAGTTGGTCTTGAGCATCCTGCAAATCATTAACAATCTGTTGATATACCTGATCAGACGGTGTTCTTTTCAAAAGCGAATTGGTAGCAAAATCAGTATTATTTACCAAAGAAACGTCACCAAATAAATTAGTAAGATAAAAAAAACACAATGCACGCATAAACTTTGCTTCTCCCGTGTATTGATTTTTAATTTCAGCTGTCAACGTTTTAGAAGCCTGAAGCCCCTCAATCACAGCATTAGCGCTATAAATAGCACTATAAATCCCCCCCCAGAATTTGTCCTCAGTCGAGGGTATAGAATTATTTTGATAAAAAGTTTCAGTGCCTGTAGAAACTCTCAATTCATCGGCAGTCAAGGCTGGATACACTGTAAGTCTACCATAAAATGGTGAACTCTGGTTGGCACTGCTCATTTTATAGTAGATCCCAGCGACAGCGGAATTAGCACTACCAGAATTGCTGAACGTCTTTACGGTGGTAATGGTGTCAACTGGCTCAGGGATATGTACTAACTTTTTGCACCCTGAAACTAATATCAAAAACATGAACGCCACAAGTGCTGACATGCTAATTTTCTTTCTGCTATTGTAATTATTTAGATAAAAATTAACTATCGCTTTATAGATTTGCATAATTGACAAGTTTTTAGAAATTAAAATTGAGGCCAACAACAATTGTTTTAGAAGGAGGCAGGCTTCCAAAAGACTGAGTCTCAGGATCAATTCCTTTATACTTAGTGAAAACAAAAAGATTATTCGCATGTATAAAAGCATTACACCCTTGCATTCCTACTTTCTTAATATAGGCTATAGGCAAACTATACGATAATGCAAAATTCGATAACCGTATAAAAGAAGCATCTGTATATAAACCATCTGAAGTACTATAATAATAATCACTATTAAGTGACATTGTCGTAAATCGCGCATAAGTTGCTAAATCACCTGGCTTACGCCACTCTTTACCCAGTATTTCCGCAGGTTGATTTCCCAAAAATCCAGGATCTCTTCCTTGGGGTATTAAGGCATTTCGACCAATTTGCTTTTTTATGTTGAAGAATAAATTTAGCTGCAACGCTTTATAAGAAAAATTCATTCCCAAGCCTCCAAAAAATCTTGGGCTTAGATTATAAACATAGGTATCGCTATTGTCCTTACCGGGATTATAATTAATCTGACCATCATGATCTTTATCTTCCACTAGATATTCACCAGTCTGAGCATCTATTCCAGTATAGTGAAATAATTGAGCGATGTTCAAAGGCTGACCTACAATTAAACTGCTGGCAAATGGTGATTGCTGTAAATTTGGATATGCCAGTAATTTATTGTGGTTTATACTGGTATTAAAATTAATCGACCATTTAAAGTTCTTGGAATTAATAACCTTTGCCATTAAAGTAAATTCCCACCCATCGTTCTGTACTTCGGCAGGGGAATTGGCTGTTACGCTACTAAAACCACTCATTAGAGGAGTTGGGAACTGCACTAATTGATTACCACAACGATCACGATAGTAGGCAATAGAAAAGGTTATATTATCTTTTAAGAATCCAAGATCAATTGCTCCTTCCAACTTTTTATTCACCTGCCATTGATAATTGGGATTGGCATGCTGAGTCGGAACAAGTACGGTTGCCCCACCATAAGGTTGGGAATTATTTGAAGACCACCTGGTTAAATATTTATAATCCCCAACAGCGTCAGTACCGGTAGTGCCATAACTTCCTCTTATTTTACCAAAGCTCAAAAATGACATATGTGTTTTAAAAAAGGTTTCTTCGGAAAATATCCAGGCAGTACCTATGGACCCAAAATTCCCATATTGCTTTCCCTCTCCAAACCTGCTTGACCCATCTCGCCTGCCATTCAGATTTATAATATACCTGTTTTGCCAATTGAAGGATAATCGGCTAAACAAAGCTGCATAACGATAAATGCCGGACCTTTCATCGGCAGCCTTAACAGGTGCATTTGATACAGTTCCGATTAAATCATCACTTGTATAGCCTGTACCCGCAGTACTTACACCATCCGTAGAATTTTCCTGGAATGTACCACCTACCAATATGCTGAATTGTCCTTTTGCTATCAATCTTTCATAACTTACCTGTGGCTCAATAATCCAATTTTTATTATTATTATATGCCCAATTCGCAGTACCGACTGGGTTGCTTAGTGGGTCATAGGAGGCTATTAACATCAGTTGCTGCTGGTTCGCCTGTGCAACATTATATCCTGCGCTCGTACTTAAGCGTAACCCTTTCAAGGGCTGAAAGCCTACTACCAGGTTGCTCTTAAGAAAGTTTGTTTTGGAAACATAAGGCTGCTTAAGGCTGGCAAAAGGGTATAGATTTCTAATAGACCCATTCAGTCCGCCGAATCCTTTGTAATTTAAGTTGCCGGCAGAATCATAAATAGGTGGCGCATTGGGGGGAAGTATGAGAGCTTCGGAAGGAACATTAGTCAGGTCTGATTTAGTTACACTATATGTCCCCGAGAGCGAAATACTGAATCGTTGATCTTTAGAATGATTCATAACATTAAAGGACAAAGAAGCGCGTTGATCGGCTCCATTTACGGTCATAATATTGGTTGTCCGATTATATCCCGTCCCTATTCGAAAACTTGTTTGTGCATTACCGCCAGAAATCGCTGCCTGTATATCAGTACTCTTACCAGTACCCCCAAATAACGTTCGCTGCCAGTCTGTATAACGAGTAGTATCCCATAGCAACAAATCATACTCCCCATCAGCTATGGTAGGACTGATTCCGTCATTTTGCAATGCCTCATGACGCATTTGTAAATACTGTTGTGTATTCATCATATCCCAAAACCGAGTCACCTTTGATATTCCCTGTTGAATATGTAAGTCAAATGAAGTTTTACCTGCTTTACCCTTCTTGGTTGTTATGAGTATCACTCCGTTTGCCCCACGACTACCGTAAATAGCAGTAGCATCTGCATCCTTCAATACTTCTATGCTTTCAATATCAGCCGGGTTAATGTTGAAAAAAGGGCTTTGTCCCCCAGCTGGTCCTCTAAAAATAGCAGGAGATTGTAAAAAACCAGTAGAACCAGCACTATAACTTGATGCCCCTCCGATTTCTAAAATAGTTAGCGGTACGCCATCTATAATGTATAAGGGATCTGCAGGAAATGTGTGGTTGGGGTCCACTCCAATTACATTCCTTCCCCTCAATTCTACTTTAACTGGTGCGCTGGCAAACCCATTTGTTTGTGTAACATCTAATCCTGGCACTTTACCCTGCAATGCTAGCAACGGATTCATTACCGGCTGCCTTTCTATTTCTTCAGATGTTACTTTTGCAATGTTACCGGTTGCTAATCGTTGTGTTGTTTTTCCATAGCCCTGTATTACTACCCTGTCCAAATCATCAACAGCAACATCCAGTACCAATGTCAAATTTGTTCTATCACCAACTTTAATGCTTTGTTGTTTATAACCAGTAAAGCTTATAACAATTATATCATCATTGTTTACATTTTTTAATTTAAACTGCCCATTTGCATTTGCAATATCACCTTTACCTGTTCTTTTAATAATTACTGATGCACCTGCAAGTGGCTCGCCCTGGGCATTGGTAATGCGGCCGGTAATATCGATCAGTACAGCGGGAGGGGCGGCCTCATCTCCCCGAGTTCCGCTCCCATCCTTCGGATGCTCCAAAGGAGAAGGAGCTACCGCGGTAGTTTTCTCCTTTACTACTACCGTTTTTTCCACGATTTCGTAAGTGATTGGCTGATCACGAAAGCACATATCAAGCGCCTGCTGCAGGCTGGCATCTTTTACATCTATGCTGACGGCTTTTGTTTGGCTAATCCAAGTTTCATTATAAAAAAACAGGTAGCCCGTTTGCGCATTTATCTTTTGAAAGATGGTCTGCAACGGAGCATTTTTTTCAGACAGCGTTACCTGCTGGCTATGGCCTGCCGCACTTACATGCAAGCCGGCGGTAAAGAGAAAAATGGAAAGAAGCTTCATAATACGCAGAAGTTTTGTTGCCGGGCGGGGAAGCCTCACCCGGTTAACAAAAGCAGATAGAGGCCTCATTTCGCCCTCTCCATCCCGATAGCTATCGGGAGAGAGGGAGCCGTCGATATCCGGCTGTTTTAAAAGAGCGCCGCCATTGGCGGAATTTGCAACAGTTAAAGACATAATTTTGCCTTGTTTTGGGTTAAAGAGATAAGAGACTGTAACGAGTTTATTTATTTCCGCCTGCCCAAAATATTTTGCCGCTTCGGTCTGATCACCGGGGCGGTTTTTTTGGCCTCACCCTGCTTTGCTATAGCAGTTAGAGTTCTTATGTTGCCCTCTCCGAAGGAGGGGCTAGTCGTTTGTTCAGGTGGTGATGATTAGTTTTTTCCCTTCTATTTTATATTTTATGCCGCTGAGGTTTAATATTTTTAGTACGTTGGATAGGTTCATGTTCCGGCTTATCATTCCTCCGAACTTATCAGCGGGCGGTTTGCCTTCATAAATTATTTCCATATCATACCATCGGCCCAGCTGCCTCATAACGGTTTGTATATCCGCACCTGTAAAATGGAAGCGTCCGTTTTTCCAGGCCATCGTTTGGTCTATGTCTGCATTGTTTATTACTTTTATAGATTCCGGGTCGGGGCCAGGAATGACAGTAGCCTGCTGACCGGGTTTGATGATGGCCTCTCCTCTAAGTCCTCTCTCCCTTAGAGAGGGGACTTGCACACGCACAGACCCTTCCAGTAGAGTTACTTTGATATCGGTTTCGTCATCATATGCGTTTACATTGAAGTGGGTGCCGAGTACGGTTACTTGCATGTCGCCTTTTTGAACCATGAAAGGACGCTTTTGCTTCGCTTCGCTCACAATGTCGCCCCGGCCGCTCGACGTATTGACGATGGAGGGTGCCACTTCAAAGTATACTTCGCCTGTTATTTCTACTTTTCTTTCATTGCCAATAAATGCTACGGGGTAGCGGATGGAGCTGGCAGCATTGAGCCAGGCACGAGTGCCATCTGATAGTGTAAGTGAATATTGTTCGCCCCTGTTAGTGGCGAGTGTGTTGTAAACTATTTCTGCTGCACCATCGCTGCCGGTATATGCAATTCCATTGCCCTGGTTTAATACATCTGATCCGCCTTGCTCGGCCAACTTACCAACGGCTGCGCTATCGAGTATGATGATTCTGCCATCAGCGAGAGTAAGGGATGCTTTGTTAGCACCGGGCAGTGCATCGGTGCCAGTGTGCTGGGCGATGATTGCCGGATTTTTGATTCTGCTGTTTGACAGGCTCAAGGTGGTAAACCAGGCTCCCAGGCCGAGTAGCAATGTAATGGAAGCAGCGACTGAGATGCGGCGCCAGGGTATGTGCCCAACAACTGTAGTTGCCTGCTCTGGTTCAACAGCTATATGTAATCTTGCTTTTAGCTCTGCCAGCTTTTGCCTGGTAATGGTAGCAGCTTGTTCCGAACCGGGTGGCACTAAAAACCCTACCTGTTTTTTATCCAGTGCGGTGTACCACGCCTCTAATTCATTTAGTTCCTGTGCGGTGCACTGGCCTTCATCATATTTTTTTAATAATTCAAATAGTTTTTCGCTGTTCATTTTTAAACTGGTCTATATGTATACACAGGCACCGGAGGAGAAACCGTTATTTTTTAAGAAAAATATTTCAGCGTTCTATTATACTTGTCAAAAACAGACCCCAGTGATATTCTTAACTGAACCCGGTGAGATAATGCACCTCAATTTAAAGAAAGCCTTGTCCAGTAAGGATATTGCATTTTAAATCTGGTATTTAGTATCACCAGGTTGCTCAAAATTGCAATCCAGTATCATCAGGTTGTATAAAAAGTCCCCTCAGGTTGGGTATAATTTTATTTGATCTAAACATTAATAGTCTCATCAAGTTATGTAATTGACAATATTATTAACTGAAAGCAGCGGTAATTCGATAGCAGGGGTCTTTTTTAAATAGTTATAACAAGGTTTTTGTTTTAATTTTTTACATTTGGACTATTAAATGGTATTATCATCAGCCGGTACAGCAACCATACAGACGGGGAACTTATACTATTCTGGCAGCAGGGGGAGCGGCTTGCTTTTGACTGCATCTATGAGCGGTATTTCATTTATTTTGTAAATATTGCTTATAAGAAAACGGGTGATGGTGAGCTGGCGCAGGAACTGGTGCAGGATGTTTTTATAGCACTTTATAAGAACCTGGATAAGCTGCACGCTGACATGAGTCTTGATGGCTATCTATTTATTTCATTGCGAAACAGGATATTTAATCACCATCAGCAACTATTGACGAGAAAGAAACATGAGAAGGCGGTGATGCTAAGCATGACTATGGTGACTGATACTGTAGGTGAAGAGCTGGACAGTAAGCAACTGAATGAAAAGATTAGGGAAAGGATTGGCCGGCTGCCACCGAAATGTAAGGATGTGTTTTTGCTAAGCCGGGAAGAGCGGCTATCGCATAAGGAAATTGCTGAACGTCTTAATATATCTATTAATACCGTGGACCAGCATATACAAAAGGCTCTCCGCGTGCTGCGGGAGACAGTGAATGAATACAATCATAGTATTATCTCGATTCTCCTGATGCTGTTTTTCTCTTTGTGATGCAGGGATTAAAAGGTTTGTCGCCGATATAAAATGAAACCTGTATAAGATAAAATATAAACAAAGTGAATTGACATTTCAGAAATTCCTTTGATGCGAATGGCAGACCCGACTGTACGTAGAAGAAGGAGGCTGATTTTGAACAGTACTCATTTTGGTTTATACAAGCCCTCTTTAATACAATAGATAACGACGCCTACGGAACCTTTTACCTGCAATTTGTCCTGAATCTTCATCCGGTGGCCTTCGACCGTTCGCTTACTGATAAATAGTTTTTCGGCTATCTGGCTATTGGTTAACTCCTCACATATCAGCTGCATGATGGCAATTTCTTTATCGCTGAACGCCAGCTTGGCCACGCTTCCATAAGGATTGTATTTGCTCCGGGCTATCATTTGCGCAAGCTTAGAAGTAGTACTGGCGCAATAATAAGGTGTGTGCATATAGACAGCTTGTATGGCTTCTATGATTTCATCTTTATCTGCATTTTTCAGAAGATAACCTTTGGCGCCTGCTTCGAGCATGTCTATTACGAGGTTATCATCATTATACATGGATAGGGCAATGACCGGAGTTTTAGGAAAATGCTTGCCGAGATACTTAGTGGCACTGACGCCATCCATTAATGGCATCATAATATCCATGAGTATAACATCAGGCTGATGTATGGCATTTAATTCTATAGCCTGTCTGCCATTTTCCGCCTCGCCAACCAATACAACTTTATCCTGGCGCTTAAACATTAGCCGAAGGCCATCCCGGTATATTTCATGATCGTCGGCGATCAATACTCTGATGGGTTTGATATCGCTCATACTGTATTAGTTTTTTGTAAGGGGATTTCTATTGTATAGGCTGTTCCTTTTCCCGGAGCTGAATCAAGATATACATCTCCATGCAGCAATTCAACCCTGCTCATGATACTGGAGAGACCAAAGCCCCGCCCCTGCCGCCCAATATTACTGTCAAAACCCTGGCCGTTGTCGGTAGTTTTCAGTATCAGTTTACTATTTACCATGTCTATACTGATATCAAGCGTTTGTGCTTTTGCATGGCGAAGAGTATTGTGGATAAGTTCCTGTACTATCCGATAAAGATGAATTTCCGTTTCCTGGGTAAACAATACTATTTCATTTACATTATAACTAATACGGAGCGGCTGCACTTCATTTAATTTGTCAACAAACTCCCTGATGGCAGTGACCAAGCCTTTGCGAAGTAATACGTTAGGCATAAGGTCATTCGAAATTTCCCTCAGGCGATTCAGTATTGAATCAATATGCAAAACGGCTTTTTCCACTATCGCTGCATCATCCGGATCAGTAACATGGATACAGTTGATCTGCAACCGTACAGAAGACAAATGCGGTCCTAACTCATCATGCAGATCGGAGGCGATCCTTTTTCTTTCCTTTTCGAGTGTATTGATTTCTACCTGCATCTTTTCCTTATACAAAGCCAGGTTTGACTTTTGATGACGTATAATGGTAATAATAAAATATACCAGGATAATACCTAATACGATGGCCGCCACTAGTATGGCAGTATAAATTTTTGTTTCGTTGGTATCCATAATACGGCAATGGCGAAGATCAGGTTCACAAAAATATTGATGAGGGTAAGGAGGAAGAATATATTGTCATAAAATACATCGCTGAGGGGTAGCCTGAGCAAGTAAAATACTTCAATCACGGACTTATAAGAGAAAAAGATAATCAGGCCCATACAGATCAGGAAAAGTGAATTTCGAAATAGATTTCCTCTTGCCATTGCTATAAGCCGGTTGACCTGGTCGATACTTAAAAATATGATGCAAAAAGAAGCGCAAATACGGAACAGCGAATTAAAACTAGTAATTTCTCCTGTCAAAATATTTTCATATACCCATATAGACGACATGAATGAAATAACGGTGAGAAAATGCCAACTTTTGGTACTTAAAGAATTCCAGCATCTGAATTGCCAACAGTATAATGCAAACTCCACCAGTACATATATATTAGCATTTACAGCGTTGGTTTTATAAATGTGAATCATCAGCATACTGGTAAGCTCATTACATAATGCAACTACGCATATAGTAATAAAGGGCCGGTAGGCTTTATCAATTATTTTAAACCTGACCAGCCCTATTATTACAGCGGGAAGAATGCTATATCCCGATACTACTGATAAAGAAAAATAATTCATTAATTAACGTCAATTAAGCGGCGAGCCCGGGGGGCAGGTAGTAGGGCATCGGATGCCATCTTCTACAATGGTTGGCTCGGTTAAAATCTTTGAAGCCGATTCACCTTGTGGCAACATGTCTTCCCCCAATGCATTCACGCCAACGATAATATACCTGACGTCCAGGTTGGCGCTCATCCCTCCATACACCCTTAGCGCTACGCATCCCGTTTGCGCAAGTAATGTATCAATGGCATCCCTGCCAAAGGTTTCACAAATGGGAAGGATTCCCTTGTCCTTGTATTCAGGAGCAAGAATATTCTCCTTTTCATTACGAAACCTGCTGGTCATTTCGATAGCCTGGGCTAATGAAATAAAATGCTGCGACCCCTGCAGATTAGTAAACTGGTTACTCATAAAAATGTTTTAGGTGGTGAATTAATAGAGGCCGCAAATTCAGTAATTCCTTTCAGCTAATCAGGTGGTGAATACCTGATTATGCGTGGTAAATACCTGTTTTTCGCAACTATCCCACTAAAACATATCCAGGGAGGAGTTCCTTTCGCAAGTTTATGGAAATTCAAAGATCTTTACCTCTTTAGATTTGTTGCTTTTCTTTAGTGGATTTCTTTCCCAACTTCCGTCTCACTTATTTTTTCCAGGTAATAAAGAATGGTATAATTTTTTTCATCCATTTTTTTAAACGAAGAAAGCTCCAACACTTTTTTATCATACTTTTCTATCACAAACTCATCAATTACGACGCCTGATATACGATCAACGCTATTAAAATAATTTTTACCGCATTTAATTTTTAAGCATTTTTGAATTTCCTGTTTATCGGAAATCTCAATGCTGTCGGCTTTATAAAATTTCCAGCACTGATACCCTGCGTCGATTGTTTTCGTAAGCTCATTATCTCTCAACACTTCTATTCTGTACAGCTTCCAAAGACCGGACGGCATATTATTTAATTTATTCCCCAGGCAGGCTGCAAAGAGCAAAATTGAAATAAACAAGGTCAGATGAATTAGCTTCATACAGATCAAACTCCTATATAAAGACAATTCAAAAAGGTTTAAGGACTACATGGTTAGCGGTTTATTTTGAAAACTAATGGTTTACAATTATGCGTGCTTAAACTGCTTTAGGTATATGTACCTGCTTTGTGCAACAGATACCTAAACTCTAAATGACTCCGTTATGGGAAATAGTTTACATTAGCTCTTTCAACTTTGAGACGACCTCATCAACCTGCTCTTTTGAACTGAACTTACTAAATGAAAAACGTATGGTTGATCCTTTATTTGAATTTTGGAGGGCATTAATAACATGTGATCCGCCAGCGCCACCGCCGCCACAAGCACTTCCGCCGGAAACGCAGATACCCAGTTGATCAAGATTGAATAAAAGCATCTCCGTTTTTTTACTCGCTGGAAAAGTAGCATTCAATACGGTGTAAAGACTATTGCCAGAAACATCGCCGTTAAATGAAACACCCGGTATATGTTCAAGCAGGCTTTTCATATAAAATTTAAGTGAAGAAATATAAACGGCGTCTTTTCCAAGATTCTCCATTGACAACTCTAATGCCTTTGCAAAGCCTACTATTCCGTAGAGGTTCTCTGTACCTGCTCTCATATTACGTTCCTGTCCGCCACCAAAGATGAATGGCTTTATGGAAATGTCTTTATTGATGTATAAGATACCCGTCCCTTTCGGACCATGAAACTTATGTCCTGATGCGGTAATAAAATGAACATATATATCCTGCAGGTTAATGGGATAGTGCCCGACTGTCTGCACGCAATCAGAGTGAAATATGGCGCTGTATACCTTACATATATTACCAACAGCCTGTATATCCAACAGGTTTCCTATTTCATTGTTTGCATGCATCAGCGTTACAAGGCATTTATGTCTGGTCACTTTTAACTGTGCTTCCAGATCGGCCAGATCAACATGCCCGTCAGGCAGTAATTTGACAAAACTGGTTGTAACCAATCCTGTCTGTTTATAATGCTCTACAGTGTTTAATACAGCATGATGCTCAATGGGGGAAGTAATTATATGTGTACATTGAAGATCACGAATGGCGCTGAATATGGCGGCATTATTACTCTCTGTACCGCCACTATTGAAGAATATCTCTTTAGGACTTGCATTTAGTATGGAAGCTACCTTCTTGCGGGAATTCTCTATGGCCAGTCTTGAATCTCTGCCATAAGAGTAAATGGATGAAGGGTTACCAAACTTGGTAGTCATATAAGGAATCATTGCTTCCAGTACTGTTTCATCAAGGCTGGTGGTGGCTGCATTGTCTAAGTATATTATATCCATGTGAGCACAAAGCTATAGAGCATTGAAAGAGTTTAAAATTTATGCCCTGGGTATTATACGAACAGGAATTTACGTTACATGAACAGGTTTATCAAAGGGACTAAAACCTTAAAAAGCAAGCTAACCGGTGTGGGAATGAATACCGGTGTTTTGTAAATCAAACACTCCTTTATAATATTGCGCATGATTTCTCTTTCCAACAATAACAAAACCCGCAAAAGAAGACCTGTATAGGCATCTGGTCCCAACTGCTTTTCATCTGTCCCATTTATTTTTAATATTACTTTAATGACTGACACTAAGACAATAACTATGCACACTCAACAATACAATAAGTACACATCTACCCAACATGCTACCTGGTTTCTTTTGTTTAATCGTCAAATGGGGGCTGTAAAGCAATATGCCTACAAGGGTTTTGCAGAGGGAATAAGTAATCTCGGATTTTCCAATCAAAGCATACCCAATTTCGATTCTATCAACCATCGCCTGTTTCCACTTACAGGCTGGAGGATCTATGCAGTACCGGGGCTGATAGAAAACCAATATTTCTTTGAACAGATGCATGAAAAGAAATTTGGCGCCACTACCTGGATAAGAAAGCCGGAGCAGGTAGATTATCTTGAAGAGCCCGATATGTTTCACGATGTATTTGGCCATATTCCTTTGCTGGCAGATACGGCTATTGCCGAATATCTTTTCAGCATTGCGGGGATTGCCAACCGGTATATCAACAATGAAGAAGTAATCGAAGCTATCGCCCGGCTCTATTGGTACACGATTGAGTTTGGACTGGTACGGGAAAATGGCAAATTGAAAATCTACGGTGCTGGCATTCTCTCTTCTATAGCGGAAACAGAGTTTTGTTTTTCTAATAAGGCTGTTCTGAAAGCATTCGATGCCGAAGAGATAATTAACACGCCCTATATTAAGGATAGTTTTCAGCAACAATATTATGTTTTGCAATCTTTTGCTGATCTGGAAAAAGGGATTGTAAAGTTAGAAAAATACTTACGTAACAAATTTGCCGGCTCGCTTTCGGAAAATATCCGGATACCTGATTCAGGAGAGCTCAAGTTGAATTCATAGACATAAAACAACGGGTAACTATTTAAGATGAATACTAAATTAACTATCGGTCTTTTCGGATTTGGTGTAGTGGGCGAAGGAATTTACAGAGTTTTGCTTGAAACTTCATCGCTCCATGCCAGCATTAAGAAGATCTGCATTAAACATCCCGATAAAAAAAGGGATGCGCCGCAAGAGCTATTTACCACGGATTACAATGAGTTATTAAATGACTCCGAAATTAATCTAATTGTAGAGTTAATTGACGATGCCGAGGAAGCTTTCAAGATTGCAAGCATCTCGCTGAGGAAAAAGAAAGCCGTCGTCAGCGCAAATAAAAAAATGATTGCCGAAAATTTGCAGGCATTATTGAACCTGCAGAAGGAGTATGATGCTCCTTTTTTATACGAAGCCGCCGTTTGTGGCAGTATTCCTGTACTGCGTAACCTCGAGGAGTATTACAATAATGACCTTTTAAAAAGTATTTGTGGTATTGTAAACGGATCTACCAATTTTATCCTTACGAAGATGATTGATGAAAACCTCAGTTATGTAGATGCACTTGCCCAGGCACAGCAGCTTGGATTTGCAGAAAGCAATCCTGCCCTGGACGTAAAAGGCATTGATGCGGCAAATAAACTTAGCATATTACTATTACATGCTTATGGCCTGATAACAAGCCCGGATAAAATATTAACGAAAGGTATTACCGCTATTCAATTGTCAGATGCTAAAATGGCCAGTGAAAAAAGCTATAAAATCAAACTGACAGCACAGGCGTATAAACTTGCCAACGGAAAAATTGCAAGTTTTGTCCTTCCGCAATTTGTAACGGATGAAAGCCAGTTATACAATGTAAAAAATGAATTCAATGGCATAGTCATAGAAAGTAAGCTGGCTGATAAACAATTCCTTTACGGCAAAGGTGCGGGGCGTTACCCTACTTCCAGCGCTGTACTTAGTGATATAGCCGCGCTGCGGTATGCTTATAAATATGAATATCGAAAACTGAACAGCAGTAAAAAGTATTCTTTATCCAGCGAGTTTTATTTGAAATTGTATATCAGTTTTTCGAATTGGGAGGACGTGCATAAATGGGATTTTGAATGGATTGAGGAATATCACAGCACGGAAGAAAGGCAATACATAATAGGCGTGATCCGCTATAAGAATTTGGCTACAGCTAGTTGGTTTAAATCCGATGCCGTATCTGTTGTTCTTATGCCTAATGGAATTATTGAAGAAGAAGAGGCTATCAAGAAGGCCATGAAGAAAATGAGTTTGAAGTTGGCGGGAATATCCTGACATATCTGTTTAAAAAAAGTAATTTATCAATTTACACCGCTACTATCATGTGGATCGAAGAAAACAACAACCTTTACCGCAAATTCAAATTTTCCGATTTCAGCCAGGCATTTGCTTTTATGACAAGAGTGGCCCTGGAAGTAGAAAGAATGGACCATCATCCACGGTGGACCAATCTCTATAACACCATTGAAATATGGCTGCAAACTCATGATGCCGGAAATATGGTGACGGAGAAAGATCATGCGCTGGCTAAAAAAATTGACGGGTTGGTGTAAGGTCTCACCTATCGTCCTGTAATTGTTAGAGCCCTTATACTGCCACTCACTTCGGGTTACAGGTTCAAACCCAAGGGGTAAATCCACTGTCGGTGCCACTCTTAGGCAGCGTATCGTTCAGCAATCTCCAATTTTCGACGCTGACAACCTGTTAATGTAAAAGGAAAACCCACTTTTTACTTGCTGATAATACATCAATTCTTTCCTTCCTTTTTTAGTACTTTTACATAAACAATTAATGATATGGGTCTTGTATATGCTGATATTGAACTAATAAATGCTGGTGATTTGGAAATGGTACGCCGGAATCTTCTTGACAAAGAGGAAATAAAGCGTATGCGTATTAATATGCTTGTTGATAGTGGCGCTTATATGATGGCCATAAATGAAACCATACAATCCCAATTGGATCTACCGTTTGTTGAAAAGAGAAAAGTACAGGTAGCCGATAGCCGTGTAGTTGAATACGATGTGGTTGGCCCTGTAAATGTCAAATTTGCAAACAGAAAAGCCACCTGCAATGCTTTTGTATTGCCAGGCGATAGCGAACCATTATTAGGAGCCATCCCAATGGAAGAGATGGATGTGATTATTCATCCCCAACGCCAGGAGTTGATTGTAAATCCCCAGCATCCCAACTATGCCGTATTGAAAATGAAATCATTTTGAAAAAAATTCCTGTCCTGTTCATTCTATTACAATTTTCAAAGTATTATAGCCATCTCAACTCACTTGTGCTTGATTTATTTCGTAACACTTCTTTTGTTCAGTTTTTAACTGACAAGTTTTTTAGTCGCAGATTCACCCCTTTTTTCTTTGGCGGGGACCCTGCTTTTTTTTAATAACGGGTGAATAAAATATCCTGTTTTTCGTGTTACTATTAACTTTATACAAACCTTACATTTGCATTATGAGCAATACTACTAGCCCCAAACAGGTCCACGAAGGCCGCAATATCAAACGCTTTAGAGAAACGCTGGCATAAAGCAGGAAGCATTGGCTGATGCGATGGGTGAAGACTGGACACAGAAGAAAATATCGTTACTGGAAGGAAAGGAAGTTATTGAACCGGGAATATTGGATAAGGTGGCGAAAGCATTGAATGTGCCTGCGGAAGCAATTAAGAATTTTGATGAGGATGCTGCGATCGTTAATATTCAAAATAATTATGAGGGCTCCACATTAAATCACAGCTCAAATTATCAATACAATTATCAACCCACCTTAATCCTATTGATAAAATCGCTGAGCTATATGAAGCTTTATTGAAGAGTGAAAGAGAAAAAATTGTGTTATTAGAAGATGTTGAATAAATAAGATAGCTATTATAAATTTAACAGTAGTTCAGCGATGGTGTGATCCCGCTGAATATTTTAATATCTGTAGGCGCTTACCTCTCAATGGTCAATCCCGTTACTAAGCCTGGTTCTACGCTGCCATTTCTTTGTGCAATGCCATGGGCATTATAAAGGTTGTTCTTCTGCTGGGTTTACTTCTTTTATATGATTGTACACGTTTTCCCTTCCTGGTATTGTAACTTTTTACCCTCACTGTTTTTGCTTTATACGATCTCTTCTTTTGAGCCATGGCAGTTTGAGAAAGACCAACAAAAAGAAACAAGCATGTAAGGACAATCATTAATTTTTTCATTTTTTTAAATTTTACGCTTATAAATATTAATTAGCCGGCAAAATAGCCATACAGACAAAGTAACCTTAATTTGCAAAGGATGGATACCGTATCAATACCTGATTTTGCGTGGCAAATACCTTTTTTTTCTTATTTGAATACCGCACGTTACTATTTTTCACGCATTCTGCATCCAGGTTCTGAACTGCGCCGCCATCTCCTGGCTTACAATGATGAAAGGGGCGATTTCCGGTAAGATGAGTTCTACTTTTAATTTTACCTTTTCAAAGCTGCCAAATCCCCGGATAAAATTTATATTGAGTATATACTGGCGGTTGGCCCTGAAAAAATTCCGTTCATCCAGTTCAGTTTCTAGTTCACTGAGGTTTTTGTCAACCATGTAACTTTGACCAAGGCGATCAATAGCATAAACCTGCCGGCCTTCTAATTGGAACAACACAATGTCATTGAGTAAAAGCAAAATGCTTTCGGTCCCTTTTTTCACCAGCATCCTTTTCTTTTCACGCTTGTTGATATATTGAGTCAAACGGTGAACAGCATAGTGATCACTGAAATGGCCGCTGAGCATTTTGTATTTGGCTATGGCTTTATGCAGGCGGTGCCTGTCCACCGGCTTTAATAAGTAATCAATACCGTTGTATTCAAGCGCCCTGACTATAAATTCGTCATAGCCTGTCACAAAGATGACTGGTGTGCGGACGGACTCCTGGTTAAATATTTCAAAGGAAAGACCATCGCTTAGTTGTACATCACTGAATATAAGATCAACCAGTGGTTTCTGCGAAAGATACTCAATGCTTTCCCTCACACTGGATAAGCGGGCTGTAATCTTTATATTTTCAGGTAAAGAAGATAAAGCATGGATTAAATTTTCCGCAGCTATCCGTTCGTCTTCAATAATCAGGGCATTCATCATATACAGAGTTTATAGTCATTAAAAGGGCCTGTGGAAACAGGCCCTTTGATCACGTTGTAAGAAGAAACAGATTCTAATCAAAATTTAATTTAAAATTATTTTTAACGACTGCACCTGGGTATTACACCAACTGTTATCAAAAACCAACCAACAGGTTAATTTAAAGGACTAAACATCCCGATGGTGTCAATTTGCCCTCTTATCAATATGTATATTTGTTTTTATGATACTTAGCGAAAAAATAAAAGCAGACGAAACACATATATTCAAAGCGGTATTCCCGAACACTACCAATCATTACGACACATTATTTGGCGGTACAGCCATGCACCAGATGGATGAAGTGGCCTTCATAACCGCTACCCGCTTCAGCCGACAACGAATGGTAACCGTCAGTAGCGACAGGATTGATTTTACGAAACCAATACCTTCCGGAACATTTGTGGAGCTTATAGGCAGCGTGGTACATATTGGCAACACAAGTATGAAAGTACACGTAGAAGTTTTTATAGAACAAATGTATTCCGACAAGCGGGTAAAAGCCATCAGCGGCAATTTCACCTTTGTAGCTATTGATGAAAATAAACGACCTGTTAAGATTACTTCGTCCTAAACGATCAGTTCTAATGCAGCGTACACCTGATTCAGATCATCTTTGCTGATGCAATAAGGAGGCATTACATACACTGTATTGCCTAGTGGTCGCAGAAGAATAGCCTTTTCAATGAAATAATTATATAACTGATCCCGCCTGGAATTGAAATAAGATGTTTGTTCAGTGGTTAAAATATCCATAGCGAGAATTGTACCTGTAAAGCGCAGGTTTTTAAATAGCGGATTGTTTGCATTCCGGCCAATAAATTGTAAGTGGCTATCGGCTATCCGCCTGATGCTTTCAAAACAACTATCGGTTAGTAATAAATCAAGACTGGCTAGTGCCGCCGAGCAGGCGACGGGATTAGCGGTGTAGGAATGGCCATGAAAAAATGTTTTGGATCTATCATCAGAAAGAAAAGCATTGAATACCTCTTCAGTACAGGAAGTAACTCCGAGCGGCATTGTTCCCCCGGTTATCGCTTTTGATAAACAAGTAATATCCGGCTGAATGCTAAGATAATCACAGGCGAATAGTTTGCCTGTTCTTCCAAAACCCGTCATTACTTCATCAGCGATAGTTAACACAGCATTGTCTTTACAGGCATTTATCAGTTCATTCAATATGGCTGCATCATACATCAGCATACCGCCTGCACCTAATACCAGCGGCTCAAATATAAAGGCGGCAATCTGATCTTTGTTTTTTTCAATCGCTGCTTTCAGTTGTTGAATAGTCAGCGTTTCGGCCCCCTCTGCCGGAAACGGTATATGAATAACATCAAACAACAACGATTTGAATGGATCGGTAAATGAACTCCTGGCGCTTACCGACATAGCGCCAAATGTATCGCCATGATAAGCCTGTTCAAAAGCAATGATCTTGTTTTTCTTTTTACCCTGGTTGGTCCAATACTGAAGCGCCATCTTAATAGCCACTTCCACCGCTGTACTTCCATTATCCGAGTAAAATATTTTTGATTGACCAGCGGGTAGTATGGCAAGTAGTCGCTCCGCCAATTCTATGGCGGGCTCATGCGTAAATCCCGCGAAGATCGTGTGTTCCAGCTTTTTCAACTGCTCAGATACTTTTTCCGCGATATAAGGATCGGCATGGCCATGTATATTCACCCACCAGGATGAAATAGCGTCAATGTATTTTTTTCCTTTTTCGTCTATTAAATACACTCCCTCTCCTTTTACGATGCCAATCGGCGGCTGGCTTAACTTCATTTGGGTGTAAGGATGCCAGATAACCTGCCGATCCCGTTCGGAAAGGTTCATAGTAAAGAATTATTCAGTTGCTCTTTCAATATATCGGCATACTGTTTCACTACATGTTTGTTAATCTCTTTTTCGGGATTTATCCTGGCGAGGCATCTGACAGCAGTATATTCCAGGATAAATTCTTCGGTTGGTGACCGGCTTTCTCCGTTAAAAATAATACCGGCTAACTGAATTCCACGGCTTTTCAATGCTTCGACCGACAATAAGGTATGATTGATGCTACCCAAATAATTTTGCGACACCAAAATGACAGGTAAATTCCATTTCACAAGCAAATCAATATTCAATTGCTTCTTATTCAGCGGAACCATTATCCCCCCGGCCAATTCTATTATCAGCCTGGTTTTATTTGCCGGTATTGATAATTTTAACAATTCAATCTCTACGTTGTCTAATTCTGCCGCCGCATGCGGAGAAATGGCGGCCTGCAAAGAATAAACTTCCGAATGAATAACAGACCTGGTATTGGTAATGAGAGAACGTACCGTATCTGTGTCTGTAAAATTAAGGTTGCCCGCCTGCACTGGTTTCCAATAATCGGCTTGTAAGACCTCGGTAAGGATAGCTGCTACTAAAGTTTTCCCTACACCGGTACCGATGCCGGCCACTACCAGCGATTTCATGTAAACAGAATTTGATGAAGAGATTGTTTGAGCTCGTCGACCTGTTCTACCGTATTATGCATATGCAGGCTAATGCGCAGTCGCTCTTTACCGGCTGGCACAGATGGACTGACGATGGCACGTATATCAAATCCCTCCCTCTGTAATTCGCTGGATATGTTCCTCACACGTTTGTTACCAGGTATTATTAAACTCTGTACGGGACTGACGCTTTTAATCAGATACACATCGTCGGTAAAGGGAAATCCATTATTGAAATGCTGGATAAGTGTGTGTAAATACGCATTATCAAATTCGTTTGCCAGTAATTGTTCATAGGCACATCTTATTGTGAGTAGTGAATGCATCGGCAATGCCGTGGTGAATATAAAAGACCGTGCAAAATTAATCAGATAATTTCTCAACACATTACTACCAATTACGATAGCCCCATGGCAACCTATCGCCTTACCAAATGTATGTACCCTGGCAAAGACATCTTTTTCCAGGCCAAGCTGGCTTACCAATCCCCTGCCCTGTTTACCAAAAACACCGGTGGCGTGTGCTTCATCCACAATTAAATTAGCGTTGTATTGCTGGCATAACAATACAATGTCTTTCAACGGAGCTATATCCCCATCCATGGAATAGACTGATTCCACTACTACAAAAATGTTTCCTGCAGCTTGCTTCAGTTTCTTTTCCAGATGCTCTAAATCATTATGATCAAATCGAAAACGGCCGGCATAGCTTAACCTGCATCCATCAATGATACTGGCATGAATGAGTTCATCACAGATGATAGTATCTCCTTTCCTGGCAATGCAGGAAAACAAACCCAGGTTGGCATCGTATCCTGAATTGAACAACAGACCTGCTTCCGCATGATGAAATGCAGCAATAAATTTTTCCAATTCTTCTGCGAAGGAAGTATTGCCTGATATGGAGCGGGAGCCTGTAGCGCCAGATAAGGGCATTAATCTTTCTTCTTCAGTCTTTACCTGCTGCCTGATGATCTCCGACCGGGCAAAACTTAAATAGTCATTGGAGCAAAAATCAATCAGATTATTATTTACCTGGAGATAACGATAAAGGGCTTCTTCTTTTCTTTGTTGAAGGATCTCTTTTAATGAATCGTTCATTGTTTTGTGTGCTGCCTGCTGCATATGTCAGTTGATAGTTTCCACTTCTTCATTCTTAAATGCTTTCCTTGCTTTTAATCCCAGTATCCCGAACATTTTCATATCGTCATTATAAGCGGGATTGGGAGTCGTTAATAATTTATCGCCCGCAAAGATGGAATTAGCTCCTGCCATAAAAC
The DNA here is from genome assembly GCA_040007815.1 of Chitinophagaceae bacterium. Lineage (GTDB taxonomy): Bacteria > Bacteroidota > Bacteroidia > Chitinophagales > Chitinophagaceae > Terrimonas_B. The sequence goes on from JBDTUH010000019.1 coordinate 133,732, forward strand.
ATAACGCCTGTTCCGGTAAACTCATTTCCAAACGACCGGCCGATAAACGAACTACGGTCTTTGGCATGATGATCCGGGTAGTAGCGATCATTCGCAGCATTTCCCAAACCGAAACTCTATCCTGGTTTTCCAATGGCGTTCCTTTTATCGCTACCAATGCATTGATAGGTACGGAGTCGGGATGCTGCGGTAAATTAGAAAGTGTTTGCAACATGCCGATCCTGTCGTTTATTGTTTCACCGAGTCCTATAATGCCACCTGAACAGACGGTAATTTTTGCTTTGCGAACGTTGTGCAGGGTTTGCAGCCGATCATCATAGGTTCTGGTGGTGATAATATTTTTGTAATTCTCTTCGGATGTATCTACATTATGATTGTAAGCATATAAACCAGCTTCTTTTAATTTCTCCGCTTGTTCGAATGTCAGCATACCCAATGTGCAGCAAACTTCCATATCCATGGCGTTCACTGCTTTTACCATTTCCAGTACCCGGTCAAAGTCACGGTTGTTTCTAACCTCCCGCCAGGCGGCGCCCATACATAAGCGGGACGCCCCACCTTGTTTTGCTTTCTCCGCAGCTTCTATTACTTCATCTACCTGCATCAGCGCCTGTACATCAACGCCGGTATGATAACGGGCAGCCTGCGGGCAGTAACTGCAATCTTCCGGACAGCCTCCTGTTTTAATAGAAATAAGACTGCTGATTTGCACTTCGCTGTATTCATTATTATCGCGATGTATAGTGGCTGCTTCATATATAAGATCGAGCAGCGGCCGGTGATAGATGGATGCTATTTCTTCTTTTTTCCAGTTGTTGCGGATCATATCAGGTTTTGATTGGGCGCCAAAACTACTTGTATTTGTTGAAAAAAATATCAGTTGAAGCATCATAGGTTACGCCTGAGAATTAATTGGACGAACAGGCCTTTTGGAGGGACGAAGAGATAGAGCTGGTATTCTTTTACGTTCTATATTTACCCCGTTATGAAGAAAAACAAAATTACCGCTCATCCCGGCGATATGCTCATGGATGAAATAAATACAAGAGGATTTAAAAAAATGGCTTTTGCACGCCAACTGCAAATAAGCAATTCACTTTTTAGCGATATTATACGTGGTAAAAGAGGAATAACAGAAGCCGTAGCAAAAAAGCTGGAACAACATTTAGATATACCTGTCGAAATATGGATGAAGGCGCAACAGAATTATGATTATTGTCATTCTATTATGGCTCCTGTAGAATGTATTCAGAAGTGCAATAGCTTGTATTGATGACGCTCAGGAATGATGTCGGGTGTTCTGCTTTTTTAAACTATCTAACTTAAACGACCCTAAACGTTGTCGCAAGTGTTCGAATTTTGTAAACTTTCTTCTTTAAACGACTTCACTTGTGTCTTACTATAGAGACCCTTCATTCATTTCTTAGTTTTGCCACAAGTCCGGGTCGTTTTAATTTGGTGATCTATTAATTTAGCAGTGCGGCAACATTACATTCAGGGTATACTTGATCGTATAGGGAATGGAAAATTATATACGAACAAGTCTTTAGGATTTATGTGCCGGGATAAGTTACTTGCTTAGGCCGCTACTGATATTTTCAAAACATTGAATAACGCTCCTGAATCCTATTAAAAGGATCCCTTTCTTCTCAACATCCATTTTCTCCAATACCAGCCCTTCCTTAAACTCCTTAAATATAATGCCTGTCAAAGCCTTCGAAGATGACTTATTGAGATCTTTGGTCACTATCATTTCTTTCTCTTCGTCTGATCGGATAGCCTCCAGTTTTTGAAGCCAGCGCACCGCGCCCATTTCCACTTTTTCATAGTGTTGCTGCGTTATTGGAATGGCAAGCACTTGTGGCTCTATCTTAAAGAATTCCCAGATCAGGATATATAAATTGATCACGGCAGTAAGTTCCGCAGGCAACAGATCCATTTTATACCCCATCAGCATTGACAAGATAAATGGCTGGTGATGATACAACTCGTCGGTAACTTTATTTGCAAACGCTATATCATTTTGCTTCTGATCTAATTCCAGCGAAATGCCTGCCAGGCGCTTGATATCAGCAATATCTTTTTGGGTGATGGAAGTCTGAGTCATGATACAAATTCAATTTACAGTGTCGGTTTTCGCAAAGGTCTTTAAACTAAATCATGAGCAAGCATGCCTCTACCCGATTTCAGAAATATTCATCCGAATCACGGTCTCTCACTTCCTCCCATCTTATTCCATAAGGCGCCCCGCCGGTTGTGTACCCTGCTATGACTTCAAATTCAGCATCGCCAGCAATGAAAGGCCCCTCCTCTTTTATTAAATCCATTTCTTCTCTACCCTTTCTTTCAGCCATTTGCCTTGCCCGATTGGCAAGCGATCGCTTAAAGGCCTCTTCATACTCGACCGGAATATTCACCCCGCAAAGCCTTAACTCAATGATTGCACAAGGCAGATCCACTTTAAACTTCCGGGCATATCCTTTCACAATCTGCTTGCCTTTATATTCAGCAATCCAATTAACCGCCAGTTGCATTCTCTTTGCCCGGTTCATTCCTTTTTTATTTCGTGCTTTCTTCATTCAGACGGCTGCGCTTTTTATTTACTCACCATCCGGTAATGTGTTTCCAGCCGCTTTACATACTTGTTATCTGTTTTGAGCTGGTGTGCAACCAGTTTCAGCCATTCTTTTTTATAAGGTCCCTGTTTCATGAGTATATTGAGGCAAGGGCCTTTAAAATCACCGACGGAATAATCCTGTTTATCAAACCATTTTATATAAAATTCCCTAGGCTCCCATCCAAAAGAAATTTCTGCTTCGGCATCTTCAGAAAGACCGTCTTCTCCATGCTCCATAATGCGGAGATACACCTGGCGGCAATCACAGTCAACATCAACACAATAAAATTCAAGAACAGGATATTGTCCCGAAGGTATGCCAGTTTCAGGCCCGGTTATATGAATCACCCGGGCTTCTTTATCACCGATTTCGGGAAATAGGAGAGGAAATAGTTGATGCATGGAGAAGAAATATATAAATGATAGTTGCTTCTGCAGGTATAGCCATTACATTTCTGAAACGAGCATCGCTAATCGCTTATTGGCTTCTCTTATACTGCATAGTTCCGGGTTCCATTTTTCCCCAGACACTAACCCAAGCCATTCAATATAGCTTGCCTTTTCCGGATGATGTGGTGTTTTGAATACCTCCAGCATTTCCTTATATCCATGAATGCCGCCGACATCTTCCGGCGGGCAGGCGCCGCCTCCTTCAATACAAAAAGCGCTAAGCACCCTGTTATCTTTATCCAGAAACTTTTCCAATTTTATCTTATGCTGCCAATGATCTCCGAAATCACAGACATAAACATATTCCTGTCTATCTTTTTTTAAGACCTTATTGATCTTAATTTTCCTGGCATCAATAGTTACCATTTCAGGATCTATTCCTTCATACGGCATTCCATAACAGGTCTTGTCTTCCAAACCATTTTCTGAAAACTGAAAGAGGTGACTATTTTCCCAGCCAAAGGCTCCCTGTATTGCCATGTGCAGATCATACATGGTATGATTTTCGGGTATCACGATCCGCCGCCATACCAACGGCTGGCTAACTTGCAGTTCAATATAAAATTGATAAATCAGTTCTTGATTTTTACGTTGCAAGATATTTAAAACAGTTGATCAAAATAATCATACCGGAAACAAATCTATTTTGAGATCCTGGCTTCTTTTGCTCTATTGCGTAAACAAAAGCCAGCTCAACACTGGCTTCAATTTGTATTAAATAGTTGGCAGGTATGTTGATGCTTTTATTACATTAAGCTTGCGCTATACCTCTTATATAAAGTGTTTCAGGGCTAAAATCCTGCCCGTTTTTCCAGGCAATGCTGTCAAAACTAGTAGTTACACGTTTAAAATAATTTTCGTCTTTTAACTCCTGGAATATTCCTTTTTCTAAATAGGGTTTTACATCAAACAGGCGAACTTCTTTTGAATCAAATTCAATAAGAAGCATATAATCTTCAAGGGGTTTTACACTTATTACTTTCTTCATATACTTGTTATTGTAAGGGGTTAATATTATAAGGTTTTTCACCATTCACTGCCAATTCCCAGTTTGCCATCAATGCGTATGACGGGAAGAATAGACTTACTAAGCTGCTTGATTGTCATATTACCCAATTCTCCACCTGCAAACCACTTACTCTTCTGAATTCTTTTTCATTGTTTGTAACTAAAATATAATTCAGGCTTTTTGCATGGGATGCTATCAATGTGTCCATTGAACCAATCGGCGTTCCCTTTGATTCCAGATCGGCTCTGATGATTCCATATTCTACCGTGGCATTATAATCAAAGGGCAATATCTCAAAAGGAATGCTGAATTGATGAAGTGCCGCAAGATTCTTTTCAACTGCCGCACTTTTTCTTGCACCATATTCCAATTCAGCAATGGTAATTACTGAAAGTGCAATCTGTCCTGGTTCTATACTTCTGAATTTTTCCAGTACAGAAACAGGCTTTTGCTTTATCAGATAAATGCAGGTATTGGTATCAAGCATCCAGGCCATTACTCAAAAAGATCACGGCTTTGTTGAGAAGGCTGGTTTCTGTCACTCATAAAATCAGAAGAAAAAGAGGAAAGACTATCGAAAAAAGTTTGCCAGGGTGCATGAAATGGTATGATATAAATAACATTGCCGATCTTCTTAAGATACACTTTATCGTCGTTGATCCTAAGATCATCGGGCAATTGAATGGCCTGCTTACCTGAAATATTTTTAATATCTACCGCTTCAATCTTCATTATTTCATGCTTAAGCGGTGAAATTACAAATTTCCTTGTTGATGTTAAAATCAAATTTTCAAAGAACTCCACCTCACTTATCACCTACACAAGAACGTTGTCGCAAGTGTTCGAATTTTGCAAACTTTCTTCTTTAAACGACCCCACCCCGATAGTCACCGGGGCAGGCTTTGTGACCTACTATATAAATCCTTCATTTCTAGTTTTGCCACAAGTTCTGGTCGTTTTAGTTTGGTGATTCATTAAACTCGTCACCCACTCAAGAACGTTGTCGCAAGTGTTCGGATTTTGTAAACTTTCTTCTTTAAAAGACCCCACTTGTGACCTGCTATATAGACCCTTCATCATAGCTTAGTTTTGCCACAAGTCCGGGTCGTTTAATTTGGTGATTCATTAAATTAGGAGACTTGCGTCAACATTACATTCAAGGAACACTTCACCGAACGGGGGAGGAAGATTGAAATGAAAAGCCCAACCCGAAGAGAACAGCCTAAACTTTTCACGTTTACGCTATCTGTGCTACATTCGCTGAAATTATTTTTATCAATACAACCAGCAGCATGGCATTTTTGGAAAACGAATTAATTATTAAAGAATCAAACATAACAGGAGCCGGTAACGGACTATTTACCACTCAACCCATTGCCAAAGGAACTATCATTTTAGAATACACCGGCACTATTACAAGCTGGAAAAATGCGGACAGAAGCGGAAACAATCCTTATCTTTTTTTTGTGAATCATAAGCATGTAATAGATGCCGTTAACCATGCTGATGTATTGGGACGCTATGTAAATGATGCAAAGGGACTTAGCCGTATAAAGGGTTTTAAGAACAATGCACAGTATGTAAAAGAAAAAGGGAAGATCTATTTGGCGGCTATTTGTAACATCCCGGCAGGCGAGGAAATATTAGCTCATTACGGTAGGGAATATTGGGATGCAATCAAACACAATATGGAGCTTTTAAATAGTTAATGAATTATCTCAAAGGGTATGCTTAAGGCTAACAATATTGAATTGCATACATGCAATTGCGCATTTCGCAACAGGAATTCTTGCAGGCAAAACCAATCCTTTAAATTATACGACATCACACATGACTGCACTAACACTAAATGTTGTTCACTAACTAACTGTTACCATTAAACGCACCCATGCCTATTGCCTGGCTTCTGTTTCTTTAACTTGTTGTGTTACTGAAACAGGATCTTTTTTGTATTTATCATTCCACTCCTTACAAACCTTACAATCCTTACCACAACTTCCATATGAATCTAATTCATAGCGGCTCTCTATACCTTTAAGTTTTGCAGTGATCCCTTGTGTCATCCACTTTGGCGCTGGTGCATCTTTCAGGTAATGATCAAAAAATTGCATTAGCCGGATGGTGTAATCCTCTGCTTCCTTTCCTCCAATTTGATGCCCACCCACATCATATTGCAACATCCAAGCAGGTTTACCTAATCGACGTAATCCAGTAAACCATTCCAAGCCTTGCTCAAAGGGCACAGCGCCATCCTCTTTGCAATGCATTATAAGCAAAGGTGTATTGACTTTATCTGCATAAAATATTGGAGAGTTTTTAACATACAAATCCGGCTTTTGCCACAAAGTAGCTTTTATACGATTTTGACCCGTCTCATATTGAAACTGATTACTATTACCCGCTTTTAATACGCTTCCATAACCACTCACGAAGTCAGTAGGACCTGCCGCTTCTGCCGCAGCTGCAAACATATTGGTTTTAGTAATTAGGGCATTCACTTCATATCCCCCAAAGCTGTGCCCCTGCATACCCATTTTAGTAGAATCAATCCAGGGATATTTCAATAAATAACGAGCGGCAGAGACCACTGAATTATATATACTTTCCATAACTTCTCCAATCGTATAATGTATATCAGGTACAAATACCAGATAACCATTGCTTACAAAATGAGGAATATTTATATGACTCCCTGTTACTTCTGGTATTAAATACATGTTTAATTCATCAGATTTTTCTTGATAAAAATAAAAAATCACCGGATATTTTTTATGGGGATCAAAGTTTTCCGGTTTGTATAGAATACCCTGGGATTTTTTGCCATCGTACATTGTCCACTCATGTAGGTCCGATGTCAACCAGTTATAGTCTTTTTGCGGCTGTACATTGCTTAACCGTTGAAAGGTTTTAAAATTGCTGGTAGCAAAATAATCCGGCGCTTCCGATGCGCTCATTCTTTGTACCAACCAGGTATTATCATTAACTGCTTTTAGTGGGCTAAGACCAGTTATATACGGCCAGTAGTACAAATAAGAACCCATGGTTAATAGTTCTGGAAATACAGGCTTGGTCAAATCTAACCGAAAAAATCCATTACTTTTATCCGATGGCCTAAAAGCTGTAAGCATTACTTGCGACTCCGTTATTACTCGACCTTCTTCTGTGATACGTAAAATAATACCATTTGCTCGTCCATAACCCTTGGTTAAGCAAATAGGTGGACGTATACCAACTGGATCTATCTGCCAAATATCGTATTCATCATAAATGATTAGTCCCTTATTACCAGGTAACCAGTTATTAATAATATTATAAGGACTAGGTAGGCCAGCTCTTGCATGTGCTTTGTCACAGACAGAAAAAGGAATGTTCTGGCTGATATTAATCGTTTTGCCACTACTGATCTTATAACTAAAATAAGCCTGGTGTATATGGTCATAACACAGAACATATTTTCCATCCGGTGAAATTCCATTCACTCCACTATATACCAAGCCATCTTTTACCAATTGTCGGCTGCCATCCCGGGTATTTACAAGATAAAGCGGTACCCGGCAGGAAAGTCGCAAATTGGCTTCTTCCCCATAACAGGGCGTTGTTGTTAACAGCGCATAATCGTCTAAGTCTGAGCCGCTATCATACAAATGCTCGTTTTCGGCTTGCAGCAAAATTGCTTGATTGTTATCCAGATTAATAACACATTTATAAGTTATTGGCGCTGTTGCTTCCCGCAATTGTTGCTCCTGTAATTTATCATCTGTATAACTCCAGATATCCACCATAACCTTAGTTCTCTCTCGGGTCTGAATTGCAGGTTTACTTAGATCAAAAAAAAGGCGCTTACCATCCCGACTGAATTTGCCGCTTCCTATTTCCACGCCTTCAAGTATACCAGTCGTTTTTGCATTTGCCTTTTCTTCAGCATGCTTCATCCCTACTTTGTAATACCATATACTAATTGTTGTTTTTCTATTTTGGAGTTGGGTCTGGACAAAAACAGCCTGTTCTCCCTTGGTATCAAATGCAAAACTTCCGGCACTGGTTTTTCCCATGGAACTACTATCAGATTCCCATAAAACCTGGCTCTCCCCTTTCTCCCAATTGATCCATTGAACCCTGTTTTTTGTTTGCCCGCCGTATTGTTCTTCTGTTTGCAATAGTAGAGACTTGCCATCCTTACTAAATATATAATCACTAACATGAGTAAATAATTTTGTGCCGCTGCCGGTAAGGTCACGTAACTGCAACTCTTTAGCTTCGTTAGATATTTGTAATACAAGCCATTCTTTTTTTTGTACCATCACTAATTGGTATGCATGCACATGAGGATAGTATTCACAACGCTCTGTGCCCAATTGCCATAGACAAAGACTGTCCCCCGTTGATTTATATATTAACTTTTGACCATCTTGGGTAAAATGCGCATCCGATCCGGCGACAATTTCTTTTTTCCATTTATTATCCGCAGCCTGTATTACCAGCGTGTAATTATCCAGTGGCATTTTATCAATGGTATACACTACATATTTACCATCGCTACTGATAGCAGGATTTTGTAAACTAGGCCATTTATTAAATACTGAACTGTCGATTATTTTCTTCTGAGCTAAGGCTGGGAACACGGTTATATTCAGAGAAAAAAACAAAAAGAAATATTTCATTTTTATATCTTTCAATTTTTTATGAGTTGCGTCAACCATATAATTTATAATAATATTGTACTCGTATTTCAGATTGGCTATTATTTCTTAAGACTTTTTTGATTTAAATAGAAAAAATACACTATTTAATAACATTATATCCATCTGGCCAAATGGGTAGCCCTTTTTTCATGTTGGATAGATTACTGGCAATCTCCCTTTCTCCCGGATCTATTATTGCAGCTTTCTGTTCCCATGCAATGCCTTCTTTAACCTTACCTGCCTTATATAACAATATTGCATAGGTGTCTATGGCTCCTGCATTTGTTTTTATTTCTTTCGGATTTTTTTCAAAATATTTTCTCATCCAGCCGGCTGCTTTTTCTAACTCTTTCTTACTCGTGCTGTACCTGAAAACTTCCATAGCACTATTATTTAAGGCCATTCCATTCAACTTCCACCCTCCCGTTCTATCTATTTCTGCCAACAGGTTTTTTATATATCCCTTTTTATTGCCTACCAGTTTATTCCAATACATTTTAGGACTAAACTGTAATCGCCGGGCACAGGCAGCGCTGTATTTGGTAGTAATAGTAGCCTGCAGCTTTTTCCAGTCTGGTTCCGTCAGTGCAGAGACCTTCCTTCCATCCTGAATCAATTTGGCGGCAGGATAATATACCGGTTCATAAAACTCTTCGTTAATAATAATGGCATCTATAGGCCCCTGTACCCAGTTCTTTTCCCCTATAATTTTATTAATACGTTTAGCATTTCTTTGGAATAATGCGAAACTTTTATCTGTTGAATAGCCCATGAAAGATGCCAGGTATTGCAGGGTGTCCTTTGTAAATAACGCCTCATCAGTCATAGAACTAATCCACTGATCTGTAACCTGACTGGCCAGCGTCTTATTCTTAGCTGCATACAATAGAAACCGGATGGCGACTGGGTTAGCTAATTGATCAATTGATAACTCTCTGATCTTTGGCATACAAACCTGCTGCGCCCATGCTTTATCATTTTGCCCCAACTCAAATAATAAAACCATATTATCCTGTTTGATCAATTCCTTTATATCGGTGGTTTGCACATACACCGTAGCAATAGCTTTTGCCAGGCTATCGTTGCCAGCATATTTGGCACTGTTCACCAATTCCTTTAAATCCAGATTTCTATATTCGCCTTTTGTGAATCTCTCTACCAGCGATGCATAACCTTTTTGTTCTATGGCATCGTTAGCCAATGTCATAAATTGTTCTATATCGAAAGCGCCACTAGCACGATGCATCAATTTCCCTTCGGGTGTGAGATATAAAAATGTTGGATAAGCACTTACTTTGTATTGAGTGGTTATTTTTTCTGCAACATTGTACCAGCTTTTTATTGTTCCATTATCTTTCTCGGTACGATCAGCCTGTACTTTTATAGAAACAAATTTTTCATTATACAATTTTCCTACCTTTTCTAATGGAAAAATATCTCTTTCCATTAGTTTGCAAGGGGCGCACCAAGTGGCATAGCAATCAATAAAAATGTATTTATTCTCCTCTTTCGCCTTTTCTTTTATCTGATCCCAAGTCATCCTTTTCTCAAAGTGAATACCTTCCTCTTCCTGCGCCTGCATCATCAACGGTGTACAGATTATCATCAACAATATTGATGTTTTCATAGTTTTATGATTTAGTTTGTGTGTTGCTAAATGTATCAGTAACCGGGGTTATTAGGAGCAAGATTAGAATTGAGTCGAATGTCCTCAGAAGATAACGGATACAATTGCCAGCTTGTATTCCAGGTGCCTCCGGAGTTTTTTGTTGGATACATAATTGACATAACTGTATCTATATTGGCTGTTCTTTTTAAGTCGAACCATCTGTGCCCCCATTCGGTGAACAGTTCAACCTGCCGTTCTCGAAGAATGACAGTCAGCAATAATAGCTTATCGTTTGCAGTTGTATTTGGGAGTCCGGCACGATTACGAATCGCATTTAAATCTGCTTGCGCATCACTTATTTTATTTAGTTGTGCTTTTGCTTCCGCCCTTATTAAATATTGCTCCGCCAACCGCAATACCATAAAATATTCTGTATTATTAGGATCGTATTGCGCTTTGTATTTATTAGGGTAGTAATACGTTGTAACACCATTATCAAAACTACCTACCCAATTAGTTTTTCGGTTATCCCCCGGCTCAAAAGCATCTAACAAAAATGAACTCAAATAGGTAGGACGTTCGTAACCTGGATCTTCTGTTAAAATAAAATGATAGCCTTCAGTTCCCCAATCAGTATTTACATATTGGATCTGCCAAATGGCTTCCCGATTATTTTTGGTAAAAGCAGCTTCTAAACTATTTAAGCCATATAATGTATTGTTATTAATTACCGCCGTAGACTGAGCATCCGCATTAGCCCAGTCCTTTGTATATAAATAGACTCTCGCTAACAGAGCGGTTGCAGCTCCTTTCGTGGGCCGCACCCTTTCTTCACTACCACTGGAAGAAACAGTCATTGCATCACTTTGAACATATTTATCACTTAGCAGGTTTTGCGCTTCTTTCAAATCTGTAATTATTTGTTTATACACATCATCCTTTGGCGTTTTATGAGCCACCGCATTAATACGCCAGTCGCTGGTCATAGCCAGCGGCACGTCTCCATAAAAGTTCACCAAATAAAAATGAAAAAAAGCACGCAAAAACCGGGCTTCGCCTAATAATTGTTTTTTTACAGCAGGGTTTAGTGCAGTGGACGATTCTAACCCTTCTACTGCAGAATTGATCGTTAACAGTCGTTGATAATATTCTTGCCAAGGATTTATCCCAATTGGTTTTTGCGCTAATAAATTGTTTTGATACAATTGGTGGAGATCGCCCCCATCAAAACCGCCGCTCCAAAGCGTTAATTCGTCGCCGGATAACCCCGTACGCAGGGAAATACCATTTAATCCTGTATAATTAGAATTCCCGCTACCCATTGTAGCATAAATTCCAGTTAACACTGCTACAGCGGTTGCATTATCAGTATAAACATTTTTAGCAGTCAAAGAAGTGATAGGAGCATCGATTTCAACCCATTTTTTACAAGATGCCTGAACCATTATGAATGGGATTAAAAGGATAATCATGTATTGGTAGTTATACTTTGGATGGTCACAATTTTTAGAATTATTGTATCTGAGCTTCATTTTTCGTTTTTATTTTAAAAACTTTCACGTTAAAATTTCCGTATTAAAAGGTCACCTGTACACCAACAGTAATTATTTGTAATGGAGGCAGGGAAATAAGACTACGGGTTTCCGGGTCAGATCCTTTATACTTTGTAAAAGTTAAAAGGTTTTGTGCCTGGGTATAAATTCGGGCATTTTGCAGGTGCATTTTTTGTCGCCATGTTGCAGGCAGTTGCCAGGAAAGCGATACATTTTTCAGCCGAATATAGGAGGCATCCACCCATGCTGCATCACTACTATTTAAAAAATTGGTTGAATTATAAATACTAAAGTTTTGATTAAAGCGCTGTATAGGCGCGGCATCCCCTGGTTTTCGCCAGCGATTCAAAACAGTAACAGGTTGGTTTTGAATGGAAGAAGAAAAATATCCAGGGTACCTGCCACTTTGATTAGTCTTTCCTAATCGCTTTTCAAATTGAAATAAAAAATCTAACAGAAACCCTTTCCAGGAAATGCTATTTTGCAATCCGCCGAAGAGTTGTACACCAGTATATATAGGATGTTGGTAAGTCGGCATTGATGTGATGGGATCGTAAGCCGTATCCGGTCTAAAAGTAGTGCCTCCTTTATCATCGTAAAACTGGTATTGCCCGGTAGCCGGATCAACACCTGAAAAACTATACACAAACTGAGTGAATAATGATTGCCCCACCAATCGCTTGTCAAAATAAGCAGCACCGGGACTTAAGGAAACCAATTTATTCCGAGGGATGCTAAGATTTACCGAACTGGTCCAGCGAATAGCTTTCGACTGAATATTGGTAGTATTCAAAATAAATTCCCAACCGGTATTTTGTACCGAGGCATCCAGGTTGGATGTGACATTATTTGCCCCGGTATTTAAGGGTAACTGGTAATTTCCTAACTGATTGGATGATCGATTACGATAAAAACTGACGCTTAGGTTTACTTTATCCTGCCAAAAACCTAATTCTAATGCAGTTTCCAGTTTTTTTGTTGACTCCCAGGCCAGATTTGGATTAAACAAACCCTCCAAAACTAATGAAAGGCTATTTTGGTAGGGTAGGGTGTAATTCTCATAACGATACAAATTCAGGAATTGATAGTCTCCTATCTGATCACTCCCAGTAGTACCGTAGCTGGCCCTAAGTTTACCAAAACTAAGAAAGGGTATATTTTTTTCTATAAAATTTTCTTTGGAGAAAACCCAGGCCAGTCCTGCGGCCCCAAAATTAGCAAATTGTTTATCGGGTCCAAAACGACTGGTGCCATCCCGGCGGGCGGTTAGATTTAACAGATATTTATTTCCCCAATTATAGCTTACCCGCCCAAAAATAGCGTTATATCTATATAACGCATCAAGTGAAGACTCTACTTGAACAGAACTAGCCGCCTTAGCATCTTCCAATACTAGGTCACTGTTAAAACCCTTGGCTATTATAGTTTGTCCTTTGCTGTTATTTTGCTGAATAGTAGTACCTGCCAGGGCGCTGAGCTCCCCTCCTGCGATATGTGTGCTATAACTCAATTGAGGCTCGATAATCCAGCTGTCATTTTGCGCAGTAGAAAAACCTGATGAACGTTCATAAAAATTCCCCCACGAAGGTCCTACTGCACTTCTGGGAGATGTCATAACTTCATTGGACAAAGTATTGGTAAATCCAACACTGGTTTTAATTTCCAAACCAGGTAATAATTGGTAACTGATCATAGCATTCGTTACCAGGTTATTTACTTGTCTTTTATATTTCGCATTCAACGCAGCTAATGGATTATTCCATGTTTCATATCCAGTAGTCGGATTAGGTGCCCAGTTCAGTGTACCATCCTGATTGTGTAATGCGGGGGCATTGGGTGACAGATTAGTGAATCCTGATAAATCGTAGCTGGGCAATTCATTTTTATCAGCCTGGTAAATACCCGAAAACTGAAACTGTAATTTTTTATTATTAGAGCTACTGTTAATACTGAAACTTAGGGAACCTTTAGGATCTCCAAAACTGCCTGGAAATACAGTGGTTTGTTTGTTATAGTTATAACCCACTCTATATTGCACATTATTACTGCCACCATACATGGACAGTTGTATATTTGAATACTGTGCTGTACCGCCAATCAGCTCTTTATTCCAGTCAGTATAGCGGGTCGTATCCCATAAAGTCAGATCATAATTATTACCTCTTGGCGTTAAAGTTGAAATATTAACGCCATCATTTCTATAAGCTTCATACCGCATATCAAGATATTGGCGGGTGTTTAACCAAGGAATAAAACGGGTTACTTTACCCCATCCTTGTTGTGCATTTACATCCACACGCATTGGGCCGGCTTTTCCTTTTTTTGTAGTGATTAGTACAACGCCATTTGCGCCACGTGTACCATATATAGCAGTAGCATCCGCATCTTTTAATATATCTATTGACTCTATATCGCCAGGATTGATATAACTTAAAGGATTTCCTGAAGAATATGCAGCATTAGAACCAGAAGAACTAGAAGTACCTGTAATTGCCAAAAGTCCAGGTAACATCTGGTTTAAATAAGGCACGCCGTCAATAATATAAAGCGGATCATTGCCATTGTTAATGCTATTTTGTCCTCTTATACGCACAGTAACACCACTTCCTGGCAATCCATTGGCCTGTATAATTTCCATACCCGGCACTCTTCCCTCCAGAGCCAAGAGAACATTTGAAACAGGAGATTTTTCTATATCCTTTGCTTTTACTGTACTTACATTTCCCGTATTTAACCTCTTCGTCGTCGTCCCATACGCAATCACCTGCACTTCATCCAGCGGGCTGTCATTTTTCTTCATGCTCACGGTAATAACAGTGTTATTTTTTACTGCCAGGGTTTGTGTTTCAAAACCTACATAGGAGATTACCAGCACGGCTTTTTCATCCACGCCGGTTAAAACAAAGGAGCCATCTGCATTGCTGGTGGTAATAAGGTTGGTGCCTTTTACTTTTATGGTAGCGCCGGGGAGGGGGGTGCCTTTTTCGTCGAGTATTTTGCCGGAGATATCAATGGGGGGTGGCCCTTCGACTACGCTCAGGGTGACAGCGTTTGGGATGGCAGGTTGCTCTTTAATGACAACTGTTTTGTCACTGATGGCATAACTCAGCGACTTGCCGTTCAAAACAATCCTTACCGCCTCTTCAATACTGGCATTTTTCAATTCCACCGAGACAGTACCGGCCTTTTGCAACAGGTCCAGCGGGCACAAAAATTCGTACCCGCTTTGTTGCTGAATTTTCTTCAGCACTTTTTGCAGGGGTGCATTCTTTTCCGACAGGGTTATCTGGGAAAACCCGTTGGCACTTGCCGTAAGGCAGGCCGATAACAGAATGATGGCTGTGATATTCAAAATCCTCAGCGCCTGCCTCGCCGGCAGGCAGGTTTTGGTTAGCCCCGCAGGCATGCGGGAATAAAGAGCCTTTAAATCCATAACTTTGATTTAGTTTAGGTTAAACAATAAGCAGTCCTTCCGGGATTTGTTATAATTGGGTTAACCTGAACCTTCCGGCCAAGGGTGTTAGAAGCACTTCTGGCTTTTTTGTTTGGTCAACCGATAAGAACTAATTCTTTTACAGGGTTAAGGCATTACTGTGATTTTTCTTCCTTCAATTTTAAAATGCACCCGGCCTGTCAGCTCAAATTTTTCCAACACTTTGGATACATTTTCCTGCCTGGAAACACTGCCCCAGAATTGTTGATTCACAGCGCTGCTGTATGCTATTTCCACATCATACCACCTGGCTACCTGCCGCATGATATCCTTTAAATTGGTGCTTTCGCCAAAATCAAATTTTCCATTCCTCCACGCCATTACCTGTTCCATATCTATTGAATTATGAATTATGAATTTAGAATTATGAATGGATTCCGCTTGTTCACCAGGCTTTATAATTATAGCTTGCTCTTGTTGAGAAACTTTTACGGAGCCTTCAAGTAATGTTACCCGCAGGGCGTCTTCATCGTCGTAGGCGTTTACATTAAAGTGCGTGCCCAAAACAACTACTTCCATATCTCCTTTCTTTACGATGAAAGGGGTGGCTGCACCCCTCTTCTCCACCCGTGGAGAAGGGCCGGGGTTGAGGTGCGCTACCTCAAAATATGCTTCCCCTGTTATGGTAACTTTTCTTTCTTTATTTAAAAAGGCGATTGGATAAGTAATTGATGAACCAGCGTTGAGCCATACATGTGAACCATCACTTAAAGTCATGTCGATAACTTTAGAGCCCCGGGGATTGGTGAGGGTGTTGAAAGAGACCTCACCCCCCGCCCTCTCCAAAGGAGAGGGAGCTTTGGAAGATTCATTATAGATGATTTCCCCGTCGGCTGTTTTTGTGACGTTGACATTACCTTGAGTTGCCAGTTTGCCGCTGGTTAGGCTATCAAGCTCGATAATGCGGCCATCGGCCAGTGTAATAGTGGCGCGGGTATTCTTAGGCGCTTCTACGTCGTGGGTGGTCGTTGCTATGGGAGGAGATTTCTCCTCGTTCCTTGTCGAAATAAAGAAGTAGGCGCTTATACCGACAGCCAGAATAATGGAGGCGGCGATAGCAATGCGGCGGAAATTTATTTTTATGACTCTCGCTTTTTCGTTGGGCACTATGCCTGCCGCCTGCTTTATCTCCCGGTACATTTTTTCCCAATCTACCTCCGGCTCATTCCGGATGAGCTGAATGCGTTGCCAATCATCCTGTAACATGCTGAGTAACTCCTGCATTTCTACTTCCGTAGCCTGCTTTTCAGCGTAGCTATTTAGCAGATGCTCTAACCTGTCAGGTGTGGCGCTCATGTATTATTAATTAATGATTTGATGACATACCGATACTATAAGGAGTGGCGTTCTGAAAAAATGTACTACCTGGATTGAAAAATTCTTTTTAAACTTCGGCGGGCACAGTTGAGGCGGCTTTATTTTGAAAGGATTTCAGCAATAACATTTGCGTATGCATTACTTAATAAAATCAGCAGAATTATTTCACTATGGTCTTTCATATAGGTACGGATGGACAGCATGGCGTCGGCCAGGTGGTTCTTTACGGTATTGGGGGATATGCCCAATTGAGCGGCAATCTCATCACGGCTTAGTCCTGCCTCCTTGCTGAGGCGATAAACTTTTTGCTGCTGTGGTGATAGTTTACTGATGGCTTCTTCCACGAGTTGCCTGCTTTCTTTAAAGGATAGTTCTTCCTCTATAATATTATACTCTTCCTGCGCAGCATTGGTCAACTGGTTTATCATTTTCCGTTCGGAGACTTTCTTTTGTATATGATTGAGAGCGCCGTTACGGGCGGACACAAACAGGTATGTAGCCGGAGCTTCCACGTTGGCCAATGACTCCCTGCTTACCCACAGACGAAGAAAGACATCCTGTAGCAGTTCTTCTGTTTCTGAAGAGGATTTTACAATATGTTGAATAAAATAATAGAGTTTGAGTTTGTAGCGGTCAAAGATGATACGAAATGCAGGCTCGCTGCCTGCAGCTATCTGCTGAAACAGTTCTCTTTCGCTGTATGATGAATCGCTTGACAAGATTCCTTAACCTTTGGTGAGGCACTAAAAGTATGAAAAGGAAAATAAACGTCGTGTGTGCCGGGGAAATATTTTCAAATGCAGGTGCCGCTTTGCTTTTCTTGTAATGGCTATTTATCATACCAGTGACACTTTATCGTCCTCCGTTTTTATCACCATATAAATTTTCAAGGGCCTGTAAACAAGCCCTTGAAAATTTAAACCGCCATAGCGATGTGTAAAAACCGCTGCTAAGGTAAAACGAATTTAGAAAAGGCATGACGCTATTACACGAATATGCAGTATACGCAGACAGGCAGGTAAAGAACGGGGACCAACCGGTGGAAAAGTCGTTACCAACCAAATCCCTTACACACTCCGAAAATAAAAACAGGTATTTAACACGTAAAATCAGGTATGTATACTGGTTATTCTTTCATGATACATCCTAAATTTTGTGGTTGCAATTTCTAAACTGTCCGTGGAAAGACCTGTCCGCAGAGGGGTGAAAAAACGCTTTCCTGAAATATTGATAGCGTATATTTTTAAATAAAAATAAAAACCATAACAAAATGAAAAAGTATGTCTGCTTGTTTACAATCTTACTGGTGTCTGCAACAAGTTTTGCACAAAGAGATGAGAATATTGGAAAATATTTCCAATTCCTGGAAAACATACAGCTTGAAAAATGTGATGCGGTCGGCTCCGGTTCCGGTACCAAGGTCATCATATCCAGGGACATTCAATTTACGATTGTAAGTTCTACTGCCGCTGACTACGTAATTTTTATTCTTTCAAAACCAAAAGATGACGCCTTTAATAAGAAGTATTTCAATACAGCTTATGTCGCCAAAACAACTAAAACTAATGATCCGGATATTTATTTTCTTTTACCGCGTGAAGCATTCAGTACAAAATGTAAGTCCCGATTAAAGAAGAATAGTTTGAGTGTTGGGCTGGTAAATCTTCCTATTAAAGCAAGGTTTGGAAGCAAGAAAAAAACAGATGGTATATATAATAAGGATTTTTTAATATCCAGTGATGTTTCCCTGGGCTTTTCGATTGGCTATAAGCGCAAGTGGAGCGAGGAGAATGGCCTTAATTTGCTGGGTGGCATCAGTGTTTCTTCCATACAGGTAGATAGCTCCATAACAAAAGGGTATGCAACGTCGGCCACTAATGCCAGTGCTTTAACAGGACACGTAGGAATTTTATTTGAAACAAACAATTTTCAATTTGGGATTTTTACCGGTATCGATTTCCTGGCTGGCCAGATGGGAAAAGAATTTCTATATAAAAAGGATCCATGGTTAGGAATTGCCATTGGATTCAGTCTTTTTAAAGCAAAGAGTACAAAAGAAACGCAATAACTTTTAAAGCTAAATACAAGGTTGTTAATTAAAAAAGGACCGCATTTTATAAATGCAGTCCTTTTTTATAGATCAAAACATCTTTTACTTTTTCAAATGAATCTGGAAACCTACTCCCAATCCAAAGATGCCTTCAGCGCTTCCTGTTTTGGTATAGTTGGCACCAAGCTCTAATGCTATACTTTTGTTTAAGAATATGGCATAACCTGCTCCCGCACCGAAACCTACTTCGGTATCGACGCCATCAGCACCACCGACATTGCCACTCGCTTCGGCAAAGAATTTTCCTTTGTCAGATCCTGCAAAATAGCCACGTACAAATGGTCCTACGGCCCAGGCAGTATTGCCCTCTCCGGTAAACAAATTTAATCTTGCACCAACAGCGAGGTTGTTAGCAACAAAATAGCCAACATTGGGAGAAGCGGTGAAATAACTGGCTCCATCAGATGTCTGGAACGAAAGGTTACCACCTAACAATACCGTCTTTTTTTCCGTTTGCGCATTAGCGCTGATAATTCCCGCAACTAAAATAACCGCGACTAAAATAACTTTCTTCATAAATAATAGAATGGTTTGATTATTAAAAATGCGAAACTAATAGCGGTAGATGGCTAAAAGAAATATAGTATCCGAATACGACTATTGGCTATACCAAACGGCGAATTTGATACACCAAATTTTTCTGAACGGACAAAAAGAAGCCGGAAGAAAATGCTCCGGCTAACTTCCTCAAATTTGATAGCTCATAGCCATATAAAACCTATCAAAGGCAAGATAGTTTGAATGCGAAGATGGATAAACGATATTACACAAATACATCTTTTCATTATGCAAAAAGGATTATTTAAATGATGAGAAATTGAAGAGGAAACTTATACTGCTTTTTAATTATCTGAACAGACTGCCGCAGTCATCCCGTTTTATTCAGCAACCGCCTCCGGCGAATAAACCGGGATCACTGCGGCAAGTAAAGCGATTGGGGTATTCAATCCGCTTTGGCGGAATCAATACCCGGACAATGAAAACCGGCAACCACTTTCACTGACATTTTCCACGCATTATTGTTAACAGACCGGTGCAGTACTCCGTTCTTATTTTTCGCCGTTGGCGATAAGCCCGGACAACTGCACCGATAAAGCTATCGAATAGTTCATCCCTGCGGAGCGGGATCAACTATCAACTTTTTCAACGCCCTGCCAACCTTGCTTTGTAAAACAAATGGCCAAAAGCGAAAGCGAAGATAGCGACCGGTATTACTGCAGATAATTGCATACCGCCAAAACGGTTCGGCATAAACACCAGCCCACTCACCTGTCCCTCCTTTATTCCGCATTCCTTTTGGCCGTTTCCCGGTCGCTGCTGTCAGTGCTTTCTTTTTTTCCATTTTTTCTTTTACAAAACAATTTTTTTATCATTAAAACTTAATCATGTATGGCACACAATCTTAATCAAAACAGTAAAACAGGTAAACACAGTTTTTTCAGCGTCAGGGAAAAAGCATGGCATGGGCTGGGGCAAATAGTACAGGACTATCCTACCAGTGCGGAAGCTATTAAACATGCCGGGCTTGACTACACGGTAGAAAAAAGAAATTTATTTACCTACGACAACGAAAATGAAGCGGCTAACGAAGAAACGGAAATAAAAATACCCGGGATAGCCGTACCGGATTATTATGCCACTATCCGCACCGATACAGAACAAGTATTAGGTGTGGTGGGAAAAGAATACGAGGTCGTCCAGAATATGGATGCATTTTCTTTTTTTGATGCTATTGTGGGTGGCGATGGTATGCAATATGAAACAGCGGGAGCATTGGGAAACGGTTATGCATACCGAAACGTTATGCAAAGTTTTTCTTCATTGGGTATTGAT
>JBDTUH010000020.1:0-135844 GCA_040007815.1 Chitinophagaceae bacterium
CAGAAGTCAGAAGTCAGAAGTCAGAAGTCAGAAGTCAGAAGTCAGAAGTCAGAAAAAATAGATCTTTTAAAGGTCGGAAATTTCTGACCTCCTGCATCAGACCTCTGCCTTCGCTTATTTTTGCTACGTTTGCTGCCTTAATAGCAAACATGGCTACTGATATATTAGATCAACTCAAAGAGACAGCAAAGTTTTTACAGGAGCAGTATTCCAATAAACCATCAGTGGGCATTGTGTTGGGTAGCGGCCTCGGCAATTTTATTGATGAAATTGAAGTGGAGAAAGAAGTGTCTTATGCAGACATACCCCATTTCCCGGTTTCAACGGTAGAGGGGCATAAGGGTAAACTGGTGTTTGGCAAACTCAGTGGTAAAACAGTGGTGGCGATGGCCGGGAGGTTTCATTTTTATGAAGGCTATTTAGCGCAGGATGTGGTATTTCCCATACGTGTAATGAAATTGTTAGGCGTTGAAACATTGCTGCTGTCCAATGCGGCGGGAGCTGTTAATACGACTTATAAGGTGGGAGATATTATGATCATCAAAGACCATATCAGTTTCTTTACACCCAACCCGCTTATTGGTAAAAATATTGACGAATTCGGTCCACGTTTCCCCGATATGAGTGAGCCTTATAAAAGATCTTTGATTCAAAAAGTAAAAGCTATAGCTGCCGCCAATAATATCGACATAAAAGAAGGGGTCTATGTATCGGTAACAGGCCCAACATTCGAGACCCGTGCCGAATACCAATTGATACATGTAATCGGAGCGGATGTGGTAGGGATGAGTACCGTGCAGGAAAATATTGTCGCCAACCACATGGGCATGAGTGTAGTTGCGATAAGTGTGGTCACCGACCTGGGCATACGGGCCGATGATAATATTATTACGCATGAAGAAGTGTTGCAGGCAGCCAAAGAAGCCGAGCCTAAACTGGCTTTATTGTTTAAAGAATTGATAGCTGCGATATAAGCCTGCCTTATTACAGTAGATAAATAAGAAACAGCCTTTAACATTTTTAATAGCGTAATCTGTTTTGGTCATCTTAATTTGCAATAATTTCTATGAAAGGCGTATTGAATGGATCTGGTTGCATTAAAATAAAGAATGCATTTTTGCATCAGATGACATGTAAACTACTGAACTTATAAACTTACCCACCCTGGCGAAAAAGATCACATACCTGTTATTGACCGCGCTGCTTATTATTTCACTGGATGCGTTTTCTCAGCGTAACATTATACAACAGGGAGGCGGGAGACTCAGACAAATGGGGGGAAAGATGGCTGGGGGCGCCAATACAGATAGCTTAAAACGCAGGGACAAAAACGAAGATTCTATCACAGTCCGGTTCCGTTATCTTGATTCCACTCGTAATTATATGCTGGATTCATCTATTGATGATTTTACCCGCCGGTTTCCCATACCAGCTACCAACATTTACCTGGGCAACAATGGAAATGCTTCCCGCTCTATTTTATTTTCACCCATGATGCAACCGGGTTGGGATCCGGGCTTTCATGCTTTTGATACCTACAAATGGACGATAGAGAAAGCGAGGTTTTTTAATACTACCAGGCCTTATTCCGAACTGAATTATATGCTGGCCAGCCGGTCGGAACAGGTGATCGAGCTGATGCATACCCAGAATGTAAAGCCCAATTTCAATTTCGCCTTTCAATACCGCCTGATCAATGCACCCGGTTTTTTTAAGAACCAAAAAACCAATCACAATAATTATTTGCTGACATCCAGGTATGAGTCGATCAACAAGCGATACAATGCTTATATTATTTTGCTGGGAAATAAATTGCAATCCGGTGAAAATGGCGGTATAGAGGATTCTTCGTTAGCTGATCCAGATTTTAAAGACCGTTTCAATATCTCCACTAAACTGGGCGGAGACCAGTCTGACTCCAGAAGTTTTTTCAGTACGGATGTCGGAACTGGTAACCGATACAGCGAGTTCACTTTCTTACTTCGCCAGCAATATGATTTTGGAAAGAAAGATTCTATTGTCACTGATTCTACGGTGGTGCCTTTATTTTTTCCGCGTCTCCGCTTTGAACATACTTTGCAATATAGCAGCCGTAAATATGAATTCAGGGATTATGTGGGTGATTCCAATTACTATCAAACCAATTATGATACTGCTCTGAAAAGTTCTACTGATACCTTTCTGTTGAGAGATCAATGGAAAGAGATGATCAACGATTTTTCTATTTATCAATTCCCTGATGCTAAAAACCTGCACCAGTTTTTTAAAGTAGGTGCGGCCTTGCAAAATATATCATTAGAAAATATCAAAGGGAGCCGGAAGTTATTTAATGTTTTTGGTCACGCTGAATACCGCAACCGTACCCGCAACCAGAAATGGGATATGCAGGCCAATGGAAAATTATATTTCACCGGGTTGAATGCGGGAGATTATTATGCATACGCCAGCCTGCAGCGTTTTGTAGGTAAAAGGATGGGCTATGCCCAGGTGGCTTTTGAAAATGTGAACCGGACACCTTCTTTTATTTATGACGCCCGCAGCGATTTTTATTTGTTGAAAACCGGTACTGATTTTAAGAAAGAAAACACTATTCATTTATTCGCTTCCTTATCACAGCCTTCTCTTCGTTTGAAATTATCAGGGCATTACTACCTGTTAACCAATTATACCTATCTCGAAAAATATTACCAGTTGCAACAGGAAGGTACTTTGTTCAATTTTTTACAGATCGCTTTGCAAAAAACCGTGAAACTGGGTAAGCGATGGAACTGGCATGCCGATGTTTATTTTCAAAAAGCAATAGGGAACGCCCCGGTGAATACGCCGTTGATCTTCACCCGCAACCGGATCGGTTATGAAGGAAAGCTGGGACTCAAAAACCTCGACATCGCATTTGGCGCAGAGATAAGATATCATACGCCATACAAAGCTGATGCTTATTCTCCTGTGTTGGGTCAATTTTACTACCAGGATAGTCTCCAGATCAACAATCGTATGCCTGATATCGCGGGATACCTGCATTTCCGGATCAAATCATTCAAGCTCTATATAAGGGCTGAAAACCTGAATACTGCGCAGGTTGACAACGGCGTGTTTGGGTTTACGAGAAACAATTTCGCGGCTCCGGGTTATGCGTACCCGGGTTTACAGATCAGGTTGGGTGTATACTGGAGTTTTGTTAACTGATTGAGAAATTCCCTGTTTAGTATAAATGTCATTTTAATTATCCATTATTGCGTTTATCTTTGTTTTGTTCATGAAAAAGATAATAGTTCCCATATTGTTGATTTGTTACCTGGCCGTCAGTACAGGGATTGTGGTAAATCTTCACTATTGTATGAACAGGCTGACTTCTGCCGAACTTTTTACCGGCGAAAGTAAACAGTGCGGCAAATGTGGAATGAATACGGATGATTCTAATGGTTGCTGCCACGACGACATCAGGATCGTGAAAATGGATGATGATCAGAAACTGACAGCTTCTGTTTCCTTCAATCTACCTGCGATTGAAGCTCTTGTTTGCGAGGTATCCGATTTTATCGTTGCTTCTTTTTATAATGTTCCTGTAACGGGGCATTATCAAAGTCACTCTCCCCCTTTACTATCAGCGCAGGATATCTACCTGCAGAATAGCGTTTTCAGAATTTGAGATAAATAAGAAGCCATGAGCTTTTAGCTGCGGGCTCTTAGGAACAGAATTCTGTGTGTCAAAATACAACATGCTTAAGATTGTTTGTTTTCTGACTTCAGTCTTCAGGTACCTGATTTCAATTTTATTTTTAATTCTTTAAATTAGTTAATATGCAAACGCTTAAAATATTTTCTCTCCTTTCGGTAATGATGGCTTTGACCATCGTTTCTTTCGCACAAAAAACTTCAACAGAAACGATCCCCGTATCCGGCAACTGCGGTATGTGTAAAAGCACCATTGAAAAGGCCGCCAAAAATGCTGGTGCTGCTGATGCAAAATGGGATGTGAATGCAAAAATACTTACCGTTAAATACAACAGTTCGTCTACTAATACGGCGAAAATTCAGCAGGCGGTTGCTGCAGCGGGTTATGATACCCGTGATGTAAAAACTACTGATGAAGCATATAGCAAGTTGCATAACTGTTGCCAGTATGAAAGAACGGGTGCTTCAAACGAAGAGCAAAAGATGGATTGCTGTAAAGATGGTAAATGCAGTAAACCAGGGCATGACGGTAAAGATTGTTGTAAAAAAGATGATTCTAAAATGGATTGCTGCAAAGATGGAAAATGCACTAAAGAAGGCCATGATGGTAAAGATTGCTGCAAAGACTCGCATTCACATTAGTCACTATAAAATAAAAGAAAATGAAAAAAGTATTTTTTATAGCGATGATGGTATTCAGTGTTATTTCTTCGCAGGCACAATTTACCAAAGCTTCGCTGCAGGCAACCGGTCTTACCTGCGCTATGTGCAGCAATGCTATTAATAAAGCGCTGATGCAGGTACCCTTTGTTGAATCGGTAAAATCGGATATTAAAAATTCCGCGTTCAACATAGTATTCAAACAGGGACAGGAAGTAGAGATTGATGCATTGAGAAAAGCGGTAGAAGATGCGGGTTTTTCCGTTGGCAATCTGAAGATGACAGGAAATTTCCAGGAACTGAAAATTGAAAATGACAAGCATATAGAAATAGGCAAGGAAGTATTTCATTTTCTGAATGTCAGTGAGCAGGTGCTGAACGGGGAGCAAACTATCATGGTGGTGGATAAGAATTTTCTTACTACCAAACAGTTTAAAAAGTTTAGCAGCACTACTAAGATGAGTTGCGTGCAAACCGGTAAAGCAGCGGCCTGCTGTATAAAAGATGGTATTGCTGCGGATGCAAGGGTGTACCATGTGACAATCTGATGTTCGGGCTGACAGTATTAATAATTAAGAGTTGAGTATTGTTTTTTTTGTTTCCACAGGTAAATGCCTAACACTCAACTCTTAATTTTCAAGCAAAAGTCAAAATATAAAGTGTAGAAAACCGTTATTATCTGATGAACTCAAAAAAAATAATTCCTGTAATAGTTCTGCTGTTCGCTGGTATTTTTTCCCATGCGCAGCAGCAAGTACCGAATATAACCGATCCAAGATTGCATATCAATCTTCCTGACGCCAAAGGCGACTCCATCGCACTGGCTTCCTTAAAAGGTAAAGTGGTGCTATTGGATTTTTGGGCAAGCTGGTGTATGCCCTGTCGTGCGGCCAATAAAAAATTGGTGAAGATCTATGATAAATTCAAGGCACAGGGTTTTGAAATATACAGCGTATCAGTGGATGATGAAAAAAGGGATTGGGTAAAAGCTGTCGAGAAAGACAGGATCACCTGGTTGCAGGTAAATGATCCCAGGAGCTGGGGCGCACAATCTGCTGTCAACTGGAATATTGAAGTGTTGCCAACTACTTTTTTGATCAATAAAAAAGGCGATGTAGTAGTGATAGATCCCGAAGAAAAAAAACTGGAGACGGCTATAAAGAACCTGTTGCAGGAGTGATCCATTTTTAATCATGAAAAAAAATATTCTATTAGGTTTCCTCTTTTGCAGTTTGCTGGCGAAAGGGCAGGAGCTATATGTCTATACCGAACCGGCATCGAATATGCCGGCCCATTCATTAAGTACAAAATTTAGCGGCAATTTTATCGGTAAGAACCAGGGATCAGTAAATCGTTTTATGCAACGGTATACTCCAGAGTTGATGTTTGGCATCAATAAGAAATGGATGATGCATGTGGGTGGAACATTTGCTAATATGCATACCAATAATTTCAGGGGAGAATCTTTTTATCTCTATAATAAGTATCGCTTTCTTTCCAATGATGAATTGCATTCGCATTTCCGGATGGCGGCTTTCGCCGATGCATCTTATACCCGCAGCCCTTTTCATTATGATGAGATAGGCTTGCAGGGCGACAGAAGCGGCGTACAACTAGGAATTATAGCCACACAGCTATGGAATAAACTGGCTCTGTCAGGAACTGTGAGTCATATACAAGTGCTGGATAAATCGAGAAACAACAAAGTGCTTTATATTCCCTCCCGTATATACCAGGCGATGAGTTATTCGTTGTCAGCCGGGTATTTGGTGTTGCCTTTTCAATACACGGATTATAAGCAGACCAACCTGAATATTTATACGGAGGTATTGGCCCAGCAATCACTGGATCGCAAAGCTTATTATATTGATCTTGCTCCCGCCATTCAGCTTATTTTTAATAGCAACGCAAAGCTGAATATTGGTTACCGCTTTCAATTAAAAGGTGATATGATCCGAATGACAGAGAGCAGCTGGCTGATAAGCTTTGAGCGAACATTTTTAAATGCGTTGAAAAAGAAAAAGCGATAGATCCACGTATAAAGTTATGGTCCGTCGTCGCAATCTTGAAATAGTAACCATGGCTTTTGATGAGGGAACAAAAGAAGTCGACTTAAGCATTCAGTATATCACCGCATTCAAATCATTGTTATGAAAAGTATCAGCCTGTGTGTATTTTCTTTATTTCTTTTTTTGATCGCGTATAATCAAAATACGGAAGGTAATGATGTTATTATTGCTAAAGGCCAGATGCCTTGTATCGACAGAGACAAAAGCAATACCATCCATGTCGTTTACGGCACCGGGGATAGCATCATGTATATTTCTTCCAAAGATGGAATCTCATTTGGATTGCCTTCATTAGTTGCTATTTTACCTGAGTTGTTCGACTATGCCATGCGGGGTCCGCAGATAGTAGCTACATCTAATGGATTACTTATAACAGCCTGCAATAAAAAGGGGAATATTTTTTCCTATAAGAAGGAAATCTCAGGAAAATGGTCGGAGGCAGTTAAAATAAATGATGTTGACGAAACAGCTAAAGAAGGTTTGATGGCCATGGATGCAGATGGTTCAAACACCTATGCGGTTTGGCTGGGCATAAAAAAACCAAAAGGTCAAAATGTATATGGCGCTAAATCGGTGGATGGTGGAAAGACCTGGAGTAAAAATATTTTGGTATATGCATCCCCGGATAACACTGTTTGTGAATGTTGCAAACCTTCAGTAGCTATCCGGGGTGAGAAGGTATATGTTATGTTTCGCAACTGGCTGAATGGGAACCGGGACATGTACTTAATAAAATCCTCTTCTGGCGGAATGTCTTTCGGAAAGGCGCAAAAGCTTGGTAATGGAAGCTGGAAATTAAATGGATGCCCCATGGATGGCGGTGGCCTCGTTATTGACAAAACGGGAAATCCTGAAACCGTATGGCGCAGGGAGGGCAAAATCTATACTTTCTCTCCCGGTTTGCCGGAAAAGGAAATTGGTGAAGGAAGAAACGCCTCAATGGAAACTATCCAAAACAAAAATATTTATGCCTGGACTGAAGAAGGGAATGTAATGATTATGAAACCCGATGGAGTGAAAATTAATATTGGCAAAGGAAGTTTGCCCTTGTTAAAAACTCTTGATAGTGAGCAGTTCATTTGTGTTTGGGAAAATGAAAAGCAAATCCATGCAAAAGTCCTTGCTTTATAGCCTATCCAAAAATCTTGTAACAAAAACACAGAATTGTGTAACAATTGAGACGAAAATCCGCTGTAGTTTGTATTTGTAATAATTACAGGATTGAAGACTCCTTGATGATTACATGAGCGGGATAATGATCGTAGAACTGTTATAAAATGACCACCTTACAAGCCATACGAAAGGTTTTTACTAAAGTTGCCGGGACTGTTTTTATTCGTAAAAAAAGATTGTTGTAAGTAAATACCTTGTGATACCCTGCGAATAATAGAAATCATAAGGTAGAATGATCTGTGTCATGATTATTGAGGCATGTTATTTGTCAATTGCAATAGTACGCAAGATTCAAAATATAGAATATAGTGTATTGAGAAGAATACCTTATATCTTAAAAAGAGTGAAAAAATTTCTTATAGGCATAGTAGCATTGTTGTATATCACCACTTCAAGTGGTGCTGTAGTGCATCTGCATTACTGCATGGGTAAGCTGGCTGGTTGGGACTTTGGAGAAAATAAGTCTAAAACCTGCGGCGGATGTGGCATGGAGAAAGCAGGTGAAAAAGACAATGGTTGCTGCAAGGACGAGCATAAATTCCTGAAAAATGATTCAGATCAGAAAACCACAAATTCAGTTTTTGCCCTTACACCGATAATAGCCGTTGCGCATCCATCCACCTTTTTTGAATTACCTGCCACTTATTTTACCCCCATTGCAACAGAAAGGCCATTTGATTATGACCCATCCCGAAGTGGAATAGGATGTTTGCATATCCGCAATTGCGTATTCCGTATTTAGATTTTATTTTCTTTTAATGACCCGATAAATACCTGTCGGGCAGTTGGCATTTCTATAAGTTATGTTCCCTGCCTTTTATTCTATTTGTAAACAAATAAATACTATTAACAATGAAATCACTAAAAATGCTATTGATGGTAGCTTTAACCATCTCGTCTGTTTCTCTTTTTGCCCAGGATTCGGCAATGCAAAAAATAAAAGATCATAAGCACAAGTCGGAAAAAGTAGCATACAGTTGCCCGATGCATCCCGATATGGTGATGGACAAGCCGGGTAAATGTTCAAAATGCGGTATGGACCTGGTCAAATCCAAATCAACAAAAGAGCAGATGAAAATGAATGAGATGAACGCCTATATCTGCCCGATGCACCCCGATCAAAAAAGTGGTAAGCCCGGGACTTGCCCGATTTGTGGAAGCAAATTAAACCTGTCTCCGAAAGAAAAGATGAAAATGAAAGAGGTTGGAATGTACACTTGCACAATGCACCCGGATGTAGTTGCTGACAAGTCGGGCAAATGCCCCAAATGCGGAATGGAATTGAAAAAGACAGAAATGGTGTATGCCTGCCCTAACCATCCTGATGTAAAAAGCGATAAACCGGGTAACTGCTCAAAATGCGGCACCTCATTGGCCCTTTCTCCAAAAGAGAAAATGAAAATGGAAGTAATGAAAATGTATACCTGCACGATGCATCCTGATGTGGTAATGGATAAACCAGGTAAATGTCCCAAATGCAACATGGATTTAGTGGAAAAAAAAGGCGACCAGGATGCACATCAACATTAAGAATAACAAAAATTAAGAAGTAATGAAAAGTATATTCTTCGGTGTATTAGCTATTACTGCCATCTTATTTTCCGCCTGTAACAATAGCGGAAGTAATAAAGAACATGACGGGCATGATATGAACAATATGAGTAAAGACACTACTCAGCATGCCATGACAACTGGCGATAAGGATTTGAAAGCCGTAACGGTAACCTACACCAACATAGATGCGAAGGCTGCTGCTTCCTTTAAAGAAATAGTCGATCATTACCTGCATATAAAAAATGCACTGGCCAATGATAATGGCAATGAAGCTGCCACTGGCGCAAAATCAATGGAAGGAGTTATCAATAGACTGGATAAATCCCTCTTAACGGCAGACCAAAAGAAAGTGTATGATGAAATCGAAGATGACCTGAAAGAACATGCTGAACATATTGGTAAAAACGGTGATAAAGTCAGTCATGAACGGGAACACTTTTCCATGATGAGTGAGGATGTCTACGATTTAGTAAAGGCTTTTGGGAGTGCCAGGGCTTTATACCATGACCATTGCCCGATGTATAATGAGAAAAAAGGTGCCATGTGGTTAAGTGAAGTGAAAGAAATAAAGAACCCTTACCTGGGTGCGCAGATGCCAACTTGCGGTACAGTGGAAGAAGTGATTAAATAAGCAATGGGCAAACCCTGTATAGTGGATGGTCAATGATGCATTGTTGGCGGTTCACTTTTTTAAAATTAAACTTTCGGTTTTCGTTATACTATTTCTATGGTTCGAAAATTAATTGAACTGGCATTACGCAACAGGTTTATTGTTCTCCTGGTTGCAGCGGGGTTGTTTGCATGGGGACTTTACTCCATCAGGCAAAACCCTATTGATGCCATTCCCGATTTGAGTGAGAACCAGGTGATAGTTTTTACAGAATGGATGGGCCGCAGTCCACAGGTAATGGAAGACCAGGTTACGTACCCTTTGGTCAGCAACCTGCAGGGCATTCCAAAAATCAAGAACATAAGAGGTACATCCATGTTCGGGATGAGTTTTGTATATGTGATTTTTGAAGACAACGTGGATGTGTATTGGGCAAGAACGAGGGTTTTGGAACGATTGAATTATGCCCAGCGTTTATTACCACAGGGTATAACGCCGGCGCTTGGTCCGGACGGAACCGGTGTGGGTCATATATATTGGTATCATTTGAACGCCCCTAAAATGGATTTGGGGGAACAAAGAGCTTTGCAGGACTGGTACATCAAGTTTGCTTTGCAAACAGTGCCAGGTGTTGCCGAAGTAGCTTCCTTTGGTGGATTTGAAAAACAATATCAATTAGTGGTGGACCCGGTGAAACTGCAGTACTACAATGTTTCCCTCATGGACGTAATGAACAAAGTAAAAGCCAACAATAATGATGTGGGAGGCAGAAAATTTGAAATGGCCGACATGGCATATATCATTCGTGGCCTGGGATACATTAAAAGCAAGGAAGATGTAGAAAATATTGCGCTGGGAAATTACAATGGCATTCCTGTACGTGTAAAAGATATCGGGATCGTGCAGATGGGTGGCGATTTACGTCTTGGCATTTTTGATATGGATGGAAAAGGAGAAGTGGTCGGCGGCATTGTAGTGATGCGTTATGGCGAAAATGCTGATAAGGTGATTAAGGCCGTAAAAGAGAAAATGAAAGAAGTGGAAAAAGGTTTGCCAGAAGGAGTAACCTTTAAAACTTCTTATGACAGAAGCACTTTAATTGAAGAAGCAGTAGCTTCGGTAAAAGGAACGCTGATTGAAGAATTAATTACCGTTTCTGTTGTAATACTGGTCTTTCTTTTTCACTGGCGTAGCGCATTGGTGATACTTATTCAACTTCCCATTTCTGTTTCTATTGGTTTTATTCTATTGCAGGCATTTGGCCTGTCATCCAATATTATGTCTTTAACCGGTATCGCATTGGCTATTGGCGTAGTGGTCGATGATGGAATAGTGATGGTAGAGAACAGTTACCGGCATATCAGTGAGGCGCAAGAGGCAAAATCAATATCAGCAGATAAAAGTTAGTCATGGCAAAATGGTTTAAGAAATATAGAAACCCGTTATCAGCAGAGGAAAGGATTGATATTATTATGAAGTCATCCAAACAGGTTGGCCCGGGTGTTTTTTATTCGACAATTATTGTAATTGCTTCTTTTCTCCCCGTTTTTTTATTGACCGGAATGGAAGGAAAATTATTTTCCCCCCTGGCCTGGACAAAATCATTCATATTGATTGTTGATGCTTTCCTGGCCATTACCCTGACACCTGTATTAATTTCTTTTTTGCTGAAAGGAAAATTAAGGCCCGAAGGCAAAAATCCCATCACAAGAATTTTAGAAAAAATTTATACGCCCGTTCTCATTTTTTGTCTGCGCTGGCGGAAAACTATTATTGGAATTAACCTGTTGGCACTGACTGTCGGTATAATAATAATAACCCGCCTCGGTTCAGAATTTATGCCTCCGTTAGATGAAGGTTCCCTGCTTTTTATGCCGGTTACATTACCTGATATTTCCAACTCTGAAGTAAAACGCTTATTACAGGTGCAGGACAAATTAATCAGCACCGTTCCCGAGGTAGCGCATGTGCTGGGCAAAGCGGGACGAGCCAATACGGCCACCGATAATTCTCCTATCAGCATGATTGAAACCATCATTTTATTAAAACCCACTAAAGAGTGGCGCAAGGGCATGACCAAAAATGGTATCATCAATGAATTAAATTCAAAATTGCAAATACCTGGTATAACTAACGGTTGGACACAGCCTATTATCAACCGTATCAATATGCTTTCTACCGGTATCAGAACAGATGTTGGATTGAAAGTATACGGACAAAACCTGGATACCATTTACGCATTTGCCCAAAACATAAAAAAACAGTTGCAAGGAATTGATGGGGTGAAAGATTTATACGTTGAGCCCATCACAGGCGGTAAGTACATCGATATAATTATTAAACGTAATGAGATTGGGAGATATAGTTTGAGTGTGGATGATGTGAATGCCGTTGTTGAAAGTGCATTGGGCGGAATGAAATTAACTTCCACCATCGAGGGCCGCCAGCGATTTTCGGTGAATGCAAGGTATGGACAGGATTTCCGTAATAACCTGGAAGCGTTAAAACGATTGCAGGTTCAGACAATGGGCTTCGGGCC
The DNA here is from genome assembly GCA_040007815.1 of Chitinophagaceae bacterium. Classification (GTDB taxonomy): domain Bacteria; phylum Bacteroidota; class Bacteroidia; order Chitinophagales; family Chitinophagaceae; genus Terrimonas_B. The sequence continues at coordinate 12,281 of JBDTUH010000020.1, forward strand.
TATTCCCCTGGAGGCGGTGGCAGATATAAAAATAAGTGATGGCCCACCCATGATAAATTCAGAAAACGCAATGCTTAGGGGGACGGTATTGTTTAATGTAAGAGAAAGGGATTTGGGCAGCACCGTAAAAAATGCCCAGGAAAAGCTGGGTCAAATGATAACAAGACTGCCCAAAGGATATTTCCTGGAATGGAGCGGACAATGGGAGAATCAATTGCGTGCCAATAAAACACTCAAAATTATTATGCCCATCGTTATTGTAATTATTTTTCTCGTTTTATACATGACCTATCATTCCATGAAGGAAGCGCTGATGTCGATGATTACGGTTCCGTTTGCGTTGGTTGGGGGAGTGTATGGTGTATATTATTATGGCATCAACATTTCGGTAGCTGTTGTGGTTGGTTTTATTGCACTATTTGGTATGGCCATAGAAACGGTTATGCTGATGACCATTTATCTTAATTTATCTATGAAAAAAATGGTTGCAGCGAATACGGGTTCCAACCAGGCGATCACTCCGAAATTAATCAGTGACTATGTTATCAAAGGCGCTACGCAGCGGCTACGTCCTTTTATGATGACGGTATCTGTTTCGTTGTTTGGATTGTTTCCTATTCTTTGGGCTACGGGGACAGGCAGTGATGTAATGCTGGCTATTACGATCCCATTGATTGGCGGAACTATATCGGCAACCATTTATGTAATGCTCGTTACACCCCTTGTTTTTGGTTTGGTAAAGGAGTGGGAATTAAAAAGAAAAGGAAAAATTGAGTTAATAGATGTGGAAGAATAAGATCACATTATCTGCTATTGCTTTTACTGTTTCATTGACAGGTAAAGCCCAAATAGTAAAGCTGGATGCAATCATTGATAGCATCAGGGCATCGCATCCCGTTGTAAAAATGTACAACCATGAAATCCGCTCCATGGATGAAGCGGCCAAAGGCGCTAAAAGCTGGATGCCACCGGAACTCAGTACAGGCTTCTGGATGGTTCCGTACAATACGAAGCTCTGGAAGAAAGATGATATGGGTGCAACGGGCATGGGGCAATATATGATTGGTGGCCAGCAGATGTTTCCCAATAAAAAGAAACAAAATGCCGATGCTGTTTATATGCTGGCTATGTCTTCGGTAGAAAAGGAAAAGAAGAATGCTGCACTCAATGAACTGATAAATGATGCTAGACAATCTTACTACGAATGGATAGTCTTGAAAAAGAAAGTGAACATTCTTGATCAGAACGAAAAGGTACTTGACTTTATGATAAAAAATGCGGAGATACGCTACAAGAATGGATTGGAAAAAATAAGCGCCTACTATAAAGCAAAAGCAGCAATAGGAAATGTACAGAACATGCGGTTAATGTTTGAAAGCGACATCAGGGAAAAGCGAATTCGCATCAACGCATTGATGGGCAGAAATGCCCTGGTTGATTTTGATATTGACACCACTTTCAACCTGGATGATTATACAGACATTGTATTTGACAGTACACTTTTTTACAGCAACCGGAGCGATCTGAAATCCATTGACAAAGACATTAATCTTACTTTTTTAAAACAGGAGACCGAGAAACAAAGCCTTAAACCACAGTTTGGTATTCGCTATGAGCACATGTTTGGCTTTGGCGGTTTTCCTATGCAATACACGCTGATGGGCATGATGAAAATTCCAATGGCAAGCTGGTCTTCTAAAATGAACAAAGCCAATATTGAAAGCTTGAAATGGAAAGCCAATGCGTTGCAATCACAAAAAGAAATGATGGTGAATGAATACAGCGGTATGGCTTACGGCATGCGCAATGAACTGGAGGTGAAGAAAAAGCAATTAAAACTTTACGACGAAAATATTATTCCGGCGTTAAGAAATAATTATAAGACTATGCAACTGGGTTATGAACAGAATACCGAAGAATTATTTATGCTGTATGATGCCTGGGAAACCTTGTACATGACTCAACTAGAGTACACGGAGCTGTTAAACCAGGCGCTTAAAATGCAAGTTGCACTGGACAGGTTAATGGAGAAAAAATGAAGCGGCTACTTTTTATATTAACCCTGTTGGTTTTGGTTGTGACTGTTGGTTGCAATAATAAAAAGGATCCGCATGCAGCACACAATGCAGCAATAGTAAGGGATGTTTACACCTGCCCCATGCACCCGGAAGTAGTAAAAGATAAACCCGGCAACTGCCCTATTTGCGGGATGCAACTGGTAAAAAAAGAAAGAGACGGGAAAAAAGCCGAAGACGCAGCAATAGAAACATTACTGAAACCAACCAATGAATTTGTTATTTCTTCCATACCTGTTACAACTATACAAAAAAGAGAAGAGCAAATAGAGATTGAGGCACTGGGTAGAATTGCTTATGACACAAGACAGGCAGGAAGTATTTCATCAAGAGTTACGGGAAGAATTGAGAAGCTGTATGTTCGCTACCGCTATCAGAAAATTAATAAAGGGCAACATATCCTTGATATCTACAGTCCTGAATTGATGACAGCACAGCAAAATTTTTTATTTCTTTTAAAGAATGACCCGGCCAATACAAATTTTATACAGGCAGCAAAAGAAAAACTGCTGTGGCTTGGGATGAGTAACCAGCAATTACAACAAGTGACTCAATCCGGCAAGCCTTCCTTAACGATTGCTGTATATAGTAATTATAACGGACACATTCATGAAGCAGCCAATACCGGAACCATGAACAATGTTCCAGGTGCAATGAATGACATTTCATTGCTTACGGAGGAACTGGCGGTAAAAGAGGGCATGTATTTGCAGAAAGGACAGTCTGTTTTCACAGTATATAATCCACACCGTGCCTGGGCTATTCTGAATATTTATGCGGAGAACCAGGGTTTGGTGAAAACAGGCAATGCCGTAAGAATAATTCCAGAGACGGCACCAGGTAAAGACTTCAGGGCAGCTATTGATTTCATTGAGCCTTTCTATCGTAAAGAAAATAAAACATTAACAGCAAGAGTCTATTTCAACAACAGTATATTGAAAATCCCCATCGGTAGCCAGGTTAGGGCTATTATTTTTGGCAATACAAAAGATGCGTATTGGTTACCTAAAGAAGCAATGGTTTCATTGGGGTTAGACAGGGTCGTATTTCAAAAAAAGGAAGGTGGTTTTCAAGCGCTTAAAATCAGCGCCGGCATTACTCATAAAAATCATATCCAGGTATTAAGTGGCATCAGCGAAACAGATTCGGTTGCAGTGAATGCCCAGTATTTAATGGACAGCGAAAGTTTTATTAAAATTAAAAACTGATTATGCGGTACGTCATCATAATAACAGCAGCTTTATTGGTACTGTCGGCTTGCAAAAGCAAAAAAGAAATTGTCAAAGACCCGGAAATGGATGCAATGCAGGTGCAGAATAAGGATGCTGAGAATAAGGATGAAATAAAATTGAGTGAGCAGCAAGTCCAGTTGGGCAATATACATACAGATACTATCCGTAACGGAACCATTAGTGACCAGTTGGTGCTGACGGCCACTTTAAATTTCGACCAGGCGAGAGCTTCTTCTGTAAGTTCAAGACTAATGGGAAGAGTAGAAAAATTGTATTTTAAAAATGTCGGCGACTATGTAAAAAAAGGCTCTCCCTTGTATGATTTGTACAGTGAAGAATTGAATAATGCCAAACAGGAATATTTACTCGTACTGGATAAGCAAAAAGTTTTTATCACTGAAACTATCATTGATTTTAACCAACTATTGCAAAGCGCTAAAAACAAATTATTGCTATGGGGAATGACCGAAAGGCAGGTACAGGAACTGGCGCAAGATAAAAAAGCAACTCCAACGACGACGTTCTACAGCAACCAGTCTGGTTACATCACCGACATGGAAGTTCGTGAAGGTGATTATACAATGGAAGGTGGCACTATTGTAAAACTGGCTGACCTATCACGTCTTTGGGCAGAGGCACAAGTGTATACCTCCCAATTGGCGGTAATAGACAGGAATAGTATGGCTATTGTTCAACTTCCGGATTTAGATGGTAAAGAAATTAAAGGCAGGATTGAATTTGTAAATCCCGAAATCAATCCTGATACAAGAATCAACTTGATACGTGTATCTATTCCCAACTCCGGCAACCAGTTAAAACCCGGTATGCCCGCCTATGTATTGCTGCAAAGTCCGAAGCAGAAAACATTAACCATGCCTATTGATGCGGTGATCCGTGATGGGAAAGGGGCAACAGTCTGGATACAGACAGCGAGTAATACCTATAAAAGTTTGATGGTACAGACCGGATTGGAAAGTGATGACAGGATTGAAATCAGATCCGGATTAAAAGCAGGAGATGTCGTGGTCATCAGCGGCGCTTATTTATTGAACAGTGAATATATTTTCAGGAACGGTGCAGACCCTATGGCAGGAATGAAAATGTAAAGTATAAACGTTCTGTCATGAAAATAATTAAAAGAACTGAAGTCTATCATGCCCCTGCTGAAAAAGTTTTCAGGTGCCTGGATGACCTGGGGGTTACAGGCACGCACATGACAAAATCATCTGCCATGATGATGGGAAGCAAACTCCACCTGGAATATTTAACGGCAAATCATACGGGGTTAGATTCAAAGTATAGTTGGACAGGAACGATGATGGTAATGAAAATGGATTTTACCGTTGAAGTGACTAAATGGGTAGAAGGTGTAGAGAAAGTTTGGGAAACGATTGGAAAGGCGAAGATGATCATTTATTCCTGGTACAGGATGCACTTACTGGTTTATCCAAAAGGGGACACAACCCATGCTGAATTATCTATTACCTACGAAAGACTAAAAGGATGGTTTGCCAGAATTGTTTCCTTCCTGTTTGCAGACTGGTATTGCAACTGGTGTCTCAAAAAAATGATGTCGGACACTAAAATAAAAATCGAAAATGATAAGAAAATATTATTGAAAGCTACTGGCGCCAATATCGTTGGCATCCGGCAGACAAACTGGTATGTGATTACCGGTGGGCCGGGTTCCGGAAAAACCACCACTGTTCAATTGCTTCGCAACAGGGGATATACAACAACTATTGAACATGCGAGACACTACATCGATACACAAAGAATAGCCGGACGAACGGTAGAAGAGATACGTCAAAATCAAGTAGAATTTCAAACGGCTGTTCTCAACATGCAAATCGTGCAGGAAACACAGCTTTTACCGTCCGAAACAGTATTTCTTGACCGGGCCCTTCCTGATTCACTGGCTTATTACCGGTTTCTTAATCTTCCGGAAGATGAAAGGCTCAAAGAGGTTTTGAAAGGGGTGTACTACAAGAAAATATTTATTCTTGACTTTCTGCCAGTAGTCAATGATTACGCCCGGCTTGAAGATGGAGAGGCCCAGAAGAAAATTCATTCACTGATCACGGAGGTTTACGAATCCCTGCCTTTTCCGGTGGTACACGTTCCTGTGCTAAAGCCTGAAGAACGTGTGGATTTTATTTTAAAAAATCTTTAGCCTGGTAAATTAATGAAAGTGTACTTACTTCTTGCAATCAAATTGATAACGTGGCTGTAAATGGAATTCTGCAAACAACATAGTGATACTGTCGTTAAACAATTCAACAGTAATCTTCAAACCGGCCTGGATGAAAATGCCATACAATCTGCCAGGCATCAATTTGGTAAGAATGTTTTAAAGGCTGCGAATACAAGAAGTATTTTCCAAATTCTGCTGGGTCAGTTTGCCAGTCCACTTATTATATTGTTAATCGTTGCTTCACTAGCCTCCTTTTACCTGCAACAGCCAAGGGATGGACTCATTCTTTTGATCATTGTTGTGATGAATGGACTGATTGGGTTTTACCAGGAGTGGAAATCAGAAAATATCCTGGCTTCTATAAAAAAGCTGGTCGTTGATAAATGCACCGTTACCAGGGAGGGGAAAGCCATTGAAATATTTTCAGAAGACCTGGTACCTGGTGATATTGTGCTGCTCTCTGAAGGAGTAGGTATTCCGGCTGACATGCGATTGACTGAATCCAAAGGGTTTTCTGCAAACGAATTTATTCTTACAGGGGAATCATTGCCCTCCTCAAAAGACCATTTATTTATAACGGAAAAAGAAATCTCTGTTGCAGAAATAAAAAATTGTGTGTTCATGGGCACTACTGTTGCACGTGGAGAAGCAAAAGGAATAGTGTGCGCAACGGGTATGCAGACGGAGATTGGCAAGATAAGTTCGTCTTCACAAAAAATTAAATCAACCAATGCCCCGATTCAAACAGAGATAAAAGATGTTGCAAAGAAACTCACCTATGCAACCTTGGTAGTCGGTATTCTTTTGTTCGGCACACGGTTGTTGTTGAATGATTCGATGGCGGTGGCATTGGTATTTTCTATCAGTGTGGCTGCGGCCATGGTTCCTGAAGGATTGCCCGCGCAAATTTCAATGGCATTAGCACTGGCAGTTGGAAGGCTGGCAAAAAGAAATGCTATTGTTAAAAAAATTGCATCTGCACAAACATTGGGTTCAGCAACTGTCATTGCTTCGGATAAAACAGGAACGATCACCAAAAATGAAATGACCATCACGGGTTGCCAGTTCAACGGGATGACATTTTCCGTCGCCGGTTTAGGATATAGACCTGAAGGTGAAATCCTCGATGAAAAAGGGCGGGTTTTAAAGAAAGATTCATTAGGGGAATTGAAAGTTTTTTTTCTTTCTGGGTTTCTTTCTTCAACAGGTAAAATAAATCCACCGGATAAATATCACCCTGGCTGGTATTGCATTGGCGACCCCACTGAAGCCTCTTTTGCCGCATTGGCAATGAAAGCAGGTTTTAGCCTTGATGAAGTAGATAAAGATTACCCGGTAGTAAGATCTTTTGGCTTTGATTCCTTTCGTAAAAGAGCTTCTATCGTCCGCAAACATAAGGGCAAAGTGATTTCATTTGTGAAAGGGTCGTTAGAGTCAGTATTAGAATCCTCCACGAAAATTATGGTAAATGGAACTGTAAATCAGTTTACTGAGTCGCAAAAAAAAGAAATCACCTCCATGTCGGCAGCCTTTGCTGAAAATGCTTTACGCATTATTGCCATTGCTTACAAAGATCTTGACGGAAAGCCGGAATATACAATTGAAGATGCTGAACAGGGTTTAACCTTTGCGGGTTTTGTTACCATGCTCGACCCGCCGCATGAAGAGGTAAAAGAAGCGATTGCATCTGTTTTCAAAGCACACATGAAAGTGTTTATGATAACAGGTGATAATGAAGTAACAGCAAAAGCTATAGCAAAAAATATCGGGTTGATGAATGCAAATAATGAATTTCCGGATGTGATTAACGGCGCTTCGTTACAAAAGATGAGTGATGAAGAAGTTTGTTCTTCATTTAAAAAAAGGGCGTTGATTTATTCAAGGGTATCTCCCGATGATAAATTTCGTATTGTTGATCTGCTGATGAAACAAGGAGAAGTGGTAGCTGTGACAGGAGACGGGGTGAATGATACTTTAAGTTTGAAGAGGGCTGATATTGGCGTGGCGATGGGATTAAATGGTTCAAAAGTGGCACAGGAAGCTGCTAATATTATTTTACTCGATGATAATTTTTCAACCATCGTGCTGGCTGTAAAAGAAGGAAGAACCATATTCAGGAACCTTGAAAAGACAATCAAAACTAATCTATCTTCCAACATTGCAGAATTAACCTGTGTGCTGGCTGGTTTTACCGGGGCATTTATGGGGATTGCCACACCCATCATTGCTGTGCAGATTTTATTGATAGATATGATTGGTGAAATGTTTCCACTTATTATGCTTACGTATGATCCACCAGAAAAAAGAATGATGGAAAACCCTCCAAGGGATCCTAAAGATAAAATACTCACCAAAGAAACGATGATGGGAATCCTTTTTAACGGCTCCGTAATGGGATTGGCTGCATACACCGCTTTCCTGGGAGCCTATTATTATAATTTCCATTCGGATCATCATTATGAAAAATCAATGACCATTACTTTTGTTTCGATAGTATTTGGTCAATATGCCAATCTCCTGTCAAGACGCACTTATGGTTGGGCATTGGGAAAATATTTATTTTTAAATAAATATCTGTTGTTCGCATTTGCGTTATCCATTTCTTTAATGTTGCTGCTTATTTATGTACCTGTTTTTAACCTGTACTTTCATACATCTTCTTTAAGGCTGGTTGATTGGTTGTTCCCGTTAGCAGCCGGAGCTATTTGTCTTACCACTTATGAATACCGTAAAAAAAGAAAAAATAAATTTTTCAATAATGGAGCACCAGCATAATCAACAAAAATACACCTGCCCTATGCATCCGGAAATCGTGCAGGACAAGCCAGGCAATTGTCCTAAATGCGGAATGAACTTAGTTCCTGTAAAAGACGAAACGAAAAACCCCGGTTCACCTCATCAGCATACCGAAAGCAATCCATCTATGGGTCATGCAGGACACGACCATCATGCCATGATGATTGATGATTTTAAAAAGCGTTTTTATGTAGTGTTGATTCTTACGATACCGATCATGCTGCTATCAAAAATGATTCAACACTGGTTAAATATTCATATCAGTTTCCCCGGCTCAGGATATGTATTACTTGTATTATCGTCTGTTGTTTTTCTTTATGGTGGTTGGCCTTTTCTCAAAGGTTGGTGGGATGAAATGAAAATGAAGAATCCCGGTATGATGACCTTAATAGGGTTTGCTATTTCGGTGGCGTATATCTATAGCGTAGCTATTGTCTTTGGTTTGAAGGGGATGGATTTCTTTTGGGAGCTGGCCACACTTATACTTATTATGCTTTTGGGTCATTGGATTGAAATGAAATCAGTGGCGGGGGCATCAAAAGAATTAGAATTGCTGGTGCAATTGATGCCGGATGACGCCCACATGGTGATGCCTGGTATGGTGCATGATGTAAAAACCAGTACACTGAAAAAAGACGATGTCATACTTGTAAAGCCAGGAGAAAAAGTTGCAGCCGATGGCATAATATTGGAGGGAGAAAGCTTTTTGAATGAATCCATGTTAACCGGGGAGTCGAAGCCTGTTCAGAAAACAAAGGGCGATAAAGTAATTGCGGGAGCCATTAATGGTACGGGAGCCATTAAGGTTACCGTATCCCACGCGGCAAAGGATTCTTATCTCTCACAGGTAATAAAGCTGGTTGATGATGCACAAAAATCAAAATCTAAAACCCAGTTGCTGGCAGACAGGGCTGCGAAATGGTTAACCCTGATTGCAATAGTATCGGGCATAGGAACTTTTTTGTACTGGTATTTAACAGGGCAATCCCTGTCGTTCGCTATGGAAAGAATGGTAACCGTAATTGTTATTTGCTGCCCTCATGCTTTAGGATTGGCCGTGCCACTGGTGGTGGCAAAATCGACAGCCCTGTCGGCGAAAAATGGTTTGCTGATCAAAAACAGAACCGCTTTTGAAAACGCAAGGAAGATCACTACCATCGTATTTGATAAAACCGGTACACTCACCGCAGGAAAATTTGAAGTATCAAAAATTGTATCATTACAAAAAAGCCTGAACGAAAATGAGATCATTCGTTTGGCGGCTGCATTGGAACAAAAATCTGAACATCCTATCGCAACAGGAATTCTGCAAAAGGCAAAAGACCTGTCTATTACCATTCCATCGACCGAAAATTTTAACGCTATAACTGGCAAAGGCGTCGAAGCCACTATAGAAGGAAAAAAAATATTAGTGGTCAGCCCGGGTTACCTGAAGGAAAATAATATAACTGTTCCCGTTGGGTTCACAACCAATGATACGGAAACTGTGGTGTTTGTAATTATTAATGATGAACTGGCCGGGTACATCGCTTTGTCGGATGATATCCGCCCCGAATCCCCGGATGCTATCGCGACATTGAAAAAAAGCAATATTAAATCAATATTGTTGACAGGTGATAATGGAAAGGTGGCAGCGGTTGTGAGCAAAACATTAGGTATGGATAGTTTTTTTGCGGAAGTATTGCCGCATCAGAAACTGGAAAAAATAAAAGAATTGCAAAGCAAAGGAGAATTTGTCGCTATGACAGGAGACGGGGTGAATGATGCGCCTGCATTGGCCCAGGCCGATATTGGTATTGCAGTGGGCAGCGGAAGCGATATCGCCGCGGAAACAGCGGGCATAGTATTGGTAAACAGTAATCCAAAAGATATAGTAAGCCTTGTTTTATTCGGCAAGGCCACGTACCGCAAAATGATTCAGAATTTAATTTGGGCAACGGGTTATAATATAGTGGCGCTTCCGCTGGCTGCGGGTATATTATATAAGCAGGGTGTCATATTAAGCCCGGCTGCCGGTGCTGTTTTGATGACGGTAAGTACCATAGTGGTGGCGATCAACGCAAGTATGCTTAGAGTAAAAAAATAAAAATTCTAATGAAAGAATTAGTATTAACGACATTAGGATTAGTGCTGTATTCCTTTGTTTATGGACAGAACGTCACTTTCACTTGTCCAATGCATCCGGAGATACATGCCACCAGGCCTGGTAATTGTCCTAAATGTGGTATGAAATTGATAAGGGAAAAGTCCAAAGCTGTAAAGCAACCGGTAGCTAGGAGTCAGGTGAAGATGCCGATAGATACCGTTGAAGAAAAACAGGTAAAAAGGAACATGGGTGATACTGTACAGGTAAACCCAGGCAAAAAGGACCAACCAGTAACCTATACCTGCGAGATGCACCCGGAAATACATGCTGATAAACCTGGTATCTGCCCAAAATGCGGAATGAAATTGGTTATGGAAAAACCAAATGCAGATATAACTCCGTCCAATGATAATAAACCGAAGATTGAAAACTACCTCTGCCCGATGCATCCGGAGATACATTCCACCAAGCCTGGTAATTGTCCTAAATGTGGAATGAAACTGGTAAAGGAAGAAAAGATCAAAAATGACAACTCAGATGATCTGAGTATGCCCATGAATGACGCGAAGTCAAACTTGGGCCCCATCAAAACCAGTATCAATAACACAGCGCCACATACAGTCCGTTATGATCTGTATGTTACAGACACTACGGTAAATTTTTCCGGCAAATCAAAACGGGCCATTGCGGTAAACGGGCAGATCCCGATGCCAGCGTTAATATTTACGGAAGGGGATACAGCAGAAATATATGTACATAATAATTTACAAGAAGAAACATCGCTGCATTGGCATGGCCTCTTTGTCCCTAACAGGTATGATGGCGTTCCCAATCTGACGCAGATGCCAATTAAGCCCGGTACAACACATGTATACAAATTTCCTGTTATTCAGCATGGCACACATTGGTACCACAGCCATACGAGGTTGCAGGAACAGATAGGTATGTACGGTGCATTTATCATGAATAAAAGAAATGAATGGAATATTCCTACGCTGACTGTTGTACTAAGTGAATGGATTGATATGAAACCGGGCGAAGTGGACCGAAGCCTGCACACGGCCACCGATTGGTTCGCGATAAAAAAAGGCAGTATCCAAAGCTATAGTGAAGCGATAAAAAAGGGCCATTTTAAAACAAAGTTGACCAATGAATGGAAGAGAATGAATGCGATGGATGTAAGTGATGTGTACTATGATAAATTTTTAATAAATGGGAAAAACGAAAATGAACAACCTCAATTTAAAGGAGGTGATAAAATAAGATTGCGTATTGCCAATGCCGGTGCGTCGTCCTACTTCTGGCTTAATTATGCCGGTGGGAAAATAACGGTGGTGGCTACCGATGGCAACGACGTAGAGCCGGTAGAAGTTGACAGGTTAATTATCGCGGTTTCTGAAACTTATGATGTGGTGGTTACTATTCCTGCCGACCATACTGCATTTGAGTTTTTAGTTACATCCGAAGACCGGACGAAATCAGCATCGTTATGGTTAGGAAACGGAGTTAAGCGACCGGCTGCTCCTTTGCCAAGGCTAAAATATTTCGCCGGGATGAAAATGATGAATGATATGATGGATATGCATGGTAACATGGTTGAAATGGAAGGAATGAAGATGCAAAACCAGGTGATGGATATGAACACGGTGATGTATCCGGAGATCACCGGGCCGGAAAATGCGAAAGATACGACGAAAGAATATGGTATGCAGGACGTGAAACTGAATGATAAAACGCTAATGAATTATGCCGGTCACAATATGGCGGGCATGGATAAGGATGCGGAACCGGTGACATTAAATTATACAATGCTGCGGGCCGCCGTAAAAACTACATTACCAGCAGGTCCACTACGGGAATTAAAATTTAACCTGACTGGAAATATGAATCGTTATGTGTGGACCCTGGACAACAAAACAGTTTCTGAGAGCGATCGTATTTTAATAAAGAAAGGAGAGAATTTAAGAATCATTCTTTTCAATAACAGTATGATGCGTCATCCCATGCACCTGCATGGACATGATTTCAGGGTGCTCAACGGGCAAGGGGAGTATGCTCCCTTGAAAAATGTAATCGACATCATGCCTATGGAAAGAGACACTATAGAATTTGCGGCTTCAGAGGCAGGGGGCGATTGGTTTTTTCATTGCCATATTTTGTACCATATGATGAGTGGCATGGGGCGGGTATTCAGGTACGAAGACACACCGGTCAATCCTGAGATTCCCGATCCAAAATTGGCGCAACGCAAATTATTCGCAGATGACAGGATGTTTCATTTTATGGCCAGGGTAGGCATGGAAAGCAATGGCAGTGATGGAGAAGCTATGTTAGGAAACACAAGGTGGAAAGCGAGTTCGCTGTGGCACTTAGGTTATCATGATATGCACGGTTATGAAAGCGAAACGATGATTGGCCGTTACCTGGGAAGAAACCAATGGTTATATCCTTATATTGGTTTCGATTATCATTATAAAATGGAAGGCGGCCCCAAAAATATTTTTGGTGGCGAGGAAAAAAATTGGCTTGGGCAGAAGAGTAATAAGGCTAACCGTAAAACGGTAATAGCAGGTATCGCCTATACATTGCCTATGCTTGTAATCGCAGATGCCAGAGTAGATGGACACGGGAAATTCCGGTTTCAATTATCAAGAGAAGATATTCCGGTTGCCCCCAGGCTTCGGTTCAATTGGATGATTAATACCGATAAAGAGTACATGGCAGGATTTAGATACGTTGCCACAAAATATTTTTCTTTATCTACCCACTATGATAGTGATATGGGTTTGGGTGGAGGTGTCACATTTACTTACTGATTTTTCAAAATAGCGCGGCCGCACGTAATAAAGGGGCTCCGCGGAATTCAATCTGGTAACACCTTTGTTTATTTTAGTTTGTAATTAATATCAGCGGGACACACCGATAATGACCATCTTGTTCAGGCGGTTTCAATGAGTTAAAAAGTATTTCCCGGAAGAGCCGCTTTAGCGATAATTATTCCCAACTTATATTTTATTAAAGATTATGGTGTCAGAGAGGTTTATTTTATTACATTTGACTAAATATATTTTTAGTCTTACCTAAAAAATAAATTAACCAACCCAAAAAATGAAGAAGATTTTTGTCATCGGCGTGTTAGGGTTATTGGTAATGGCCTGCAGCAAAGTACTGCCCGGCGCCCAGCCTGCTGATGAATTATTGGATGGCCCTGTGGAAGGACTAACCGGAGAGCAACATCAAATCTTCCTGCGGGGTGATATTGCATTCAATGATGAAGTATTTACTCCGGCAACGGGCCTCGGACCTGTATTTGTGGCTACTTCCTGTGGTGCCTGTCATGCGGGTGATGGTAAAGGACATCCTTTTACGATGCTTACCCGTTTTGGTCAAACTGATTCAACTGGCAATAAGTTTCTTCATTTGGGTGGGCCCCAATTGCAACATCTGGCTATTCCCGGATTTATGCCAGAGCAGATTCCCGCAGGAGCGACATTTTCAAAATTCATGCCCCCCGCAAATACAGGACTTGGCTTTCTGGATGCAGTGCCTGACGCTGCATTACTTGCTTTAGCTGATGAAAATGATGCAAATGGGGATGATATTTCGGGTCGCCCTAACTGGCTTAGCATTCCTGCTTATGCGAGTGCACGTCCCGCCAGCATTGAGAAAAATGGAAAATATATCGGCCGTTTTGGAAAGAAGGCTGGCGCTTATGATCTGTTGCAACAAACCGCCAATGCCTACAACCAGGATATTGGTATTACTTCTTCATTTGAACCTCGTGATACATATACAGGAAATGAAATTGATCCGGAGGTTTCAACAAAGACAGTTCGGGACGTGGTATTTTATTTAAAAACGTTAAAAGCTCCTATCCAACGGAATCAAAACGATCCTGGTGTAATAAACGGAAAGCAGGTATTTACCAATATCGGTTGTGATAAATGTCATGTACAGCAATTGATATCCGGCATTTCATCTATCGCGGCTTTGTCAAACAAAACTATTTTTCCCTATACAGATCTTTTGTTGCATGAGATGGGAGCTGGTTTGGATGATGGCTATACGGAAGGATCGGCAGCGACAGCAGAATGGCGAACCCCGCCACTCTGGGGACTTGGTTTATCCAAAAATTCACAGGGAGGAAAATACTTTCTTTTGCACGATGGCCGGGCGAATACTATTGAAGAAGCGATTGTATTACACGGAGGTGAAGCAAATCTAAGCAGGAATAATTTTCAGCAACTGAATGCTGAACAGAAGAGCCAGCTCATTAAATTCCTGGAATCACTTTAAAAGAGAAATATTGATGGACCGCAGAAATTTCATTCAAACCAGTTGTACCGCCTGTTTATCCGCGACAGCCCTGGGAGGTATTTTGTCAGCCTGCCAAACGACCAGATATATTCCGGGTAAGTTAGGGACAGATGGTTTGTTTATCAACACTGACGAATTTAAGACAACCAGGAATGGGAAAGACAGCTATCGTTCTTTTATCATTATCCGCAATGATGCTTTGCAGTATCCTGTTTGTGTGTACCGGTTAAATGATTCCGAATACAGCGCTTTATGGATGAGCTGCACCCACCAGGGAGCTGAGCTGCAGGCTTCCGGTGAATTTTTGCAATGCCCTGCACATGGGAGTGAATTCAGTAATAAAGGAAAAATAACCAATGGCCCGGCAGACAGTGACCTGCGAACTTTCCCGGTGACAGTGAACAAAAATGAATTATTCATTGATTTGAGAAAAGTATGAAACGATTCCTGTTTTTTATAACCGCTTCCTTTTATGCGCTGAATCTTTTTGCGCAGATAGATCCTTCATTGCTCAGAAGACTGCCAAAAGATACTACCGGTTTGCAATTAAATATGGATGCGGCTTATAACCGGCCTTTTTTACAGGTTAGTAAACTTCCGGTCGCGATAGGAGGATATGCCGAAGCCAATTACCAGTATCTGCAGGAAAATGGAGTAAGTGAAGGCCACCAGTTCCAGATGCGGCGGATGAGTTTATTTATATCTTCTTCTGTTTCTAAGCGGATTAAGTTTTTATCGGAGATAGAATTTGAAGATGGCGCCAAAGAGATTAATATTGAATTCGCTTCTATTGATTTTGAATTTTCTCCTTTACTTAATTTTCGGGGTGGCATCGTAATGAATCCGATCGGTGCTTTTAACCAAAATCATGACGGGCCAAAATGGGAATTTATTGACCGGCCGATTTCAGCCACTCAAATGTTGCCCGCTACTTTTAGCAACGTGGGCTTTGGTTTGTATGGAAAAAAATTCACCAAAGATTGGGTGTATGGATATGAAGCTTACCTGACCAACGGGTTTGATGATAAAATAATAACCAATGCTGAAAACAAAACCTTTCTGCCGGCGACAAAAGAGAATAAGGAAAGATTTGAAGAAAGTTTTAATGGCAGCATGTTATTGACAACAAAAGTAGCTGTAAAGAACAGGAAGATCGGTGAGATAGGGTTGTCTTATATGGGTGGCGTTTACAATAAGTTTGAAGATGATGGATTGGTACTCGACAAAAAAAGAAGAGTAGATATTTTCGCTATTGATTTTAATACGACACTTAAAAAATTAAGTACAAATATTAATACTGAATGGGCATGGGTGAATGTAGATGTTCCTGCCACCTACTCGGAACAATTTGGCAGGAAACAGCAGGGTGGGTTTATTGATATTATACAACCTGTGTTGAAAAAATCGATGTTTGGTTTTGAAAAAGCGGTGTTGAATGCTGGTGTAAGACTGGAATATGTGGATTGGAATAAGGGAAACTTCAAATCAACCGGCGACAACATAGCTGATGATGTGTTTTCCATTGTGCCAGCGATCAGTTGGAGGCCTACGGCGCAAACTGTGATACGTTTCAATTATAGGTATAACTGGCAAACGGATATTTTAGGTAATCCTCCTGCAAAGCTGGCGGGGTTCCAGTTTGGCGTGTCCACCTATTTTTAAAACCGGCTACCCATTGTCCCTTCAGCCTGGTTAAAGTAACAGCGTTGCCGACTTCGCTTCGGAGTGTTCTCATTAAAGCAGGTGATTTTTGTCACACGAATAAAAAATTGCTTTTGTATCTTTAGCCCGTGAAGCGTATAGCAGGTATATTCCTTATTTCCATTTATATGTTTTCTTTTGCAGAGTTGCACAACCTGCTTAAGATACCTATACTCTTTGAGCATTATAAAGAACACCGGCAACTTAAGCCCGGCATCAGTTTCTGGTCTTTTATTAAGCTCCATTATTTAGATCCGATCGTTGTAGATGACGATTACAAAAGAGATCAGCAACTACCATTCCGCGATACAGATTGTTGCCTTATGACATTGACCAGTGTTTGTGAATGTTTCCAGATAGCCGTCGAAATTGACAAGCCTGCGGAAGTCATCAAAGAGTTTCAATTATTTAACGAAGAGAATAAACCCCAGTTTATTTCTTTCGATATTTTCCAGCCTCCCCGCATAAGCTCCTGAGCTTTTAATGTATTTTCTTTTTCAAATTGATTTTCCGATCAAGTTAAAATTTTTATGCTTAATCATATCATCCGCTTTTCCATACGGAACAAGCTGATCATTGGTTTATTAGTGCTTGGATTAATAAGCTGGGGAGCTTATTCATTTTCCAAACTGCCAATTGATGCTGTTCCGGATATAACTAACAACCAGGTGCAGGTAATTACCGTATCGCCCTCCTTAGCTGCACCTGAAGTTGAACGACTTATTACCTTTCCCATTGAACAGGCGACTGCCAGCGTACCCGGCATCATCGAGATCCGTTCTTTTTCCCGCTTTGGGTTATCACTTGTCACTATTGTATTTGATGACAACACCGATGTCTATTGGGCCAGGCAACAAGTGTCAGAACGATTACAGCAGGTGCGGTCAGAGATACCTGCTGACGCCGGAAATCCTTCTTTAGGTCCTGTTACAACTGGATTGGGCGAGATATTTCAATATGCCATAAGACCCAAAAAAGGCTATGAAAACAAGTACACGGCCACTGAGTTAAGAACAATCCAGGATTGGATAGTTCGCCGCCAATTGCTGGGCACTCCAGGCGTCGCTGATGTAAGCAGTTTTGGTGGCAGCCTGAAACAATATGAAGTTGCTGTTAACAGTGAACGGCTTAAAAGTATGAATGTCACTATCGCCGATGTTTTTACGGCGCTTCAGCAAAATAACCAAAACACAGGTGGTGCTTATATTGAAAAAGGACCAACCGTTTTGTATATACGTAGTGAAGGGCTTGCAAAAGGAATAGAAGATATTGGAAAAATATTTGTGAGACATACGGCAGAGGGAATACCTGTATATATTAAAGATGTAGCAGAAGTTCGCATTGGCACAGCAGTAAGATATGGCGCTATGTGTTTTAATGATGAAGGTGAAGTAGCCGGGGCGGTAGTGATGATGCTGAAAGGAGCCAATTCCTCAGCAGTAATCAAGCATGTGAAAGAGAGGATCAGGCAAATTGAAAAAACTTTACCTGAAGGAGTGAAGATCGAACCTTTTCTTGACAGGACTAAGATGGTAAATAATGCCATTAGTACGGTGGAAAAAAACTTGTTGGAGGGAGCGCTGATCGTCATTTTCATACTTGTTATTTTCCTTGGCAATCTAAGGGCGGGATTGATAGTAGCCTCTGTCATTCCCCTTGCAATGCTTTTCGCCGTTATCATGATGAACACCTTTGGCGTATCAGGAAACCTGATGAGCCTGGGCGCATTGGATTTTGGATTGATCGTAGACGGGGCCGTCATCATAGTGGAAGCAGTCATGCACCGGTTGTACCATAGCCGGCATTATGCTGTCGACAACAGTATCACGCAGGCGCAGATGAATGAACAGGTAGAGAACTCCGCCGGAAAAATGATGAACTCTGCAGTTTTTGGGCAGATTATTATATTGATCGTTTACCTGCCCATACTCGCCTTAGTGGGTATCGAAGGAAAGATGTTTAAACCTATGGCGCAAACAGTTTCGTTTGCATTAATTGGCGCTTTCATTCTGTCACTAACGTATGTTCCGATGATCACTTCGCTATTCCTTAGCAAAAAGATGAAGCATAAGGAAAATCTCTCGGATAAAATGATGAAGTGGGTGCAGGCAATGTATGAACCTGTTTTGAAAAAGGCATTGGCTTTTCCACGGATCATTACAGGTAGTGTCCTGGTAGTCTTTTTATTTGCCGCATTCCTTCTTTCCAGGTTAGGTGGTGAATTTATCCCCAAACTTGAGGAAGGTGATTTTGCCGTAGATACCAGGATACTTACCGGTAGTTCTTTATCCCAGACTATTGCGGCGACACAAAAAACAGCAGCTATCTTATTGCAGAAATTTCCCGAGGTAGAAAAAGTGGTAACCAAAATTGGTTCGGGTGAAATACCTACGGATCCTATGCCCATTGAAGCGTCTGATATGATGGTGATATTAAAAGATAAGAAAGAATGGACTTCAGCAAAAACGTTTGATGAGCTGGCTAATAAGATGAGTAAGGAACTGGAAGATGTACCTGGCGTGACGGCAGGCTTTCAATACCCGGTGCAGATGCGTTTCAATGAATTGATGACGGGCGCCAGGCAGGATGTGGTCTGCAAAATTTTTGGAGAAGACCTGGATACACTGGCCGCTTATTCAAAAAAGCTAGGCGAAGTGGTCCATTCGGTTAATGGCGCAAGAGATCTTTATGTGGAGACGGTAACGGGCCTACCACAGATAGTGATCACCTTTAACCGCGATGCCATGTCGCATTACCAGTTGCATATTGCTGATGTGAACAGGGTAATAAGAACTGCTTTTGCCGGAGAAAGTGCCGGACTGGTTTATGAAAATGAAAGAAGGTTTGACCTCGTTGTCCGGTTGAATCAGCAATCACGAAAGGATCTTACAGATGTACAGAATCTGCTTATCTCAACAGTTTCGGGTACTCAGATCCCTTTATACCAGGTCGCAACCGTAGAGATCAAGGAAGGACCTAACCAGATACAGCGGGAAGACGCTAAACGAAGAATTGTCGTTGGTTTCAACGTAAGGGGAAGAGATGTGCAAAGTGTCGTGAACGAATTGAGTGATAAAGTTGGTGCTCAACTCAAATTGCCACCCGGATATTATGTAACCTATGGCGGGCAATTTGAAAACCTCGTTCAGGCAAAGAAGAGATTGAGCATTGCGCTACCGGTTGCTTTATTACTCATATTCATTATGCTCTATTTTGCCTTTGGTAAATTAAAGTACGGGGTGCTGATTTTTTCAGCTATTCCCCTTTCAGCCATTGGTGGTGTGCTGGCTCTATGGATATTGGGGATGCCTTTTAGTATTTCAGCTGGCGTTGGCTTTATTGCTTTGTTTGGTGTGGCGGTATTAAATGGTATCGTACTGATCACGGAATTCAATCGCTTAAAAGAACAAGGCATGCATGATCTTAAATTAATTATTATGGAAGGAACAAAAGTCAGGCTGCGTCCTGTATTAATGACTGCGTCCGTTGCTTCGCTGGGCTTTTTGCCGATGGCATTAAGTCATGGAGCCGGGGCGGAAGTACAAAGACCATTAGCAACTGTTGTTATCGGTGGGTTGATCACGGCTACTTTTCTTACGTTGGTAGTGCTGCCCATACTATATATGTGGATCGAAAAGGAGAAACCCAAGAGAAGAAACCTAAAACCTGTTGCAGGAATTCTTTTCTTATTATCATTTGGCGTTATCGCCAGGGCGCAAACGATCGAAGGTAAAAGAATGAAGCTGGAGGAAATGCTTCAAATGGCCGATAAGCAAAATCTTTCTATTCAATCATTGCAAAAAGAATCGGCTTACTGGAAACAATTGCGGGCCGCGGTTTTTGAACCGGCCAAAACCCAGGTGGGTGCCGAGTATGGCAATTTCAACAGTATAAATAATGATACCCGTTTTATGCTGAGCCAGACATTTAGTTTACCTGTCGTTTATAGACGGCAAAGAGAATTCTACATGGCCAATGAAAATGCACAGGTGGCCCTTGTGACGTGGAAGCAGCAGGAGTTAAATAAAGAGGTGAAACTTGTTTTCTGGCAGATGGCTGATTTCTTGTCAAGACAAAAGTTGCTGATACGGCTTGACTCCGTCTATAGCCGTGTGGCAAAGGCGGCGGAGCTGAGATTAAAATCAGGAGAGTCTAATTTGCTGGAAAAGACAACAGCGGAAACTCAGTTGCAACAATTCAGGATACAGCAGCAGCAATTGCAGGGTGATTTATTGATCGCGCAACAGAAATTGCAATGGTTGTTAAATACAGAAGATAAATTATTACCTGATTATCGGGATGAAGGCCCAATTAGTATTGTCACATCTGATACAGCAATGATAGCCAGTCACCCGTTGGTGAAGTATAAAGAGCAACAGGTAGCCGTTGCCTCTTTACAGACAGCGGTGGAGAAAAATAAACTGGCTCCGGATATTTCTGTTGGCTATAATAATATGTCTATCGTTGGCTACCAGTCAACCGATGGAGTCACGCAAAAATATTATGGACCAGGCAACAGGTTCAATAGTTTCAACCTGACATTCGGACTTCCTATTTTCAGCAAGGCAGCAAAAAATAAAGTGAAAGCGGGGCAGCTAAACGAGGAAGTGGCGAGAATGAATGTGAAACTGGCGGATCAGCAATTGAAAAACCACCTGTTACAGTTGTCGGAGGAATGGAGAAAAAAGCAGCAGCTTGTAAATTACTATCAGGAGACAGGACTTGTCCAGTCGGAGTTGATCATCAGTCATGCAAAGCAAAGCCTTGAACAGGGGCAGATCAGTTACCTGGAATGGACAATGCTTATGAATAATGCTGTAAGTATACAACTGGCAAAGCTGGATGCAATACAACAGTTGAATATGGTCTTAATAGAAATAGAATACTTAACCGGAAAATAAGATTTATGTCAAAGATTCAATTATATATAGTTCTCATTTTATTGCTGGCGGGCTGCTCATCAAAAAAGCAGGCTGCAACGGAAAGCAAAGAAATTGTTGCTGAAGACAGGGTGATTATGACGGATGCGCAGATTCGCAATGCAGGTATTGAAACAGGAACAGTAACTGCCCAAACAATAAATACTTCTTTAAAAGTAAATGGAATGGTGGATGTTCCACCGCAAAATATTGTGTCGGTGAGTTTCCCCATGGGAGGCTACCTGCGTTCCACTAAATTATTGCCGGGTATGCATGTTAACCGCGGCGACGTAATCGCTGTGATTGAAGACCAGGCATTAATTCAATTGCAACAGGATTACCTGGTGGCGGTTGCCAGGCTTATTTTTTTACAACAGGAATTTGAAAGACAAAAAATGCTGAATGAAAGCAAAGTAAATGCCGATAAAGTTTACCAGCAGGCACAAGCTGATTATAGTTCTCAAAAAATAATGGTAAAGGGATATGGTGAAAAATTAAAATTGGTTGGCATCAATCCTGCAACACTTTCAGAAGAAAATGTATCAAAAAGTGTGGCTGTACATTCACCGATCAATGGGTTTGTATCGAAAGTAAATGTGAATATTGGTAAATATGTAACAGGTACTGATATACTTTTTGAGCTCATTAATCCCGACGATATGCATGCAGCACTGACCGTTTTTGAAAAAGATATTACCAAAGTAAAAATAGGACAGAAGGTAGAGGTGTCTTTTGTGGACGATCCCTCATCCATTTATAATTGTGAAGTGATTTTAGTGACAAAGAATGTGGATGAAGGCAGAAGCGCCCTTGTCCATTGCCATTTCGAAAAGCAACCAAAGAACCTCTTACCGGGTATGTTTCTTAATGCGACTATTAGTATCAGTAATGCCAGCGTATTGACATTACCGGAGGATGCTATCGTTCGTTTTGAAAACAAGAAATATGTATTTGAATTATCAGGTAAGAATGAATTCAGGATGATAGAAGTGCAGACAGGCGTTGTTGAAAACGGAAAGATGGAAGTGAGCAGTGGCATGGATGGATTTGCAGGCAGGAAGCTGGTAACGAAAAACGCCTATGCTATTTTATCAAAAATGAAAAATGCGGCTGAAGAAGAATAAATATAAGTAAGCTGTTTGACCTTGATTTGAATGCAAAGTTATCAACTATAGAAAAAAACCATGTGTGGTTTTGAACAAGCGGTACTCAATACCGGGGGGCACGATTGGAATAGGTGGACGGGAATAAAGGAAAATTCAAATCAACCGGGATAGTAATGCGGATGACACATTTTCCATTGGGCTGCAATCAGCCGGAGACCTGCAGCACAAACAGTGATACGTTTCAAATACGGGTATAGCCGGTAAAAAAATATCCCGGGAAATTCACCTTTGAAGCTGGCAGGATTTCAATTTGGTATGTCAACTTATTTTTGATTTTTTATTGGCCACCCGTCTTCCTAATAAAAGTTTGAAAACCATTTGATTTGAATTTTCTGAAAGGCCAGATAAAAAGCCGGTATTGACTTCCCACATCGGGTCAAAATAGAGATCTATCATCGGGCCTATAAGATGCTCCTGCAGGTAACCGGGTAAAATTTTTTTGAAAGATCCCAGGCTGCCATAGTATTCAATACCAAGCCCCACTTTTTGCTTGATAGTATAAACTGTTTTGAATTGCGGAGTAATTCCTATTCCCTTATTGTCGCCGGTCAATACAAACTCCATATTAGGATTAAATGCGAAATACCAGTTATTGATAGTCTTATCAATAATAGGTCTCAATTCACCCTGCCATACAAATTTTGAAGTATCATCAGGGCGAAAAAAGCCAACCTCCATAGACAAACTGGCGCCCAAAGACCATTTCCAATTTTCAGGAACAGTCACTCTCGGTCTTATTTGATTACCGAGGTATTGATAGCCTCCGCCGGGAGCTATGCCGGTAAATGTATAAAAACCTATCTCGAAATTTTTGCCAAACCCGTGAGTTATTTCCAGTGTTTCGTTGGTCCATTTAGCCGATTTTGGATCTTTTAATAATTTGCTTCCCTTAAAAGTATAATTACCGTGCAGTTCAAATATGGTCCATTTATTCTGGATCGTGGGAGAGGAATAAACCTGTATTTCGTTGTCAGCCTGTCCGAATGAGTTTAGTTGAAGACTAAAAAAGAAAAAAGCCATGACGATGTACTTCATACACTGGATTATTTTTCGAAGATAAAAGAACTACTACTTATTATCGCGGCTCTTAATGGATTTAGGTGGATAAACAAATTTTTTTCTTTTCCCGCTACCTTTACATTTGCTACCCCAAAGAGAAAAACCATGGAATTAAAATACTCGCAGGAAATAGCCAAGACACTCGGCTTTTCGCTGAAGCAAATTGATAGCATCGCGCAGTTGCATAGTGAGGGGTCAACCATTCCTTTTATCGCCCGTTATCGTAAAGAAGCGACGGGCAACATGGATGAAGTACAGATCGCCGATGTGATAGATAAGATCAAATATTTTACGGAACTGGAAAAACGAAAGGAAACGGTTATTAAAACCATTGAAGGATTGGGTAAACTGACTCCCGAATTAAAGCTGCGTATTGAGAATTGTATTGATGCCACCGGACTGGAAGATATTTACCTGCCGTATAAACCAAAAAGAAAAACAAAAGCATCTATCGCTATTGAAAAAGGGCTGGAGCCACTAGCCAAATTTTTATTTGACCAGCTAAATGCGGACGTGGAAAAAGAAGCAACGAAATATATTACAGAGCAAGTGAAAGATCAGGCCGATGCATTGCAGGGAGCAAGGGATATAATAGCCGAATGGGTCGCGGAAAATGAACAGGCTCGTAACGGAATAAGAAAATTATTCCAGGAAACAGCAAGGTTTTCGTCAAGAGTTCTTAGCTCAAAGAAAGAAGATGCGGAGGCGCAGAAATACCGGGATTACTTTGAGTATAGCGAACCATTGTCTCAAAGCCCCTCGCACCGTATTTTGGCTATCCGTCGTGGCGAGAAAGAAGGTTTCCTGATCATGGAAATTACGGTTGAAAAAGATACAGCCGTTGGAATATTGCAGGAATTATTCGTTAAATCATCTAATGCTGCTTCGGAGCAAGTGAAGTTAGCCGTAGAAGATAGCTTCGGAAGATTGCTAAAGTTTTCTATAGAAACAGAATTCAGGATGCTCAGCAAGACAAAAGCGGATGAGGAAGCGATCCGGGTGTTCGCAGAGAATCTAAGACAGTTGTTATTAGCTTCGCCATTAGGACAAAAAAGAGTGCTGGCTGTTGACCCCGGGTTTCGTACCGGTTGTAAAGTTGTTTGCCTGGATGAACAGGGAACTTTTTTGCATTACTCAACTATATTTCCTCATGCTCCGCAGAATGAATGGGATAAAGCAAAGGATACCTTAAAAAACCTTGTAGCGAAATATAATATTGAAGCTATTGGTTATGGAAACGGAACAGCCAGTAAAGAAACAGATCAGTTAGTTCGGAGCATAGATTTTGGAAAACCTGTTTCTGTTTTTATGGTGAATGAAAGCGGTGCATCTATTTATTCCGCCAGTGAAGTGGCCAGAGAAGAATTTCCTGATGAAGATGTAACGGTTCGCGGTTCTATCAGCATTGGCAGGCGCTTATTAGATCCATTAAGTGAGCTTGTAAAAATTGATGCGAAGAGTATTGGCGTAGGCCAGTATCAACATGATGTCAATCAAACAAGACTAAAGGAATCTCTTGATCAGGTAGTAGAAAGCTGTGTAAACTTTGTGGGTGTGGATGTGAATACTGCCAGTAAACATTTATTGACCTATGTCTCGGGGCTTAGTGCTACCGTTGCTAAGAACGTGGTAGAATACAGGTCAAAGAATGGGGGTTTTAAGAACCGTGAAGAGTTTAAAAAAGTATCCCTGCTGGGACCAAAAGCATTTGAACAATGTGCAGGCTTTTTGCGGATACCTAATGCCGCTAATCCATTGGATAATTCAGCCGTGCACCCGGAGAGCTATAAACTCGTAGAATCAATGGCGGCAAAATTGAATTGTTCTGTTAATGATCTTATTCAGAAACCGGAAATAAGAAAAGAAATAAAAATAAAAGACTTTGTTACAGAAACGATCGGGCAATATACGATAGAAGATATTTTAAAAGAGTTGGAAAAACCTGGTCGTGATCCACGATCACCTATTGAAGAATTCAGATTTGCAGATGGAGTAAGCACTATGGATGATCTTAAGCCAGGAATGAAAGTCCCTGGTATCATTACTAACATTACCAACTTTGGCGCTTTTGTAGATGTAGGTGTAAAGCAGGATGGGTTGGTACATATTTCCCATCTCAGTAATCGTTACATCAGTGACCCTAATCAAGCGGTGAAACTGAATCAAAAAGTAATGGTGACCGTTTTAGAAGTGGATGCTTCAAGAAAAAGAATTGCCTTGTCGATGAAGGAAGCAGGAGAGAACCCGGAAGTAAGAAGTCAGAGGCCATATCCCAATAGCTATCGGGAGAAAAGCTCGAAGCCTGTCAGTAAGAAACCTGAACTGTTGAATCCTTTTCAGGCTAAACTGCTGGAGTTAAAGAAAGCTTTTAAAGATTAATATAGAGTTGAATTTTTTTCTTACCATTTTAGTTTGGGTATTCGATATACACTTTTCTTCCACTCATGACGGTAAGAGAATCAATCGTTCTACTGGTGTCTGAAATAGCCGGCAGCAACATGAACAACTTATACTGAACTGAATCCTTTGTTTCCAGTTGTACTTTCCATTGAATGGACTTAAGTTGATTATACCGTTTAAATGCCCGCTGGCTTTTAGCTATCTCAAGTACGTATTTGTAATTATTATTTGCAGGAAGAATGTTTGGGATTGCCTTTATACTGTCATTCTTTTGCACCTGGCTGCTATCGGCTACAGGCACTGTTGTGCCACCGGTTATAGAACTTTCAGTAAGGTTGGTCGTTTTATTCTTATTAGCATTTTTGGAAATTTCATAACCACCCCAGATTGTTAAGCCTATTCCGCATACCAGGAGTAAACCAGCCACCGGCTTCTTCCATTCAAGGTTTGTTTTGGAAGGGGAAAGAAACGATTCGTAATCTCCGGATGATTGTTCTTTTGAAGAAGACGTTTCCGCCTCTTTTGTATTGTATTCTTTTACTTTTTCCGTTAAGACAGTTATGGGTGTAAATTCAAGCTCACCGTGCTTACCTTTTGAAATAATGCCAATGCCTTCGAGGGCGAAAGGCTTTCCAATATTCAGGAATTGTTCTGCTATACGTAGGTGGGAGTCAAGATCGGAGGCTGCCAGGGCTTTCATTTTACCCGTTTTTTGGGCTATAAAAGCGATTAGCTCAGGGGTTTCTTTAAGCGATGGGTTACTTTTAAAACCTACACCTTCAAGAAGGGCGGAACGTTGTTTGCTTTTTTCCAGAGCTGAAATGGCGGCATTATCTAATGAGAAGGTGCCGATACCTGGCAGGTCTAGTCGTTGGTGGCAATAGAAATACTGTGCTAAGAGGGATGGTATTTTCACGGACTTTTGGATTGTACACACAATATATATAATTAGGCTGGCTGTTGCAAGGGTATCATGCCGTTATGTTTTACTTTTGCGGCAATTATGGTTACAGAAGAGGAGAAAAAGTTTATTGCATACTGGGAAATTCACAGGCTGCGTAAGAGGAAACTACTAAAACAACTTGCCATAGGTCTTCCATTGTCGGCTGCAATGGTTATTGCCATTTTTGTCAATTTTTTTTCGGGCTGGTATAAAAGGGCGGATATGGAACTGCGGTCCGACTCTTCACTTATCATCGTATTAGTAATTGCGGCAGTGCTGATTGTTGTTTTTACGACGGTTTTTTCAGCAAGACACCAATGGGACCAGAATGAACAACGTTACCGGGAGTTCCTCGCTAAAAAAGACCAGCCCTGATTTTGATCCGTTTGCAGCAAATAATAATAAACAGCTGTCTTTGTTATGTCTATACTAACTCAAAAATTTACTGTGTTGAAAAAAATTAGGTTGATTTCCGTATTCCTGCTTATTGTTGTTGCTTTTCCGGACTGTTCGAAGAATAAGAGTTGTAAATTAAAGTCGGTAGATAGCGAAGCTCCGCAGATACTGGCATATGCGGCGGCTAATGGTATCAACGCCACCCGCCACTCCAGTGGTCTCTACTATGAGATTGTTAGCCCGGGGAGTGGTCCAACTGCGAACAGCAGTTCAAAAATAAAAATTACCTACACCGGCAAGTTTATGGATGGCCAGACTTTTGACGAGCAACTGACCCCTAATGCCACCCCTTGGGATCTCAATGGTCTTATCCAGGGATGGATAATAGGCATCCCTCTTATCCAGGAAGGCGGGCATATCAAACTTATTGTCCCTTCCTCATTAGCTTATGGATGCGATCAATATTATAGTATTCCGGGAAGTTCCGTGCTCTTTTTCGACATTAACCTCATCGACGTACAATAAAGACCCAATGCTGCCTGCTTAACAAAAGCCCGGACTGTTTATCAGTTCGGGCTTTTATATTGTATTTTTACTTCAAATCAACTTTTTTGTCATACGAACCTATATCTGTATTTGATATATTTAAAATAGGGGTAGGGCCGTCGAGTTCTCATACCTTGGGCCCGTGGCGGGCGGCACAACGGTTTTTACAAACACTTATCAACCAAAATACTTTATACGAAGTAGCGGAAATAAAAATATTATTGTATGGTTCATTGGCCAAGACGGGCCATGGCCATGGAACGGATATAGCTGTTCAGCTGGGGCTTAGCGGCGATGATCCTGTTACCTTTGATGTTCATAATATTCAATCGAAGATGAATGATATTATGGCGATGAAAAGTATTTTACTGGCTGGCCTTCACGAAGTGGCATTTGATCCCCGGGAAGATATTGAGTTTTTATTTTCTGAAACACTGCCTCATCATCCTAACGCACTGAGTTTTGTTGTTACACTTAAAAACGGCAGTGCTGTTGCCGAAACATATTATTCCATCGGCGGCGGTTTTGTTACTAAAGAAGGAGAAGGGGTTATTGCATCGGTCAATGAACAACTGCCATTTCCCATCAATACAGCCGAAGACCTGTTGCATTGGTGCAGGAAAACCGGGCTCTCGATTCATGAGATCGTAATGGAGAATGAGAATACCTGGAGACCTGAGCAGGAAACCCGTATGGGGATATTAAATATTTTCCGGGTGATGCAGGAATGTACCTATCGTGGCTGCCATGCGGAAGGGGTTTTGCCGGGTGGCCTGTTGGTAAGAAGACGAGCCGCTGCACTGAATAAAAAGCTTTTGCCCCAGGTGGAGTATAAAGATTATGATTCATGGTTGACTGCCATTAAAAAAGGCGGGAATGATTTCAAATATATACTGGACTGGGTGAGTTGTTTTGCCTTAGCTGTTAATGAAGAAAACGCTTCATTCGGAAGAGTTGTTACTGCCCCGACCAACGGAGCGTCGGGTGTTATTCCGGCAGTTTTGCAATATTATATTGCGTTCTGCGATGGCAAAAGCGATGAACAGGTCATTCGCTTTTTGTTGACAGCGGCTGAGATAGGGAGTATTTTTAAGAAAGGAGCTACCATTTCAGCGGCCATGGGTGGTTGCCAGGCGGAAATTGGTGTTTCATCAGCTATGGCGGCGGCGGCATTGACAGAGGCCATGGGAGGTAGTCAGCGTCAGGCCATGATGGCTGCGGAAATAGCGATGGAGCATCATCTCGGTATGACCTGCGATCCTATCGGAGGGTTGGTGCAGGTGCCTTGTATAGAAAGAAATACAATGGGGGCCATTAAGGCTATTACGGCTTCGCAACTGGCCCTGCAAAGCACCCCCGATTTTGCGAAAGTGTCGCTGGATGCCGTAATTAAGACAATGTGGGAGACGGCACTGGACATGAATAGCAAATACAAAGAGACCTCCGATGGAGGTCTGGCTATAAATATCCCGATTAGTTTAAGTGAGTGTTAAATAAAGAAGGTGTATCAACTGCTGCGGATGTAATTTTCCAAATGATTGATTGTCTCTTTTTGTGCAAGAATAGTTTCTTTTACCACATCGCTCATGGAAATAATACCGCATAACCGGTCATTTTCAAATACCGGCAGGTAACGGATATTTTGCTGTGTCATCAGTGACATGCATAGCTCAACAGAATCATCTGGTTTTAGCGAAGGAAGATCCTCAGACATGATCTCGGAAACTTTGGTGTCTACAGAATGTTTCCCTTTGAGGATCACTTTCCGGGAATAATCTCTTTCAGTAACAATGCCAAGAAAATGATCATTTTCCATCACTACTACGGAACCGATATTTTTTTCCGCCATTAATTTAATAGCATCCAAAACCGTCGTCTCCGGTAACACATTGATAGCAAAATTTCCTTTCCTGGCCAGGATGGCCGATACTTTATTCATATAGCTTTTTTTCGTTTACGGAATATACGGAAAAGATCGTTGGTGGCCCAAAAATATTTGAGGGACTAACAGAGCTAATGAACAAGCCTTAATTGTTGCGTAAGATGCCGGAGTAACTTTCTATAAAAAGCAATGGATTGTTACCTGATAACAGCTAAGATTCATTAATAAATCTCAGCTAAAAAAAGATTAAAATCAATTCAAAACCGGGTTCTGTTCAATTTCATTAAAATCTATAAGGCTGTAGTCCTTTATTACTTTATAAAGAGTATCTCTTTCAACAGGCTTTCTTTTTGCCTGCTTAATAAGAGTAACAAGCTGTGCTGTATTCATGGCAGGGTTTTGTTCTTCAGAACCCGCCATGGAGTATATTTTTGTAGTATCATCAATTGTGCCGTCAATATCGTTGACGCCAAAAGCCAGGCTTAACTGAGCATTTTGCCTGCCAAGCATAGGCCAATAAGCTTTGATATGCGGGAAATTGTCTAAGTATATTCTTGCTACCGCATACATCCTCATATCCTCAACAATGGTACTTTCCGGGATATGACTCATGTCATTTCCTTTGTTGCGGAATTTTAAAGGAATAAATGTATTAAAGCCACCCGTTTTATCCTGCAACTCCCGAAGCCTTCTCATATGATCAATCCGATGCCAGTATTTTTCTATATGACCATAGAGCATAGTAGCATTGGAGTGCATGCCTAATTGATGTGCCGCATCATGAATAGCCAGCCAACCATCAGCATCCACTTTGTCAGCACATATTTGTTCTCTTATTTCAGGAATAAAAATTTCGGCTCCGCCACCCGGTAATGAATCCAGGCCGGCTTCATGTAAAAGTTTCATCCCTTCTGTTACATTCAATTTCGCTTTGCGAAACATATAATCCAGTTCTACCGGGGTAAAGCCTTTAATATGCAAATCCGGACGATGAGTTTTTATTTTTCGCAGGAGGTCTGCAAAAAAGGCCATCGTTAGTTTGGGATGCACACCACCTACAATATGTACCTCTGTAACGGGTTTTCCATCATAACTTTTTACAATGTCCAGCATCTGGTCCGTCGTTAACTCCCAGCCTTCATCTTTATGTGCGTAGAGACGACTATAGGAACAAAAATTACAGCTGAATACACAGATATTGGTAGGCTCAATATGAAAGTTGCGGTTGAAATAAGTGGTATCACCGTGTAATTTTTCCCTTATTGAATTGGATAGTGAACCTAAAAAGGAAAGACTACCTTTTTCAAAAAGTATAAGGCCTTCTTCATCCGTTATTCGTTGGCCATTCCTCACTTTTTCAGCAATAGCTGTAAGTTGTTTATCAAGACTCGAAGAAGCAATAATTTTTTCAGTTAAGACATCCGTCATTATGTAGTTTTTACAGTACAAGGCAAAGTTACGCCGACGGAAGTTTCTGCATGGTTAAAGTTGACGACTTTAAAAAATCCTTATCTTCCATGTGATTACCCTGAATTGTTCAAAAAATTGCTGCATGAGTATTAAGTTTCGCCTTATAGTGATGAATTTCCTCGAGTTCTTTGTGTGGGGTTCCTGGCTCATTTCGCTGGGTGCATATATGTTCAACGTGCTTAACTTTTCGGGTGTGCAGGTTGCCAGTATTTACGGGACCATGGGTATCGCATCTTTGTTTATGCCGGCTCTTCTTGGAATTGTAGCCGACAGATGGGTCAATGTGGAACGTGTATTGGGTGCCTGCCATGTTATTGGTGCAGGCTTGCTTTTTTGGGCATCAACTGTATCGGACTATCCAACTCTTTATCTTATCATGTTATTCAATTCTATGGTTTTTATGCCTACGATAGCGCTGAATAATACGGTGTCTTATATAATTTTAGAAGAAAGAAAATTCAATATCGTTAAAGATTTTCCGCCTATCCGTGTGTGGGGAACCGTTGGGTTTGTATGCGCCATGTGGATGGTTGACCTGGCAGGCTGGACAAAAAGCCCGTTTCAACTACATATCAGTGCCGGCGCTGGTCTTTTTCTTGGATTGTATGCTTTTACTATGCCTAAATGCCCACCCGCTAAAGTCGAGACAAAGCGAAACCTCGTTTCCTCATTGGGGTTAGATGCTTTTATTTTATTTAAGAGAAAGAAAATGATCATCTTTTTTCTCTTTGCCATGCTGCTTGGAGCGGCCCTGCAAATAACAAATGCAATGGGCGGCGCTTTTTTGGATGATTTTAAAACCGCCTATGCGGATTCCTTTGGTGTAAAACATCCGAATATCTTATTATCTATTTCACAGATATCCGAGACACTCTTTATTTTAACTATACCCTTCTTTTTGCAAAAATTTGGTATCAAGATAGTGATGCTGCTGAGTATTTTCGCCTGGGTCTTACGGTTTGGTTTATTCGCGATTGGTGACCCGGGTCCTGGTTTGTACTTACTAATTATATCCATGATCGTCTATGGAATGGCGTTCGACTTTTTTAATATTTCGGGTTCTTTATTTGTCGAAAAGGAGGCTGATATTAAAATCAGGGCCAGTGCCCAGGGGTTATTCATGTTAATGACAAATGGCATTGGTGCATTTTTTGGAACATTGATCGCCGGAAAAGTCGTTGATTATTTTACCACAAATGGAATTAAAGATTGGCAAAGTATCTGGTTTAGTTTTGCTGGTTATGCTCTTGTTCTGGGCATTGTTTTTCCACTCGTATTTAAGTACAAACATGATCCAAAGGCGATGGAAAATATTCAGCATTAAGAAGTTTGCTGCAATATTTCCCTGCTAAATTTGCATCCTTTACTATTTTGTTTAAAAAGTCCGGGCCATCAGAAATTATTTATTTCCCCCAGCGAAAAGTTGAGATATTAAAACCTGCCAGGTCAAGCACCCGGTCAACAACAGTAGCCGCTACGTCTTCGATAGTTTTCGGCTTGCTGTAAAAAGAAGGAGTCGCCGGGCAAATGATTCCACCTGCCAGCGTAACTGTTTCCATATTCCGGATATGAATAAGATTATAAGGCGTATCTCTGACTACACAGATAAGCTTTCTTCTTTCTTTCAAAATAACGTCAGCGGCTCGTGTAGTCAGATCATTGGAAATACCGGTTGCGATTCTTCCTAAAGTGCCCATTGAGCAAGGCATGATGATCATGGTATCGTATTGGCCTGAGCCGGAAGCAAAGGGAGCTGTGAAATCCTGGGCTTCATAAAGTTTTCCGGGTAAATTTTTGTAACTATCATCTTCCAGCTCTGTTTGCCAGACATATTGCGCATTAGCACTCATGATAATACCCAGTTCATCCCAATGATCTTTTAATAGCGAAAGCTTTTGAAGCAGGTTTTTTGCGTAGATGGAGCCACTGGCCCCGGTGATAGCAACGACGATTTTTCTCATAAATATTCTTCCCTGCAAAAGTCTGTAAAGGTGATGAGATTAAAAATTAATATCGCAAACGTTTGCATTCATTATAAAAATAGTTGTTGCGTCCTGAATCAGCGTTGAGACATTGAGATAAATCAATAAATTGTAATTGAAACACTTATTTCAAAAAAAGTCCGAAAAAAAGTTTCCGTATTAAATCTTTATTAACGATATTGCTCATGAATTTTCATAGGATAAGGTTTAATGGTTAATGGTTTTTGATTAGGGCCCTCCCGATTTATTTCGGGAGGTTCTTTTTTTTTGGTAGTTACATCAATCCAGATAATAAAAAACCCGGCAACTAATGCCGGGTTTTTTATCAAAGAGTGGATAGTTAAAATGCTTTGGGTTGTTTTGCGGGCTGCCCTGTCTGCGAATTCTTATTACCCATATTTTCGATTATCCATTTCGTCATTTTACTCCAGAGATGGAAGCTGGTGTTATCCATTCCACCGGAGATACCATGATTTTTATTGGGGTAATAAGCACTTTCAAAATCAATATTGCTTTTCACCAACGCCGTGATCATCTGCGTGGCGTTCTGAAAATGTACATTGTCATCCGCCGTGCCATGTATAATGAGGTACTTGCCTTTTATCTTGTCTGTAAAGTTGATAGGAGAGTTTTCATCATATCCTTTTGGATTTTCCTGCGGCGTACGCATATAACGCTCCGTGTAAATATTATCATAGTATCTCCACGATGTGACGGGTGCTACCGCAACTGCCGCTGAGAAAACATCAGCTCCTTTAGTAATGGCCAGTGAACTCATGAACCCGCCGAAGCTCCAGCCCCAGTGGCCAATATTGTTTTTGTCTACAAAAGGCATTTTACCGAGATAGCCCGCGGCATCTATCTGGTCTTCTATTTCAAATTTACCCAGTTGCAAATATGTTTTCTTTTTAAACTCTTCACCACGATAACCCGTGCCGGTATTGTCAACACTTACTACGATAAAGCCTTTTTGGGCAAGCAACTGGTGCCAGAAACTGACAGCTCCAAAACGATTAGCCACCTGTTGAGAACCCGGTCCGCCGTAATTGCAAAATAGTACAGGATATTTTTTTGATGGATCGAAATCAGCAGGTTTCAGCATCCAGCCATTCAGTGTATCTCCTTTGCTGTTGGGTACACGAATGAACTCCGCCTTACTTAATTCATATTCCTTCATCTTGTCTTTTAACTTTCCACTTTCATTTATTATTTTGATAAGGGTTGCACCAGGTTCCTTCTTTTTATTGCTGGTAATAGAATTTAATGTAACGACCTGCGGCGTATTGATGTCGGTGCGGTAGTCATAGAATTGGGTAAAATCATCATTCAGTTCCACCTTATGCCAGGCTTCTCCCTGGGTAAGCTGCGTAGTTTTTGTTCCTGCAAAATCAGTAACGAATAAATTTCTATCCATTGGCCGGGGATACGCCATGGTGAAGAATATTCTTTTGGTGACTTCATCTACACCATTTACATCCGTGATCTCAAAATTTCCTTTGGTCACTTGCTTCTTGATTTTTCCATCCAAACTATATAAATAAAGATGGCGGTAACCATCCATTTCACTTGTAAAAAGGAAATTTTTACCATCTTTCAAAAACCACCAATCATCAGTGAGATCAACATAATATTTATTTTTTTCTTCGTATAAAATATTGCTGGCCCCGGTTTGTGCGTCAGTCGTTAATAATTTCAGGTCATCCTGGTGGCGGTTCATCCAAAAGACGACAAGATTGTTGTCATCCTTCGTCCATTTGATACGGGGAATATAAATATCGCCTTGTTCATATTGTGCTTTTACATCTTTAGCGCTGGCGACATCATAGATATGTATTTCTACTTTTGAATTGGCTTCACCCGCTTTGGGATACTTGTAACGATATTCCTCATTGTAAGCATTATCATACATGGTCATATTGTATTCCTTTACTTCTGTTTCGTCGAAGCGATAGTAAGCTATATAGGTACCTTTCGGACTCCATTGAAAAGCCCTGCTGAATTCAAACTCTTCTTCATATACCCAATCGCAGTTACCATTGATAATGTAATTCCACTTACCATCTGTTGTAACAGCTTTTGTGCTGTTGCTGGTAAGATCTTTTATGTAAAGATTATTTTCTTTCACATACGCTACTTTAGTGCCGTCAGGAGAAAGAGTCGGGTGCAGTACTTTCCCATCATCCAGTGTAATGATTTTTTTGGTCAGGGAATCGTATACGTAAACATTGGCTTTGGAAGAGCGACGGTATATGGACTCAATATTTGTTCTTAGCAAGACTATCCGGGGATTGGCAGAACTGTAAATAATATCACCGGGTTTGCCGATAAAACTACCAGTCTCATCTTTTAAAGCGTCCGGTATTTTAGCATCGGCGGACGGTTTGTCAAAGTCAGTGGCGACGGATTCACCGCGAAAAGTTCCTTTTTTATAAATATCCTCTAAAGTGACTTGTTTTTTTTGCGCAACAGATAAAAGCGGGACAAAAAGAAGTAAGAAGATTATTTTATGCATATCACATTTTATTAGAGGTAAAAATAAATAAACACTGAAGCTTCCCGGCAGTCTCTGTGCAGGATGCTATTTACTTGCTCAATTCAATCTCGTATAGTTCCGGCCATTTTTTCCCGGTAATAAAGGTTTTTTTGCTGGTTGAATCATAAGCAATACCATTGGGTACATCCGCTAAGGGGTCTTTTGCTTTGACGCGGTTCCATATATCGGTCACATCCATTTTTCCTATAATGGTTCCGCTTCCGGGATCAATTTTTAAAATATAAGGAGCCTGCCATTGATTGGCATAGATATATCCATCTATATATTCTAATTCATTGAGGTTATAAGAAAGGCTGCCGCCTTCAGTAATGGATTGTGTTCTTAGCAATTGAAAAGCAGAAGGACTATAATAGTATAAATTACTGGTGCCGTCACTCACGATTAATTCCTGCCCGTTCGATGTAATGCCCCAGCCTTCCGTTTCAATTCTAAATTCTTTTACCTTTTTAAAATCATTCAAAGTATAAGCAAATACCACTTTTTCCTGCCAGGTCAATTGATAAATAGTGTCATGAAGAATGGTAATGCCTTCTCCAAAGTATTTCACATCCAAAGAAAGCCGTTTTTGAATTTTCCCGGTGTTCAGATCCACTTTCAGGAGGCTGGAATGCCCATATTCCCCTGTTCCTTCATATAAGTTGCCTTTGTATATTATCAAACCCTGGGTAAAAGATGAAGTATCATGCTGGTATGTTTTTAATATGGAATAGCTTATTGACTTTGGTGCGTCCGGGGTATTAGTAGAAGTACCTGGAGGAATATTGGATTCAGAATTATTACAGGCTGCCAAAAAAAAGAAGGCTGCAGCGTATAGAAACTTTTTCATGCTTTATTTCGTTGATTGTAAGCGAATCGGGCCTTGCAAAAATAAGGGATACGTATTTTTTCAGTTGTTAAACGTTGTTCAATTTTTTTTGGTTTTATAGGGAAAATACGGTATAAAA
Source organism: Chitinophagaceae bacterium (assembly GCA_040007815.1). GTDB lineage: Bacteria > Bacteroidota > Bacteroidia > Chitinophagales > Chitinophagaceae > Terrimonas_B. Next base: position 48,943 of record JBDTUH010000020.1, read on the forward strand.
AATTGAAAATTACCAAATTAAATTACTTATATTTGATCCACACTTCGATTCATCCGGTATCCGCCCTTTGAATTCATATCCCCTCAAACACCACTTTCGATATTTCCATTAATCAGTTTTTTTCCAATTCTATGTAAAGGCTCATGGTGAATGTTAATACCATGTTTAATCAGAACCCTTCATTCATTGAGCTATGCGTACCCAAATCTTTGCAGTATTATTAATACTGGTTTCCCACTGTCAGTTGCTTGCGCAACAGAATTGTTCGTCTTATAATTATAAGCAACAGGAGTTGCTGAACAATCCTTCTCTGGCGAATGAAGTAAATACCATCGAAAATTTTGTTCATCAAAAAATCGCTTCCCGGTCTGCTACTGCAGGTAAACCGCAGGGAGGAAATATTATTATTAAGATTCCGGTAGTAGTACATATAATATACAATCAACCCGAAGAAAATATCAGCGACGAAAAAGTATATAGCCAGATCAGGATATTAAATGAAAATTTTCGCCGGCTTAATGCTGATACGGCTAATACCCCATTAGCGTTTAGAGAAATAGCGGCTGACTGCGAAATTGAATTTCAATTGGCTATCAGCGATCCCCACCGCAAGAACACAACTGGTATCACCAGGCATTATACACCTGTTAAAATCTGGAATGCCGATGACAAGATGAAGTATTCTGCTGAAACAGGGACTGATGCCTGGGATTCCAAAAACTACCTGAATGTTTGGGTTTGTAATTTGGGCAGGGCGGCTGGTTATTCAAGTTTTCCTGGTGGTCCGGCAGCAAAAGATGGAATTGTAATTGCATTCAACGTATTTGGCATAAATACCAAAGCTGGTTATGAAATGGGCAAAACGGCGGTTCACGAAGCTGGTCACTGGATGGGTCTCAGGCACATCTGGGGAGATGCTTATTGCGGTAATGATATGATCGACGACACTCCTACACAAAATACTTTTACATCAGGCTGTCCTTCGGGCATCCGTACATCAACCTGCGGTAATAATATTAACGGGGATATGTATATGAACTATATGGATCTCACTCTTGATGCATGTACTAATCTATTTACTGAAGGGCAAAAAGAAAGGATGAGAGCGACATTTGAAACAGGAGGAGGAAGAAAGTCAATACTCAGTTCCTATGGACTGCTCCCCCCATTGATCAACGAGATACCGGTATCCGAAGAAGTTCCGGTATGGTATCATCCACAGTTGTACCCAAATCCGGCCTCTGCTGAAATGACGCTTGATCTTGCTTACGATATTCGCTGGATAGGAAAGACGCTCCGGGTAACGAATCTGCAGGGTCAGTTGGTAATGCAGCAGCTCATTGAATCGAAAACTCAAAAGATAAATATCAGCCAATTACGTCCCGGCATGTATATTCTTTCCGGTAAAAAAGATGATGGCAGTGTAATCAAACAAAAGTTTATCAAATTGTAAGAACAACCAACAACTATAGAGTTGGGAATGGGTCGTTACCAAACGATCCATTTTTTAGTGAGGTAAATTTTAAACAAACTGATCCAGTAATGCAATTCTTTTTTCAATCGGCGGATGCGTTGCAAACAAATTATCCCAGGAAGCTGATTTATGAACAGACGGTTTAGGGTTGTCAATAAACAATTGAGCTACGTCCCTGCTTTCAACAGCTTCTATCATCGGGTCACTGGAAATTTTCCGGAGTGCCGATGCCAGTGCATAAGGTTTCTTCGTTATTTCAGCAGCGCCGGCATCCGCCAGGTATTCTCTTTTGCGGCTTATGCCAAACCGCAAAAGAATTGATATCAGATAAGCCACTGCCGTAATCACAATTACAATAAGGACAATAGCTCCACTGCCCTTACCATCCTTATCGCTTTTACGTCCACCTGCGAAACGAATACCCCGGAAGGCCATTTCAGCGATAAAAGAAAAAATTCCAACAAATATGATGGAGATGATCAACAAACGAACATCCCTGTTTCTGATATGCGTCAGTTCATGAGCCAACACTCCTTCCAGCTCATCATCCTCCAATTTATTGATAATACCAGTAGACAACGAAATCGAATAGGACTTGTTATTGATGCCGCTGGCAAAAGCATTAAGCGAATCATCTTCTATGATATTTAACTTTGGCATTTTCATTCCCTGGGAAATACAGATATTCTCCAGCAGGTTATAAACCCTTTTGTTTTCCATGCGTTCCAATGGTTTGGCGCCAGTCGACAGCCGGATAAAAACACTATTGCCGGCCCATGCTATGAGGAACCAAATACCTACTCCGGCCAGAACAAAAGGTATGATCTGCAGGAAGTATCGGTTTGCCTTGTCTGTATCACGATCCGATGAAAAGAAAATAATACCATAACACATTCCCAGAAGTAGTACCGGGAATGCAATAAGCAGTAAAAAAGAATTGGAATTATTTTTTCTTATCTGGCTGGTCAGTCCGATGTATTGCATTTCTTATACCCGCCAACCGGCGGGATTGGGCTTTAAAATTGAATTTTGGGAGGTTGTTCCATTTGACGGCGATTGTCTTCACCCAGGTCAAAAAACACTTCTCTTTGAAAACCAAAATTCCTGGCGATAAGGTTGCCGGGGAACGATTCAACGGCATTATTATATTCTGTAGTAGCACCATTGAAAAACCGGCGTGAAGCAGCTAGTTTGTTTTCGATATCACTAAGTTCTTCCTGCAATTGCAAAAAATTCTGGTTGGCTTTCAAATCAGGATAAGCTTCTACCTGTACCTTCAATCCCTGCAGCGCGGAAGTAAGTTGTTGTTCCGCTTTGATCTTATCATCAATAGATGTGGCTGACATGGCAGCGGACCTGGCTTCTGTAATTTTTAGCAATAAATCTTTTTCATGAGAGGCATATCCTTTTACTGTTTCCACTAATTGCGGAACCAGGTCATGACGCTGACGCAATTGTACATCAATGTCAGCAAAGGCATTTTGCCTGCGATTGCGAAGTTTGACCAGGTTATTGTAAAGGCTCATCACCCAGAGAGCGATCAGTACGATAATGGCTACAACAATAAGTACCATGTTGAAAATTTTTAGTGATGCTGAAATTAATGAAAAACCGGGAACTGTATGAAAGTTCCCGGTCACTGAAAAAAGCTGATCAAAGCTTATTGAAATATTCTTCCAAAAAATTCCTTCATATCGTTCCAGGACGCAGAGTCGGCAGCCGCATTATATTTAATAGGTATTTTAAATTTCTCACCCAAAGCTGTGGCATCCGGGTTGGTGAATGCATGTACTGCTCCTTCATAAGCCTTGAAGGTGTATTTAACTCCGGCGGAATCCATTTGATGTTTAAATGCAGCCACTTCTTTTTGCGGTACAAACGGATCAACAGCTCCGTGACAAACCAGGATATCAGCCTTTAACTTGCTTTTATCCAGAGGCACTCCCTGCAGATTGCCATGAAAACTTACTGCGCCTTTCAAATCTTCTCCCAATCTTGCCAGGTTCAATGACTGCGCACCACCGAAACAATAGCCCATAACCGCAACCTTGCTTGCATCGGTCTGCGCATAGGTTTTCAATTTTTCCAGTGCGGCATCAAATCTGGCCTTCATCATTTGCGGATTTTTATAAAAAGGCATAGCGTATTTACCTGCTGAATCAGGATTGTCGGCGGTTTTCCCATTGCCATACATATCTACTGCCATGGCGATATAGCCCAGTTCCGCTAACTGCCTGGCCCTTCTTTTCGTATAGTCATTTAATCCCCACCATTCATGAATAACAAGCACCGCCGGTCTGGCTCCTTCTTTGTTTTCATCATACACTATATATCCATTCATGGTAATACTGTCGCTGGTGTAGAATACATTCTCTTCTTTTAATTTTGGCTCTTTCATTTCAGTTTCTTTCGCTTCCGGTTCAGCTTTTTTATCCTCATTGTTACAGGAAGAAAAAGATACCGCCGATGATATCAGGCCGGCATAAAAGATTTGTCGCAATTTCATTGTAATAGATTTTTGGTATTTGTTACTAACTGAACAATGAAGTTCCGAAAAAGTTTTTCGCATGACAAAAAGAAAATCTTACGGTGAAAATCATTTCACCCAGCCAAGATGTGTATGTTTAAAATCATCCATGTATTTCAGGCCATATCCCCATATCCTGTCGAAGGAAGCATGAGCGAAGAGAAGAACGCCTGCCAGCATTAATGTATCGTTTTTAAGCAGAAAGCCTGTTATAGTTACGGCGATAGCTATTCCTTTGTGATGAAAAATATTATACGTTACTCCACCGGTCTTTTTGTTGATAACATAGCCCAGCATAGCTATATCTGGTGAAAAGAAAAGAAGGACCCACAGCCACCAGCCAAACTGGAATGGTAAAAAAGAAAGCAAACCAATTCCTAAAATGGTTTGTGCCAGTTCTTCCAGCTTTATTACATATTTCATGTTTGTAGATTTGATAACACAAAGATGGTACAGCAGGAGTGCCTGAAACGTTAACATAAGATAAGAAAACGGAGATCACCTATTTTTTTATCAGCCGGTTACGGATACGGCTAAGGCTTACCGGTGTAATACCGAGATAGTTGGCAATATAATGCTGTGGTATCCGCTCGAGTATCTTTTGCTTGTTGCTTTGTATCAATTGATGGTAACGTTCTTCCGGGCTAAGCATAAGCAACCCTACCATCCTTTCTTCCAGGCCAATCGAAATGTACTCTGCAATGAGCCGTCCAAATTTTTCCCATTGTTTACTTTGTGCGTATAAGGATTGGAGTACCGGGTAAGTAAAGACCAATAAGCGGGAATTTGTTAACGCCTCAATACTTAATTGAGATGGCTGACCTGTGATACAGCTTATATACGAACTCATCAGGTGGTTTTCAAAATAGAAGTATGTTGTTTTCTCTTCGCCGTCCTTGATATAAAAGTGGCGAAGATTACCTTCCAGGACAAAAGCAATGTCCTTCGCCCTTTTAACTTTCTGTGCGAATAGTTGATTTTTTTTCAAATGCTTTTCCGAGAGATAAGGAACTATCAGCTCCCAATCCTCGTCGCTGAATGAAACAAAACGCTGAATATTTTGTCTGAATAAATTGATTGTTTCTGTAGCGGCCATGGTCTAAAAATACGAAGCGGCTGATAAAATGGAAGAAATGCCATTATTACTACCGCCAGCGATAAGAGCTTTTACTTTAGCCTTCATTTTACACAATTGCAGGTCCAGGAAAATCATGTTTCGGATTTTCACTTAGTAGGTCTACTATTCCGAATCACTTATTTCTCAAAAAAGCCATCTTTCACAAAATATTAGAATAAATGTTATTATGAATCGTTAACGTTTTTACAAGCCAATATTCTTACCATGAAAAAATCCTGCTTCTGCCTGGCGCTTGTTATTGTTGCAAGCCAGTCTTATTCACAAAACAGGCCTGTAGCCAGATGGCCGAAAACACCAACAGGCAATTACCGCTGTTTTACAGATGAAATAGATATATGGCGCCTCGGCCAAACTAATAGTGCAAAAGCAAGATCATCTTTTGAAAAATGGCTGAAGAGACAGGTAAAGCAGTTGAATGATCAGCCAATTGCAGGGAGAAATGCACAGATAATTTATAATATCCCGGTTATCTTTCACATCATTCACAATGGGGAAGCGGCTGGTACCGGAACTAATATTGCGAAACTATATGTTGACGCCCAACTGCAACAGTTAAACAATGATTTCAGCAAGCTGGCGGGCACTTCGGGTTATAATAACCATCCCTTTGGTGCAGACGTACTGGTACAATTTTGTGCAGCTACAGTTAATCCTAATAATAATGCACTGGCTGAAGCGGGAATAGAACGGGTTAACCGGAATACAAAAGGATGGACAGCTCCTCCGCATCTCGATACCTACCTCGAAAGCACGATCAAACCCAATTCATATTGGGATCCCACTAAGTATTTGAATATTTGGGTATGCGATCTCGTTTCAGCGAGTGGCGTTCTTTTAGGCTATGCACAGTTTCCTGATGCACCCAACGAACCTGGTAACCTCACAAGCACGTCTGCTAATACAGATGGAGTGGTTATCAAGTACTATACCGTCGGAAGTTCAACACAAAAATTTCCGGGAGGCTTTCCGTACGACGAAGGCCGAACATTGACACATGAAATGGGTCACTGGTTAGGTCTTCGCCATATATGGGGCGATGGTGATTGCACCACGGATGATTTTATATTTGATACACCCCGCGCCAACGGACCGAATTTTGGTTGCGCAGCGGCCACTACCAATAGTTGCAACGACGTAACCTATGGAGCTGCTGCCGATTCCAATGATATGGTAAGAAACTACATGGATTATTCTGATGACAGGTGTATGGATATTTTTACCATCGGGCAAAAAAACAGGATGCGGGTAGTGATGGGTGAAACAGGAGTCGGAGCGCCAAGAAGGGCAGAACTAAGATTAAGTGACAGATGCCAGGCAGGTCCTAAAATTTCTTTTGTATTAACCGATACCACTGTTTTTGAAAAAACAAATTGTAATCTAAACTGGGGTTATGCCATACCCGTTCGGATATCAAGGGCACCCAATGCTACAGCCACCGTAAGCCTTACACAAACAACGGGTACTGCCGATGGTGGTGATATATCTATCAGCCCATCGTCTGTGGATTTTACCGCAACAGATATTACTGACAAATATTTCTATGTTACAGTAAAAGCAGATGCTGTAATGGAAGGACACGAAATGGCTAATTTTAATTTAAACGTTAGCGGCAGTAATGCAACGGCTGCTACTGACAGTTTTGAACTGGTCATTATGAATGATGACTGGCCACCTTTCAACGGCAAACGTTTTCCGGCGACATTATTGTCTGAGGATTTTGAAAACACGGTTGCGGGCTGGATAACCAATGACTATGTGGTTGGAAATAATACATGGGTGACTGGCGGAACAAATGGAGACATGAATGGCAGCAAGAGTGCATATATATCCGATAATAACTCTTCGCAGCAATATGATGCCGGAAGTACTTCGCATACGCTTCTCTATAAGGAGATAGATGCGTCAGCGTATGACAGTCTTTATCTTTCTCTTTGGTATAAATGCAAAGGAGAAAAAGACGCCAATGGAATTTATGATTTCGGTAAGGTAGTCTACTCACTTGATAGTATAACCTTTCACCAGCTTAACGGAACAGCAGACCTGGTTGATAGCAGTAACATGACCTTTCTTTCAACACCAATACCTTATTTTTTATGGAACCGAAAGTTTTATATCGGCTTTTACTGGGAGAATGATTATACGGGTGGTAATAATCCTCCTTTTACGATAGATGATATTACCATCACCGGAAAGCGATGGATGCCATCGATGATTCAAACCGTGGTGGATACTGCTAACAACTACGATGAAAAGCCGGTGGGTCCAATGCAGACTGTCAATTTTTATGATAAGATTACTGGTGATATCCTCGCTACCATACAGGATATGGGCGGGTATAACTGGGGTTGTGTGCGGGTAGAGGTAGACAGAAGCGGCACAGGTGCAAAATGGGTAACGGGCGACCCGCAAACATCCACTCAAACAAAACTTTTTGATAAAACTTATAAAGTAATACCCACCAACAACAATACAAATGGTCAATATAAGATCACTTTTTATTTGACGCAGGCTGAGATAGCCGGATGGATGATTGCCAGCAGCGCACCGTTCAACCAGGCCCGTATCATTAAGTACGGTGACCGGGTCAACAATATGACTTATACCAGCACGTTTGAACAGAATCTCGCCACTAAAACAGCTTACCTGGGCGGCAACGATAAGGAAATAAGCGCCCAATTCAATACTGGCTTTTCAGGTTTTGGATTTGGTTTTATTCCTCCGTCCACGTTGCCGGTTCAATTGTTGTCCTTTAGCGGGATGGAAAAAAATAAAACCACAGAACTGCAATGGAGAGTAGAAGGAGAGGATCACCTGGCTCACTATGTCATACAACGAAGCAGGGACGGAGAAAACTATGAAGAAATCGGGAAGGAGAAAGCGATAGGCAGCGCGGGAACACTTCAGTATTATTTTACTGACAAAAAACCTTATAACGGAATAAACTATTATCGTCTATCAATGCATGATCTTGATGGAGCCAAAAAATTTTCAAACATCATACCTGTTAATATAATCAATAAGACCAGCTACAAAGTTTTGCTTAATCCATTCCGCGACAGGCTAGATGTAAGTATTGAAAACGCGGCGGGGCAAATAATCAGTGCCGTAATTACGGATATGTCAGGTAAAGTCATCATGCAAAAAAATAATATCGCTCCCGTAAATTCAGTTGTTCGGTTTGAATTGCCAGGCTTATCTGCAGGAATGTATTGTTTAAAACTGTATGACGGAGAAACCGTTCAGGTTTTCAAAGTGATGAAGAAATAGAAGTTACCGGCAACGTGAAACTGTGAGTGCTATTGAGATGCAATTGGGTAATTAAACAAAGTATGATCTGTAACGGTTTAATTGTTATCTACTTCTTTCAAACAAATAATCAAAAGACTTGCCATCACCGGAAATAGTGGCTTTTATTTTATTGCCATTTTTTTGATAAGCGATCTTTTTGGGAAAATCATGTTGCGGATTCTCGCATACAAAACTATGATCTGTGATTGTTGTCAATTTAAAATAAACCGGTTCCTTATTTTCCGCCAGGTCGGCAACATAATAAATGTTATTCTCTTTTATGACGAGTTTCAGTTTTTCGGCAAAGGCGGTATCAGTTCCCTTCATATTAACACCTATTCCCTGCCATTCCGATGCTGAGATTTTTTGCCAGCTTTCATGTGCCGTGCGGCCGGGTTTTACATCCAGCCTTGTCCAGTCGCCTTCTAACCAGTTTAATTTGATAAAATCATCCTTTGTTTTTTGTGATGATGATTGGGAGTGAGCTATTACAACTACAAACAGGATTGAGCCAAATAATACTACCTTTTTCATATACTGGTTAATTTATCAAGTAAATGTAAAAGCCTTTTGATGACTGGTATTGTACAAACCCGAAATGACTAAAATATTTTCTTATTTTTTTTGAAGAAAGAAATTCGCCATGTTCTTTTCATCAAAAGCATAATCGGAAGGATTCTCACCGGTAAAGTCCCTGAAGTTGCGGATAAAATGGGATTGATCAAAATACGAGGCTTCATAAGCCAGGCCACTCCAGCTTTGGTTATTTTCCAGCACCAACCTGAAAATATAATTAAAGCGGATGATGCGCATAAAAAACTTGGGAGATAAACCAATATATTTTTTAAACAGGTTTTCCAACTGTCTTTCGCCAATACCTACTGATTGGGTGATTGCCGAAACCGGCATCATTCCATGATTGGCGAATATTAATTCAATCGCATGATCCGCTGCATTCCTGACATATTTTTTTTCAGATAATATTTTTTGTAAGAGACCATTCAGTATGACCATGCGTTCATCATGATCAGCAGCAGCCAGCAATTGTTTCCGGATTGAAAGACAACGTAACGCCGGAATGGAAGAAATATCCACTACCCGGTCAGTAAACTGGTGCATTGAAAACCCGAACAGGTGAGTAAGTGCGGTTGGTTTTACTTTAATCCCGATAATTCCTGACGCACCGGTGTTTTCCAAAAAGAAATGTTTGCGTATCTGGCCTGCCAGCAGGGTAAGTGATTGTTCTTTCCAATCGCCGCCCAGCTTGATGCGGTAAGGACTGCGATAGTGAAAAATGAGCTCATTAAAACCATCCGGGATAATTTTCTGCTGCTGCGGAGTAGTATCATCGTCTTCAATGATCCAGTAACATTCGATAATATTTTCCAGGTCCTTAGCCGGAGAAAATCGTTTAAAAAACATCGGGGTTTAAAATTTACCGATAGGAAGATAAAATTTAAACCCCGGTTTTATATGGTTCATAGGAATTTATTCCTGGATGATTTTTCCATTGCCACTTGTTTCAAAATGTTTAGTGGCTGGATTGCCTTTATAGTATATATGGCTGCTGCCGGTTGCCTCCGCAAAGAAAACCTGTAGTGGACGTACATAAGCTTTTGAACTTCCGGAAACACTTATATCAACTTCCGTGGCGGTAACATCATAAGCTTCGAGACGTGAGGCGCCTGAAATATTTCCGTACAGGCTTTCGGTATTACCTGAAAGAACCAGCTTCGATGCGCCGGATATTTCTACGGCGGCGTTGATGCCGGTTCCCGAAACAGTACACTCCGAAGCTCCGGACAGAACGGTTCGGATTACCGAATTCTGTCCGCCGAAACCATTGATAGTTCCTTTCGCCGCCCCTGATAAATTAACGGCTATAAGCTGCGGCATCGTGATCGTAAAGTCAACCCTGTAACGATTTTGTTTATAACTCCTGTAATGGATATTCAGGATGTGATTGGCGTCAATTGTTAGTTCAAGATCATTGAGATCGCTGGCACAGCCCCTGGCTTTTATGCTGAACTCATTTCCCTTGTTAATAGTAAGATGATGCGCATCACCGGCATTGACTTTCGTAAAACCGGTAGTGGCGAATGTTTTTTCTGACGAACCCGGGCATTCCTGTTTTTCTTTATCGCAGGAGGCGAATAATAAGGAAAGGATAGAAAGTAAGATCCAATTTTTCATGAAATAAGGTTTAATGGTTTACGTTTTATGAAGGGCGAAAATATTTTTTGATCCACTATCTCTGGTCAGCTTAATGATGAACGGCTCCAACTGTTTAAGAGAATTAAGAAAAATATATCAGATCCATCAATTCATTTAAAGAGTAAAAGTCAGCCAGGAAAAAAAATTGTCAAAACTAATCCGGGTGAATTGCAAAAAAAGTTTCATGAATTGTAAAAAGAGAAAACTGGTACAAACGGGGCGGAAGATTTTAAGGACTACTGATAAACAAAAGATAAAAGTGAAAATTATATAACCGGCAATTGAATTCCCCTCATTTCTATTATCTTGTAACCTTATATTCAATCAGTATCATGAAAAAATATTTCTGCTCTTTTTTTATTTTGATTGCCCTTACCGCTTGTGCGCAAAATAACGGCAAGATGGATTTTGAAACCTACAATCCTCCTTCTACTCTTGTTGTTCCAGAGCATAAGCTCACAAAAGCTAAATTTCCTTTTATTGATGTGCACAATCACCAGTTTGAAATGCCGGATATGGACCTGGGTGTATTGATCAGGGAGATGGATAAGCTGAACATGAAAGTGATGGTAAACCTGAGTGGAGAAAGCGGCTCTACGCTTCAGAAATCAATTAACAATGTAAGGGAGCATTATGCCAAACGGTTTATTGTATTTGCCAATATCGATTTCAAAAGAGTAGGAGAGAAAGGATGGGGAGATAAAGCGGCTAAACAACTGGAAGAAGATGTAAAGAATGGAGCCAATGGTTTGAAGATATACAAGAGCCTTGGATTTTCCGTAATGGATATCAATGGTAAACGTGTAACGGTAGATGACGCACGCTTGGATCCAATTTGGGAAAAAGCGGGTGAGTTAAAAATTCCGGTAATCATTCATACTGCGGATCCCAAATCTTTCTGGGAGCCTATGGATGCCAATAATGAACGCTGGCTTGAATTGTCTACTCATCCCAATCGTAAAAGAGATGCTAACAATCCCGCACCATGGGATACATTGATAGCCGAGCAACATCGCCTGTTCAGGAAACATCCCCATACAACATTTATCGCGGCTCATTTCGGCTGGTATCCCAATGATCTGCAGAAGCTCGGACAATTGCTGGATGAATTACCCAACGTTGTTGTCGAATTCGGAGCCGTCATCGCAGAATTAGGAAGACAACCAAGGGCCGCCAAACAATTTTTTACCAAATACCAGGACAGGATACTATTTGGAAAGGACAGTTGGGTTCCGGAAGAATATGCTACTTATTTCCGGGTATTGGAAACAGAGGACGAATATTTCCCCTATCATAAAAAGTATCACGCTTTCTGGGCCATGTACGGTATGGGACTGCCGGATGATATTTTGAAAAAAGTGTATTATAAAAACGCATTGCGTATAATTCCTAACATAGATAAAACTCTATTCCCCGATTAAATAATTGCCTTTTTCATATCCTTTGAGATACTCGTTGTAGTATTTCTTTACTTCGTTGCTATAATTTTTACTGAAATCAAGTATGGTTTTTTGCCAGCCTGGTTGACTCCCGAAGGCGATAAGATCATCCGGTATCGCCGCTCCTTTTCGCCCGGCACTTCGCAATTGAGCAGACGCTGTCAGGATGGCCATATCAATGATTACTCTTGAAAGGTCTTCATGGCTCTTCTTTATCACTTTAAAATCTATTTTATCAGAACTGGGTTGCAGTTCTTTTATCACATAATCAGTATTTTTAAAGTTGGTGGCGCTTAGCAAGTCCGGAGAATTATTTTGCATATATTCTTCTATCGTGCAGATCCTTTCTGCTTCATTTGTCCAGCGCGGTTGTTGAACCGTCACGTAAGGCAACAAGCTTGAAGCGGAGACTTCTTTCATATCGAGCAGCAGGTAACTTCTTTCTTTTATTGAATGCTGAAGCAAAAAACAATACCTGCTGATACCGATACTTCCTGTTCCCGCGACACGGAAGGCGATACCTACACAACGATAATCCACAAGAAATTTGTATTGACTGATCCATTGCATGATATGTTCGTGCAACTCCGCTTTTAACTCAGAAGATTTTAGTTCGTAATGTCGATCCTTGTCTATCAGTAAACGGAGATTATCCGCTTTACCGGTGGTTCTGTCAGCCAGCAGTTCTTTTTGGTCTCTTTCCGATACTTTTTCAAGGAAATCTTTAACTATTCCATACGCTACCTGTTGTTCTATATATAATGCCTTACCTTTTTTCAGTATAGCGGAATAAGTGTCCAGGAAAAGCCGGGCAATTTCTTCCGCTTTCGCCGGATCAATCTTTAATGAATCAAAAGCTACAAATATGCTGGTGGTCATCCGGGCAATTTCCCATAAGACGGGAGCCAGTATAGCTTCTCCAAAATCATTAAGATCGAAATACACCAAGCCGTTATTGCCTTTAAAACTTCCAAAATTTTCAAGATGAAGGTCGCCGCATATCCATGACAGCGGCGAGGAAGGCAGATCATTTTTTTTGCCGAGATCTTCATAAAATAAATGGCAGGTTCCGCGAAAAAATCCAAATTCATTTTTTGCGATCCTTTCATATTTTACAGGCAGGAATTCTTTAAGAAAACCTTTATTGAATTCTTTTATCCTTTCTTCTATTGTTCCCATGCAATGAATTACAGTTTGTAAAGGTATTAAAGCGGGCTGGCGAAATGATTACAGGGGAGTCGGTCAGTTCATCAAAGGAACGGGTTGCAACACCGATTTTTCCCATTCGCCGTATTTTTGTTTTAATCTCTCAAAAATATCTTTTTGCATTTCTTTAAGATCAATTTTCTCAGCCGCATCGGTGGACAGATCAAAAAGATATTCCCCCTTTTCATCTTTTAAATATTTCCAGTTGCCTTCACGTATGGCATTTTGCTGGTTGCGCTGAAATACTCTCCAGTAAAAAGTTCTGTCAATAAGTTTCTTTTGCCCGGTGCAAACTGGCATCAGGTCAATGCCATCCAGCGGAAAGTTGGGATCGGCATTTGTTTTTGCCAGCGCCAGTATAGTGGCCGTCCAGTCCATGGTGATGGCCACTTGATTGGTAACAGAGTTGGGAAGAATTTTTCCCGGCCAGCGGATAAAGGCAGGAACTTTAATACCGCCTTCTTTTAAGATAGGTTTACGGCCGCTGTATTCGCCCATATCTGAAAATCTTTCACCGCCATTATCACTTGTAAAAATAACTATCGTGTTGGATGATAGTTTCATTTCATCAAGAGTTTCTAAAATTGTTCCCACAGCATCATCCAGGCTTTTCATCATCGCAGCATATGTTTCCGGTGATCCACCATCTACCCAGCTTCTGTTGCCGGTGGGATAAACTTTATCACCTGGTTTTTGCCAGGGCCAGTGCGGAGCGTTAAACATCAAATTCAGAAAAAAAGGCTTGTCGTGTTTCCTTTTTAAAATATCAACAGCCCTTTCCTCTATAAGATCAGTCATATAACCATCTTTGGAAACAGGCTCTTCATTTTCATAAAGATCATTGTACCCATTTGGATCCGTGTGAGAAATATAATCAAGACCGCCACCATGAAATCCGAAGAATTCATCAAAGCCATTTTTTTGGGGGCTGAATGCAGGTAAAAAACCTAAATGCCATTTGCCAACAAGAAAGGTTTCATACCCGCTCTTTTTTAGCAATGCGGGAAGAGAAGTTTGATCGGGTGTTAAGCCAATCGCACTGTCTTGTGTTGAACCTGTAAGCGGTTCGATAAGACCAACTGGCGTACGGGCAGGATAACGGCCTGTCATGAATGAAGCACGGGTTGGCGTGCAAAGAGGAGCGCCTGCGTAAGCATTAATAAACTTTAAGCCCTGCGATGCCAGCTTATCGAGATTCGGCGTCTTATAATCTTTACGCCCATAAGAACTCAGATCCGCATAGCCCATATCATCGGCCATGATGTAAATGATATTAGGTCTTGTTTGTGCTGCGATAAGATTTGAGACAAGAATAAATACTGGCAGCAAGATTTTACTGGGAAGCATAGCGGCCTTTTGTTAAAGAAAGGTAAGTCTTTATGGGTATAACTGCTTTAGATTTACCTTGCGCCTGAATTTCGAATAAATGTACCAGGTAATTTTTGGCGTGCTATATCTTTTTTCTTTACTCCCGATGCGGGTACTGTATTTGCTTTCCGATCTTGTTGCTTTTTTCCTGTATTATGTTTTTGGTTATCGCAAGAAAGTGGTGATGGCGAACTTATTGCAAGCCTTCCCAGACAAATCAGAAGCTGAGCGGGTGGCCATAGCGAAAAAATTCTATCGCAATTTTACAGACAACTGGGCCGAGACATTAAAACTGCTTTCCATGAGCAAGCAGTGGATGAATAGACGGATAACGGGTAATTTCGAGGTCTTTCATCAACTATATGCCACAGGTAAAGCGGTACAGGTAAACCTTGGTCATTTTTTTAACTGGGAATTGATGACGCTTCATGCAGGTATCAATCAACCGTATACTTTTCTTACCGTTTATCTTCCGCAGAATAATAAGATCATGAACCGGCTCGTGCTGTATGTCAGAGGCCGTTGGGGTAATCCTCTATTACCGAGTTTGGATATGGCCCGGGCGATTATTCCCTGGCGGAAAAAGCAATATTTGTTGGCACTTGGCGCCGATCAGCGCCCGGTAACACCCGACAACGCTTACTGGCTTAATTTTTTAAATAGACCAGCCGGCTTTGTAAAAGGCCCTGAAAAATATGCCCGTGGACAGGGTATACCGGTAGTGATGATGACCACTACACGAAAAAAAAGAGGTCATTATCATTTTGATTATTTCCTGTTGTGTGAGGATCCAAAGTCATTGCCGGAAGGAGAATTGATCAGGCAATACGTCAGGCACCTGGAAAAAAATATTCAGCTGCAGCCCGATCTTTATTTATGGAGTCATAAACGCTGGAAACATCCCTGGAAAAATGAGTATGAAAAAACGTGGGTGGATGATGTGCCTTCACCGACTGCTAAAGCAAATCTTACAGAATTGCAAAAATGATTACCTATTTAAATAGTCAGGCTCGTATGCCTTAAGCACCCGCCGTTCACCGTTCAATCCTTTCCCTTACATTTGCACCCATGACAACAGAAAAATTACAGGATCTGCGGTCCCGCTTGGTCGGGATAAGGAGGTTTCTTTGACGTCGAGAACCGACGATATAAAATTGAAGAAGACAAACAGCTCTCGCTGAGTCCCGGTTTTTGGGATGATAACAAACGGGCTACCGAAATTCTTAAAAACGCTAAGGTCAATGAGTATTGGGTAAAACTCTACGAAGTGGCCGAAATGGCCGTCGAGGATTTTGCCGTACTAATGGATTTTTGGAAATCCGGTGATGCCACCGAAGAAGAAACCAAAGAAGCTTACCAAAAAGCATTTGACCTGGTTGAAGAAGCTGAATTCAAAGGCACTCTGAACGAACCAGAAGACGAATTGAATGCTGTACTACAGATTAATTCAGGAGCCGGTGGTACTGAAAGCCAGGACTGGGCGGAAATGCTGGCCCGTATGTATCGTATGTACGGCGAGAAGCAGGGTTGGACCGTGACCGAACTGGACTGGCAATGGGGTGATGGAGCAGGTATTAAAACAGCCACCTTACAATTTGACGGACCATTTGCTTATGGTTTTTTAAAAGCCGAAAGCGGTGTACACCGCCTGGTTCGTATATCACCGTTTGACAGTAATGCAAGGCGACATACTTCTTTTGTGTCAGTGTTTGTTTATCCGCTGGTAGATGATACTATTAAAATAGAAATAAAACCTGCGGATGTAAAAATGGAAACATCACGCAGTGGTGGCGCCGGTGGCCAGAACGTCAATAAGGTGGAAACGAAAGTTCAGTTGACGCATTTACCCACAGGTATAGTGGTAGTGTGCCAGCAGGACAGGAGCCAGCTGGGTAACAGAGAAATGGCGATGGAAATGTTACGGAGTCGCTTGTATGAGCTGGAGCTTCGTAAACGAAATGAAGCGAAAGATGCCGTCAACAGCTCAAAGAAAAAGATAGAGTGGGGCAGCCAGATACGTTCCTATGTTTTTCATCCGTATAAGATGATCAAAGATCACCGTACTGATTTTGAAGTGGGTAATATAGGGCCGGTGATGGATGGAGAACTGGATGGATTTATTAAGGCGTATCTGATGAGTGAGAAGGAGTCGCAAACTTCCTAAAAGTTGATTTTGAAGAAGGGGCAGTTGTAATCTGCGAATGAAGAAATTTCAATGGCCAGGAAATGGTCTTAAAAAATACAATCACATTTAATTACTAAATAAGCCGTCCGCCAACGGCGGAAGGCTGGAGGGTTTTACTATGAGTATAGGAACTTTTTCATATCCAATGCCAGTCAATGAACCTGTGCTTAACTATGCTCCGGGTTCAGCAGAAAGAGAAATACTGAAGGCTACCTTAAAAAAATTGAAAAGTGAAGAGATCGATGTGCCCATGTACATTGGCGGCAAAGAAGTAAGAACCAACAAAAAACTGGCCTTGCATCCACCGCATGAAATAAAACATGTGCTGGGTTATTTTCACACGGGTGATGAAAAGCATATTCTGCAAGCCATTGATGCAGCATTGGCCGCTAAAGAGAGTTGGGCTAGTACAAGTTGGGAAAATCGTGCAGGTATATTTTTAAAAGCCGCCGACCTGATGGCTACCAAATATCGTTCTTACATGAATGGTACAACCATGTTGGGACAAAGTAAAAATGCATACCAGGCGGAAATAGATTCAGCCTGTGAATTGATTGACTTCTTACGTTTCAATGTTCATTTTTTGTCGGAGATATATAAACAACAACCTATCAGCAGCCCCGGTATGCACAACCGGATGGAGTATCGTCCGCTCGAAGGATTTGTATTGGCCGTTACACCGTTCAACTTTACAGCTATCGGAGGTAATCTCCCTACTTCAGCAGCTATGTGTGGTAACGTAGTTGTATGGAAGCCGGCGAATACGCAGGTTTATTCTGCGCAAATGACGATGCGTATTTTAAAAGAAGCTGGTTTGCCGGACGGAGTTATTAATCTTATTTATGTAGATGGTCCGACATTGGGCAAAGTTTGCTTCAATAATAAAGACTTTGCGGGTGTACATTTTACAGGCTCTACCGGTGTGTTCAACAATATGTGGGAAACCATTGGGAAGAATATGTCCATGTATAAATCCTATCCGCGCATTGTTGGCGAAACAGGTGGAAAGGATTTTGTATTGGCTCATAAGAGTGCCGATCCGGATGTGGTAGCCACTGCATTGTTACGGGGTGCATTTGAATTCCAGGGACAAAAATGTTCAGCCGCATCCAGAGCTTATATTCCTTCCAATATCGCTGAAGAAGTAAAAAAGAAACTGATAGCTGGTGTAAAGAGTTTTAAAATGGGAACGGTGGAAAATTTTTCCAACTTCGTGAATGCCGTGATCGATGAAAATAGTTTTGACAAGATCAAAGCCTATATTGATAATGCGAGGAAAGATAAAAAAGCGGAGATATGGGCGGGTGGAAAATGTGATAAGAAAGAAGGTTATTTTATTCAACCAACCGTGATAGAAGCAAAAGATCCGAAGTATGTTACCATGTGTGAAGAGATATTCGGGCCGGTGTTGACTGTATATGTTTATCCCGCGAATGGTTTCGAAAAAGTGCTGGAGTTGGTGGATACTACTTCACCTTATGCGTTGACAGGTGCGGTGATTGCACAGGACCGGGCTGCAGTAGAGTTAGCAACGAATAAACTAAGAAATGCTGCCGGTAATTTTTATATCAATGATAAACCAACCGGCGCCGTAGTGGGCCAACAACCATTTGGTGGTGCAAGAGCAAGCGGCACGAATGATAAAGCCGGTTCTATTCTTAATCTTTATCGATGGTTGAGTGCGAGAACAATAAAGGAAACTTTCAATCCCCCGACAGACTATCGTTACCCTTTCATGAACGGGGAGTAAATAATAATAACATACGTGAATGTAAAAGACCTGTAGTATTTGTACAGGTCTTTTACATTACAGTTCATCCATCAATATCTTCATTTCGATCAATACACTATTCATACAAGGTTATACGCTGGTTATGTTTGCGGGTCATTATTATTAACCAAATCAAAAAACCTTAGTTTATGAAAAAAGTGTTCTTAGCAATTTTCGGAATCGTTGCCATTGCTGCAACTGGTCTCGCTCAAAAAGGAAACAATCAAATCACTCCTGCTGTTGAAGTAGCCATCCCTACCGGTGATGCTGCTGATGCCAGTTCAATAGGTTTAGGCGTGACAGTGAAAGGTCTCTATGGTGTAGGTGAGGCGGGACAGATCACATTTACCACGGGTTATCTTTCAGCAGGCGCCAAAAAAGACTACAAAGATATTCTCGGTGCTGACAAGGTCAGAAGTACGATGATTCCCTTATTGGCAGGCTATCGTCACCACTTTAAGAGCTTCTATGCGGAACCACAGGTAGGATATGGTATATATGGCGCCAAAATAAAGGGTGGCGAGTATGCCAGCAGTGATTCACAGGGCGCTTTTACCTGGGCCGCCGGAATCGGTTATATCTACAATAACCTGGAAGTAGGTGCCCGTTACCAGAGTATGCACAAGGATGGCGAAAGCAGTGGCTTTATAGGCTTCCGGGTTGGCTACAATTTTTCAGTACGTAGTGCCAAATAACCTTTTTTTCCGATGAATTTTAGCCGCCTCAACGAATAACTGTTGAGGCGGCTTATTATATTATAAATACTTTATCTGTATTGAGATTCAAGGAATTAAATTAACGTGTTTTTACTATTTTTTTTCATTTTCCCATAGATAAAGTTATGACTTTCAAAAACTTGATATTAAGTTTGACCTGTAATTAGTTTCAGACCATTAGACAACCTTAAAAACAATTTTATGAAAAAAGTAATCTTAGCAATTTGTGTTTCTGCCATTTGCGTAATTGGTTATTCACAATCAGGAAACAATCAGATTGGAGTAGGCGCTGATTTAGCTCTCCCCATGGGTGATTTTGGGGATGGTGTTAAAACCGGTTTTGGCGGTTACGCTAAAGGCTTATTTGGTATAGGTGAAGCTGGCCAAATAACATTTACGACAGGTTATTCTAGCTTTAAATTAAAAGGATTAGACCCTGATGAAAGTGGTACAGCGAGTATTATTCCTCTTTTGGCCGGTTATCGTCATAATTTTAGTGGCTTTTATGTAGAACCGCAGGTAGGGTATAACATTTTCGGAGCGAAAGTAAAAATTCTCGGCCAGTCATCGAGCGATTCTAACGGAGGCTTTGCTTATGCAATTGGTCTTGGATATGTGGTAAACAATGTTGATTTTGGTGTTCGCTACCAGGGTGGTAAACCAAGTGACAGTGGTGGTGATAGCTCAGACTGGAGTATTATTGGTATTCATGTTGGATATAATTTCTCCTTAGGAGGCAGTAAGTAACATTTATATAACCATTAGATGAAATCTGTAAAGAGGCCGGAATTTCCGGCTTCTTTTTTTTATTCATCCAATCTTCTACTTTGTATTTTGTCAAGTACCACAAACAAACAAATGAAAGCTTAACTTAAAATCCCTGAGAAATGAAAACCCTTTTTTACATTAGTATAAATATCGCCATTTTCCTATTCGCGGCTTCCGCTCAACCAATCCGTTTTGGATTTAATGCCGGCGTGACCTCATCATTTATGAATAGTAAGTACCAGGGTTTGAAAGAAGAAACTGATGGTACGCAAAAGTTCGGAATTACTGCCGGTATTATGGCAGATATTAAACTCACCAGGAGTCTTTGCCTTACTCCTTCACTGAATTTTACGCAAAAAGGGGCTGTTTACAGGTACGAAAATGCTGGTATAGCCAGAGGCGAACGCACATTAAATTATACCGAGCTTTTATTAAACGTCCTTTATGGTGTACCTGCCGGTAACGGTAGATTTTCAATTGGCCTTGGGACTGTGATATCCTTTGGTATGAGCGGAAAATATAAAGACGAAATGAACTATGGTAGCAGTAGCAGTGGGAAAAGAACGGGTGATGTCAAATTTGGAACTGGTCCGGAGGATGAGTATAAACCGCTCGATTTTGGAGGCAATATTATGACCGCCTATGAATTTTCATCTGGTATTACTTTAGCACTCAATTATTACATGGGTCTTAATAATCTGGCCGTTAATGACTTTGGCGGCAATACAGTCAAAAACCGGTATCTGGGAGTCAGGGTTGGTTATTTCCTGTCAAGGTTACACAAAAAATAAAATGAGCGGAATTTCTTACCGACTTTTTGTTATTATCGTTTTCTCTTTAAACAGTGACTTTTGGATTAGGGATCTTAGTATTCCAAAAACAGGCCCCCGGGTGGCTTAATTTTTGAAGACCTATAGGGGCTGTTTGTTATTTTCCAAAAAAGTAATTAGTTAAAATCAATTCTTTCGCAGTAGCAACTTACCATCACTATCAAAAGACTGAGGATGGTGTTAAAACTTTTTTTGCGGTTACGCTAAAGGTTTATTTGGGATAGGTGAAGTCGGCCAAATAACAATTACAACTGGTTATTCGAAGCTTTAAATTAAAGAGGCCGGAATTTCCGGCTTCTTTTTTTTAATCCATTTTTAATCAAATACCAGCATTTCCATCTGGCATGATTTTTAAAAATAATAGTAGTGAGGTTATTGCAAATCACTATTTAGTTTAACTTAAAATCATGCTGTTATGAAAAAGATATGTTGTGTCCCCCTGTTTATCATACTATCATTGTTTGCAGTTAATTCCCAGGAAACACATTTTGGATTAAAAGCCGGGGTAAATATTGCCAGTGTTGACATAACGAACGGGGATGATTTTGCCAGTAAAGCAGGCCTGCATTTAGGCGGCTTGGCACATATTCATATTACCCAACATTTTGCTATTCAACCAGAGCTCGTTTATTCCATGCAGGGCGGCAAAGATGGAACTGAAAAATTAAAGCTCAATTATATTAATATTCCGGTGCTTGCTCAATATATGACCCATGAAGGGCTTCGCCTGGAAAGCGGTCCCCAACTCGGTTTTTTGACGGCTGCAAAATCTAAAATCGGCGATGTGGAAACGGACCAGAAAGATGATCTCAATTCCTTCGATTTTTCATGGACTTTTGGTGCAGGTTACCTGTTCCCGTCCGGTTTTGGAATAGACGCAAGATATAATCACGGTCTCAGCAATATCAGTGACGACAATAGTTTTGAAGCGAAGAACAGGGTCTTTCAACTAGGTCTTTTCTACCAGTTCATGCATAATAAAATATCCAAACGGCGATAACAGATATCTCAACATTCTTTTTAAAAGCCCTTTTCGGAGGGCTTTCCTATTTTTACAAAAAAATCAGTAGTTGAAATCAATTCTTTCGGAGCAACAATTAGCCATTACGATCAAGAGACTGGCACACCAGATACTGGAAAATAATAATGATCTTGTTAATACCGTTCTGATTGGGCTCCAACCCAGGGGTATTTATCTTTCCGACAGGGTGGTAGCTGAAATTAATAAGGAATTTCCCGAGACGGCCGTTCAGTATGGCAAACTGGATATTACTTTTTACCGGGATGATATCCGTAAATCATTGCATATCGCAAATCAAACCGATATTCCTTTTTCCATAGAAGGGAAAAAAGTGGTGCTTATTGATGATGTGCTTTATACGGGTCGAACCATCCGGGCGGCTCTTGATGCACTGTTAGCTTTTGGAAGACCGGAAAAAGTAGAATTATGCGTACTTATTGATCGAAGGTTTAGCCGGCAGCTTCCTATTCAACCTGATTATGTAGGTAAAGCCATTGATTCTATTATATCACAAAAAGTAAAAGTGCTTTGGAAGAACAAAGATGATAAGGACGAAGTGGTGATTTTGGATGGAGAGTAAGCCAAAGGCACAAGGAACAAGGCACAAGGTACAAGGCGCAAGGAACAAGATGTTACATTCTTTATGTTAGCAAATCGTCACTTATGTCGAAAGAGTTAGAAGATAGATTTCATAATTATGCGAAGGCTGTAAGAGATTAGTGTACTAAAATAAAGTGGGACGTCATTAATAAGGAGTATAGTAAACAGGTTATCCGCTCAAGTGGTTCTATTAGTGCCAGCTATACAGAGACATCCGATGACCCTGGGAAGGAGGATGAAAAAATGAAATTGAAAATTCACGATGCGAGGCAAAGAAACCATTAAGTGGCTGGGCCTTACATTAACTTATGAAGACAAATATTTGGAACAACTGAAGTCAGAACTTATCAATGAAGGAGAACAGGCCAGGAAAATATTATCAGCAATTATTATAAAACTAGGCGGTTAAAAAGGAACCTTCAATTTTAAGTCTTGAGTCTTGCACCTTGTATCTTGTACCTTATATTGCTTTTTCCCCTAATTTCGCTTTTTAATGCAACTATCTACAAGACACTTACTGGGCATTAAAGACCTGACGTCTGACGACATTTCCCTTATTCTACAGACAGCTGAACAATTCAAGGAAGTATTACAACGACCCGTGAAGAAGGTTCCTTCACTAAGGGATGTGGTAATAGTAAATCTCTTTTTTGAGAATTCCACCCGAACAAGGATCTCGTTTGAACTAGCGGAGAAGCGCTTGTCTGCTGATACTATCAGTTTTACGGCTTCTTCTTCTTCGGTGTCAAAAGGTGAAACACTGCTTGATACTGTAAACAATATCTTGTCCATGAAGGTGGACATGGTGGTAATGCGGCATAGTGCCAGCGGCGCCCCGCATTTCCTCGCCAAACATATACCGGCGGCTATTATCAATGCCGGGGATGGTATCAACGAACATCCAACACAGGGGCTGCTAGATGCTTTATCTATTAAAGAAAAAATAGGAAAGCTGGAAGGAACCAAAGTAGCCATCATTGGTGATATCATGCATAGCAGGGTTGCACAGAGCAATATTTACTTATTGAAAAAAATGGGGGCGGAAGTTACTGTTTGCGGACCACCCACTTTGATTCCCAAATATATCGCTGAAGCATTAAATGTAAATGTTAGCTATAACCTAAAGGAAACATTAGAGTGGTGTGACGTAGCCAATGTATTGCGGATACAGTTGGAAAGACAGAACCAGGTATTGTTTTCTTCATTGCGGGAATACAACCTTGCGTATGGCGTTAGCCGTAAAATGCTGGACAGCCTCCACAAAGAAATTGTAATCATGCACCCGGGTCCCATTAACCGCGGCGTGGAATTGGATAGCGATGTGGCTGATAGCAAACAATCCATTATCTTACAGCAGGTAGAAAACGGAGTAGCCGTGAGAATGGCGGTACTTTACCTGTTATCAAATAGCAACACAGCATAAAAATTTGGATTTTAGATTTTGGATAACCTATCAGGGGATAATCTAAAATCTAAAACCGGCAATTAAAAATCCTTTGGCAATGCGAACCTGCTTATTCCCCGGCACTTTCGACCCCTTAACACTGGGCCATGTGGATATTATCAACCGCGCCTTGCCCTTGTTTGATAAAATCGTAGTGGCTATTGGTTTTAATGCGGCGAAAGCTCCCATGTTTTCCGCAGAACAAAGAGTAGCGTGGATAGAGGATATTTACAAAGATGAACCTAAAGTGGTGGGGGCTTATTATGAAGGGTTAACGGTTAATTATTGCAAAGAAGTTGGCGCTAATTTTATTTTGCGGGGCATTCGTTATGTCAGCGATTTTGAATATGAAAAGGCGATTGCCGATGCCAACCGTACCTTAGATAATTCAATAGAAACTATTTTCCTTACCGGCGAGCCCAAGTATACATCCGTAGCTTCTACCATTGTTCGTGACATCATCCGTAATGGAGGCAATGCAAGCCCCTTTTTACCCAGCGTAGTATATAAATCAATTAAAAAATTATCCAATGCGCATCTGGTACAAAAAAGATCTGGTCATTGAAGATTTACTAACCCTGGGTAAGGATACCATGGGAGAATATCTCGGTATTGAATGGACGGAAATTGGCGATGATTTTATAAAAGCCAGGATGCCGGTTGATCATCGCACCAAACAGCCATATGGCTTACTGCACGGGGGCGCATCGTGTGTACTATCAGAAACTGTTGGCAGTATAGCGTCGGCCATGGTGGTAGATCATTCCAAATTTGTTTGTGTGGGTCTTGAAATTAATGCGAACCATGTTCGCAGCGCAAGAGAGGGATACGTAACCGGTGTAGCCAGTCCATTACATTTAGGATCAAATACCCATGTCTGGGATGTCAGGATATATGATGAGGTACAAAAGCTGGTGTGTGTAAGCCGTTTGACTGTTGCTGTCATCCCAAGGAAAGAATCATTTATTCCCACCAGTTTGTAATACATCAACAATGGAAGGGAAAGTATTTTTTATATACTGCTTTATATCTTCATCCTTTACCCATTTTATTTCATGGATATCTTCTTCTGTTTGTGGGGTAAGAGGCTGATCACTTTTAGTTTTCATATCATACCAATGTGATTCTTTTAAAGTAAACTTAGTTCCCTCGTGATAGGTATGATAAGTGATAAGCAAGGGCCCGGTTAATTTTATTTTTTTAAGACCTGTTTCTTCTTCCACTTCCCGCACGGCGCATTCTTCCAGGCTTTCACCCTTGTCTAATTTTCCTTTTGGCAGATCCCATTTGCCGCGGCGAAAGATCATCAATGTTTCACGGTGCTCATTTTTTACCAAACCACCCGCAGCTTGCACTAAAACAAATTTTTTGAAAAAAGCTTTTTTCAATTCTTCCAGGTTGGGATGAAAGAAAACACCGGCATGTATTTTTTCCGTCTGCATTTCATGGATCATCGCTTTGATAGTATGAGCATCCAGTTCGTCGATAAAAACGGCGTCGTCGTGATGAACATAGGGTTCTACGATCTCATCAATAGCATCGCAGAGAAAAAGAGGTTTATCGTTGAAGTAGATCTTTATATACATAAGCAATTAGCTTTTTGCGGCGAGCTACGAGCCTAGAGCCCGCCTAACCCGAAACTACGATAAATACTCTTTGGATAAGCTCACCGCTAATAGCTTATGGCTCGCAGCTTTCTTTTATCTTCGCCACATGACAGATACGAAAACAGTAGCGGAAAAATTATTGCAGGCTAATGCGGTAAAATTAAATGTAAAAGAACCTTATACATGGGCCAGCGGTTGGAAAAGTCCCATCTATTGTGACAACAGGAAGGTCTTATCTTTTCCTTTCATCCGGGATTTTATTAAATCAGAAATGTGCAATATGGTCTTTGCCAAATTCCCGGAGGCTGATTTATTGGCCGGAGTAGCTACAGCCGGTATTGCATGGGGGGCTATGACTGCTGATCAATTAAAGCTTCCCTACATATATGTAAGGCCAAAACCTAAAGAGCATGGCCTGGGAAACCAGATAGAAGGTTTTTATGAAAAAGGACAAAAGACGGTGGTGATCGAAGACCTGGTATCAACAGGAAAAAGCAGCTTGCAGGTAGTAGATGTACTAAAGCAAGCGGGACTGGACGTAGTGGGTATGGTTTCGATTTTCACCTATGGATTCCCTGTAGCAGCAGAAGCTTTCGCGAAATACGATATTCAGTACCATTCACTTACTGATTACGCATCGTTCATAGAACTGGCCCTGCAGAAAGGCACTGTGTCGGCTGCAGAGCAGGAGATTTTGTTAAAATGGAAGGATGATCCAGCTAATTGGAAAGGAGTTTTGTAATTTGTTTTCTCAAATCATACCGTTGAAATGAGCTATAAAAATTATTGAGCAATTTATGACAGATGGCGAAAATAATTTTTGTGGCGAATTCCATGTGACCCTAAAAAATAAAATGAACACATGAAACAATTTCTTTTTACAATTTTAGGAGTAGCTGTTTTTGCAGTCACTTCTTTCTCGCAGCAAAAACCCCTTGAAACAGCGAAGATCAAAACACCGAATGCACTTTGCGAAGCCTGTAAAACAAGAATAGAAACTTACCTGAAGCGTATTGATGGTGTTAGAGTAGTGAATGTAAATTATCGCCGGGGTGAAACAACTGTAAAATACCTGACAGACAGAACTAATATTGAAGAGATCAAAACGGCTATTGCTAATTCAGGATACGATGCGGATGATATACCGGCCAACGAAGAGTCGTATAAACGATTGCCAAAAACCTGTAAGAAATTTGAAGATGGAGGTGGACATCCCAAACCCAAAACACCGGCTACTACGCCTGCCGGAGAAGAGCAATAATAATTATTTAAAAATTTCCCGGAGGTTTTGTTTTCCCTGGTAGTTCAACGAAAAATTCCTGTAAAATCCGGATTTCCCGGCTCTTGCTTTACCGGTAATTTTCAGTAAAACATCTTCATTCAAAAATGCCGCGACGGAGTGCTTAAGAATTTTTTTCATATCCACGGCCATTTTTACGGGTACTAAAAATTCGCTGTTGGCTGGGATATATACAGTGCTGTCCACAACAAAATGACCGAGGTAAGTGCTGTCCATCCAGGCATCTCCTTCAGCTTGTTTTAACCGGCCGTTAAAATTATTGGGGTTGAGGTAACGTATATCAAGTGTAACAGTAGATTCCTGCATACCCACCTCGCTTACTTTTACGTTTTCTATACTCTTAAAAACAGGATCTTCCATCCTGCCACAGGAAGCGAGTAGTGTAATAAGCGACAGTACAAAAAATAAATTTTTCATTACTCCTGCAAATTAGGAAATGTTATATTCCCGGGGCTTCTTTTAAACCGTTTATAAGGAAAATGGCATTTTTCTAACAACTCCCGGTAGCGGAAAGCTGATAACTTTGAAGATGGTTAAATTGGATTGGTTTTTGAAACATAAAAGCTGTCTTTTTCCGTTATTTATCCAGTAAATTTATTGATATGCGAATCCTTTTTATTATCGCGTTATTTATTTCTATTGATTCTTTTGGTCAGTGGAAGAATTTCATTATAAGTGTAAGAGGCGATACCCTTAACCGGGTAGATCTGAATGGGAAAAAGCAGGGTCCGTGGGTGATTCATATGGACGATTTGCGGGGGGAGCAGGGATATGATGAGCAGGGTTATTTTGAGGATGATAAGAAAGACGGCAAATGGGTCAGGTTTTCACTGATGGGTGATAAGCTGGCGGAAGAAAATTATCGCTGGGGAAATTTGGACGGGAAATCCCGCTACTATACAAAAAGAGGAGGGCTGGTGCGGGAAGAAAGCTGGAGGGCCATTGAACCCGGTAAAAAGTTTGACACTGTAGCCGTACTGGATGTATTGGATCCCAGTAAGGTAATTGATCATGTAATAGTCAAAGTGGAGGGCCAGACGATGAAGCATGGCACCTGGACCTATTACGATCCCGAATGGGGTACCATTACCAAAACCGAGAATTATTGGATTGATAAATTACGCACGGACGATGGCGCATCTTTTCCCGGTGCCGCGGATGATTTAAAACCAATTGGCTTTAGTGATTCAAAATCAAGATCAGATTCACTCAGTAGAAAAACTATGACCAAGCCCCAGGCTGTACTGGATTTTGAAAAGAAAAATGCGGGGAGGAAAAAGGTGAAAGTGAGGGATGGAAGTACTGGTAATTAAAACAAAATTACCTCCGGTAATCTGAGGTATAAATAAGTATCGGAAAGACCAGGTTTATTTCAATTATAGTTTTTTATTTCACGTTAAATGAGCATGATGCGGTTTATAATCCTCTCTCACCGGGTTGAATACATCAATTGCTTTACAATCTGTTACAGCAATAGCTGAATGCGGTGTGTTGGATGGAATGACATGATACATTCCGGCAGTCAACGAACAGGGCTTCCCACCGATCACCATGTCCAGCTGTCCTTCGATAATATAGGTGATCTGTTCATGCACATGATGGTGTTCCGGTAAATTACTTCCGGCTTTTATTTCCACATAGCCCAGTGTCATACTGCTGCCGTGCGCATAATAACCGGTAATACCGACCACCAATTTTTTGGGAATGATATTTTTTATGTGTTCCATATCAGATTATTTAGTTCATTAGTTGTTTTATAACCGATGCATTCTTTGAAGATCTAAATCATTGAACAGGTTTGAAATCCTGGTTAACTACCGGTAGTTCAGCGGGTACTGTTACTACATTAAATGCATGATCGGTTGCCTTGTGGCAATTATTACAGGTAGCGGTTAATAAAAGAAAATTGCTTTTGAATAACGGAAGATCCCTATGCTGAATAGAATTTTTGATACTGTCCAAAGCAGGCGTAATCATCCCGATCGATTTGATTTCCGGCCTGTCGCTGCAAAATTTTTGAACATCTTCCAGTGCTTCCTCAATTTCATGTATTTCAAAATCAGCTAATGGCCAGTTACTATTTATTCCTGCAAACCAAAGTTTGGCATGATGTGTTTGAATGCCTGACATGAATTCACCAAATCCCGGTTTATAAGTTTCATTTAATTGCTTTTGCAGGCTGTCAATCTTCGCTTGCATCATTTGTTCCTGGTTGTTATACTCACTGCAAGAGATAAGAACTAACAAACAGCCTGTAAATAGAATCGCTTTCATATTCTCAATTAATGCGATACAGTAACTTTTACTTTTCAAAATAGCAAAGAGTTCCACCTACCCATTCTTTGTCCTTATTGTATCTTACACCGATCATTTTTCCTTTGCTCAACCGTGCAAGATTATTAGCCGGAACAGGACGTGCTTCTCCATCTTTCCAGAAATAAAATATTCTTATTTCCGCTTTCGCAGGTATGTCCGGTGTTTCGATCACATCAGCATATTTTACTTTCCTTTGGAGTATCCAGTTTTCCGGGTCCTTTACTTTTTCAATATCTCCTTTTGTAACATCAATCACCACACCCTGGCCAGCGAAAGAAAACAAAGGCTTCAATACATAGTTTTCCAGGTCAGTTGGTAATTCCTTTATTTCATGCAGGAAAAAAGTAGGGGGTACATACGGATGACGGATCAATGGTAATGTGTATTTGCTGATCCGGTAAAACCAGGCGGGATGCGGTACCCACTCCACATCGAGATCATCAAAAAGCATTTTGCCTTTTTCCTGCACTTCGGCAGTCTGCTGAAAAAGGTCGTCGAAAATAACCCGGTTATAAATTCTTTTTACTTCGGTTTTCTTCCCGTCATTTAAATAATATAATTTCTTTCCTTCCTTGATCAGTTCGGTAAGACAAACCGTTTTGACGCCGGTATAATCCTGCGTACAATAAAAATCAATCCTTGTTTTTTGCTGGTGCGGAAAGATCTCCAGCAGTATTACATTTTCCGGACCATGATCACCAAGAATTATTTCCTTCAGCAAGTTTATATAAGATTCTTCCTCATGTCCGCCGAGATAAGCGGAGTAATTATCCGGAACCTCAAAATGTTTCCGGTATATATCATCCAGTAGTACTTCATAGGCAAACAGGGTGGGGAAGCCCTGCATTTCTATCAGTTGCGGTTCATATTCGCCTTCCTCATTGATGCAGATGCCAAAATCAAATGCGATAAAATGGGAATGATCATTTTCTCCCGGTACCTGCAGGTTTTTGGGAATAGCGTTTTTAGTAAGCTCTTTGAATTTGGGATCAATAATGATGTCCACAATGCTCTCGCAGGCATCCAGTATTTTTTGGGTGAAATCTCTTGTCACATAGATGGCTGTTTCCGCCACCCTGAATTCGATAGCGCCGGGATGAAAGGCATGCAGTTCTTGCAGGAAATTCTCGTATTGTTCTTTGGTAAAATTAGTATTGAATTGCTGGCGGATCGCTGGAACCATTGACAGTTATTTTAAGCAAAGTCAAGTTACAGCAAAATGAGAGAAAGTTTTAGGTTTTAAGTTTTAAAGTTTTTCGGAGTCAACTACAAAACTTAAAAACTCAGTTCAATGTGACCACAAAAAATTAAATTTCAAAACTCTTTTCATGCTACTGCGGATGTGGATGAATTCAACTGACCGTACACCTGGTTGAGGAAATTAGGAAGTATATGCGAATAGGTCCAGCGAATCTTATCAGGATCATTTAGATGTTCCAGCATGTTGTTGAGTTTTTCTTCGCCGTGATTATCGATGACAGATTTTCTTTTTTCTTCCTGCTGAAAATGCACGGTCATACCTTCCGCATCGGCCTCGGGGTGAAACTGTGTGCCGATCATATATTCATTGAAGCGAATGCCCATTACCGCTCTTTCGTAGGGTACATGGGGCCGGTTTTTTTCAATGCATAATAAAGATCCTCCCATTTCACGGATCAATACATGATTGGGCTGAATCACCTGGTAATCCCGGCTGTCCACTGCATAAAAAGGATCTTTAAGACCTTCGAATACAGGTTCTGTTTCTCCGTCCTCCAGCATATGCATCGGGAAAACACCAAAGGAGGTTGATTTTCTTTTATACACCAGGCCCGCATTCAGGTAGCGGCTGGCCAGTTGAAAAGAATGACAGATAAAAAAGACATATTTTTTCCTGTTATTGCCGGGGTTGTTGTTCCATCTCTGCATTTCATCCACCCACCGGCACCAGGCAATATCCCAATCTTCAAAACGGGTGGAAAGTGGGTCACCCGGGCCGCCACTGGAAATGTATATATCAAAGGAAGTGTCGGGGATCTCGTTCTTTTGTCTCACGTCAAACTCGGCCCATGTTACATCCATCGTAACGGATGTTGCCCAATCCTTAACTATCTGGCGTATACAGCGCATACCCTGGTTGGGGAAACCATCATTCATATCAAGGATAGCTATACGGATCGATCTGTTTTCGTTCCAAATCATTTGCAAACATAGCTATTTTTTGAGCTTCTTGTATGTCGTAGGGCTTACAAAATTGGTGACAATTGAGGATTCGGTGATTTTGATTAAGAAAATTATGTAGCCAGCTTAATTGCTACTATCATCGTTCCTTTCGTCGCACACTTGTGCGTCCGGTAATTCTATTCAGCATCCGGGGAGGCGTGCTGCTTGTTTCAATATACTTTTATTCGTGCTGTTGGTGAAAAGAAGACACCAGCAGCTGCGTAAAAGGCCAATAGCACGTTATACAGTTAGCAGGCATCTATTCACTATTTATCGATAAAATCCTGTTTATGTTTTTTTGTAAAGTCAACCTGAAGTTGTTGCAAATTTTCTTTTCTGTATAGTTCGTAAAACTCGTCGTCAAATTTGTTAAGCGGATTGTCGTCATACGATTTGCTAAAGCCTTCAAGAGAGCCATCCTGATGTTTTGTGATTTTTTCATTTTCTTTTTTGTAAACTTCATTTGCTCTTTCAGCCAGGTCTGCAAATTTTGCCGCACCAACTAATTTTAAAGCATCTGGCGTTAGATCTCCATATTGACCACTTGGGTTAAAATAGAATTGGTTGTATCCGCCATTATTTATTTCTGCTTCTAAACACCAAATTATGTAAATGGCTTGTTGAGATTTTGTCCAACTCAAAACTGTTTGATAATTCTCGTTATGATTCTTTGGGAATTTGTCGATTAAGTTGTCGAATACGGTTTGCAAGAGATCGTCGTCAGAAGTTGTATCAATTATATATTCTGTTAGTTTTTTATGGAAAGGTCTGTTCTTAAAGTCTTCGGATGATTTGCTGATTTGCTCATTCAAGGTCCCAACTTTGGTAGCCGAGTCGCTTTTTGCAGGCCTCCCTGAGCAACCAAATAGTTTGAGAATTGCAGCAAACATTATTATTGATATGAGTTTTGAAGTGGTCATCATGCTTTTACAGTAGCCCTACATAATAGGGAAAAGCGCCGTTTCAAATTTACCTAACTTTTAATATAATAAAGAACGGGAATTTCTGGTATCTGATAATTTTATGCAATTGAGGATTCAAGCCAGCATTTTTCACAGAGAAAGCAATTAATGAACTCAGAAAAAAGATCTGTGTCAACCGTTTTCACTCTTGTCGTAGCCATTTTTGTAATTTAGTCGTTTTGTCAAAATGGGATCGCAGTATTTAATAACAAGTTCGCCCGGGTATACAAAGAAATTGAAATGAGTAATAGAGCGGATTCATTATCCTCAACGACTTTCACCCAATAAAATAAAGTGTCTTTTGAAGGTCATGTCCAGGTCATATACTTGAGCCGCCTTTTCCCATTCGAATTGTTTATCACAAGTAAACTTTTTAATTTTAATTTTTCGATCTGCCTAATTGTATCAATAATTTTGCCCTCAAGTTTCGATAATGAATTATTGGATTTTTGCGCATTTACAAAAACGACAATTAGAACCGCAGCAATTGTATTTACGATTCTTTTTATCATGAGATATTGTCAAGTTAATCCATCACTTGTAGAGTTAATCATATTCCTGGGTCAAATCTAACAAACTTTCAATAGGAGGCAGAACAAGGGGTTTCGATAATTGTCAGTATACCACACAAGATCATTCAAGTCCACGTTCTTTCCTACTTTTGCTTCCATGGTAAAATACGCTATCATCGTTGCCGGAGGATCGGGTGCAAGAATGGGAGGGAACCTGCCGAAACAGTTTTTGTTGCTGAAAAACAAGCCGGTTCTTTATTATACTATCAAAACTTTTTTGGAAGTTTATGACGACCTGAAAGTTATTTTGGTGCTACCTGTTGAGTATACGGATATGGGACAGGAGATCATCGATGCCTGGTTTGATAAGGATCGCATTCGTATCACTACCGGTGGCGATACCCGTTTTCAATCCGTCAAGAATGGTTTGCAACTGGTAGAAGACGAATCAATCATTTTTGTGCATGATGGTGTTCGCTGTTTATTATCATCTGAGCTAATACATGCCTGCTATGCAAAAGCCGTAGAGACGGGTAGCGCCATTCCAGTTGTGAAAAGCAAAGACAGCGTGAGGCTGCTTAACGAAGAAGGGAATGACGCCATAGACCGTAATCGGGTAATGCTGGTACAAACTCCGCAAACCTTTCACAGTAAAATATTGCTTCCCGCTTTCAAGATCGATTACAAAGATAAATTCACCGATGAAGCCAGCGTGGTGGAAGCTTATGGATTAAAAGTTTCTTTGGTAGAAGGAGAGGAGACGAATCTCAAGATTACCACGCCGATGGACTTGATGATAGCGGAAAGTTTGCTAAGTTCTGAGTTATAGGGTTTAAAGTTTTGGAATTACCTGACCACAGAACTTAAAACTCAAAAACTTCAAAACTATTTCTTCATCCACTTCAGATAAAAAGGCAGCTTGTTCATTTTGATTGCTGAATAATTTTCTTCGTGGGCGCCGAAGCTTTGGTAAAAATGAGCGAGGTTCGTCATATCGGAGCCTTCAAAATCAAGGAGCATCCTTTTGCCGGCATGATCTTTTATAAAGGCATCAATGAGAAAATGGGATGCGCCTGCGTTGCGGCTATCGGTATGATTGCCCACCAGGATATAGTAAGCCCTGTTGTGTGAAAAAATAAATATACAGGAAGCTACTATCTCATTCTTCGCGGACAGGACACCATATGTAATGGCCTGTTGCTGTTTATACAAATGATGATATAGTTTGGTAAACCGCTCCACATTCGCCGAAGATTCCGTGGTATAGTTTTTCATTTGAGCCACAGCGAGGTTAATTACTTTTTGTACAGCAAAATCATTGATTGGTTTACATCCTAATTTCTCCGCTTTGCGGATATTTCGTTGCGTGTTCGGTCGGTAGTTGCTGTAGAGTTCGTCGTAAGGTTTGTCGAGGTAAAGAACAAAGTTCTTTCGCTGGTATAAAGGGAAACTTTTAGGCTCAAAGGCATTATGATAATTCAGGTAGAAATCCCAATAACTGAATTTTGCAGGAATGGCCTGCAGGAATGCTTCCAGCATCTCAGCAGAAATATTATGACCAAAAACACCCAGTTGCGCTGTTAGAAAAGGTTGGTACAAATAGAGGATGCTATATTTCTTGTTCCAGGTAAGCGGCATCACGGCTTCATAATCATTCTCCGAAGGAAGCCCTTTGGACAGCACCAACGCATCCCATTGTTTGGCCATGTGGTTAAGATAATACGAATAGCCATAGATCAAACCGTTGGGGGCATGGTTTATACAATGATCCCATTTCGTCAAATCAATTTCTTGTTGAGGAATATAATGTATGTTAAATAGACCGCTCATCAGTCAGTAAAGTTGCGGTTAAATTTTCGCAAGCTGAAACCGGTGATATCAATAGAAAATGAGATCGTTTTCAAGAACCTGTTTTTCTTATCCAGGGTTGACTTGATATAATCTTTATACACTTTGCTGTAGATAAGTGGTATATAAATATTAATCGTTTCTTTCAACAGGGGAATATGCAAACCGGCATCAAAAAGGAAACGATCTTCCGTAGAGTTTTTCTTCCATACATCTGCATACGTGCCAATATCAGCAAAAATTTTCAACGGTATCTTAAAAGGGAGTACACTCAGCGGGTTGATATTGGCTGGGATGGTGGTGCTGAAATTAACCGCCGTCAGCCAGTTGTCGGTTTTGCCAATCTTATCGGCCAGTAATTCTGTTCTTATTTTGAAACCACCATCTCTCACCATGATCTGTTGACTCGCTGCTCCTTCAAATTTGTTACGGCCTATAAAATAATCGCTGTAAGTATAGTCCTCATAGCCATTAGGCCCTGTCATGTTTAAATGATAGCGGTTGGTTTCAAACTGTTTTGTAAAGGTTCTGGGGCTGGTGTAGAAAAATTTTCCGGCGAATAATCTCACCTTCAATCCACCGCCTTTTGCATAGTTGAAAAAATAATTGCCGGTAAAAGCAGTGCGGATGAAATTTTCACCCTGCTCTATCTTTAATTCGCCCCGCCATGGATATAATGCCCGGTAATTTTCTGAAACTATCCGCAGTTGATTCAATACCCTGTTTTCGTTGACGGCACTGGCTCTTGTATAAATAGAAGTATCGTTGGAGGAACCTACAACTGTATCCCGGTAAAAATCAAAAGCATCTTCACCGATCAAAAATGTTTTAAATTGTATAAAACGGTTTAATGTACTGCGTGGATCTTTTTCTTTCAGCGTAAGTTTTATGGAAGGCACTATTTTATAAAATGAAGAAAATGTTTTATTACCTTCTTCATCTGTAAAGCTGTTAATAGTGAAAGTAGAAGCGCTGACACCCAGGTTTACTTTTTTAAAAATATTGTCGGAATAAAATGTATAATTGGCAAGCCCTGTTCCGGTTAATTTTTTAGAGCCGGTTCCGTACATCGGCGCCAGCAGGAACTGAAATCTTGATGGCGGTAATTTATAGTTGGTGATCAACGCCCCGATCATGAATTTGTCGTAACTATTTATGCCAATAGAAGGCCCTATCCAGACGAACTCTTTTTTTTGAGATAGACAGTTATACCAGCTATCGTTAACGTGTTCCGGTTGTATAATACTTGCTACCTGTGTTCCGCTTCGTTGCTGATTAGGTAAAATACCTTTTTTAGAAAGCCAGGAAAAAACGGAATCAAGATTTTTACCGGTACTTTCTTCGACTGTTTTTTTAAAATCCTCCGGTTGAGGATGTTTAAATTGCCATCGCTTAAAATATTCCTGCATCCCTTTTTTAAATGCTTCTTCGCCAATCTCCGACTCTAAATAACGAAGCCATTCAGCTGTTTTATAGTAGGCAACAAGATTATAATTTGATTCACTGAACTGCTCAGAGCCGGTAAGTATGGGTTGATCAGTTTTTGTCGTGGCCTTTGTTTCAAAACTTATGCGTTCACTTTGACTGACTGGTCCATATTTAATCTGGTGGTATTTGGCATCATAAAAACTATTGATGCCTTCATCCATCCAGGGATTATCTCTTTCATTGCTGGCGAGAATTCCATAGAACCAGTTATGTCCTATTTCATGAGCCATGGTATTGTCTAATTCCTTTTCTGTTTTCGTGGGAGAAATAACCGTAATGGTTGGATATTCCATACCACCGCCAAAACTCTCCGGGCCTTGTACCACGCTTACAATATTGTACGGGTATTCACCGATAAGGTTTGAATAATGATGTATGGCATCCTTGGCGTTTTTAACACTTGTTTTCCATATCACTGAATGTTGCGGAGTGTAATAGGAATAAACATCAATAACCCTGCCTGGGGCTAACGTGCAGGTATCATGATCAACAATAAAACGTTTATCTGCAAACCAGGCGAAATCATGTATTCTGTCCTGTTTAAAGCGCAATGTTTTTATATCTGTCGCAGATACAGGAAATTTCTGTGTAATTGTTTTTACACTGCTTCCTTTTTTTATTCTTTTTTTAATGGGTTGCCAGGTAAAGGATGTTCTTTTTTTGAGCCATTCTTTTTCTTCGGCGTTTTGTAATTCACCGGTTGCGGCTACCACATAATTTTCCGGTACCGTAATGCTCACATCGAAATTGCCAAACTCGCTATAGAATTCTCCCTGGTCAAGGTAGGTCATAGCGTGCCAGCCTTTCTTGTCATACACTGCCGGCTTCGGATACCATTGAGTTGCCTGGTAACTCTGTTCATCATGTCCGCCACGGGAATAATTATAAGGCAATTTAACATGGAAAGGAGTGGTGATAGTAATTTTTTGCCCCGGTGAAACTGGAGAAGGCAGAACCAACTTTATGATATCAATATGCTGGGGATGATCTTCAGTCTTCGCTGTTATATTGTTTACTTTAAAATCCAGCCGGTTGATATAGCCTTTGTCTTCTTTGTTAGAAAAATAAAACGCGGTGCTACCATTCTCGAGTAGTTGGTCACTGAAAGCGGTTTTATCTGTCTTGTAAGCATTGGGCCAGATATGAAACCAGATAAAGCTCAATGTGTCGGGAGAGTTATTGATGTATTCGATCATTTCAAATCCTGTTAGGGAATGTTCTTTATCATTTAATGAAACATCGATGGTATAGTTAACCTGCTGTTGCCAGTAAGGAAGTTGGCAGTTGACAATTGACAGTTGGCAATAGGAGAGAACTAAAACAGCAAGAAGTTTTTTCACTAAGGATTCGTTTTATCAAAAATAGAATGTAAAATCTGCAATCGCAAACTAAGCGTAATGAAATTGTATCGCCTGGTGTTCTGACTTCAGATTTATTTCCCTTTTCCTTTAAAAATGATCCGCAGGGTATGTATCATAATTTTCAGATCCAACGCCAGCGATATGTTCTCGATATAAAGCAGATCGAATTTGCTTCGTTCAATAATCTGCTCAATGTTTTCTGCATACCCATATTGAACCATTCCCCAGCTCGTCAAACCGGGTTTTACTTTCAACAAATATTTATAATAAGGATACCGGGCAATGACCTGGTCGATGTAATAGCGACGTTCAGGTCTTGGCCCAACCAGGCTCATGTCGCCCAATAAAATATTCCAGAGCTGCGGAAGTTCATCTAATCGCCACTTACGCATGGTCTTTCCCCATTTGGTGATACGTGGATCGTTATCGGAAGATAAGGCCGGACCATCTTTTTCGGCATCGTTTATCATCGACCGGAATTTATACATTGTAAACGACTTGCCTTTATAACCGATTCTTTCCTGTGAATAGATAACAGGTCCCGGTGAAGAAAATCTTAATCGTATAATCGAATATAATAGTATAGGTGACAGAATAATAAGCCCTGTTAATGCACACACAACATCCAGCAGTCGTTTGATAGGCTGCTGCCATTGGGGCATCAGGTCAGTGTTGAGATCTATCAATGGGGCACCGAGAATATTATTTGTTTTAACAGAACCGGAAAGAATATCCAGTATGTCCGGGTGAATTTTTATTTCTACATCTTTTTCGCTCAGCCGGTTGATGATATTCGCCAGCAACGAATGTTCTGATTTTTCCATGGCCAGCACTACCTGGCTGATCTGGTATTCATCAATAATGGTTTCAAGCTCAGCGATTGTTCCCAATTTTGGAATTAATTTTTGTATGCCATTCTTCCCGTTATTTTCCGGGGTGATAAAACCGATATATCGGTATCCTCCGTCGTGTAATTTTTTTTCTGTTTCCGAGTACACTTTAATGGCGTTATCCTGGCTGCCAATCATTAATGTTTTGAAGAAAACCTTGCCGCTCAGTAACTGTTTTTTCACTTTATTCAACAAAAAATACCTCGCTGTAAAAGTTAAACTGAAATGAATGGCAAGAAGAATGAGAAAGGTGAAAAAATAATAAGAATAACCTTTATGAGGATCGTTCAATACAAATACAAAAAAAAGAATAATACTTCCGAAAACACTGCAGATAAAGGTCAGGGTAAATTCTGATAGCCTGGATTTTTTATAAAGAGAAGTATAAGTGCCGGACAGTGCATATAATCCCAGCCATCCAACCGGAACAATAATCAAAATATACGACCAGGAACGAAAACTGACAGGATATGCACCTGTATCACGCAAGATATGGGCACGGGCGGCATAAAAGCAAAGCCACGCCACCGCTGCCGTGATATAATCCAATAAAAAATACCAGGCGATAGATATTTGTCTACGTGAGCTCATCAGTGAATTATAACATTATGCCCGATCTTTCTGAGTATCTGGTGTGCTACATCCATCGCCATCAGGCCATCGATTTCTGAAACAATTGTTTTTGTATTGTTAACAATGGCATCCACAAATTCTTCCAGCTCTTTTTTGATCGCATTTACTTCAGGCACTTGCGGGTTCGCTACTGCGATGGTTTTTTTACCTGACGGAGTTTCTATATCAAAAGCGAAAACGTTGGAGTCCTTTGGTTCTTTCAATTTGATGATCTCCGTTTTCTTATTCAGAAAATCGACACCGATGTAAGCGTCTTTCTGAAAGATCCGCATCTTCCGCATTTTTTTCATGGAAATGCGGCTGCTGGTCAGATTGGCTACACAACCATTGTGAAATTCAATGCGGACATTGGCGATATCCGGGGTTTCCGTCATGACTCCCACGCCGCTGGCCGAAATATTTTTCACATCACTTTTTACTATGCTTAGTATGATATCAATATCGTGGATCATCAGGTCCAGTATCACACTTACTTCTGTTCCCCGCGGATTGAATTGCGCCAATCTATGCACTTCAATAAACATGGGGTTTAGTTGTATATCTTTTAGTGCGAGAAATGCAGGATTGAACCTTTCCACATGCCCGACCTGGAATTTAATGCCTGATTCTTCGGCTAACTTTACCAGTAACCTGGCTTCCTCCATTGTATTAGCCAATGGCTTTTCTACAAAAACATGCTTGCCTTTTTTGATCGCTTTTTCACACCATTCAAAATGATAAGTAGTCGGAGCCACTACGTCTATCGCGTCACAGGCGTCCATCAATGCATCAGGATCCAGGAAACGGGGCAATTGATATTTTTCGGAAACTTCGCTGGCGGTATCATCATGGGGATCATAAAAGCCTACTATTTCCACGTTTGGCATTTCCTTCCAGTTATTCAAGTGAAATTTTCCTAAATGACCAACCCCAAATACGCCTATTCTGAGCATGTATAAGTTATTTTAGTGGGCAAAGATAGTAAAGCGATGCAGCAACCTGGGTTTCAGTGTTTAATTGAGAAAAAGGTTCGAGAAAAACAGGAAAAAACTTTTGTCACCAACTCGCCTAAACCCTTATCTTTGCCGTCCTGAAAATGACACCAGCGATGGTTCATTTGGAAGGATCGGTAGTTCAGTTGGTTAGAATGCCGCCCTGTCACGGCGGAGGTCGCGGGTTCGAGTCCCGTCCGGTCCGCTTAAATTGCAAAAGGTCATTGAAAATCAGTGGCCTTTTCCTTTTAGTCGAATTTTTAGTCGAACTGACTGGTATTTGAAGTATTTCCTGAACCCACCTTTACAAAGAGCAACATATCCTAATAAAGATACTAAAATACTTAGGCTTTTTTTCAAATGATAGATCAATTATAAACCTATCTGTTTGCCTTTTCTTCCTACAACACTATAATAGCTATCTACCTTACTTTCGTGTATATGCTGATTAGACAAATTTTTAGCAGACATAAGAATTGGCAATAACATCAAAGTAAAGGTACTATGTTCGACTTACATAAACTTGGATGGCATAGCTTTCAGCAACTCTGTTTAACAATCTTAAGAGAGGTGTTAGGCCAAACTGTCGAGTCTTTCCTAGCATCCTCCGATGGTGGCCGGGACGGGGCATTTAGCGGGACATGGCAACTTGCAGGAAACGAAGATTTATCTGGTGTCTTCGTTTTTCAATGCAAACATACTAACAGGATGGGTCATAATTTAAGCTTGGCAGACATCACTGATGAGATCGCTAAAGCGAAGAAATTAGTGGAAAGCGATAGGTGTGACTGTTATATTTTGATCACCAATGCAGGCATTTCAGGTACTGCCAACGAAGAGATCATTCAGGAATTAATGGGGATTGGCGTAAAAAAAGCCAAAGTTTTTGGCGCCACATGGATAAGCGATCAGATTCGGGATAGTAAAAAGTTACGTATGCTGGTGCCCCGTGTCTACGGCCTGGGAGATTTAAGCGAAATCTTGGATGCCAGGGCGTATGAGCAGGCGAAAGTTTTACTGGAAGCAATGAGAGAGGATCTGGCTAAAGTTGTTCTTACCAGTACATACTATAAAGCTGTTGACGCGATTAACAAACATGGGCTTGTACTTCTGATTGGGGAACCTGCGGCGGGCAAAACGACTATCGCCTCCTTATTATCGATGGCATCGTTGGACCAATGGGGTACCTACACAATGAAAGAAGTCAGGGCCAGTGTAGTTGTTGACCGATGGAATCCAAACGACTCCAGACAGTTTTTCTGGATTGACGACGCCTTTGGGGTTACGCAGTATGAATTATCATTGGCTTATGAATGGAATTCTTTTGCGTTAAAGCTGAATGCTATGTTACGGACAGGGGTCAAAATTGTAATGACTTCAAGGGATTACATTTATAACAAAGCGAGGAAGGATTTGAAGAAAAGTGCCTTTCCACTTATCGAAGAAAGTCAGGTCGTAATTGATGTCCATAACCTTTCGATAGAAGAAAAGAAACAAATCTTGTATAACCACTTAAAACTTGGAACTCAATCAAAAGAGTTCCGGTCTGAGATCAAACCCCATTTGGAGAATATAAGCAAGCTGGAAGGCTTTGTTCCTGAAACAGCCCGACGCTTATCGGATCCCATTTTTACAAAAAATCTTATCATATCTGACTATTGGTTAACAAAGTTCGTGGAAAAACCAGAAGAATTTCTTCGAGATGTTATTGAAGGGTTAGACAATGATTCAAAAGCGGCGCTAGCTCTCATATACATGAGAAATGATAATCTGGAAAGCCCTATTGTTCTTTCGGAAAGTGAGAGTGTAGCAATTGAAAGATTGGGGAGCAGTTTGGGAGGATGTACATCCGCCCTTGAAAATTTGCGAAATAGTCTGGTGTACTTGATTCCTTCGGAAGATATGTATTTCTGGAAATTCAAGCACCCCACGATCAGTGATGCATACAGCGTCATATTAAAAAGAAACCCGGAGTTACTGGAAATTTATATTCAGGGGAGTTCTCCGGAAGAATTGACCGGTGCAGTCACTTGCGGTAATGTCGGACTGGAAAAATCAGTAGTGCTGGGAAGAAAATTTTTTCCATTGATCATCACTAAACTGAAAAACTTCAAATCTTCCACCCGCCACAAAACGGAATTATGGTCTACCTGGGAGGCAAAACGTAGGTTGCACTCCTTCCTGGCGAACCGGTGTTCCCGGGAATTTCTTCAACTTTATCTCGCCGAAAATCCAGAAGTTCTTCAAGACATAACAAAGCCGGAGTTATATTTAGAGTACTCCCCATCAGTTAAATTGGTAATTAGGCTTAACGATTTAGGGATTTTACCCAATGATACACGAGAGAAATTTACAAAGTGCATTTCAGACTACGCTATAGCTGGAGATGATTTTTATATTCTTAGTAGCAAAGAGTTGAGAGATATTTGTACAAAAAAAGAATGGCAGAATTTACGAAGAAAGATCAGGGAGGTTTTCCTGACTTCTGTAGATACTTGGCGTGAAGAGAAAGAGTCTGGGTTTTCCGATTTTCAATCACCGAAAGATCACATGGCGAGACCTCTTGAATCGTTGAAGCTACTTAAAAAGACGTTTGCTCAAATTAAATTTACTTACAGGCTTGATGAGCAAATTAATTTAATAGAAGACTGGATTATCGAAACTGAAAAAAAATCTCCAGAGCCGATTGCTCCTCGCGAAAGATTGGATTCAGTAGAACAGCAAGATAATCTTGACGGATCAAGAAGTATTTTTGATGATATTGATGATTGACTGGGGTTACGCTCCATCATCTCCTGATATTTTTCGTATATCATTCTTCCAAAACTAACGGGAATTGATCTCCTAGATGCTTTACTTCTCGAATATTCAAAAACTAAATAACTCAAGAATAAGTCAACTTTCTGACAAAACGAGTAGATCAGGTACAAAAATAATAACGCAGTTTTTTGATAATCAAATATTTATAGGTCA
This sequence comes from Chitinophagaceae bacterium, assembly GCA_040007815.1. Classification (GTDB taxonomy): domain Bacteria; phylum Bacteroidota; class Bacteroidia; order Chitinophagales; family Chitinophagaceae; genus Terrimonas_B. Next base: position 91,995 of record JBDTUH010000020.1, read on the forward strand.
AGATAGTATCCTTCCTTCTTAATGAGTATTTTGGGAAATGACTTTTGAAGAAATACTGCTTCAGTTTAAAACGGCCAGGCCACTATTGCTTCTGCGGGCAAAGAATGCTCCGTTTATTATTTCTTTTTTTCAAAAGGTATTTGCCGATGCGAATGTGACGACGATTTCCAATAGTGAACTGCGAAGCAAGCTCGAAGGCTATATGGAAGAATTATCGTACGAAGAAAAAGATGAGGAACTGGAAGCTGGAACTTTGTTTGATGATTTTTCGATAAGGGCTGCTCAGTACATTGATAAATGGAGCAACAGTGGTTTTTTAAGCAAATATCCCAACGATGAAGGAGAAGACCTGCATGAGTTAACACCGGATACGCGAAAGGCGCTGAAATGGCTGGGTGACCTGGAGCGTAGGGACCATGTGGGCACGAACAGCCGCTTCCGGGATATTTTTTTCAAGCTGCAGAAAATGATTGAACAAACCAATGAAGATGCAGAAGTTAGAATAGAAGAGTTGCAAAAGAAAAAATGGGCCATTGAGGATGAAATAAATTTATTGAAGGCAGGTAAAAAGCCGTCTGTATTTGATGAAACGGAAATCAAGGAACAGTTTTACGAGCTAAATAAAATGGCAAGGGAACTTCTGGCAGACTTCAGCGAAGTGGAACAGAATTTTGAGCAGATCCGCAAAGACATTCAGCGCAAATACACGGAAAAAGATATCGCCAAAGGTACATTATTGGTCTTTGCGCTCGATGCGCTGGACGACATTGATCAAAAGCCGCAAGGAAAAAGTTTTAAAGCCTTTTGGGAATTTTTGATGGATGAACGAAGGCAGCAGGAATTTACACGGCTCACTGAAAGGTTATACCATCTCTTAAGTGAGCATAATATTGATTACAATAATGACCGGTTTTTGAAACATCTCAAACGATTCCTGCATGTATCCGGCCGAAGGGTCATTGATTCCAATCGAAAGCTAAGCGAAAAGATCAGCCGGGTGCTTTCGGAGAAAAATCTGCTGGAAAGAAGAAGAGCAATGGAATTGATTGGTGACATCAGGCAAATGGCCTATGCCCTGATCGAAACAAAAATCAGGGAAGATGATTTTATAGTGATTGAAGACGAACCGTACATTAACCTGTTTGACCGGTGGGAACCCGGCGAAGAAAAAGAAGATATCACCGGTGTTTTATTTCCGGATGAATCAGGGGAAGACGATAATCCGGATTTTAAAATGCTGTTCGACCAGTTTACCATTGACAGAAAGAAATTATTGCAGCGGATTGAGGCCATGCTGGAAGGAAAAACCCAGGTTACGTTAAAGGAGATTATTGATGAGTATGGAATCGAAAATGGGCTTAGTGAAATTGTTGGCTATTTTTCGATAGCAACCTCAACGCCGCATCATATTATCATAGAAGAAGCAAAGGAGCCTATTTTAATAGGTGAAAGAAAAGTAAACGTGCCGATGGTAATCTATACAAGACCAACAACAAACTAATATGGAAATAAAAATTACAAGAGCCCCATTTGCCGCAGCCGCGATCAAGTTGTTGCAGGGGCCGGTGTATGCAGATGACAAGACGATATGGAGAGAAATAACGGCTTGGCAATCTGCCTTACTGGAGTATTTTGGTAAGATGGGGATGGAGCTGATTATGAGTGAACAGGACGGATTCGCCAGGATTTTCCAGCCGGAGACCGTTGAGCAGGACGAGGAACCCTTGCCCCGCCTGATGCGAAAGCAAGCATTAAACTACGAAGCTACTTTGCTCGCGGTCATGCTACGCGAAGGACTGGAAGAATTTGACGTGAGAAGCGATGGAACGAAATTCTACTTGACCCAAAAAGAAATAAAAGAACGGATAGAGTTGTTTTATAAAGAGCAAACCAATAAAAGCAAACTGTGGAAAGACTTGTCCAAACCCATCACCAGTTTATTAAACATGGGAATATTGAAGTTGAACCGGGAGGATGCAGCAAATAGGGATAACAATCAATATGAAATAAAAAGAATCATCAAAGCCTTTATCAGCAATGAGAAACTGGAAGAAATCAAAACCAAGCTAGAAAGCTATGTCAACCCTGTTCAGCAATAACAATTCGGAGAGCGGTTACCGGCTCTTGTACCTGGAAGTATTTAACTGGGGCACCTTCAACGGAAAGGTGCACAAGCTTCAACCGGATGGCCGTACTTCCCTGTTGACCGGAGCTAACGGAAGCGGCAAAACGACGCTGATTGATGCATTATTGACCATATTGGTTCCCACGAACAAAAGATTTTATAATCAGTCTTCCGGCGCTGAATCAAAAAAAGAGCGGGATGAAAACTCCTATTTCTGGGGTTACTATGGAAAAACCTTTTCCGAAGCCGAAGAAAAATCGAAGACGGAACAACTGCGCACTAAAGCTGATAATCCTTATTCGGTATTGCTGGCCTGTTTTCAAAATTCCGGCACACAACATACCATCACGCTGGTTCAGGTTAGATGGTTTAGTAACGGCGGTCTCCAGAAGATATTCATTATTTCTCCTTATCCGTTGAGTGTTAAAGAGCATTTTGGCGAAGGCCATTTTGATTTTAAAGGCGACTGGAAAAAGAAACTGGTAAAACAATATGCCAAAACAGAAGTATATAACAGCTTTAAGGAATATGCCGACCGGTTCAGCGAATTATTCGGTTTGCGCGAAAAGGCGTTGTCACTATTCAGCCAAACGGTTGGGATCAAGGTATTGGGAGACCTGACCCATTTCATCCGGCAGGAAATGCTGGAAGAAGCCGATACCGAAGAGCAGTTTAAAAACCTGTACAACCATTATCATGATCTGCTGGACAGTCACCGGAAAATCCTCAAAGATGAAAAACAGCTGGAGCTGCTCACGCCGGTCATGCAAAATAAATTGGAGCTTGCCGGGCTACGCAGTCAAAAACAAACCTTTGATTTCATCGAGGAGCAAATGCCTTTTTATTTAGGCAAACTGGAATACGGGCTGCTTGACAAGGATATTGAGCGGCTGGAATTGGAGATTGAAATAGCAGCCAGGGAGAAAGAATTGACATCGGCTGCGGTGAAACAATTGGAAAGCGAACGCGAACAACTCGTGACACAACGGGCCGCGTTAAATATCGACAGCCGGATTGCTCTCTTGAATAAGGACATTGAAACCGAAACAGAGAAGCGGGACCGGAAAAAAGGGGAACATACACGGTATATCCATTCTTGTGAACAGTTGAAACTCGATACCAATATTGACGCAGCCATATTCAGAACGAACTACAACAAAATTCTTGAGTTAAATAAATCGGTTCCGAAAGAAGTTGAAAAGCTCACCGATCAGAAAATGCGGTTAAAGATTGAACAGGAAACCGTGCAGAAAAAAATTGAAAATTTGCAGGGACAGATCAGCTCCCTGCTTTCAAGGAAGAACCGGATTCCGGATGAGCTCATTGATGCCCGCAGGCGTTTGATTGATCTGTTGGACATCACTGAAGACGAAATGCCGTTTATTGGGGAACTGATCAAAGTAAAATCGTCAGAACAGCTTTGGGAAGACTCGATAGAGCGGTTATTGCACAATTTTGCCATGCAATTACTCGTGCCGGAAAAATTCAGTAAAGCAGTCAATCATTTTATTTATAACAATGACATGCAGGCGAAACTCGTGTATCATAAGGTTGATAGAAAACCGTCTAATAGCCTTGTCAGGTGGCCACCGGATCATGATGCCATGGTGAACAAAATTGAATTAAAAGAAGGTGATTATGCCAGGTGGTTGGAAACAACCCTGCTGGACAGGTTCAATTATTACTGCACCGATGACCTAGACGTATTTTACGGATCACCGAAAGCCATTACATCCAATGGGCTGATGCGAAATGTAAACCGCCACGAAAAAGATGACCGGCCCGGGAGGTGGAATAAAGGCAAATACCGGCTGGGCTCGGATAACAAAGCCACCATTCAATACTTACAGCAGGAAAAATACACAGAGGAAAAGCTGTTTCAAAAACTTTCTGGCGAAATAACGGAACTAACGCCGCGTATTGCTTCACTGCAAACAAAGGCAGGCGTGCTTACTGGCCTTATGCAAATAAAAAATTACGACGATATCAATTGGGCGCAGCACGCGGAAAAAATTAATGAGCGGACCCGACAAATAGCGGATTTGAAAAAATCTTCTAATGCGTATGATTTAATCGTAAGCCAGATCGCCGGCGTAGATAAAAAGCTGGAAATCGAAAATAAAAACAGGGATGAAGCCCTGACCCGGATGACAAGGTTAGACGGAGAGTACAATGACAAGAACCGCCGGAAGCTGCAACTTGATTTCGAAGCATTAACAGATAGCGGGGAGCAGACTATCAACGATTTTTTGAGTGAACAGCAAATGGATGTTTCTGCCATTCAAACGCTGACACAGTTTAATACGATGGTAACGCAGGCAGGTATAAAACTGAAAGCGAAACAGAAATCGGCAGCTGCGGAAGTAAATAAAGTTGAACTCGTTACGACATCCTTGATTGCAATCTTTGTAAACCCAGGGGAAAAAATCACCAGTGAGTTTGCTGGCTGGAGCGGCGATGTCATGAATATCAGGTCCGATCTGACAGCGTTGGAGGATTTGGAAGAACTTTATAAAACAATACAGACCCAGCGCCTCGTGGAGCATAAAAGACGGTTCCGCGACTATATGGATAAGAGTATGCTTGATGCACTTACCAGTTACAGGGCCTGGCTCAATAATGAATTAAGCCGGATAGAAGATATGATGGAAGAACTAAATGTGCCGCTCAAGAAAATAACCTTCAACCGGAATCCCGATACGTATCTTCAGTTGGAATGCCGGCAATTGAGAGGCGAGAACGAAATAAATATTTTCCGGGGACAATTAAATGCGGCCATTCCCAATACTCTGGACTTTGCCACGCAACATGATGACAGTTACCGTCAGGAAGTATTTGGCAAAATAAAAGAGCTCATCACCGAACTTCAAAAAGAAGAAACATGGAGGAGAAAAGTAACTGATGTGCGAAACTGGCTTATGTTCAGTGCGCGGGAATATACAGTTGTAGAAAACAAAGCAGGACAGTATCATGATAATACGGCCAGCTATTCGGGCGGTCAAAAGGCACAATTCACGTATGCGATTCTGGGCGCTGCCATAGCGCACCAGTTTGGGATATTTCAGCCCGGCAAACAACACAAGAGCCTTCGGTTTATTACCGTCGATGAAGCCTTCAGCAAACTCGACCCAGAGAAGAGTCGGTTTTTAATGGAGTTTTGCGCCCAGCTCAACCTACAGATTTTAGTTGTGACGCCTTTGGATAAAATCAATATCGCAGAGCCTTATATTAGCGCGGTTCATTTTGTCGAAATAAAAAACAAAAAGAACTCGGTACTGTATAACCTGACGATGGAACAGTATTATGAGAAGAAAGAAAGCTTTAAACAACTAGCGGAGTCCAAAGAATGATCACCTCAAAAGAATTGTTGGAGAAGTCGGACAAACTGTTTTTCAAAACGGTTCGTGCCCTGTTGAAGGATGAATCCGTATTCCCACTCGCGATAGCCGCCAATAAGAGAGTATCTGCCACCGGATTCAGTGAATTAAAAGCAGCGATCGTTCCACTGTACCAGCATTCCAAACAGGCCAAAGGAAAGGGCTATACGATAGAGTGGAAAGAAAAACGCGTGGATGGAACCAAACAAAAGTTGCCTGCAAAAATTTATTTCGAATCGTTGGAGGATTATCTTTTCTATACCAAACGGGCGGCTGATTATCGTTCCATACAAAATGCATTTGCTGCACTCAGCGCTGCTTTTCCCAAATTAACCGAATGGGCGAAAGACAGTATCAATTTTCTATTGATCCACGAAGAGATCCTTCCGGATTTAATCAAGGTTTGCCGGTATTTTGAGCAGAATAAACCGCCACATCTTTTGTATCTGCGGGAGTTGCCGATCACCGTCCATTCAAAGTTTATTGAGGATAATACGGCGCCATTAAAAAAATTGCTGGACGAAGTATTGCCGCCGGATTGGATCAACAAAAAGGAAACTGATTTTCTGGACAGGTATGGCGTAAAGAAGCCGAATGTATATGCGCAGATCAGGATATTGGATGAAGAACTCAAAGGAACGGTCGGATTTAATGAACTCGCCTTGACGTTAGAAGATTCCGCTTCTTTGACCTGGAAGCCGGCTAAAGTCTTTATTATTGAAAATAAAGCCTGCTTTCTTTCGTTTCCCCATGTGAAAAATGCAGTAGCCATTTTCGGCGAAGGGTTTAAAAGCCGGGTTAGTAAACATCTTCCTTGGTTAGCGAACACATCAATTTATTGTTGGTTTGATCTGGACGCGGCGGGTTTTGAAATGCTGAATACCATTCGCGGGTATTATCCTTCTACCAGAAGCCTGATGATGGATGAGGCAACCTATGAGCAGTTCAAGCAATTTGAGGTTATACGCGCCTACAGAAAACTACAATTGGATAAATTAACTGCTGACGAATTAAGCCTGTATGAATTCTTGCAGACCAATAACAAAAGACTGGAGCACGAAAGGATTACCCAGCAGTATGTGCAGGAACAACTATCACGATTGTAGACGCTTAATTGGAGTGAAGGATTTATTGAAAAAGCTACGGATAATTTTTTCCGCAATGATATCCTGGATATTATGCTCCAGCCCCAATTCAGTATTACGTTCATTGTTCTTTGTATTGCAGCGCCATCAATTTCCCTTCATAAACAGCCTTCTTATAAACAAAAAAAGACAGCCTTACAACTGTCCTTTCCTTTGATTATTCTTGCAATAGCTCCCTGATTTCATTGCCCAAAAAATACACCCTCGAACGCACCTTTACCTTCCTGAGTTTCCCATGTTTGACCCAATCATGAACGGTCGTTCTGGACACTTTAAACAGCTGGCATATTTCAGCGATCTTATACAACGGTTTTTGAGTCAGGCCGGGCGTTTCCATTAAACTCCCGTCAGGCGTTTTTTCTTTATTTGCCTTTCTTACCTCTTCGTGAATGATCTGCCGTATCTGTGTCCAGAATTCGCCAGGTTCATAAGGAAAGAGCATCGGTACTAAATTAGTATTTTCCATACACCACTATTTCTTTAACACAATAACCTTACAGTTTATTAAGATACACCTTACTCCCGGTGGATGGATTTGAGGAAGGCTCGTATTTGATATATCCATATTGTTGTAATTCCTTCATGCACTTATTGTATGTTTTCCGGCTGATCCTGGCATTCTTCATTAAGGAATGCCGGGTAATACAAACGGGGCTGCCAGATAAGGAAATACTTGATTCATGCACCAGTGCCATATATAGACAGATATGCGTAACGCCAATCCTTGCATCTTCTGCAATCGTGTCATAAAAATTCGTTAGTTGTTGTAAGATTTCCATATCCTTTAATCAAGCAACAGATATGCTTTTATTTTTTTATTTTATTCCCCTTGATTCTTCGTTTTTTCTTTAACAGGCTTTTATCGGCGGTTTCACCATTACCTTCAGATGTTTCTGCCTCATCACCATTTTCCTGCCTACGTTTGGCGTGCAGTTTCTTTTCCAGCCAACGGTTCACTAAAAAGCGATGAGCCTCTTCAATCGAAATGCCCTGACCGTCAAAAAAGTAGAATCGCTGGTTAACTTCAAAGCGTGATCGCAATGTGTTAATGTTACCAACGAGTGTATTCGAAATGCAAGCCCAATGTTTCAGCTTTAGGCAATCGGCAAAATGTTTACCTTCATCTGTTACCGATAAACGGGAAAGATCTGTCACTACTTTTTCAACCAATTTTTCCCTTTGCCAGCTTGTTTCGTCGCTAAGCCTGAAAGATTGGACAGCCTGCTCGCTTACTTCCCAGTCAATCTGATTCATTCGCTGGTCGAGTTCCCGGATATTGATGGCATGGATGACTCTATCCGGCATTTCCAATTCTTTCAAGAACGAGGCATCATAATAGTTACAGGCATATTCATCGCCTTTGCGTTCAAAAAAAATGGAACAGGTCAGTATATCTTTCCCTTTCAATAGCCGTTCTGTCAGCGTGAAATCAGCCGGTTTAAAACAAATATTTTGCATTAGCCTGTGCCCGATAGTTTCATTAAAACCTGTAGCCGTTAACATCTGCGTTAAAGCGGAAATATTTTGAATATTCATAAAGTCCTTTTCGATTTTATCCATGGTCGTTACTAATTCAGCCCTAATCCTTTCTTTTGACGCGTTCTTTTCTTAGGAAGCAGGCTGTCATCCTTTTGCGTTTTGCCCTTTTTTACCGTTTCTTTCTCGTGCTTTATTTCGGGTTTTATTTCCTGCTGCTGTTCCTGCTTTACTACTGCATCTTTTGATGGTGTTATTGAATGGTATTGTTCTAATGACTCTTTCTGCACCCGCTTCATCTGTCCGTCATACAAGTTCACTGTTTTATATTGCGGATTGGCTTCAATAAACATTTTATGTGCGGCTCCATCTTTTTCAATAGTCACAGATTGGATATTTCCTTTCTGCAGGGATTGCAGTAGTGATTTTTCTTTTTCAGGGTCATTTAATTCTGCAATTGAAAATTTTGAAACCGCATCTTTCAGGTTGTATCCATAATTTTCATGATACTGTTTCACTTCGTTGTTGTCGTGCTTATCTTTATTATCGAAGTCAAGCTGTATCCAGGCCTTGTAAGGTTCACCGGCTTTATTGCTTAACTCCTTGTGCACAGCACGCCCTTCCAACAGGTTATAGGCTTCCTTCGCAGTTACCCCTTTCCCTTTGTTTAGGTAAAAAGTCTGTTCTACTTTTTCCTTATTACTTCTTTCGATTGATGCCTGATAGCTGTTGAAAAAATACATATCGGAGCTATCCGATTTACGGAACTGAAGTGTTGCTTCAAACGGTTTTTTGTTGACATCAGCATTAAAGGTTAACTGGAAGGAATCTTTGCCTTCCTTTAGATGCTGTTCCAATGTTTCGTTTTGCTTTTCTCCAAAGCCCAGGTATTTGAGATTATCTTTCAAATAACTCAGATTTTGTTCATTCATGATTGATAAGTTTGTAGAATTAAATAATTGTTGTTCCAATCTTTGCCCATAAGGAATTTGTCTCAGCAGTTCGTCCACTGACCGGACGTGCATCACTGCATAGTTGTCGTACTCGCTTAAATTATTTTCAGAAAACTCATGTGCTTCATCGCGGTCTTTAAAAAAATACATATCGCCACGTTCCAGGAAATATGGGATAGTATTAAAAGCAATCCAATGCTCATTAACCGCAAATGCAGCTTGCGCCTCGTTAAATAACTCATCTGATATTACATGTTCATAGTTCATCGCAGGTCTGGCAATGCAATAGCTTTCAGGATCTGTCTATTCCGGAGTTTCACAAACAAATGCCTGCCGCCATTTTTCTCCATTACCTGGATACCAAGATACTTGGCATCCGGAATCGTGAACTTATCCAGGGCCACCACTATAACATTATTGTTCCTCGCCTTCACTTTAAGAGTATTACCAGCGATGTATAAAGGCTTCAATTCGTTTTCTTGCGCAGCCGTTCTTTTCCCTTTTTTCTTATCTCGTATAAAGAATCGTAGTAAGTCAATATCGTAGTCAATGGGACTTTGATTGGTTACACGTAACTGGTAATAAATGGTATTGTCTTTAATATATATACCTATGATTTCGGTTTCCATGTCCCATCGTCTGTCATTTGTACCACGCATACGCCTGGGGTTATCAAGTATGCCATTGGCATAAGTAGCGATGCTTACTTTACCATTGGCTGGCAAGTTATAAATCCATATCGCCGGTTTGTTTTCATAGCATATTGCAAATGAATAAATACTGCCATCGTCAGTTACAACGCTTAAATTGGTTTCCGGAAAATCTTTTGACGCTGCTTTAACCAGTAAAATGTTATCAGCCTCCTTTACCTTCTGTACAAGTACATCCTTCGTTCCTCTGTCCACATGACGGATGGCAAAAGGAAAGATCAGACTGGTCGTCTTGTCTGTGGCAATACACAAGGATGTTCCCTGCCCAATAGCGGAAACCAGTAAGAAACATCCACAAATCAAACACACAAATCGTTTCATAAAAATGAGTTTAATAGTCAGGAAATTAATATTGAACATTCTTATCTTTTAGTAGTACCCTATATCCTGCTTTTACCATTACCTTCACCAGTTTTACTTTTTTGCTCAACAAACTTTTCGCAGTATTGATGCTGGCAGCCGCAGCTTGTGCTTTAAGTGATGGGTCCATGGTTGAAAGTTCCATGAGCTGTAGACTGTTGTCTGCTGTTTGCTTTGCCACGTCACGGGTAATCGCTCCGGGTATATAAATACCTGGCAATCCGTCTATGTCAAAAACTTCCAGCTTAACAGTAAATAAAGATTGGTTACACCGAATGGAATTAATTTCAATATGCAGACGTTCATCATTGAGGGAAGCAATCCCAAATACAAAATTTCCTTTGGGTATTAGTGAGCCATTGATATAAATATCATTTAACAAACGAAGTTTTACTACAGCACCATTCACTAATGTTTGATTTTCGTGTACGACAGCTTCAATAGCATTATTACCTTCATCTGCTACCGGTTCGTCAGTAGATCCATAAAAACCAGTTTCAATGTCAGCCTTTTTCTTTCCGGTATCCAGCAAACTGATACTTTCTTCTCTCGGTTCTTTACTCACAGCAAATACCTGTTCTTTGTTTTTCAATGACTTTTCCTTTGCCCGGTCCTTCAACCGTTCAGGATGCTGAATGTCCAGTATTTTATTTAGCGTATTATCCAGTTGTTTCATTTCCGGGTCTTCTGTATCCGTTTTATTCATCACTCCCATCATAGATTCCAAACGGTCTACTTCATTAGAGAATGCAGGATCAAAATCCTTGTCTTTTTCGATTACTGTTTCATCATTCATTGCAGGTCTTTTATTCAATTCTTTTTCCAGTAGAGACAACTTCTGCATGATCTTTTGTTCAGGATCGTTCCCGGAAGTTTCATAAGGTGATGCATTTAACTGTTGGTTATACTTTGAAGCAGTTGTGGTAGCCAACTGTTCCAATTCATCCGGAATTATTTTTCCTGTATCGGCTTTGTAATATGGGTCACTACGCATCCATTCTTCCAGCTTCATCGAATCTTTATCTGCCTTGTCGTAAAAGCTTAACTTATCCGAAAGCTTATCTTCTTTCAGGTTAGCATCTGGAAGGTTCAGGTTTAGGCCTTGTCTGTTACCGGATGGTTTGACGCTACCTGTTCCTTTTCCGCCACCCATTACCCAGAAAGCCATTGTCAAAAACGGGATGACCAACAAAGGCATCACCAGCATCATTTTTCTTTTTCGCAGGAAAGCCTGCGATCTTTCGGCACTTTTCATACGCTTCATTTTAATTTTTGTGAATTATAAATTTCCTCTAGTACCAGTATACTATCCATCAGGCCGGGTCTTGCAACCATGATGCTGTCATAGAGTTTGCTTTTATTGGTTTTCAGGCTATCCATATATTCCTTGAATCCCTGTATCTGTTGAAACGTTACTTCATCCACATAGCTTTCAGGTTGGATTATTTCATCGCCTGTTTCATCAAAATGTTTGGGTACATCTACCTGATCCACTTTAAAAGAAGGTTGCTTATTGGAACTGGTAATGGCATTTACCATAAGATAAATACTATATCCCCCGCAACCGAGGCAAAAAACAACAAGCATTACTTTTAGTTTTGTCACTGACATTTTTGAAAACAGTTTATTCATGCTTTCTGATAATTTTGTTTGCAGCCTTATCCAAGCACCGGCGATTTTTACGGCTACCTTATCCTGTAGCTTGTTTTCTTTTGATTCTTTATTTCTTTTTCTGCCAAACATTTTGTTTACCTGTTTTGAATGTTAATGTCTGTATTCTCTAGCGTCCTCCATTTTTCAATCAGGAAACCGTGGGAATTATTATCAGATCGGGAAACATTTCTTAAATAACCTTCGGTGACCAGGTTCCGGGTAGCAATGGTAGTAGGCCGGATTATCTTTTGCTGACCCTTATATCTGAAATAGTAAGGATAACTTTCTGTGTTAATGATGATACTATCGGCTTGTATTTCCTGACTGATATTTCCTGCGATCAGGTTGCTGTAATAAGCGTTCTCTTTTAAATTATCATATTGCTGTTTAGCTGATCCGTCAGCGAGATATAGCGCTTTGGTGATATTGGATTGAATAACCTTTTCATCCGGGTCAAGCGAAAAGAAATAATGGTGGAACATTTTGACATGATCCCTTGCCTCAACCGGGATGTTATCTTTCCGGTCGGCAGAATAAGCTTCCAAAGCTTTGCCGTTTGCCAGGATATAAATTCTTTGTTGCGAATCGACAGTCAGTTGATAACTTTTGTAAGCAATAAAAACAGAAATGATAATGCAGCCTGCTAAGAAAGCCACCGAGAATAACCGGATATGCCGGAATGCCGTGTCTATATTTTTTGTTTTCTTAAACATCTTTTTTCCCTGCTATTTTATCTTTGAAATAACCGCCTGATGCTCCATGATCCGCCATGCTATTGGAAACCTTGTTGTAACCATCTCCCAATACATCTCTTGACATGGAAACACCACCGCTTGCTACTGTACGGGCAGAGGTGCTCATCATATTGGTAACTTTATAGAGCAGTGTGTTCCCGCCACCGGCATGAATGATATAATTAGCCACGCTTGGCACGGTGAAATATCCAATGATGCCAATGATCATAAAAATGAGATATGCCGTATCGGTTGTACTAAAAAATGTATCGCCGTTGGTAGCGATCTGCTGAAGATCCTCTTTTAGCATATTTTCCTGGATCTTTCCCATGATGCCGCCAAAGATGTTGGCCACCGGCAGCCACAAAAAGATATTGAGATAACGGGCTATCCAGACAGTTAGCGTATGCTGGAATCCATCAAAGACAGCGATACCGAAAACAAGTGGCCCAAGAATGGCCAGTACGATCATATAAAACGTCCGGATGGTATTGATGCAGAGAGCAGCCGCTTCAAACAGTACTTTGAGTACCTCGGCCATCCATTGCTTGATGGAGTTGCGGAAATTATATGAAGCTTTGGCAAAGGCAAACTTGATATCATTACCGATACTTTTAAAAAAACCTTCGCTTTTATCACCGTAGTGGTACTTATACCATTTATCCCTGTCGCCACCCCCCGAGGCCCCGACATACATCTGCCAGTACGCCGTTTTCTTAATAGCTTCTTCCTTCATTTGGAGCAACTGTACCACTGCTTTGTCTGAGTCCGTTACCATAGCTCCTGTCGCGGTAACAGTAGGCTTCATTACGCCATTGATCATGGCGATGACCGAAGGGAAAATCAATACTGCAAAGCCCAGGACAAAAGGCCTGAACAATGGGTAAAAATCAATCGGCTCGGCCCTGGCAATATGCCCCCAAACTCTTGCAGCTATATACCAGGTAGCCGCAAAGCCAGCAATACCGCGACCGACACCGATTAACCGGCTGCAGAGGGGCATCATATCATCGTACAATTCTTCCAGGACTTCATGCAGGCTCCTGATCCTGTTTGCCATGCCCTGAGCCTCGGCCCAATGAGGAACTAACATTATTACTATTGCTATCAAAGCAATTCTCACACACAATTTCATACGCACTTATTTTAATTGCCTCTACTACTCATTATACCCGTTAAGCCTTCTTGACATCCTGATTTCGGCTTGTTCACTTCTCCGATGTAATGATAAAAAAGCCGTATTGTTATTGAACTCTTTCAGGAAAGTAAATTCGTCTTCAATAGAAGCATAAATCCGATCAATGGCCTGCAACCGCTCATCATCACTCATTCTTAATTTGCCAGATGTGATAACCATGCTGAGTTCATCCAGATTTTTTACACTCTGATTAAAGAGGCGGACATACACTTTCTCCAGGTATTTTATTTCTTCAGCCGTAAAACTCTTATCTTCTTTAAACTGATTAAACGCTCCTTTATATTCCTTCACTATCCGGAGCTGATAATTAACGATGTCAGCGATCCGCTTATATTTTCTTACTGTCGGGCTGACTTCCATTAACCCATCAAGAAATGTTTTGTGCAAACTAAAATTCCCTTCGGACAAATCCTTTACTGTCGTATAGCCTTTATGTATGATCTTATAGCCATCATACATATTCTGCAATATCTTTTTGAACTGCGCCAGCTTTTCTACATTCAAAAGTAATTGCTGAGCCTCCTCGCTTTGGGCAAAAGACATCTTATTTATTGCGAGCACCAGCAGTAGGATCAATATTTTTTTCATTTCAAGCCATTTAATATTTTGGAACGGTTGATTTCTATTTGTTCACCTAAACGCTGTACGGATAATAACCCCATTTCCTCGCTAAATGAAGAGCTGAAAGTATATTTATTCTGCATGTCCGCATATAGGGAATTAATTCGTTTTATCCTCTCATCGTCTTTCATTTCCAATTCGCCGGAAGTGATGACAAGGAACAATTCATCGATGCTTTTGAGACAATCGAGCAACAGGTTATCAAAGACCATTTTACAATAGTCCAGTTCCTCTGAAGTAAACTGCCCTGTTTCCCGGATGCCTTGCAATGTTTTATTGGTTTCCTTCACAATACGCAACTGGTAAGAAATAATATCGGCCACCTTTGCATACTTCTTTATCCTGGGGTTTACTTGTTTCAGTAAACCAAAAAAATCACGATGTAAATTGAGATCATCATTTTTAATACTACGGATCGTAGTTAATCCTTTATTCATGACATCATAGCCTTTCTTTGCATAGCCAATGTAAACCTGCAAGGCAGCGATTTGCTGCAGCAAATATTTTTTTTTGCGTTTTCTTTTGTTGCGTCCACTCTTCAAAAGTTTGACCAAATGATAAAAAGCTTTCGCATATGAGCAGTATCATAAATAGTGTCTTCATAGTCCGTACAGTCTTTTAACATACTCAATTTCTCCTTTCTCCGAAGCCCTTTGCAGACTGATCATTTTATTCTGATTGTTGAAGTCTTTCAGGTCCATAAACTGCTGCTCCAGGTTATCGGATACCGCATTAATAATTTCCAGACGTTTGGCATCACTCATTTGAGTGGCAAATGCATTGACCACCAAAAAAAGTTGGTCAATACTTTTCAGGCTTTCGTCAAACATTCCAGCATAGATATTGTATATATAATCGAGTTCATCTGCCGTAAAATTTTTATCCTGCCGGAACAGGGCCCAGGCAGCTTTGTATTCACCAACCATCTGCACCTGTCCTTCGATGATTTCTTTTACACGGTGATAATATGCCAGCGCCGCCTTTACTTTCCAGAGTTCATCGAAATAGTCGGCATAAAGTCTGCGCTGCTTTTCGACCCAATCCGATATTTCATCCAGTTTTAATTTTGACATTGTATTCTCCAATGCCTTTTGTGCATTCTGTAGCCAGATGGTCTTATTCTGCAACCGCTGGATTTTCAGGTCAACTGCTTTAATTACCTTTTTAATGCCTTGCTTGATGATCTCCACAATAGGTATCTGTGCCTCCGTCTTTTGTACAGGTATTACTAGGAAACACAATGCCAATCCCGTCACAGCTAATAATCTTTTCATAGTTTCTGATATTTAGTAGAGCCGTTAAATAAAAGCTTTCCTTTTAGTTCAAAAGAGAATAAGTCGCCTGTTTCAGTTTCCTGCAATACTTTATTCTTTGCACTATAAATTCCGGAAGTGGTCGCCCGCTTGTACTCTGGTTCAATGGCCGAACCATCCAGCACCCGTTCATACTTCCACTTCCGCAGAATTTTGTATTCATTGGCCGTACTGTTTTGAAGTGTTATTACCAAAGTATCATGTTCGGTGCCGAACTCGTGTTGCGAGAAGCGGAGATAAGTCCCGGGAATAAATTCTTTTACTTCATCTCTTGCAGAAAATGATCCGCAGGAACAGATCAGGAATAATAGTATCATGTGTAATAAAAAAATGACTTTCATATTGTCTGGTTTTATGTGTTACGCAGGTCGTCAGCCATTGCAGCAATTCCCTTTTGCATACTTCCTCCAAACTTTCCCGCATACTGCATCAGCTTTACTTTTTCGGTTTCTTCTGTCGTATAGGCCAGGTATTCCTCCAACGATACTTCAGTCCGGTAAACCCTGCTGAGTACACCTCCAAGCGAGATGAATACCTCCTTATATTTTTTAGTGGGATCGTTGGCTTTATTGATGGAAAGCACCAGCGCCTTTTCTTTTTCTGTTAACCCCAACAGTTCCTGTATTTGTTCAAATTTGTTCTGGTACTTGCTTTGGTCGAGCAGAATCTTGCAATCGCTGTTATTAATGATCGCTTGCTTTACTACCGGAGAGGAAATAATATCTTCAACCTCCTGCGTAACTACGATGGCCTCTCCAAAGAATTTCCGAACCGTCTTGAATAAGTATTTGATGTATTCAGCCATGCCTTCCTTTGCTATCGCTTTCCAGGCTTCTTCAATCAGTATCATCTTGCGGATGCCTTTCAGTTTCCGCATCTTGGATATAAATACCTCCATGATGATAATAGTCACTACCGGAAATAAAATCGGATGATCCTTTATATTGTCCAGTTCAAATACAATAAAGCGCTCCTTTAGTAATTCAAGATCCTGGGTTGCGTTTAATAAATAGTCAAACTCGCCTCCTTTATAATAAGGTCGCAGCACATACAAAAAATTGGATACGTCAAAGTCTTTATCCTTTACCTTGTCATTTTTTAATACTTCTACAAAATCTGTTTGCAAAAACTCATAAAAAGTATTGAAACAGGGAAACAGATCATTGTTCTTATCCAGTTTTTCATAATAGAGTTGCAGCGCATTGGATAAGGCTACATATTCACTCCGGTTAAAGTTCTCGGTGTCTTTTTTCCAGAGAGCCAATAGCAAGGTTTTAATACTTTCCTTTTTCTCCGTATCCAGTGTATCGCCTTCGCCGATAAAGAAAGGATTGAACTTAATCGGTTTTGTTTCACTATACGTGAAATAATATCCTTTCACCAGATCACACAGTCCTTTGTAGGAATGGCCTACATCCACCAGAACAATATGCGTACCCTGTTCATAATAAGAGCGGACCATGTGATTGGTGAAAAAGGATTTCCCGCTTCCCGAAGGACCGAGTATGAATTTGTTGCGGTTAGTACAGATACCCTTTTGCATGGGTTCATCTGATATATCCACATGCACCGGTCTTCCTGTCAGCCGGTCTCCAAGGCGGATGCCGATTGGCGAAATGGATGAACGATAATTCGTTTCAAGATTTAAAAAACAGCAGGCCTGCTCTGCAAACGTGTCGAAGCTGTCGTTCATAGGAAAATCAGATTCATTACCGGGGATACCAGCCCAATAAATTTGCGGAGCGCCTGCCGTTTCCATCTTTGCTACTGCATCCATTTGTGCCAGGGCAGAGGATACCAGGTTCTTCAGCTCGTTTAATTCTTCTTTATTCTCTGTCCATGCCATGACGTTAAAGTGTGCCTTAACCGGTAGTCTTTGCTCACTGATGGCTTCATTCAGAAAATCATTAGTAGCGTCTCGCCCTATTGCGTTTTCTCTAGAATAAGCCGATAGGCTTTGTAAACGAAGCCGCTTACTTTCGAGTCGTTTGATGGTGGCCTGCGAATCATCGATAAATAAAAACTGATTGTAAACATGATTGCAGGGCAGCAATTGTCCCAGCGTGGAAGCAAAGCCAACGGAAAACTTAGTTCTGTCCGTTGAATACTTATCGTAATTTATTCTTGAACCGCAAAGTGCGGGAAGATCTTCTACACTCGATAAACTGAATAATTGAACCTGCTTATCACCAACCCGTATGCCTTCTTTGAATTCAATATCACATAAAAGGTTATTTTCTGAGAGTCGCAGATATCTTTCAATCGTGCCGGGCTTTTCTTCATTGCTTAACAGCTCTTCATTTTTTAGTCTTTTCAATTTTACAAATCCACTATCCTCCAATATTCTTCTGAACTGTCCGGCACTATCGACAAAATCCTGTACCAGTTGTTGATTCATAGTTTCTTCGGGCACAACCGTTCTTCGTAACAGCGTCGAAAAAAGTGAACTGGAAAACTTCCTGCCCGATGGCTTTTTTGTGAGAAAGATATAACAGCTATGATCCAGGTAGGGACGTTCATGGAAGAATCGCTCGCTGTTCCGGGATAAAAAACTTGTATCCGTTCCGGTGAAATCAGTTCTATACTTACTATCAATAAACCAATCTTGTTTATGAAAGATGGTGTGCCTGGGTAATATCTTAACGGCTTTGATCCATACCTGGTGAAATGCCTCATACTCCTCGTTCGACAACGTAAATATTTCCGGCAATTCCACTGCAAAGGCAATGGTTACATCACCCTGTTTGGAGAGAATCAGGTCATGCTCCACATCCATGATCGGCAATATATCTTCCAACACTCTTTCCATTACTTTATTTTTTTAAAAAAAACTTTTCTTGAATATGACTTTAGCACATGAGGCACGATACGACGGGCTACTTTCTTCATCATTCCATGTTCACCGTATTTATTACTCAGCCTATATACCTGCATAAACAGGATGCTTCCAAGTATGACTATCAGACCCACACAGAAAAAAGTATTGACACCAATGACATAGAGTATCGCAAATACAATAAGCAGGATTACAAGACCGCCGCCCAGGTACCAGATATACTGTGCCTTCAATCCCCGGAACTCTACCGGCTTGTTAATTCCCTTATTGATTTTGTAAACACTGTTTGCCATAAATAAAATTCATTTTCCTTTTTCCTTCTCCTTTGGAGAAGGTGGCCGAAGGCCGGATGAGGCTACACGCCAAAAAATGAACGAATAACTGTCGTCACTATAACCAGGAATACGCAGGAGCCAAACCAGGCCGCGGCGGTTTTCCCCGTATCATGATCACCAGCATTCCATTTTTGATAGACTTTTACCGCCCCGATTAGTCCGAGAATAGCGCCCACCGCATACATAAGATTAGTACCCGCCTGGAAATAACTTCTCACTTTTGTATTGGCTTCATTAATACCAGCATTCCCGTCCTGCGCCCGGACTGCAAGAGTGAAAAGGAATAGATAACTTGTCAATAACCACTTTTTCATACACACGTTTTTATTTATAATTAAACAATGATTACTAAAAAGGCTCCGTTAGCCATTGCTGACATAACGGAGCGGAGTGCGTGCTATGTCCTGTTCCAGATGCTCCTTACTTCTTTTTCACTTAAGAACACAGCACAATTCATTGCTGCCTGCTTGATTATTAATTCTTCAATGGATTCTTTATATGCTGATAGAACCAGCGAAGGATATTTCCCAGCGATCACACTCAGGCATTGTAGCAAAATATCTTTTGCTATTTCATTCTGCCCCGCTTCTTCCAGGTAAGCCTGCGCTTCATCGCTAAAGGATTGTGCAATGACTTTCTCAGATTTCGGTTGAAAATCTCCATGATCGATGGCACCGGGCACAATTGATTGCATGGGCTCATCGGCTGTAAACTGAACGGCATGTGCCAGGGCTTGTTTGCCTTTTAATTTCATTACAAGATCATGTCTGTAATAGGTATAAAGGACAAAAGCATAATAGAATAAAGCGGATACCGCTATAAAGGTCAGGTAGGCTGACCAGGAAATACTGCTGAACATAGGTTACTTTTTTCAGGTTCACAAATTCATTCTTACACGTTGCAGCCTCTGTTTTGGTTATCGTTATTGAATAACGAATCGAGCTGCAATATATACCGGCTATTTACTCTTTTGGTGGAAGCAGGTAGAAGCCAGGTCGAATTTTCAATCATAGCTATCAATATTGCGTATCATCTTTTGCAAAAAGCGCTTCACATTGTCTTTGGATTCGGGGTCCACTTTGTCGCTGTATTTTAAAAAGCTTTGAACACTAAAGCCTTTTTGTGTTTTATTGGAAATACGGGGAACAGTTTTTTCCAATAAGGTCTTATAATTTTCATGTGAGGCCCCGCCGGAATCAATAAATGCTTTGTGAAGCAGGTAGATTTCTGTCCCCCTGAAAGGGACATGCACAAATTCCGGCAATCCGCCATTATCCAGTCTGCCATGTATAAATGTATTCAGCAACCGGAATTCTGATTGTATGGATTGAAGAATATTGATCACCTCGTTCCACTTTTCAATTGAATTTGCCATAGGGATACTGTTTTTACAATCGTTGGAACAAATATTAAGCCCATACCCATACGCAAAAACAACTATTTCCCTACTCAGAATTGACTATTTTAGAAGGTTTTGATCATCTAAAATGTGATTTATAGCGATGCGTTCCAATTTTTGGCATAGTTCCATCCGGTTGCACACCTGTACCTTTTCAAATATATTTTGGACATGCTTTGCCACGGTTCGTTCGGCAATAAAAAGGGTTTCCGCAACTTGCTTATGACTATTCCCATTGCAAACCAGACGGGCAATTTCTTTCTCCCGATTGGTAAGACGATATAGTTTACAATTTTCGTTAAACCTTTCCTCACTGCTGATCCTTTCCAATTCCTGAGTTCGTTTATCTACTTCTTGTTGCAGTTGTTCGTTCCAGTTAAGCAGCCGTAGTTCGGATTCTATCAACCGTTGATGTTCGGTCTTCAGTTGTGTAATATTTCTTTTCAAATGAAGGCCAAGCAGGAGCAGGAAACCCATATTGGTTATTATTGCTTCTACCAATTGGCCTATATCAAAGTAGTCTATAACCGGGAGCCCCATCCAGGATGCTATACTTAAGAATAGTACTGTTAATTCTTCTTTAGATTCCTTACCCGCCAGTTTATTGGAGTATTTAAATCGGATTGCTTTTACCAAAGAATAGACAACCCATAAAGCATATAGCACCGGCAGAATAAGCAAATTTTTTGCAGTTTCCAGGTTATTGGATACGGCAAATACACTTACAAAAATCAAATAAGGAAAGATTAGAAAATAGTAGACCCCCCTGTAGGCATGAAATTTCATTTTTACTAATCCGAATGCCTGATATACATAATATGGGAAATAGCAGGGGGTAATAAAGCCGGTAGCGTAAGCAATACTTTCTTGCAGAAAGAACGAGCCTGGAAGATTCGGATCTGGCAATAGGCCGCCGGTAATATTATAAATGAGTAAGAGAATGATCAGGATAATATTCAGACCGGTAGTTTTGTCATCAGGCCTGGCGAGCCAGTGAATAATCAGGTAAAAGAGAATTACCGCCTCGACACAAACAAAGCCGAAAGTAACCCAATACATTTGTGTTCCGGGTACCAGCATAAGATAAGATTATTACCCTGTTTCTCTTTTAAGGAAAAACAGTTTGTATTCAAGGTGTAATTCATTATAAATCGTAAACCCGAATTTTTGATACCACGGAAGGTTCTTAAGAGTAGAAGTTTCAAGGCAGATAATCCTTTTTTCAGATTCACTCTCCTTTATGATCTCAGTAAGCAGGGCACTTCCAATACCTTTATTCTGTTCGTTGGGTTCTACGCCAATAAACCAGAGGTAATACATCGGTTCTCTTGGCTGAAACTTCTTGATCTTTGCTTCCCTATCCATCGTCTTTTTTGCATTGGATAGGCCAACACAAAAAAGGACCAATTTCAAATTCAATAAAATTGATTTAAAGGTTGTCTTTTTCTTTTCAGGCAACACAATCAAAGCACAACCTTTTTTGTCATCCGATAAGAGAACTTTTCCAAATAAATAGCAAACATCAAAAGAGTACTCCATTAACTTTTCTATTCTTTTGGTTCGCTTCTTGTCTTGCTTTATAATGTAGTTGACACTGCTATTCTCATCAAAAGAACTTGTAAGCATGTCTACGATCCTTTTTTTGTCTTTAAACTCTGCCCGAATCATAAATAAATTTATTAGGTGCTACAGTTAGTAAAACTAACGCAGAGAATGATTCTAAAGTGCTTTTATGTGCTGATCTCAAAACTTGTACCTTATAATTATAAAAGTTTTGCGGGAAAGCAGAAAAGTTTTGCAAGCGGGATTATTTTGCCAGGTTGCTCCTCCAAAATTTAATATAAATTTTGGAGCTGGAGATGGATGCTATATTTTACTGTGAATGGCTATGTCTTCAAATATCAATTGTCCATTTATTTTCACAAAACGTACAACGTAATTAACTGCTTTGTTAGTAGGAGCTGAAGGTAAGTAAGGATCAACCACCTTTACTATCACAGTTTGTAATATGGTACCATTTGGTTGATGCTCCCATTCTCCATGCAATTGTTGAAGTCCTTGCTCCGCTATCTGTTCCAGTTTTAATACTTCATTTGCTAGTCTGAATTTACCATTGAGCCATTTTAGTTCTTTCAGAAGATTATCAAAATCTGGAGATTCACGGTAAATCATATTGGCCTGCATAAACTCATAATCCTGCCGGTACAATTCCATCAAATCCAAAGGAGGAACGAATGCTAAACTTTCAACAGTCATCCCTTCATAATTGATTACACGTATATAACCAGCCCTGTGTTGCAATAATACGTTGAAAAGCTCTTTGTCATTTAATGCTTCGTTGATGACTGCAGTTCCCGTCATCGTAACCAAGTCATACAAATGCCGTGACATACGGTCTCCCTGCAGTTTTGACAATGCTGGATTGGCAAATTTTTCATGCAGCAAAAGCACTTTCTCAATGAATGTTTTCCTTGGCGCTACTGTTTTTACGGGAAAAGCGGTTTCAGCATACGCAGGGTTAGGAAAGAATTCATTGAGTAATGAATTTATCTGTATTATTTCTGATGGCTCTGCAAGGGATCTTACACTGAATTCAATCTTTACCGCATTAGCAAGATAAGAATTAGGGTCATACAACGAAGGATAATGGACATATAGCGACTGCGGATCTTTGTCAGGCATGGTTGGTTTTACTTCTTCAGCTATTATTTCCAGCATACTGTCGGGTACTCCTAAAGCTAGCAATGATTGTTGCAGTGCATCTTTAATAGCGGTACTTGTAAATGCACATCCTTCTCTCTTCAGTTGCTTTACATATGAATGCGAAGGATTGGCTAAATAGTCTCTCTCAAATGCGTTGGGATGTAGGGCAATATCTATATCCTCAGAAAAACGTGGTAATAGTTTCCATCCTTTGCTTAAAGATGTTCCTCCTTTAAACATGAAATGTTCTGCCATGGGTGTTTGAAAGAGGGCTTTCAAAACCAGCGTTACCCACCAGTCTTTTTCGATAGCTACTGTACCAATACCACTGATAGCAGCGGCTTGGTCAATACTTGCTTTTCGTTGCTCATTACTTAGGGATAACCAACCGGTCATTCTTCATCTTTTTTAATAGTTGAACAATATAATCATGCACTTTGGAAGGTGCCAGTTTTAGATCAAAGAGCAAATTTTCTCCTGTTTCTTTACCCAGTAACTCCATCAATTTTTGTTCGATAATTGGATCAACCTGCCGAAGGTCTAACTCTCCCAGCGCCTGTATAATGAGGCTGCTATACTTGCCCTTCATGGAAAGTTTTTTAGGAGTTGTTTCTTTAAACAGTATTACAGTCTTGCCCAGCCTGATCTGCCGGGATTTTCCGTCTGTGATATACACCAGCCGGGTGGGTACCTGTGTGCTTAGCCCAAGTTTATTCAAGGCGTAGGCCCCCGAAGGCTTAATACGGATTTGCTCCTTTTCAGCGATAGTCTGCGCCAATTCCTCAGGACCCGGCAGTAATTCGCCTAAAACCGGATCTATTTTCGGTTTCAGGTAAATACCCTGGGCCAATCGTTTAAGCTTTCCCTCCAAGCTCATCCTCGATAAGGTTGTCCGGATGGCTGAATCTGTTCCTAATCCCCTGAAGTCGGTCAAAAAAAGGATTTCCCCTGGGGTTTTTAAAGAAATTGCGTCAATTATTTGTTTTGAAGCTGGCTTCATTTGACACAAATTTATTCAAAATTGTAGCAGAATTCCAAAAATGACACATTTTTATTCAAAATTGTAGCAGAACATCAAAAGCCAAGATGCCGTTTGTGAGTATTATAATATTCACAAACGGCATCTTCGAAACAAATATAAAAACAGAATTGTATCCGGACTGGCAGGTATGTCTTCAGGACAAATGGCTAACACCGTTAAGTTAGAATCATTTGCCAGCACCGCAAATAATTTGATACGATTTGATACGAAAATATCCAAAAACAATCCAGCCCTAAATCTGAGTTTGATTCAGTAAAGTAATGTTCACTTTAAATTCCAACGTTGCCTGGCAGTTTGCTCACCTGGTGTTATTTTGGACTTGAATTTTCATAGGATAAGGTTAATGGTTTTTGATTAAAAGCAAAATCCCCGCACTGCGGGGATTTTAAACATAGATAGATAGTCTTACGTATTTATTTTTTGCCTTGTTTTACCTTCTCAAATCTTTGACGTTCTTTTTCTAGCAACTTTTCAAATAGTTCAATCGTTTTCTCAATTGGAAAGTTATTAAGCGTCTCAATATTGTGTGCGCCGATTGAAGCTGCGTTTACTCCACTATTCTCATAAAAATTATAGGTATAATACAATGCCGACTCTTCATTGAATTTTTTAAGTCCTAGTTCTGTTACACCTAAAGCTTGAGCGACCTCACGAATCTTATCATCTTCTATTTTCTCTGTTTGTTCCATTTTTGAAACAGCTTGCTTTGTGATGCCTAAGGCATCCCCTAGTTCACTTTGAGTCATCCCTCGAAGCTTTCTAACCCGTTCTATCTTCCTTCCAATGTGTAATGATGTTGTGTAGTCGGTAGTTTCCATTATTTACTTTTTACTTCGTTGTGGGCAAAATCTACTTTTTGGTGTTGATAAGAATTTCAATTTTCTCTTTTTCACTTTGTAATAGACGCTCGTAGAGTTCAACTATTTTCTCCACCGGATTAAATTGCTGCGCGATTGCCGACGCCCCTTCTTCAAAAGTGTTATCCCGAAAACTATTGTTATTGATATTATAGACCGCCTTCTCTTCATCGAAATTCTTTATTATTTCTGGTGAAACACCTAAAACATCAGCAATCTTTTTTAGTAAATCATTATCGATTTCTTCCTGCTGCTCAATTTTGGAAACGGCTTGTTGACTGATGCCTAGATCGGATGCTAAGGCATCCTGTTTTACCCCAAAATACACCCGCACTCGCTGAAGATTTCTGCCATCGTGCTTTTTTCGCTTTTCAATAGTTTCTGTATCCATTGCATTGAATTTTTGCAGTTAAAGATAGTAAAGGTCAACCAAAAATAGGTAAAAGTCAACTTATTTGCCTTCTTAGATGCTTCCTGAAAGGTTAGTTTGCTTGCCTGCATGAAAACTCCCGGTCAAAGTACAACGACGGAAGAATATTCCCATGCTTTTCAGCATGGAGATGAGAAAGCTTTAGCCTTCTTTTTCCACGAATTTCACCCCGTTTTAGCACTCTACGCCAACCGTTGGGTAGATAATCGTTCCATTGCCGAGGAAATAGCTTCAGGTGCCTTTGTAAAAACCTGGAAGTACCACTGGAAGCTGGGCAGCTACCCGGCAATCCGGTCCTACCTGTATAAAACCGTCCGGCGGGACAGCCAGCTTGCCCTCAAAAGGGAGCAAAGAAGGACTGAAATACACAAACTCTCCCAACCCCCGGAAGTCACCAACGATACCCCTTTTAATCAAACAGTTCGAAGTGAAGTGTACCGTCTTATACATTCCGCGCTTAAAGACCTTTCGCCGGGTAATCGCAAAGTCCTGACCATGCATTACCTCGAAGGTAAAACTATAGGCCAAATTGCCCGGGAATTGGACCTTTCCCCTAATACTGTCAAGACCCAAAAAACCAGGGGCCTGGAAGCACTACGCAAAAGAATATTGCGGCCCATGTGTATTGTATTTTATCTTATTGTGAAGATTTTCTTACCATTTTTGTAACCCTTTTTTCACCGGGCCTACTTTCTTATTATCAGCTTGTATTAACTTAATACTATGAAAGAACATCCTTACGCAAATATGGATAAGGGTGCGTACCGTGTAGCCTATCTTATCGCAGGCTATATAAGGAGTACGCTGACCGAGAAAGAACAAGACGAATTAAATGATTGGGTAAACACCAGTGATCATAATATGCAGCTTTTTGAAGAACTGACTGACGAGAACAATCTTGATGCGAATCTAGCATGGATGGATAAGGTTCAATCAGAGCAGTCCTTCCAGGCATTGCAGGAAAAAGGCGCTTTTGATATACCACGGAAAAAATTTCATTTAAGCCCGGTTTGGATAGCGGCGGCATCCGTTGTTTTGGTCATTGGCATTTTCTTTATTTATCGTTATACAGGCAAAGGCAGTACCAATAACAATAACATAGCTGTTACTGATACAATCAAACTACAGCCAGGTGGAAACCGGGCAACCTTAACCCTTGCTGATGGTTCTGTTATTGATTTAACAACAGCAAAAAACGGCTCAATAAATTATGGTAAAGGCTCTCATGTGAACAAGCCGGCAGATGGAGAGTTAGTGTATGAAGTAAATGGTGCTGCAGTTGAAGCTCCAACTATTCATACACTCTCCACACCGGTGGGCGGACAGTTCCAGGTAACATTGCCTGATGGCAGTAAAGTCTGGTTGAATGCAGCAACAATCATTAAATACCCTTCACGGTTTGCATCCAACGAACGCAGGGTGGAAGTTAATGGGGAAGCATATTTTGAAGTTGCCAAAAACGAAAAGCAACCCTTTCGGGTTGTGCTATCAGATAGTTCGAATGTCACTGTCTTAGGAACTCATTTCAATGTTATGTCTTATTACAATGAGAATGAAAGGGAGATCACTTTATTGGAAGGCAGTGTATCTGTTTCCAAAAGAGGTATTGTGCAACAACTTGAACCCGGAACGCAAGCCCGCATTAAAGAAAATGAAATAACAAAGCGGGCTGGAATTGATACCGAAGAAATCATTGGATGGAAAAACGGGCTTTTTATATTTCATGATGCATCAATCGAATCCATTATGCATCAAATAGAAAGATGGTACGGTGCAAAAGTGATGTACCAGGGTGAGATCAAACAATTATTTAATGCCACGATACTGCGCAGTGAGCCTTTATCAAAGCTTCTGCGGTTATTGGAATTAACCGGACATGTAAAATTTAAAATCGAAAATAAAACCATTCATGTATTATCCTGACGATTAAGCACCCTGCGGTTAGTTCAAATAAAAACCGGAAGTGTTACTAGCACTCCCGGCGGAGTTTGGGTTAACCCTACTATCAACTGAGGCTATCAACTGAATTCAGAAACCCAAACAACCCAAAACTATGCAATTAAAAGTTTTCGGAATCCGATTTTCAACCTTATTAACTATGAAACTTTTAATCCTGCTCACAATCATAGCGTGTATCCAGTCCTCTGCCAGAGGCTACAGTCAGACTGTTACGTTATCTCTCGAAAACGCCCCTCTCGAAAAGGCGTTTAAAGAGATAAAAAAACAAACAGGTTATTCTTTTGTTTATACCAGGGCACAGCTTAAAAACACATTACCTGTAAGCTACGAAATCAAGAATGGACAATTAAAGGATGTTCTTGAACAGTGTTTTCGCAATCAGCCTTTATCATTTGTAATTGAAGGCCGGTATATAGTTGTTCAAACAAAAGTTACTATTGCCCAACTAATATCACAATTACCGCCAATGGATATAAGGGGTAGAGTAATTAATGAAAATGGTGAACCTGTGGAAGGAGCGAGTGTTGTGATAAAAGGAACACAAAAGGGAACAACTACAAATAGTGATGGTTATTTTGAATTAAAAGATGTCAATGAAAATGCCGTTCTTATAATTACTGGCGTAAGTATTCAGACTATAGAAATAAAGGTTGATGGTAAATCAGATATAAAAATTATTTCAAAAATAAAGATTACAGGAAACGAGGAAGTTATTATCAATGCCGGTTATTACAAGACCACCGACCGATTGAAGACCGGGAACATTAGCAGGGTTAATGCTGAAACTATAGGAAAACAACCTGTCTCAAATCCTTTAGCCGCATTGGAAGGCAGAGTACCGGGTGTTTACATTCAACAAACTTCAGGCGTTCCTGGAAGCGGATTTAATATCGAAATACGTGGTCTGAACAGTTTAAGAAAATTTACCGGTCAGAATAACGGCAATTTGCCATTGTTTATTATTAATGGCGTCTATTTTCCTTCTTCTTCTCTCGATGTGTCTACAAGTATTGCCGGACAAATTGCACCACAGGTCAATCCATTAAATACAATTAATCCATCTGACATTGAAAGTATCGAAGTATTAAAAGATGCGGACGCCACGGCCATTTACGGCTCGAGAGGCTCAAATGGTGTAGTGCTTATTACGACAAAAAAGGGAAAAGAGGGTAAAACAAAAGTTGATATTTCGATGTATACAGGTGCTGGTAAGGTGACGAGGACGATGAATTTGTTGGACACAAAACAATACCTGGAAATGCGTCATGAAGCATTTAATAATGACGGAGTTCTGCCAGATTTGAATAATGGAGATCATGACCTATTATCATGGGATACTACACGCTATACCGACTGGCAAAAGGTGTTGATCGGAGGAACTGCACATATAACAAATATCCATGCTTCAGTTTCAGGAGGTAGTCAAAACACTCAGTTTTTATTCGGTAGTGGATATTTTCGTGAGACTACGGTTTTTCCCGGAGATTTTTCAGATGAAAAATTATCAACGCATTTCAGTTTAAATCATTATTCCGAGAATAAAAAGTTCTATGCAACATTTTCTGCAAATTATTCTGTAGATAATAATAATTTACCCAATCGAGACCCAACAAACTTTGCCATAACTACCGCACCTGTTGCACCTCCCGTTTATAATTCCGATGGCACTTTAAACTGGGCAAACTCGACCTGGCCGAACGGAAATCCTTACTCAATATTCCTCCGGCGATACAAAGGAAGTACAAATAATTTTATAGCTAATACTATATTTAGTTACCAGGTTGTCCCGGATTTAAGTATCAAAACAAATGTGGGATTCAACAGCATTCAAATGCGGCAAACAAGTCTTAATCCAATAAATTCTCAAAATCCTGCATTTAGTCCGACAGGGTTCGGAAATTACGGGAATGCCAATTTTGAGAGCTGGATTATTGAACCGCAAGCGGAATATCGTAAGAGTTTTAATAAACATAAATTAAGTTTCCTACTTGGCGGTACATTCCAACAGAACCTAAAACAAGCTCAATCCTTTTTTGCCTCCGGCTTTACGAGTGATGCCTCATTGGAAAACCTATCGGCAGCGCCAAGAATTTTTGCAGGTAGTCTCGATTATTCGAAGTATAGGTATATAGCGGTATTTGGCCGCATTAATTACAATTTCGAAGATAGATATTTAATAAATCTTACCGGGAGAAGAGACGGGTCGAGCAGGTTTGGTCCAGGAAAACAATTTGCAAATTTTGGGGCAATTGGTGCGGGATGGATTTTTTCAAAAGAGTCTATTGTGGAAAAAGCATTGTCCTTTTTGAGCTATGGAAAAATTAGAGGCAGTTACGGAATTACCGGAAATGATCAGATTGGCGACTATGGCTATTTAAATACGTACAGCAATACAAGCTTTCCTTATAACGGTACCAGCGGTCTAATAATAAACCGGTTGTTCAATCCGGATTTCGCGTGGGAAACTAATAAGAAAATTGAAGCTGCTGTTGAACTCGGTTTTCTAAAGGACAGGATTTTGCTTACAGTTAGCTATTATCGAAACAGGTCTTCCAACCAATTGGTCGGTTATCCTTTGCCTACTATTACAGGACAATCATCACTTCCCTTTTACAATTTTCCTGCGACCGTTCAGAATACCGGATGGGAATTTGATTTGAGATTAACCAATATAAGGAAAAAGGATTTTAGTTGGTCAACATTTGTCAATCTTACAATACCAGACAACAAGCTTGTTTCATATCCCGGCATCGCAAAATCCAGCTACGCTAACACATACGCCGTTGGAAAATCCTTATATATAAAAAAAGGGTATCATTTTACAGCGGTTAATCCACAATCAGGCAATTACGAATTTGAAGATGCAACTAATGATGGCGCTATTTCTTATCCAGATGATTTACAAGCCCTGAAGGAAATTGCAAAAAGATACTACGGCG
The DNA here is from genome assembly GCA_040007815.1 of Chitinophagaceae bacterium. Taxonomy (GTDB): domain Bacteria; phylum Bacteroidota; class Bacteroidia; order Chitinophagales; family Chitinophagaceae; genus Terrimonas_B. The sequence continues at coordinate 122,160 of JBDTUH010000020.1, forward strand.
GAATACAAAATAGTTTTACGTATAAAAGTTTTCAATTTGACATTTTTTTTCAATTTGTAAAACAAACGGGAACTAATTATTTGTATATATTCCCGGTTCCTCCTGGCACATTGAGTAACCAACCTACTGTCGTTCTCGGCAGATGGCAAAAACCAGGAGATATAACCGATGTACAGCGTTTCAGCCAGGACTATGGATCAAATACCGTTGCGGCATATTATGACGTTCAATCCAGCGATAAGTTCATATCTGACGCATCGTTTATACGCCTTAAAAATATATCATTGTCCTATCAGCTAACATCAAAATTTCTGTCCAGACTAAAGGTTCAAAATCTCAGAATTTTTATTCTTGGGCAAAACTTATTTACGATTACAAACTTTTTGGGACTAGATCCTGAAACCCAAAGTTTTCAAAATATACCGCCATTGAGAATGCTAACCGGTGGCTTTCAAATTATCCTATAAATTAAGAATCATGAAATTTAAGAAATTGTTATTCGTGGTTTTAATTGCAGCTTCATACTCTTGCAAGAAATTCTTAGAGATTGATCCCCCAAAAAATCTTATCTCGAATGTTACGGTTTTTTCAAGTGACGAGACTGCAATTGCTGCTGTTAGGGGAATTTACAGCCAAATGATCAATAATATCGGTGGGTTCGCAAGTGGGGGGTCATTTAGTGTAACATTTTTATGCGGGTTATCGGCGGATGAATTAAATAATCATTCAAATAACTATATAGCTCTTTACAGAAACGCACTTACTTCCACTAATTTTCCTTCCATTTTGTGGTCAGAGCCATATAAATTCATTAATAACGCTAATGCCGTTATTGAGGGGCTAACAAGATCAACTGACGTTTCTGATGTCACCAAACGCGTTCTTTTAGGTGAAGCAAAATTTATACGTGCGTTTTGTCACTTTTACCTGGTCAACTTGTTTGGAGATGTGCCTTTAATAACTACGACTGATTATTCTAAAAATGCGGTGGCTACAAGAACTCCCAAAAATCAGGTCTATGAACAAATTATTTCTGACTTAAAGGAGGCGGAAAATCTTTTGCTTGACGATTTTTCATTCTCAAATGGTGAACGTGATCAACCAAATAAATGGGCGGCTGTAGCTCTTCTTGCAAGAGTCTATTTATATACCGGTGATTATGTGAAAGCAGAAGCGCAAGCCACTATGGTTATCAATAATTTAGGCGCTTTTAGTTTGGAATCTGATTTAAATTCCATCTTTTTAAAAAATAGTTCAGAAACCATCTGGCAATTAAAGCCTATCGGGACAACCCTTAATACTAATGAGGGTAATCTCTTTATTCTTACCACTGCCCCTAATTTCGTCTCTTTGAGCCTTCAGCTTTTGAATTCATTTGAACCTGGTGATAGTAGGATGAGCCAATGGGTAAAAGATTTTACGATCGGGAGTACGACCTATTATTATCCATTTAAATATAAAATCAAAACCGGAGGGAGTCCATTCGATGAATATTCGATGGTCCTTCGGCTGGCTGAACAATATTTGATCCGCTCAGAAGCGAGGGCGCAGCAAAATAATATTGCAGGTGGACAGGCCGACTTAAATGTCATTCGGTTTAGAGCAGGCCTTGGCCCTACAAATTCTAATGACAAAAATTCTTTACTAGCAGCAATCCTAAAGGAAAGGCAAGTTGAGCTATTTACTGAATGGGGACATCGCTGGTTGGATATAAAGAGAACAGGAAATGTTGATGCGATAATGGTTGTAGGGACTACTCATAAAGGCGGAACATGGAATACAAATCAAAAATGGTATCCAATCCCGCAATCGGAATTACAAAATGATATCAATCTAGTTCAGAACCCCGGATACTAAAGTGTATGCACAGAATGAAATTGTATATTGCTTGGCCTTTGATTGTATTTCTCTTAAGTGAAGTTCACGGACAGAATAACAGGTTAAAAGTAGGAGATAAAGCGCCTAAACTAACGGTCATCGAATGGATTAAAGGGAATGCAGTTAAAGAATTCAAAAAAGGGAAAGTGTATGTGGTAGAGTTTGGTGCTACTTGGTGCAAACCTTGTATAGAATCGATTCCTGAACTAACAACTCTTCAAAAAAAATTTAAGGACAGAGTTTCGGTTATCAGTGTATTTGTAATGGAACTGGATCGTGAACGAGGTAAAACGAAGAAACCAGCTTATGTAAAAAAAGTAGAGGAGTTTGTAAATAAAAGAAAGTCTCAAATGGACTACGATGTCGCGGTTGACAATCCTGAACAGCTAACGGCAAATACGTGGCTAAGAGCTGCAGGCATTACAGGAATTCCATGCTCTTTTGTTATTGATAAAAACAGCAGGATTGCATGGATAGGTAATGATATAACAACACTTAATCGTATTCTGGAATTTGCGACCAGTAGGGAATATCAATTGGCAACCCTGATAAAGGAAAACCAGCAACAAAAACGTTTTCAAATACCCTGGAATCCTAATGAACTCTTGCTAATAAATGGCAATGGTGGAAATGATACCGATTTTCTATATCGGTCCATCCTTACCCGTGCAGAGGGTGAATTGCCAGGGGGACATTCCCAATTCATCAGCAGCTACCGCTATGTGGTGACTGAAGAAGGTGCTTCTGAATCTGCATTCGCCAGGCTAAGAGGGAGAGTCCAGGTAACTAATGCGTCATTGTCCGAATTATATTATATGGCTTATGGAGATACGCTTTACAATCAAAGTTGGGGAAGAGGGCCAAGGACAGGAAAGTTTATTGATACTATAAAATACTCAGGACTGAAAAGTTCTTATGGCCTATATTGGTATAAACCTATTTTACAGGTCAAGGATTCATCAAAATTTACATCTCCGGCAAACAAATATAATTATAGTCTGAAAGTACCTTTGGAAAAAGGAAGTGCCTCATTTTTAAGGGATGCAATGCAAAGAGATCTGGACATCTATTTTGGATATAAAGCGACTGTTGACTCAAGATTAATGCCCTGCTGGAAGCTGGTTGCATCAGATGAAGCCAAAATATTGCTACAAACCAAAATGCGGGGGCAAGATTTTAAAGAGGAAAAAAATGACAGCGCATATCTTTTTTACAATGCCAATATTCAAGACATAATCAGGTTATTTACTATTGCCTATGGATATGGAATTGCGCAGCCAAATATGGCAATCGGGGCTCCTTTTATAGACGAAACAGATATAACCGGCCAAATTGATTTCTGGATTACTCACACTGAATTTGACGAAATGAAAAAGGGAGATATTGACGCAGGCATGAAGTTTTTAGAAAGGTTAAAGCTAAAAATGAAAAAAGGCGAAAAAAAGATGAAGGTTGTAGTTATCGCGGACAGATGATTACTGTCAATTGTTAAAGATGTTTTCATTGCCTGGCAACGCTGATCTCAGTCAGTGACAGTTAAGGGTCATTTAGCTTATAGAAATAAAGAAAATGATCAGAAATGACAATCAATGTATCATTAAAAACTCTGAAATCTCTCAATCTCTTATCTTTGTTTTCTCTGAGATAGAAGCTATATTCATATTTACCATTTTTTAGTGCATATACATCTATTACTGGCCATTTGTCGTAAGATGTTTGGGACTCATTATCTGCTTTATGATTCGAATATATAAACAAGTGTCTATGATCTAAACAGCTTTTAATGTTTATAATTTTCGGAACGCCGGTATAACTTCTCGAGCTGTCAGAATTTAAATACACAACATTCACTTTTGCCCTGCTGGTAGTATCTATTGTTTTTCCCCTATATAGCAGATTCAGGTTTGTATCCATACATAGAAACTGATTCCGATAATAGTAAACATAGACCAATACATTTTGCTTTGAATTGAAATTCAACATTCCGTCCGTACAAAATATCCCATCAATTTGTTTTTCCAGCAGCCCTGAAACCATTTTAATCGAAGAGGAATGTTTTGATTCTTTGGCAAGCACATATTCAGAAGGATTGTTTTGAAATGTTCTTATTACAAATGAATGTGGGGCTATTGGCACTGCCAAATCTTCTGGTGCAAGCGGGTTGGTCATGTAATTCTGCGCTTGCCATTCGCCAATTTTGCCGCTTAATATTGTTGTAGTTGTTCGATCTATCAGGTAAAATAATGGCGAATCTATCTCAATCCTTCCCCGGAAAATTGCTTTATTGGAATTATTCAGAATATTGATAGGCCGGATATCTGAAGCGGTTTCATCGGTTTCGTTAATCGAGAATGGACTATTTTCATTTCCTAAATAGGTTTTACCATTAACCATACCGCATATATGATAATATTTAAAACGGATGTCGATTGCTGTTAAAAAGGTAATAGGGCGATCAGAAAATTTTCTTTGAAAATTATTTAAATGATGCGACCTTCTTGAAGACAAAACATATAACATCGTTATCGTGGCGAAGGCGAGTAGCGTTAGAAGTGAAAGTGTGAAAAGTCGTCTTTTCATGATGATATGAGAGAAACACTTTTTTTAATTTTTAAAAAGGAGTTGAAAGCATTAAAATGCTTCCAACTCCGAGACTTACCAGTTTTTCGCGTCATTGCCTTTTCATGACATGTGCCTCGTTACCAATGAAATTGGGATTATCATAAACCGGAGTGTTACTTCCAACAGAGCAATTTGCGCCTGAATTTAATCCACAATCAGAGGCATTTGTTGCTCCGGAGCCGCCCGAATAATACCCGGTGGGATTTGGTAATCCTGGTTTAGCCGTTGTGAAAGCGCTTCCAATAGCGATCACAAAGACCAGAGCAAAAAAGATTTTCTTTTTCATAAAATCTGTTTTATTTAAAAAATATTACCTACTCTTTCACAGGTTTTCGGTTACCCCTGATTTTATTGCAATAAATGTTTTTTTGGTTCATTTGAATAAATTATGATGCCTATCGATGTCAATAGTACAAATCCTATATTAAAAACTAAATGCTGGTCCCAGCTCATGTTTTCAAGAACGCCTCCACACGAACACGGTATATAGTCACTGAATTTGGTGATGACTATAATGTAGACCGTAAACATAGCGATTAAGCTAAAGGCAGCGTAAAAGGCCCATAACCTTGTTTTTTGAAATGCCAATAGAAGCGATATAACGAGCTCGATTATTGGAATTAACCAAGCTATCCACTTGGCAAAAGCAGTAAGAAGAGGAGATTGTCCAAGTTGCACCCGAAATTTTTGATAATCGAAGAGTTTAGTTAATGCGGCATAAACGAATAAAAAAATGAGCAACGCAGAAATAATTTCAATTAACAATTTATTTAAATTTACATTTCTCATAATGCAATTATTAGGCACTATAAAGATCATGCACAATCTTAATTTAATCTTTGCGAAGGTGTTTGCAAGTCAGTAGAGAAAGTTTGCGAAAGGTATTTAGTGACGTCTTAGCGAGCCAGGTGTCATTCCAAATCGCCTGCGGAATGCTGTTATAAAGTTTGTGGTGCGCGGATAACCCACCACCGTACAAATATCTTTAATCGGCTTATTGGTAGTTAATATCAGTTGTTTGGCATGCTGCATTTTCTTTTCCATCAGCCATTCAAAGATTCCTGCATTGAAATATTGTTTAAACCCAACCTTAAGTTTGAATTCATTGAGGGCAACTTGTCGGGATAAATAGCGGATAGAAGGGGGTTTCTTATGGATGTAGCTTTCCAAAATATTTCTGGCTTCATGAATACGGGCTATTTCAAAGGGAGTGAAATATTGTTCTGATGGTTTTCGTTTGAATGCGTTTTCAAGTAATTGATACAGTAGTTCCCGGATTTTCAGATCGAAATAAAATTGCCTTGTCGCTTCGTCGTAAGGACAACTAAGGATTTGATTCGTTATCTCTTTCATGGACGGAAGGGTCCAGCCGGTCTTGCCGGGTAATATCATCCCTGGTGATGAGAGCAAAACATCTTTTAACTCGGGGAAAAATGGAAGAAGTTCTTCCAATAGTTTGGGGGAATAGAAAAAATCAAGCGCCCTGAATTCGTTATACTTTTCAAATATAGCGCTGCAATCAGTGGATTCTGTAAAGAAGCAGGCGTATTGGTCCTGCCTAATATGCAGTTTCCCGATCGTATCGAATTGTTTGCGGGTACCATTCTTCAGCATGAAATAACTATAAAGGCCATCGGTGTGTATCCAGCCACGGGCATTAACCCTTTTCAAGAATTTGCCAATGATGAAGCGTATCGAATAGCTTTCAGCGGTGAGTTCCTGTAAAACCAGTTCAGCAAGATTTGTTTTGGTGGAATAAGCGATAGCTCCACGAAGGATCGGCCCGGCATAATCAGAGGGTAGGCCGGGTTGAAATTCCAGCACGCCTCCATTGGATAAGGTTAATTCTATTGACATAGGCTTTCATTACACCAATCAAATACAATAATCTGAGCCTTTATTGAATCTATATAGTGTTTTGGACAGTTGATATCTGTTATTGCGGATCAAAGCTATATCCAAATTTAATATTTCTGCCAGATAATGAAAATGATAAAACCCTCACATCCAGATGATAAAAATACGAAACCTGGTAATAATTTGCCTTTAGTTTTGGATGCTTTTAAAATCTCCTTATTTAGACCCCATTGCTAATGACCCGGCGCAGTACTCCCGCTGATTTTAAGCCAGCCTTCGGCAAATCAACGGGACAACTGCCCCTTATAAAATAATTGCGGTATTTCAATTCGCCCCGGTTTCCATACCATTTTCCACTTACTTGTTGAATGGATGCCGGGACGAAATCCAATACCAGACACCCCCAAAAGATGACACTGCAAACCTCAAAATAATACCGATTGCAAAATTCTTATATCGCTTTGCAAAACTCCTTTTCTGCCCAATTAATTCAACTTTGAGGTGAAATCAATGCGCTAATGAAACAAATCAATAATTCCTATTTTACGATAGTAGAAAAAATGACTGTGCTTTATTATGGTCTCCATGTCGCAAAGGAAATTTTCTTTTCAGCGACGGAAATTGCCTTTTTTGAAGGAATGATTACGTCCAGGCAGAAAAATGATTGGGAACATTTCTTTGACCAGGAGTTTATGCTATGTAGGAAAATCGATATAGAGACCTATCACGGGCGAGCTTGGCTAGAGTTTAAGGTCAGACATTTAATGAATCTTGCTGAAAATATTTCCTTCGGTGAAAATCCCGCGTGGAAGGGCTATTCTGTTTCATTTGAAAATGTCTTTTTCCCTTTTTTAAGCGGCATCGGATCATACAATAATTAAGAATTCACATGACACTGAAAACCTGAGATTGTTGCAACGGTTTTATTATTCTATATACAAAGGGATCAATCGGTGAAGGATTAGTCATATAATAAGTTGCATTGCCATTTTATAATCACCCTGTAAAAAATGGCGTTAAGAAAAGGTGAAGCCCTATTACCAGTTGACGATATCTGGTTACCAGATAAAAAATATCAACAAAATAAAAGTAAACACATTGATGTAGTTAACGGAAACAGAAATCGGTCGCTCTAAACTTTCTCAATCAAACAACCTAGCAAAGTGATTTTCCAAATGATTGCGCATACCATTCCTGAACTGTTCAGGTGTACCGTTTTCAAGAATAGCCACCAGTTCTTTATGCGATACGAACATTTTTAACAGCGGTTGTTTTTTTAGCAATCCGCTGTGATGTACATAATCAAAAACAGGCAACAGCATTTTCTGAAATTTTTTCATGGCGCTATTACCCGTTATTTCATACAGCTTTCCATGAAAAGCAATTTCATGTTCGATATTGAACAAATGAAATTGCGTAGCCGGTGGCTCAGTGCTTACAATATCTTTCAGTTCTTTAATATCTTCTTTGGTGATGCGATAGAATAGCAGATCAGCCATTCCTATTTCAAGCACTAATCTTATTTCAAATATCTCTTTTAATGTATCCTGGTCAAGTACATGAGGGTTCATGCTTTTACTCATTATTCCAAACAGGTCAGGACTTGTAATAACAGCGCCTTTTTTCTTTTTTGATTCTATCAATCCCATCATTCGCAATCGTAACAAAGCTTCACGGATAACTGTTCTGCTCACGCCAAGCGATTCTGCCAACTCTATTTCTTTGGGGATTGAATCACCAACTTTCAATTTTTTTTCCTTTAATAACTCTACAAGATTAGCTTCTACTTTATCTACCAGCGAACTGGTATCTACTGATTTGAAATTATTTTTTAATGCTGTTAGATTCATAATATGTAGTACTTAATGAGCCCCATAAAACTAACTAAATGTGTCAAAAATACAAATAAAAATTGTAACATATTGATTTTTAACTTATTCCTTAGCTAAAAAAATAATTTTGGTGGATTGGGTAGATTATCTTTAATTTTATTATGTCATACATAATACTCATTTAAACAAAAAACTTGCTGTATGAGATCTGCTTATCTCAAATTAGGACTGCTGATTAGCTGTATTTTGATCGCCGCTTCAGGATGGTCACAGGCTAAAAAAATTTCCGGAACTATTAGTTCCGAAGAAGACGGGAAACCTCTTGCCGGTGTAAGTGTGGTTGTCAAAGGAAAAACAACCGGCACTCAAACCAGCTCAACAGGTGAATATTCAATTGATGCATCCGAAAGTGATGTGCTGGTATTTTCTTATACCGGTTTTGCATCCCAGGAAGTAACAGTAGGAAATTCGTCAACGGTTGAACTTTTTTTAAAAGCCGATGCTACAAATCTTGGTGAGGTAGTAGTGGTAGGTTATGGTACGCAGAGCAGGAAAAACATTACAAGTTCTATTGCAAAACTTGATAAAGATGTTTTGGCAACGGCGCCTCGTGCCAATATAGGTAGCGCTTTACAGGGTACTGTTTCGGGCCTGCAGGTAGTGAATGCCACGGGTCAGCCGGGCGCATCACCGGTTATTCTGTTACGTGGCGGGGCATCTATTAATAATCCTGGTTCTCCTCTGGTAGTAATTGATGGTATCGTCAGGCCATTTAATGATATAGCCTCAGGTGACATAGCATCTATAGAATTATTGAAAGATGCAGCTTCAACGGCAATCTATGGTGCAAGGGCGAATAATGGCGTTATCCTTATTACAACGAAACAAGGCAAATCTGGAAAAGGAGAAATCACGTACAAGTTTACAACTGGATTTAACAAAGGCAGGGATGGCTATACATATTTGGGCGCTAAGGATTTTATTTATTTGAACAGGTTGGGAAATCTGAATTCAAGCAGGAGTTTGACTGATGTAAATAATACAAGAGGTTTTGGATTGAACATTGCATCAGACCTTGCTTCTTTTGACATCAGGCCTTACGATGCTTCTACTTCACATCTTTTGTCCAACGGTTGGGATACCGTGGGTGATCCTTATGGCGGTACAATCATTTTCAAAGATCATGGTGGGGAAGTAGAAGATCTTGTATTCAGGAATACTCACACCCAGGATCATTATATAAGTGCCATGGGTGGTAATGACCGGGGAAAATATTTTGCCAGTTTTGATTATTATAAAGAAGATGGTGTAATTGTGGGATCGGGATATAAACGTTACTCAGGGGATATCAGCGGATCTTATAAAGTAAAACCTAATGTAGAGGTAAGCAGTGGCGCTACATTTTCAACTTCATCGCAATTGGGAGTTAATGGATCCGAGATAAATAATCTTTACAGGAACTTATCTATATGGCCCACATTTAATCCCTGGATAGATTCCGCTAAAACCAAGCCTAATCCCGGAAACGGTATTAACGATGGCAATCCTCTGTACTGGTTGTCTAAAACTACAAGAAGTAACGAAGTTAACAGGGTTACAGCAGATGCTTCTGTAAAATGGGATTTACTACCCGGTTTGTATGTGAAACTATCAGGCAATATTTACCTGGCTGAAACATTGAACCAGTCTTTTACGGCGGCGACGCAGTCATATGCGCAACTACTGACGAATACCTTCAATACAACAAGGCCAGCTTTTTCCAACTGGTTAAGAGATTTTCAGCAAACATATAATGGTATTATTAACTATACTAAGACTATACAGGGCAACCATAACCTGGGTGCGATGGTTGGAGCGGAGTCGTATAACTTTAAACGTTATCAGACGCAGGTATCGGGTACCAATGCGCCAACGGATGATATTCCAACAGTAAACGCCTCTACAGTTTTTGCTGCTGGCAGCAATTTTAGTGCAAAAAGTAGCAACCGTATCCATTCCTATTTCGGCAGGGTGAATTATGATTATGACCAACGGTACCTGTTAACTCTGGTTCTAAGGGCAGATGGCGTTTCCAATTTAGCGAAGGACGAAAGATGGGGTTATTTTCCGGGTATGTCTGCGGGGTGGAATATTCATCGTGAAGATTTTTTCAGTGGCAGCGGTCTTGCTAAATTGATCTCAACACTAAAGCCCCGTGTCAGTTACGGCAATAACGGTAATATAGCCGGAATAGGCCCCTACGATGTGCAGGGTGTTTATGCTTCACAAGGTAATTATGGTGGTAGCTCAGGCTTCCTCAATACAAGCCTTGTGAATAGCGGACTGAGATGGGAAAAAAGCAAAACAACGGATATAGGTCTTGACCTTGGGTTATTGAATGACAGGGTTACGTTAATCTTTGATTATTTCAACAGGGAAACAAGCGATCTGCTGACAAACCTTGATTTGCCAGATTATGTAGGTTTCCCTACTGTAAGGACAAATTTGGGAACTTATCAAAACAAGGGTTATGAATTCGCAGTTAACGCCAATATACTTCGTTTGCCTAACGGTTTAACCTGGAATTTTGGAGTAAATGCGACATTTATCAAGAATAAGATATTGAAATTGCCATTTAATGGCCAGGCCAAAAACAGGAGTGGTGGCATCCAGGTAATTGATCCCAAAACAGGGCAGTTAATATGGGTAGGAGGATTACAGGAAGGAGAAACATTAGGCGAAATATACGCTTTCAAGCAGGTATCCATTTTCAGGGATGATGCAGAGATAGGAAAAGAGGCTGGCAACAGGTATGATGATATCGCAAAAATCGTTGGTCCCAATCTTGCTCTCAGCGCCAACAATCTTGGAAGAATAACACCGGGTGATGTAAACTGGCTTGATATTGATAAAAATGACACCATTGATTCAAGGGACCAGGTACGTATTGGCAATATCAATCCTAAATGGACAGGTGGTTTTTCTACCACGGTTGCTTACAAAGGTTTTTCTTTATACAGCCGGTTCGAATTTGCTTTAGGACATACAATCTATAACGACCTTATAACAAGAACACTGGGCAACTACCAGGGAACTTTTAATTACCTGGACCTGCAGAAGAATGCATGGTCGCCAACTAACCTGGGTTCTGATATACCCAAAGTATATTCCGCTGATCAAAGAGCCGCACCGCAGGGGAAGAAAAATTTTACAAGATCGAATAATGCTAATCCAAATTTGAATAGTAATAATTCCCGTTTTTATGAAAAAGGAGATTACCTGGCTTGCAGGGAAATTACGCTGTCATACGATGTAGTTAAATCTTTACTGGCCAAAACAAAGGTCTTGTCAAATGCAAGATTATTTGCCAGCGCCAATAACCTGTTTTATATAACAAAATTTTCCGGGCCTACACCAGAGCCACCGATAAATACAAACGGTGTTATCACAGGTGTGTACCAGGGTACATATCCTACACCCAGAACATTTGTAATAGGAGCCCAACTAACTTTTTAAAAAAACATCAAACGAATTAATATGAAAAGGATTAAAATATATTTGTTGTCAGGGCTTGGGCTGCTTTTATTAGCAAGCAGTTGCTCTAAAAAATTAGATTTAACGCCGGTAAGCTCTGTCAGCGATGCCAGTTATTGGAAAACTCCTGACCAGGTCGATGCTTTTGTAACAGGCGTTCATACGAGATTCAGAAGCCATAATGGAAATTTCTTATTCTTAGGCGAAATGCGTTCTGATATCTATGGACTTGAACCAGGTTCAGGCTCTACTTTCACCGGTGAAGCCCCACAGGGATTGGATGCTATGTGGACACAAACAATAGACCTGGGCAGTCCTGGTGTTAGCGGGTTTGGTGATTTTTATTTTAATATCAACCAGCTTAATTTATTGATCAGTAAACTAAACTCCATTGACTTTGTTTCTGAGGCAAATAAAAGTTATTACCTGGGTACAGCCTATGGTATGCGGGCATTTTATTATTTTCAGCTGTTAAGATCATGGGGTAAAACGGTGCTGCAAACCGAGCCTGTTACCTCTATTGATATTGATAATTTGGCTAAAGCCGCTTCCGATGAAGCTGATGTGATAAAGCAGATAAAAGATGATATTGAGAGTTCTGTAAATAGTTTTGGTGCCAACTACGCTTTCAAAAGTCAAAAAGCATATTGGTCAAAAGCGGCAACATTGATGTTGAAAGGCGAGGTTTATTTATGGACCAGCCACCGCGGTGGTGGAGCTGCCGATGCCACTATTGCCAAAAATGCTTTAACAGATCTACAGACAAATATTCCTTCCTTAACGCTGTTGTCCGTATTTTCAGATGTTTTTTCTGCAAAAGGAAACAATGAAATTATTTTCGCTTCCCGCTACCTGGCCAATGAGGCTGCAATGGGCTTTGTTGCGGCTTCGTTTGTACCGCAATCAGGATTGATTGCCAATTTTTATGATTCTGTTCAGAACAGGAAGTTGAGTGATCCCCTGAAGGATAATTGGGGCGGTTTGCTTCGTGCACCTGTAAAAGTGGCTACGTTCAGAAGATTTAACGATAAGGATACACGGAAATGGGCTACACTCCAGGCTGGCTATAGTGTTGACATTACCAAACGCCCCAGCGCCGATACCATGGTTATAAAAGGCGCTTTTGTAAGAAAATTTTTTGGCGAAAACGTAGCAGGTGCAAGATCTTATACCAATGATTTCCCGATTTACCGTTATGCCGATCTGCTTTTATTACAGGCGGAAGCCAAAGTGGTTTTAGGTGAAGACCCTTCTGCCGAAATAAATTTAGTGAGGGCAAGGGCTTATGGCGCCAATTATAGTGCTGCAATATATGGATATCCTAACCAGGCTATTGACGCAAGTCCTAAAGATGCTATTCTCCAGGAACGCTTGTTTGAATTTATTTTTGAAGGCAAGCGTTGGTATGATCTGAGAAGAATGGGTGATGCTTTTCTATATGCCCAAATACCAGCATCACAATTTGCAAACAGTAACCCCGAAGGAAGGCTCTTGTGGCCAATTAGCAGAACTTCTTTAACTAATAACAGGTTATTGGTACAAAATCCCGGGTACAGGCAGTTTTAATAATTAAAGTAATACGAAGCTTTATAAAAATTGTTTCTCATATAAGCATTTAGCAGTTGCAAGTAACCGGGAATATTCCTGTTCCTGGTTTTTTTTAAAACTTATTTTCGGTTTTTAAATTAAAGATTATGAGAGTTGAAAAATTGAAAGGGTTAATTTCAGCACCGTTCACGCCCATGCATAAAGATGGTTCATTGAATGTATCAATAATACCGGCATATTATGAAATGCTGAAAGCAAACGGGGTTACCGGCGCTTTTATCTGCGGCTCCACCGGCGAAGGAGTGTCAATGACTACCTCCGAAAAGAAAGCAGTGGCCGAAGCATGGGCGGCAGCAACCAAAGGCGATACTGATTTTAAAGTGATGATGTTCCTCGGTGGTACCAGTATAGCCGATTGTAAAGAACTGGCACTGC
>JBDTUH010000021.1:0-133775 GCA_040007815.1 Chitinophagaceae bacterium
GGCTCATTCACTGAGACTTTCAGACGACTGTTCAAACCAAGGTTGCCTGCAATCAGATCTATGTCACCATCATTGTCTATGTCAACCGGCAATACAAAATTCCACCACCCCTTATTTTCTGTAAGTGCTTTTTTAGAAAAATTTCCGCCAGTGTTAATGAATGCTTCAATACCTCCCCATTCACAACACACGATCAGGTCCTGGTCGTTGTCCTTATCTATATCCAACCATACGGCCCCGGTAACCATACCTACTTTCGATAAATCTTTCGCTTTTTTTTCAGTAACATCTGTAAATTTTCCTGAGCCATCGTTTTGCAATAAATAAGATTGAGGTATTTGTCCGTATTCCCACGGCACAGCCCGTCCGCCAACAAACAGGTCCGTAAAACCATCGCCGTTAAAGTCGCAAGTCGCGATGCAGGAAGCTGTCAAAAACACGTTATTAAAAGCATGATCCAATTTTTTGAACTGAGCTCTGCCATCGTTAAGATATATCCGCGGCGACGAATGAACATCGTTTCCATAAAACTCATTGCCGCCGCTTGCAATTACCAGGTCAACATAACCATCATTGTTCAGATCGGCCCAGGCTGCGTCCACATCTTCATACATACTGTCCTGTTGCATTTCCGGTTGTTGCGTTTGTATAAATTTTCCACCCGGTTGCTGTAGAAAAATGGCATTGTGATACGTTTTAGAAGCGCCTATAAAAACATCATCAAGACCGTCACCGTTAATATCGGCTACTGCCAGGGCAGGACCCTCCGTTGAAACCATGTGAGGTATCAATGGTTCCCGGTTGAATTCGTTAAAGTGGTTTTCTGTATGTTTATAGTTAAGGCCGACAGTAGAAGTAATATCTTCCATTGGCCTTACTTTGCTCTTAAAATAAGAGCTGACACCTGTGTAATTAAACCTGGGGAGATCTTTAGAATAGGTGAAAGTTATTCTGGCGCTATCACCGAAAGCCAGCCGCTGATATGTATTATCCGGCCATATTAAAAAAGCGGAATCAGCGCTGGTGTTATCAAGCCCGATGTGCAAAGGGACTTGCATACTGGATTGAAATCCTCTAACCGGGTAATTTTCATATGTCCTGATTCCGCTGTTAGCAAAAACAACGACTTTAGCGCCTATCGCATTCCTGTTTTTTTCCGAACCTTTCAATGTTATCTCAACAAAGCGTTTATCTTTTTTGTCGTTGCTTTTGTTTTTATACACCAGCGCCGGATCATCAATATTGTTTACTACCACATCGAGGTCACCATCATTATCCAGGTCCGCATATATGGCTCCGTTCGAAAAGGTAGGTTTGTTATTGCCAATGCTATCCGCAATATCAAGGAACTGCAGGTTCCCTTTATTTTTAAAAAATTTATTAGGAATTTTTATTTCAGGAAACTTATTGACCAGCGCCATATTGTTTTCATCCATTTTATTTGCCGTGAGTTTTTGCTGAACGTCCTCGCTGGAAACAAAATTTATATAATCCATATCATTTAAGCGCTTGGGAATACCGTTTGAAATAAAAAGATCTTTCAAACCGTCGTTATCAAAATCGATCCAAAGAGGAGCCCAGCTCCAATCGGTAGCATATACACCCGCATACAAACCCACCTCACTGAACATGCCATTCCTCCTGTTGTATTGCAGGTTATTTCTCGAATACTGGTAATTGTATCCAACAGATATTTTATCCAAAAAAATATCATACTCATCGTCGCCAAAAGAACGTTTTAAAATATAAGGGTCAGATGGAAGCATGTCCATCGAAATGATCTCAGGGCTTCCATCATTATTTACATCCGCTACATCCACTCCCATCGAAAATTTGCTCGTATGCATCAGGTGCTGGTTGCTTTCGTCACTGAACCTGCCATTTCGCTGATTGATGTAGAGATAATCATTTTCATGAAAATCATTACTAATGTATAAATCGGGATAGCCATCGAAATTGATATCAGCCGCCACCGCTCCTAGTCCGTAACCAATAGAAGAACTATTAATACCGGCTTCTTTGGTAACATCAGTAAATACGGTCTTTCCGACGGAAGGAGAATTTGTATCATTTCGAAACACCCGGTCTCCGGAAAGAAGACTATAAGTCCCTGCAAAATTAGTGCGTGGCGCAAAGGAGCCGTTTTGGTGAACCGCATGATTCAATAAATACATATCAACATCGCCATCCATATCGTAATCGAAAAAAAGGGCCTGTGTACTGAAGCCTGAAAAATCAAGACCGTATTGCCCGGCTCTGTCTTCATAAAACGGGATACCATTTTTATCAATCCCTTTGCAGATGAGGAATTGATTTTTGCTATTCAATATTTCGTATTTTCCTACTTTGCAGATATAGATATCAAGCAGCCCGTCATTGTTTATATCCACCACTGATACACCGGTCGACCATCCATTATCCTGCGGTATATCAGCTTCCTTGGTTACATCAGAAAATACAAGTCCTCCTTTGTTTATATATAATTTATTCTCACCCTGGTTAGATGAAAAAAATAAATCAATTAATCCATCATTATTAAAATCACCAGCGCCAATACCGGCGCCGTTATAAAAATACATATAATTGAACATGTTAAATTTTGGGGTGGGTTTCAACCTGTTTGAAAAATGAAGACCGGTTCTATCCTCGTTCAATACTTCAAACAGCGGTTGCTTTATTTCTTTTTTTGATGTGCACCCGGTTAAAATTGTTGCCATTAAAAAGAGGCCTGCAGCAATAATATTGTAACATTTTTTTAAAATCATCTTAAGGCCTGCTATTATTTTCCAGTTGATACAAAACAGGAAACTGATCGTTTAATGCAATGAGAATATAGCGTTTGTTCTTCCCCTTTATTTCTTTAATATCCCGTACTTCCCCGCTTAGATTTAGACCCGTTACGTTTGGTGCCAGTCTGGTAAACTTTCCGTTTCCGGTGTTTATAAGCACATCTCCATAGCTTGCATCAAGGCGGCCGAACTGGGGTGGAAACTCCAAGTTATTTCCTCCAATTATTAAATCTAATTTACTGTCATTATTAACATCGGCAATACATATAGCATTGGTGCTGGACAACTGAGCCATTGCAGGAAATTTTTGTATGGTAAAAGATCCCTTGCCATCATTAATCGCAATCACCGAGCTGCAATAGTTAAAAGTTTTTATTGCTGCTTCTTCAATTAATTTTGTGCTGAATATTTGCTGTATAGTCTTGGTGGCGTAATCAATGTTTTTTAAATTACTCTTTTTCAATGCCGGAAACTGATCTGTCACATCCTTCTTTATGAATACGGGCATATCCTTACCGTCAATCGTTCTTGTTCTAAACTGATCTACCGAACCACTTTGGTCGAAATCATTCAACCACATTTTTACCGGGTGCGCAGAATCAGGTTGGAGGTAAAAATTCTCCCCTATGTTACCTAAAATCAAATCTTGCTTGCCATCACCATTTAAATCTGCCGATGCAATAGTCTGCCACCATCCGGATAAGCCGGTCAGGCCGGTATCTTTTTGTTCTTCAAACTTTCGGTTCTTATAGGAAAATATTCTTGTCGTCATCCACTCGCCGGTTATGATCAATTCTTTTTTATTATCGCCCATCACATCGGCCCATACCGCACCCGTTACCATGCCTGCTTTGGCTATACCAGGGTTCATTGAGGCAGCCACATCTTTGAAATGACCTTTACCATCGTTTTCGTATAAATAACTGGAAGGCGTAACACCATAAGAGTAGGGGATACTTCGCCCACCTACAAACAAATCCATATCCCCATCGCCATCAAAATCATTTTCTATTGCCACCGATATATTCATGTCGTTATTGGCGAAAGCAGCTGAATCTCTTTGAAAGTTTCCTTTGCCATCATTCTTGTATAGCCGGTGTTGCAATTGTTTTGTCCTGGGTGGCACATTATTGCCACCGGCTCCAATAAATAAATCCATGTCGTTATCACCATCACAATCAAAAAACAGTACGGCTACATCTTCAAAATCTGCAAATTTTTTAAACGCCTCTTCTTGCTTTTTAATAAAGCCCTTGTTCGTTTGAAGGTATAGCTG
Organism: Chitinophagaceae bacterium; assembly: GCA_040007815.1. Classification (GTDB taxonomy): domain Bacteria; phylum Bacteroidota; class Bacteroidia; order Chitinophagales; family Chitinophagaceae; genus Terrimonas_B. Next base: position 4,066 of record JBDTUH010000021.1, read on the forward strand.
CCCGGGTTGCCCTTTGGCGCCACCTATATATAAATCTTCCAATCCATCGTTGTTTACATCGGCTCTGGCTATCCGGGGGCCTTCTCTTGAGAGCATTTCCGGCAAATTTCGTTCGGAATAAAAGTCTATGTAATCATCCTCCGTATGCTTTTCGAAATTGTTTACAACAGGCTGCAATATCGTTTTGATTGCTGGCTGGTCGCTCTCATATAGTTTTCCTGCATTTTCCTGTTGTTGCAATGCCTGAACTTTATTTATCTCCGGGTGTTCATATTTACTATAGGTTTTATCCGGCCATACAATAATCATTGAATCTACCTGTGAGAAATTACCCAACCCAATAATTTGTTTATAATCTACCGATGATTGAAAACCGCGGCTGGGCTCTACTTCACGGTAATAGATCTGGTTTCCGCTATACACTTTTATTTTACTTCCAATGGCAAACGTATTATTTCCCTTTCCTTTTAACGATACACCGATATAGTTATTTTTACTGGTTTCCCGGCTATTGTTCTTGTAAACAAATGCTTTTTCATTAACGTTGTTTATTATAAGATCCAGGTCTCCGTCATTATCGAGATCTCCGTAAGCGGCCCCGTTGGAAAAGGAGGGTATGTTAAACCCCCAGCCAGCACCCGCATCAGAAAATTTCAGGTTACCCTCATTCTTAAACGCTTTATTCAAAACCGGTACAGAAGGGATTTTAGCGATTATTTCATCCACTTGTTCCTTCTTACCTGTCATCACCATTTTTTGTATAATGTCATTGGCAAAAAAATCAACAAAATCAAGATTAGTTACATCATGGTAAATTCCATTACATACATAGAGGTCCGTTAATCCATCATTATCCGCATCAAACATTAACGCACCCCAACTCCAATCGGATGCCGCAACGCCACTATAAAATGCTGTTTCCGCGAATTTGCTATTTCCATTATTTACCTGTAAAGCATTTTGCATGAACTGGTGATAAAAGCCCTGCTTCTCTTTAAACCGATAAACATCTATGTTATCAAATGAAGAAGTGGTTTTTAACCGGTAGTCATCGCCCGGAAGCATATCAGTGGTGAAAATATCAACAAAGCCATCATTATTGATGTCCCCGATATCGGCGCCCATCGAAGCAAGACTCGTGTGCCCCATCCATTGCTCAAGCTCATCTTTAAATGTTCCGTCTTTTTGATTTATATAGAGATAATCCCGTTCAAAAAAATCATTCGAAACATATACATCCGGATAATTATCCTGGTTGACATCACCGATTGTAACGCCCAAACCAAAACTAATCAGGCTACCATGAACACCCGCTTCCTGGCTAATATCAATGAATTTGCCATTATCGTTCCTCAGGAAACGATCACCACCGCCTTTCAGGAAATCAGCTACCGGCCACTCCCCGGCTTTCAGGTCTCTTTTGTTGGCATAATTCAGGGTATTGACCGGAATAAAACTATTGTTGATGATAAATGCATCCAGGTCACCATCAAGATCATAGTCAAAAAAAGCCGCATGGGTAGCATAACCACCTGAATTGGCCAACCCGTATTCCTTTGCAGATTCAGTAAAGGTAATTTGACCGTCTTTTGATCCGCTGAGTGAAGCCCCATTATTGATATATAATTTACTTTCCGGGGTGATGCCATTTATAAACCCTGCATTACAAACGTATATATCCAGCCACCCGTCATTATTTATATCTACCATGACCGCACCAGTACTCCAATCCTGTTTCTCAACAAAACCAGCTTTCGCGGAAATATCTTCAAACTCCCAGTTTCCTTTGTTTTTATAAAGCTTATTACTTCCCATATTGGCGGTGAAAAAAACATCCGCCAGCCCATCGTTGTTAATGTCGCCAATCGCAACTCCTCCTCCATTATAAAAATTGCGGTAGGTAAGAATATTGAAGTCCTTCGTGTCCTTTACTTTATTAATAAAATCAATACCAGTAGATTCTTTCAGCTCAAACAGTGTTGGCTGCTCTTTTTTTGTTGTACATGAATACAAAGAACAAACGGTAAAAATGAACAGGGGGAAAAAAAATTTAAACCACATATTTATAAAGCAAAAAAAGGTCATTTTTTCAAATGACCTTTTAAAAATATTTCGAAAATTGTATTAATTATATCCCGGATTTTGAGTCAGGTTAGGATTAACCGCCAGCTGATTGCTTGGTATTGGAAATAGAAGATTTTTGGTACCTGCATCAGCATCTTTCTCCTGCCAGGCTTGTAAAAATTTTCCATAGCGGATCAGATCTTGTCTTCTCCAGCACTCCCAATACATTTCTCTACCTCTTTCATCCAGAAGAGCGGCCAGATCCACAGCAGCAAGATCTGTTGCTCCACGTTTTGCCCTTATAGAATTTACAATATCCTTAGCGTTATTACCATAAGAACCGGCAGCTGTTCCAGTACCGCCACGAAGAATGGCTTCAGCTTTCATTAACAAAACATCAGCTAATCTAAACATTACATAGTCGTTGTTTTTCTGATCTCCTGCAGTCGCATAGTCAAACGGATATTTAATAACCCTGATTCCTGTAAATTCCAGGGTGTTTGGATCTGGCTCATTAATTTTCACTTCTTTGGTAAAACTTAAAGGAGCCGTTGCAGGGTTCCTTGCAAGCAGGGGCGCATCTGTAGTTAAATTATATTGTTGACCTATCAGGAAACCTACATTTGTTCTGTGCCCGGGATTAGGCAGCGCTGCAGGATAATTATAGTATCCTCCCAATCTTTTATCAGTGGGCTGAAACTTGTCATAAAAATCAGACAGGGTGGAGAAGCCATTCCAGCCGGATGGATTCATATTGTAGTGAGATACCATGAATGCAAATCCGCGAACATTTCCACCCCTGTTGGCACTGGCGCTGTTAAAGAAACTAAAGATGCTTTCCGTTGACTTTACATCATTGTCGGGTGCAAAAATGTCAAAGAAATTATCATTCAATGAATATTTGTTACTGTTGATAATTTCATCTGCCAGGGCAATGACTTTGTTCATATCAGCCGGTGCAAATGTGGGGGTCGCTCTGTTTGCATATACACCATAATTCAAATAAACTTTCATTAATAAAGCCTTTGCAGCATTTTTATTGGCTGTATAAGCCGGGCCGGTGTCGGGAAGCGTAGCCAGTACAGCGTTTATTTCGCTGATAATGAAGTCTGCGGCTTCTGTTCCTTTCAGCGTTTTTGGATCGAGTTTATAATCAGTCAAATTCTCCCGGTAAGGCACCTGGTCATAGCCATCGAGTACCCAATACATAGATAAAGCCCTGAGGAACCTCGCCTCCGCAGCTTCCTGGGCCGAGGGGTTGAATTGTAACACATTTGAAGCAGCAAACTGCGTTCTAAGCATTTCCAGGAATCCGTTGTTTACAAATTCATGATCTGCATTCCACGTATGTGCATGCAACGCTTGCCAGAGACCGTTATCGTACCAGTCCGGTCCGCGGGTAGGTGCTATCGCCTCATCTGTAGTAATAGTTGTTGTAGACCATATATTGCCATTTCCCTGGAATGAACCTCCAATAGTGTTATAAACAGAGACCAAAAGGTCTGCGGCTTTGATATTAGATGTGTTGTTTGTTTCAATCTGGCTCCTGAACTTTTCGTCCAATTTGGTACAGGAGAATAAAAACAAAACTAAAAACAAACTCACAAAAATTTTAAAATATTTCATACTGCAAAAGTTTTAATACTATAATGAAAAGTTTACGCCCAACTGAAACGTCCTTGCAGAAGGGTATGGTATGTACTCAACACCTAATGAAGGTATCCCGTTAAAGCCGCCATCAGTGTTTACTTCCGGATCAAACCCGGTGTACTTGGTTATGACAAACAAGTTTTGTCCGGTCAGCGCAACATATAGGTTTTTTATGCTCTTTCCAATGTTGCCCACTCTGTAGCCAATAGATGCATTCGCCATTTTTATATAATTTCCTTTTTCGAGGTTCCGGGTGGAAGGAGCTGGTGCATTGGCCCTGGATTCCTGCACTTCGCCATCCAGCAGGCCTTTTGCAATATTTCTTGTTCCCAAATTACCAATTCCCACCACTGTCGCCGCTGTATTGTTATACAGGTAATGTCCAAACGTACCATTCATGCTAACAGTTGCCACAAACTTTTTATATGTGAAATCCGTTGATATTCCCAACAACGTTTTAGGATTTGGGCTGCCCACATAAAAAAGCGTAGAGCCGCCATCTGTTAAGATATCCTTCCCTGTAGTTTTATCAATTCCTTCCCACTGTCTCAGATACCAAACATTTATTGGTTGGCCGCTAATCACTCTCTGGCCCCTGACATTAGAAAATCCCTGACCTCTCAGCTGCCCGGTTTCATAAAAACCTGGTAAACCCTGTACTATATTTTTAAGGAATGATATGTTCGTACCTATGTTCCAGCTCATATCCTTCTTGTTCATCACATTGCCATATAAAGTGATCTCAACCCCTTTGTTTAACACATAACCATCCAAATTTTTCCAAATCGTACCCGATGGAGGTCCTGGTTCTGCAAAAGTTGTTTCGAAAAGGATATCCGTAGTTTTTTTGTAGAAGTAATCAATCGACCCACTCAGCCTGTCATGAAGAATGCTGAAATCAATTCCCGCATTCGTAGTAGCGGATGATTCCCATTTTAAATCCGGGTTCTGAAAATTCAGGCGTGTAAGTGATTGCTGACCGATTCCATACCTATCCTTGGATGCTCCGGCAGGGAATTCCTGGTTACCTGTTTTACCCCAACCTAAACGTACCTTCAGGTTGTTGATAAAGCCATTACCCGCTAAAAAATCTTCTTTGGTTGCATTCCAGGCAATACCCACAGAAGGAAAATATCCATATCTGTTATTTTTACCAAATTTGGTAGATCCGTCCGCCCTGAATGTTGCAGTCAGCAAGTACTTATCCTTGTAATTTACAATGGCCCGTCCAAAGTAAGATTGCAATTCCGAAGTAGGTGACGCAAAAGAACCAAGGTTTCTATCCGCCGAAGTAGAATATCCCAAAATGTCATAATAATTCAGACCCAGGTTTTGAAAATCTTTGCCGGTCAAAAATGAACCTTTGTCATCAAATGTTAGCCACTCATAGCCAACCACGGCGTTTATATTAATAGCAGAGGTAATCTGTTTGTTATAGCTGAGGGTGTTGGTGAGCTGCGTATTGGTCTCCTGATTATTCCCTATACCGGCAAGACCTCTTCCTTCCACACCCTGTTCATTTAATAACCTATTGATCTGCACTTTTCTTACTCCTACTGAGCGATTAACGCTATATAAAAGTTTAAACTCCAGGTCCTTAGTTATTTTATAGGATGGGGCAATACTCGCGACAATGGTGTTCACCTTAGCTCTATCGTCATAATAATTCAATTGTGCGATAGGATTAATAGTGGTATTTCCGACTGCAGGGTCAATCCACGCTGAATCCGTACCTGGTTTGGTCAGGGCGTGCGTTGGATTCCATTGTAATGCCTGGGATATTAAATTGCCCTCAAAGCCTACAAAAGCAGAAATAGGCGCAAGCTGCTCATCTGTTTGCGTAACGAGCACATTCATATCAAGTCCCAGCTTTTTACTTTCTAAAAATTTAAAACTGGTGTTTAAGTTAGCTGATATTTTTTTCAGCTCCGACGTCTTGATAACACCTTGCTGATCCAGGTAGCCCACAGACAGGCGGTACCTTCCGTTTTCTGTACCACCACCCACTGCTACATTATAGTTTTGGGTAAGGCCAGTGCGGCTGATCGCATCGAATGCATCCACATTTCCACCGAAATCACCACTGGTTATTCCATACTCTTTTAAAGCAGCCCTGTATCCATTGGCATCTAACACCTCCAATTTCTTCGCAACATTTGAAAGACCTGTGGAAGCGCTTACATCTAAAGTAGGTGCACCTGATTTGCCACGCTTGGTATTTATCAGGATGACTCCATTCGCACCTCTTGAACCGTAAATAGCCGTCGCAGAAGCATCTTTTAAAATTTCAATGCTGGCAATATCGTTAGGGTTCATATAATTGAGAGGGTTACCTCCATCGTTTGCAGAACTATTTCCGAACCCACCCGGACGCGCTGAACCGCCCGATAAAGGTACGCCATCCAGTACGAACAAGGGCTGATTGCTAGACCTAATAGATGAGGAGCCCCTGATTCTTATCGTTGTTGAACCACCAGGCTGACCTGTATTGTTAATAACTAAAACACCAGCAGCTTTACCCTGGATCAATTGATCAGGAGAAGTGTAAGTTCCTTTATTAAAATCTTTCGCCTGGACAGATGCTACAGATCCGGTCAGGTCTTTCTTCCTGGCAGTACCATACCCGATAACTACCACTTCACTCAAACCAGCGGATGAGGCTTTGAGTGAAACATCTATAGTGGACTTATCAGCAACATCCACTTCCTGTCTTTCAAATTCGGCAGAAGATATTACTATCGTTTTGATACTTGCGGGAATTGAGAGCCGAAAACTGCCATCGGCGCCAGTTGATGTTCCGGTTTTTGAGCCTTTCGGTTGAACAGAGGCACCAACCACGGGGGTGCCATCTTTAGAATCAGTAACCTTACCTGTTACCACACGATCCTGAGCCAGCGCACTTAAGGAAATAAGTAGAAGAGCTGGCATGAAGACCGCATAAAGCAATCGTTTCATTGACATAAGCATTCGTTTTTTGGAGTTTAGCAGAATATTAGGAATCCTTTAAATAATGTGTATTCCTAACACAATTTAGAAATTATTATTTTCTTAACAAAAAAAATTAATTAGGTCTTTTTCAACTTCTTAATCGTGCCGTTCGTAAAATGAGGCCACAATTGGCTACTAATAGCTGCTTTGGCCGGAAAAAAAATTTAAGAAGTCAATTAATCCCTAATGTTCGTTTATAAAGTTATTTGTCAGACATTTAAGTTGCGATATTTCCGGACAAAAAAATGTAAGATCGATATCGCAAACGTTTGCGATAATAATTTCGGGGGATAACTTTTTTTACTTCACTCAATGAAATCGAGAACAACTTTAAAGAAAATATCCGCTAATCTTAACTTAAGTGTATCTACAGTATCCCGTGCTTTAAAAGATCACCCGGATATTTCCGAAGAGACTAAGCTTAAGGTAAAGGAACTTGCCTCACTTCTCGAATATGAGCCAAACACATATGCCATTAATCTAAGAACCAATTCCAGTCGCATTTTTGGTTTAGTAGTCCCGGCAATTGCTAATACTTTTTACGACTCATTTATTTCGGCGGCGGAACAAGAAGCAAGGGAAAATGGATTTTCATTGATGATTCTTCAATCGGGTGATGACCCGGTACTGGAAGCAGAAAATCTGCGATTGTGCCGTGCAAACAGAGTGGCAGGAGTAATGATATCCGTTGCTCCGGGTTCACAGGGCGAAGCTTTCAAAAAACTAGAGGAAGCGGCAATACCCGTTATTTTTTTTGATAAAGTACCCGATTCGGATACGTATAACAAAGTTTGCCTCGCAGATGCTGAGGCAGCCACTATAGCGGCCTCTGTCATTATTAAATACCGAAAGAAAAAGGTGTTGGGCGTATTTGGAAATCCTGAATTATCCATTACCCAAAAAAGACTGGCGGCTTTTACACGGCAATTTGAAAAAGAATCGCCGGAAACTAAACTTGTTATCCGTCACTGCTTCAATTCAAATGAAGCGCAAAACGTAGCCTCAGAATTTTGTTCATCCAATAGCGTTGACAACATTTTTGCCATGAGTGATGAAATCCTGGTCGGTGTTATGAAAGCGTTGTATAAATTAAATGTCAGCATACCAAGCGATATATCGGTTTTAGCCATCAGTAATGGTTTTTTGCCGGGGATATATAAACCGCTGATCACTTATGTGGAAACAAGTGGCTTTGAGCTTGGGAAACTGGTAATGAAAAGAATGATGGATTACCTGGGCGGACAAACATTTTCACGTTCACTTATATTGCCGACAAGATTGGTGGAGGGAAAATCACTTTAGTTATTTTAAATTCTATCACATTCATTAGAAGGCAGAAAAAAGCTGGGTGCTTTCTAATGCAACTTTCAAAAGTACTTTACACGAAAAATATACATTGTCCTTTATATTCTTCATAGTTCAATGGTAAAGCCAATTTCGTTCCGGTTGATATATGTTAAGACAACTAATGGCTAATATCTAAAGTCTGTTATTTCAATTTTCATGTAGTTACCGTGCCTTGATCCGGTGTCTTTTTGGGGTCTATGATTCTTTTGAATTCGGGTTTTACGGTATATAACTTACCCGGTCGGTGTGGTACATCCTGTTCCATTTCGTTAAGATCCACCAGCCAGTCTTTAACAGCAATTTTTTTTCTGAAATTCCTCCGGTCAAGATCAATCGCTAAAATAGCCTGGTAAAGCTCCTGTAATTCCCGGAGCGAAAATTTATCCGGCAGCAGATTGAATATAACAGGGTGCTCCATTACTTGTTCTCTTAACCTGCTCAGGCAGGTATCAACAATTATTTTATGGTCAAACGCCAGCTTCTTGATACTTTTTATTGAATGCCAGTGAAGGTCATTATGATTCAATCGGAGTTTCTGATGTTTTGCATCAATCAATGAATAATACGCCGTGGTAATAACCCTTCCCGATGGGTGTCGGTCAATGCTGCCGAATGTATGTACTTGCTCCAGGTAAACATCCTCCAGATCCGTTCGTTCCCGCAAAATCCTGTAGGAGGCGCTATCAAGGTCCTCATCCGTGCGGACCAGGTCTCCCAGCAAAGAATACAATCCGGAAAACTCCGCAAGATCAGATTTTATCAGCAAAACCTTCAATTCCTTATTATCATAACAAAATATGACACAGTCTACCGAGATAGCGATATTGAAATAATCAAGATGGCTTATTTTCTCTAGTTCCGCTGTTTTCAGATGTACTGCTTTTGACATATCAACTTGTATTAAAAATTATCAGATCTTCTTTTATACCATCCTTGCTTAATTCTTCATTTTCAATCTTAGCGAATACATTCTTTTGCAAATTATTGATTTTATCACTGGTTATAAAATCCATTGCTGTAAGGGTATTAACTTTACAGAGAAACAAAAATCTATGTATTCAAAAGAAGAAACACAGCAACTTCAAAAACAAGCCATTGCATTTATTAAACAAATCGATCATTCTTTTTTTAAAAGCAGTGACATCGAGTCATTGCGAAATGTATTACGATTTCACGAATACAGGTATTATATCTTAAATGAGCCGCTTGTTTCTGATTTTGAGTACGACCAGTTATTCAAAGCTCTTCAAAAAATAGAAGACGAAAATCCTGATCTCATTAGCTCAGATTCGCCAACCCAAAGGGTAGCCAAAGGACTGACCAAAGACTTCCCAACTGTACAGCATTTAGTACCGATGTTATCGTTGGACAATTCTTACAATGCGGAGGACCTTATTGATTTTGACAGGAAGGCAAGAGAATTGACAGGCCTGAATGAAATTGAATATTGTGTAGAACCAAAGTTTGATGGTGGAAGTATCTCCATTATTTATGAAGATGATATGCTGGTAAGGGGAGCTACCCGTGGCGACGGAGTAGAAGGAGACAATATAACTACCAACATCAAACAGATCAGGAGCATACCGCTGTCGGCCAAATTTTCATCCTATGGAATTGAGCAAATAGAAATAAGGGGCGAAGTGCTGATCAATAAAAATAATTTCGCAAAATACAATGAACAAGTAGTAGAACAAGGTTTACCACCACTGGCCAATCCACGTAATGCTGCTTCCGGAACTTTACGAATAAAAGATCCCAAAGAAGTAAGTAAAAGAAACCTGGAAGCTTTTGTTTATAATATCAGCGACCTCACTTTGCTCGGAAAAAAACCATATCCGGAAAAATTAAAAACTCACGCTGGTGCCCTGGAGATGTTATGGGAACTTGGTTTCAGAAGTCCTCAAAAAGAAAAAAAAGTTTTAAAAGGTATCGATTCCGTAGTGAAATACTGTGCTGATTTTGAAATCACCCGGGATGATCTCCCTTATGAAATCGACGGCATGGTGATAAAAGTAAATGAGCTTGCCCTCCAGGATAAAATGGGTATGACTACTCATCATCCCCGATGGGCCATCGCTTATAAGTTTAAAGCAAGACAAGCAACGAGTACTCTTTTGAATATTGAATTCCAGGTTGGCCGTACTGGTTCCATTACTCCTGTAGGAAAAATAAAACCTGTACCTATTGGTGGTGTTACGGTTTCTTCACTCTCACTTTTTAATGAAGATGTAATAAAAGAAAAAGACCTGATGATCGGCGACTCCGTTTTAGTAGAAAGGGCCGGCGATGTTATTCCTTATATTGTAAAATCATTAGCAGAACTAAGAACCGGTAAGGAGAAAAAAGTTGAATTTCCGAAAAGCTGTCCTGTTTGTAACAGCAAGTTATCCAAAGAAGAAGGTGAAGCAGTGTGGCGTTGTATTAATATTGAATGCCCGGCCCAGGTGGTGGAACGTATCATTCACTTTGTAAGTAAAGATGCTATGGATATCCGCGGTTTTGGTGATGCGAATGTCAGGAAGTTTTATGAATTGGGACTGGTAAAAGATATTCCTAGTATTTATGAACTGGATTTTGAAAAGATCGGTACACTGGAGGGCTTTGGTAAAAAATCAATAGAAAATCTTCAACAGGCGATAAACAATTCCCGAACTCAGCCGTTACATCGTTTGATCTTCGGATTAGGGATCCGGTTTGTGGGAGAAACTACTGCAAAAACGCTGGCGCAGTCAGTCAGTCACTTACTGGACTTGAAAAACTTTACTGAGGAACATCTGCTGAATCTGGAAGATATCGGACCAAAAGTGGCGGGAAGCATTTTACATTTTTTCAGTAATAAGGATAATATAGAGATGCTGCTGAAATTAGAAAGCTTAGGCCTCAAATTAAATAATCCCAAAAAAGAATTAGCAAGCGGGGGTAATCTCGAAGGATTAAGTTTTCTTTTTACCGGAACATTACCAACGTTGAAACGGGGTGACGCGGAAGAAATGGTAGAACAGAATGGCGGAAAAATAGTTGGAAGTGTAAGCAGCAAACTAAGCTACCTGGTAGTAGGTGAAGATGCCGGGAGTAAATTAGAAAAAGCAAAAAAAATAAATACGGTGAAGATAATTTCGGAAGCTGAATTTCTTAAAATGATAGAAAAATAAATACTATTAATATAACCGGCAATGTTACAGAATTCAACGATAAAGTTTTTAAAGGATCTCAACAAGAATAATAATAAACCCTGGTTTGATTCCAACCGCAAGCAATATGAAAACGCGAAGACGGACTTTGCTGGTTTTATTCAAACCATTATTGATACGCATGGCAAAAAAGATGATTCTATTGCCCACCTGAAAGCGAAAGATTGCATGTTTCGCATTAACCGTGATGTACGGTTTTCAAAGGATAAATCTCCCTATAAAAATAATATGGGGGCTTATATCAACAAGGGTGGTAAGAAATCCTTATTCGGCGGTTATTATTTCCATTGCCAGCCTGGTCAAAGTTTTGTAGGCGGCGGGCTCTGGATGCCGATGCCGCCCGAACTGGCTAAAGTGCGACAGGAGATTGATTATAACTTTGACGCCTTTAAAAAAGTAATCGGTTCAAAAAAATTCAAGACCGTGTATAATGATCTTTCAAGAGACGCTGAATACATTTTAACCCGCGTTCCTAAAGGGTATGAAGCCGATAACCCCGCGGCTGAATATTTGAAATTGAAAAGTTTTGTATCCATGACCTCTATTAAAGACGCAGAACTTAATTCTAAAGACCTTTCAAAAAAAGTCTTAACTGCCTTTGAGGCATTACAACCACTGCTGGAATTCATTAACCAAAGTATCGAAGGTTAACTTTTCTAATGGGCTGATAATCCAGATCTGACTCCATTAAAAAGTCTTTCCTTAACAGAACAGTGAGCTATGCCCGGCTACTTGTTTTCATTACTTTAACAATTTAGTTTTTGTAAATTCAATGTTTAAACATTAATTTTACATCATAAAACTACACACATATGACAACCTGGACAATTGACACAGCACACTCTGAGATAGGGTTTAAAATAAAACACCTTGTTATCTCAACCGTTTCCGGCAAATTCACTTCGTTTGAAGGCAAACTTGAAGGAGATCCGTCAGACCTTAAAAATTCAAAAATTTCATTTACTGCGGATGTAGATAGCATTTATACTGGTAATGAACAGAGAGACGGCCACCTCAAATCGGCGGATTTCTTTGATACGGCCAGGTATTCAAAATTGACTTTTGTTTCTACCAAAATTGAACATAAGGATGGAAGTGACTATAAAGTAACCGGTGATCTGACCTTAAAAGGAATTAGCAAGCCCATAACATTAAATGTAGAATTTGGTGGTATACAGAACAACTTTTACGGACAAACAGTAGCCGGATTTGAAATTACAGGAAAGATTAATCGTCATGATTTTGGTCTTACCTGGAGTGCGGTAACAGAAGCCGGCGGAATAGTGGTAAGTGATGAAGTCAAGCTGGCTATTAATACTGAATTAGTAAAAGAAGCTGTTGCTGCGGCAGTCGCTTAAAAGAAATTGCAATAAAAATATTTCAAAATCCTTTTACCGGAAAGAATGACTTGGTTAACCAGAATCATTCTTTCCGATTATAAGTTTTGGACTTGATTTCTCTGTTATCATAGCAGCTTGCTTGCCACCAAATACTCGGCAATCTGTACAGCATTGGTAGCAGCTCCCTTCCTTAGGTTATCACTTACGATCCACATGTTCAGTGTATTTGCCTGCGTTTCGTCCCTTCTCAACCTTCCTACGAATACTTCATCCTTTTCATGAGCATCCATTGGCATGGGGTAAAGCTGGTTGGGAAGATCATCTACCACTACGACTCCCGGTGAAGCTGACAATATTGATTTCACTTCGTCAAGTTTGTAATCTTTTCCGAACTCAACATTCACCGCTTCACTGTGCCCACCCATAACGGGTATGCGCACTGTCGTAGCGGTAACACGAATGGAATCATCCCGCATGATCTTACAGGTTTCTTTCACCATTTTCATTTCCTCTTTGGTATAGCCGTTATCCAGGAAAACATCTATTTGGGGAATGGCATTCATATCAATGGGATATTTATAAGCCATTTCTCCTTTTATACCATTACGTTCATTCATCAATTGCGTAACGGCTTTCACACCGGTACCGGTAACGCTTTGATAAGTGCTTACCACAATTCTTTTGATTCCATATTTTTTATGCAAGGGGTCTAATGCTACTACCATCTGGATGGTTGAACAGTTAGGGTTCGCTATGATCTTATCTTCTTTGGTTAACGCATCTGCATTTATCTCCGGAACCACTAATTTTTTTGTCGGGTCCATCCTCCAGGCGGAAGAGTTGTCAATAACGGTAATACCTGCTTCAGCGAATTTCGGCGCCCACTCTAACGAAGTACTGCCACCAGCAGAAAATAAAGCAACCGCCGGCTTCGCTGCAATAGCATCTGTCATACTAACCACCTTGTACTTTTTCCCTTTGAATTCAATTTCCTTTCCGACAGATTTTTCTGATGCTACCGGCAACAACTCTGTTACCGGGAAATTTCTTTCTGCTAATACCTGTAACATTTTGGTGCCTACTAATCCTGTGGCGCCTACTACTGCAACTTTCATGTTTTGTTTTCCCCCAGCTTCTCCAACGGAGAAGATTTTTAGTTATAAAATAAATCAATTTCTGGCATTGCCTGGCATGCAATAAAAAAGCCTCCCGTTTGGAAGGCCTGCTAAGTTTTTATATAGTTACATACATAACACTGCAAACCTCCCTCAGGAATGTTTCTTTGTGCGTTTTGTATGTTTCATTGTTGTCATGCTGACGCAAAAATAGGTCAGCAATCCGTTTACACCAAATAATCGTCGCTCCTTTTTATAAAAATCATTTAGTACATTAGGGAATATGAAATCCTTACGGTTATTATGTTTATCATTTTTACTAACGCATGTTCTTTCGGCACAAAACCGTTATGATGTTGTTATCGATGAGATCATGGCCGATCCCAGCCCGCAAATTGGCTTACCAAATAATGAATGGATCGAATTAAAAAACACAAGCGCTTCACCTGTTAATTTACAAGGCTGGCGGATTGGCGACAGTGGGGGGCAAAGCGGGGCTATGCCAAATTTTATATTAGCTCCGGATAGTTTTGTGATCGTTTGTACCGCAAGTGCGGTGGCCGCCTTATCCGTATTTGGCAATACAATTTCTGTTACAAGTTTTCCGTCTTTGGATAATGATGGAGAATCCTTAGTATTAAAAGCCCCCACCGGGCAGATTATTCATGCTGTTACTTATTCATCTTCGTGGTACCAAAATGAATTAAAAAAAGAAGGCGGCTGGACCCTGGAGATGATCGATACACAAAATCCCTGCACCGGGAGCAGTAACTGGAAAGCGAGTAATAATACCGCAGGAGGTACGCCGGGAATAATAAATTCAATCAATGCTATAAATAATGATCAGTCTGCACCGCAACTGAACAATGCTTACACAACAGATAATACAACCATCGTACTGGTATTTGATGAGCCATTAGATAGTTTAGCGGCCGCAACTGTTTCAAATTATAGTATTGATGGCGGAATATCTTTTATCAGCGCCGAACCGTTATCGCCTTTGCTTGACCAGGTACAATTGAAAACAAACAATCTTTTGGCGGCAAATACGGTTTACAAGATAACTGCTGGCAATGTAACGGATTGCAAAGGCAATGTGATCGGAACAAATAATAAAGCAAGAGTTGGTCTTGCTGTTGATGCAACAGCAGGAGATATTATTGTTAATGAAATTTTATTCAATCCCCGATCCGGTGCTTATGACTATGTGGAATTTTATAACAAAAGCAATAAGATATTTGATGCGGCCAAACTATACATCGCAAATCGCAATAGCAGTGCTGTTATCAGTTCCATTACTTCAATAAGCACTACTCCTTTTTATGTTTTTCCCGGCGACTATGTGGTAGTTACTGAAGATGCAGACAATCTTGCTTTAAACTATCTTGTTCAAAAAGCTGAGTCTGTGGTAACGCTTAACTCTCTTCCTTCTTTCCCCGATGATGCGGGATTTGTTTTATTACTCAACCAACAGGGAGCTGTAGTGGATGAAGTCAATTACTCCGACGACTGGCATTTTAAATTGATTGATAATGCTGAAGGCGTTTCATTGGAAAGAGTTGATGCGGATGGATTATCACAGGAAGCAGCCAACTGGTATTCGGCAGCTTCAACAGCAGGCTATGGTACACCGGGTTATAAAAATTCCCAATTCAAGAACCTGCAGGCTATCGCTGCCACCATTGAAGTAACGCCAAAAGTCTTTTCACCCGATAATGATGGTTTTAATGATATAGCTACCATTCAATATAAAATAGACCAACCTGGTTATGTCGCTAATATTACCATATTTGATGCGGCCGGAAGGCCTATTCGTAA
Source organism: Chitinophagaceae bacterium (assembly GCA_040007815.1). GTDB lineage: Bacteria > Bacteroidota > Bacteroidia > Chitinophagales > Chitinophagaceae > Terrimonas_B. Next base: position 19,579 of record JBDTUH010000021.1, read on the forward strand.
TCTGGTGCGTAATGGAATACTGAGTACAAGCGGTTATTGGAACTGGGATGGACTTAATGATAAAGGATTGAAATTACCTGTCGGGACGTATATCATTTTTACGGAAATATTTAACCTGCAAGGGAAGAAAAATAAGTTTAAGAATGCAGTGGTATTGGCAAGAAACCTGAATTGATCCGAAACTTACATATTCATTACTCCACTCCTGTATATTTACTGGTTACTTCAGCTCTACTCACCCGGCCGGGTGAAAGACAGGGTACTTTGTGCTGGTTTTTTCACCATTCAGGGTTATTGGAATCCATACATGAATAACTCAACTTACGTTTTCAATTTCAAACCACCCCAAAACATTACTGCAATGAAATCTTTAAAAATTTTATTTCACCTGTTGATTGTTGTTCTTATAAGTAAACAGGCAACAGCAAAAAATATCAGCGACTTTTACAAGGATACTTCAATCGTAACAAAAAAAACAGTCTTTGAAGATGAAAAGCAGGCAATTACGAATGCTATCAATAAATACCTGGATGCAGTGGGAATAAAAATAGCTGAGCTGAATGTAGGAAGTACAGATGATGGAGGAAAGCAGGCAAATGGTAAGGTTTCTTTTTTGGGTTTTGATAATATCGAACTGAAAGCAGAACTGAATGCAGCTAAAAAAGTTAAGTCCATAAACAGTACATTTCCTGAAGCAGCATCTATTACACCGGAAAAACTGGTGAAATTCTTTTCGGGCAAATCCTTAAGTTCGTTTTTACCCAAATCATTTCCACTCAACACCGGCATTTCCATAAAAGATCTTTCATTGGAGTTTGATGATAAAGGAGACAGCTTAAGCAAAGTAGCCCTGAACTTTGGTATTGGCAGTTATTCCATTGATGGCTTTGACGGGTTTGCTATTGACGGTATGGCAATCGGGTTTACACTGGACAAACCCACGTCGCCGGACCATAAGGCCAGCGCCACTATTTCGGGTGACGGTAAAATTGGGGCAATTCCTATCAACCTCAGTGCCACCATGTCAACTGATCCGGATGACCTTTTGTTTTCTTTCACCACAAGTAATATCGGTATATCCTCTTTGCTCAACGCTTTTATGAACGAAGGTAAAGCCAACAACCTGCTTCGCTATATTCCAGAATCTTTTAAGTCGAAACAAATTGACAATATAACTGTCGGCATCAACCCTACCAGCAAAACCTTTTCAGGATTGGCACATACCAGCTTCGGCGAAATAGAGTTACAATTTAATGGCGCTACGGAAGAATCAAAATCAACAATGTTGTTTGGTATTGCGCCGCCCCCTGGTTTTAAGTTTTCGCAATTGGGTGATGCTTTGAAGCCAATGGATGCCATAGACCTTTCGGGTACCGTTCTTATCATTTCTACACTGGATGATGAGGATGCAAAGTCTTCCTTGGATGTCCTGAAAGATGCAGGCGAATTTAAAGTGTCAAAAGGTGTCAATATAATCTCCAGCATAAAATTCGACGAAAGCATTTCAAAGGTTTTAAATATAAATCAACTGAAGCTACGAGGCGCTGTTGATGAAACGTTTACAGAATTGTCTTTCGATGCCAGCCTCGGCCTTAATATTGAGATGGCAAAAGACGTTTGGATGAAGGATGTATTGTTTGGCGTAAGGTTCGGGAAAGCACAGCCACTTGTTTTTAGTATTGCAGGTTTGGTGGAAGCAAAAATTGGTGAAGACCTCCTGGGTTTCAATGCCAGCTTTGATTTTTCCCCCATCGAACAAAAAATAAGTGCCGAGTTTTTTATGGCGGCTTTAAAACAAAAAAACCGTGATAGGCTGACGGGAAACAAAGACGCGGATGGAAAATCTGATTTACCGGAATGGACAAATCCCTTTGGTGTACCAGGAATCGGTTTGCTAAAAGTAGGTGTAAGAGCCGGCATCAATTTTAAAAACCCCATTTTATTGAGTGAGTTAGGTTTTACTGCTAATGCAAGATTTGGATTGGTAACTGACAGAACCAAACATATCCGCGGAGACGTTACGATGGTTATTGATATTGCCAATCCAACACAAAGTTTAATAGACATTACTTTAAAGAACATTACTATACTGGCCATGATAGAAGCCTTTGCTGAAAATACCGCAATAGAAGGACAATTGAGAAAAATGCTGGATACTGGTTTTGATTCTGCACGGGTGCTGATAGTACCCGTGGATGGAATAAAAGCATTTGGCAAAACGTATGAGAAAGGAATTGCCTTTGGCGGACAGGTATCTATCGGTGGAATTAAAGGCTATGCCGATTTTAGCATGAATGAAAATGGAGTGAAAGGTGCCGGGGCATTAGACCCGGTTGATTGGGGTAACGGCACATTTCAATTGAAGGGCCGTACTACCGATAAACCGCAGTTCAATTTTGCCATTGCAAAAAATACACCGCCAAGTGTTTTTATCGATGGAAAAATAAGTTTGCTCGGGGTAAGCAGTGAAACAACAGTAAGCGTAGATGATAAAGGATTTGAATTTGTAACTGCCGGTAAACTGGCTGAGCTTTTCGAGCTGACACTGGAAGGAAAAGGAAAAAGCTTTACAGAAAGTGACGGGGGTATCTATGTAAGAGCAGCGCTGCGGAATGACTTGATATCAAAGTTGAATCAATTGGTAACTGCAAAACTGGATGAGGCGATTACAGGTACCAAAAAAACTTTACAGAGTACAAGGGATAAGCTGAACCAGGCAAAGTATGATTTAAAAGATGCAGATGCACGGATAGCAACAAAAAGAGCACAGGTAACCAGCCGGAGAAATGCCGACCTGCAGAATATGCGTGACGAAGCCCACCGGGCATTAAATGAAAGCAAAGCCGTAATAGACTGGCACAAAAACAATAATGCTGCCAGTAACAAACGCATAAATGAATTAAGCGATTGGTTTTATGACTTGCCCGAGAAGGGTGTTTTATATGCAGCTATTGCGGCTAATAACCTGGCGATAGAAGCGGAACAAATAGTTTATGACGGCTATGCAAAGACCGTGTCTGGCCTTGCAGATATAGGAAAAGAATTTCCCGTGGAAGTGGAGCTGGCTGACCTGTACGCTGAAAAAAAACTTAAAGAAGCGGCTTTCAATACTGCATTGCTCGGTGTGGATGTGGCAGAAGGAATTTCTGTTACCACGCTGGAAGCAACAAAATTTGTAATGGACCAGACACTCGGTGGAGTGTTTGATATTAAGTCAGCAGAGTTTGAAGGAACGTTTGGATTAAATAATCAATACAAAATAAATGTTGCCTTCAACATTACCCTGGCAAAAAAGCCTTACAATTTTAATGCTGAAGTTGATTTTAAAGATTTAGCCACCAGCGCAGGTAAGATTGCGAAAGATATATTTGCCGGCGCCCTGGTAAAACCAGGCTTTGCCAGAACCTTTGCAACGGAATTAAAAAAACCCGTTACTAATAACAAACTTGTATCAGCGCCGGTACTGCTGGATGATATAGTGCGGCAAAATGATATTGCAAAAACGAAAGTGATGAACACTTACCTGGTTACGGTTGAAACAAGCGCTGATGCTGATGCAGGTTCCAATGAAAAATTTGCTGTAATAATAACCGGAGACAGAGATGCTACAGAACAAATGACATTAACCAAGAGTCTTTATTCCATACTTCCGGGTGAAAAAGCAATGTTCAGTGTGCAAAGCGAAAGAAATGTCGGAAACATTACAAAGTTGCAACTAACTCCTTTGAATGCTTCCATGACGGATAACTTAAAAATTAAATCCGTCAATGTGGAAATGCCTGCAGAGAAAAAGAATGTGCATGCGGATTGTGATGGATGTATTATCAGCGGGGGACAGGCAAGCAAAACCATCGCATTTGACGGAAAGAAATATGCTGATTACCTGATAACCATTTCTACTAATGCGGCACAAAATAGCGGAACCAATGGAAGTGTTTCTTTAAACTTTAAGGGTACTAATGGTGAATATATTATCCAGGATATGAAAAGATATTTTCCGGCCTCTACTTTTGCCACTGGCTCTGTTACCGAAGTTCCTGTATCAATACCAGACATTGGCCAGTTACAAAATCTCACTATCAATGGCGGAAACTTTTTTGACAACTGGAACATAGGCGGTGTTATTGTAAGGGATGCAAATGGCACTGTAAAGGCAGGGTATTGTAATTGCTCATTGGTGGGCAGTACCCCGGTTACCTTTAATTTATTGCCACCGGATTACTATGCCGATTATAGAATAATAATAAGAACCGCCAACAGGCCCGGCGGTACTTTTGATGCTGATAAATCCGGCACTGATTCCAGGGAATATCTGACTATTATTGGGGATAAAGGGCAAACCCAAAAGATTGACCTTGGTAATATAATGACGACAAAACCGGGTGTTTTTGGCTTGGAAAATCTGTTTGAAGCTGATAGCTGGAACTATGGATATATAACAACTAAAAACATTGGTACTATTCAACAAATTGTTATTAGCCATGAACCACTTACTGCTTTTGAAGACAAATGGGATATTAGTGAATTAATAATTGAGTCGTACAGCAACAAGAACAAAAGTATTGCTGTTGTAAGAGACCTTTTTATTGATAAACGATCCTCTGGTTTTCCAAGACCTGTTGTGCTAACAACTGAGAAAACAACTACAACACAGACCGTTGTAAATACACCAACACAACCTGAAACACCTGTTAATAATGTAAATGAACTGGACAACAAAACAGTCCGCTTTCAAAACTATTGGAAAACCGCAGAACGTATCAATACAGAAACAGGACAAATTAGCTCTTCAGCCATAGCAGATGAAGCATTGACAGCACAGTGGATATTGAAAACTGTACCCGGTACCAATTTTTTCTGGATTGAAAACAGCAGCAAGCCGGGTCAACGCATTAATATTGAAACCGGAACAGTAGTATCATCCGTTGTGCCCGATGGCGCCTGGAGTGCTCATTGGATTTTAAAAAAGAACAGCAATGGCACTTACTGGATTGAGAACCGGTGGAAAACAGGTGAACGACTTAATATAGAAAAAGGAAAACTTGAATGTTCAAAAGTACCGGATGGTGCATGGAGTGCTATGTGGAATATAAATACAGGCTCCGCTACAGTAACAAATACTGCCCCTGCCAACACTACCACTCCCAATACAATAAAACCACCAACTGCTCCTGACACAACAACACCTGTTACTACTACTACTTCAAATGATCTGGCTAATAAAACTGTCCGCATTCAAAACCACTGGAAAACCGCAGAACGTATCAATATAGAAACAGGACAAATCATTTCTTCACCCGTAGCAGATGCAGCATTGACAGCACAGTGGATATTGAAAACTGTGCCCGGTACTAATTTTTTCTGGATTGAAAGCAGCAGCAAGCCGGGTCAACGCATTAATATTGAAACAGGAACAGTAGCATCCTCTGGTGTGCCCGATGGCGCCTGGAGTGCTCATTGGATATTAAAAAAGAATAGCAACGGTACTTACTGGATTGAGAACCGGTGGAAGACAGGAGAAAGACTTAACATAGAAAAAGGCAAACTTGAATGCTCGAAAGTACAGGATGGTGCATGGAGCGCTATGTGGAATTTAAAATAGTATTTGATTTTACTACTTATCTGCCATTATTTGCGCAAAGGGATTCATTTTATCATTAACACAGATAACCATGTTTTACAGCCCGCAGGTCATTAATTGCGGGCTGTAAATTATATTATCAGTTCCACCACAAAACCATCATCGTATTTCGCATTGAGAGTGCCGCCAATTTTTTCTGCTCTCATTTTCATATTGCTCAACCCCAATCCGTCTGAGTGTGAAGCCGGCTTTTTACTTCCGTTGTCACATAATTTTACACTTAGTTTATTTTTATCTTCTATAACATAGATCGTTACATGTTTGCCATCAGAATGTTTGATGATATTAGTTATGGCTTCTTTAAAAATGAAATAGACCGCCTGTCTTTTTTCAGGGTCAATAAACTTCTTTGCATCTATGTTTTCCACTACAAACTCATGCGTCATGTCGTTCATAGCCAGGTTTTTTTCCGCATAAGCCCTTATCCTGTCCACCAGGTTTTCAAATTTATCTTTGCGGCTGTCCATTGCCCATACAATATCTCTCATGTGCTCCATCGCATCGCGGCTCATATTGCTTATTTCGTTCAGTGATTCTTTTTGTTCTTCTTTGGCGGAGTAAGTCAGCATCTGGCTTTGCATGGCAAGACCGGATAAGATAGTACCCACATCGTCATGCAGATCACTGCTGATCTTTGTACGTAAGTCGGCCAGGTCTTTTTGTCTTTTTATTTTTTGACTGAAACGAAACCGCAAAAAGCCAATGATCATTGTGATGGCCAGCAAAGAAAATAATACAATGACCCAGGGTTTTTTATACCAAACCTGTTTCATTTCTATGAGTAAAGAATAGTAGCTCGCATTCGCATCATTCAACCCTGTTGATGCTTTTGCCTCCAATGTGTATGTTCCCGGCTGCAGCCCGTACAACAATATTTTATTATCAAGTTTAAACTCCGTCCAATTCTCATTTTGCCCTTTTACCCGGTAGCTGTAATAAATTTTTTTATAAAATTCAGGCACTGCAAAACTTAATTCTATATTATTATCGAAGGGCTGGAGTATCAGTTTGTTTAAACTGTCCAGGTCCTTTGATAAATAATGATAGGCGCCCTGTTTATTGTTGAATATGGATACAGCGAATAATTTTACCGGTTGTATTAAATTGGAAGACCTGGAGAATTCAAGTTCACCGGCAGTAAATGAACATAAACCATCCGTAGTGCCGAAATAATAACGGTTATCACTGGCTTTGAATGCCGATGCCCTGTTGAATTCAATGGTTGCCATGGGGTGGTCCTCAGCAAGATTATAGAATTCCCTTGCAGCTATATTAAACCAAAGGAGACCATAGCTGCTACCTAAGTAAAAATTACCTGCTGTATCCGGTAAGATGGTGAATACAGTGCGGTTCTGTAATACCCCGTTATTTATCGTTGCAGGATTTTTATAAATAATTGTTTTACCCGTTGGAATATCTAATACACCGAGGCCATCTTTACATCCAAACCACAGGTTGTCGCCAATTAATTCGAGGTCAGTAACATAATTGTCGCTTATTACGAGTTCATTCGATGAATATTGTTTGAGCAGTTTACCTTTTTTTGAAATTAATGCGATCCCGTCATTGCTTGTGCTGATCCAGAGGTTTTGCCCGGTTGCATCCCCGGTCATATCATTCATTTCGCCGATCAATCTAACGGATTTTGTTACGGCACTATCAATAGGATAAGTGGTTAATTTATTTTTTAGCAGGTCATAACAATACAGCTTATTAGAGTTCCAGTGAAACAGCCACAATGTATCATGCCGCAGCAATTGTGTGCAATGCCCGCCGAATATTGAACCTGTTAAATATTTGTAAGCCCCGGTGGCAAGATTAATACTTACATTGTTCCAGAGTAAATGATTCTTCCAGTAATGAAGGCTGTAGGTAGATATGAGCTCACCGGAAATATATTTTTTTACAGGTAGTGATATATAGTTTTTTTCTCCGTCAGCTTTTTTTGCAATACCTGTGTAGTAAGAAGCATAAATATTCTTTTGATCATCTTCAGCTATGGCACGGAAGCTGAGTATCGGTGAAATATTGTTCACAGCATCCACTTTTTGCAAAAACTGTTGGGGCGAGGGTGTTTTCTTTTTTAACCGGTAAATATCTGCCTGTGTGCATAAAAGCAGTGAACTGTCGTTGCGGTGAAAAAATTTCAGAAAAAGCACACCGAGGCTGTTGGGTGCTTCTTTCTTTGCTAATTCAATGAAATGGCTTGACAGATCCTGGATGGTATTGTTTTGCCGGTCAATAATAAACAGCGATAGATTGTCACCCAAATAAACTGTATTTCCCTTTATATAAAAATAGGCGCCTTTCCCTTTGAGATAAGCCGGTAGCGTTAGAAAGACCTCTGTCTTTTTAAGCTGTTCATTCCAGGTATAGATGGCCTCATGTTTCGTGTCAGTAAAATAAAAATTATTTTTATCGTCTGAATTAATGGAATAGTTCGGAGACACAGCTATGTCGCACCGTTCTTTTTGTTTTCCATCCAAAGTGACCCGTGTAAGTCTTTTCTCTTCGAATATCCAGTGATATTGTCCCGCAATTTTATAGCTATAAAAAGATTGAAGGTTTATTGCAGACTGGTAAATGGGTACCACCCGATAGCTATCGGGTTTATCAGCATCTGTTTTTCTCCATATCGTCATGGTGGCTTTCTGCCGGTTGACTGTGGAAATAAATAAAATGCCTTCATCACTGGTGGCTGTATAAAAGATCAACTCATCGGCTGTGGCCTGATTCGTAAATGATTCAACTAATTTTCTTTTAACAGGGTCAAAAAGCATCATCCTTGAATTTTCTTCCTGTATCCAGAAGTTTGCATTGCCAGTGTTTGCAAAAGCATATAGCACTCCGTAAACAGAGTCGGCCATCAGCATATACTGGCCGTTGCCGTTTTTATATGTAATGGTATGGTTACCATCAAAAACATGCAGGCCTTTGTTGCTGTTTAACCAGAGGTAACCTTGTTTGTCTTCTGTGATGTCATTGAAGATGCCAATATCATCTTTATTGTTCAGCTTGAGATGTTCCAGTTCGTATTGCGGGGGAATAAGTTTATAGGATGGCTGCTGTCCGGATGTAAACACGGATAGTGTTAGTAGAATGAGCAGGTGAAAGATCCGGTGCAAAGACAAAATAGAAGCAGGTTGGTGTATTCAAATATAATTGAATATGCTGACTGGTAAATTGCCTGGTTTACTTAATATGGCCGTTCATGTATTGGGTGATGGCTTCCGTCTTATTATTTACATTCAGTATTTTATACATTTTCTTTATATGGGAACGAACGGTTTCGACCGAGATGAATAATTCAGATGCGATAGTTTGATAACTTTTCCCATCCACCAGCTTTTCTAAGATCTCCTTTTGCCGGTCGGTTAGTATAGTGGCTTTACTAACCCGGCCACCCATCAAATGATTGACAATTTCCCGCGCAATGGATGGCGACATATAAGATCCGCCATTCACCACTATTCTCAGTGCATCCACTATTTCTTCAAGGCTGGCTTTTTTAGAAATATAGGAACAGGCGCCGGAGCACAATGCTTTTAAAATAACATCTTCTTCTTCGTAAGTGGTGAGCATTACGATATTCAGCTCCGGCATTTTTTCCAATATCTGCGGAATAGCTTCGACGCCGGATATTCCCGGCAATCCAATATCTAAGAGAAGGATATCCGATTGAAACGACGGGTTGACGATAAGTGAATCAAGGAATGAGCTGGCAGAACCATGCAAAGACACTATTTCAAATTCTTCATGAAAGCTGATGAATTTGGATACATTGTCGCGAATCACTTTATTGTCTTCAATGATACTGATGCTGGCCTTGTCCACCGTTTATTGCTTTTTGTAAAAGTATGCTCTTTTACTAAGGCAGCTTATCACCCTGAAGGGTGTTTATTGAGGTGAAAAGTTTACAGCGGTTTACCGCAGATAAAATATATTACTAAAAGAATAATAATTTCCTGACGGGTTATTTATTTACCTTTCTTACACCAGCTCAATCTCAAAATTCACCAAATCCTTAAACTGCTGCAATCTTCTGTCAATGTCTTCCTTATTTATTTCTTTCAGCCTGGTAGGCCCGAATTTTTCAACACAGAAGCTGGCCATGGCAGAACCTACTATAATGGCACGTTTCATATTATCAAAAGATATATCACCGGTTTTTGCCAAATGACCCATAAACCCACCGGCAAATGTATCACCGGCACCTGTTGGATCAAATACATCCTCTAATGGTAATGCCGGTGCGAAAAACACATTGTCGCCGTGAAAAAGTAAAGCCCCGTGTTCTCCTTTTTTTATGACAAGGTATTTGGGTCCCATGGTTAAAATCTCTTTGGCCGCTTTTACCAACGAATATTGAGCGGTCAGTTGACGGGCTTCCGCATCATTGATCAGCAACACATCTACCATAGTTAGCAATTGCTTCAGATCAGGCAGGGCCACTTCCATCCAGAAGTTCATGGTGTCCATGGCGATAAGCTTCGGTCTTTTTTTCATTTGGTTGATCACACTGATCTGTACCGAAGGCGCCAGGTTACCCAGCATCAGGAATTCACTTCCCTGGTAGCTATCGGGTACTTTGGGGTTGAAATCGCCCAGTACATTCAGATCAGTAACAAGCGTATCGCGACTATTCATATCCTCGTGATAACGACCGCTCCAGAAAAAAGATTTTTTATCCGGCACTATCTCTACACCATCCAATTCTACACCCCGGCTTTTAAGCTCTTCTAATTCTTCCTTAGGGAAATCATATCCTATAATGGATATTTGCTGAACAGGTTTTACAAAATTGGTGGCGGCATAAGCTACAAAAGTGGCGGCTCCGCCAACGATCTTATCTACTTTTCCAAAGGGAGTTTCTATTGTATCAAAGGCCATTGAACCTACTGCTATCAGGGACATGAATCAAGATTTTACCCCCATCCCCTAAGGGGGGTTAAGAAAAAAATACCAAAAAATTTTGAGAAACCGCTTCAGGGTTTAGCGTTTTACGGCGGCAAACCTACAGGTATTTTTTGATACTAAACACGGGGATGAAGAATGAATTAAACCAAATACAGCCTTATCTTTGAGTATGGCTAAAGTACAGCGTCGTAAAGCATCTAAAAAAGAACTGATACTGCAGAAAGCAGCGTCCATGTTCCGCCAAAAGGGGTTTGCTGCTACTTCTATGCGTGACCTGGCCGAAACAGTAGGCATTGAAGCCGCCAGCCTGTACAATCATATTCAATCGAAGTCGGAGATTTTGCAGGAGATCACCTCCCGGATATCGGATGATTGCAATGAACATCTGAATAGCCTGGATAATAATGGAATGACCAGTCTTGAAAAGATCGAATCACTTATCCGTTTTCATGTGCAGATGATGCTGAACAGGTTTGAGGACTACTATGTCATGATCAACGAATGGATGCATTTATCAGAACCTTACCTCACCAATTTCTCACTGCAGCGACGTACTTATGTTCAAAAAATGGAATCCATTATTGAAGAAGGTATTGCCAATAAAGAAATGAAACCTGTTATTCCTTACGTGATTGTTCTGACCATTCTTTCCTCCGTAAGAGGATTGGAGTTCTGGCATCGCAGCCGTCAGCGTATTACACCTGCCGAAATGGAAGAAAACATGGTTAATCACCTGCTATATGGATTGAAAAGTACAGAGACCAACTAGATCCGAATGTCTATTCATTTTCACAAGCTCAAAATAAAAGAGATACGAAAGGAAACCAATGATTGCGTTTCCATCAGTTTTGAAATACCTGCCGGCCTGGAGGATTCTTTTTCTTTCCAACAGGGCCAGAATATTACCATTAAAAAAGAAATCAACGGAGAAGAAGCCCGCCGCTCTTATTCTATTTGTTCATCGCCGTTTGAAAATGAGTTGCGGGTAGCTGTAAAAAAAGTAGAGGGAGGAGTATTTTCTACATTAGCTAATTCTTCATTAAAAGCCGGTGACGAATTGGAGGTATTACCTCCAACAGGAAAGTTCAATACAACACTTGATCAAAAGCATAAAAAAAAATACCTGGCTTTTGCAGCAGGCAGCGGAATAACGCCTGTGATCTCCATTATCAAAACAACCTTACAAACAGAGACACATAGTTCCTTCACGTTAGTATATGGCAATCGCAGCCGTGCTTCTATTATTTTTTTTGAAGAATTGGAAGGGCTGAAGAATAAATACATGAATCGCTTCAACCTGGTTCATGTATTAAGCCGCGAAAGAACAGATGCTCCCATTAACTATGGTCGCATCAATATTGAAAAGCTAACTGAACTATCCAAGCTGCTTAATTATTCATCGTTTGATGAAACCTTTATTTGCGGACCTGAGACAATGATCTTTAGTGTGAAAGAATTCCTGGAACAGAAAGATATTGATAAAAAGAAAATTCATTTTGAATTGTTCACTACGCCCGGGATGAAGAAGTCGGAAGTCAGAAGTCAGAAGTCAGCGGTAATCGAAGGAATCAAGAGTAAAATTATTGTAAAGCTGGATGGAAGGACATTTGATTTTGACCTTGGCTTTGATGATGATGCAATCCTTGATGCTGCATTGAAGCAAGGTGCTGATCTTCCTTATGCCTGCAAAGGCGGAGTTTGTTGTACCTGCAAAGCAAGGTTGCTGGAAGGCGAAGTAGCCATGGATGTACATTGGGGATTAGAAGAAGAAGAAATTCAACAAGGTTATATCCTTACCTGCCAGAGCCATCCTAAAACAGGAAAGGTTGTCGTGGATTTTGACGTGAAATAGTCTGGTAACTCCTGATACTTATTTAAACGATTGCTTTGTCTCCTTTTTTATACGGAACGCAACCAATATATTTACCCGGTACCGGCATATATCTTTTACCCTGCGTACATCCGGGTTTTGAGATAAAATAACCCAATAAAGCAAGCTCCTTCATCATCCGGAAATAATGAACAGGCTCATCTTCTTTTTTATTTTTCGTGTATTGTTTCTGTTCATTATCTATTTGTACTAATAATTCATGTCTTTGTTCTATAGTAAGTCCCAGGTATGATTTTCCAAATTTCGCTTCCGACTGATCATTAATTTTTTTCATACCCTCCCGGAATGTTTCTTGTTCTTTCTTATTATAACAATCAGTAAACATAATAATCATAAATTGGCCAACCTGTGCAGCTTTAGCTCCGGGAGTTTTTGTTTCGGGCAAAATTGTTTCTGCTATTTCATCGAGATAAGCCTGGTCGTCTTTTGAAAAAAGTTGTTTATCAGCCGTTTTACATCCGGATAAAAAACTATTGGCGCCAACCAGTGTACCTCCCAACAGAAGTGAAATATATTGAACAGCTTCTTTACGATCCATAAAAATTGAGTTTATAGATTCCCTTTTTTCATTTCTTCTACTGCATGGTTGGCAGCTCTTGCTGTCAGTGCCATATATAAAATAGAAGGACTTTGATTACCGGTGCTTGTCATACAGGCACCATCAGTAACAAAAACATTCTTGCATTGATGCAGTTGATTCCATTCATTCAATAAAGAATTTTTCGGATCCTTTCCCATTCTGCATCCACCCATTTCATGAATATCCAAACCAGGCGACTGATGGTTATCGTTTTGAAAAATATTTTTACCTCCTCCTTTCTCCAGCATGGCTATGCTCTGTTCCAAAAAATCCTTCACCATTTTATCATCGTTATCATCATAGCCTACCGAGGTCACTAACTGCGGTATACCCCATTGATCTGTTCTGTCGTTACTTAGCCTTACATGGTTGGTCTCTTTGGCAATTGTTTCTCCCTGCATATACATATAAATACCCCACGACCCTGGTTCTCCCATTTCATCCTTGTAATTACCACCAATGGTCTCTGCCATTTTTTCTTCGTTGGGGGATGACCGGTAAGCGCCTGAGAAGGTGGTAAACCCTCCAACATAGTCTGTATCCTGTTTGTGAAGATTCCTGTAGTTAGCGATAATTGTTTCAGTTGGATTTTTGCCAAAAAAATACTTGTCTTCAAAACCTTCTATCTCCGCACTGACAAAGGCCCTGTAGTTATGAAACATTACATATTTACCCAATGCGCCAGAATCATTTCCTAATCCATTGGGAAAACGTGACGATGTGGAATGAAGCAGGATAAGGCTACTGTTCAATGCCGATGCATTGACAAAAATGATGCGGGCAAAATATTCCGTTGCTTCTTTTGTGTTAGTATCTATCACTCTTACACCAATGGCTTTATTTTGTTTTTCATCATAAATAACGGAATGAACCACGGAAAATGGCCTCATGGTAAGATTGCCTGTTTGCTGCGCCCATGGAATAGTAGAAGACACCGAACTGAAGTAGCCGCCAAAAGGGCAGCCCCGCATACATAAATTTCTTGACTGGCATCGTGCACGCCCCTGTTTGATATGTATATCCTGTGGCTGGGTAATATGCGCCCAACGACCCTGCACCATATTCCGGTTAAAATTTTCCTTTATACTTTTTTGCATGTATTGTTCTACACAGTTCAAATCAAACGGCGGAAGAAATTCACCATCCGGCATTGATTCGATTCCATCTCTATTGCCACATACTCCAATAAATTTTTCCGCATGAGAATACCATGGCGCAATATCATCATATCCTATTGGAAAGTTTATACCATAGCCATATCGCTCCGGTGCGGTAAATTCAAATGGACTCCACCGCTGGCATGCACGCCCCCAGGTCAATGATTTTCCGCCTACCTGGTAGCCTCTTACCCAGTTGAATGGCTTTTCCTGCACATAAGGATGATCATTATCCTTTATAAAAAAATGCGCCGTGTCTTCACCAAAGCCTGCCGCTCTTGTGATCAACGGGTTTGCGTCAATGAATTCTTTAGTCATCCTGTTGGCATGCAAAAATTCCCAGGGCGCTTTGTTGGCAGTAGGATAATCTTTATTGTGTACCACATTCCTGCCTCTTTCCAATACTAATGTTTTTAAACCGAGTTCACACAATTCTTTGGCCGCCCAACCACCACTAATACCGGAACCAATCACTATAGCATCAAAACTATTTTGTCTTATGCCTTTGGTATTAACATTCACATTTAAAGAATCATCAGGCATATAAAAGCATTTAGATGGGAAGCATATTTTAAAATATCAATGTTGAAATAGAATGGGCCAATGCCGTTACTTCAGCCGCTTTTCCATTGACCCATAAAAAATAGGGTGTCTTTGCATTTCCCTGGTTCATTACAATCACCACCGTCTTTCCATCTTCATTACGGAAAGCTGTTGTTAGCAGTTGGCTTCGGCTTGCGCCGCTGCTGATACGTTTGGCTCCCGGCTTGATGAATTTTGAAAAATGACCGATATAGTAATAGGCATTGGTATAAATTAATTGTCCTGTTTTGGTATCGCCATGTACGGGGGCAAAACAAAAATTCTGTACATGGTTCGGCCCACCTGTTTCATCCAGCAGGATATTCCAATCAGTAAACCCTACCATCCCATTGTTAAAATCATTGATCATGCTCCGTCCATATTCTTCTCCCAACGCCCAGGCATTGTAACGACCTGCGTTAAAACTTTCGGCGCATCCTTCGGTAAAGAATATATTTTTATTAGGAAAAGCTTCATGTACTCTCCTGACATTATCATACATCGGTTGTCCTCCGCTCCAGTCTTCATACCAGTGAAACCCAATGCCCCAGGCATACTTGGCTGCTTCCGGATCATCAAAATAAGTTTTTGCCCGCTGGTACATAAGATCCCTGTTATGATCCCATACAATGATCTTCTTATCCTTCAATCCTTCTTTCTCCATGGTAGGGCCCAAATATTTTTTCAAAAAATCTCGTTCTTCTTCCGCAGTATAAATACAGCTTTCCCATTTCTGTTTAGCCATCGGTTCGTTCTGTATGCTGATGCCCCAAACAGGAATATTTTCTTTTTCGTACTCTTTGATAAACTTTGTATAATACATAGCCCAGCTATCATAAAACTCCGGCTTCAGTTTACCGCCATGCAGCATATCATTATTATCTTTCATCCAGGCCGGCGGACTCCAGGGACTTGCAAATAAATCGAGTTTTCCTCCCGCAGCAGCCATTGCGGCTTTGATGAATGGTATTTTATATTTCCTGTCATGCCCGATATTGAATGACTTCAGTTCCTTATCATTACTATCTACATAGTTATAACTATCGCTGCTGAAATCGCAGCTATTGATATTAGTACGGGCAACCGTGTAGCCTATTCCCTTTTCTTTATCAAAATAGGCCTTTAGCAATTCCTGTTGTTTATCCGTCGGCAATTTGAAATAAGTCTCCGCTGATGCGTCTGTTAAAGCTGCTCCAATGCCAAAAAAAGTTTGAAATGTTTTATCCGGATCAACGAATACACAAACCTGGGTTTCCATAGGCTGCGCAAGATCTTTGAACTGCAGGCTGCTATCAATTAAGCTCAGGCGATAGCTACCAGAATCCGCTGTGGTATATACGACTACTTTTCTATCTCCAACAGTAAAATTGGGAGTTATTGTTTCTTCTTTTGTTTCATTCGCTTCTTTATTTCTTAAACAGGAAGAAAACAAACCAACAACAAGCAGAGCGATCCAGATTTTTTTCATAATAAGCAATTGTATTTATATGAAGAATTGGTGATAGGCTATTTCATTTAGTTACCATACAAAAGTACCTACACTTCCGGCCTGCAAAGAAGCCGTGGCCCATTTGTCTTTGAATTTAATATTTAAGTACGCCCCTGAAGCACCGCTATTTAATACAATCAAAACCTTTTTCTTTTCGGGTGTTTCAAAAGCAACGCTATGCAAGTTTCCGGACTCAGTGCTTCCTACACGAACTGAACCTGGTGGTACAAACTTTGAAGCATGGGCAATAATATAATAAGAGACATTTCTTGTAGCGGCAGTACCGCTAATTGTTAAGGCGCCTTTACATTGCGTACAGCCGCCTGTTGTATGCGGCCCAAAAGCCGGATCGTTGGCTAGATTCCATTCCAACGCATTGCGGCTCCAGTTGCGCATAGAACCTATAATTACGTTTTGTAAATGCCACTTGAGATCAACATCAAAGCTACCTGTGGAAGAGGTCCACTCCTCGGTGAAATACACCTGCCTATCCGGGTGCGCATTATGCACGGTTGACAAAGCGCTGATATCGCCCGCATATAAATGAAACGCGGAGCCATCAACAAAAGCTTTTGCGGCAGGGTCATTCAAAACCGTCAATGGATAATCCGGCTTATCACAATTATGATCGTATGTAATGATTTTAGTGGTGATGCTTGCAGCCTGGAAAGCGGGACCCAAATTATTTTTGATAAAATCTCTTTGCTCTTCGGCAGTCATATACAAACTAGGGTTGTTACCATCATGCAATGGTTCATTTTGTGGTGTGATCGCATCAATAGTGATGCCTTCCGCTTTCATCCCTTGTATATATTTTACAAAATATTGCGCATACTCATCATAGTATTGAGGTTGCAGACTTCCGCCCTTTGAGTTGCCATTGTCTTTCATCCATACAGGCGCAGTCCAGGGCGTCGCCAGGATTTTTATTCCAGGATTGATTGCTGTTATCGCTTTTAATAAAGGGATAAGTCCTGTTCCTTTGTCAGGATCAAGACTGAAATTTGCCAGCGTTGGATCAGTTTGACCTGCAGGCATATCATCATATGTATATACCGATGCGCTAAGGTCTGAGGCGCCAATGCTAATACGCAGGTAACTAACATTAATTGAATTAGCTGAGTTGCCAAACAACTCTTGCAATAAAGCAGGCTTAGCGGAACCAAGACCATTAATAAGCGTTGCACTGCCGCTGGTCAATGTGTACCCAAATCCATCGATCGTTTGATAACGCTGCATTGTATCGACCGTGATATTCGTATAGGAATTTGCCGTAGTTCCAAACGCAAGAAGGGTGGATTGCTTTTGCAATAAGGTCAGCTGATTCCCGCTTGTTAGCCAAAAATCAACGTCACTAACCCCCACTGGCGGCACTACAGGTGGCGGTGTAGTATTGTCATTCCCTTTTTTTGAACAATTTGATTGCACACTCAACAAGCCGACCAGGACTATTATCAATAATTTATTTTGCATAAGAACGAATTTAATTTAAAATAATACTGTTCATCTTAACCAAAATACCTAATAGGTATTCCTGTAAAGATTATCAAATCTTGTACCGCTTGCCTTCTTCAAAGGAATTTGCAAGCCACCCGTTTGTTGTAACCAATTAAAAAGTTCAGTTTTCAATTCCATTCCTGTTTTTTGATAAGTCGTATCACGAATTAAGTTATTCATTTCGTAAGGGTCGTTTTTCAAATCATACAACTCATTGATGTCCCAAACGCCATTATAATAAATGTATTTATACCGATCGGAACGGATAGCGAAGGTTGTTGGCGTTTGAGGAAATGCGGCTTCCCAATAATATTCATAAAATACTTTATCCCTCGCCCATGAAACATTTTTTCCTTTTAACAGATCAGCAAATGAATATCCCTGCATTTGCGTCGGCTTATTAATCCCTGCCAGCTCTAAAAAAGTAGGAGCAAGATCAACATTCATGATATTTTGTTCTACTACAGAATTTGGTTTGATCATTCCCGGGGCCCAAACCAACAACGGTACCCGCATTGACTCTTCATACGCATGACGTTTGTCAATCAATCCATGCTCACCAAAAGAAAAGCCATTGTCACCCATGTACACTACCATCGTGTTGTTTTGTAAGCCCTGCGTTTTGATCCAGTCAATTACTCTTTCAATACTTTCATCTACTGCCTGGAGCGTTTCTAAATAACGCCGGTAAAAATCATCAAACGGAATAGTTCCATGATACATATAGTCAACACCATGCCAACTGTAACGCTGGTTACGAACCCATTTCGGAATATCACGATAGTTGACTTTGGTTTGGGGCGCAGTCACAGTACCATATATTTTGCTGCTGTCTGCCGCCGTCAGGTACATAGATGGCGGGCAAACAATGGGAATGTTTGCATATTTTCCTTCATGTCTTTTGGCGGGTTGGAATTCAGCATGAACACCTTTATGTGACAAATAAAGAAAGAATGGTTTGGTCTTATTCCTTTCATTCAGCCATCGAATAGCATAATCAGTCAGCAGGTCAGTAATATAACTTCCTTCCGGTTGTTTGATTCTTTTACCATTAATATTCAAAACGGGATTATAGTAAACACCTTGTCCCTGGAAGCTGATCCAACAATCAAACCCTGGCTGAGGCTGATCATCCGTATTGCCCATATGCCATTTACCCATGAAAGCCGTCTGGTATCCCTTTTGCTGCATGTATTTCGGAAAAAAAACCAGGTCTTTAGGCAAAGCAGCTTCATTATCCACCACGGTATGTGTATGTGCGTATTGACCGGTAAGAATAGAAGCACGGCTTGGCGAACAAAGCGCTGTTGATACAAATGCATTTTTAATATGCGCACCTTCCTTTGTCATACGATCCATACCAGGAGTTTGCAAACCGGGTATCTTATTCATAAAGCCCATGGCATCATAGCGGTGATCATCAGCCAGAATGAAAATAATATTCATAGGTTTTTCCTTGCCCGGCTGCGCAGCTATGCGCTGACAAGACAGGATAACGAGTACCAATAAAAAGTATCTACCTTCTTTCATATTTCTGTATTCCGGCCATTTATCTAAAACAATTTAAAACCAGCTTCTTTCACATCACGACTGTTGCCGCCGATAAATACTTTAAAATCTCCGGGTTCAGCTACATACTTCAGATCATAATTATAGTACTTCAAATCGTTGACAGTAATATCAAATGAAACGGTTTTGGTTTCACCGGCTTTAAACTCAATTTTTTGAAACCCTTTTAATTCTTTGACCGGTCTTGTACTGCTTCCTACCAAATCCCGAATATATAATTGCACTACTTCTTTACCATCTTTATTTCCTGTATTTGTAACAGTAACAGAAGCCGTTATTTTTCCTCCCGTCTTCATCGTCGAGTCGCTCAATTTTATGTCACTGTAAGAAAAGGATGTATAGCTAAGCCCATAACCAAATGGATAGAGGGGATCATTGGAAACATCTAAATAGTTTGACCGAAATTTTTGAAACCATTTTCCTTCCGGAAGCGGCCGGCCAGTATTTTTATGGTTGTAAAAAATAGGGATCTGACCTATATTTTGTGGAAATGAAGTGCTGAGTTTTCCTGAAGGATTTACATCGCCAAATAGTACATCAGCAATAGCATAACCAGCTTCCGAACCGCCAAACCAAACGTTTAAAATAGCGGGCACATTTTCCTGTTCCCATTTAAGCGTCAATGGTCTGCCTGCAAATAAAACTAACACGACAGGTTTGCCCGTTTTCAACAATGCTTTCAACAGGTCTTTTTGTATTTGTGGTATATCAATATTACTCCGGCTGCTGGCTTCTCCGCTCATTTCAGCGGCTTCACCCAATGCTGCTATTATTACATCCGATTGATTAGCTATATTAATTGCTTCCTGCAATATTTCGCTGGCGGAACGATGATCTCTTTTCAATGATTTGCCAAACATGGTGCCTCTTTCTTCTATCAAACTATCTTCATCAAGATTGGAGCCCTTAGCGTATAATATTTTTGCATTGTTGACCACTGCTTCTTTTAAACCTGTAATAACTGATGTCGCTTTCGAAAAATTAGCTGCCACGCTCCAGGTGCCGGGCATATTTTCTTTCGCATCAGCCAATGGGCCTATCAGGGCGATTGTTCCTGTTTTTTTCAATGGTAACACATTACCCTGGTTTTTTAATAACACAAAACTTTCCGCGGCAATCGCTCTCGCTTCTTTGCGATGACCATCAGTAAAGATTTCAGTCTTCGCCCTCTTCTCGTCACAATACCGGTAAGGATCCTCAAACAAACCGAGTCTATATTTTGCTTCCAGTATTTTCCTGCAAGCATTATCAATTTGCTGTTGTGTGACTTTCCCTTCCTTCAATGACTTTTGTGTCGTTGTCAATAATCCTTCTCCTACCATGTCCATATCCACACCCGCCATCAAGGCTCTCGCGGAAACTGTTTGCAGATCGCCTATTCCATGATCCACCATTTCATTGATTCCGGTGTAGTCAGTAACTACAAATCCTTTAAAACCCCATTGTTTGCGGAGAACATCTGTCAGCAACCATTTATTGCCTGTTGCTGGCACCCCGTCTACTTCATTAAAGGAAGCCATTACTGTTCCCACTCCGGCATCGACGGCTGCTTTATAAGGTGGCAGGTATTCATTGTACATTCTCTGGTGGCTCATGTCGGTCGTGTTATAATCACGGCCGGCCTCGGCGGCACCATACAATGCGTAATGTTTTACGCAGGACATAATCGTATTGTTCTTTGAAAGATCATTTCCCTGGTAACCTTTTACCATGGCTTTGGCGATTTGAGAACCCAGGTAAGCATCTTCACCATTGCCTTCGGAAATTCGTCCCCAACGCGGATCACGCGAAATATCCACCATCGGTGAAAATGTCCAGTTGATTCCGTCCGCACTGGCTTCCTCTGCGGCTATCCGTGCACTGCGCTCCACCAGTTTCATATCCCATACGCAACTCATGCCCAATGGAATCGGGAAAACAGTTTCATATCCGTGTATCACATCCATCCCAAAAAGTAATGGAATCTTCAAACGGCTTTGTTCAACAGCCAGTCTTTGTACTTCTTTGATCTTCGCTACTGATTTAATATTGAATAAACCGCCCACTTTCCCCTCTTCAATTTTTTTGGCAATGTTTGAACTGCTGGCCTGCCCGGTTGTTATATCTCCCGCTCCGGGTAAATTCAGCTGACCTATTTTTTCTTCTACTGTCATTTTTTTCATCAATGCATCAACAAAGATTTTCATCTTTATATCCTGCGGCGTTTGCGCAGTAACATCCGGTGATGTAAGAAGTAATAAACCAAGTGATAACTTTAGAAATAGTCTCATCTTCTATTATTTTATTTATTTCAGTAAATGTGGTTCTATTAATTTTTGCCAGATCTCATAACCCTTAGCATTCATGTGCAATTTATCCTCCAGGAAAATACTTTCAATTGGCTTACCATCAGCTTCCAGCATACTATAGTACACATCAACAAAAGATGTTTTCTTTTTTTTCTTTAAAAAGTTTTTGATCAGCAAATTTCCTTCCAGCATTTTGGGCATTAAATGAGTCCGGCTCGGGCTGGGTTTCATGGAAACATAAGTAACCTTCACTTTAGGATAGTGATCTCTAATGATATTATATAATTGTTTGAACCTGTTAAACACGAGTTGAGCCCTAACTGTATCTGAACCCGCTAAATCATTTTCACCACAATAAATCACTATTTGTTTAGGTTGATATGAAAAGATGATATCCTCTGCATACCGTATTACATCAGGTAATGATGATCCGCCAAAACCCCTGTTGATAATAGTATAGGAAGGAAAATAATTTTGAACGTCCTGCCACTTGGTAAAAGAAGAACTGCCTATAAAAAGAATAGCATCCTTTGCCGGGAAAGAAACGGAGTCCTTTTTTTTGAACGCTTGTATATCATCCCAAAAAGCGGGTTTTTGCTCCTGGGCAAATGAGACAGCTGTCCAAAACAGAAAAAATGATATTACGTTTATCTTCTTCATTTTATTTAGTTGATTAACTAATTGCAGCTTTATTTTACTTCTATAACTTTTGTTCTTTCGGATACCCCGTTTTCATTGACTGCTTCGATGCTGTAATAATAAGTTTTAAGTAAATCCATTCCCTTATAATAATAATCGTTGGCATCGTGCACCATTATACAGTTATACAATTTATCGGGTGCGGTGCCGAAATAAATATTATAAGCATAGGCATTGATTACTGGTTGCCATTTGATCCAGGCGCTGCGCTTATCTTTCTCTGTTCGTAAAACAAAAAAAGTTTTAACGAGGCCGGGCTTTGCCCCGTTACCGTTTCCAAAAACTCTTAATCCACTAATAGCGAATTTGCCGGTTGGCATATGAATATTTTCGAGTTTTATAAATCTCGCCTGTACCGGTGTTGACAATTCAACATACTCATGTGGTATATCTGCTTTATTGTTGCTTTTATCTACCAACATATTCCACTTTTTTCCATCGGAAGAATAATACAGCTTATACTGATGATACTGATCATTCCATTTTCCAAGGCGGTTACTATCAACATCCTGGTCGGCATAATTGATTTGAATGGCATTAACGGTTGATACATTGCCCAGGTCTGATTGTATCCACTCTCCCTTATCGCCGGAAGCCGCACTCCAGTAGGTCTTTATACTTTCGTCTACCGCATGGTTACTCACAAAACTTCCCAGCGTGGAAGAAACGGTCACCGGCTTTTTATAGTTCAGTAACATCCAACCCGCAAACCTTCCCTTTAAATGATCCGCTTCACCAGTTGGCAAATAAGTTGGATAATCGCCGAAAGCGGCGTCCATGTACATTACACCGTCTTTATCAAACCCTGCCGGCCATATACCAACTCTTCTCTCAAAAGTGTTCTTAACATTTATACCAAGGGTCGAAGTATGCCAGTAGTTCTTCCAGTTGTCCTGGAAGGAACTACCATGGCCGGGTCCTCTAATAAAACCACCGGGTTTGAAACTAAAAGGATCCGATTGAGTTTCAAATGGGCCGAGCGGCGTTTGGCCAATCAACACTCCGTCCGCCGAACCGCTCATCTCCGTACCCGGAGCACAGTATTCCAAATAATACTTTCCATCGTGTTTTGTCATTTGTGATCCTTCCAAAAAAGGATCCAGGAACGTGTTATCCATATACTCACCAAAACGCTGCCAGCCATACCGCCACGGCTCCAATAGATAGGTTTCTTTACGGGTGGTTTTTGGTTCAAATGTTTTCCGGTCCAATTCAACACCGTACATCGGAAATTTATTACTACTGCCATTAAACATATAGAACCGGCCATCATCATCTGTAAAAAACGCAGGGTCCCATCCGCCGATTTTGAATGAATCTATTAACGGTTTCCATTCATTGGCCTTTGGATTGGTACTCATCCATAAAGTGAAAGTACTTGTATAGGTAGATCCAAAAACTAACATCGTATCACCGACTATTCCAACAGCCGGTGCACAGAGTTCATCATATACGCCTCCATTCCATGGCCGTAAAAATTTTTTAGAGATAAATTTCCAGTTAAGCATATCACTGCTCCACCAATAACCCCATTGATTGGTAGCGAATAGATAATAATCTCCCTTATAATTAACAATCACCGGATCCGCAGCAGCCCTGTGCCTGCCCCACTCGCTGAAATTAGGAATCGGGGTATACCCATAATCAATATTAATAGGATTGCAATAAGTTTTTTGCTGTGCAAATACTTCGCTGCTAATTATTACAATACAGAAAATTATTAAAATATTTTTCATTTTATTTCTTTGAATTCGTCAACAACTGGTCAACACTCCATTTTCCTCCGCCAGTGAAAAAGAAAACCAATCCCAGTAAGACAAACAAAAACGGATGCTGGTCATCATACCATACTTTTCCATGCCCAACAAAAAATGATATATATAGCATGGTAAATATGAGAACCAGTGATGCGGCCCTGGTGAAAAGGCCAATCACTAACAATATACCCGCCACCAATTCTGCGATTTTTCCCGTATAAACTATCAATGCGGGAGAAGAAAATTTCTTAAATACATCCCATTCAAAATATGGCTTCATTTTTTCTTCACTGAATACTTCGCAACCATGGTAAATCATGAAAAAACCTACAATGATCCTTATGAGAAACAGTCCTTCCGCTTGCCAAAGTGGTGATGATGAAAAAATTTTATTCATTTTTTGCATTTTAATTGCTTTCAAACCTTCCGCCTCCTTGTAATACTTTGAATGGTTGCCGCATCTTTTCCGCCTCTTTCACAAAATCGTTTATATCCGCTGTATTAAAAGCAAACATATCATAGTGGCAGGGGATAACGGTTTTTGCACCGATGGCTTTACCAAGCTGAGCCGCCTCTTTAGCGTCTAGATTGCCCGCCACTTTTCTTTCTGGCTTGTCACCATTGATTGGCAGCAATGCGACATCCACGGCAAATGGTTTCAGCAAATCAACCATGTCTTCAAACCACAATGTATCTCCACTATGATAAATCCGATGATTGCCAAACTCAATCACATAGCCCATGTATTTACAATTACCTTTTTCATCTCTTTCTATTTCGTTGTGCCTGGCCGGTATTCCATAAAAAATAAACCCATCTATTGTTTTATCAATGCCATCAGTTAATCCCACCGGAAAATCCTTTCCGCATTTCGTCCTCTCAGCTACAAAATCCCGATTGGCCTCCGGAATGATAAATTTTATTTCCGGGTTGTTTTTCAATAAAGGTATCAGCGTCTCCGCATCCAAATGATCTGTATGATTATGACTGGATGTGACTATCGAAATATTTTTCAACAAATCAGGTCTTATTACCCGCTCACTCATTCTTGTATGGGGTTTGTCGGTAGCCGCATATTTTTTTGTCAGTGAGTCAGACAAATAAGGATCTATCAGAACCCTTCGCCCATTCCATTGCAATAAAAAACCACTTTGCCCCAACCACCATAAATAAAAATGGTCGCTGTCAGTTATCACCGAATCCATTTCTGCAAGCAGTTCTTCATTCTTCTTTATGGCGGGAATCAAGGTCATAAAGTTTCCCTTACTTTTTTTGCCCCTTTAACCATATTAATTAATTTTTGCCGGGACGCCCATCTCGCCGTCTGGCTCAAACCACAATCCGGCGCCACGGATAATTTTTCAGCTGGTATGTATTTCAGACACCGGTTAATTCTTTCCACTACATCATCCACCGTTTCGATATAATAATTTTTCACATCAATGATTCCAACTGCAACATGCATTTTTTCGGCAAATGGTTTCAGCAATTCTATTTCAGCAAATTCACGATTGGCCATTTCAATGTGAATTTCATTCACCTCCAAATTTAAAAAATCAGGCAACATGGGTTTAATACTCCGGTAACCAACAGGATGTCCTTTAAAATTGCCGAAACATAAATGTGTACTTAGATTGCATTTGCCAACAATTGGTTTTACAGTACGATTAAAAATGTCGACAAATCTCTTCGTGTCTTCCTTATAAGCATAGCAACTCATGGAAGGTTCATCCACGGTTATTTCATTACAACCTGCAGCCACCAATAATTCGAGTTCGGCCCGGACTATCGGTAACAAAGCTTCCGTGATGGCATAACGGTCTTTGTATTTTTCATTTGGCAACAACCTTCCGCTCAATGTATAGGGCCCGGGAACACTTGCTTTTAGTGTGGGACCAGCAGGAGCTAATTTTTTCAATCTCAAAAATTCTTTGACAGCACCCAGTCCATTCGGTGCAATTAATTCACCTACGATATTATTCTTTCCTCTCTGGTCGTGCGCCGGCGGACCAAATTTTCTCGTTTCCGTTTCATTATTTTCAATTCCTTTTATGAAACCATAAAAAGATAAATTAAAATCAAGCCGTGTTTGCTCACCATCGGTTATTACATCCAATCCAGCAGCTACCTGGTCATGTATAGCCGCTATCACTGCATCTTCAATCATCTCCTCTATATCTGCCTTACCAAATTTGTCAAGATTTTGGGAAGCAAACTCTAACCAGCCAGGAAAAGGATAGCTGCCGACGACGGTTGTGCGGATGGGAATTGATTGCATGTCTTATTTACATTTTATTTGTGAAAAATAACTAATTACCTGGCCTATTAAAGAACATTTGATAATAATGGAACTTTATTAGAAACATCACGTTTACAGATAATCATTCTATTTATTTTTTCCCACACCAGTATATAAGGATGACATTCGTTGAGAATGTTCATCATAAGCACTTTCAAATAGCTGTTTCGCTTTTTCATCCCCTACAATCGCCGTCGCCGTCAATACTTTTGGTGGTTGCCCTGCTTCAGTTAACAATTTTGCTACTTCTGCTTTGATACTGTTGACTATTAAAATACCTCCCACTGTTGAACCTGGTGATACCGGTGTTTCTAATCCATCAATATAGATCATTGAATCGCCAACAGGAGCGCCGGTATCGAGGATAATGTCAGCAAAGTCACTTAATTTTTTGCCATCCGCTCTTTTACTCTTGCTTTTTGAAGAATGTTCTTTTGTAATGATGGCAACCGTTTTAATTTTTTCCCGTTGAAAGATTTCCGCTATTTCTATTGGCACAATATTGCTTCCACTCGAAGAAACAATCAATGCGCAATCGCTTTTATTTAAAGCAAAATTTCTTAAAATCCTTTCCGCCAATCCTGGTACATTTTCCAAAAACATCGCTTGTCGTTGCCCGTTTGCGCCTGTTACATTGTTATGAAAAGTCAATGACAATTCAACAATTGGATTAAACCCGGGAAAAGAACCATAGCGTGGCCACATTTCTTCCACCATGATGCGACTATGACCCGACCCAAAAAGATGAACAACCCTTCCGGCTAAAATACTTTCGGCAAACCATTGAGCTGTTTGCCTGATCTGCTGCTGCTGAGCTTTTACCTTTTCAATTATCGCCGAACATTTTTCCAGGTATAATTCCGTAACATTCATATCTTAATTTTTTCTCTTTGGGAACTAACAGCATTCATTGCAAAACAGGCTGCGCCGATAGCGCCGGCCATATCACCATATATTGCTTTTACGATTTCCGTTCTGCTTCCACCAGGTCGCCATTCATACTGATTCATATATTCTTTCAATGGGTCAAACAAATCATCACCCGCTTGTGTAATTCCCCCACCCAGCACAATTACTTCCGGTGAAAGAATATTGGTAACAGAAGCAAGCCCGATGGCTAATTGCTTTACCGACTTCAGCCAAATTTCTCTTGCACTCTGGTCTCCATTTCTATATGCTTCAATCAAATCATTGGTAGAAGTAAATTTTCCTTTGCTACGTTTTTCAATAGTACAATTACCCATACATTCTTCCAGGCTACCCGGCATTCCTGTGACATCACAGTCTCCTTCATCATCAATCACCATGTGGCCAATATGACCCGCTTTGTTAAATACCCCTTGGTAGGGCTTTCCATCTATCATTATCGCGCCACCAACCCCGGTTCCCAACGTTAGCATCACGACTTGTTTTTTACCCCTGGCTGCACCAAATTTTGCTTCGCCCATCATAGCCGCTACCGCATCGTTTAATACATAAGTCGACTGGTGCAAAAAACTTCCCCAGTTAAAATTTTCCAAACCCTGCATACGCCCAGGCATGAATGCTATACAACTATTTTCTTCATTAGGTAAACCGGGCGCGGAAATACCAATGCGGAAATCATTTTGCGTTAGCCTTGATTGCAATTCCTTTACACTCATGGCGACTGTATCTTTCCAACTTCTATCATCCCCATCATTAGTAGGATTATACAATTGGTGCAATACATTTCCATCCGCATCAATGGCTACCGCCTTGATTCTTGTTCCACCCAAATCTATCCCTATCGTTATATTATCGTTCAACATTAAATGATTTGCGTTCCCTGATCAGTAATTGGGTATTTGTCCTTCGCTAACAGTCCAGCCACCATCTACAGCCATCACCTGGCCCGTAGTAAATTTGGATTGGTCGCTCATAAAATATAAGGCCAATCCGTCTAAATCATCCGGCTGACCAATTCTCCCGCCATCCAATGGTTGTTTTGTTTTGATAAAAGCCCCGATTTCTTCATTTTTTGCCGCACGTTGAGCCATTGGGGTTTCTACCAGCCCCGGCGCAATGACATTCACCCGGATATTATCTTTGGCATAGTATGCGGCCACTGATTTTGAAAATCCAATGATAGCCGATTTAGCTGCGGCATAAGCATGAGTGGAAAAAAAAACCGGAGATGGCGAATAACCCAGCACTGAACTCATATTTAAAATCGTTCCTGTTTTCTTCAATTCAAGAAATTTTTGTACCGCGGCCTGGTTAGATAACATTAATGAAGTAAGATTTAGTTCTATTGTTTTGTTCCATCCTTCCATTGTTAATTCGTGCAAGGGTCCGTCACCCATTCTTCTTCCACTGCCACCAGCCACATGATAAAGACCGTCAAAGCCGCCAAATTTTTGAAGACATCTGTTTACAGCTACCGTTGCAGTAGCGGAGTTCGTCGCATCTGAACTTATGGCTTCAGCACTCCTGCCCAATAATGTTTTTGCTTCTGCAACACTTTCGGAATTTCTTCCGACAACCACCACATTTGCTCCATTCATTACAAATGCTTTTGCGGCCGATAAACCGATACCCGTAGTTCCGCCGATGATAACGATACTTTTATTTTCCAGCATGATCATTACATTCTTTTAATAGTTTACATCATCGGCCACTTAAACTTGCTCTTCAATTTTATTTTCGTTCCTGTTGCGGATGAATTTCTTGCCGCCTCAATTATCTCCAGCACATGCAGCGCATGCTCGACATTTATTTTTGGCTCAATACCTGTGATAATACTTTCACCGGTAACCCTGGCGCCTTCCTGCCACTCATATCCACCTTTGTCGGTAGACATTAACTTCGCTGGCTCCGTCCATGATGTATCGAGCATGACTCCATTGGTTTCCCAATCGTAACCAATCAGCCGCATATTCCCGGCATCTCCATATATCTGGATCGAATGCAATGATTGAGTGCCCGCTTCATGCCCGTGCGGATCAAAATAATTAAAGCCACACATAATATGGCTGATTACATTTTTATCATGCTCCAAAAGGATGTGGGCGTTGTCCTCTGCTTCAACTTTTATTTTTCCCTTGTCATCGACAGTACGTTCCGGTTTTACAATACTCAGCATAGCCATTACGCTTTTCGCCGGGCCAAGCAAACCAGTCAGTGTTGCTATATTATAGACACCGAGGTCTGGCATGCTACCTCCCAATTTTTCGTAAAAGAAAGCACTCCATGTGGGTCCTGTATGACCATACTGCCCGTGTGCACTGGCAACTCTTCCGAGTGTACCTTCCTGTATAGTTTTATTCATAAACGCAAATTGCGGGCTGTTGACTACGGCCGGCGCTCCCCACAACCTCAACTTTTTGCTTTTTGCCAGATCCAATAATGCTTTGCCTTCTGCATAAGTGTTGGCCATGGGCTTTTCACTCCAAACATGCTTACCGGCCAGTAATGCTTTTTTATTTAACATCCCGTGCGCTTGCATATCGGTTGTGGTCACCATCATATCAAACGGTACACCCGCCAGCATTTTATCAATGTGCGGATAAGTTTGTGCATTTACATTGTATTGTTTATTCTGGGCAATTGCCCGTTCATATTTTATATCACACAGACTTACTACTTCGATCAACTTTGATGATAATAATTGCGGCAGATAACGGTTACTCACGCTACCGCATCCGATCAATGCCACTTTTAATTTTTTTTCTGGTGTTTTAATTGCCCAGCTTTCCAATGAAGAAAGTAGTACTGCTGCACCAGCCATAGCTGTGCGTTGCAGGAATTGCTGGCGGCTGATGCCGCTTTTTGTGCCTTTATTATTTTTCATACAGCAAGTTTTATTTAAAATAAAAAAAATCTTGTTCCGCAGCGCAGGATCCTTTGCAAGATCCGCTTTTAAAACTATTTGAACCGTGAACCACTAAACCCTAGTTTTTTTAGTCCATTCTGTATATCAGGTATATTCATAAACAATTTCCACAATAAACCCGTCCTGTAATTCTCGATCATCACAACGATTGGTCCCTGGTCAATGGCCAAATGGCTTTTCGCATACCAGTTGTGATGAATGCTGAACCCATCGACAAAACCATATTTGCTCCAGATTTTATTTCCCAATTCCTCGTAGAAATAACGAAGGGCTTCCATACTTTCTTTAGGCGTATAAGGCATCGATGAAATGGCCGCCGTTGGCTGTATTACGCCAAAATCGTTTTCCGGACTATGAGCCACATAACCCTTGTAACTATCACCAGCGGTTAACCCCCAGCAAGTTGAACTATACCCTTTATACTTCTTTGGATTTTCCATACAGTAAGCCCTGTTGATAAGCGTAAGGTTCCTCCCCTGTAAAAAATAGTCATTACCAAGCGTGTCTTTCAATCCATTTGGATCAACTCCCATAAAAGTATATTGCTCAAAAAATAAAGGCCCTCCTTTGTCTTTATCATAATTGCCCAATGGCAATGTATAACCATAATATTCTTTGCCATTCTTAAATCCGGGGCTACCCACCCATGTACCATTATATACATCCTTTGAAATACCATGATAAGGCGATGAAGCAGACATGATATAAGTAATCAAACATTCATTGTAGCCCCAGACCGGGAAGTTCATATCAAACCCATTATTGGGGCTCCAGTGCCAGAACAATTTATTTTGATTGTTGGTATGCCAGTTCCAATTGGCGGCACCCCACATCTGGTTGATACGTTTACGCAAATAAACCTCTCTTGGTGTATCACCGTTAAAATATTCCCTGGCGCATAAAAACCCCATCAGCAAATAAGATGTTTCTACTATATCCGCACCATCATCTAATCTGTCAAACTTAATAGCCTTCCCGGTTCTGCCATTCATAAAATGCGGATAGATGCCATGGTAACAATCCGCATTAATTAAAAAGTCGGCGATCTTGATCAGCCTGCGAATGGCGGTGTCCCTCCCGATCCATCCTCTTTGTACTGCCACAATTGTACTCATGATACCAAAGCCGGTACCACCAATAGCGCCGGCATCGGGACCGAAAGGAGTTTTACTGAAATTAGGTTCACCCCAGGCTTCATTAATATAATCCCAATAGTGTTCTGCCAGTACTGTATTGCTTCTTTCCAGCGCCAACCCGCTTACCGGGTGAGCACCATGCCAAAAAAAACGAAAGGTTTGCCGTTGCACTACATCTAATAGCGCAGAATCGGAAAGTCCCTTGATGACGCCGACGGGTGCAATGGCATCGGTACTATTTTTTTTCTGCGCAGAAAGATCTGACATCAGGCAAAAAAACAAAAAAGCGGCTATTACTCTCTTACTCATTTCAGTTCTCTGTATTTATAAAAT
Organism: Chitinophagaceae bacterium; assembly: GCA_040007815.1. Lineage (GTDB taxonomy): Bacteria > Bacteroidota > Bacteroidia > Chitinophagales > Chitinophagaceae > Terrimonas_B. Next base: position 51,267 of record JBDTUH010000021.1, read on the forward strand.
TACTTTATCCAGGAACTTTGAAAACCTAATTTTCGCAATCCATTTTTTATCTCCGGGCAACTCATAAACAAATTCCATAGCAAACCACTTCGATAATTTTCAATCATTACGACAATTGGTCCCTGGTCAATCGCCAAATGACTTTTTGCATACCAGTCTTTTGTTTCATTGAATGCATCCACAAACCCATACTCACTCCATATTTTATCGCCAAGATCATTATAAAAATGTTTTAATGCCTGCATAGAATATTCTGGCGTATAAGGAAATGCCGATAATGCCGCAGTGGGTGTAATGGTTCCGTTGTCATTCGCAGGTGAGTGAGCATCGTAACCGTTGTATGTATCGCTGGCTGTTAACCCCCAGCAATTTTCTCCGTATCCTTTAAATTTTTTCGGATTGTCAAGGCAATAGGCCCGGTTGATAAGTGTATGATTTTTATTTTGTTCCCAATAATCAGCATATCGATCTTTTAAACCTCTCGGGTCTAATCCTAAAAAAGAATACTGTGAGAAAAACAATGGACCACCATAATTAAATCCTAATGGCAGTTTAATTCCATAGAACTCACGCCCGTTTTTAAAGAAATTACTTTGCGCCCAACCCTGGTGATAAACAGATGCAGGCACCTGGTATTTTTCATTCGGACAAGAAGCAGCCAGCACGTACATGATCATACATTCATTGAAACCACGAACGGGGAAATTCATCGACCAGCCATTATTGGGGCTCCAGTGCCAATACAAAACATCTTGGCCACCCCTGGTAAACCAGTTCCATTCGATATCAGGCCACATCCAGCCCAATTTATTTCTGAATTCTCTTTCTACCGGGTCGTCACTATTAAAATATTGTCTTGCACATAATAATCCCTGGAAGAGATAAGAAGTCTCCACCAGGTCGGCTCCATCATCTTTTCTGCTGAAAGCAATTGTCTTGCCCGTGGCTCCATCCATCCAATGCGGAAAAGCGCCATGATAGGAATTCGCTTTCAATAAAAAATTAATCATCTTCCTCATAAACCTCGCGGCCGTATCACGGGTGATCCATTTTCTTTCCACTGCGACAATAACACTCATTATACCAAAACCAGTGCCGCCGGTTGTTACTGTTTCATACCCGTAATCACTGATGTTACTTCTTTCACGGGCCATACCGCTTACCGGATGCGCAAAATCCCAGAAATACCGGAAGGTTTGTTTTTGCACCATATCAAGTAATGCTGAATCAGAAAGATTTACAGGTCTTGCCGCAGGGTTGAAAGAAATGGCATTAGCAACTTTAGCTTTTTGCGCTATTGATCCTGTAGGGAACAACAAGAATGCAACGCAACCAATAAGTACTAATCGTTTCATATACTTACTTAAAACTTGATGGTTATAAATTAGGGCTTGTAAAACCAAGACCCGGCATTCCAGTTTTTATCTCCGGGCAACTCATGAACAAATTCCATAACAACCCGCTTCGGTAATTTTCTATCATCACAATGATCGGTCCCTGGTCGATAGCGAGATACGAATTCGCAAACCAGGGATTGTGTAACGAAAAAGCGTCCACAAATCCATAGTCTTTCCATATTTTATTGCCTAATACGTAATAATAAAACTTAAGGGCTTTCATCGATTCGAGAGGTGTATACGGAAAAGATGATAATGCCGCTGTTGGAGCAATGAAACCTAAGTCATTGGTGGGTGAACTGGCATTGTATCCATTCTCAATATCGCTGGCGGTAAGTCCCCAAACAGAATCGCTGTAGCCAAAGTAGTTTTGAGGGTTGGCTTTACAATAACTATAGTTGATCAGGGCATGATTCTTTGTTTGTATTGCATAGTTAGCATACATGTCTGCTAAGCCTTCGGGGTTAATACCGAGAAAAGAATAATGAGCAAAAAACAAAGGGCCGCCACGATCTGGTCCCAATGGCAACTGGTAGCCATAATAAGTATTACCATTTTTCATCGTTCCATTGGATGCCCAACCATTATCATACACAATTTTCGGAATGGAATGCGTTGAGGAAGATGCAGCCAGCACATAAGTGATCAGTGATTCATTCCAGCCTTTCACCTGCAGATTCATTATCCAGCCATTCGCATTTCCGGGAGTCCAGTGCCAGTACAATGCATTCTCATTATTTTTTCTGAACCAATCCCATTCTACTCTATCCGCAATGGTATTAATATCATTTCTCAGATTGGTTTCAGCGGCATCGGCTCCGGTAAAATATTGTCTTGCCGTCAACAATCCCTGGACCAGGTAAGAAGTTTCAACAAGGTCGGCTCCATTATCGTTTGCACTAAAAGGAATGACTTTACCAGTTTCGCCATTTAACCAATGCGGATAAGCGCCATGAAAAGTTTCCGCCGTATTTTTTAAGAATGATACCATTGCCTGCAATCTTGTCAACCCTTCTGCACGTGTAATAAAATTTCGATGAATCGCGGAAACAATGGCCATGATACCAAAGCCCGTACCACCTGATGTGTAAATATTCGCATCTGTATTTCTTTCCCGGGCCATACCACTGACGGGGTGAGCAAGGTCCCAGAAATATTTAAAAGTTTGTTGTTGTACTTTGGTCAGAAGGGCATCATCTGAAATAACGGGAAATTTTCTTGAAGAGTCTATTGTTGTAATAAATGACCGGTCAATCTTCACCGGCAGATTTCCATCAGAGGCCGACTTCAAAGAAGTGGAAACAGACAGGTTATACTTCGAAAGATAGTTTAAAGGTGATGATGGTTGAATGACCAATACTGAATCCGTGTTTTGCAGAATAGCTGTAAATGGTACAGATATGTTACCGGCGTCTTTCAAAGTAACCGCCGAAGCAATTGTACTTTGCATCAGTGGCTGTGTGAACTTTATCCTGATACCGGGTTGAACATTAATATTGTTGACTGTGCTGTTAAACGAAATAGCATTGATGGTAATACTATTGACAGCGGGGCTTTTAGGAGCAGGGGGGGGATCATTACTTTCCTTCTTGCTGCAAGCGCAATGCATAAAAACACCCGCTATTAAAAAACCAGATAGCTTTCGCATACTAACTATCAATTATTGGGTTTCAAAAAAACTATACTATTATTATTCCGGGCCAATGCGAGAATTTTTCTACCATTACCTGTATTTATCCATTTAATATCACGGACTTCTCCTTCGATACCGGGTAATAAATGGCTGAATGAATTTTCGCTAATAGAAAACTGGCCCGGCAACAAAGCGTCGTATCTGCCTTCGTATGGGATCACTCCATAAAAATTTCCGGCTCCGATGAAACTTCCTTTTTGTAAAGAAGGGGCAAAAGCCATAACCGGGGCTAACTGTAATTCTTGTGGAAGATCTCTGCGTGTAAAATTTCCTTTACCATCATTTATAAAACAAGAAGAGCCGAGCACTTCCGCTTTTAACTCTGTATAGTTATTAAAAAGATCGTAAAACATGTATTGAACCGTTTTTCCTGCTACATCTTTGTAGTTAAGGTAGGCCTTCTTCAGTACAGGCAAAGAACGTTCTAATTCATCTTTGGCCAGGAAAGTATATTCTTTCCCTTCAACTGTATAACACAGTATTTGTTCAATGGATCCATTACGATCGAAATCGTTTACATATAATTTTAATGGAGGCTCTTTTCCGGCATACAGCTTAGTGTTATGTCCCCAATTCCCGGCAAGAATATCGGTAAATCCGTCTCCGTTAACGTCTGCCGCATAAATGGACTGCCATAGCCCAGTTGATTGAGGAATATCGCCGGTTGAAAACTTCCCTTTATTATTTATAAAAACTTTTACCGGCATCCACTCGCCTGCTACTATTAAATCCGGCCATTGATCATTATTCACGTCTGCAAATGATGCGGAGGTCACCATGCCTATTTTCAACAGGTTCATTATTTCCTTACTTGCGACAGAAAACTTTCCTTTTCCATCATTCAGGTACAGGTAAGAGTTTTGCGGAATACCAAATTTCATCGGATCGGATAAAAAGCCAACAAAAACATCATTGTCCCCGTCTTTGTCAATATCAGCTACCGTCACACAGGATTTATTTTCCAATAAACTGGGAATACTGCCGGCTGCAAACACAAAATGTCCTTTACCATCATTTAAAAATAATCTGTCAGCCGACGATATTTCATTAACCGGCATTTCGTTTCCACCACTAACCACCCATAAATCCAGGAATCCGTCGCCATTGGCGTCAAAAAATTCAGCATCTACATCTTCACAAATAGCAAACTTGTTAAATAAGGCGGTATCTGACTGTACAAAAGAATTATTTTGCTGTTGAATCATCAGGGCACCCGGCTGACCTTTGGCGCCACCTACGTAAAAATCATCAAGCCCGTCTCTATTTATATCCGCTACCGCTATTTTAGGTCCCCGGGTTGACTCCTGGTGTGGAATAAGGTATTGAATATTATAATCCAAAAAATCATTTTCCTTATGCCGCCAGTTTAACCCGGCAATGCTGGTTAATTCTTCGAATGGTTGTTTTGCCGGTCTAAAAAAAGTTTGATATTTAAAGCTGTCTTTGGCCGCCTCCTGCTTTACCTGCAACATACCTGCGGAAATTTTTTTTAGCATCTGGTATTTTTGATTTGGCCAAACAACAAGCAAACTATCAACAGCTTTAAGACTGTCGATACCAAAATGAACTTTATATTCAGAAGAAGACTGAAAGCCCCTGGTAGGTTCAAACTGCTGATATTGCATATTTCCATTGGAAAAAAGCCAAACCTTTGCGCCTATTCCAAATGTATTTCCGTCATTTCCCGCCAGCGAAACAGCGAGGTTGTTTTTTGGCGCCGCATTGTTTCTTAGTACTGTCGCCGGTGCATTGATACAATTAATTACCAGATCAAGATCTCCGTCATTATCCAGGTCGGCATAAGATGCTCCGTTATAGTAACCTTTCATACTCTCCGTTCCCCATTCCTTGCTCACATTCATGAAATTTTCTTTCCCATTTCCTTTAAACAAAAAAGGGTGAGAAGCACCATCCGGCATGGCATCAATCGCTTCCTTGTCGTACTTGTCTGACTTGTCCATTCCTTTCATTTTTAAATCAGAAACAAACCGGATATAGTCAAGGTCAACAGGGCGTTTTACGATACCGCTTGAAATAAAAAGATCTTTGTTACCATCATTATCAAAGTCTGCAAACAGGGGAGCCCAGCTCCAGTCTGTGGCTGATACGCCACTCATCAATGCCGTTTCACTAAAGCTGATGCCATCTCCATTGTTTCTTTGCAGGCAATTCTTTGAATATTGTTTTTGATAGCCCTGGATTTCCAATTTTACTTTATAAACGTCAGGGTTTTCATCACTGCCGTATGTTTTTACGATTTCTTCCTGGGGAGGTAACATATCCGCGGTAATGACATCGGGTTGTCCGTCATTGTTATAATCAGCAACATCATTTCCCATACTAAAGCGGCTGTAATGCCTGAAATGTTTCGCTCCGCTTTCTGAAAAAGTACCGTTTCCGTTATTGATATAATAATAATCATTTTCATGAAAGTCATTTCCTATGTAAATGTCATCCCATCCATCATTATTCATATCCGCTATCGCCAGCCCCAATCCATACCCTAGATTGCTTTGATATATCCCGGCTTCTTTTGAAACGTCAGTGAAGCGGCCTGAAATATCTATATCATTTCTGTAAATCCTGTCGCCGGAAAGAGTATCATATTTATGCCTGTTAGACGTATCAACGATATTCGCATGGGGATGAGTTGACTGGTTCAGTATATAACAATCAAGGTCTCCGTCATGATCATAATCGAAAAAACCAGATTGCGTAGTAGCGCAGGATGTATTCAACCCATACTTTTCCGCGCTTTCGGTAAAGCTGTTGTTCTTATTATTAATGTAGAGTTCGTTATGTCCTTTTAAATTGTAGCGGCCGCTGACTGTTGAAACATAGATATCAAGAAAACCATCGCCGTTAATATCCGCCATCGTTACACCAGTGCACCAATCAGACAATCCTTTAACTCCCGCCTTTTCAGTTATGTCTTCAAATTTAAAATCTCCCTTATTTAAGTAGAGCCTGTTGTTGCCTTTGCTATTGGCAGTGAAAAAAATATCCGTGAGACCGTCATTGTTAATATCACCTGTCGCCACTCCGCCACCGTTGTAGTAATACAGGTAATATAATATATTGAACAGTGGTTTGACGTCTAATTTATTCTCGAATGATATCCCTGTTTGCGAAGCAGGCATTTGTTTGAAAACATGTTCCTCCTTTCTGCAGGAAGTAATTGCAGCCGCTACCAAAATACAGATGATTAAACAACGCTGTGTATTAATTAAAAGTTTATACATATTACAAGGTATCCTGTTTTACTACTTTCTTTTATGTATTACCGGTTTTTTTAGAAATTCAAGTATTTTATCTGACTCTTCTTTATATATTTTTATCTCGTGTGTACGGAGTTTGGCGGGAGTAGGCACGTTTGCTCCTTCAAGGAAAACAGCTATGCTGTGAGACAGCTGTAAAGGCATGTGGCAATCAATACAGTTCTTGTTAATGATATTTCCAACAGTTTTGGTTAATAGGCACAGCCTGCTCTTGCCTTCCGTATGACAGCCGGCGCAACGCTGAGAAAACAGTTCAGGCTTGTTCTGTTCTTTTTCATGCACATTATGACAGCTTTGACAAGTCATCCCCGAAGAAATGAAACATTTACTTTGCGAAAGCATTCCAAGCTGGTTCCCGTGTACATCTATGCCACCAACCTGGGCAGGCGTATTTGGTTGGGTAAAAAAATCTAAAAGGCTATCGCCGGCCTGGAAAGAAAAAGATGGTCTTGTTTTAATTAATCTTCCGCTATGACACAACCCACACAAATCAAGCTGTAACTGCCTCGGCAATTTTCCCGTATTGACAATATATTTAGCCTCTTTTACAGAGGGATTCTTAAGATGAAAATTTACATGCTCCTTCGCCGGTCCATGACATTTTTCACAATCAACACCGTAAATGATATTTTTTTTGTCAAACTCTTCCGGGTGTTTGTCCGTATCGGAAATTGTTTCAAAATAAGTACTATGACATTCCAGACACCGTGATGTAACAACCCTGTTAAAAGCAATTTTTTGAGGGTTAAACCCGGGACTACCCGACCATGTACTTTCCGGTGTAAAATAAGTGACAGGCATCTGGATAAGGCTATTACTCTTCCAGGATAAATAACTCTGGCCTTTCTTTCCCGAACCAACGGTTATATCAAATTTGCTTTTTCTTTTTTCCTCGTTCATCAGGTACTCTACCTGGTAATAACCATCCCCTCTTTTTTCCATGGCTACCTTCTCCATGGCATTAAATGAAAATGTATTTTGACCGGGTTCAAAACTACCCAGAATTTGTTTTTTTAATGCTGGCTGAGAAGTATTGTAATGACCTGTATTGATATGGCTTTCATAAATATTCTTATGACAACCGCCGCAGGATTCTGAACCTGCAAAATCACCATACTTCACGACTTTAACCTTTTTTGGGCTTTGATCCTGCTCCGATATGCATTTAGAAAATATAAATAGTGAAAAACTAATTATAAAAATTGTAATAAATGAGCAATTGATTTTTTTAAAAATAATCATAAAACACCTGAGTGCAGACCGGATCAAACAATTGACATTTTCTTACTAAAAAAAATTACCCGTCATTTTTTCAGCAATGAAAAGGGCTGAAAAAATGTTCAGCCCTTTGTCGTTTGCCAATGATCTGCTTGCTACTATGAAAAAATAATCATTACATCTTACTGTTGAATAACGCCGAGATTTCCGTTGCTGAAAGAACCTTGTTGTAGAGCCTGAATTGATCCAACCCTCCTTTCCATGGCTGTATCCAGCTATCTCCTGCACCACCGAATCCACCGTGTTTGCTCCATCCACCAAGTACAAAACCAACCGGGGTTACAAACTGGGCGGGGCCACGTGGGTTTCCACCTTTTGTAACGTCTGTAAGGTTACTTGGCAACCCGTCTAACAATGCTCCATCTACATAGTAAGATAATTTGGAAGTAGTCTCATCATATGTAAATGCGAGGTGATGCCATTCATTATTTAATATATTTCCCGGCATTCTATTAGCACCGGTAAACTCGAACCATTGATCAGCATCCACGCCCCAGATAAGTTTTATTACTGCATCGGAGCTTGTTGATCCTGCATTCTGATGTTCTATGTAAGCAGTAAAGTTCGATGCGGTCCATCCATCCTTTGACGGTAATGTAAACAACCATTGCGGCTCATTTTGGGGAACTGTATTTTTCTCCCAAAAAGCCACCGTAAAACTTGACGATGCACCCCAGTCGTTCGCATTGTTATATACAAGACTTCCGCCGCTTTCCGCTGTACCCGTCACGCCAGGAATAACTTTCACATTACTTGAGGGGAAAAAACTTGGGTAATTGGAAATACTGTCCCTGAATCTTTTGTTGATTTGACTTTGTTCGGCACTGGTGGAATCAAAACTGGCAAAAAATCGCAAGGGTGTAGTTGGAGTAGTAGTATAATCCTGTGGATAATCACCCAACGGCGGCCGTTTCATTTTTTGGCAACTGACTATAGTCAACAACATTATTGCCGTTGCAGGTATCAGGAACCTTTGATATAGTTTCATAATATTCTTTTTAACTGTTAAAAATATTTTTTACCATTCGGGATTTTGAACTAATACGCCACCGGTAAGATCAATTGCTTTTTGAGGAATAGGATAATACTTGCAACGGCTTGTATAGCCCAATGGACCTAAAACGGCTTCAGCCTGGTTCCAACGAACCAAATCATAAAATCTAATTCCCTCCATCGCAAACTCCCAGCGTCTTTCATCCCTGATGGCTGTTCTCATTTGATCCTGGCTAGCAAATGCAATCGGGGGAAGAACGGCATTATTTCCAGCCCTCGCTCTTGCTCTTATCATTTCAATCATAGTAGCGGCAGTGGCTCCATCCCCGGTTTCATTAGCTGCTTCCGCTTTCATCAAAATAACATCAGCATAACGCAATACCCGGTGATTAATCCATGTGGCTTGTTTTCCGGTTATTGCTCTTTGCGCTGGATCAGCATATAATTTTTTGCTCCAGAATTTTTGAGTCATAATTGAAGGATAAGCCGGTAAAGTTAACCCATAACCTCCTTCGGCAGGGCCGCCATCAAATTGACCTGAATAAAGGATTGTTTTGCTTTTCCTTGGGTCAGCAGCCGGCCAATCCCCTTCCAGCTTATCCGAAGGTGCATTCCATCCCCAACCAAGATCCCATTCAGGAGGGCCGCCATCTATTCTCCGTGGATTTTGAGATTGCGCATAGGGCGCTCCAAAGTCTGGTGATCCACCTGCGCCCACATAAGCTTGTATTTCATAAATAGATTCAGGGCCATTTTTCCCAACTCCGCCAGGGCCATCTCTCCATATTTCCCGGAAGGGCACTAACGAATACTCACCTGAAGCAATCACTGTATTACAAGCCCCCAATGCCCCCGCAAAATTTGAGCGAAACATATAGACCTGGGCCAACAGTGTATTGGCTGCCCCTGAAGTCAGTCTGCCGGGAAAACCATTTCCCGTAGCCGTACTCCAATTAAGTGGCAAAGCCGCCGCTGCATCCTGCAGATCTTTTTCAATAACGGCATAAATTTCATCAACAGGTGATTTGGCTTTTACCGCATCCTGAGGTGTTGCGTTATAAGTCGTAAACAAAGGAACTTCCCCGTAGGCCCTTGTCAAATTAAAGTAACAATAAGCCCTGAAAAATTTGGCCTCGCCAACATTTCGCTTTGATATTTCATCTGTAAAGCCGCCAACTTCGGCGGTCTGCAAAATGTTATTAGCCAAGTTAATCAATAAGAAATTATTATTCCAATAGTCGTTAGTGGCCCAATCATCTTTTGTATATTGAAAGGTTTCAAACTCCGCGTTAATTTCAGCGCCATCCGTAGCGGAGCTACCCTTTATAGCATCATCATCCCTGATACTGTGAAAATCAATCCAGGGCAAACTATTAAAAGCTGTGTAATCTCTTGTAATCCTGTACAGGCCCATTGTCTGCTGCTCCAATCCAAAGTCATCCAGGGTGCCTGACAGAGGTTTCCTGTCAAGGAATTTTTTACACCCTGCTAAACCCGAAAAAACAACTATGGCAAGGGTTATATAAAATAAAGTTTTTATTGCTTTCATAATATTCCATTTAAAATATTGCACAACATCTATTATTTCTTAGAAATTAAGGTTTAGTCCAAATGTAGTCACCCGTGGTATAGCTCCGCCTGCTTCGTCAAATCCAAACGCTGTAGCTGAGCCGCCAAATTCGGCTGTGTAGCCATTATTATGTTTCCAGGTCTTTAAATTCTGAATATTTACAAATAACCTCAGGCTTTTTATTTTGGCTTTTGACAACGTTCTGCTCCTAACATCGTAACCCAGTTGTATATTTCTCAGCCTGAAATAACTTCCATCTTCTATATTGTAGGTAGAGCCATTGTAGTTAAATCGATGACCCGCACTGATAATTGGCTCCCAATTGGAAGTACCGGCACCATGCCACCGGGCAGTTTTGAGCTCAGGATAATTCACCCTTTGGAAAGGAGATTCCAGCGCACCCCATACCCGGAACACTTCATTACCATATACGCCTCCAAAATCAACATCGAGATTAAAGTTTTTAAATTTCAGACCTACGGCACCACCATACATAAAATCAGGTGAGGGGTTCCCTATGATCGTTCTGTCTGAAGCTGTAATAACGCCATCACCATTAACATCTTTGAATTTAAAATCTCCGTTCAAATAACTGCCAACACCACCCGCAAATGGTGACACCAGCCTGTCCAGATCGGTTTGATAAAGACCGTCTACTACATATCCGTAGAAAGAGCCAATGGGCTCGCCTGGCATCGTCCTCGCTTCAGCTGAACCATTATTGGCGCGGGCATCGATGATAATACCATTAGGCAATTCTTTTGCGAGGCTTACCACTTTATTCTTCATGAATGTGATATTGCCGTTTATCGTCAAAACAAGATCCTTGGTTATATTCTGATTCCAGCCTGCTGAAAATTCATGGCCCCAGTTTTTAACTTCACCGCCATTTACCAGGATATCGAATAAACCCAATGAACTCAGATTAATATAGGACATCATGTCCTTGGTAACTTTATTATAATAAGTATATTCGAAATGAAGGCGATTATTCAATGCAGCCAGTTCGAGGCCTATATCATAAGAATCTATCGTCTCCCATTTCAAATCGGGGTTTTTCAAGTAGGCTGGGTTGGCTGACAAATAAGCAAGACTACCAAATATAGCCTGTTCCCCACCACCTGATCTAATCCCCGGGTAGAAGGGATAGTTGGTTACTATGCCATAGGTACTTTGGTTGCCCAAAACTCCCACAGATCCTTTAACTTTCAGGTAATTGAGAAAATCCAGGCTATGCATAAACTCTTCTTTGCTTGCCTCCCACGCGGCCCCAACCGCCCAAAATTGCTGGTGCCTGTTTTTTTCAGGAATACGGGATGAAGCGTCATCCCTGATTGATGCGTTTAGAAAATATTTGCCGCGATAATTATATAAGAAACGGCCCAGCACAGAAACGGTGGTGAATTCCCCGGCACTGCCCGATGCATCACCCTCCAGCACTTTACCAAAATTGTTTGTGATATACCATTTATCAGGATTGTTAGGAATCTGCAAAGCGGTCGCAGCGCCTCCTGCGGTAGACTTTGCGTAGTTTTTTTCTTCCCTATAGGAGAAAGTTGTAAAGCCGCCCATGGCCGTCAATGAATGATCTCCGAATCTTTTCCTGTAAGTAAGAATATAATCCTGCTGGAATTTTTTGTAGTTATCAATGTTCTGTTCCAGGCTTGTTGTTTGCGATTGTAAATCTGGAGCCGTATACAAATATGGGGTATTATCTATAGGATTATAAGCATAATACATCGGGTTGTATTTTCTCTTATTTACATCGCTTACATCCGCATACCAGGTTGCCCTTACATTAAAATTTTTCAGGAAACTCACATCGGCGAAAAAGCTTCCTACATACCTGTTTTCCCTGTTAATTACTTTATCCCATGTATTCTCCACCTCTAAAACAGGATTTACAACACCTGATCCCTGTAAGAACAATCCTGAATAGATCGGAATATCAATTGAGTCATATACCGTACGATAGAGGTCCCTTACCCTAAACGTTTTGGGTTGTGCGGATATATGTGGCATTACTTTACGGGCCTGGTCCAGAACGCCAGTGGCATCATAAGGATTTTCCTGGCGGGACGCATTTAAGTTTAATCCGACTTTTATCGCACTATTAATTTTATATTCATCGCTAAAAGAAATAAGGAATTTTTCCAGCTTTTCCCTGATCACAATGCCTTCATCGCCGATATATCCTACACCAAAATTAAACTTGTTCTTATCGCTGGTTCCCGACATGCTGATATTATGTGATTGAAAATTCGCTTTCCTCGTTACAGCGTCAATCCAATTTGTATTATTTTTTCCTTTAAGAGCTGTATAATCAGGAGTGGGAACCCCGTTATTTGCATTTTCTTCATCGAATAGCTCGTCAAACTGAGCAGCACTTGCCAATTTAAGTTTGTCAACGAGGTCTTTGAATCCGTACGTGCCATTATAGCTGATTGTTGTCTGGCCCGCCTTCGCTCTTTTCGTAGTAATGGCTATCGCACCTGTTCCGCCCCTTACTCCGAAGATAGCCAGTGAAGAAGGATCTTTCATTACCTCGATTGATTCTATATCATTAGGATTAATATAGTCGATATTGTCCTGGAAAATACCATCCACTATATACAAAGGCTTTACCTGCCCGATACTTTGTGTACCACGAATACGGATATCTGGTTCTTTACCGGGTGTACCATTGTTAACCACATATAAACCTGCCACTTTACCCTGCAAAGAAGCCACAGGGTTTGTGTTGGGTTTGTCAGCAACTTCTTTACCTGAAATTTTTACGATAGAACCTGTCAGGTCTCTTTTGCTTGCCGTACCATATCCGATTACCACTACCTGGTCCATTACTTTAGTCGACAGCGCAAGCGAAACATTGACGTCTGTTTTACCAGCCAGCGCTACTTCCTGCAAATCGTATCCTACTGAAGATATCACCAAGGTTGAATTCGCATCAGGCACATTAATTGAAAAATTGCCTTCACTATTGGTGGAAGTACCAGTATTAGTCCCCTTTACCTGTACGGAAGCCCCAACCAATGGTGCGCCGCCTTCCCCGGTAACTTTACCTCGCACAGTAACATCTACCGGCGCATTAGGATCTTCTTTTATTACGATCAGGTTATCATTCATCACCTGGTATAATAAATTAGTTCGTTCCAGTAAAAGGTTCATTACATCGCTGATACCGGCTTCTTTTACGGTAAGTGAAACTTTTTCCCGGATATCTTCCAGGTTATTATTGTACAGGAAGCGGTAGTTGGTCTGCTGTTCTATAGAACGAAGAACACCACTGATTTCCGCTTTTTTTACCTTTAAACTGATCTTATCCTGACCAAAACCAGTGGCAGAAACATTCAGTGTAAAAAACAGCAGCAGCAGCATAGTCAGTTTCATAGCAAGCAGAACTTTTGATTGCAACGGTTTTTTAAGAACCGTTAAGAAACATTTCATATTTTTAGCATATTAGGGGTTAGACAATCCGACTCTGACAGGTTGGTTAATTTTTGTTTAGCCTTCTTTTTTTATACGGGGAATGCGCCAACATTCTCCGTTTTTTACCCCTCTCTACCGAGCTTGACGAAAGATGGAGAGGACGCACGAGGTCATTTTGGGTGAAGGTTATTTAGATGATTCAACAAATATTTCATGATTAGTTATTTTATAATTAATCGGGAAAGCTACTTTTAGCGCGGCAAATGCCTGATCAACTGTTTCCTTTTCGAATGAGCCCGTAACACTTAGTTGTTTTGATCTTTCATCTGTAAAGACAATAGTTACATTGTACCATCTTTCCAGTTTTTTAGAGACTTCTTCAAAACTATCACCCTGGAATTCTATACGATTATACACCCAGGCAGTTTCAATTCTTTCGCTTTCCTTTTTAGTGCTATCAATAGGAGTTATATTGGGGCTTGCAGGTTCCTTTACAGAAAGTCTTCTATCTTCAGACAGTTTTATAGTTTCGATAGCTGCCTGTTTGGGAAGAATAAGTTTATGATTAGGGACTAACTGTATGGGTTTACTTAAAGAATCCTCATGACGTACAACCTGCACCAATCCACGATACAACGTTGTTTCAACATTTTTATCCTCAGGGTATGATTTAACATTAAAAGCTGTTCCTAAAACCCTGATATCAATCCCTGAAGTATGAACAATGAATGGCCGGCTGGATTGTTTTACTACGTCAAAGAATGCCTCGCCTTCCAATCTCACTTCACGGGTAGTACCGTTAAAGTCATTTTCATAAAATAATTTTGAACCCACATTCAGCCAGACTGTAGTTCCATCGGCTAATAAAGAACGGGTTCTGCTCCCGTTTTGTGTTATACTTATTTCTTTAACCGGCTTTTCTATAATTGCAGATGATACACTATTATTTTTCCAAAACCATCCCGCTACTGCCAAACTAAACAAAGAAAAAGTTGCTAAAGAAATGTTTCTTCTGCGCCTTTGTCTTTTTCGCCGGATTACCATCTCAGCATCGTCGCTTTCAATACCTGCCCGGCTTATTATCCTTGAAATAGTATCGCTGGCATTGACATTATCTTCGTCCTTAACATTATCGTTTTTTTCTTTCCAGATTCTTACGAGGAGATCATATTGTTGTTGAAGAGCTTCATCCTGGCTTAATAAGTTATTAAGCTCTTCCTGTTCGGAAGGCGAAGCTTCGGCATTTAGCACTCTGGCTATAAGATACCATATTTTTTCAGGAGTTTCCAGGCAGCAGTCGATGTTGTATTTTGAAAGACAGCAAAAAGGAAATCATCTACTAAGCGCCAGGCCGTTTTTTTTAAAATTCTTTTTTTTCAGCAGACGAAGAAAGTTGTTGGCGGAATTTTGAGGAGTTTTTTATATGGAGGGCTGTGCATATTTTCCTGACCGCGATCGCCATTTGCACATCTATCGTGTTTACAGAGATATTCAGGATATCAGCTACTTCTTTGTATTTAAGCCCATCTTCCCGTATCAATTTGAAGATCATCTTGCACCGTGGAGGTAATTCATCAATGGCCTGCTGCATACTGGCCATCATTTCCGAAGTGATCATAATATCATAAGGATCTGATGCAAATTCATCTAATGTTGTATCGAGGTAATCAAAAGGAGCGGTAATTAATTCTTTTGCTTTTTGTGAGAGTGAATTCAATGACCTGTTTTTTACCGCGACATATAAATAAACCGTCAGGCTTTCAATTTCAGTAAGATTGTTACGGTTGCCCCATAATTTTACGAAGACGTCTTCTACCAATTCCTCGGCTATTTCTTTTGAACGAACCAGTGATACGGCAAACTGAATTAGCTTTTTGCCGAAATGCAAATAAAGCTGGGTGAATGCCATTTCATCTCCTTTGGCAACCCTTATTTGCAGTTCTTTCAACTGAACTGTTGTATGGAGGTCATTAGCAGGCAATCCAAATATTTTTTTCTAAGCAGTTATACTAAGTTAGATCAAATATCTAACAATTGTTAAAGTTATACTTTTAAATCATTTCATGAAGTGTCGGGTACAATTCTGCTATTGTCTTTAAAATCATCGTTGATAGCCATTCTTTGTAAATTATACTTTTCATATAAATCAAAAAATCATACTGAGCGGAACCATTGATTTTATTTGTAAAAGCCCCAATCAGGTATGTAATATGCTTATTGAACCTCTGCGGGTTATTTAGTAAATTCGTTATTCAAAATTCCATTACCCATGCCCCTCCAGGATTTAGAAAGCATATTCCAGGAAAAAATTGACAGTGAAATAAAGATCGAGCCAAAAGACTGGATGCCCGACGCCTATCGTAAAACATTGGTACGCCAGATCAGCCAGCATGCCCACAGCGAAATAGTAGGGATGCTGCCGGAAGGAGAATGGATAACGAAGGCCCCTTCACTAAAACGAAAAGCGATTTTACTGGCCAAGGTACAGGACGAAGCGGGACATGGTTTGTATTTATATTCCGCGGCAGAAACGCTGGGCACTACCAGGGAACAAATGATCAATGACCTGCACAGCGGCAAGGCTAAATATTCTTCCATTTTTAATTATCCCACGCTGACATGGGCTGACATCGGCGCTATCGGCTGGCTGGTTGATGGGGCGGCTATCTTAAACCAGGTAATGCTCTGCCGGACTTCACACGGACCGTATGCAAGAGCGATGGTGAGAATTTGCAAAGAAGAAAGTTTTCATCAACGCCAGGGTTTTGAAATATTGTTGACCCTATCAAGAGGCACGGAAGAACAAAAAGCCATGTGCCAGGATGCCATCAACCGATGGTGGTGGCCTTCACTGATGATGTTTGGCCCAAAGGATAGCGAAAGCACCAATTCAGATCAGAGTATGAAATGGAAGATCAAACGAAAAACCAATGATGAGCTGCGACAAAACTTTGTAGACATGTGTGCGGAACAGGTGAAAGTATTGAATATGGTATTACCTGATCCTGAGTTGAAATGGAATGAGGAAAGCAAACATTATGATTTTGGAGAAATCAATTGGGAAGAATTCTGGAACGTAGTAAAAGGAAACGGCCCTTGTAATAAAGAAAGATTAGCAGCCAGAAAAAAAGCGTGGGAAGAAGGTGCCTGGGTGAGAGAAGCGGCGACGGCTTATGCCACTAAAAGGCAAAAGAAACAGGAAGCAGCCTGATGGGTTGACAAGTTAAAAGTTGAGATGTGGTTCAACTTCTTATCAATGAGTCAACTTTTAACTAATCAACTAAACCGCTATCTTTAGTTATAAACCAACTATGTCGCAAAAACCGGCTGAATCCACTTCTCAATTATCCCGAAGCCTTGGCCCACTGATGCTTTGGGGCATGGGTGTCGGTTATGTTATCTCGGGAATGTATTTTGGCTGGAATCTCGGCCTGGCAGCCGGAGGCACTTACGGATTAGCCATCGCTACCTTTTTCATTATTATCCTTTACATCACTTTTACCTTTTCCTACACAGAACTGGCTTGCGCCATTCCAAAAGCTGGCGGTGTATTTGATTATGCCAACCGTGGTATTGGCAAGGATTGGGGTTTCATTGCCGGCATGTCGCAGATTATCGAATTTGTTTTCGCCCCACCGGCCATTGCCGCGGCCATCGGCGCCTACTTTCATATTTTTTTCCCGGGAATACCTGTTGAGGCAATTGCCATTACCGCCTATATCATTTTTACCGCATTGAATATATATGGTGTAAAAGCAGCCGCGGCATTTGAATTAATCATCACCGTATTCGCCGTTTTTGAGTTGTTGCTTTTTGCCGGAGTCACTTTACCGCATTTTGAAATAAACAACTTAAAGCTGAATGCTTTCCCTTTTGGTTGGGAAGGCGTATGGGCTGCTATCCCTTTCGCGATCTGGTTTTTCCTGGCTATTGAAGGTGTAGCGAATGTTGCTGAAGAAACAATCAACCCACAGAAAAATATCTTACGCGGATTTGGTTCAGCACTGGCAACATTAATCGTTTTATGCGTACTCACTTTTCTTGGGGCAGTGGGTGTAGGCGGTTGGGAGAAAATTGTTTATCCATCACCAGGCGGCGAAACCTCTGATTCACCATTACCACTGGCATTAGCGCAGATCACAGGTAAGAGCGGTTGGTTATATCATTTACTCATCACCATTGGTTTGATGGGCCTGGTGGCTTCTTTTCATGGGATTATTCTGGCGGCTGGTCGTGCTACTTTTGAATTTGGAAGAGTAAAGTACATACCTCCATCATTCGGAAGAGTGCATACAAAATTTAAAACACCGGCCAATGCATTGATCATTAATATGCTCATCGGCATTGTTGCTTTACTCACCGGTAAAACCAGTGAAATAATCACGATCGCCTGTTTTGGAGCCTTGACATTATATGTGCTTTCTATGATAACAGTAATAGCGTTACGAAAGAAAGAACCAGATATGGCCCGTCCGTTCAGAGTGCCTTTTTATCCCTATTTTCCCGTTATTGCTCTTGTTATCGCTTTTGTTTCTTTGATTGCCATGACGACTCTTAATGGTAAACTGGCATTAATTTACTTCGGCATACTCGCCCTTTCTTATATTTGGTTTCATTTGGCTGTAAAAAACAGAATCCATGGCGAACCCTCCAACTAATAAAGAGCTTTTGCAAAAATTAGCGGCTGCAAATACCGAGAAAGTAAAACTGGCCGTCACCGACATTGATGGTATCCTTCGTGGTAAAGTGATCAGTTTTGAAAAATTTTCATCTGTGGCTGAAAAAGGTTTTGGCTTTTGCGACGTAGTTTTTGGCTGGGATGCCGCGGATGTGGCTTATGATAATGCAGCAGTAACTGGGTGGCATACGGGTTATCCGGATGCAATAGCAACGATAGACCTGCAGACGTTCCGGCAAATTCCCTGGGAAAATGACCTGCCTTTTTTCTTAGCTGATTTCAGTAATGAAAAAAATCTTTCCGCAGTTTGTCCAAGAACTTTATTGAAACAGGTACAACAACAAGCAACCAAAGCCGGTTATATTCCTTATTTCTCCCAGGAATTTGAATGGTTCAACTTTATCGACAACAGGGAAGAGTTATATAAGAATGGCTTTCGTAATCCACAACCGATGACGCCGGGTATGTTTGGGTATTCAGTACTTCGTGCCTCACAGGAAGGAAATTACTTTCATGACCTGTTTGATTCATTGAAAAAAATGAATGTGCCACTGGAAGGCATTCATACCGAAACAGGCCCCGGTGTATACGAAGCAGCTATGCTGTATTCGGAAATTCTCGAAGCCGCTGATCGCGCCGTTATTTTTAAAAGCAGTGTAAAAGAAATTGCACATCGCCATGGCATTATTGCTTCATTCATGGCTAAGTGGAATGAAAACTTACCAGGTTGCAGCGGCCATGTTCACCAAAGTCTGTGGTCAGCTAAAGGAAAAGAGAATTTATTTTTTGATACAAAAAATAAAACAGGAATCAGCGCCTTAATGGAAAGTTATATCGCAGGTCAGTTGCATTGTTTGCCGCATATTCTTCCGATGTATGCTCCCACAGTCAATAGTTATAAAAGATTGGTAGAAGGGGCCTGGGCGCCAACCACATTGACCTGGGCGATAGATAACCGTACCACTGCATTGAGAGTTTTAGCTGGAGATCCCAAATCGACAAGATTGGAAACAAGAGTGGTGGGATCTGATTCCAATCCCTATTTGGCCATGGCGGCTTGTTTGGCTACAGGATTGTATGGCATTAAAAATAAATTGAAATTAAAAATACCGCCCACCAAAGGAAGTGGTTATACAGACACCAAAAACGGAACTCTTCCCAAAAACTTATGGGAAGCCACACAGGCCATGAAAGAATCCACCATTGCAAAAGAGCTATTTGGAGAAAATTTTGTCAATCATTTTACCGGTACCAGGGAATGGGAATGGCGGCAATTTTCAAAAGTGGTTACCGATTGGGAATTGAAAAGATACTTCGAGATCATATAACCCAAAGCCCCCTAGCTCATTTGTGAAAATTCGTGTAATTCGTGGCAAACAAAAAAAATATCTATGACATTTGATAAAGTATATCAATATAATTTCCCGACTACTATCCGTTTCGGCGCAGGAGCGGTCAAAGAATTACCGGCTTACCTGCAACAAAATAATTTAAAAGCCCCATTGATCGTCACTGATCCGAACATTGCGCAATTATCTTTTTTCAAAGCCATCGTCGGCGATCTGCAGAATAAAAATATTTCAGTTGAAGTATTTCATGATATACATAAAAACCCGGTGAAGTCGGATGTGTACAAAGGCACTGATGTTTGGGATAGTACCAACAGGGATTGCATTATCGGAATTGGCGGTGGCGCCGCTTTGGATGTAGCAAGAGCCATTGTCTTACGTATTAATCACCGGGAAGATCTTTTTAAATATGATGATTTAATTGGTGGCGATGTGTATGTCACCAACGATGTTCCGCATTTTATTACCATTCCTACTACTGCAGGTACCGGCAGTGAAGTAGGTCGCAGCGCTATTATCTCTGATGATGAAACTCATCAAAAGAAAATCTTGTTCTCTCCGAAGCTTATAGCCAAAATTGTTTTTGCCGATCCTGTATTGACTATGGATTTACCTCCCTTTATTACAGCCGCCACCGGCATGGATGCACTGACACATAATATGGAGGCCTTCCTTGCAAAAAATCCGCATCCTATTTGTGATGGTATTGCGCTTGAAGGAATCTCATTGATAAAGGATTCATTGGAAGCAGCTACCAATCATCCCGATCTTCAATCAAGAAGTAAAATGCTGATCGCTTCCATAATGGGCGCCATCGCTTTTCAAAAAGGATTGGGCGTAGTGCATTCATTAGCCCACCCGCTTTCTTCTTTATTAGATACGCATCATGGCCTCGCCAATGCGGTGAACATACCCTATGGCATGCAATTTAACATTGCAGGGTTTGAAGATAAATTCCGCCGTATTGCCAGAACGTTGGAATTGACAGAAGAAACCGGTGAAGCCGTGGTCAACTATTTATTTGAACTCAATTCAAGGATCAACATCCCACACAGGTTAAGAGATATAAAAGTGCAGCAAGAACATTTAGATACACTGGCCGATCTGGCCTTTGCCGATTTCGCTCATCCCAATAATCCAAAACCGGTAAGCAGGCAGGATTTTAAGGAGCTGTACATGGCTGCTTTATAAATATTACTGAATGAAAATTGGATTAACGCATACCGGCATTGAGGAAAAACACCAGAATTATATAAAATGGCTAAGAGGCAATGATGATATTGAAGTCATCCGTTTATCTGAACAAGATAATACGGCCGACACAATAGTAAATTATGATGCTTTAATATTGTCAGGTGGTGTGGATATTCACCCGAAATTTTACAAAAGCGAAAAAATAAATTATTCTCATTCACCAAAAAAATTTAACGAACAAAGAGACGAATTTGAAATCGCACTCTTCCGGCTGGCTCAGGAAACAAACAAGCCTGTATTAGGTATATGCCGCGGATTTCAATTGATAAATTGCATCTATAATGGAACCCTGAAACAGGATTTAGGAGATGAACCCAACAAAATTCATAAAGCGGAGATTATTAATCATATTCAAAAAGATAAAGCGCATGGTTTGGATATCGAAGAAGGAACCATTCTGCACGATATAGTTCAAGCCGGCAGACTGGTAGTAAATAGTGCTCACCATCAAACAATTGACAAACCAGGCGAGGGCTTAAAAATAAATTGTCAATCAGATGATGGCCTGGCAGAAGGTTTTGAAAGAGAACATCCAGGTGGCAAGCCTTTTTTA
The DNA here is from genome assembly GCA_040007815.1 of Chitinophagaceae bacterium. Taxonomy (GTDB): domain Bacteria; phylum Bacteroidota; class Bacteroidia; order Chitinophagales; family Chitinophagaceae; genus Terrimonas_B. Next base: position 72,739 of record JBDTUH010000021.1, read on the forward strand.
CTGGCCGTTCAATGGCACCCGGAAAGGATGTATAAATTTAACCTGGAAAATTCGCCGGTATCAAAAGCTATCAGGGACCGGTTTGTTGAAGAAGTAAAAAAATCAATGACGAAAAAATGAAATGAGACATAAAAATTTTCGGGCATCCCGATAGCTATCGGGACATACTGATCGCGATGAAAATTTTTATGTCGAATTCCATGTGGCTAAAAAAGAATAAAATTAACACATGAAAATCATTAACCCGGCAACAGAAGAACTGATAAAAGAAATAGCGGAAGACAACACGGAAACAATCGCCGCTAAGTATAAATTATTACAAACCGGTCAACCTCAATGGAAAACTCTTTCTTTGGAAAAAAGGATAGCCTGCATTGAAAAATTTTATGGACTACTTGATGAACAGAAAGATGAGCTGGCCAAAACATTGACCAGCGAGATGGGTAAACCACTGCAGCAATCATATAACGAATTGAACGGCGCCAGGAACCGAATCAAATTTTTTATTGACAATTCATCCAAATGGCTGAGTGATGAATGGATAACCATTGAAGGCGCTACCAAAGAAAAAATAAGTTATGAGCCTCTTGGAATCATCGCCAATATTTCCGCATGGAATTATCCTTACCTCGTTGGAGTCAATGTATTTATTCCGGCATTGATCGGGGGAAATGCTGTATTTTATAAACCATCCGAATATGCCTCCTTAACCGGTTTAGCTATTCAAAAATTGTTGTATCAGTCAGGCGTTCCTGAAAATGTTTTTCAAGTTGCGATTGGTAAAGGCGATGTGGGAGAACAGCTGCTTCAACTTCCTTTAAGTGGCTATTTCTTCACCGGCAGTTACCGCACCGGTAAATACATTGCAGAAAAGGTCGCATCAAAATTAGTCCCCTGTCAACTGGAGCTGGGTGGTAAAGACCCCTTGTACGTAATGGATGATGTGACCGATATCAATCAGGTTGCTGCTGCGGCATTAGAAGGTGTAGTTTACAACAACGGACAAAGCTGTTGCGCTGTAGAAAGAATTTATGTGCATGAAAAAATATATGATCAGTTTGTAAAATCTTATACGGACCAAGCCAGTAAAATGGTTATCGGCGATCCGTTAAATCCTTCCACTGAAATTGGACCTTTAAGCAGGAAGGAACAAAAAGAATTTTTACTGGCGCAGATCAAAGATGCAAAAGATAAAGGGGCTATTATTTTATCCGGTGATAATGAAATAACAGGTAAAGGATATTTTATACAACCGACCGTGCTTGTAAATGTGAGTCATGAAATGAAAGTGATGAAAGAAGAATCTTTTGGTCCTGTTACCGGGATACAAAAAGTAAAAGATGATACTGAAGCGTTACAATTAATGCAGGATACGGATTACGGACTTACCGCTGCTATCTATTCAAAAAGTTTTGAAAGGGCTGAAGCTTTAATGAAACAAATTAACACCGGTACTGTTTACTGGAATTGTTGTGACAGGGTTAGCGCATCCTTGCCCTGGTCAGGTCGCAAACATTCCGGGCTTGGCGCCACTTTATCATACCAGGGCATCCGTGCTTTTGTGCAACCCAAAGCTTATCACATCAGGGGTTAACAGTTTAAAGCAATAAACAGTACTGCTAATTATTTTTCGGCACAGCAATGGCTGAAATGAGTTTCGGGTTTTCTGAAATATTTTTTCCTGTGATATCAAGATATTGTTTGGAATAGATTTTTGCCAATTCTTTTTTACCGGATGCTTCGGCCGCCATCCACGCACCATATACACTGTTATGCCGGTTAGGTCGCCTTTTTAAATTCGCTTCATACATTTCAAGGGCCAGCGCAGGCTTATTCATTTCCATCAGCATATCCGCCAGTAATTCTCTTGCTGGTAATACTTCACCCGGCGTAACGGGATGCTTTTCTGTTTTGTCTTCCATATCAGCAGCAAGGGTCATATTATCCAATGCCTCTTTATTTTTTCCTTGCTGCATTTGTATCCAGGCCTGCGATGCCTTGAGTTGTATATCCACCTGGTTGGCTTTATATTTTTCTTTTTGTTCTACCAATTTATCGTGCAGGCGGTTTAGTTCATTCCATTCTGACTTTGCGAGGTCAAGCTGGTTAGTATGAGCCGCACCTAAACACCTGGTAAAATGAAAAATTGCTTTTTGCCAGGGAAATTTTTCCCAAAGGAAGTTGGCCGGATTTATTTCAAGTGAAGCGGCATCCTTCCACATTTTATTTTCTAATAAAAAACGGGCAGGGATTGAAGCAAACGAATAAGCCACTTTCAAATTATCAGGATATACTTCTTTGATCGTTCTAAAATAATCTAACAGTTCCTTTGCCAATTTTGTATCTCCCTTTTGCAAATAAGCATACATTAAATAATCTATACCGTGCAGTTCTTCATCCCAATGTCCCTTAATGCCAGCGGTTTCCGCATAGCATTTCGCAGATGTGGTAGAAGCGATATTCGATTGAACAGCTTCATCCCACAGTCCCAATCTTGTAAAGATATGTGATGGCATGTGCTGCGCATGGGCGGAGGCGGGTGCAACAGACGCGTATTTCCTGGCAGCAGCCAATGCTAAATGGGCGAGTCCGGGATAGTCATACGTATGAATGATGTAATGAATGATTCCGGGGTGATTGGGTTCGTTAGGATAAATACTATTTAATATTTCTCCTGCTTTTTTTTGATTGGCAAAAGTTTGGTCCGCAGGATCGGCGGATGCATCCAAAGCCAATGCATAAAACGCAGCTGCCTCTTTATCTTCAGGGTATTTCTTATATAAAGCTTCCATGGCCCTTTCATAACGGATGCAGCGGGTACGATGATCCATCTTATCTGATTCCTTATAAAATTGAGTCAATGCTTCAATATAATCGGACTCTCTTACAGTTTTTTGACTGATTGATCCGGCTATTTCCAGGGATTTTAAACCTTTTTTCAACTCCGGCTCTTCTGGTGCCGTCCATAGTGGATGGAAGTTAGCCATGGCTACTCCCCAATAGGCCATGGCACAATTTGGATCTTCATCAATGATCTTTGCAAATACTTTTTCCGCTTCATCATACTCAAATGAATGTAATAAAGCCGCAGCGAAATTGAATTCCTTTTGTATCTTTTCTCCGACCGAAATAGCAAAGGCCACATTACCCACTTCTTTGTCGGCCGGGCCGCATAAAATAACCGGGCCTTTTTTCAGGTTGATGGCCTTTATGTCTTCGGTTAATGGTTGATTATTTTTTTGTTTGCATGACAGCAGTATTCCTAAAACAAACAAAAAAATATAGTTTAGTTTTTTTGGCAGCTTTTTCATAATTCAGGACAATTATAAAAGTTTAAAAAACAGGGCTCAACCGGGAATAGGATCACAGGCTATTGATCGCTAATTTCTTTACCGCAGTAATGTAAATCGTCTTTGAAAACCAATAGCAAACTTAAGGTATTTGTTTGTGGCGGCTTTCATAAACTCTTTTATACTGAATAGCTATCAGGGTATTATTCCTGAAATAAATTCAAGACCTTTGCGGTGAGCGATTTTATTGTGCAAATCAAATACACTCAAATGAATATTGCCATAAGAAAATATTACTACGGAGATATTCCGGAAGACAGCGGAGGTAGTAACGAATTATCAGACTCTTCCAAAATCCCTCCGCCAACTGGCGGAGGTGGGGGGGCCGAATGGCCTTTGTGGGAAATATTTATACGCAGTAAACAGGGTCTCGATCATAAACATGCAGGTAGCCTGCATGCGGCTGATGCGCAAATGGCTATCGAAAATGCAAGGGATGTATATACAAGAAGAATGGAAGGAGTAAGTATATGGGCTGTAGAAAGCAAATACATTCATGCCAGCAGTCCTGACGAAGCAGAACAATTATACGAGCCGGCGAATGACAAAGTATATCGCCATCCAACATTTTATGATCTGCCTGACGAAGTAGGACATATGTAGTTTTTCTCTTTAATAAGAAGGAATTATGAATCAAAATTTATTTGACTATACATTACATCTTGCAGACAGTGCCTTAATACTTGGTCACCGGAACAGTGAATGGTGCGGACATGGACCTGTATTGGAACAGGATATTGCTATTACTAATATTTCTCTGGACCTGATCGGGCAAGCGAGAAATTTTTATCAATATTCAGCCTTGATAAAAGGAGATAATTCTACCGAAGATAGCTTTGCATACTTTCGCGGCAGCCCTGATTTTAAAAACATTTTACTTGTTGAACAACCCAAGGGTGATTGGGCCCAAACCATTTTGCGACAATTTTTATTCAGCGCTTACCAAAAAAAATTATTTGAAAGATTAAAAGAAAGTAAGGACGAACAGATAGCGGCGATCGCTGTTAAAGCATTAAAAGAAATTGCCTATCATCTCCGATGGAGTAGTGAATGGGTGATACGGTTGGGCGATGGAACGGAAGAAAGTCATACACGAATGCTTAAAGCTATTGATGAGTTGTGGAGTTATACCGGTGAAATGTTTATACCGGCGGCTTATGAGTTACAAATGTTAAACGATGGAATTGGCGCTGATGTTATAGCATTAAAAGAAAACTGGATGAAAAAAGTGAAAGAGGTTTTTGGTGAAGCCGGGTTAACCGTTCCCTCCACTTCATTAATACAAACAGGAGGAAAAGAAGGAAAACACAGCGAACAGCTTGACAAAATTTTAAAAGAATTGCAATCCGTAGCAAGAGCTTATCCTACAGCAACATGGTAGCGGCGAATAACATATCTGTTGATGCCATCCTGAATATTTTGAAAGATGTGCCGGATCCGGAAGTTCCAGTTTTATCAGTTTTGGATTTGGGCATTGTCAGAAATGTATTAATCCAGGAAGATGGAGTTGAAGTAGTCATTACGCCTACTTATACGGGTTGTCCAGCAATGGATATGATCGCCATGAATATACGGCTCGCCTTACTGGAAAATGGTTTTAAAAAAATAAAGATCACTTCCGTTCTGTCTCCCGCATGGACTACCGACTGGATGAGTGAAGAAGGCAAACAAAAATTAAAGGCGTACGGTATTGCTCCGCCTAATCCCAGGCAGCAGGTTTGTAACAACGATCTTTTTGCACCCCATGAAACGGTACAATGCCCCCAATGCAATTCCTATCATACTCGTCGTATCAGTGAGTTTGGTTCTACAGCCTGCAAAGCCTTGTATCAATGCGACGAATGCAAAGAGCCTTTTGATTATTTTAAGTGTCACTAGCACATCTTTATTCAACCAGGGAATCAGTATTTTCGTAAAAAACTTTTAATGTCATCCATCCTTTTTGAAATAAATAACGGCATAGCATTCGTTACGCTCAACCGTCCTGATAAACTCAATTCCTTTAACCGGGAAATGGCTTTACTGCTCCAGGAAAAATTAGATGCGTGTAAAAGCAACAAAATTCGATGTGTGTACATTACCGGTACTGGCAAAGCTTTTTCAGCGGGGCAGGATCTCGCCGAAGTAACAGATCCGAAAGGACCAGGCATGAAAAGGATTTTAAGCGAACATTATAATCCCATCGTAACAAGAATAAAGAAACTGGAAAAACCTGTAGTGGCCGCTGTCAATGGAGTAGCTGCCGGAGCGGGGGCCAATATCGCTTTGTGTTGCGATATAGTTGTTGCCAGCGAATCAGCATCTTTCATACAGGCTTTTTCAAAAATAGGTTTGATACCCGACAGTGGTGGCACTCATACCTTACCGCGATTGATCGGCTGGCAAAAAGCATCTGCCCTAATGATGCTCGGAGAAAAAGTTTCCGCCGCGGATGCAGAAAAAATGGGAATGATATATAAAACATTTCCCGATGAAACATTTGCTGAAAACTCCAAGAACATTGCGGCATATCTTGCCCAAATGCCAACAAAGGGTTTAGCTTATACGAAACAGGTCTTAAAGATGTCATTCACCACAAGTTTTGAAGAGCAATTACATGATGAAGATATTTTTCAGCAGAAAGCCGCTCAGACAGCAGACTATAAAGAAGGAGTCAATGCATTTTTAGAAAAAAGAAACCCGTTATTTAAAGGAGAATAATTTATGGAGACCGGAAATTGGCATATAGCCCAATTAAATATTGCTGCCATGTTGGGCAAAGATATTGATGACCCAATTATGGCAGAATTTGTCGCCCAACTGGATGCTATCAATGCATTGTCAGAACAAAGCAAGGGGTTTGTCTGGCGGTTAAAATTAGATGGTGGCAATGCTACGTCTTACAATCCCTATCATGACGAACGCATCATTGTTAATTTTTCTGTTTGGGAAAGCGCGGATGATTTGAAAAACTTTGTTTACAAATCCGCACATACCGCCGTCATGAAAGACAGGAAAAAATGGTTTGAGAATTTCGGTCAGGCATACTATGTAGTATGGAATATCCCTGCAGGCTCTATTCCTTCGCTGGATGAAGCCGTAGAACGTTTAGCTTTTTTACAAAAAAATGGTCCATCTGTCTACGCATTTGACTTTAAAAATATTTTTGAACCCGTCCCGGTAATTTGAAATTCATATATGGCAAACGATGAAAAAGCAAAACAGGTAGTTGACAAAATTATGAAAGAGGATTTATTCAGTCAATGGCTGGGAATAGAAGTACTTGAAATAAGGGAGGGTTATAGTAAAATTAAAATGACGGTACGAAAAGAAATGATTAATGGCCTGGGCATTGTTCATGGTGGTATTGCTTTTTCATTAGGCGATAGCTGTTTCGCTTTTGCCTGTAATAACCGGAATAATCTTTCCGTGGCGCTTGATACGGCGATTAATTTTACCAAACCAGTTCATGTCGGAGATGAATTGGTAGCTGAAGCCAAAGAAATACATAATGGAAAATCAACCGGGCTTTACCATATCAGCATTACCAATCAACGAGATCATATAGTGGCTATTTTCAAAGGGACTTGCTTCAGAACGGGTAAAACGCTTGTTTCATAAAAAAGTAAAAATCGCAGCCGCCTTTTCCTGCAATAAAGCAGCGGCATTATTCATTGCTTCTTTATTGGTTACACTTCCATCCTGCAAGGCTATTATTTTTTTTAACCCCATTTTTTTACTTCCGGTTTTATCTAATTCGGTTATACCACATAATCCGATACAAGGAACACCATATTTCTTTGCTAATGCAGCTATATAACCCACCACTTTTCCTTCGCCGCTCTGATCATCTATTTTCCCCTCCCCGGTAATGATAAGGTCAGCGCCGGAAATTTCATTTTCAATATCACCAGCTTCCGTTATCAGCTCTATTCCTTTTTTCATATTTACATCGAAGAAAGACAACAAGCACGCAGCAATACCACCGGCAGCTCCTGTGCCTGGAATTTTCGAGATATCCTTTCCTGTTTGCTCCTTTAATATATCAGCCAGGTTTTTTAATCCTTTGTCCAAAAATTCAACCTGCTCTTTATCAGCACCCTTTTGAGGAGCGTAGATATAAGCTGCCCCCTGGTGACCATACAAAACATTTTGTACATCACAGGCAATTTCAAATTTTACTGAAGGAATAAAAGGAGCCGGGATGATTTTTTGGATAGCTAAAAGGTTTTCACCTGATGCTTGCAGGAGAGAACCGCTTTTACTGATCAATTGAAAACCGAGGGCTGATAATATTCCCGTGCCGCCATCGTTGGTAGCACTGCCGCCAAGACCTAAAATAATTTTTTTAGCTCCCCTTTCAATTGCATGCTTTATTAATAACCCTGTTCCAAAGGTTGAAGTCAGTAATGGGTTTCGCTCTTCTTCATTTAATAGTACCAATCCGCTTGCCACGGCCATTTCAATAATGGCTATCTTATTTTTTTCATCCCATTGATAAACCGCGGTAATCTTTCTACCCAGCGGATCAAGGGTATCACAAACAACTGTATCCGTTTTAAGATAACGTTGAAGAACTGCGGAAAAGCCATCACCACCATCCGCCATTGGGAATTCAATTATTTCCGTTTTTTCATTTGCCTTTCTTATCCCATCGCTAATAGCTTTGCATGCCTCAAAACTTGTGAGGCTGCCTTTGAATTTATCGGGTGCGACAATAATCTTCATCTATACAAATTACAAATTCAATTTACTACTATCATGTTGTCTTAAAAAAGATAACGACTTTTGAAAAGAATAAATAGTGGTAAAATGATCTATTCCTTTAAAGGATTCATTCCTGTAGTCCATGAATCTTCGTTTATACATCCGCAAGCGGCAATTACCGGAAATGTACTTATTGGAAAAAATTGTTATATCGGGCCCGGCGCAGCCATACGTGGCGACTGGGGAAAGATTATCATCGAAGACGGCTGCAACGTGCAGGAAAATTGTACTATCCATATGTTTCCGGGGATAACTGTATTACTGAAAGCCAATGCGCATATCGGCCACGGAGCCATTATACATGGAGCAACGATTGGTAAAAATTGCCTGGTAGGAATGAACAGTGTTATTATGGATAATGTGGAACTGGGCGATGAAAGTGTTGTCGGGGCTTTAACATTTATAAAAGAAGGCGAAAAGATACCATTACGAAGTCTTGTTGCCGGGAATCCGGGGAAAATAATAAAGCAGGTAAGCGACGAGATGATAGCCTGGAAAGCAAACGGAACGGAATTATACCAATCATTACCAAAAGACATGTTTGGACAGAGTCAACGATGTGAGCCGTTGAAAGAAATCCCTGCTGATCAAGCTCAACAGGATAGTTTTTATTCCAGTTGGAAAGAGACAAAAAATAATTTTTTCCCAAACCCTTGCACAATTCAGATTGCGATATTAGTTTTACGCTGACTACTACTCCAATCCTTCCCAAAGCCTCTGTATTTTAATCAATCGTACCCAAGTTCCTCCAGAAAACGCACCTAAGCATCACATCCTTTAAATTACCGTACCCAAATAATCAACTTGTTATTTCTATTTAATCGTAGATCCTGTTAATGCCGTGTCCATCCTTAGGGAAGCCAGTTTAATCTGTTAAAACTGAAGTCTTTTTTATACCCTAAACCCTACGAGCATGAAGCAATTTTACGCTATGCTGATTATTTTATCAGCAACCTTTACGGCAAAGGCACAAATTCCGATTCCCGCCGCACCCGCATCAGGCAATGTCAACAATTGTACAACTACACCAAACATTGATGTTTGCCCTCCCGGAAACAACACGGTAGTTGGTACTCATCGAAGTGGTGCATACAACCGTGGAAACAACTCCAATCATCTTGGTGTTAATGCTATCTGGCGCTACCGCAATATGGCGACAGTCGGTACAGTTACTATCAATGTTGAAGTAACTATCGATGCCATATCAAACGCAGTACTGGATAATATAGATGATGATGCAGCTGTTGATCAGGCAGGTGTTTCTATCGCCAGTTTCTTTGCACCTCGCATCAGCCCTGACCAAAATCTGAATGGCACTAACCGCAGAGGTTATGTACAGTTTAGTATGAAATTTTATAAAAATTCAACAGGTACCAATAATGGCACCGATGCTGACTTTGGTACAGCTACCAGCTTATTAAACTTGAATTATGTACACTATGACATTGATGGCAGTGATGCTGGTAATGTAAACAGTGGAGTAGCAGGAAGCTGGTTTCGCGAGACCGGTTTAGCTCAAAAAATTAATGCTACCAACCCATTGGTATTGTCTAACGCAGTTACGGAACTGGTAAGCTATGACTATACAGATGCTGCGTTAAACTGGACTGGTTTTGCAGGAACAGTTTATGAAAGAAGCGGTGTATCCCGTTGCGCCCAGGTCGCCTCCGCCTTTAATTACTCTACGGCTCAACCCGGCATTACCGTTCGCATGGGCTACGATTATAACGCCGGTAATAACGTTGGCAAACCGATACGTCAATACGGATCAAGATTGGGCTGTTTTAATTTCCCCTCTTTGTCTACATTGCCTGTTGATCTTATCAGCTTTTCGGCAACGTACGGCAATCAACAAACATCGCTTAAATGGACCTCTGAGAATGAAGTGAATTTTGAGAAGTTTATTATAGAAAGAAGTGCAACCGGAAGTGATTTTATTCCGGTAGGTGATAAAAGAGCCGCTGGAAAAAGTGGCCGCACTAATTATGATTATACCGATGATCTTACAGCCGTAACAGGTTCTATTTTCTACTACCGGTTGAAAATGGTTGATATAGATGGTAAGTTTACGTATAGTCCTATTGTGCTGGTAAAAAAAGAAGCCAAAACTATAAATGGCATCGCCATCAGCCCTAACCCGATCGTAAGTGGTGCTACCAGTGTCCGCTTCGCTGCATCCCGTCCCACTACTGTTGATTTCAAAGTAGTAGACATATCAGGTAAAACATTGCTGCAACAAAAAAGTAAAGCTTATGATGGTAATAATACGATAACCATCAATAACCTCGACAAATTGCAGCCAGGAACATATATTCTTCAAATGGTGAACGACGGCGAGTCTTCTGTTATTAAATTTTCAGTAACCCGCTGAGTTACAAAATAATGCTCAGGGTTTTTATACCTTGCCCCTCTCGGCCCACAGCGGAGGGGCTTTTTTATTTGGATTTGACAGCCATAAAAATTTACCTTTTATCAAAAAAGAAACGCTTTCGCAAAGAGATTATTTGTAACTTAATAGACCGAACAATCTTTCTAAGTCAAATTTTAGTTTATGAGAAAAATTTTACCCTTCCTCCTTGTTAGTTTTTTTTCCACTTTTTTAGCAAACAGCCAGGCAGATCGGTTTGCTTATGCCATTACCGATGTCAATAAAGATGGCTCCAACTGGAGTTTCCTGCGAAAAATAGATCTGAAAACAGGCGTCTTCAGTGAGGTGGTCCTTAATGGCAGCGATGCGACAAATCTTGCCTATGACGATGCTACAAAAAAGCAACTTTCCGAGCCATTAAAAGATGCCCGTTTGGGTAATACTATCAATGCAGCCTTTGGAACCGGAGTAGCAGCACTGGCTTTGGATAAAAGGAATAACCGGTTGTACTATACACCCATGTTTATTGATCAGCTTCGCTACATCGACCTCAAAACCATGAAAGTGTATTTCGTTACAGGTTTTGAGTTTACCGGAATCAAGACAAAAGCGACTGACCAGAGTAATATTATTACCCGCATGGCCATTGGTGATGATGGAAATGGTTATGCGTTAACAAACGATGGCAATCACCTTTTGCGATTCACCACAGGAAAGAAAATAAGCGTTACTGACTTAGGGGCATTAGTAGATAATCCTGCAAATACAACCGTTTCTGTTCATAACTCCTGCAACAGTTTTGGAGGCGACATGATAGCCGATGATGATGGTAACCTGTTTCTTTTTTCAAACAGGACTAATGTTTTCAAAGTAAATGTCGAAACAAAGGTGGCTACCCATTTGGGAGCTGTTTCAGGTTTGCCTGCTACCTACACTATTAATGGATCAGCAGTAGATAATAATAATCAAATCCTTATTTCAAGCGCAGTAGACAATAGCAGCATTTATACAGTGGATATTAAAACACTTGCCGCAACTCCTGTAAAATCTACCGGAGGATGGCGTACTGCCGACCTCGCTACCAGCAACCTGCTGGCAACAAGGAAACCTTCTCCCTTTGTCCGGCTGTTAAAAGCTATTGAAGAAACTGAAGACGGAAGAATACAACTATTCCCTAACCCGGTAACCAATAACCAGTTCACAGTTCAATTCAATCTTGCTGAAGGAAATTATACGGTACAGATTAAGGACATATTGGGTCGCCAGGTATCAAGAACCAAAACAAATATTAAAGGCCAGGGCCAAACTGAAACTTTTCAATTAAATGCCCTTTCCGGCAGAGGCGTTTACCTCGTAAAAATTATAGATCAAAACAATAAAACAGTATTTACAAGAAAAATTCTTGTACAATAACCTGTTGTACTAAAGTAAAAAGCCCAAAGATTTAAAAAATCTATGGGCTTTTTATTTAGCCACGATTAAATTAAAACATCAATCCTGAAAATTCTTAATTTTATTATAAAGAGTTTTCCTGTCTATTTTCAACACTTCCGCCGCCTTCTTTTTATTAAAATTCACCTGCTGCAATACTGCCATTATGGTTTCGTATTCCGCCCTGCTGGCAGCGTCTTTCAGATCAAGTTCTTTTTTAGGAGAAGACGATATTATAGATACCGCCTTTTGATCAATATTTCTATTTTCCAATAACGCATCTGTGTTGGTTATTTCCCATGGCAGCGAACTGGCATTGATCTTTTCTCCTGGTGGAGTCAAAAGCACAGCACGACGTACTACATTTCTAAACTCTCTCAGATTACCAGGCCATGTATATTGTAAAAATGTTTGGAGAACATTGTCTTCAAAACCTATTACTTCTTTTTCTAATTCTATATTAGTCTTCGCCAGGAAAAACTCTGCAAATAACAGAATATCATCTTTGCGACTGCGAAGAGAAGGAAGGTTTATTGAAAACTCATTGAATCTATGATAAAGATCTTCCCGGAATTTTCCTTTGCGATATGCATCCTGTAAGTTTTCATTGGAGGCCACAATTAATCTGACATCCACATTTGTTTCCTTATTGCCCCCTACTCTTTTGAATTTACGTTCCTGGATAACACGCAACAAGGTAGCCTGCACATCCAATGAAAGGTTAGCCACTTCATCAAGGAACAAAGTGCCGCCATCAGCCAATTCAAAATGACCTTCTTTATCCTGCAAAGCGCCGGTAAATGCGCCTTTTACATGTCCGAATAATTCACTACCGGCTAATTCTTTTGACAGTGTGCCGCAATCCATAGCGATAAAAGGCTTATCACTTCTGCTGCTCAGGCCATGAATCGTTTTAGCTATTACTTCCTTTCCGGTACCGCTTTCTCCGTACAATATAACACTGTAGTTTGTTCCCGCTACTATGTTTATCTGGTCATACAACGCCTTGGTAGCCGGCGCCTTTCCCATCATGAACTCTTCGTTGGGTAAGTTGGCTTTGGAAGGGCTCCTGCGTTTAGAACCGTCAGCTGATGTATCAGCCACTGCAACCGAAGCAGGTTGCTGAATAGCTTTGTTTAATACACTTAATACTTCATCCGGTATCAACGGCTTCACGATATAATCAAATGCCCCCAGTTTAATAACCTCTACTGCCGTTTTAATATCTGAATAACCGGTGATCATCAGCACCTTTACTCCTGGATTCTCCTGCCGCAATGCCGTCAATACTTTAATGCCCTCCATATCGCCCAGCCGGTAATCACAAATAACCAGGTCAAACTTGCCTGCCGCAAATTTGGCGATGCCTTTACTTCCCGAATGAGCCATGTCAATTTCATAACCATTTTTAGAGAGAAATCTTCCCAGGAGTGTACACAAATCCAGATCGTCGTCGATAATGAGGATTTTTTTGCTCATAAACTAGTAAAATTGAAGTGAATGAAATTAGTCAATTTTTTCTTTTCTTTTCTATTCTGATATATGCGCAAATCATGCCGGACTTATCACTTTTCATAAACCTGCGGCGGTTAACTTGATACTTGGCAGTAAAATTGTTTCTAAATTAATGTGATAAGTGACAGTGCAATAGTTAATCCCACCTGCGAACTAATGGGAGAAGAAGTCAGGAAAAAGCCATCAGTTCTCATAATTGATGACGAAGTGGACATTTGCTACCTGCTGAAAGGAATATTAAAGCTTAAGAGTATTGAGGCGAGTTATGTGACAACCCTTGCTGAAGCGGAGTCCCATTTACAAAGGAACGAACCCTCTGTTATCTTTCTGGATAATCACCTTTCTGATGGTATGGGAATGGACTATATCCGCCGGTTTAAAAAAGAACATCCTCTAACCTGTATCGTCATGATAACAGCTCATGACACATCTCTTGACAGGCAAAAAGCTTATAAAGAAGGCGTTGATTTCTTTATCGGAAAACCCTTTACAAGGGACATCATACTCAAAACCATTGAAAAAATGGATTTGCAGTGATTCTGCGTGTGGAATAATTTCTACACTATTTTTTCCCGGCATCCTCCAGGGTCAAAGTTACAACGAAAGAGGAACCTTCTTTCAGTTTACTCCGCACATTAATATTTCCCTTGTGATTTAAGATGATATTTTGTGTGTTGGTAAGACCGAGCCCATTCCCTTTTATTTTTCCGGTGAAATAAGGTTCAAAAAGTTTCTGCATTGTTTCTTCATCCATACCAGAACCATTATCGCTTATTTCTACGGTACACTTATTACCCTGCTTATTAGTCCTTATTTTTAAAACGCCGCCATCCTTTTCCATAGCTTCAATGGCATTAACGATTATATTTAAAAAGGCCAGTTTAATTTTTTCTTTATCCACCAGTATTTCGCAAAGATTCTTTTCATAATATTTCTCAACTTTTACCTGGTTCAATTCAATCCGGTCACGGGCCAGCCCCAAAGCCTCATCCAGCAGTTCATTAATGTTAGCCGGCGTATATTCCAATTGCTCAAACCGTGTTGAATTAAGCAAATCAGAAACAAGCTGGTTGATCCTGTTGACGTTCCTGCCTATCATATCCAACAAAAGGTCTCCTTCTTCATTTTGACTGGTCATTTCCTTCAATTGCTCAGACGCCAATGAAATATTCGTCAAAGGGTTTCTTACTTCATGGGCAATTGTTCTGGCTATCCGGCCAGTGGCGGCAAACTTTTCTATACTTCGTAACTCTTCCAGTTCTGCATTCGCAAGGTTCAAATCATTCACTTTTTTTTCTAATTCCAAACTATAGATTGTGGCGTACCTGTCCGATTCTTCCTTCGCTTTATTTTCCCTGTTATAAGTGATCAAAGAATAGAAAATGGTAACCAAAGCAATGAGCAGTGAAATAATGGCCAGGATCGTAGTACTATTGAAAAAACTATCTAATTTGTTGTTTCGCTCGTTCATGAGGATCTGCTCATCCTCTTTCAGTTGTTGTATCAGGAGCCTGATATTATCCATGATCTGCTTATTAGACTCCCGTGAAGAAAGAATATCATCTGTAATTATAAAGCCACCTCTTTGAAATTTTGTGATGAAAGCGGAGAGATCCGACAATCTTTTGTCAATCATTTTACCAAGTGAATCCAATTTCGTTTTATAAGTTTTGTTATCCACTGTGAGAACAACCAGTTCCCGATATAGCGTGATGACATTTCTAGAACCCGAATGATAGGGTTTCAAAAAACGGACATCTTTTGTGATCGCATACCCTCTTACTCCTGATTCAGCATCTGTTATTTCCCCCTTGATCGATTCCAGTTTGTTGATAATATCGTAGGAGTGAGATACCCTCCCTGCTTCGTTGGCCAGTTTTTTTATAATAAAAAAAATCAGGAAATAGGAGATCAGCAACATTAAAAAAGCAATAAGATAGCCCCACCTGTTCTTTATTTTTAAAGAGATGCCCATGAATTAAAAAAGTTCCTGTTTTACAGAAACTCAAGTTCAATTTACATTATTAAATGCAACTGGAGTAAGTAGCTTTTGAAAAAAACTGTATGAGTAAGCGTTCAATCACCAATGGGTTGTGGCCTGGGAGTAACGATAAGCCCCTGCATAAAAGAAAGAGCCGAGGATATAAAAAGAAAATGAATAAACGTTCCGGCGTTGAAAATAAAATATCCTAATATCCATGCTATTGCAAGTAAGCCTGCTATAATAAAAAAGGCGAGTTTCATCTGTTTAAATTTTTAGTTACCTCTTATCGGATTTATTCCACACTTATTCTGCCAACAAGAATCAGTTCTTACTAAAGAAAAAATGGTGCCAGTCCAACTTCTGTCGGCAAGACGATAGCCCGCATTTTAAAGGAAAACGGGTTTGCACCCGGAAACGCACGTATTATTTCCCTGGTAAACAAGTATGGCGAAGATTTTGACTATCGTATTATCCTGTAGTACTTAAACATATTAAATGAATCTGCATTCGTCTTCTCCTTACTGGCTGCTCCGTCATGGAATTATTAATAGCTATCCTTCTCTTGACCGTGATGTAAAAACAGAGATAGCGGTTATAGGCGCGGGAATAAGCGGAGCTCTTGCGGCGAATCAATTATGCGAGAAAGGATATAAAGTGGTGGTGATAGACCGTCGTCATGTTGGGCTGGGTAGCACTGCTGCCAGTACCGCTTTGTTACAATATGAAATAGATAAACCACTTTTCAAGCTTATCCAGCTAGTGGGTCAAAAAAATGCGATAAGGAGTTATCATTTATGCCGCAAGGCTATTGATGATATAGAAAAAATTTGCGGCAACTTAAACGAGCCTGGTCTTTTTCTAAGGAAGCCGAGCTTTCAATTTGCTTCAGCTAAAAAAGATCTCGCTGACCTTAAAAGGGAATATCTTCTTCGTAAAAACGCCGGCTTCGCCATACAATGGCTGGAAGAAGAAACTATTAATAAGAAATTCGGTTTTACAAAATCAGCGGGTCTTTTATCCGCTGATGGAGCTGAAGCCGATGCCTATCAACTAACTCACCGTTTGCTGGAAAAATGTATTTCAAAAGGGTTGAGGGTGTATGACAATACAGAAGTTATTACTATTCGCCATCACAAACATGAAGTAGAATTGCTTGCCGCCAATAAGAAAAAAATCCGTACAAAAAAACTGATCATTGCGTGTGGCTATGAATCGCAACAGTATATCAATGAAAAAGTGCAGGAATTACAGGCTACCTACGCTATCGCCAGTGAGCCGTTTGAGCAAAAAAATTTCTGGTATAAAAATGCCCTGATATGGGAAACAGCTACCCCTTATCTGTATTTGCGCACAACGAGTGATAACAGGATACTGATTGGCGGAAAGGATATTCCTTTTTCAAATCCCAACAAACGAGATGGTCTGTTAAATCAAAAAACCAAAAGTCTTGAAAAATCATTTACAAAACTTTTTCCACAAATACCTTTTAAAACAGATTTCAAATGGGCTGGTACTTTTGCTTCTACTAAAGACGGCTTACCTTATATAGGTTCCATCCGGCAAAGACCGCATACTTATTTCGCTCTGGGTTTTGGTGGAAATGGTATTACGTTCAGTACAATAGCCGCTGATATTATTAAAGATCTCCTGGCAGGAAAGAAAAATAATGATGCGGATATTTTTAAGTTTGACAGGTAATACAGGTTTTAAGAAATGAAAAGATAGTTGCTGACAATTGTAAATGATCACTATAATGCACGGCCTTATACTCAAACCCTGAAGCTTTTTGCAAGACCGTCTCCAGGTCAAACTCATTTTGAGATATGCATAAGGCTATTTTTTTTGCAGTAAGATATTTTGCTAAGTATTCCTGTTCTGTTTGTCCCGGCGTTGGGATAAGAATGGATCTTTTCCCCAGTGTTACAATATCCATCACTGTAGAATAGCCACTGCGGCTGATCACATACTCCGCCCTTTCCATCTCTTTATTTAATTCATCTGTTGGTAAATGATTATAAAATCGTATATCATTGGTGGAGGGAATAATTGTTGTTTCGCCTGGCAATCCTCTTACAATAGTTGCTGTGCCACTATAATGACCGATATAATCAATGAATTTATTTTCCAATAAACTTCGTTGCGGTTCCGGCCCCGACAAAGAAATAAATAAATGATTCCTTTTTTCAGCCTTATGGATTTTTTTCAATCTTGATAAAATACCCATGTACCGGACAGGAATTGAAGGCATAATACCAGGATGAGATAATTGCCCGGCTAGTCCATTTTCATTTTTTTCATCCGGTATCCAGCATTCGGTAAAGCGATTGATAAACCGATAATTTTTCTTTTGCAAAATCCGTTCACTCCATTTTCCAAAAGGACTCTTGATATTCAGTTGATGAGTTATAAAAACCGAGGGAATACCTGTATGATATAAACCATACCGGTTGTCCGAAATGACGGCATCAAATTGATGCTCTTTTACCACAGCTTTCAGCCATTCATTTTCAAGCCGGATGCGCCGGAGGATATGGGGAACCTGTCGGAAAATAGTGGCTATCAAACCCAGCCCGGATTTGCCGTATTTCACCCTATAACCCCGCAGGTATAAAAATGGTAGGTCCGGAAACTCTTTTTTTAATAAAATTTCCTGGTCACCCTCTCCGGCCAACCAGACATCGGCATTTTGGCTTAGTAACTCATAAATGACAGGGATACAGCGGGTAGCATGCCCAAGCCCCCAGTCTAGCGGCACCACTAATACACGAGGGAGGCCCTTTTTCTTGCCTGCCGGGTCATGATTCATGTTAATTTTTCTATTTTTTCAGCCAAAAGGATACTATATTGTTTGTAAAATAGTTTTAAATTTAGAATTCAGAATATGAAAAACATTAATAAAATGACTTTATTGCTTTTGCTGGCGGGAATGATTTTTCTTTCCGCCTGTAGTCGCAATTATTATTCCGGTACTGGCAAGGGTAGCAACTGTGGTTGCCCCAGTCACAAAGGAATGTCGGGTTATTAAAAGCTAGTGTACGATGAAAATGCCAAACCGCGATTTGTTAGTCCTGCTGAAAAGCGAATTCATGAGCCAGAAAGCCATTGAGCTGGAGGTAGAATACCTCAATGATATGCTGCGTTGTACAGAATCCGATGAACAATTTTGTAAGGCACATGAATTAGTAGATCGCAACCACATTACCTCCAATCCCAAGAAATTATTAAAAGCAATTCGTTATACGGAATTAAAACAGTTTCGCTTTCTCATTAATAAGAACTGATTGTTATCTATAAAAATACAAAAGGAGGGAATTAGTAATTCTCTCCTTTTGTATTTTTAAGATGCACCGATTCGTGGAAAACCTGGTGCGGCCTTTATGCTAATTTTTTTAATGCTTCTTTTAATTTCCCCAGCATTTCACCGATCTCTTCTTTCTTACAGGTTCCTACACTCAGGCGATACCAGGCTGAACTTTTATCGGCGCCAAAAGCATAAAATGGAACAACCGCCAGTTTTGCTTCATTCAGGATATAATCAGTAACATTTCCCTGGTCTTTTAATAATGTCCCATCGGCTGTTTTCTTTCCTGCCAGGTTTATTTTAATTGTAAGGTAAATAGCTGCTTCAGGAGCTATCGCATCAACAGAAAATCCTTCATTTTTCAAAGCCATAAATCCATCATAAATCTTGCGGAGCCTTGCTTCGATTTCCGTTTTAAAATGGGCCAGATACCTATTGATAGCTTCGCGGTTGCCGAGATAATACGCTACCGCTTTTTGCTCAGCCATTGGCGCCCATGCACCGAGGTGAGTAAGTATGGCTTTCATTTTACTGATAATAGTAGCGGGGCCAAAACTCCAGCCCACCCTTACACCTGTTGCCGCGAAAACCTTGCTGATAGCATCAACGAAAATAGTGTAGTGTCGCATCTCGCTTCTTAACGAAACCGGGTTGTAGTGCTGAATGCTTCCGTATGTCAAATGCCAGTACATCTGGTCGTACATCAAAAACAATTTTTTTTCATCCGGACCACGCCGTTTGTTTTCTTCCAACACCAGGTCGCAGATCGCTTCCAGATCCTGTCTTTTAAAAGTAGTGCCGGTAGGATTTTGCGGTGAACATAAGGCGATAAGGGTAGCCTCTTTAACAAAAGGACGTATATCATCAGCGGAGGGCATAAAATTATTTTCCGCTCTCGCTTCTACCACTATATGTTCTCCGCCTACAAAATGAGTATAATGATTATTGTTCCAGCTGGGTACCGCATAAATAACTTTGTCTCCTTTATCACAGATAGCCCTGAATACCGCATAGATCAGGGGACGGCCACCAGAAGCTACCAGTACTTCATTGATTCCATAATCAAGTCCTTCGGTATCTTTTGTAAAAGAAACGATTGATTCCCGCAGGTCAAGGTTTCCCTCCGCAGCGGGGTAATTGGTAAAATGTTTCCGGTAAGCTTCTACAATGGCATCTTCGAGTTCTTTGGGAATTGGAAAAATCGCCGGATCAAAATCACCCACCGTAAAGTTATAGATGCGTTCACCCTGCCGAATCTTTTCTCTTATTTCACCACCCAGTTTTACAATTTCAGAACCTATTAATGTTTCGGATAAATGCGACAATTTCATGCGTTTCGGTTTAAATAACAGCAAAGACAAAATGTAAATTGCTGAGATAGCAAAAGTAAAATGATTAGGGGAGATGGCAAGTTTAAAACTGTAAGCAACTCACAACTTATGATCAACATAAATAAAAAAACTTCCTTTTAACAGAGGAAGTTTTTTAACACATTTTACCAGCGTAATAATGCTATGGTTTTTCATTATACTTTTTCTCCGCTTCTTTCGCTTTCGCGAAATCCAATACTACACCATTAATGCAATACCGCAAACCTGTTGGAGGGGGGCCATCATTAAATACGTGACCTAAATGTGACTTGCATCGCCCGCATTCCACTTCTGTTCTTGTCATCCCGTGCGAATTGTCCGGTATATAAATAATGCTGCCTTTGCTGATGGGTTCATAAAAGCTGGGCCATCCGCAACCACTTTCAAATTTGGTATCACTTTTAAATAAAGCGTTACCACAAACAGCGCAATAGTATGTTCCTTTTTCTGTCAGACTTTCATAGGGACTTGTCCAGGGTCGTTCAGTACCTTTTTGTCTTGCGACCGCATATACATCCGACCTTAGTACTTTTTCCCATTCGGCATTACTTACGTTCACTTTGGAGGTATCGGTATTTGAATATACCGCGTGTTTTTTTTGAGTACTGTCCATTTTTTCTCTATTTGTGGGTGAACTTGATTGCGAGTAACTGCATTGCTGCAGCAAGCCGGCCATTAATACGATCAGTATGGTTCTTGTTGTTGCCATTGTTTATTTGTTTAACAAATTTACGATAAGCTTGTTGGCTCGGTTTGTCAGGGGGCCGATATATTTTGAGGCTTAACAAATCATTGGGTTATTCAAATTTTAATCAAAAACCCACTCGTTAGGGATTATTAAGCGCCGTACGTTATATTTGTTTTTCATCAAGATTAGCTAGCGCTTATGTTTAATATCATCCTGTTTGGCCCTCCGGGTAGCGGAAAAGGTACACAATCAGAAAAATTGATTGACAAATATGGTTTGGTGCATCTTTCCACAGGTGATTTGCTCCGCAAAGAAAGGCAACTGAAAACTCCTCTCGGAGTTGAAGCCCAGCAATTTGTAGATAGAGGTCAACTGGTTCCTGATGAAGTAGTCATCGGCATGATCAGTTCCGCCCTGGATGAAAATGCCGAAGCAAGAGGTTTTCTGTTTGATGGTTTTCCCAGGACAGTTGCGCAGGCTGAAGCATTGGATCGACTGCTTGAGCTGAAAAAATCAGATATCGGTCTAGTTCTATTTTTAGAAGTTAATGAAGAAGAACTGATCAAGAGATTGGTAAATCGGGGAAAAACTTCAGGCCGGACCGATGATGCTGATGAAAATATTCAACGAAAAAGACAGGAGGTTTATAAGAATGAAACTTTGCCTGTTGCGGCACATTATGCCAGGTCGAAAAAAGTGGTCAACGTAAACGGTATAGGCGGTATTGAAGATATCTTCTCAAGACTGTCTGCACAGATCGATAAAAAAATTAAATAACGAATATACCTTATCCCCCGAAGCTTACTTTCATTAACAGGTATCGGCTTCGGATGATTTTTTCGTCAATTATGATTTGCGAAATTGCAGATCACAAGCTTGTCACATGAGTTTTGAAAAAGAAAATTTCCTGAGAACAAAACTGGTCCGGTATTTACAACAACTTGATCCGGCCACACCGCCAAGATGGGGTAAGATGAATGTGCAACAAATGATCGAACATTTTGGCGGCGCTGCTATACGAAATGCAAGCGGGCGCCTGAAGATCGATAACATAGTTACTCCAGCCGGAAACCTGCCACGAATGAGAGAGTTTATGATGAGCGATAAACCTTTTAAGGAAAATACCAGGAATCCATTAATGGGCGAAGAGCCTGCTTCCCTCCGATACAAAACTATACAGGCGGCTATTGGCGCTTTGCAGCAGGAATTGATCTATTTTTTTGAAGCCTTTGAAAAAAACCCCAACTTAATTACCCGCAATCCTTTTTTTGGTGATCTTAATTTCGAACAAAATGTGCAACTCTTGCATAAGCATGCGCTGCATCATCTCCGCCAGTTCGGCGTAGAACCATTAGATGCTTAGAATTTGTCTTTTATTAAAGAATCAGCTTTTTGTAAACCGCTTAGTATCGCTTCTTTTACTTTTGTTACTTTCAGTTTTTCTGAAATCAGGTATTTTATTCTCTCTTCCATTTCCATATTGTTAATTGCGGAATCCTCTTTAAGTTCTTTCATCCATTTATCCATGGCAATTTCTGCATAGCTAAGTTCTTTTTGAAGGCTGTCTAATTTTGTCTTAAATGGTTCTGCGGCCTGCCTTGCTTTTGCAGGTAACGTAGCAACAGAATCAAGCAGGCGGCGGGTTGTTTGTTCTGCCCTGGTAAGTTTTCCCATTTTAGCCATCCCTATGTTGTGGCCGTCCATTAAATCTTTCATCAGGCTATCGGCCTGTGTTTTGGGTTCATTGTCTTTTCCATGGCCATTATGTTCGTTTTCCGCATCATTGCAGGCGATTATACTGACGGTAACCAAAAAGCCGAAATAAAAGATCAATTTTTTCATATTTCAAATATTGTAAAGAGAATGCAAAGATAGCTGGTGTAGTTTTTTAAACATTAAAGATCTTATAAAAGACAGTTTTTAGTTTTCAACTAATTTCGTTCTTTATTAATGAATGATTGCTGATATGAATAAACTACAGAATTATATTACTGGCAAATGGATAACCGGAGATGGCGACGGACAAATTTTATACAATGCTGTTAACGGTGAGGCTATCGGAGCGGCGACAACCAAAGGATTGGATTTTAAAAGTATCGTCGAATATGGAAGAAAAGCAGGCAATCCTGCATTGCGAAAAATGACGTTTCATGAAAGAGGCAATATGCTTAAGGCACTAGCGCTTCATCTACGGGAACACCTGCAAAAATTTTACGCGATAAGTTATCAGACCGGTGCTACTAAAGCGGATAGTTGGGTAGATATTGAAGGCGGGATTGGCAATTTATTCGCCAACGCTTCGCTACGAAGAAAATTTCCCGGTGAATCTTTTTGTATAGATGGCGAATCGCATAATCTTGGTAAACAAAACACTTTTATGGGCACTCATATTTTGGTGCCTAAAGAAGGAGTAGCTATTCATATTAATGCTTTCAATTTTCCAGTCTGGGGTATGCTGGAAAAAATAGCTGTGAATTTGTTAGCCGGGGTTCCTGCCATTGTAAAACCGGCAACGGTTACCTCTTATTTAACGGAAGCAGTAGTGAAAGAAATTATTGGATCGGGAATTTTACCAGAAGGTGCTTTACAATTGGTTTGTGGCAGCGCAGGTGATCTGCTGGAGCATGTGGGTTCGCAGGATGTGGTAACATTCACGGGTTCTGCTACTACCGGTCTACTATTAAAATCAAATCCGAAAATATTAGGAGAGTCAGTTCCTTTTACTATGGAGGCAGACTCATTGAATTGTATTGTACTGGGTGATGACGTAACACCAGATAAACAAGAGTGGGATATTTTTATTAAGGAAGTAAGAAAAGAAATGACCACGAAAGCCGGTCAGAAATGTACAGCTATCCGCAGAATATTTGTACCGGAAAATAAAATGGAAGATGTATGGAAGGCCATCATCACTTCTCTTAAACAAACAACGATTGGCAACCCATTAAATGAAAAAGTTAGAATGGGTTCATTGGCCGGGCAGGGTCAGCGGGATGAAGTAAGGACACAGGTTCAAAAATTACTGGCTTCCTCTCAGATCATTTATGGTTCGCTGGATAGTGTTGAAGTAATAGATGCCGATGCAAATAAAGGAGCTTTTATTTCCCCTTTATTATTGATGAATGAAAAACCTTTTAACAGTAAGGAAGCACATGAAGTCGAAGCCTTTGGCCCGGTGAGTACCATCATGCCGTATAAAAATATGGAGGAAGCGATTGAACTAAGTAAAAAAGGAAAAGGTTCTTTATGTTCTTCCATCGTTACGGCGGATAATAAAAAAGCAAAACAATATGTACTGGGAGCCGCTTCACATCATGGACGGATTCTAATATTGAATGCGGCTTGCGCAAAGGAAAGCACGGGCCACGGTTCCCCTTTACCATTATTGGTACATGGCGGACCTGGCAGAGCTGGTGGTGGAGAAGAAATGGGCGGTATCCGGGGGGTCAAACACTATATGCAACGGGTAGCTATACAGGGTTCGCCGACAACAATAACGGCAATAACCAATGTATACCAGCCAAACGCCGAAGGAAAAGATCCGGGTAAGCATCCGTTTAAAAAATATTTTGAAGAGTTGCAGATCGGCGACCAGCTGGTTACCGCTAAGAGACTGATTACTTCGGAAGATATAGACCGTTTCGCAGACCTCAGTGGCGATCATTTTTACGCCCATATCAAAACCACTAATTTTACGGATACAATGTTTGAGCAACAGGTAGCGCATGGTTATTTTATTATGAGTGCTGCCGCCGGATTGTTTGTGGACAGCTACGAAAAAAATCCTGTATTGCTGAATTATGGTATTGATGAATTGCGGTTTACCAAACCGGTTTACCCGGGTGCTGAAATTCATATTAAATTTACCTGCAAGGAAAAATTACCGCAGGATCTCAAAGATGAAAATGACATACCAAAAGGAATTGTAAAATGGCTGGTAGAAATATTAGATGATACAGATGAACCGGTGGTAGGTATAGCAACAATATTAACAATGGTAAAAAGAAAATAGTATGATTACCGAAGTCAAAGAAGGTTACGTGAAATCAGAATTCCACAATGGAATAACAACGATTGAGTTTTTCCATCCGCAAAGCAATTCATTACCCGGGAAAATATTAGAAGAATTGGCGCATGTAATTCATGGAGCCGGCAATGATGAGCAGACAAGAGTGATAATTCTCCGGTCGGCCGGTGAAAAAGCATTTTGCGCCGGCGCCTTGTTTGATGAATTAAAAGCAATAAAAGACAAGGAACAGGGATTACAGTTCTTCAGTGGCTTTGCTCATGTCATTAATGCTATGCGTACCTGTCCAAAATTCATCATTGGCCGTATTCATGGCAAATGCGTTGGCGGAGGTGTTGGTATAGCGGCAGCGGTAGATTATGCGATAGCTCTTGAATCAGTAGAAATAAAGTTGAGTGAACTGGCCATCGGTATCGGGCCATTCGTTGTGGGTCCTGCGGTGGAAAGAAAGATCGGCCTGTCGGCTTTTACACAACTGGCTATCGATGCCACGATGTGGCGCAATAGCGACTGGGCAAGAAGAAAGGGTTTGTTTGCGGAACTTCATCCCGATACGGACGTTATGGATGAATCCATCCATCGTTTAGCCGATACGTTAATGCATTCCAGTCCGGAAGCCATGATGGAAATGAAAAAGGCATTCTGGAAAGGAACAGAGCATTGGGATAAATTATTGATTGAAAGAGCGGCCATCAGCGGCAAGCTCGTGCTAAGCGAGTTTACAAAAAAAGCTATTGAAAAGTTTAAGACAAAGAACTAAGATCTGATTAGGTACAATGATTAAGAAGAAAGATGAGATAAGATTTCATAAAGAAAACTTTTCAACGCTGTGTGATTTGCTTTCCAAAAAAGATCAGCATTTTAGGGCTATTATTAAACAGCATGGCTATCCACCCATGTGGACCCGGCCCAATACTTTTCAAACACTTATATTAACAATTTTAGAGCAACAGGTATCATTGGCTTCAGCGTACGCGGCTTTCAAAAAACTAAAAGAGAAAGTTGGTTTTGTTACGGCGGATAAAATTCTTAAGTTATCGGATCAAGAATTAAGAGCCTGTTATTTTAGCCGTCAAAAAATAATCTATGCCAGGGAACTGGCGAATGCTATAAAGAACAAGCAGCTTAATCTCAGGAAACTTTCTGTAGCAGATGAAGTGACGATCCGTACCGAGCTAAAGAAAATAAAAGGTATTGGCGACTGGACGGTGGATGTGTATTTGATGCATGCTTTGCAAAGAACTGACCTTTTTCCATTAGGAGATATAGCTCTTGTGAACAGTTTGAAAGAGGTAAAGCAATTGCCTCATACTATCACTAAGGAAAAAATGCTGGAGATAGCGGAGTCCTGGCGGCCTTACCGTACTATTGCCTCCATGATTCTCTGGCATGCTTATATTAAAAAGCGTGGAATAAAGCTGCAATCATAAAAAAGCCGGTCCTGAAACCCGCTTCTTACTTTCTTTTTGATCCTGGAAATCTTCGTTCTAAATATTCAAACCACCGCACACATTAATAGTCTGCCCTGTAATATAAGATCCCATATCAGAGGCAAGAAACAACGTAGTGTTGGCAATATCTTCGGCAGAAGCAAAACGTCCTAACGGTATACCGGCTTTGTACTTATCGCCTGCTTCACCTACTTTTAGATAAGAGGTCATATCAGTTTCTACAAAACCGGGAGCAATTGCGTTGCAGCGGATATTGCGGCTGCCTAATTCTTTCGCTACACTTTTAGTAAATCCTATGATTCCAGCTTTACTGGCTGCATAACTGCTTTGGCCCGCATTTCCCATTTCACCAATCACTGAACTCATGTTGATGATAGCGCCGTTCCTTGCTTTCATCATAGGTTTGATAACTTGCTTAGTCATATAAAATACACTGTTCAGGTTCACTTTAATTACATCATCCCATTGATCCGGGCTCATACGCAATAACAAGTTATCTTTCGATATACCTGCATTATTAACACAAATGTCAACGCTTCCAAATTCTTTCAGCACATCATTGACGAATGCCTCGCATTGCGCAAAATCACCGGCATTGCTTTTATAACTTCTGGCTTTTACACCCATTGCTTTTAATTTTTCTTCCAGGGCAGTGGCTTTATCAGCGCTGCTATCACTTACATAACTAAACGCGACATTTGCTCCATGTTCCGCGAATTTTAAAGCTATGGCTTCACCAATGCCCCGGGCGGCGCCGGTAACGATAGCAACTTTTCCCTCTAATAATTTCATGTGATGATTTTTTATGGTCAGCAAAAATAAGTTAAACAGTTATGCCAATGACAAAGTCAGGGGTTTGTAATGGCCAGTATCTCTTCAAGATACTTTCTTTCGTTACTCAATCTTGGCACTTTATGTTGCCCACCCAGCTTACCCTTGTTTTGTAACCAAAGATTAAATGTTCCTTTTTTCAGTGAATGAAGTATGGGTAAGCCCAAAGCAATATCCTTATGCCGCTTTGCTTCATAATCACTGTTGATACTTTTTAATGCTATATCTAATTCTTTTGTAAAGGCATTTATATCATCTGGTACTTTTTCAAATTCTATCAGCCATTCATGGGCGCCGTTGGCATTGTCGGAAAAATAAACAGGGGCCGCCGTGTAATCAATGACAACTGACCCCGTTTTTTCACAGGCAATTGCAATTGCTTTATCAGAATTATCAACGATCACTTCTTCTCCAAAAGCATTCATATAATGTTTTAATCGTCCTGAAACTTTTACTCTAAAAGGTTTTAATGAAGTAAACTGTATTGTATCTCCTACGAGGTATCTCCATAAGCCGCCATTGGTGCTGATGATGAGCGCATAATTCTTTCCAATCTCTACATCCTGCAAACTTATTGTCTGGGGATGTTTTTTACCATACTCTCCCACTGGCATGAACTCCATAAAAATTCCGTGATCGGTAAACAGCAGCATGCCATCATCACCCGGGTTTTCCTGGGCGGCGAAGAAACCTTCGCTGGCATTATACATTTCGATATAATTTATTTTCTTACCGATGAGTTTCTGAAATTGTTCTTTATAAGGAGTAAAAGAAACACCACCGTGCATATATAATTCCAACCCGGGCCATACTTCTGACATTGTCCTTTTACCGGTGATTTCTAAAATGCGTTTAAATAATACCAGTGTCCAGGTGGGAACGCCTGATATAGAAGTTACGTTTTCTTTGATAGTGCTTTTCGCCAGCTTTTCAATTTTGCTTTCCCATTCATCCATCAATGCTATGCTCAGGTCGGGAGTACGCAGCCAGTGTCCCCAGAAAGGAGTGTTCTGCAATAATACAGCGCTGAGATCGCCATACTGTGCTTCATTATTCATAGGGTTAATGTTGTGGCTTCCACCCAACACCAATCCTTTGCCGGTAAGTAATGCGGAATCCGGAGCGAAATTGTAGTATAAAGTGAGGGCGTCTTTCGCTGCTTTAAAATGACAATCCTCCAGGCTTTCTTCGCTGATGGGAATGAATTTACTTTTATCGCTGGTAGTACCGCTGCTTTTGGCAAACCAGTATATGGGCGTGTTCCATAAAACATTCTGTTCGCCCTGCATGATGCGTTCAATATAGGGTTTCAGGTCTTCATATTCATGAACAGGAACCGCTTGTTTAAAGGTTCTGATGTTAAATAACTCATGAAAATTATACTTACGTCCAAACTCGGTGTATTGAGCCGAAGTAACAATATCCTGCAATACTTCCCGCTGGGCATCTAAAGGATTGTTTTTCCAGGCTTCGATACGCCAATACCGCATACGGGCCAGGGATGATATGGCGGGGCTAAGTAAACTCATTCACAGCAAGATAAAGAAAATGGAATCTTCAGACTAATCACAATTAGTTATCGGATAACGCCTCTTCAAAAGAAGGATCTTTTACAAGCAGTGAAAGGCGACTTAAAACTCCTTTCAGATTACCAAGGTCGTTTTCAAGTTTGGAGACAGCGGGCAGATAAGCCAAAGATTGGCCGGGTCTTCCAATATAACTAAGAAGATTCAACAATATCCCATGCGGTTTATAGTCCAAAAAAAATATTTCCGGGATAGCGTTTACTGTTTCATTAAACTTTTTAGATCCATACCTGTTCCCGAATTCGGAGAGTGATTTTTTTAATTCAGGAATAAACAAGCTTAAATCTTTCAGGCCAATTTCCTCTGGATCCTGAATATTTTTGAAGGTAACGGGCAGGCTGAGAATCTTATTAATCATTGCCGTGGCACTATCCAATGAATACGCTAATAGTTCAGGTTTAATTTCTTTATCCCCATTTTCTGACAGTCGATCAGCTCCTCTTGCTTCTTCATGCAAATAATCTTTTCGTTTCAATTCAAAGTTCCTTCCGAGATAAAGTTTCCTTACCTGCTCATCATCGGCTAGTTCTTCAGCGGTGCCATGTTTAAATATTTTTCCATCAATTAACAAGTAAGCTCTGTCGCAAATAGAGAGTGTTTCAGTTACGTTATGGTCAGTAATGAGGATGCCTATATTTTTATACTTCAATTTGGCGACAATGGCCTGGATATCTTCAACAGCTATCGGGTCAATACCGGCGAAAGGCTCATCCAGTAAAATAAATTTGGGATCAACAGCTAGAGCCCTGGCTATTTCTGTTCTTCGTCTTTCACCACCACTCAGTACATCGCCATTGCTTTTGCGCACATGGTGAAGATGGAATTCGTCCAGTAAGGATTCCAGCTTTTCTTTTTGTTCCTGTTTGGAAAGTTTGGTCATTTCCAGCACGGCTAAAATATTATCTTCCACACTTAGCTTTCGAAATACAGATGCCTCTTGTGGCAGATAACCAATACCGAGCTTAGCCCTTTTATACATGGCGAGAGAAGTAATATTCTCATCGTTTAAAAAAACATCTCCTTCATCCGGCCTGATAAGGCCCACCACCTGATAAAAAGAAGTGGTTTTGCCGGCGCCGTTGGGCCCTAAAAGTCCGACGATCTCTCCCTGGTGCACTTCAAAAGAGACATGGTTAACAACCGTACGGCTGCCGTACTTTTTCACCAGGTTTTTGGCATATATGCTGATAGACATAAGGAGGCAAAAGTAAGGCATGGGTTCCAGCCATTCAAGAAGTTCCAAAGCTTTAACAGGCTGCTACGATTTAAACTCCCTGAACTCATCAAACCTTTTAAGTTCTATATGTCTTTCTGCATTAGCTTTGCACCCCGATAATCGTGCCGGTATACTCCGGTTAATAATAATAGAAATAAGCTGATGAAAGTTATAGATCACATTAAACAGGCCAAAGGAGCACTGGTGTCATTTGAAGTGCTGCCACCATTAAAAGGAAAAGGTATCGAAGCGTTGTATAGGCACCTTGACCCATTGATGGAATATAAACCGTCATTTATCAATGTTACTTATCACCGCAGCGAGCATGTGTTTAAGAAAAGAGCCGATGGAAGCTTTGAAAAAGTGATCGTTCGCAAAAGGCCGGGAACGGAAAGTATTTGCGCCGCTATCATGAATAAATATAATGTTGATACCGTGCCACATCTTATATGCGGTGGTTTCAGTGTTAACGAGACCGAAGATGCATTGATCAATCTTCGTTACCTCGGCATAGACAATGTACTGGTTCTGCGCGGCGATGCGGCCAAAAATGAAACTGCCTTTGAACCAGAACCGGATGGACACCGATACGCAAGTGATATGATCAAACAAGTTGTAGATCTGAATGCCGGGATATACCTGGAAGACGATCTGAAAGGAACACAAAAAACCGAATTCTGTATTGGAGTTGCGGGTTATCCTGAAAAACATTTTGAGGCCCCCAATATGGCCACAGATCTGAATTACCTGAAGGCGAAAGTCGATGGCGGCGCCGATTATATTATTACCCAAATGTTTTTTGACAATGCAAAATATTACGCATTTGTAAAAGCCTGCCGGGAGGTTGGCATCAATGTTCCTATTATTCCGGGATTGAAACCCGTGTACAGCAAGAAGCAATTAACTGTATTGCCGAAAACATTTCATATTGATCTGCCGACTGATTTTTCGAATGAAATATTAAAATGTAAAACGGATGAAGAGGTAGAAAAAGTTGGGGAAGAGTGGTTACTTCATCAATCCATGGATCTGAAAAAGAATGGAGTGCCGGTGTTACATTATTATACTTTAGGCAGGCCGATGATGGTGGCGAATGTCGTGAAGAAGTTGTAGTCTTTGGAATCAGGAATTTGTAATTTGGAATTAGGAGTGTACTATGAACTATAAAGGGTACAAAGAATTGGAATGTTATATACAAGCAAGATTGCTTAGATTTTTGTTTCAGAACTCGTTAAGAAATTTCCGAGTCATGAGAAATTTTTGCTAACAGCTCAAATTGTTGATTCATCACGATCAGTGACAAGAAACATGGCGGAAGGATATGGCCGATATACTTTTACCGATACAAGAAATTTTTTTATTATAGCCCGGGGGTCTATAACCGAAACTATGGAACAGTTGACACCGCTTTTGGTGAAAAATACATATCCGAGAATGAACTAAAAACCGGGGAAGAAAAATGCGAACTGGTTTTAAATTAACTAATGGATACATTGCTTATTTGGATAAATCAAAAAAGCAAAAGAATCTCCCGCCTAATACCTAGTTACAAATTACAAATTCCCAACCCCTTTAAAATTATTTAGAAATACTGCTCAGCACTTTCTGATCTACCACTACAGGATACTTCTTCTTCAACCCCTGTATCCATTCCTGCTCCAACTGGGTTTGATAGTCATTCATCACTAATCCCTTTGCTTCGTTAAAAGAACGGGGAGCGGATTGTGGATATACTTTATTGATATAGGCGAAGGATGCGGTTTTATCCGTAGCGTTAACCGTCAGCGAAGTGAGGGTTCCTTCTTTTGGTGATTTATCAATGCCGGGTATTTGCGACCATTCGTACCGTGCGGAATCCGCTACTACTTTATCACTCATTGTTTCCACCGTCTTTTTCCAATTGGCGGGGTCTTTCTTTAACTGGTCTGCCAGGTTTTTTCCGGTAGTTTCATCCGAGCAAAAAAAGATCACAGCATCCGCACTTTCTTTCCAGTTATACTGGCTTTTATTTTTTTCATATAATGCCAGCAGGGCGATAGAATCATTTTGCGCTTTGTTCCAAACCTCCTGTTGCATGATCTCGAAGAAGAGGTTGCCGTCCCGGAATTCGGTCATCTGGCTGCGGAAATCCTCATTGAAATCTTCCAGGTGATTACGGTAATATTGATACATCGCGTTTTTGCTGAACTCATCCATCAGGTCAGGATAGGTCTTTAATGTGCTCCTGTCAGCTTTATACCTGTTTACTTGTGAATACCCGATCCATTCTCCCACATGAGTGACACTGTCGCCAATTTTAAACACGGGCGAATCGCTATCCAGTTTTTTACCAACACCGGCAGGCTTGAAATCCAGCAGGCTATCACTATAGGCCCACAATGCGGCATCATTGTATAATTTTTGGAACCCCGCCTTGCTTTTTACACGGGCATAAATAAAGTCTTTGGCCAGTTTCCAGCGATCATCCGACATTATTTTTTGCTGCAATGCTTCCGTATTCAATTTATCAGTAGCATTGGTGATAACAGGTTTGGCGGAAATTCTTTTTACAATATGATAGCCATGCGCCGTGATAAAAGGCTTGCTTACTGTTCCATCCTTCAAAGCCCAGATGGTTTCTTCAAAGGAAGGATCATATTGGCCAACGGAGATATCAGGAATATTGCCATCGCTGGCGGCACTCACATAATCGTTACTGAATGCCGCAGCCAGTTTGGCGAAATTATCTCCTGCCTGGATTCGCTGGTATAATGAATCGGCCAACCGGGCGATATTTTTTTTGCCAGCTTCATTTATGCCGGGAGGAAACGCCAATAATATCTGCTGCACTTTTATTTTGCCGAACCCCTTTCTTTCACCGAGATTTTTAAAAATAAGGTAACCGGCTTTTGATAAATAAGGCTTTGAATATTTTCCCGCGGCCGTTGAATAGACTATATTCTCATATTCGTAGGGCAACGTAAAAACAGTTATATAATTCAGGTCGCCTTTATTTGTGTTGGCGGAAGGATCATCAGAAAATTGTTGAGCAACAGCGAGGAAATCTTCGCTTTTATTCAAACGCTTAATCACTTCATCTAATTTTTTCTTCGCAGCGGTTGTGTCATCAACACCCAAATTATTTTTGAGGGAAATGAAAATGTAAGCTGTATGAATATCCTTCAGGCTGCGTTGAAAAGCTTCTTTCGTCATGCGATTAATAGCTTCCGGATCGCTCATGTAATTTTCGATGACCTGGTTACGCAGGTTATCAATTTCGCTTGTAATATTTGGCAATGTATCGTAGCCTCTGTCATACGCTTCACGGATCTTCAACCTTGAGTTGACGTAGAGATCGAGATATTCTTTGATGGCTTTGGATCTGCTGGCGGTGGGTTGCTGATTATTCTTATTAAAAGCACGGAGAAATTCCTTTGCATCTGCTTTATACTTGCCGTATGTAAACAGGGTTTGAGAAGAAGCATCGATCATTATGCAGGAAATGATGATCGCGGTCAGCCATTTTTTCTTCATAGTTGGAATTTTGGATTGGTTGTAATAACGAATTTTAACGCTGAATATTGGTATTTATGATAAATAGGGATTACGGAGATTTCATTTTCAGTTGTAAAATTTCATCCGTTTGCTGCCAGGTCAGTTTTTTGGCGACAATGCGTTTGTCTTTATCCAGTAAATAAATTGCAGGCACCACCTGGGCATCGTATAGTTGCGAATAGCCCGGAATACCGCCATCTACTCTCGTCTTTTCCTCTTGTTTGGAATAGTAAACGTTTGTCCACCCTTTTAGCTTATGCTGGCGGATGAAATCAAGCCAGTCTTTTCTACTGCCATCCGTCTCTTTGGCTACGGCAAAAATTTTCACCCCGGTCTTTTTCCATTTATTCTGGTACATAGAATCTAAAAGAGGCAGGGTTTCTTTGCAATGACCACAAGTAGGATCCCAGAAACAAACAATAGTAAATCGGGAGGTATCAGAATATAAGGTTCGGATCTTCCCGGAAGTATCGGGTAATGCTATTTCTTCAGCAGGGTTACCCATGATATTGGCCATTAAACTGTAGGCGCGGTCCGTAATGGTTTTTTTCCCCTGGGGAGTAAGCCAGTCATATTCTTTTTGAGCAAAATATTTTTGAAACAGGTGTACGAAGACGGCATCCTCCCACATGTATTTCATGTTGAGGTAGCGGGTGATAAATTTCACCAGCAGGTAGCGGGTCATTTCCTTACTGGCACTGGCATAACCAAGCATATAATCCAGCTCCCGGATGACAGAATCAGGATGCTGAATGACTAATGAGTTGTAATATTTATCAATTCTTTCGTCCAGCAAACTGGCCGGTGTCCGGGAAATGCGATCGTCCCAGAAATTGATACCATCCCAGTAATGATCTTTAAAATAACGATAGGCGAAAGTTGAATCATATTTGCCCCCGGGATGTTTTTCAGCAGGAGGTATTTTCGGTTCCTCCATCAGGTGCATCAGTACACTAAGAATGTTATCGGGGCTTTTTGCAATCACCTGTTTCCGGTAAACCGATATTTCTTCGGAGGTCTTTTTCAGGGTTTCATTCACCAGTGCGGAATCTTTGGCAGTTGGAGCCGCTTTTAATGCCTTATTCAACGAATCAAGAGATCTTCCTTTTATGGCCATGAATTTTTGGTAATCGCCAAAAAGTTCGTTGTCCGGAGAGTTGATAAATTTCCTTGCGGAAAGATCCATCGTATCCGCAATAACGGCGAAATGTTGTTTTTTATCAATCAACACTTCCACGAACCTGTCTTTGGCAGGAGTCACAACGAGGTAAATGCCTCCGCCCAATTCCTTAGAACCTTTAAAAGTTCCTTCGCTTTTGTCGTTTAGTTTTACAGAATCAACAACCGGGTATTGCTTTCCCGAATAATGACCCAGGTAAATGTATTGGTTCTTAAAAGGTTTAAAGGTGACTTTAATTTCATAGCCGGTTTGCGCATACGTTATAGCAGTCAGAAACAGGAGAGGAATCGATACTATTTTTTTCATGAGCCAGAATAATCGTGTAAAGTTATCTAAAAGGTTTAAAAAGTCTAACATTCAACGGTTTAAACTTCTTAGAAAAGAAGATGCTGGCTATGGCTTTAGTGTTGCATCCTTTAAAAAATCGTTAACAAATGTAAACGGACGGCTACCGGAAGCATCATCCTCAAACCCGATAGCTAAAGGGTTCAAACCCCTTAGCTTTGCGCCGTGAGCAGAAAAAAGAAAAACATTATACTGGAAAAGATCAGGGTGGAAGACTATGCCGCCGAGGGAAAATCGCTGGCGAAGGTGGATGGCAAGGTTATTTTTATTGAAAATGTCGTACCCGGTGACGTGGTGGATGTCCAATTAGGAAAAAATAAAAAGGATTGGGCGGAGGGAAGACCCCTGCGATTTCATTCGTACTCGACAGACAGGGTTAAGCCGTTTTGTTCTCACTTCGGCGTATGTGGAGGTTGCCAATGGCAGATGATGCCTTACGAAATGCAATTGCGGTACAAACAAAAACAGGTCAGAGATAATCTGCAGCGGATCGGCAAAGTGGTTTTGCCGGAAATGTTACCGATACTTGGCGCAGCAGAAACTAAGCACTATCGTAATAAAATGGAATATACGTTTGGCAACAAAGAGTTCACGAAAGAGAAGCCTCCCCAAACCCCTCCTTCGGAGGGGCTTCGCCACGCACAAAGCCAGCTTATTGGAAATGCCGATATAAACGAGAATTACAAATTATCGGACTCTTCGGAAATTCCCCCTTCGGGGGAATTTAAGGGGGCTGGTTTTCACGCAAAAGGCTTCTTTGATAAGATCGTCGACATTCAAACCTGCTACCTGCAGGCAGAACCCACCAATGCTATCCGGCTGGCCGTTAAACAATTCGGGAAAGAAAATAAGTACAGCTTTTATGATATCCGCAATCATACCGGCTTTCTGCGAACCATGCAAGTGAGATTATGTACTACCGGTGAACTGATGGTAAATATCATGCTGGGTGAAGACGATGAGCCCAAGCGAAAAGCGTTGTTAGAATATATCACACAACAATTCCCTGCCATTACCACGTTGTTGTATACCATCAATACAAAATGGAATGATAGCCTTTACGACCTGGAACCAGTTGTTTATCATGGCAAAGGTTATGTAATAGAAAAACTGGAAGACTTTCAATTCAAGATCGGCCCGAAATCTTTTTTTCAAACCAACACCAAACAAGGAGAACGACTTTATAAAGTGACGAGAGATTTTGCTGAACTGACCGGAACAGAAACAGTATATGATCTTTATTGCGGCACCGGTAGTATTGGCATTTTTGTCAGCAAAAAAGCAAAGAAGATCATTGGTGTGGAAATGGTAGCCGCCGCTATTGAGGATGCCAGAGAAAACGCGGCGCTTAACGGGCTTACTGATACGGCCTTTTTTGCAGGTGATGTGATAGAAGTATGTAATGATGATTTTTTTGCAGCGCATGGACGAGCGGATGTCATCATTACCGATCCGCCAAGAGCGGGTATGCATGAAAAACTGGTAAGAAAGATATTGGATATGGCGGCGCCTACCGTAGTATATGTCAGCTGTAATCCGGCTACTCAGGCCCGCGATCTGAATTTACTGGATGAGAAATATATGGTAACTAAAATTCAGCCGGTTGATATGTTTCCGCATACATTGCATATTGAAAATGTGGTGCAGTTGAAGCTAAGAGGTTACGAGAAAAAAGAGTAAAAGAGTTTGGAAGATAACAACTACTAACCGACTGCGATTTTTATAAACCCGGGCTTTTTCAGCTATACCATTTTTCACGTCTTCTTTTAATCTCTTACCCTATTTTTGCTTTATGAGTGAATTTCGTTTTACACGCCCGAACAATTTTCCTCCCGTTATTAAAAATCTTTTGATTATAAATGTGCTTGTTTTTATTGCACAAAAAACATTGGGAGCAAATTCATTTACAAGTGACAATCTTTTTGCGCTTCATGATTTACATTCTGTTTATTTTAAGCCACACCAATTATTTACCTATATGTTCATGCATGGAGGCTGGGACCACCTCCTTTTCAACATGCTGGCTTTGTGGATGTTCGGCAGCACGTTAGAAAACTATTGGGGATCTAAGAGATTTTTACAGTATTACATCATATGTGGACTGGGTGCAGGTCTCTTGCATTTAGGGGTTTTGTATCTTGAAATGCAACCTGCCTGGGATTATATTAACAGGTTTTCTCCGGAAGAGCAGGCTACTGTAATACACAGCAATAATATTCTGGTAATGGATAAAGCGATCAATGGGACCACGGTAGGTGCTTCCGGTGCAATATTCGGTTGTCTTGCAGCCTTTGGTTATCTTTTTCCCAATACCGTTATTTATATCTATGCACTTTTACCCATTAAGGCAAAATGGTTTGTAATTATTTACGGAGCATTGGAACTTTCGTTGGCCGTTCGTAATTCGGCAGGCGACAATGTAGCTCATTTTGCCCATCTTGGCGGGGCTATAACGGGGATTATTCTTCTTCTTATCTGGAACAAAACCAACCGAAAAACGTTGTACTAACAAGAGAGGAACCGGTCAATCAGATAAATACTTATCAACTAATTAACCCGTTAATCCATTAACTTATTTTCTCTTAGTCTAATTTTACATTTCGAAAACAATCATGGCGTACCACGACCAACAATACAGGCGGCGGATATCACTGGCACAGGCTAACAATCCATTGGTTCTGTTGATTGCTATCAACATGATCATATTTGTTATACTGGCCTTTTTAAAAACCGTCTACTTTCTTCAGTATAAAGAAAACGCCGAAGCGCTTCATTTTTATTACACTAATATTCTTAACCAGTTTACGCTTCCCGCAGATGGAAGTAAAATACTGGCAAAACCCTGGACGATTTTTACGCACATGTTTACCCACGACAGCGTCTGGCATTTACTGGGAAATATGCTGTGGTTATGGGTTTTTGGTTATATATTCCTGGACCTGACCGGCAACCGCAAAATAGTTCCCCTCTATATTTACGGGGCATTTGCCGGAGCCGTAGCTTTTGTATTGGCCTATAATTTTTTGCCCGGGCTTAAACAAGGACTTCCCGATACAACAGCATTAGGCGCTTCCGCCGGCATCATGGCCATTGCAGCTGGTGTAACGACCATTGCTCCGGGCTACCGTATGTTCCCGATGCTTTTGGGTGGCATACCTATCTGGGTGCTGACATTAATTTACCTGATTATCGACCTGGCGGGTATATCCTTAAGTAATCCCGGCGGACATATAGCTCATTTGGCCGGCGCCTTAACAGGGTTTTTATTTATTTATTCTTTCCAACGTGGACATGACTGGAGCGAATGGATGAATAATTTTTTTGATTGGGTGGCTAATCTTTTTAACCCCGATAAACCCAAAAAAGGGAAGGACATCAAACAGGAGTTGTTTTATAAATCAAAGACAAAGCCTTACCAGAAAACACCCAATATAACAGAGCAGAGGGTGAACGAGATACTTGATAAGATCAACCAAAAGGGCTATAATTCTCTTACGGAGGAAGAAAAAGACCTTCTCAAAAGAGCGAGCCAGGAAAATTTGTAAACAGCCTCGTTGTTTATACCAGCCATTGTATATCATTTGTCCATAAATAACTGAAGTTATTTTCAATATTTTATTGATAAAGCACTGCCACCCTTCCCATCTAACTTTAAGGACCAATAAAAGGTATAAATAGTCGTTAAGGATGCAACTTCGGCCGGTGAGCTAAACCCTTCCTTTTGTTTTCAGTAAATTGCGGTAATGGCCAATAAGTTTAGATTTTTTACAAAGCGGTTCCTGATCCTGCTGAACTTCGGAGTCGTTTTCTTTTTTTTACTGGCTTGCCTTGCTCCTTATCTTGATCCTCAAAACTGGTGGTTCATTTCTTTTTTAGGACTTGGGTTTCCGTTTTTATTAATAGCGGTAATTGGGTTTTTAGCCTGGTGGCTATTTATCAAAAGGCGTTATGCACTGATCTCCGGCATCGCCATGGTGTTAGGTCTAAAAAGCATCAGCGTATTTTTTGCTTTTCATACGCCCCGAAATTTTATCGCCGAAAAGAAACAGCAAACCATCCGGATAGTAAGCTGGAACGTAGCCCGGTTTATTGAAATGAAACGGAATAATAATAAAGGAAGCCAGACCAGGCTTGCTATGCTAAAGCAATTAAAGGAGCAAAACGCCGATATTCTTTGTATGCAGGAGTTTTTTCATTCCTATGATTCCGCCTGGTATCATAATCTTGATTATATAACTGATAGCCTCCATTATCCTTATAATTATTTTTCGCATGATATAGACGGCGACAAACATTTTACCGGCAGTGTTATTTTTTCCCGCTACCCGATTATTGACAGTGGCCTGATCCGCTATCCCCGGCCTACATTGCCGGAGGCATTGATGCATGCGGATATACGATTGAAGAATCGTATCGTCAGGGTTTACACCACTCACCTGCAATCGATTCAATTTGGCAAAACCGACTATGAAAAAATAGAGCAGATAAAAGAAGGAGATGAGGGGCTGGTGTCCAATTCAAAAACAATTTTTTCCAAGTATAAAAAAGGAGTCATTAACCGGAAAATACAAACCGATATTATCCGCCAGGTATTAGGCGACAGTCCTTACCCGGTTATATTTTGCGGCGACCTGAATGATGTACCCAACTCCTATACTTATTTTAAAATAAAAGGAAATATGCAGGACGCATTTACCAAAAAAGGATTCGGTGTTGGCCGGACATTTTCGTCCTTATCGCCTACCCTGCGTATTGACTATATTTTCGCGGATGATCATTTTCGCGTTGACCAGTTCAATCGTATTATAAAAAAGTCATCCGATCATTATATGCTGGTGGCGGATATAGAGTTGAAGACAACAAAAAATGACGGCACTCCCTGAAGGAGAACTGAAGTATCCGCAAAATATAATAACCATTACTTTTGCATCTGTTTTGCCAAAGCTGGCATTCTAAAACTAATAGCGCAAAGTTTCAAGTATGAGTGAACTGAAGGTTTATAACTCCATGTCAAGAACCAAAGAAGTTTTTACACCCATTACCCCGGGCCATGTAGGACTCTATGTCTGCGGGCCTACCGTTAGTGGTGAAAGCCATTTGGGTCATGCAAGACCTTATGTCACTTTTGATGTGATCAACCGGTATCTCACTCATCTTGGTTATAAGGTTCGCTATGTCCGGAATATAACTGATGCAGGCCATTTTGAAGAGGAAGGAAGAGAAGCGGAAGATAAAATTTCAAAGAAAGCAATACTGGAAAAACTGGAGCCCATGGAACTGGTGCAGAAATACACCAACCTTTTTCATTGGGCGATGGAACAGTTCAATACATTACCACCTTCTATTGAGCCAACGGCTACGGGGCATATCGTCGAGCAAATAGGCATGATAGAAACAATCATCAAAGCAGGATATGGTTATGAAGTAAATGGCTCTGTTTATTTTGATGTAAAAAAATACGCAGCTTCACATGATTACGGAAAGCTCAGTGGAAGAGTAATAGATGACCTGTTAGAAACAACCCGGGAACTGGAGGGCCAGGAAGAAAAAAGAGATAAAGCCGATTTCGCCTTATGGAAAAACGCCGCGCCGGAACATATCATGCGCTGGCAAAGTCCCTGGGGGGTTGGTTTTCCGGGATGGCATATCGAATGCTCCGCGATGGCTACTAAATATCTCGGTGCACAGTTCGACATACATGGCGGTGGTATGGACCTGATGTTTCCCCATCATGAAAGTGAGATAGCGCAAAGCACCATCTGCAATCATCATGCGCCGGTTCGTTACTGGATACATAATAACATGATCACCATCAATGGCCGCAAGATGGGGAAGAGCTATAATAACCAGATCAGGTTAACGGAAATGTTCAGCGGCAGCCATCCAATTTTAGAAAAAGCATATCATCCGATGGTGATCCGTTTTTTCATTTTGCAAACACATTATCGCAGCACCCTCGATTTTAGCAATGAAGCTTTACAGGCATCGGAGAAAGGATTGAAAAGACTATGGGAAGCCTATGAGAATTTGAATAAAGTACAGGCTCTGAATGTTGAGTTATCGGGTGCACCAGGCGACAAAGAACTTGATAATAAAGTAACAAAACTTATTACTGAATTCGATGAATTCATGAATGACGATTTCAGTACCGCCAGGGTAATGGCCAATATGTTCGAACTGGCGCCGGTCATTAATTCAATGAAGGATAAAATAATTCCCGTTACATCTTTATCAAAGCAAACATTTGAATTATTGCAAAAACAATTCAGTGTTTACATAGAGGATATTCTTGGATTAAAAAGCGTCAGCGAGCCAGACAATACAAAATTGCAGGGCACCATGCAACTGCTGATCGATATCCGTAAGGAAGCGAAAAAGAAAAAGGATTTTGTTACCTCGGATAAAATACGAAACCAGCTAGCTCAACTGGGAATATCCCTCAAAGATGAGAAAGACGGTGAAATGAGTTGGTCTGTTGAATGATATTTTGATAAAATGATAGTAAACCGGAAAATTCTTCCGGTTTTATTTTTAAAAAGTTGAACAAACCGGCTACAAGCTATACTATTGTCTTCCGATATTTCGTTTTGTTGTGACCGGCAACAAGGCTTGTTTAAAATAACTTCTATGAAAATTCGGCAATTAATTAAAAAGACTATCATCAGCATTGCAATAAGCGGGTGTCTTTTTATTGCAGGATGTGGCAAAGAAGAGGACACTGTGCCCGTTATCAATAATACGGTTGCGGAGTTGATATTGAAAGGCGCTGAGTTCAACACACTCGAAGCTCTTCTTGCAAGAGCCAACCTGGCCTTAACATTGGAAGGAACAGGACCGTTCACCGTATTTGCACCGGATGATTCCGCCTTTGCTAAATCAGGGGTTACTGTTTCTTATATTAATTCCCTTACGCAACAGGAGGCCCAGGTCATTTTATTATACCACACGCTTAATTCGAAAGTGTTGGTCGCTAACCTGCCTGTTGGACCCAATTCCACTATAACAACATTTAGCGGCGACTCACTATTTATTACCAAAAATAGTAATGGGATCTATATCAATGGAGCTAAAATATCACAGAGTGATATTACTGCTGATAATGGTATTATTCATAAAATTGAGGGGGTATTAATTCCACCTGCCGGCACGATTGCCCAAACAATCTATGTAACCGGTTTAGATTCCCTCGCAAAAGCTATAGCCCGTGCTACCAACGATACTACCGGTAGTCCTGCCCTGGCAAATGTGCTGAACAGCTCAACCATAACGATGTTCGCACCAACTGATTCGGCCTTTACCAATCTTTTATCGGATTTATCACTTACGGATATTAATGAAATACCTGTAGATACCTTAGTAAACATTTTAAACTATCATTTAGTACCGGGGCTTATTTTTTCACCTGGCCTGAATGATGGATTACTTACTATGTTGGAGGGTGGCAACACCAGCATCAACCTGACCAATGGCGTTAATGGTGGCCCAACTATTACAGGCAACGGTAATGGTGCAAATGCTTCCAATATCACAATGCTGAATATAGTATCTCGTTATGCTGTTGTCCACCTTATAGACAGGGCGCTCATACCATAACTAGCGGTTCGCTTTTCAGAATATTTACTACTTCCTTAAAAATAACAGCTGATTTTTGAATCTTAAACAAACTCACTCCCTCTATAGTATCATTCACTCCCTGATATGTACGGATCACGCCCGGACTGTTACAAAGACGCAGAAGTTGATGTTTATATGGTTAAACAAAACAATCAACTATGCAACTTCAAAAAATCCTCCGCAAAACAAGCCTCCTCATCGCATTAAGTCTGCCTGTAATAGTATCGTCTTGTGATAAAGATGATGATCCGGCGCCTGCCAGTAATACCATAACGGACCTGGTAGTAGCGGATGCTAATTTCAGCACACTGGAAGCTGCGGTTGTTAAAGCTAACCTTGCGGCTACCCTAAGTGGAACCGGACCTTTTACGGTGTTTGCACCGGACGATGCTGCTTTTACTGCAGCCGGAATTACGCCCGCTGCAATTGCAACACTCACCCAGTCGCAGCTTCAGCCTATTCTGTTGTACCATACCCTTGGCTCAAAAGTAACAGCGGCTGATGTGCCTGCAGGACCCAATGCTAAAGTGATAACAGCCAGTGGTGATTCTGTTTTTGTTACTAAAAATGCCAGCGGTGTGTATATCAATGGGGTTAAAGTAACGCAGGCTGACATAAACGCTTCTAATGGCGTGATTCACAAAATTGGCAAAGTGCTTACTCCCCCGGCCGGTAACATTGTTGAAACGGCCGTTGCTGCCGGATTGGACTCCCTCGTGAAAGCTGTAACACGTGCGACTACAGCGCCAGGAGGCGACCCAACCCTGGCGGGTACACTAAGCACAGCAACACTCACAGTATTTGCTCCTACTAATGCCGCCTTTACGCAATTGTTAACGGCCTTATCCCTGACTAATATTAATGACATACCAGTCGCTACTCTGTTAGCTGTATTAAGATATCATGTAGTAGGTGGCAGAGCTTTTTCATCCGACCTGGCAAATGGCTCACTTACCATGCTGGCGGGCGGCAATACTACTATTAACCTTACCAACGGAACCGGCGGAGGCCCTACTATTAAAGGGAACGGCAATGGAACAGCCACCTCAAATATCACTGCAACGAACATAGTGTGCCGGAATGGTGTTGTACACCTGATAGATAGAGTGCTGCTGCCATAAATATTTATGTCCGCTCCCCTTGAAAAAGCAAATCAGCCCCGCATGGGCGGGGCTGATTTAAAACTAACCGGTATGTTTGATCATCGTTACAGGTATTGGTTTATTTTGCTATTGTCACTGTATACCTTTTTCAATACGGTGCTGT
This sequence comes from Chitinophagaceae bacterium, assembly GCA_040007815.1. GTDB lineage: Bacteria > Bacteroidota > Bacteroidia > Chitinophagales > Chitinophagaceae > Terrimonas_B. Next base: position 116,542 of record JBDTUH010000021.1, read on the forward strand.
GTAACGTCTATCATTATTTCCAGATTGAAATAGAATGGTATTACGCCCTTGGAACTATTTTCCTGGTCACCCTGCTAACATGGGAAGGAAACAGGTTCGCAGAGCCGTTATTTCACAGGAAAGTATCACCGGCTAAAAATAAGATCCGTTTTTTATTAGTTTTTTTCATTGCCGGAAATATTATCGCATTGCTGGCTGCCTTTATCCCTGTTTGGCTGGTAGGCACTATTATAAATGATTATAGCTGGGAAAAAAATAGTAACCCCCTTAAGCTGAATATCATTTATGCCTGCCTGGTAAATTTATTTTTTCACCTGCTCAATGCTATTTTCTTTTTCTTCCGGGAATATCGCCGCCAATGGATGGAAGTGGAAGAATTAAGACGAACCAGTGCGCAGGCGCAGGTGCAATTGGTGAAGAACCAGATCAATCCACATTTTTTATTCAACAACCTGAATGTGCTTTCCGGTATGGTAATAAAAGATCATCCGGATGCTAATCATTTCATTGAAGAGTTTTCTAAAGTGTATAGATATATTTTAAATAACCAGGAAAAAGAATTGGTGGAGCTTAAGTCGGAACTGAATTTTATCCAACCTTATATTTTCCTGCTGAATAAACGGTTTGATGAAGGTCTTATCGTAGATATTGACATACCAGATTATGACAAAAACTACTACGTTATACCGGTGGCATTACAAATGCTTATTGAAAATGCGATCAAACATAATATCGTTTCCCGCAATAAGCCTTTGCATATAGAAATACATACCAATGGCAATCAGACCTTAGTGGTTAAAAATAACCTGCAGTTGCGAAAAGACGCTGAAATATCTACCCGCATCGGGTTACAAAATATTTGTAAACGCTATGAACTGATAAGTGGCCGGGAGGTTGTTATTGTCCAAACAGATAAAACATTTGAAGTAACACTCCCATTGTTAAATCTAAATTAGCCAATATGAAACTAGCCATTGTGGAAGATGAGAAGCTGGCGACTGAGCGACTAAAAATGATATTGAAAGAGTATGATCCTTCAGTAGAAATAGTAGCCTGTCTCGAAAGCATTGATGATACCGTGAAATATTTGCGCAGGCACCAGCATCCCGACCTGCTATTGCTGGATATTCATTTATCCGACGGCCATTGCTTTGAAATATTTAAAGAGGTTCACTATAACAGGCCGGTTATTTTTACGACAGCTTATGACCAATATGCATTAGATGCTTTTCAACTGTTCAGCGTTGATTACATACTTAAACCAGTAACACTGGAAGCTATGGCGGGGGCTATGAATAAACTCCGGTCTATGACGGCTTCGTTTACAGGAATAGATTTCCGTCAACTGGAACCACCCGGACGACATGGTAACTATAAAAAAAGATTTTTAGGAAAAGTAGGCCAGCGTCTTTTCTTTATCGATGCAGCAGATATTTCTTATTTCCAGGCTGATAATAAGATCGTTCACCTGGTAGATAAAGAGGGAAACAGGTATGTGGTAGATCATACAATGGAGGGATTGGAATATATCCTTGATCCAAAAGAATTCTTCAGGTTGAACAGGCGCTTTATTGTTCGTATCAATGCGATTCAGCAAGTGAAGCCTTATTACAATAATCGTTTGAAACTGGCTGTGAAGGGATGCCATCAGCCGGAAGATATGGTGATCAGCCGCGAGAGGGTAGCAGCATTTAAATTATGGGCAGAAGCATAAAAAAATTTACTGATGGCTACTTTATGATATTCTGATAGCCCTTACCATCTCACGTTTACCATGTGGTCCGGGTATTTTTGTCACAACAAATCCTGCAGCCTCCATAGCCCGTCGTACGATTGATTTACTGCAATAAGTGACGAGTATTCCTCCCGGTGATAAGATCGCAAATATTTTTTCAAATACTTCTCTCGTCCAGTGTTCGGGTTGGGCGGCCGGGGCAAAAGAGTCATAGTAGACCAGGTTTTTAAGTCCTGAAATTTTAGAGTTTATCAACGAGTGGTTGATTTTATGAATAATGAAGGAAGGTGTAATATTGACATCTTTTCCCCAATCGCATTGATGTAACAATTGAAAGGCAGGTTTAAGATCTGTTCTCTGTAATTGTTCGCAGTAGTTTAAGGAGGCTATTTCATTTTGCTTTAATGGATATAATTCAATAGCAGTATAGCGAACAGGTTGTTGCCGCCTTTCCGCTTCTATCAGCGTTAGCAGGGCATTAAGTGCAGTGCCTAATCCCATTTCAAAAATATCTATAACTGGCATTTTCACACTATCCAATACATATTTCAACCCCGCTTCAATAAAAACATGCGTTGATTCTTGTATAGCGCCATGATGGGAATGGTAGGTTACATTCATTTCTGGGACAGCAATTGTATGCGAACCGTCTTTTGTCAGAATTATAGATCTTTCCACTTGTTAAATTTCTGTTTTATTTCGTTATAATCTTTTTAATCCTGATTATCTTAGTTCTACTATGCATTACATCGAACATCTTTCCAAAGATAAAAAACTGAAAAAATTGGTTGAAGGTGGCCAATCCTACCAATTAAAAAAAAGAAAGAATATCTGTACCTATCTCTGTGCTTCTATCATGAGCCAGCAGTTGTCTACCAAAGTGGCGGATGTGATCTATAGTCGTTTCCTCGTTTTATTCGGAGGCAAGGAGCCAACCCCGCAGCAAATATTGGATACCCCTTTTGAAACGCTGAGAGGGATCGGATTGTCCAACGCCAAAGTTGGCTATGTAAAAAATGTAGCGCAGTTTGAAATAGAGTTTGGAATGGATCATAAAAAACTCCACAGGATGGAGAACGAAGAAGTAATCATTTACCTGACGCAGATAAAAGGAGTGGGCCGGTGGACAGTGGAAATGTTATTAATGTTTGCCCTCGGCCGGGAAGATATATTTGCTATCGATGATCTGGGCATACAAAATGCGATGATCAAATTATATAAACTTGACAGGGAGGATAAAAAGAAATTCAGGGAAGATCTGCTCCGTATCTCAAAAAAATGGAGTCCTTACAGAACGTATGCCTGTAAACATTTGTGGAATTGGAAGGATAATGCGCCGATTAACGAGGTAAAGAAGAAATGAAAAAATTTATTCGATATATCAATCGCTTTAAAACTGAATCCTTACCGCGGCCGTTGGATATACCTGGATACGACCATCATCTGTTAAAACATGATAGTACAGGTTGATCTTAGAGCCAACGGAAACCCCTTTATGAAGGCTGAACCATATTTGCGGATCGCCAAAAAATGAAAGTTTTTTCCCATGAAGGTTCATTGTAAAATCGTCACCGTGATTTCTGTTCTCTGTCCACACAACCAGGTTCCCGGTAAAACTATTCTTATAATTTGAAAAAAATCGCAACCAGAAGAATGAACCGATGATATCATGACTTGGCTTTTTAAAAGCAGTATACTTATAACTCACATATCCATTAAAAAAGCCTTTGTTTTTCCGTTGAAAGGGATAAGCAACTCCCAGTGAAAAAGAATTAGTGAGATAATAGCCATAAGCCCCCGGCTCTGCAATGCCCAGACCGCCGGTATATTGCAATTGAAGAAAAACTTTTGGTTTCCAGAAACGAAAACTTTGTGAAATCTGTGTATAAAACTGACCTATATTATTATTTTTTCCGGTAAACCCGGCTTGAACTTTAAGTAAAAAAGAGCCTGGCTTAATGAATGCTTTTCCAGAATCCTGGGCTTTAAAATATTCAAAATAAAATGCGGGAAAGTTTTTCACGTTATGTTTGGAGTCGAGTGTATGCCTCAAATCATAATGCAGTTGCAGGTTTTGTGAAAATGCAGGGGCGGAAATTATGAACAGAAAAATTAAAAGAGATGATTTCATGTTTAAAAATTTGAAAGAATCTTTATTGTTTATTTAAAGCGGGGACGAATTTCCTGGTAATGGTTTTGGCGCCGCGGAATTGAGATGGAATTCTGCCGGAATTGTAGATTTGAGAAAAACAAACAACTATAAGGTCATTGCTATGAAGGATTTAGATGCACCAGCTTTTGCCGCTTTATTTAAGGAAGTTTGCCATAAATGCTTTGGCCACCCGATAGGCAAGGCACTTTCTGAAACGGAGAGCAAACTTTTGTCGGGTAAAATCTTCGATCAGACCGGACTTGTGATTGGGGCAAAGAGCATCAAAAATTATTCTTTTTATGTTCTTAATGGTACCGATTGGAAAGAGGAGAATCCATCTGTTGCCACACTCGATACCCTGTCAAGGTATGTTTTGAATGCACCTTACACAGACGAGATACAGCGGAAAAATAAGGAGAGTCATTACCCTTATTGGTTTCAATACAAGGACCAGTTTTACAGGGAATCGAAAAAAACGGTTAAAAAAACAAAATTATTGCCCGCAGCAATTATTGCGGTGGCAATAGCTTTTTTTGTTATTGTTTTAATTATTATTCTGTTTCCATTCGCTGATGGCAAACCTGAATTATTTACAGAAAGCTTTCAATCAGTATCAGAAGATTCTTTAATGCAGCACGGCTGGTTTGTTCATTCAAAAGATACCGGGTATTGGAATAGAAGAGGTGATAAGCCGGGTCAACTCGGATTATTTACTTTGCGGGGAGATAACTGGCCTGATTCCGGGGAGACTCCTGGAATCAGGAATTTATTAGTACGAAAAATTACTTCTGATTGCTTTACGGCGGAAATTCACTTAGCGGATTTTATTCCAAAACAAAACTGGCAACAGGCAGGAATTTTGATAATGGAAGACACCGTTTTTTCAGGGAAAACAGTAAGAATGTCCATTATGTATAATGATTTTTCGGGAGGAGCACCTATATCCAGGGAAATCCTTATCCAGGCCATCACCTCCCTGGGTAAAAATTTTAATAAACCTGAGGAGATTGCTAACCTCCCTATTTTCTATTTAGACAGTGCGAGGCTAAAAATTACATTACTTAACCTTCAAAACTCAGCACTGAAGATAGAAAAGCAGGGGAAACGTTTCAGGTTTTTATACGCCAATGGCCAAATGGAAAATTCTGCTTTCAAAGAGATAGCAAGCCGTGAGTTAGATATTGAACCAAAATATATTGGCTTATTCGCTCTCAAAGGTTTTGTCAATGATGCCGGTAATATCCCCGCTTATATTAAATTTTTTAGCCTGATAAATAATCCATGCAGCAAGTAGAACCTGGTTGCCGGAACAATGGAGTTTGGGCGTAAAGTCAGTTCACCCTTAATAAATCATATTATTATCTTTTCCATTTTGCTTAACCAGCTCTTGTCAATCCAGGCTCCCAACCCCGCTACCTCCGGCACTTTCACCACACCATTTTTTTCATACACAATACCACCGCTTACCGGGTCTTCACTAAACATCAGTGCGGTATCAAAATCAAAATGTACTATCATCGGGCTGCATAATGAGAAATGAGCGAAGGCTGTCATGGCCAGCCTGGATTCAAGCATGGCGCCAACCTGCAGGTGAATATTAGCCTCTTCAGCCAGCTTTACCATCTTTAAAGCTTTAAAAATACCACCTGATTTTCCCAGCTTGATATTAAAATAATCGCAGGCATTCAATTGTATCAACCGTTCCGCATCATGATCATCACCGCAGCATTCATCCGCCATGATCGGTATCGGGCTTTCTTTTTTTACCCTTGGCAACTGCATAAAATTCCACCTCGCTATAGGTTCTTCGCAATGCTGAATGTCATATTTACTTAAGGCCTGTAAAGTCTGGATGGCTTCCTCAACATTCCACCCCTGGTTGGCATCAATACGCAAAGGAATTTCATTGCCAACCGCTTCACGGATGGCTTTTATCCTGACAATATCAAGTTCACCACTATTACCCAGCTTTATTTTTATCGCGGGATAACCCTGTGATTTTATGTTCACTGCATCAACCGCCATCTTCTCCGGATCACCGATGCTTACGGTATAATCGGTAATAATCGTTTTGTCATTGTTGCCACCTAAAAATTTATACAAAGGAAGTCCCGCATGCTGTGAAGCGATATCATAAAGGGCCATATCAAATGCGCTTTTGATACTCGTATTCCCGTATATCATTTTATCCATGGCTATTACGCACTCTTCGATAGCTAACGCATTTTTACCCTTTAAGAGTTTAGCAAAATATTGACCGACTGCATAACAGGTATCAACACTCTCTCCATTGATCGGCATGTAGGGACTGCATTCACCAAAGCCTGTGATTCCTTCGTTGGTGATAATTTTTACCAGTACGTTTTCCGCATTGTCATCCCGTCCCAGTGAAGTAACAAAAGGTTCTATCAACGGGATAGAAAGTTTGTAGAGTTCTACCTGTTGTATCGTTACTTGCTCTTGCATTTTTCTATTGATTTGGAAAAATTCATCCGTTAATTAAAATAATAATCTGAGACCTGCATTAACAGAACCCATCCAAGGCGCATTGTCATTGATGAAAAGATAATGGCTGGGATAATCTGTCGTAGGAACAAGGGCACGCCCTTCCATATAAAAATAAATATCACCCCCGAGGGGTATTTCATAGCCAAGACCAAGATCAATGGTCAGGCGTTTGAATTTAGCCTTGCCTTTCCATACGGGAATATCATAGCTGACGGAGTCAATAGCCACCGAGTGGGTGTTTTGCACAATGCCTAACAGAAGACCAAAACCGGCATAACCATACAAATTCCAGGTATTTTCTGTATTGTAAGCTCCTTTCAGGTAATGTTTCCATCCCATTGAAATATGATTAAACCGCAGCTTCGCATAGTTAGTATAGCTTACCTGCTGCGGTATGGTAATAGCTGATTTCGCGGTAGCATCCAGTTGTTTATCAAACTTCCCATTGCTGGAGTAAGCAAACCAAACATAGAAGCCATCAGCGGGTGTAAAATTAAAATGACCGGTTATTGTTTGACCAAGTGAGTAATACCGCTGGTCTTTTTTAAAACTGTGGAAAAGACTTACATCCGTAGCCAGGCTGAATTGCGCTTTTTGTGAAAACCCAATAGCAAAAGAAAAAAGAAAGATCAGCGAAAGAAATATTTTCAAGTGTTTGTACAAGTTGCCTGTTTAGGAAACGAATTTATCTTATTATTTGACAATACCATACATTTTTGATATTGTGCCAGTTTGAAAAATTTAGGCACGGATGCACGGCTAAATATTGTAATCCGTGTATCCGTGGCTTATATTTTAGCAGTATAAGAAATCTCGAAAATTCAAACTGATGCACCACCTGGATTTGTGAATAGATTCAAACTAATGAACCGATAGTCTGCTGATCCACGAAGACCCAATGCATCCTGGAATATAGTATTTGTATGAAAAAGAAGAAAATAAAAAAACCGTTGGAAAATTTCCCAACACCTTTTAAAAAACAGGTCAGCTTATTTCACCAGCTTCAGCTCTTTTATAATATTGGTGGCGCCTCCTAATTTATCAATACACCATAACACATAGCGTATGTCGACATTAATAGTACGGTTGAGGTCTTTATCGAAAGCAAGCTTGTGGCTAAGCGCTTCGTAGTTGCCATCAAAAGACAAACCGATCAATTCGCCTTTGCCATTTAAAATAGGGGATCCTGAATTGCCGCCAGTGATATCAGTAGTGCTGATAAAACCCACCACCATATCATTTCGTTGTTTGTCTATGTATTGACCGAAATCTTTTTTCTTTAGCAATTCAATTTCTTTGGCCGGCAGATCAAATTCATAATTACCGGGAATATATTTTTCAAGTATACCTTTCGATGTCGTCACATAGTCATAAAAAACGGCGTCTCTCGGATGATATGATTTTACAGCGCCATATGTTACCCGCATGGTGAAAGTGGCATCGGGATACATCTTTTTCGCTTTAACCGTATCCATTTCCATAATCCCTTTGATGTATAACCGTCCTAACTCCATATTTTTTGCAGTGAATTGCTGGAAATAGGAAACATATTTGCTATTGTAGTTATCGTAAAAAGCGTTGGCATAGATGAAAGCGGGATCAGCCTGCAAAACATTAGCATCCGGGGTGGTTACAAAAGCTTTCCATTTTGTGTCATCAAATATCATAGTCTTACGGAATAAATCCGCTGCATATTTTTTATACGTTGTTTCATCATCCAACGGACCGTACTGATCTTTAAGAGTGCCGTAAAAACCAACCGGGTGCTGATCCTTTGGCACATCTTTATAAAACATCATCGTAACTGTGGCTACAATGTTTTGATCGGATTGTTTATTTTCTTCTTCCAGGAACTTGGTTCTTGCCTTATTAGCTGCATCAAAAGCTTTTTGAATGTCCGCTTTGGCAGACCCGGGTTTCACCATGGCGTTTTCTACCTGTTTCAGCGTTGCCGCGTAGGCCGCAAGCGGTGAACCAAAAATACCTTCATTCATATACATACGATGTGCGGCATATTTACGCCAGGCATCATACGCATTACCCCATTCCGTAAAAATGTCCTTGTATTCGGGTTTACCTGCAGACCAGGCAATGAATTTTTCTTCCGCCTTTTTCTTTTGACCGTATACATCGTATTTCAATAATTGTTTTGTTTCTCCGTCAAAAAATTTCCAATAGTTAGCGATGCTCGCATAGTTAGTAGCCAGTTGCAGTTTGATGGCCGGATCTTTCTTCATTTCTTCAAACATGTATTTCAATCTTACATCACGCAATTTCACCATAGTTGGATTATTAATATCCGTTGCCAGTTTGATGCCGTAAGATGATTCGTAACGATTAGTACCCCCGGGATATCCCCAGATCATCGTGAAATCACCTTCCTTCACACCTTTGAGAGATACAGGTAAAAACCATTTTGGTTTCATGGGCATATTCTCAGCTGCGTATTTAGCAGGCTTTCCGCCAGTACTGGTGTAAACACGAAAGACGGAAAAATCTCCCGTATGGCGGGGCCATTCCCAATTATCTGTATCGCCACCAAAATTTCCGACATGCTCCGGGGGTGCACCTACTAAACGTATATCGGTGTAACGCTGATAAACAAACGCCATGAACTGGTTGCCTTTAAACAATGGGCTTATTCTTGTTTCAATATTCTCTTTCGCGTCACTCATTCTTTTATTAATAGAAGCCAATACGGACGCTTGCTTCTTCAGGCGATCTGCACCACTCAAGCCTTGTAAGGAATCCATTACTTCTTTAGTGACATCTTCAATACGCAGCAGGAATTGCACTGTTAATGTGGTAGGAATTTCTTCTGCTTTATTTTTGGCATAAAAGCCATTTTCGAGGTAGTTATTATCCAGGGTACTGGCTGATGCGATAGCGTCGTAACCGCAATGGTGATTCGTAAATATTAGCCCTTCAGCGCTGACTATTTCACCTGTGCAGCCGCCACCAAAAATAATGATCGCATCTTTCAGAGATGCTTTATTAATATTGTAGAGTTGTTCTTTGGTGAGCTTTAATCCTTTTTTCACCATATCATTATATACCTGCTGGCCCAGCAACATCGGCAGCCACATCCCTTCATCAGCAAAAGTCCGGAGGACGAGTAAAAAAGATAAACCGGCCGTAATCAAAACCTTCTTCATATTATAATAAGTTTGTCGAAAAACAAACCTACTATAAAATAAAGCGGTTGCCAAAAGACAGCTAACCGGCTATGGAGTTTTATGAAAGATTTTGATAAAGAAGCCGGGTTATTGCGATGGAGTGTTTAGTACTTTCCAGAGCAGGTCTTTAAGCTCGGTAAGGCCCTTGTTGGTTTTAGATGAAATAAAGACATGAGGAATGTCGGTTGGCAGTTCCTTTTTAATAGCCGCAATCAATTCCTCGTCGAGCATATCCGTTTTACTGATTGCTATTACAAATTGTTTATGCAACAATTCAGGATTGTATTTTTCCAGCTCATTGACAAGAATGGCGAATTCTTTTTTATGATCATTCGCATCAGCCGGTATCAGGAACAATAAAACAGGATTGCGTTCTATATGACGAAGAAAACGATGACCCAATCCCTTACCTTCAGCGGCGCCTTCAATAATTCCCGGCAGATCGGCGATACAAAAACTTTTCCCGTCCCGATACTCCACCATACCCAGGTTAGGTGTGATGGTAGTAAAAGCATAATCGGCTATCTTAGGTTTCGCCGCTGTAATTACGGATAGCAAAGTGGATTTGCCGGCATTGGGAAACCCTACCAAACCCACATCGGCCAATACCTTTAACTCCAAAACTTTCCAGCCCTCGATACCAGGCAGGCCGGGTTGAGCATATTCAGGCGCCTGGTTTGTAGGCGTAGCAAAATGACTATTTCCCAAACCTCCCTTTCCACCGGACATCCAAATCACTTCCTGTCCGTCTTCTAATATTTCCACTTCCTCTTCTCCTGTTTCTTCATCCCTCGCTATGGTACCAAGCGGTACTTCGATGATGATATCTTTACCAGCTTTACCCGAGCTATTATTACCGGTGCCGGGTTCTCCGTCTTCCGCCAGTACATTTTTATAATAACGTAAATGAAGCAGGGTCCATAAATTACTGTTGCCTTTTAAAATAATATGAGCGCCGCGGCCGCCATCGCCACCATCCGGGCCGCCCATCGCAGTAAACTTATTGCGCATAAAATGCTTACTGCCAGCTCCGCCATGGCCTGACTGACAGAAAATCCTGATCTGGTCAACAAAATTGCTTTTTTCCAATGGTTCTTTTTTGAAGCGAAATGCAAATATACCATGTCACCCGGTGGAAATACGAAGTGATGATTTTATTTCCCATTTAGTGGTTTTATGTTCCTCCATTTATATGATTTATTTGCAAAATTTGATTAGCAAATGAAGGTTATCTGCTTAATCAGGTGGAAACTGGCAAAACCTGGTTGCTGATTTCTTCAATTGCACTGCGGCACGAAATTTTCAATTATTTTTTATGAAAGAAAAAATTACTCATTAATAAAAAAAGAAATTATGTTACGCTGGACTGTTATTTTTCTCATAGTCGCGATTATCGCCGCTGTTTTTGGATTTGGTGGCATTGCCGCAGGTGCAGCAGGAATTGCCAAAATCTTATTTTTCATTTTTATCGTTTTATTTCTTGTTTCACTCATATTTGGACGCTCTGCCAAGAGTAATATATAGAGTGTTATTTAAGAGGTAAAGATGAAAAGTAAAAGCCGGTTGCATCAGTAACCGGCTTTTTTATAAAAATATTTTTTAACTTCTTTTCTAAGACAATCAGATATACTTCACTATGCAGGCAAATGGATTCTTTTGCCTGACAGCAAATTTTAGATACTAATCAGTTTTTTACCGAATCAGTTGCCATTGTCTTTTTCGTAATCTCTTCTATTTCTTCCATAAAAGAATTTACCTGTGCATCTGCATAAGGACCATAGGCGTCTACCAGGGTACCTTTTACACCGTCGTTGGTTTCTATTACATATAAAATGGAATTATCAGCGGGGTCACTGGCTCCTTCAAAGCGAAAAAAATTAACTATTTGCACATCACCCGGCCCATACATTTTTTGGTGCTGAAGTGAAAGCAGGACGCCTCTTTCTCCTGCTTTGAAATCTTCTGTGTAGCCGTCCAATACCAATTTATTAAGGCAGGACGCCAATGTTTTCATTTCGGCGGTGGTTGAATTTTTTTGCATAAAAAATAATTTAATAGTGAAAATGACTTGTTCAGTAATTAAAGAAGGGACAGCCTGCAATTGCAGGCTGTCCCTTTGGGTTTATGCAGGCTGTGCATCCCGCATCTTCTTAATACGGTCATGTGATCTTTTAAGACTTGTTTTCTGATCCATTATCAGTTGCCTGATCTCAGTTGACAATTCGGCATCGCTTGAAAGGGCTGTATCATATGCTTTTTGAGCAGCGTCTTCCCCGTATTCACAGGAAGACAGGATCGCTTTACGATCTTTACCGCTGAATGTTGCTTTCACATCCATCCAGGCCCTGTATATCTTTCCGGCGACGGTCGTATCAGTTTCAACCTTCTTACCCGATGTAGCTACATACTTACTGAGATCATTTACGTAGCTACGGCTTTCAGCACTCATCTGTCTGAAAATTGCCTGCAGGTCAACGTCATTCGCATCTGTTTCTTTGGCCGCTCTGTCATAACCGGCAATGCGATCATTATTGATACGTACCAGGTCATTTAACACTTCCGCGGTTTTTTCATTAGTGTACATAGTTTAAAATTTTTAGTGATTAAAGAATCTTTTTTTGTGTGACTAAAAGTTCATCCATTAAAACTTTAAAAACCATACCAGTATTTCGATCATGTTATCCCGGGAAAAAAATTGCGCGTCAAATAAATAATTTCTCTTACATCAAATGTCTTGCTTTAACGCAGGATAACTGATGAGCTTTGCATTCCTGTATTAATTAATAATCAAAGGAGAAATATGTATAAGTCAATAAATTTTATCAGCCAGGAGCTGATCTGTTAATTTACTGTTCGGGCAACCTGTTGCTGACTGTATAAATCAATTGATGATTATATTATAACCTCATTATGTAGAAATTCTTGCACAAAAAATATTTTTACAACTTTCCGGGAAAAAACAAAGCGAGAAACTGACTGGTCCCAGATTTGCCTCACTGATTGTAAATAAATCATTATGCATACCCATTCAAATCTGCTGCATATTCACAAAAAGGTTGATGAGATAGAAACTGGTCTTTTGCGCTTTCAGCATAACGACAACCAGGTCAGCCTTCACGTAAGAGTCAAAAGCAATGGTAATAGTAACTCTATTGATTGTTTTATCGCCGATAATACAGATATTGAAAAATTGGTAAATGGACCAGTTACTCTGATCCAGAAAAGTGATAAGAATTATTTATATGTATCAGGTAAAATAGAAAGACCTGCCGGTAAAAATAACAAGCTATTTCCTATTCGTATTTTAAGAGCCTGTTGGTTTGTACTTAAATCGAAAGACTCCGTGTCCTGGTTGCAGGAAAAATATATTTTCGATATTTCTCAGAATACTGAGTTAGACCTTGCTTCCTGAAACAATCCTATAACAAAGACCAAATCCCCAAAAGTGAATCTTTAATACAATCTTTTACATTTTAATATCCATCACTGTATTGTTCATCCGGCTTTCTTCCGCCATAAAGCACATGATATGGCTTTCTATAGAGGCATCAATGGTAGACGTAAGTAAGTTAGGATTATGTTGCGCTACCGCTTGTATCCAGTCCGATACCAGGCGCCAGTCACCGCCTCCATGTCCTTCGTTTTTATAATGCTCCACTTCGGTGGTTTTGGTATTGTAGGTTTTTGTTTTGTCTGTACGAAAATCATAAATCTTAAACTTATGCATGTTACCCTCCAGGTATCCCATGCTGCCCATTATTCTTGTACGGCGGCCGCCCCAGGGAGTAAATGCTTCCATATTGAAGGTAGCTGTTATGCCATCCTCAAATAAAATATTGGTGGTGTAATGATCGCATTGGTCATTATCCATGCGATAAACACAACGGCCATAATCCGTCGTTTTCAAATGATGCAAAATAGCAGCGGCTTGTTTACTTTTCTTTTCCGGCAGATCAAAAACATAAGTACGCTGTCGCTCACGATGATAAATTTTTAAGGCAGAGTAAGGACATTTACTTTCAATGGTACAGCCATCTGTGCATCTATCCGTACTTCCTTCCGGTGCATTCTCTTTTTTAAACCATTTCAAATTTCCAAACGCCTGTATTTTTTTTGAATCTTTTCCCAGCATCCATTTTAAAACATCGAGGTCATGACAAGATTTAGCAAGCAATATCGGGGTAGTTTCTTTGCTCTTGTGCCAGTTGCCCCTGACATAAGAATGGCTCATGTGCACATGATCGATCGGCTCCAGGTGCTGAACGCTGATGATCTCACCGATCGTTCCGCTTTGCATCAACTCCCGGAGCTTAATAAAATAAGGAGCATATCGAAGCACATGGCAAACCGCAACGATACGGCCTGTTTTTTTTGTAAGTTCTAAAATACTACGGCATTCTTCTTCGCTTGGTGAAATAGGCTTTTCCAGCAATACATCATATCCTTGCCTCAACGCTTCCATGCAAGGTTCATAATGCATTTGATCAGGTGTACTGATAATAATAGCGTCCGCGAATTTTGGTCGTTTAAATACATCGGTCCAGCTGATAAAACAATTAGCTGCGGGAATATTATGTTTTGCTGCATAACGTTCGTTACGCAATAGGTTGGGTTCCGCTACTCCCACGATAGTTAATTGCTCCGGGTATTCGATGCCATAATCACCATATACGTTTCCCCGGGCGCCGGCACCAAGTGTGATAGCGGTAACAGGTTTGGCCAACCTTTTATACAATGGATTTTCAGGAAGTATAAGGGGCTCGCCCGTTTCATTTTTCGCCCATAGAGAAAAAGGGAAAAATGTAGTACCGATGGTGATACCAACTCTCTTTAATATTTTACGTCCAGACCATCGTGAAGAAGCCATGATAAGTGAATTTACGGGTAAGGTACTTCTGACAAAGTTATTCTGCTAATAATGAGCAGGCAAATATGAGCAGAATTAATGCCATAACAACTCTATCATATATTTTACTTCGGTTTTATTTATTTATATTACGATTGTAACTACCATTTATGACCCAACCTTCCCAACGTTTTTTAGCTCTTGACGTATTTCGTGGCATGACCATCTGTTTTATGATCATTGTAAACACACCTGGCAATGGCGATACTACCTACGCTCCATTGCTTCATGCCAATTGGAATGGGTTTACACCAACCGATCTTGTATTCCCCTCGTTTATGTTTGCCGTCGGCAATGCCATGAGTTTTGTCATGCTAAAATGGAGTTCTCTCTCGCAGGCGGAAGTGTTGGGTAGGATTTTTAAGAGAACCCTGATTATTTTTTTACTTGGCTTCCTGATGTATTGGTTTCCCTTTGTGCATTATAACGAGGAGCACCAGTTAGTTGGAAATCCTTTTGATCATACCCGTGTTATGGGTGTATTGCAGCGTATCGCTTTGGGCTATTGTTTTGCATCTTTAATGGTCTTGTATTTGAAACCAAAGCCGGTTTTCACGTTATCGGTTATTATGCTGATAGCTTATTGGGTTATCCTGTTATTATTTGGCGATCCGGGTGATCCTTATAATATGCTTACCAATGCCGGAACAAAACTGGATATATGGTTATTGGGGGCCAACCATTCGTATCATGGAGAAGGAGTAGCATTTGAACCGGAAGGAATATTAAGTACTATCCCATCTATTGTCAATGTTACATTTGGTTACCTGGCCGGTAAATGGATACAACGGAAAGGAAAAGAATATGAAGGTTTGACGAAATTGTTATTAGCCGGTGCCTTGTTAGTGGCGCTGGCATTGTGCTGGAATCAATTTTTCCCGATCAATAAAAAATTATGGACAAGTAGTTTTGTACTGCTGACGGTGGGTATTGATTGTATCATTCTGGCTGCACTGATCTATGTCACGGATTTCTTACAAAAAAGAAATCCGACAGCTATCGGGTGGACTTATTTCTTTGAAGTGTTTGGAAAGAATCCCCTGTTCATTTATTTGCTTTCTGAAATAGGAGCTATCCTGCTTGGGTTTTTTCTCGTTGGTGGGCATTATCAATCCCTGCACAGATGGATCTTTGAAAATGTTTTCAGCCATGCAGGTATGTATATTGGTTCATTTCTTTTTGCCATCAGCTTTATGATGGTTTGCTGGCTCGTAGGTTATTTTTTGGATAAAAGAAAAATATACGTTCGGGTTTGATTATTGTTTTAAAACAGGAAGGTGTAATATCTCCTCACCAAACTTTAAGCATTCATCCTCTACCGTCTTTACATCTTTTGACGTTATATAAGAGCCAATAACATGGTCTCCTGCATTGGGTACTGCTATTTCTCTTTTTAAACTATCAGGTGTACCCAGCTGCCTGAACATTCTTTTCATGGCCGATACTTTCACTGTTTTGTCCTGGTGCTCCTCGTCTTTGTAATAATAAAGCAGCAACACAGGTTGCTTTACTTTGTCAAATAATGAAGCTTTCATGGTTGTCTCCAGTAATTCCTGGAGTTCGGTTACCGATTCCATCCTGTATTTAGTATACCAATACTGCCTTTCAATCGCCGAAGTGTCTTTGGTTGTATTGTATTTACCTTTTACCAGGTGGGCTACCTGCAATCCCCAATGATTATTGGCGACCCAGGCCAGTGGGTCATTGATGGCGATATTGGGGGAGAGAAGTATCAAACCAGCGATATCCGGGTACTCTGCTGCCAGTTTCAGGGCCAGGGTACCACCGGTTGAAGTAGTGAGCAGAATAAGTTTTTTTCCTAATCGTTTGCCGATGGCGTAAGCCTCTTTGGCGGAGTTCCAAAGTTTATCGGCTGTTAAAGTGGCCATAGCGTCTGAGGTGTCGATACCGTGTTCGGCCAACCGGGGCAAATAGAGATTACAACCAAACTTTTTTGCAAATAACCGGTGGACAGGATCACCCTCTTCCTGGCTGGCGCCAAATCCATGCAGGTACACTATAGCATATTCTGTTTTTTCTTTTACCGAATCATTTAACCAAACGATCCTTGCTTCGTTATCAGGTTTTATTTTATGTATGGCATCCTCCTCCTCAATATACTTTTCCAGAGGAGCCGGTTCTGCAGGAACAACCGGTAGTTCTTTTGTATATTTTGGTGAGTCGGGCCTTGGGCCCAGAAAATAAATAATGATCAGCACTAAAGCGATGATGCCTAACCATTTAAAAAATTTCATGGCAACTATTTATATAAAACTACATTAAAACCTTGTTTTAGTCAGGTTAAGATGCCATTAATTGTCTGTTTCGTTTGCTCTCCCCGCTTAATTGACGTACATTTGCAGCCTGAAAAAAACGTGTGTTGAATCTTCTGAATCGTAGGCAAAACGCCACTATTAACCAAGACTGGAAATTCATACCTCAAAGAATAAACATGGAAATTAGAAATATCGCCATCATAGCCCACGTTGACCACGGTAAAACAACCCTGGTTGATAAAATATTACATGCCACTAAAGTATTCAGGGACAACCAGGATACCGGTGACCTGATCATGGATAGTAATGACCTTGAAAAGGAAAGAGGCATCACTATTTTTAGTAAGAATGCCTCAGTCATGTACAAAGGTGTTAAGATCAACGTCATTGACACACCGGGTCACGCCGATTTCGGCGGTGAAGTGGAAAGGGTATTGAAAATGGCCGATGGGGTTTGTTTGCTGGTAGATGCTTTTGAAGG
>JBDTUH010000022.1:0-122519 GCA_040007815.1 Chitinophagaceae bacterium
CAGATCCTGGCGCACCGGCAGATATAGTGGATGCATGTGGCCGTACCGTAAGTGCGGTATTAGTAGGCTCATCAACACCGCCTTCATGTAATGGCAGCGTGGTATGGACCTATCGTTATACCGCCTGTGACGGAACAACAACAGCAGACTGGACTTATACATATATTATTTCACATACAACACCCCCTTCACAATCTGGCGGCCCTGTATCAAACAGCAGCACGGTAGAATGTGCAACCAGTGCTACAGCACCTGCTATATTACCCGTAGTGAAAGATGTTTGTGGCAACACACTATCACCAGCGGGAGTCCCAACAATGGGTGGTTCTTATACTAACTGCGAAGGCACGATTACTTACACCTATCATTACCAGGATTGTTCAGGTCTTGGCTTCGACTGGACCTATACGTACAACGTAGATCACACAACAGCACCTTCACAGTCTGGCGGTCCGGTATCAGATCAAAGCACTGTTGAATGTCCGGCGACTGCAATTGCACCGGCGACGTTGCCGATAGTGAAAGACGTATGCGGCAACACTCTATCACCAGTGGGAGTCCCAACAATGGGTGGTTCTTATACCAGCTGCGAAGGCACGATTACCTATACCTATCATTATGAGGATTGTTCAGGTCTTGGCTTTAACTGGACTTACACGTATACGATTGATCATGTTACACCGCCTGCTGTACCCGACGACGGTGAAGCTACTGTGGAATGCGTTTCAGCAGCAATAGCCACCGGCGCACCAGCAACGGTAACCGATGTTTGTGGAAACCTGTTGACAGGAATTCTTACAAATACCATCAACAATATCAATCCTACAAGCCAGGAAGGAACAAGAACCTATGTGTACACATTTACAGATTGTTCAGGCCTGGCGACAAACTGGCAATTTGTATATACGATTGATGATAATACAGCGCCAACATATACAGGTTGCCCGTCAAGCACTACGATCAACACAGGCGCCGGACGTACTACCTGCGATAAGGATTATACCTGGACAGCGCCAGTGCCAAACGACAACTGTTCGGCAGTAACAACAACCTGGACCATCACCGGTACTACAACCGGATCAGGATCGGGGCTGCTGAATAATTATACTTTCAATAAAGGATTGTCTACGGTTACCTATACATTTAAAGATGCAGCGGGCAACCCGAGTACTTGCAGCTTTAGCGTAACCGTCGTGGATAATACGGCACCAATGATCAATAACCTGCCGGCCAGCTTCACCGTGAATAACCTCGCCAATAACTGTCTCGCTATGGTAACCTGGGTGGCGCCAACCGCTACGGATAATTGCGCTATGCAAAGCCTGTCCAGCAGCGACGCCAGCTATAACCAGTTTGGCTTTACCCTGCTGCCAGTGGGAGTAACTACTATTACGTATACGGCAACAGACGCTTCGGGTAATATAACAACTCAAAGCTTTACCGTAACGGTTAAGGACGTTCAGCCTCCGACAATTACCGGATGCCCGGGTAATATTTCCGTCAGCTCCACTACGAATACTTGTGGTGCTCAGGTTATTTACCAGCAGCCTAACGCTACAGACAACTGCGGAGGTTTGGGTGTAACAATGCAAATTAATAACCCTGCGTACCTCCCGGGAAGTGTCTTCCCTGTTGGGGTATCAACGGTGACATGGACAGCAACGGATGCAGCGAACAATACAGCAACCTGTACATTTACGGTTACCGTTACGGATGGTACACCTCCGGTGATCACCTGTCCGGCCAACATCAGCAGCGGCAACGATCCCGGTCTCTGCTCGGCATTGCTGACAATTACGCCGGCTACAGCCATCGATAATTGCTCTGCCACAGTAATGGTCGAAGGCGTTCGCAGTGATGCACTGGCATTGAATCAGCCATTCCCTGCAGGAATAACGACTATCACCTGGACGGCCACAGACCTTTCTAATAATTCATCAACCTGTACACAAACAGTTACGGTGACGGATACACAGAAGCCAACACTAACCTGCCCGGCTAATATTATGGCAGGCAGTGGAAGCAATATTTGCGGTGCGGTAATAAACTACCCGGCTGCAATAGTTTCGGACAATTGTACCGCATCCAACCTGGTAAATGTTGTATACAGTATGCCTTCGGGAAGCACATTCCCATTGGGTACTACTACCGTGACAGTTACTGCAACTGATGCGGCTAATAATTCATCAAGCTGTACATTTACCGTAACGGTGACAGATCAGACAGCACCGGTGGTAACATGCCCTGCTACGGTTAACGTAAGCAATACCACAGGATTCTGCGGAGCCTTTGTCACCTATCCCGCCGCAACCGCTACGGATAATTGCACGCCTTCAGGAGCTATACTAATTACTTATAGCCAGGCATCAGGCACCTTCTTCCCGGTAGGTACAACACCGGTAACGGTAACAGCTGCCGATGCAAACGGCAACTCAAGTACCTGTACGTTCAATGTAGTGGTAGCAGACGCCCAGGCGCCTTCCATTACATGCCCGGCTAATGTCATTACGAATAACGATCTGGATCAATGCGGTGCCGTTGTAAACTTTGCGGCAAATGCAACAGATAATTGCCCGGGTACCGTTATCAGCTACAGCAAGAATCCAAATACATTGTTCCCGATAGGAACAACAACGGTAACAGTAACAGCAACTGATGCCGCTAATAACACTTCAACCTGTACATTCGATGTAACAGTAAATGATATACAGGTTCCTGTAATTACCTGCAAGCCTGATATAATTGTCAACGCCCCGGTTGGTCAGTGCAGTGCATTGGTAACAATCGTGAATGCGACGGCTACGGATAATTGTGTTCCGTTCGTCGGTAAATTCCGCAGCGATGGGCTTCTTATCACAGCTCCATACCCTGTCGGAACGACGACCATTACCTGGTTTGCATTAGATGCGGCTTCTAACCAGGCCACCTGTACACAAAAGATCATTGTTAAGGATGCTACTCCTCCTTCTATCACCTGTCCTGCGACTGTTATTGTAAACAATACGGTAGGTCAATGTGGTGCTTCAGTTAACCCCGGTACGCCGACAGTTACTGATGATTGCAGTAGCGCTACCTATGCTGGTGTTCGTAGCGATTTCCTCGCATTGAATGCCATTTACCCGGTTGGTACAACCATTATTACATGGACTGCAACAGATGGATCTGGTAATACAGCAAGCTGTACCCAGGCGGTCACTGTCATCGACGCACAGGACCCCGTCATTACCTGCAATCCTTCCATTAATACCACCAATGACCCGAATCAATGTGGCGCATCGCTTACGATCAATGCACCGGGTGCAACGGATAATTGTCCGGGTGTAACGGTAACAGGAGTTCGTGACGATAGTCAGCCATTGGGAGCTTTGTACCCGATTGGTCAAACAGTCATCACCTGGACAGCCAAAGATGCCGCTAACAGGACGGCCAGCTGTACTCAAACGGTGACGGTAACAGATATTCAAAGTCCGATTATCACTTGTCCGCCTAACCTGACAGTCAATGCCGATGCTGGTCAGTGCAGTGCAGTAGTGGGTTATACAGCCCAGGTATCAGACAATTGTCCTGGAACTACCCTTAGCTTCAGCCCGATTTCCGGCAGCTCATTCCCGATCGGCACTACTACGGTGATTGCGACGGCAACGGATGCAGCAGGCAATACAGCGATTTGCGCATTTACAGTGACGGTGGTGGACAATATTCCGCCAACGATCACCTGCCCGGCTAATATTTCAGTGTTCAATACACCGAACACCTGCGGCGCGGCAGTCAACTTCCCTGCTGCAACGGTATCCGATAATTGCTCTGGGGTAACGACTACCTATAGTCCTGCATCAGGAAGCATATTCCCAATCGGAACTACTACCGTGACTGCTACAGCGAAGGATGCTTCAAATAATACATCAACCTGCACCTTTACGGTGACGGTAGTGGACAACCAGACACCGACTATCAGTTGTCCTGGTAATCAATCAGCGATAGCCGAACCAGGTGTTTGTGGTGCCAATGTTACATTCCTGCTGACGATCGGAGACAATTGCCCTGGACTATTAACGATTAATCAATCGCACCAGTCCGGTCAGTTCTTCCCTGTTGGAGTTACCACGGTAACAGTAACAGCCACCGATCTGTCGAATAATACGGCTACCTGTACATTCACTGTTACAGTAACCGACGGCCAGGCGCCAAACCTTGTTGATCCGGCTGACATAACACTGCCGGTATTGACAGGCTGCTCAAGGGTAATTTCTCTGACGCCGCCAACAGCTACGGATAATTGCGGAATCAATGGAGCGGGTGTTACAGGTAGTAATATACCGGTTGGTAATATCTTCCCCGTTGGTACTACTGTAGTGACCTGGTCGGTAACAGACGTAAATGGCAACAGTTCATCGGTCACCCAGAGTGTAACGGTAGCCGATCAGCTCGCACCTGTACCAAATGTCGCAATCCTGTCACCGGTAACAGGCACTTGCACGGCAACAGTTTCAACAACTCCGACAGCAACGGATAATTGTGAAGGCTTAATAACAGCTACTACAACAGACCCGACAACTTATAACACGCCGGGTACTCATACTATCACGTGGACCTATACGGATTCCAAAGGAAACAGTTCAACCCAGACACAGTCAGTTATCGTTAACGCCGACGGCGGTGTTATCAATACCCAACCGGTCAGCGCGGCGGCTTGTGTGGGTGAAACAGCAACCTTCACCATAAGTGCTACCGGCGGCCTGCAATGGCAGCTTAACACCGGCAGCGGCTGGAATAACCTGGGTGGTGCTACCACATCCAGCCTGCAATTACTAAACGTAACAGCGGCTATGAACGGATACCAGTACAGGGTAATCGCTAACGGATCATGCGGCAATACCATATCTGAAGTCGCTACGCTTACAGTTAATACACCGCCGGTTGCCTTTGCAATGACGGGTGGCGGCAGCTATTGTAGCGGACCAGGCGTCAACGTAGGATTGGCCAGCTCTCAAATTGGAGTAAACTACCAGCTCATTAAAGATGGAAGCACTCCGGTTGGCGCAGCGCTTGCCGGAAATGGACAGCCTCTCGGATTCGGCTTCCAGCCAAATGGCACTTACACTGTAAAGGCAACGAATGCAATTACTGGTTGTGAAAACAATATGGCAGGCAATGCAACGGTTACAACGGGTGCTCCTCCAACTGCGTTTAGTGTAACTGGTGGCGGTAGCTATTGCAGCGGCCCTGGCGTTTCAGTTGGAATATCAGGATCTCAAAGCGGTGTCAACTATGTGCTTGTTCGCAATGGTACTACCTCTGTGGGTCTGCCGTTCCCGGGTACCGGCCTTGCAATGGATCTTGGTTTGCAAACAGATGGAGTATATACAGTAATGGCAACCAATACAACAACAGGTTGTACAAATAATATGGCAGGAAGCGCAACAGTATCAGGAGGCGCACTACCAACGGCCTTTAGCGTAACAGGTGGTGGCTACTACTGTGGTGCTGTCGGAGCAGGCGTAGGTCTCGCCGGTTCACAAACCGGGGTGAACTACCAGCTGATGAGAAATGGTTCGATACCTGTAGGCAGTGCGGTAGCAGGAACGAATGCGGCTATCGGATTCGGTAGTCAAACTGCCGATGGTGTGTATACGGTTGTTGCAACCAATGCAACCACTGGATGTACCAACAGTATGACCAGCAGTGCAAACGTCCAGGGTGGTCTTCCGCCAACAGCATTTAGCGTAACGGGTGGAGGTAACTATTGTGGAGCGGTGGGAGTAGCAGTTGGTCTGTCGGGTTCACAATCCGGCGTGAACTATCAACTATTCAGAGGCTCAACTCCGGTTGGCAGCCCTGTAGCGGGAACGAATGCGGCGATCAGCTTTGGAAATCAGAATACGGCCGGTACTTATACCGTTGTTGCAACCAATGCAAGCACGGGTTGTACGAATAATATGACGGCCAGTGCAAGCGTAACGGGTGGAACATTGCCAACAGCATATATTGTAACAGGTGGTGGAAACTACTGCAGCGGTCCGGGTGTAGCGGTTGGCTTATCGGGTTCTCAAACAGGCATAAACTATCAGCTATTCAGAGGCGCGACTTCGGTTGGCAGCCCTGTAGCGGGAACGAATGCAGCCATCAGCTTTGGAAATCAGAATACAGCTGGTACATATACAGTTGTTGCAACGAATGCAAGTACCGGCTGTACGAATAATATGACAGGCAGTGCGGCAGTTACGGGTGGTACATTACCCACTGCGTTCAGCGTAACCGGTGGTGGTGGATACTGCAGTGGTGCTGGCCTGGCGATAGGTTTATCGGGTTCACAGTCTGGCGTAAACTATCAGCTGTTCAGAGGAGGCTCAACGCCGGTTGGCGGCCCTGTAGCCGGAACGAATGCGGCTATTAATTTTGGAAATCAAACCATCCTTGCTACATACACAGTAGTGGCAACTAATACAAGCACCGGTTGTACAAATAATATGACCGGAAATGCGGTAATAGGCAGTGGTACATTACCATCGACATTTAATATGACAGGAGGCGGTGGCTATTGCGGCGGTACAGGATTGGCGGTAGGCCTATCAGGTTCTCAATCAGGTGTAAACTATCAGCTGAAAAGAGCAGGGGTTAATGTAGGTTCGCCGGTTGCAGGAACAGGTTCAGCCCTGGCCTTTACGCCACAGACAGTGTTAGGAACTTATACGGTGACTGCAACGAATGCATCAACAGGATGTACAGCACCGATGGCCAGCAGTGCAATAATAAATTCAGGTACTTTGCCAAATCTGTTTACGGTAACAGTAGTGGGAACAGGTTATAGTTGCGCTTCAACAGTACACTTATCCGGTTCACAAACAGGTGTAAAATACCAGTTGAAAGTGGGTGCTGCCAATGTGGGCAGCCCGGTTGCGGGAACAGGATCCGCTATCAACTTTGGCAGTCAGAGTGTGGCAGGTTACTATTCTGTAGTGGCCACTACGCAAACTGGAGGTTGTTCAAGAACAATGACCGGCACTCCGACTATAACAGCGGCTCATCCGCCAACCGCTTACAACGTGATAGGTGGTGGAGCAGCCTGCAGTCCTCCGGGTGTATCAGTTGGTTTGGCAGGCTCTCAATCGGGAGTTAGCTATCAATTGCGGAAAAATGGTTCAGCAACCGGCTCGCCTGTAACAGGCACCGGTGTATCAATCAGCTTTGGTTTGCAAGCGCCTCCGGTAAATTCTAACACAGGAGCAGACGTATACACTGTGATTGCAACTAATACCAGCACAGGGTGCAGCAACACTATGAATGGCCAGGCAACCATAAGTAAGAGTGTATTCCCGAATGTTTATAACGTATCGGGTGGCGGCACATACTGTACAGGTGGCACACCGTTATCAGTAAAACTGTCTAGTTCGCAAACCCTGGTAAGATACCAGTTACTGAGAAATGGATCAGCGGCAGGTCTTCCGGCCATAGTAGGAACTGGTGCACTGATCAGCTTTAACAACCTGACATTGGCCGGCACTTATACCATACAGGCAGAGCATACGCAGATCGCCGGTTGTACCATTAGCATGAGTGGAAGTGCGTCCATCTCCTGTACGGCAACAAGATCAGCGACGCCAACAGAGCCTGTTATAACAAAAGGCATCAAGCCTTCGCTCAACATCACGATCGCCGCATTCCCGAATCCTTCGGAGGGCCACTTCAACGTAACAGTGAGCAGCCCGGTTAAAGAAACCGTCGAAGTAAGGATGTTTGATATGCAGGGCCGCGTGATTGAGATTCGCAGAGGGGCGCCGGATCAGACATTCCGTTTCGGTGATGCAGCTGCGGCGGGTATGTACATAATCGAAGCGAGACAGTCAGGTATTGAAGGAAAAGCCCAGATAAAAGTTATCAAGGCCAATTAATTAGTTAATCGAAAAACACCAAATACTAAGACCATTCGTGCAAACGGATGGTCTTTTTTTATTGATCCGGCTGATGGACAAGGGTTACCCGACCTGAGTGTATAGCTATACAAGGATTTATTGCCTAACCTGTATAGCTATTTTAGGACTATACAAGGACTATACAACGACCGAAGCAACTGCACTCAAAGCCCTGCCAAAGGCCAGTCAAAGGCCAGTCAAAAGCGTTGGGTATATAATTGGCAGAACAGGTAATACCTTTTTTCAGGGGTGATAGAGCCGTTTGCAAGGGAGTTATACTTCGGATTATGTAACAGCCATGGTACATGCTGCAACAACAGCAAGTATTGCAGAAAAAATGTGCTGTAAAAAGATGAATACGTTGAAAGTTCACTGAAGCGATCAGGAATTTTAACGATGAAACTACCGGTGATTTTATTTTCGTTGTCTGAATGATGCTGGTAATTCATTGGTATGAGATCTCCATACATGATTAAATACTACGGGAAAACCAATTAAATAATACGAATGCATTGGCAGAAGAAAAAGTGGAGAAGTTTCGGGTCTCCTGAAATGAAATGATTTACTTAATTCACCGTTTTAATAATACCATCCTGCCACTTCAGAAAGTATAATTTTTTATTCTCGAAATAATCCAGCATCATGGTCTTCTTATTCAGCACCGGTTGAATATCAAAATCGGTAAATACTTTGTCCTGTTTACTTCCGAGGTTAGAAGAAAGATCTTTTCCATAAGTTAATAATAGCCTGGCGAATTTCCAGGTTACTTCATACCCGCGAAAAACCATATCACTGGGCCGGGCGTACATCTTTGTATTAAAATGATTGAATATACCCAGGCTTACTTTATCTGTTTTGGCATGATAAAAAGGCGTGCTGTAAATGATCTCTATCCCCTTGAAATCCGGCTTGCTGAATTCTTTAATGCCGTCCCAGGTAGGCATGCCCATCAGTGTAATAGGATATGACTTACTGATTGAAGCCAGTTGCATCGCCAGTTGCCGGCCAAAATTCATATCCAGGCTGCCGGCTATGCAAAGACTGTTATGGGTAGAATCAAGATAAGTTTTTAGCTGCTCGCCCGTAAAATTATCGCTGAGTTCAATATACCTGAGTTTCAAAGGAATGGCAACTGTGCTCTTACTGTATTCATCGAACAACATTTTTATAGCATCATCAGCGGATCCCTTTCTTCGAAACACAATGCCGGGGTTAATGGAATAATATTTCTGGATATACCGGTAAATACCTTCGCATTGTGTTTTCAAAGTAGGGTTGAGTAAAATAAAAAAAGGATTGGAAAGGGTGCCCGCATCATTGGGTACCGTTGTGTTGATGATGGGTATTTTTCTTTTGGCCGCGGTTTCTGAAAGCATCCTTACTTCATTATTACTGCAGTGAGCGATGATAAGTTCTATTCCCGCTGATTCCGTTTTAGCCAGCTGTTGCTCCAGTGTTTCAGTAGCGGAACGGGTATCATAAATAAATATTTCGAGTTCAGAGCCTTCCTTATTAAGCGAATCAAGAGCCAGTTGCGCTCCTTCATAAAATTCTAAACCGGAATTAATGAATTTTGGGAAAACATTCTTTGCATACTTGTATTCATGCGATGCGTCAAAGGCCGAATCAAGATAAAGCGGGGCGAATATGGCGATCTTATGTTTGACAATAGTTGAATCTGTTTGTGCCTTCGCAGCAACACAAAAGAAAAGAAAAAACGAAATACTCAAAATGGAAATTTTCATCTTTGTTATTTAACTATAACTAAAAAGTATAAGAACGTGGGAAAATAGGTTGCCTGAACTCTTTTATTTCTTCCCCATTTTTCACTTTTGACCACCCGATACCTATCGGGGTCACTATTCACCTTTCTATTCCCATTCAATCGTAGCAGGCGGTTTGCTGCTGATATCATATACCACCCGGTTAATGCCTTTGACATTGTTGATGATTTCGTTCGAAATATCCGCCAAAAACCCGTAAGGCAAATGAGACCAGTCCGCCGTCATTCCGTCCACACTTGTTACCGCTCTTAATGCAAGAGTAAATTCGTATGTTCTTTCATCACCCATTACCCCCACACTTTTTACTGGAAGCAAGATTGCTCCGGCCTGCCAAACAGTTGCATATAATTGATGGTCTTTTAGCCCTTTAACATATAAGTGATCAGCCTGCTGCAACAATTGTACCTTTTCCTCGGTCACTTCACCCAATATCCGGATAGCAAGGCCCGGTCCTGGAAAGGGGTGCCTGTCGATCTGCTCATTAGGGATACCCAATTCTCTTCCTACTTTTCTGACTTCATCTTTGAATAAGGAACGAAGAGGTTCCACCAGTTCCAGGTGCAAATGTTGCGGTAAGCCACCCACATTGTGATGTGATTTGATCGTCACCGAAGGTCCATGTACGGATACACTTTCTATCACATCAGGATAAATAGTGCCCTGACCAAGCAAACCGATACCATCTATTTTTTTCGCTTCTTCCTGGAATATATCAATAAACAAACTACCGATTACTTTTCGTTTGGCTTCCGGATCTTCTTTGCCGGCGAGACCATCATAAAATCGTTGTTTGGCGTCAATGCCTTTTACATTTAATCCTAATTGCCCGTATACTTTCAATACATTCTCAAATTCATTTTTTCGCAATACGCCATTGTCTACAAATATGCCGTAGAGCCGGTCGCCAATCGCTTTGTGTATCAGTGTAGCCGCCACGGTAGAATCCACCCCACCGCTAAGGGCCATCACTACTTTGCGGTCGCCAATTTGTTTTTTAAGTGCCTTAACGGTATCGGTGATAAAATGCGCTGCTGTCCAGTCCTGTTTGCACCCACAGATGTTGATTAAGAAATTATTGATCACTTTCTTTCCTTCTGTCGTATGATATACTTCAGGATGAAATTGAACACCATATAAAGGAAAATCAGGTGCAGGTTCTTTTCCATTCGCAGGCTGACTTTCGCCAATTGCCCATTGCTTATTGCTTATTTTTCTAAACGCGGCAATCGGAATACTCTCCGTATCCGCCAGCAATTCAAATCCCGCCGGCAATTCTTTGATCGTATCACTATGGCTCATCCAGGCCTGGCTTCTCTCTGAAACATTTTTCAACAGGACATCGTCTTTCTTAAGATGCAGCTGTGCGCGGCCATATTCTCTTTTATCGCTTTTTTCCACCCGGCCTCCAAAACGTTTAGCGGTCAGTTGGGCGCCATAACAAATACCGAGCACAGGTACCTTTTCAATGAAGGCCTGTATGTTCACGTCAGGGGCCTTTTCTTCATTGACGGAAAAAGGGGAACCTGAAAGAATAATGCCTTTCAGCGAAGGATCAAATTGAACCGGTTTATTAAAGGGGATTATTTCGCAGTAAACATTGGCCTCTCTGACGGCACGGGCTATTAATTGGGTAAACTGGGAACCAAAATCAAGGATCAGTATCTTTTCTGTCATGGCGGCGAAGGTAAAAAAAGGTTTTGGGTTTCGGCTTTATCAGTTTTTAGTTATTTATCCCGGCTTATGCAGGGCGATGAGTATGGATTATTCCTCTATTTAACTAAACTGTTTTTGACTATCATTCATCCAATCGGATAAATTATTTTTTGAGCTGTAACCTAAGCGCCAACAGTGTAGTCAGATATATTTTAAAAGCGGCCCGAAATGCCGCAAATTTGCCTTTACAAAACCAAACAAAATGAAAGGATCTTTTTTGCTCTTCCTGTTAGCCTTATTTACTTTTTCCTCCTGCCATTATTTTGGCGGTAAGCGCATCGGTGGAAACGGGAATGTAATTACCCGTGATCATTCCGTGGGTTCGTTTCAGCGTGTAGAAGTCAGCGGTGCGTTAGATGTTTACTTAAAACAGGATTCAACTCAGCAACCTGTTAAAGTGGAGACGGATGAAAACCTGCAGGACCTTATTGAAGTCAGGGAAAGTAATGGCGTACTGTATATTTCACCCGTTGATCACTATAATCTTGATCCTACCAGGCTGAAAATATATGTAGCCGCTCCTCAATTCAAAGGATTAGGTGTCTCTGGAGCGAGTCATATATATGGAGAGAACAAATTAATCTCTTCCGAATCTTTTGACATAGACCTGAGCGGTGCTTCTGAAATGAAGCTCGAAATAAAGGCCCCTCGTATCAACTCGGAGGTTACCGGTGCTTCATCTGTCGAACTCAGAGGAGAGACAAAAGATTTTAATGCCAATGGATCAGGAGCCAGCAGTTATAAATGTTTTGACCTGATGACGGAAAATACAACAGTAGATATTTCCGGTGCCTGCTCCGCCGATATATTCGCCAGTGTAAAATTGAACGTGCAGGCAAGTGGTGCATCGGAAGTAAAATATCGGGGTGCGGCGGCGATAACCCAGGATATCAGCGGAGCCAGCGGGATAAAAAAAGTAGATTAAACGGCGGGTTGTTGAGTAAAATAATTGCCCTCCTTGCGGGGGCTTTTTTATGCCTGACCGCCGCTTTTTACCCCCGTCTGGATTTCAGTGGCGGTACGTTAACCAGCTGTTAACATAAAGCAGAAGCCATAAAAAAATTGGATTCGGGGTTTCACTAACTCTTTAGGAACCAGGCAATGAAAAAGGGCTTTCCTATCCATAAATCAGGATAAAATTCTCCTTGCTTTACGGTACAGGAAAAAAACATATATAAAGAATCCATTTTATTACTCCGTGTTAAGAAAATTGAATAATTTACACATTCAATCTCCACGTTAGAAAAATCTGGTCAGGTAGCTTTACAAAATCCCAGACAACAGATCCGGTATCTTTCAACAAAGCCAATAACTATTCTCCATTATATCCGTCAGGGCGCAGTCATCATCCTACTGAATTTCTACAAGCATGTGTCAGCCTTGCAATTAAGGATTTAATTTTTTAGTTTTATAACCGTTAGATATGAGAAGAAGGACATTTATTATGGCAACTATCGCTGTTGCGGCAACAGCAGCAGTTCCAATCATAGGTTACCGTCGCAAACATTTATTGTCAGATGATCCGTTGATGAGGCCAAACGTGTTGGCCCATTTTTGTGATGGAGATACGATCCGTGATATCGGCGTTAAATACAGAACCCAGGTTCCGTTAGAAGACAAGAGACAAAAACTAGTTGATCTACTGTTGACAAAGAACAACGGTGAAAAAGTTGAATCATCCAATTACAGAAAAGTAAGTGAATTGCTGGAAAACAAGATCCAAAGTGAATTCAAAACAGGCAAAATTATCGTGGAAGACGGTTGGGTGCTTTCAGAAACAGAGGCAAGACAATGCGCACTTTTTTCATTTTCCGAAAAATAGAATTTAATTATGCATGTTGACGCAAGAACTCTTGAAGACCACTCAACCATAGAAGGAGATATTTGTATTATTGGCGCCGGGGCGGCCGGAATCAGCATAGCCCTCGAGTGGATGTTCAGTCCCTATAAAGTGATACTGTTGGAAGGAGGAGGGTTTCAGTATGAGGACCGGGTACAGGAATTGTACAGGGGCAAAACTACCGGTCAGCCTTACTATCCGCTCAAATCAGCCCGCTTACATTATTTCGGTGGTACCACAGGACATTGGGGTGGTATGTGTTCCACTTTTGATCCCATTGCTTTTTCGAAAAGATCCTGGATAAACGAAAGTGGCTGGCCAATTACCCAGGATGACCTTATGCCCTTTTACGAAAGAGCGCATGAGAACCTGGATCTTGGTATCTGTGATTTTAATTTGAAGAACTGGCAGAAAAAAGACCCGACATTGGTTCAGTTGCCATTAGGCAACGATGTATTCTGGAATAAAATATGGCGTTACAGCCTGCCCACCCGGTTTGGCTCAAAATATAAGGATACGATAGTACATGCTTCGAATATTCATTTGTACACCTATGCGAATGCGGTAGATATTAAAGCGAATGAAAACCTCTCATCTGTTAAAGAGGTGACCATTAAAAATTATACCGGGAAAACGCATAAGGTTGTCGCCAAATATTTTATCATGGCTTGTTGCGGAATTCAAAATGCCAGGTTATTGCTGGCCTCCAACAAACAAGCACAGCATGGACTTGGCAACGATAATGATGTGGTAGGAAGGTATTTCATGGAGCATGCTGAAGTTAATTCAGGGGAGCTATGGCTCAATGAAAAAAGTGCCATGAAACTTTATATGCTTAAGCCGCCCAAAGTAAAGGCTGAGTTGGCGATGCGACCTAAAAAACAGCAGGAATTTGAGATAGTAAATGGAATAGTTTCTATGATTCCCCTGGTAAGGGGCAGAAAAATTCCGCCATTGATTAAAACATGGTCAAAGGAAGATCCAAGGGAAAATCTGAAAGATATCGCCAGTGCGTATGAAAATGCTAAAGAGAGTAAGCTGTCAAGATTTCTTGATGGTAAGATGTACGATTCCTTTCAATTGGTAACAAGACTTGAGCAATCTCCAAATCCTTCATCAAGGGTAACACTGGATACGGAGAAAGATGAGTTGGGTGTTCCAAGGGCTACATTACACTGGCAATTTACGCCGCTTGAAAAAAAGAGTCTTAGAAAGATATTTGAAGTATTGGGTCAGCAGGTTGGCCAGGCCGGAATAGGACGTATAAGATTGCTGGATTGCCTGCAGGATCCAAAGGATGAATCAATGCCGGAAAATACCAGCGGTGGCTGGCACCATATGGGAACAACCCGTATGAGTGAAGATCCTAAAAAAGGAGTAACGGATGCCAACTGTAAAATACATGGCATTGATAATTTATATGTTGCCGGTTCTTCTTGTTTCACTACCGGTGGGGCGGTTAATCCTACTCTTACCATCGTAGCGATATCATTAAGACTTTCAGATCATCTCAAAGAAAAAATAAAAACAATTGTATAGTTTAATACATTTCATTTGAAATAAAAAGCCGGAATTTAACAGGCTGCCGGGAAATTATAAGTTCACATATTTTACGGAGATCTTTATATCCCTGTTCCTGCCTTTATCATCCGTGCAGGATATTTTCACCGGACCTTCATCAGGAATAAAAAATTGTTTTTCCCCGGCATTACAACTTTTGTAAAATTTATTATTGATATACCAGTATATCTTGCTGACATCATTGGCGGTTTTACAAACTAACTGCAATGGTTCCCGGTCTTTTTTATTGATAAGGTATTCTGTTCCGTTGGCGGGTGAAACAATAAAAGGAGCATTGCCTTTAAAGATCAGCTCACAATCAGGATTATGCGGCGGTATCTTTTGATACGCTATTCCGTTTTCATTATACCAGGCCTGCATATCCGGTTCAGTTATTTTGTACCATTTCTTTTTGTACCCGGTTTCAGGTGCGCAGCTTTTACAATAAGCCATTTTTTCATCAGGACTTATCATGACCTCCTGGCGGTTATCACAAACTTTGGTGGATGATACAAGGGGGATGAAATAATCAGTGACCAGGTCAGTGCAATGTTCCGATGGAAGCAAACCGGTTTCACTGCATACTTGCCTTATATCACAATCATTGGGTTGATTGAACCATTCTTTATCATTATCGTAATCAACTGTATTGAATATTTTGAATAATAGGGGCGTGGCAATATTCGCCCCGCTTAGATCGGCTACACCGATGCCGGAAAAATTGCCGATCCAAATTCCTATAGTATAATTTTTATTGTACCCGATACTCCATGCATCTCTTCGTCCATAGCTGGTTCCTGTTTTCCAGGCAATCTTAGGCATCCTCTCCGTAGCGGACCAGTTAAGCGGAAAATCAGGGCGGTTTACTTTCGACAGTATTTCATTGATCATATAATTGGATGCGGGACTAATCACCGTTATTTTTTGGCGAGCAGTATCGCCTTGCAAATAAGCAGGCTGGATATAAATACCATTGTTGGCAAAAGCGGAGAATAAACCGGTTAACTCTTCTAATGTTGTACCGCAGCCGCCCAATATCATCGACAAACCAAGTTTTCGCTGATCTTTTTGAATTTGTTTAAAATTGCAATGAGACAGCTTTTGTATCAGCTTATCATGTCCCAAAAGATTTAGACTTTTAACAGCCGGGATGTTTAAGGAATGCTCCAGTGCATATTCAGTACTTATATAGCCATTGAATTTTTTATCATAGTTTTCAGGTGCATAACCTTCATAGTTCACGGGTACATCGGTCATGATAGTTTTGGGAGTTAGCAAACCTTCATCAAAACACATGGCGTATAATAGCGGCTTTAACGTGCTTCCCGGTTGACGAATGGCATTGGCGCCATTCACCTGTCCGCCGTCAGTAGTGTCAGTAAAATTGGATGAGCCCACATAACTGATTACATGGTGGGTTTTATTATCAATGATTACGACAGCGGCGTTTTTAATATTGCGCAAACGCTGTGCCCTTACATAATCCTCAACTATCTTTTCTGTTTTTAATTGTGTATTCAGGTCAATCGTCGTCTTAATAAGCAGACTGACTTGTTTTTTTAGCTTATACGCAAGGTGTGGAATATAATGAGGCACTATCCCTCTTGTGGCCGTTAAAGGCTCAGCCAGGGCGTCTTCAATTTCTTTTTGGGAGAAAACTTTTTCATCGGCGAATTTTTGAAGCCACCTGTTTCTTTCAACAATGATTAGGTCATTATTCTTTCCAATCACTAGCGAAGACGGCCGGTTGGGGATAATACTTACGGCCGTTATCTCCGCCAGCGATAAATGATCGGGGTTCTTTTTAAAATATAAAAACGAAGCGGCTTTAACGCCTTCAATGTTTCCTCCGTAAGGAACCAGGTTCAGGTATAATTGCAGTATTTCATCTTTATCATATTTCCATTCTAATTGAAAAGCCCGGAAGCTTTCCCTGATCTTGCTCCAGATATTTCTTTTACCGGGTTCTAAAGCTCTTGCTACCTGCATAGTGATAGTACTGGCGCCGGATGTTCGTTTCATCCGAAAAATATTCTTAAAAAGAGCTCTTGTGATGGCCAAAGGATTTACACCCGGATGGGAATAGAAATATTTATCTTCTTTGGCGATGATTGTTTTTCGGAGTAAAGGCGATATTTCATCCAGTTCTGTTTTCATCCGCCATTTCTCGTCTTTGGTCAGGTAGGCATTAATGAGTTCGCCTTTATTATCCGTGACTATTGTTGAGTATTCTATTTTATCAGGTAATGGAAAAATAAGATTGAGTAATAAGAATAGAGCGAACAGGCTGAGAAAGGCAATGCCGGATCGTTTCAGAAATTTAAAGAGATGCTGTTTGGTTAATTTTAGTTTCATGTTAGGTTGCTCCCGCCTTTCAATACGAAATCAAAATTGTATGTTTTTAAGTACCCGCAAATACTTATTTTTATAATCCCGCTGCACTTAACAAATATTTATCTACTAAAATTTGTAAAGCGATTCTGAACTATACTATCTTTCTATTCTAATTCTTCTTAGTCTATATGGACTATTCAGTTCTCTCCTCCGAAGCTGTTCTTGCCGGCCAACCAACGAAAGATATTCCTCCTTAGTTGTTGCAACAACCATATTTCTTTTTTTCTGTCCTTAACCCGCAAATCTTTTTATGTGAAAAAAGAAAAAGAGACCAAATTTTTTGGTTCATCGGATTTCTTTATCTTCTCATTTCCAAACAGACCATTCAACCAATCTTTATATGCGTATCAAAACCTTCCTTGTTCCGCTTATCGCCGGGACAATTTTTTTATCTGCCTGTAGTAAAAATTTTGTAAGTCTTTCTTATACCAATGCCAAAGGCGAAGTACCCCAGCTAGGAAATTTAATTTTCCGGTTCAGTCAGAGTATAGTGGCGGACTCCATGCTGAACAATTGGGACTCGACGGATTATGTGTCGTTTGAACCGGCTATTAAAGGGAAATTTCGTTGGGAGAGCCCGGATCAATTGGTTTTTTCTCCCTCGCAACCATTAAGCCCTGCTACCAGTTATAAAGCCACTGTCAAAAAAGCCGTATTGAAGTTCAGCAAGTATAATGATGTAAAGGATGCTGACAAAATAGATTTTCATACACCTGACCTTAGCCTGGATAATTCACAGGTTGTATGGATCGGTGAAAGCGGTACGGCTGCCATCCCGCAGTTGGATCTTTTTTTTAACTACCGTATAAAACCGGAAGACCTGAAGGATAAGCTTACGGTGGAAGTGGATGGTAAAAAGGCTGATTTTAATATGATCACCGCCTCTTCTGATAATAAAATATCTGTTCGTATTACGGGACTGAAATCAGAAGACAAAGATTTTGCGGCCAAAGTAACAATTGAAAAAGGATTGATACCTGAAAGCGGGGTGAACAGCACGCGGGAGCCTATTACGGCCTCTTTATCTATTCCTTCGCCCTATGTGTTAACTATTCAGAATGTAGAATCCCAGCATGACGGAACGGAAGGCGTAGTAACGGTAACCACCAGCCAGCAGTTAACAGGAGAGAGTTTAAAGTCTTTTGTAAAATTTGATCCGTCACTAACGTATACAGTTGAATCCAATGAGAATGGATTTACCATCCGCAGCGAAAAATTTGATGTGGAAAAAAGCTACGCATTGATCATCGCGAAAGGTTTGAGGGGTAAGATAGGTGGTGTATTGAAGGAAGAATACAATGGCAGTGTGGCTTTTGGACAATTGGAAGCGAATATCAGTTTTACCAATAGTAAAGCGGTTTATCTTTCTAAGAAAGGAAGTAAAAATATTGAAGTGCAGATTACGAGTGTGCCGAAAGTAAAACTTATTATTTCAAAAATTTATGAAAATAACCTCCTGATGTCGCAGCGTTATGGCTACTATCCCAAAGAAACCCAGGCGGCTCAGGCAAGTTACAATGAAGATTACGAAGGAGACTATTCTGAAGAGAGCGGAGGCGATGCTATGCTGGGCGATGTGATCTATGAAAAAGAAATTGATACGCGCTCATTACCCAAAAGCGGTGCGGGCAGATTGCTTAATTTTTCACAGTTTGAAGACCGCTTACCCGATTTTAAGGGAGTTTATCATATCGTTATCCGCTCCACCGAAGATTATTGGGTAAAGGACAGTCGTTATATTTCGTTATCAGATCTTGGTCTTATCACCAAAGAAGGAGAGGATAAGATTTATGTATTTACCAATTCTTTGAAAACGGCATCACCGGTTGACGGAGTAAACATATCAGTTTACTCAGCCAACAATCAATTGATAGGAACGGGTTCAACCAACGGGGAAGGCGTGGCGGAAATAGCTTATTCAAAAAAAGATTTCGCCGGTTTCAAACCAGCGATGGTTATCGCTAAAACGGCGGATGATTTCAATTACCTGCCATTCAGTAATACAAGAGTAAATACCTCACGTTTTGAAGTGGGGGGAAAAAGAGCAAACCCTTCGGGCCTCGATGCATTTGTGTATGCGGAAAGGGATATTTACCGCCCCGGTGAGAAAGTGAATTTTTCTGTCATCATTCGTGACAGGCAATGGAAAACTCCCGGTGACATTCCATTAAAAATGAAATTTCTTATGCCCAATGGCAAGGAGTTAAAATCTTTCAGAAAGAATTTAAATGAAGAAGGATCGGTAGAGGGCAGTGTTGATATAGCTACTTCAGCTATCACTGGCGGCTATTCACTTGAAGTCTACACATCCAATGACGTATTGCTGGCGTCCAAAAATTTTTCTATCGAAGAATTTGTGCCGGATCGTATCCGTGTCAATACCAAATTAGATAAAGCATCGCTCAAACCCGGTGAATCAGCTACGCTTTCTATTAATGCCATGAATTTCTTTGGACCGCCGGCTGCTAACCGTAACTATGAAGCGGAGATACAAGTAAAACAAAAATCATTCGCGCCGGAAAAATTCAGCGGCTTTGAATTTAGCCTTGCCAACCAGAATACTTTTTTTGACAAACAGGTGAAAGAAGGAAAAACGGATGAGGAGGGGAATGCAAAGGAAGAGTATGTGGTGCCCGCTACCTACGCCAATATGGGAGTGCTGCAAACAAATTTCTATACTACCGTATTTGATGAAACCGGCAGACCAGTGAGCCGGGTTAGTTCAGCGGATATATTTACACAGGATGTTTTTTATGGAATCAAATACGATTGGTTCTTTTATTACCCGCTGAACCAGCCGGTGAAGTTTGATTTGGTTTCAGTAAATAAAGAAGGGAATGCGGTTAATTCTACAGCAAAAGTAGAAATCATTAAACATGAATACAGAACGGTGCTTACAAAAAACGGCAGCTATTTCCGGTATGAATCGCAGAAAGAAGATAAACTAATGATCGAAAATCAGCTTAGTGTAGGAAGCAATACGGTCTATTCCTACATACCACGTTCACCCGGTGATTATGAGTTACGAATTTATCGACCCGGCGCAAATAATTATGTGAGCCGTAGTTTTTACAGTTATGGAAGCTGGGGTGGTAACAATAATTCTTTCGAAGTAAGCAATGAAGGTAATATCGAAATTGAACTGGACAAGAAATCTTATCTCAGTGGTGAAAAGGTAAAAGCATTATTTAAGACGCCGTTCAGTGGTAAGATGCTGGTCACGATGGAAACAGATCATGTACTGTCTTACCAGTATGTGGATGTAAGTAATCGTTCAGCGAGTCTTGATTTGGACCTGTCGGGTGATCATGTGCCGAATGTGTATATCACAGCTACTTTAATAAAGCCACATGAAGTATCAGACATTCCGTTAACCGTGGCGCACGGATTTCAGAATGTGACGGTAGAGGAGAAGAGCCGGAAGATACCCATCGAGATCGTTGCGAAGAAATCAGTTCGCTCCAAAACAAAACAACAGGTGAAAGTAAAAGCCGCTCCGGGTAGCTTTGTTACATTATCCGCGGTTGACAACGGTGTGTTGCAAATAAGCAATTTTAAAACACCCGATCCTTATGATTATTTCTATCAGAAAAAAGCTTTGCAGGTAAATGCATTTGATCTTTATCCATTGTTGTTCGCGGAAATAAGAGCCAAACTAAGCAGTACGGGTGGTGATGGAGAGTTAAGTATGGATAAAAGAGTAAACCCGATGCCGGCTAAAAGAATAAAAGTAGTAAGCTACTGGAGCGGTATAAAAAAAGCTAATAGCAGCGGTGAAGTGGAATTTGATTTTGATATACCGCAGTTCAGTGGTGAGATAAGGCTGATGGCTGTTTCTTATAAAGGACAAAGCTTTGGCTCAGCCGATAATACGATGACAGTAGCTGATCCGATTGTTATCAGTACCGCATTGCCGAGATTCTTAAGCCCTGGTGACACGGTGAATGTACCGGTTACATTGAGTAATACAACGGATAAAGCAACGAATGTAACAGCTACTATTGTTACAGATGGAGCATTAAAAATTGCAGGCGGAAGTAGTCAGACTATCTCAATCAATGCGAAGAGCGAAGGCCGGGCCGGTTTTAGTGTGGTTGCAGGCAGTGCTATCGGAATTGGGAATGTAAAGATCATGGTAAATGGGCTGGGAGAAAAATTTGAAGATGCCACGGAAATATCCGTCCGGCCTCCATCTACACTGCAGAAAGTTACGGGCAGCGGTTCTATTGTTGCCGGCAGTTCGCAAAAGATAAACATAGGTCTTAGTGATTTTATACCGGGTAGTACGGATTATAATTTGGTAGTGAGTCGTTCACCGGCATTAGAATTGGGTGAACAGCTTCGCTACCTGGTACAGTATCCGTATGGTTGTACAGAACAAACAGTATCGGCCGCCTTTCCCCAATTGTATTATGGAGACATGGCCGACCTGATGCAATTGAATAAGCAAAGTAAAGTGAATGCGAATACCAATATTCTCGAAGCTATTCGTAGAATAAAAATGCGGCAGTTATACAATGGCGCTGTTACGCTTTGGGACGGTGAAGGAAAAGAAGACTGGTGGGCTACCATCTATGCAGCGCATTTTTTGTGGGAAGCGAAGAAAGCTGGCTTTGATGTAGATAATGGTTTGATAGAAACAATGCTGAATTATATCAGTAACCGGTTAAAGAGTAAAGAGACGATCACTTACTATTATAATCGTACGCAGAATAAAAAGATAGCGCCTAAGGAAGTAGCCTATGGTCTCTATGTTCTATCGCTGGCGGGACGCAGCAATGTACCGGCGATGAATTATTATAAAGCAAAGCCGGAGATACTGGCTTTAGATAGCCGCTATTTATTATCCGCCGCTTACGCTGCAGC
This sequence comes from Chitinophagaceae bacterium, assembly GCA_040007815.1. GTDB lineage: Bacteria > Bacteroidota > Bacteroidia > Chitinophagales > Chitinophagaceae > Terrimonas_B. The sequence goes on from JBDTUH010000022.1 coordinate 22,068, forward strand.
TGGTGATAAAAAATCATTTACGGCTATGTTGCCGTCTTCTTTCAGTGGAGAAGAATCAGTACCACAGACAGGAGGTAGTTACTATTCAGATGTAAGGGATGAAGCTATAGCTTTAAATGCATTGATAGACGCAGATCCCGGTAATTCACAAATCGGAATGATGGCGAAGCATGTTAGTGATAAATTGAAAACCCGTTATTGGTTGAGTACGCAGGAGAGAGCATTCGCATTTCTTGCATTGGGTAAGCTGGCCAGATCCGCAAATAGTTCTACGGCCACCGCGGAAATAAAAGCGGATGGTAAAGTCATAGCTAAAGTAGATGGAGGGCAATGGCGTGGCGACAAAGCGGCTCTGAAAGGGACCAACATTGACATTGTTATAAATGGAACTGGCAGATTATATTATTTCTGGCAGGCTGAAGGCATCAGTGCCAGTGGCGCTTATAAGGAGGAAGATAATTTTCTGAAAGTACGAAAACGTTTTTATGACAGGTTTGGCAAACCATTAACCGGTAATACATTCAAACAAAATGAACTTATCATTATTGGTATTTCATTGGAAAGATCATTTTCCACTATCATAGAAAATGTGGTGATCACGGACTTGTTGCCTGCAGGTTTTGAAATTGAAAATCCAAGAACAAAGGATATACCGGGTATGGACTGGATTAAAGATGCGGCAACGCCAACGGCACTTGATGTAAGGGACGACAGGATACATTTCTTTGTAGATGCTGACTACAGCAAGCAGACTTATTACTATGCAGTAAGAGCTGTTTCTCCGGGACAATATAAGATGGGACCAGTCAGTGCTGATGCGATGTATAATGGAGAATATCATTCATACAATGGTGCGGGAACTATAAGAGTTGTTCAATAAATAACTGATCTTCGGTATAAAAGGAAATGCAGCTTGAGAGCTGCATTTCCTTTTATAATTATATCTCTTTATTACTTGAAGCTACCGTTACAACAGGTATCCTGGAGCCATAGGAAAGCAATTTATTGGTGAGCCTGTTCCAAAGCCCGGGCAAACGAAAATCTTTTATGGGATTGACCATAATAAGATCGGCATTTATTTTTTTAGAAAATTGGAGAGTACTTTTTGCCAGGTTCTTTCCTTCTAATAAGAAACATTGGGCTGGTATAGTGGAAATGCTTTGCACCATTTCCAATGCGCTGTCAATAATATTTTGATGTCTGTCATCTGCGTGCAGCCGTAATGCGACAAAATAAACTCTTGACTTAAATGCTCTTCCTAATAAAGCGGCAAATCGAATCTGCCGCATAGGTACTTCACCGGAGACCGGCAAAACGATCTTTTTAAAATGACACACCAGACCACCTGACCTGATGGCCAATACGGGTATATTTGTTTTTTTAGCCAGCCGGCTGATGGAAACAGAAGAGATGATTCGTTGAACAACGTTGACTTTTGAAAGACCCGTCACAACAAGATCCATTTCATACTGTTTAATATAGTTTGCCAGTTGTTTTTGCTTGTTTCCTCTTAGTACGCTAATCTCTAATGTACCTTCTCCGCAAAGTTGATTCTGATACCTTGCCTTGATCTGCTCCAGTTTTTTTAAGGAAACTTCAGTATTACTGTCTCTTAAAAAAAGAGATTGGTTTTTTCCGGCGACATACACCAGGTGAATATTGCAGTTAAAACTATTGGATAATTCAATGGCTTTGGTAATGGCCCATTTGTTTTTGCCGGTAAAATCAACCGGTACCAGGATGTTATAAAGTTTGTTGGACATAAGCAATGGTTTTTAGGTCAGAAGATTAGGATTTATGCTAAAGCGAGCAAAGGCCCGAAGTTTCTTTCTTTAATACTGTTGTCGGCGATTTTTTCAAGCATTTCATCTGTTGTGCAAAAAGCCACACCTCTTCCTGCGTACGTAAGTATGCAACGGTCATCCTTGCTATCACCCACTGCTATGCAATTTTTCATACTAACATTATATTTCTCACAGATATGCTGCAATGCATTGGTCTTACAAAAGGAATGCCCGCAAATACTTTCGGGTGACCCAAAGAAATAAGAAGGAAGATTTACTTCACCCGTTGCTTTGCCATCAAAGAATTCTAATTGATGCGCTACGGAGAAATCAGCGCCGATCTGTTGTTTTACATAGTTAGTGATCAGTGTATAACTATGACTGATAATACCAACCAGATATCCTTTCTCTTTATAACCTTTAACTACTTCCTTTATATTTTCCGCCATCTCCATATTGCTAATCACGTTTAACAGGTCATCCATGGTTTTGTTCTTCAATAAAAGACCGATACGTTTGGTCAGGATGATCGGATCTTTTTCACTAAATCGCAGTTCATCCAGTTTGGGTTTAAATCCGAAAGCATCCGCACATTTATTGATAAACCGGTTTATTAAGATCGTATCATCCATATCCAGCACCATCATCTTCTGGTACGTGGAAAGATTTTCTCTTAATACATTATTCATCTCCCGCTGAATAGCTTCGATCGTATTCACACTTTCATGGGTAAGCTCGTTATTATGTTGCCGCTGCGCTTTACTGATAATGGCACGGGAAACCTCGCCACTCATTTTCCCCAATGCTTCCCAGGGTTTACTTTTATTTTCTATGTAGCCAATATTTATTTCCTTTACACGGGCCTTCATCAGGTACATATCAATTAGGATGCCTATATCCACCCCGTAGTCATTGAAGAATTCTATTTTATTAAAAAACGTTTTTTTACCTGCGATCATTCCACTCAGGGGTTGAGAAAACTGCGATAATCCGGGGAAAATAATCGCCAGTAATGGTTTGGCGACCAATTCTGTTACCCGGCCGGCATTACGTGCAAAAGCTCCTTTTACAAAATCAGCTTCACCGCTTAACAGTGGAGCGGCTAATTTGTCGATGGATTTTTCAGGATAGGGATCAATATCCGCATCCAGGAAAATTATAAACTCATTGGAGGATGCATCAATTCCTTCTTTCATCGAAATACCTTTTCCTCTTGATGCGCTGACAATAACTTTAGCTCCGGCTGCTTGTGCTACATTCAGTGTATTATCTTCCGATTTATCATCGATTACTATTACTTCTGAAACGGCAGGTTCCGATAAACAATAACTAACCACTTGCCCGATTGTTTTTTCTTCATTTAATGCAGGAATAATTACAGTAAGCATGGTTTTTCCTTTTTGATCGATAAAGTCAATCTCTGAATTGTGTAGCCGGCATATTTTTATTTCAGAATAATTCAAACATCAGGCCTGAAACAGAAAGAAAGTCCGTTGGCTTTGGTCAAACCTGGCTAACAATCATTTGGAAATTAATAATTATATCAGAAAGGAAAGAAGAAAAACAGCTAAATAAAAAAAGAAGATGAAATGGATAGTGATTAGGTATGCAGGTGTAATGAAAACACATTAGGATATAAAATAAAAAAGTCTGGCAATTAGCCAGACTTTTGAAAAGTTTGAATAGTAGTATTAATTAATAATCGTTACCATATCCACCACGATCACGGTTGTAGCCGCCACCGCCGCCTTTGTTGTAACCGCCGCCGCCGCCGCTGCCGCCTTTCTTAAAGCCGCCGCCACCACCGCCGCCATTACCAAAGCTTCTTTTTTTGAAGCCACCGCCGCCGCCTGATCCACCACCTTCTGGTTTAGGACGACTTTCGTTAACAACGATGTTACGGCCATCAACTTCGCTGCCATTCAGAGCTGCGATAGCTGCCTGAGCCTGATCATCGTTAGCCATTTCCACAAAACCAAAGCCTTTGCTGCGATTAGTGAATTTGTCGTTAACGATTTTAGCTGAGATTACTTCACCATAAGAGGCGAAAAGGTTAGAAAGATCCTGATCTTTCAGGTTCCAACTGAGGTTTCCTACGTAAATGTTCATTTTGAGAGATTTAAAAAATAAAAAAAGTGCTAACAGTAAACAGTAACCGATGAACATTCTACGTTTATTTCGAAACGTTCAGGACTTATAAAACTGTAAAGAACACCAAGACGATACAAAATAACGGAATTTTTTTTGACAATTTCCCAAATTATTCCGATGGAAGCCTTTTTAAGGGTATCTTCTTAGTAAAGTATTGATGCTGAATTGACCAATTTACACGATCCGGAATAAAAAACCCCGGCTATTGGTATAACCGGGGAGATCCGTTTTTGAGACGTTAAGATAATTATTCACCAGCTACTTCGAACTCAACTTCTGTAGAATGACTGTTGCCGAAATCAATAGTTGCTTTGTAAGTGCCTAATTCTTTTACTTCGTCGGCTATCGTGATCTTTCTGCGATCAATCTCGTAGCCTTTTTGTTCGCGGATTGCACGGCTGATCTGCAGGGCGGTAATGCTTCCGAAGATCTTGCCACTGGTTCCGGTTTTTGCACCCAGTTTCAATGGTCCTTGTTTCAGTTTAGCTATTACACTGTTTATTTCAGCCAACATCTTGGCTTCTTTCTTGGCTACCTGCTTCAGCTTTTCTTCCAGTTGTTTGCGGTTACCAGGACTGCTTTCTATCGCCAGCTTTCGCGGCAGTAAAAAATTACGGGCATACCCGTTTTTAACTTTTACTACTTCGTTTACAGCGCCCAGGTTATCTACATCCTGGATTAATATGACTTCCATGATTTTCTTTTTGTTCACCATTACCCAGTCTTACCTCAGGTGAGACTGTCTTTTCCAACTTTGGTGGAAAGTTAGGGTGAGGTTATTTTAAAAGGTCTGTTACATAAGGCAATAACGCCATCTGACGGGCTTTCTTAATCGCATCAGAAACTTTGCGCTGGTATTTCAGGCTGTTTCCGCTAAGGCGACGGGGTAATAATTTACCCTGCTCGTTCAGAAATTTTTTCAGAAACTCTATATCCTTGTAGTCGATATAGTGCATGCCGTATTTTTTGAAACGGCAGAATTTTTTTACCCTTTTATCGCTTTTGATAGCGGTCAGGTATTTGATTTCATTTTTTGCCATGTCTTACGCCTCCACTGCTTTTTCGGTTCCTGTTTTTACACCACTTCTCTTTTTAGCATTGTACTCGACGGCGTATTTATCGAGTTTGGTACAAAGGTGACGGAGCACTGCTTCGTCACGCAGAAGCTGGATCTTCAGCTTCTCATTGAAGTCGGATGGCGCAATGTATTCCATAACCCAGTAGAGACCAGTGGTCTTTTTCTGAATCGGGTACGCCAGTGATTTTAATCCCCAGGGATTTTCAGATACGATAGAGCCACCGTTTTCGGCAACCAGCGCAGCGAATTTCTTTTGTTCGGCTTTGAAGTCATCGTCGCTCAGAACAGGAGTAAAAATCACCATCAATTCGTAATTGTTCATTTACGTGTGTTTGTGATTATAAAATTGTTTATCCCGGCCATTTTTGGTTACGGGGCGGCAAAGATAAGTATTTGAAGTTAGAACGGGTAGACAGGCGGGAAGTATTTTTAAGCCGTCATTGGCTTTCTGATTTAGTTTTGTTGCAACATTTCGGTGATCGTGTTATTCACTTCACAGTTTAATTAAGTGCTTGATTTTTAAGGAAAGTTTGTCTAATTTTTCCCTTTACATTAATAAGTAAACTGGTTCCTTTATTCATTATCTCTGCTGCATCACTCCTCACAGGGTCTGCAATCAACTACTCTCAGCTGTAAGTTTTTTTCCCCGTTCCATTCGTTTACGTCGATCTTAAAAACAATATCGACAGGCAATTTATTCTTTAAAAAATCATATTTCTCCGGCATATTAAATCCAATGCCTGTAAAAACTATACCGTTTTGACGTACCGAAAAACGGAGATGTTGTTCTTTTACAATCTTCGAATAACCGGTGTCCGTTGCATTTTTTGCGATAAAAACCGGCCGCAGGTTTTCCGGGCCAAAAGGTTCCATCTGGCAAAGGATATTATAAAAAGGCCAGCTAATATCTTTAAAAGAAATTTCAGCATCAATTATTATTTCGGGGATCAGTAAGTCAGGGTGAATAGTTGAAGCGACAACTTGTTCAAATTTTTCTCTGAATGCGTCCACTTTATTCGTTTCCAATGTCATGCCGGCTGCGGCGAAGTGACCGCCATAGCCCAGCAAATGTTCTTTGCAAGCATGGATGGCTTCATATAAATTAAAACCGGGAACACTTCTGGCACTCCCTGCTGCAAATTCCCCAGATTGTGTAAGAATAATCGTTGGGCGGTAATAATGTTCAATAATCCTGGAAGCTACGATTCCCACGACTCCTTTATGCCAGTGAGGTTGAAATAGTACGGCGGATTTGTTGTTTACCCATTGCTCATTTTCTTCTATCAATGCTAAAGCTTCTTCAGTGGTATTTATGTCCGCTTCCTTTCTGTCCGTATTATCACTATGCAACATTTCAGCATATTGTAAGGCCCGGTCATAAGTTTCGGCTATAAATAAGTGCACGGCCTTACGGGCATCATCCATGCGGCCTGCTGCATTTACTCTTGGCGCGATCATAAAAACAAGATTACTGATATGCAATTCACCACGCAGGCTACTTAATTGACTCAACGCTTTTATGCCATAATTCGGATTCTCATTTGCTTTTTTTAGTCCGTGGTACGCCAATATTCTATTTTCTCCTGTCATAGGAACTATGTCGGCTGCAATGGCAACGGCTACGAGGTCAAGAAACCCGTAATAACTTTCTGCAGGTAAATTTAATTTATCAGCCAAAGCGGTCATTAATTTAAAACCGACACCACAACCGCATAGTTCTTTATACGGGTAATTACAATCTTTTTGTTTAGGATTTAAAATAGCTATGGCAGGCGGTAACTCTTCATCCGGCATATGATGATCGCAAACCACAAAATCAATTTCCAGGTCTTTGGCATACCTGATAAGATCAACTGATTTGATACCGCAATCCAAAGAGATGATTAATGTAAAACCATTTTCTTTGGCAAAATCAATCCCCGCTTTGCTTATACCATAGCCTTCACGGTATCGATGCGGAATATAAAAATCGAGATCGGAAGTTATTTTTTTTAAAAACTGGTACACGCAGGCTACGGAAGTAGTACCATCCACATCATAGTCGCCAAATACTAATATTTTTTCATGGTTATTAACGGCGGAAAGTATTCTGTCAACAGCTTTGTCCATGTTTTTCATCAGCCATGGATCATGCAGCTGCGTCAATTGCGGGCGAAAAAAATCTTTGGCTTTTTCAAAGCTGTCAATACCGCGTTGAGATAATATCTGGCATAAAACAGGATGGATGTTTAATGCCTTTTGTAAAAGCTCGGTTTGCTTTTTATCGTCTGATTGTATAGTCCATCTTTTTTGCATACACCGCATCTCCGTGCAATCCTTTTTTGAATCCTGTAATCCGGGATTAATACTTTCTGTCTGTTACATACAACACAAGATCTTCCAATCCTTTCCTGGCAGGATTTTCAGGAAACTGGTAAAGAATATCCAGCGCCTCCTTTTTATATTCATTCATCTTTTCTGTTGCATAAGCGATACCGCCTGCTTCTTTTACTTTGTTTATCACCCAGTTTACCTTGCTTTTGTCCTGGCTCTTGTTTTTTACAATATAGATAATCTCCCGGCGGGTTTTTTTGTCTATGTTATTTAAAGTATAGATAAGCGGTAAAGTCAATTTTTTTTCTTTTATATCATTACCGGTAGGTTTGCCGATATTATCGCTGGTATAATCAAAAAGGTCGTCTTTTATCTGGAAAGCAATACCGGTTTTTTCACCAAACAATCGCATTTTTTCTGCAACGGCTTCATCCTTGCTGGTCGACCAGGCTCCTGCAGAACAGGCAGAGGCAAGCAGTGAAGCGGTTTTGTTACGGATAATGTCAAAGTAAATATCTTCTCTTAAATTCAGCGATCTCGCCTTCTCAATCTGGAGAAGTTCCCCTTCGCTCATCTTTCTGACAGCATCTGACAATATATGAAGTATGCGATGGTCATTATGATCCAATGACATCAGGAGGCCTTTGGCCAGCAAATAATCGCCGACTAACACCGAGACTTTATTTTTCCAGAGAGCATAAACAGAGAAAAAGCCTCTTCTTTCCTGCGAATCGTCTACCACGTCGTCGTGTACAAGAGTAGCAGTATGTAAAAGCTCTACAAGCGAAGCAGCACGGTAAGCCGGTTCGGTTATTTCTCCGCAGAGTTTTGCAGACAGCAGTACGAACATAGGTCGTAGTTGCTTGCCTTTGCGCTTTACTATATAACGCATGATGCGGTCCAGCAGGGGCGTCTGGCTCCGTACCGCTTCCCTGAAACGGGATTCAAATATCTTTAGTTCGCTCTCAATTAATCCGGCGGGAAGACTCATGATGTTAAAAAAGGCAATTTACGGTGCAAAAAATAAATGGACAATAATGCAACAAATCGGCCCATTTTTTTGACTAAGTAATTGAAAAATAACAGCAAACTACCTGAAATATTTTCACAAAAATTTGGATATTATGGCTCAAATCCTATTTTTGCTTTTTATTAGGACATTGTTTTTCAATTTTAATCCTTAGTTATGGTAAGCAAAAAGTATACATTATTGGCAGGATTATTCTGCCTTTTCGCATCATATACCTTCGCTCAAACGAAAGTTGGCGGCAGTTATGATCCAGCTGATTCTTCCGTTATTCCCTCTAAAAGAATGCCTCAGCACACTGAGTTTCTGAACGGAACAAATAACTTCCCTGCAAAACCCCGCAACCAGTGGGAGATTGGTGTTAAAGTTGGTACACCGACAATTAGCGGTGACGTTTCTTCTGTTTTCCCAACATTTGGTTGGGGCTTGCACGTAAGAAAGGCATTTGGTTATGTGTTTTCTATGAGGCTTGAATATATGAATGGAACGGCTAAAGGTTTGAACTGGAAGTCTTCTTCTTATTTACCTCCTGCAGGCGGTGGAAATCCCTGGGCTGTTGCCGGGTATAATTCAGCTTTTTACTATAACAACTACAAAACAAAAATGCAGGATCTGTCACTGCAGGGAGTTGTAACGCTTAATAATATTCGCTTTCACAAATCAAAAACCGGGGTTAATTTTTATGGCTTTGCCGGTATAGGCGGTACTACCTATGATGTAAAAGTTAACGCACGCAAGGCGGATGGTACAACTTATGAAACTGACTTTCTTGGAATCAATGGTAATGTGTATAAGAATCGTAAGGATACCCGTAAAGCTTTAAAGAATTTACTGGATAATTCTTATGAATCACCGGCTGAAAATCATGGAACAACCCGTCCAAAACTGTTTGGAGACACATTTAAGCCATCCGGTACAGTTGGTTTAGGAGTTGCTTACAAATTGAGCAAGAAGCTGAATATTGCTTTAGAAGATCGTGTAACTTTTATCAAAGATGATTTGCTCGATGGTCAGCGTTGGGCTGAACAGAGTGATCTTACACGTGACTTTGATTCATACAATTTTCTTTCACTTGGTTTAAACCTTAACCTGGGAGCCAAATCAGTTGAACCATTGTGGTGGCTGAATCCGTTGGATTATGCTTACAGCGAAATCCGCAATCCCCGCCTGATGAAACTTCCAAAGCCAGTGTTGCCTGATGCTGATGGTGATGGTGTTACTGATCAGTTTGACCAGGAACAAACTCCTGCCGGTGCTCCCGTTGATTCTCATGGTGTAAGCCGCGATACAGATGGTGATGGTGTTCCTGACTCAAAAGACAAGGAACTGGTTACTCCGACCTATTGTCAGCCTGTTGATGCTGATGGTGTAGGTAAATGCCCAGACCCGGAATGCTGCAAGAATATCCAACCAGCAGCACCAGATTGTTCTATTAAACTGGGTGCTTTGCCAAGCGTTTCTTTCAAGAAAGCAACTAATAGCCTGAGTAAGGATAATGAAGCGGTATTAGCTACTGTAGCTTCAAGATTGCGTAACAATCCTGAATGTAAAGTTGTAGTAATAGGTTATTGCTCTTCCAGCAAAAAAGAACAACAGTTGAGCTGGGATCATGTAAATAAAGTGATAACTTATCTGGTAGAAAAAGAAGGAATCAGCGCTGACAGGTTTATCTTTAACTATGGTCAGGACGGCGGAGATTGCGATACCGTAGATATCCGCGGTGCCAACCAGGGAGAAGATGGTCCTAATACAGTGGCTCCTCCGCATCCTAACCTTCGTAAAAAATAAGAATTAATTAATTATTTTCACTGATAACAGACCCTTCCGTTCAGGCGGAAGGGTTTTTTTATCCCGGATTTAGAAATTTTCACTTCATTTCGCTGCCAAGGCTTAAATCCGTGGAATTGACATTAATCCTTAAATCCGCGATTCTCCTTTATCAAAACCTTAACTGTAAGCTTTTGGCCCCTTATCTTTTTTATGTAAGTTTTGTTGGTATCTATTAACTTTGCACTCCTTTATGCGAATTATAACAGTATTATTGGCAGTCGTTTTGCTTTGCGGCTGTTCAAAAGGAATTAATAAAATATTAAAGAGTCCCGATCCGGAATACAAGCTTCGTATGGCCGAAAAGTATTTTGTCCAAAAAAAATATAACAAGGCCCAGGTATTATACGAGGATATAATGCCGTTTTATAAGACAAGAGCGGAGTTCGCGGATATTTATTACAAATATGCGTACTGTGCTTATAACCAAGCAGATTATCAGAATGCGGAGAACCTGTTTAAGACTTTTTTGGAAATATTTCCCAATAGCCCAAAGTCGGAAGAAATGGATTATATGAGGGCTTATAGTTATTTTAAGCAGTCTCCAAAATCGGAGCTTGATCAAACAAATACTATTAAGGCGATGGGAATGATGCAGATTTTTATTAATACTCATCCCGGATCGGCAAGAAATAAGGAAGCGTCTGAGATAATTGATGCTTGCAGGGCAAAGCTGGAGGTGAAAGAATACAAGGGGGCTAAACTATACTTCGATATGGGCCAGTTCAGGGCGGCAGGAGTAGCGTTTACAGCCTTATTAAATGGATACCCGGAATCACCCAAAGCGGACGAATATAAATTGATGATAATAAAATCCTATTACCAGTTTGCGGAATTAAGTATAGAAGAAAAGAAGACAGAGCGATTTGAGAAGGTAATTGATGAATGCGAAGATTTTGCAGACCGGTTTCCTGAGAGTAAATTGCGTAAGGATGCTGATAACTATCTGAATTTATCCAAAACAAATATTAAAAATTTAAAAAATGAGCAAGTTAAGACGTCAGCTTAGCGCTGGTATTGCGAATAATGTTGAAACAAAAAGCCTGGACGATCTTAGGAAAAAGACAGGTAATTTGTATGAGTCTATTGCGATTGTTGCAAAAAGAGCCAACCAGATAAATATATCATTGAAGGAAGAACTTCATAACAAACTCGATGAGTTTGCCAGTCATACGGACAGCCTGGAAGAAATTCATGAAAATAAGGAGCAGATAGAGATTTCACGTGCTTATGAAAGAATGCCCAACCCGGCATTATTGGCCACACAGGAATTCATGGATGACAAGGTTTATTTCCGCAAAGGAGAAGATCAGTTGTTTGACTAAATAAGACTCACAAGATTGCATAATAAATGCTTTGGCGATCCGGTCTTAATCCGGATCGCTTTTGTATTTAATGACTAAAAGGATAATTTTGGTAGCCGATGTTAAAAGGGAAAAAAATATTATTGGGTATTACCGGTAGCATTGCGGCTTATAAAGCCATTTATCTAGTAAGGCTGCTGGCGAAATCCGGTGCGGAAGTAAAAGTGATTATAACACCTTCAGCTAAAGATTTCGTTTCATCCCTTACGCTTTCAACATTAAGTCACCATCCTGTTCTTACCGACCTCTTTGATGAGCAAAGCTGGGCCAATCACGTCATGCTTGGCCGATGGGCGGACATAATGGTTATAGCCCCGCTTAGCTGCAATACGCTGGCTAAAATGGCGCATGGACAATGTGATAACCTTTTGATGGCTGCTTATCTCTCGGCTACCTGCCCGGTAGTAATAGCTCCAGCCATGGATGAAGATATGTGGCAGCATCCGGCTACAAAACAAAATCTGGCGCAACTGCAATCCTTCGGAAATACCATTATACCGGTCGGCAAAGGAGAACTCGCCAGCGGTTTGTTTGGTGAGGGCAGAATGGCCGAACCGGAAGCCATCATAAAATTTTTGGAAGACAATTTTCTTTTGACAAAGCCCCTTGAAGGTAAAAAAGTATTGGTTACAGCTGGTCCTACATACGAAGCTATTGATCCGGTTCGTTTTATAGGCAATCATTCCTCCGGGAAAATGGGTATCGCTATAGCTAAAGAATTGTATTCCCGGGGGGCCGATGTTTCGCTGGTTCTTGGTCCTTCGACGGTCAATTTTTCAGCAAATGGAATCAACCTGATACGAGTAACTTCTGCCGAAGAAATGTATAATGCCTGTCATAAAATTTTTGAAGAAACAGACCTGGCGGTCATGTCAGCTGCCGTGGCGGATTACACGCCTGTTAAAAGAGCGGATCAGAAGATCAAAAAAGCAGAGGGCGGTCTTACGGTTGAATTAACCAAGACAAAAGATATTTTAAAAAGTTTGGGTGCTATTAAAAAAGAAAAACAAATATTGGTAGGGTTTGCGCTGGAAACTGTTGATGAAAAAGAATACGCATTAAAAAAACTGGATAGTAAAAATGCAGACATGATTATTCTTAATTCACTGAATGACGCTGGTGCGGGTTTTGGACATGATACAAATAAGATCACTATTTTCCAGAAAGGAGGCATTGAACGTCAATTTGAAACCAAGTCAAAAAATGAAGTGGCCAAGGATATTGTCGACACAATCATAAATTCATATTATGCTTAAAAGGACGGCGTTTCTTTTGTTGGCGATCTTTTTGGGAGTAATAACTGTTCAGTCACAGGAAATACAGGCCAGGTTTACTGTGTTGGCAAGTAAAGTGAGCACGCAGGTCAACAAAAATATTTTTCAAACCCTGCAGACAACATTAGCTAGTTTCATAAATAACCGGAAATGGACGACCGATGCTTTCCAGGTAAATGAAAAGATCCAGTGTAATTTTTTATTGAATATTGAACAGGAACTGGGCAATAACTTATACAAGGGAAAATTAACGGTACAGGCTGCACGACCCGTTTTTAGCACCACGTATGATTCCCCTATTATTAATTTCCTCGATGATGATGTAGTGTTCAGGTACCAGGAATTTCAGCCAATTGAGTTCAATGAAAACCGGGTACAGGGTAATGATCCTTCTGCGGCTAATCTGCCTGCTGTATTAGCCTACTATGTCAACATAATTTTAGGCTTTGATTATGGCTCCTTTGCTTTACGGGGCGGTGATCCATATTTTAAAAAAGCATGGAATATTGTAAATAACGCACCCGAAAGCCGTGACATTACCGGTTGGAAATCTTTTGAAAATATCCGTAATCGTTACTGGCTGGCTGAAAATCTCAATAACAACCGTTTCGCTTTGATGCATGATGCATTATACACTTACTATCGCCTGGGGATGGATCGCTTTTATGAAAATGAATCGGAAGGACGTGATGGTATCGCCAACAGCCTTAATTTTCTGAATACGGTAAATACAGAGAACCCGAATTCAATGATCATGCAGTTTTTCATGCAGGGGAAAAGCAGTGAATTGGTAAAGGTATTCAGCAGGGCAAACAGCGATATGAAGACGAGAATAAGGGATATACTCGGCAAACTGGATATTACCAATACCGCAGCGTATAAAGAATTAAAATGAGGAATGTTTTTATAATCGGACTGCTGTCTTTCTCAATCTATGCCTGTTCCCATAAAGATAAATTACCTCCGGGGATTTTGCCGAAGCAACAGATGCGGGAGATATTGTGGGATATGATACGGACAGGAGAATTTTTAAATGGATTTGTTTTTAATAAAGATTCATCGCTCAATAAATTTTCGGTAAGTGAAAAATGGTTTAATAAGGTATACCAGCTGCATAAAATAACGAAAGCCGAATTTGAAAAAAATTATGCTTATTACAATGACCATCCGGTCCTGATGAAAGAAATGCTGGATTCCCTGGCAAAAAGACAAGTCTACATCAGACCTGTTGTTCGTGATTCCACGCACATAAAGGATTCAACAAACAATAGAATAAATTCGACTCAAAGAAGGGATTCAATTCGCAAATCATCCGATGCTCTCCGGAAAAAAATAATCAAAAACAGGAAAAACTTTTTCAAGGCTGTTTAATCGTAGTGTTGTAACGGCAACTTTCTTAATTTTATTTTCTAATTAATAAGTATGAATAAAATCGTTGCGTCGGCTGATGAAGCCATTCACGATATCATGGACGGGCATGTATTAATGCTCGGTGGCTTTGGCTTATGTGGTATTCCTGAAAACTGTATAGGAGCGTTGGTAAAAAAAGGTATTAAGCACCTTACGTGCATTTCTAATAATGCCGGCGTAGATGATTTTGGTATAGGATTGATGTTGCGGCAGAAGCAGGTGAAAAAGATGGTATCTTCTTATGTAGGAGAGAATGCGGAATTCGAACGCCAGTTATTAAGTGGTGAACTGGAAGTAGAATTGATTCCCCAGGGTACATTGGCTACAAGATGCCTTGCTGCCGGTTATGGTATGCCGGCCATATATACACCGGCCGGTGTCGGTACAGAAGTAGCCGTTGGAAAGGAGACCAGGAACTTTAACGGAAAGGATTACTTATTGGAATATGCTTTCAATGCCGACTTTGCTTTGGTAAAAGCATGGAAAGGAGATACAGAGGGAAATCTTGTATACAAAGAAACCGCCAGGAACTTCAATCCATTGATGGCCATGGCGGGGAAAATTACCATTGCGGAGGTAGAGGAGTTGGTGCCTGCCGGTCATTTGGATCCTGATGCTATTCATACACCGGGCATTTATGTTCATCGCATTTTCCAGGGTGTTAAATATGAAAAAAGAATTGAACAGAGAACGGTGAGAAAAGTCAAATAATCATTTGATCAGCTTGGTGTAACATAGTTCAGTAGTTCTTTTTTCATTACACATTCCTAAATTTTCAAATCAGCACGTTTAACCATGGCATTAACAAAAGAACAAATAGCTTATCGTATAGCCCAGGAACTCAAAGATGGGTATTATGTGAATCTCGGTATTGGTATTCCAACACTGGTGGCGAACTATATACCTGCCGGGATAAATGTTGTTTTACAAAGTGAAAACGGGCTACTGGGCATGGGGCCATTTCCTTTGGAAGGAGAGGAAGATCCTGACCTGATCAATGCGGGTAAGCAAACAATCACTACGGTTCCCGGATCGGCTTTTTTTGATTCCGCCATGAGTTTCGGAATGATCAGGGCAGGCAAAGTTGATCTGACGGTGCTGGGAGCAATGGAAGTAAGTGAAGATGGAGATATTGCCAACTGGAAGATTCCGGGAAAGATGGTGAAAGGGATGGGAGGGGCGATGGACCTTGTTGCCAGTGCGAAGAATATTATTGTGGCGATGATGCATAGCAATCCCAAAGGAGAATCCAAATTGTTATCAAAATGTACACTACCACTTACCGGAGTAAAATGCGTAAAAAAAATTGTTTCCGACCTGGCCGTAATGAGTGTTACGGAAACGGGCTTTATATTATTGGAAAGAGCTCCGGGCGTCAGTGTTGAAGAAATAAAAGCAAAAACGGCTGGTAAATTAGTGGTTGAAGGAGAAATCCCGGAAATGCAATTCACCTAAAAATAAAATGGAAATTGACCAAGGAGAAAAAACTTAATCAGGATGTTTTTTTCTCCTTGGCTGAATATCAATTATGCGGAAATTGCCTCTATAATAGTAACAAAGCGGCAGTTCGCACAATTTATTCACAAGCCGGGTATATCAAAAAAACTAAACATAAGTACGTGCGACGGCGAAGGGATTAGTGTTAACTTGCCGCTTTATTACGTAAACTTTAAAATTGAGCACTATGATTAAAATGCAAGTTATCGGGAACCTCGGCAAAGACTGCGTGGTTAACACTGTGAATGGTAAAAATGTTATCAACTTCACCGTGGCACATACTGAAAAGTACAAAGACAGCCAGGGCTCTAACCAGGAAAAAACGACCTGGGTTGATTGCGCCTACTGGACCGATCGTACAGCCATTTCACCTTATTTGACAAAAGGCAAGCAGGTTTTTGTGGAAGGTACTCCCGAGGTAAGAAGTTTTACCCGTCAGGATGGTACCGGCGGAGCATCATTATCTCTTCGTGTAAGAGAAGTACAGCTATTGGGTGGTAAAGGCGAAACCGGCGGAAGCACTCCTTCTTACAATGGTGCAGCTGCTGCAGGTTCGTATCAAACGAGCAATGTTCCTTCAGCGAGTGAAATCACTGAACCCATTGATGATCTTCCGTTTTAAACTAAAATTGAAAACTGATAACAAGTCCTTCCGTCTTTATGGGAGGACTTTTTGTTTTTCAGGCCATTTGATTTGTTGTTTCTTTGCCGCATGTCAGAACAAAAGTTTTCTTACCAGCATTTATTCAATTTCACCAAAACTGTTTTTCAAAACATCGGTTGTTCAATTGAGCATGCTGATATAGCTACGCAATCATTGTTGTCCGCGGATCTTCGCGGAGTTGATTCGCATGGCGTAGCAAGACTGAGCGGCTATGTACGTTTGTGGGAAGCAAAGCGGGTAAATGCTACCCCCGTGATTAAGATCATTCACGAAACTCCGTCAACGGCAGTAGTGGATGGTGATAGTGGTCTGGGACTGGTAGTAGCTCCTTTCGCTATGAAGATCGCTATTGAAAAAGCAAAGCACGTAGGCACGGGTTGGGTGAGTGTACAAAACAGTAATCATTTTGGCATTGCGGCGCACCATGCCATGATGGCTTTGCAATTCGATATGATGGGTATAGCGATGACTAATGCCAGCCCCTTGGTGGCACCAACTTTTTCTATCGATAAAATGCTTGGAACAAATCCAATTTGCGTTGCCGCTCCGGCTGCTACTGAACCTCCCTTTGTGGCTGACCTGGCAACAACAACGGCGGCTAATGGTAAGCTTGAAATTTTACAACGGAAAAATTTGCAAACTCCCGACGGCTGGGTGCAGGATAAAGAGGGTAATCCTTCAAACGATCCGCATATATTGAAGAAGGGCGGGGCGTTGTTACCATTAGGAGGCGATCGTGATCATAGTAGCCATAAAGGATATGCTCTTGGAGCGATCGTAGATATTTTTTCCGCTTTATTAAGTGGCGCCAACTATGCACCCTGGGTTCCGCCGTTCCCGGCTTATATTCCCATGCCCGTACAACAACCAGGCAGAGGTATCGGTCATTTCTTAGGAGCCATGCGGATAGACGCATTCAGAGCTGCTGATGCATTCAAAAAAGATATGGATCATTGGATACAGGGATTTCGTTCCTGTAAACCAATTCCCGGTGAAGAAAAAGTATTGGTGCCTGGTGATCCTGAAAGAGAGATGCAGGCAGAACGATTGGAGAATGGCATTTCATTGCTTGACGCCGTAGTAAAAGATTTGAAGGAAGTGGGTAGTAAATTCGGCGTTGAACTGTAGCAGTTGTTACGAAATGGATAATGTAAATGGCTAATAGATGACGGGAACCCAAAACATGTCAATTCCAATAGTTACCGGGAGCGATACAAAAGAATCCGAATATCGAAAGGGAGGTGAAGGCACAATTTCATCTCATAATCAAATCTTATTCAATTGACGGTTATCTTTGCAGCCTCAATTTTTAAAATCAAATAAATCAAGGAAGGGGGGCAAATGAAAGTAATGAAGTTTGGTGGCACGAGTGTGGGCAAACCGGAACGTATGCACCAGATCGTATCACTGGTATCGAAGGAAGCCGGGCCAGTTATTGTTGTATTATCAGCATTGTCGGGAACAACCAATGCCCTGGTATCAATAGGTGATCACATCGCCAAAGGCGATCGCAATGGCGCCAAGCAGGCTATTGATACACTCGAAGCGCATTACCAGGCTTTCATTGGCGACCTGTTAAAAAAACCGGACACACTGGCTAAAGGGAAAAATATCCTTGCCGAGCATTTTGAATTTCTGAATATCATCCTGAAAATATCTTTCAGTGAAGCATTGAGTAAGGATATACTGGCGCAGGGAGAATTGTTATCCACCAAATTATTTTCCACTTATCTCGAAGAACAGGGAATTGATCATGCCTTATTACCCGCCCTGGAGTTTATGACCATTGACAGTTATGATGAACCGCAGATCGGCAGTATTAAAATAAGATTGGGCCAATTGCTGCAACAACATAAAGACAAAAAGTTTTTTGTAACGCAAGGTTATATCTGTCGTAATGCAAGAGGTGAAGTAGACAACCTGAAAAGAGGAGGGAGTGATTACAGTGCTTCATTAATAGCTGCGGCTATCAAAGCGACGGTGTGTGAAATATGGACTGATATTGACGGCATGCATAATAACGATCCAAGAGTAGTAAAGAAAACAGTGCCGGTAGAACAATTAAGTTTTGATGAAGCCGCAGAGCTGGCTTATTTCGGGGCGAAGATATTACATCCTGCTTCTATCTGGCCGGCGCAAATGTATAAGATACCTGTCAAACTGCTCAACACCATGCAGCCAGCAGCAAAAGGTACATTGATCACAGAAGATGCAGGCAGTGTCGGCGTAAAAGCGGTAGCAGCGAAAGATAATATTATTGCGATACGGATCAAAAGTAGTCGTATGTTATTGGCGTATGGATTTCTTAGAAAAATATTTGAAGTATTTGAGAAATATCGTACACCGATAGATATGATTACTACTTCCGAGGTGGCTGTTTCCGTAACTATTGACAACTCTGTTTTTTTAAAAGAGATATTAAAAGAACTGGAACCATTCGGATCAACGGAGGTGGATCATAACCAGGTGATCATTTCAGTGGTAGGCAATGAAATTTCACAAACTACGGATATTGTGAAAAAACTCTTTGGTTCTATCATGAACATTCCTGTGCGGATGGTATCTTATGGAGGCAGCCCGCATAATATTTCTTTATTGATAGCAGCAGAACACAAAATGCAGATCCTGCAACAATTGAATAAGGGAATGTTTGGATTGGAATAGTATCAAAGGACAAAATTCAAAAGTAAAAGTGTTACAGCGGGACGGTCAGATTGTCCCATCCATTCAGCGAAATTAACTCTAACAATGTGGCCAATAGCGATATAAGCAGGCCAATTTTCAGTGTCTTATCAATGGGTAAATGATAACCAATAAATAGCGGCCTGCATTTACAAGTATGGCAGTAATAAAAAGGAAACCGACCCTGCCAATGTATAGAAGATTATAGTAACTGGTTTCCCGGACAGGGAGGTTTCCTGGATCGATTTGACAATCTTTTATATACTGCGGGTATTTATTTTTTACTATACATCACTATTTTTAAGCGGGGGTTGGCTCTTTTATCAAAGTATGATTTCTATGAAAAAAACTATTTATTGTATCAGTGGGTTAGGAGCCGATGAAAAGATATTCAGGAATCTTTCGATGAATGGAATTCAATTGGAATATATTTCATGGTTGAAGCCACTGGAAGGCGAACGAATCGGGGAATATGCCGGCCGGATGGCGTCGCCTATTTTACATAGTAAACCTGTTTTGCTCGGGGTTTCTTTCGGGGGTATGATCGGTATTGAAATCGCCAAACAAATAAAACTGGAAAAGCTGATTATTGTTTCCAGTATTAAATCAGCAGATGAATTACCACGATGGATGAGAGTAGCCGGTAAAATGAAATTGAACAAATTCCTGCCAACAAGATCGTATAGGTTAACAAACAAAATAGATAGTAACCGGATTGGTGTTGCAACAGAAGAAGAAAAGGAAATGGTAAAAGCTTATCGCAAGGTGGCCGATCCCTACCATCTTCAATGGTCTATTAACGAAGTGTTAAACTGGAAAAACGACTGGCAGCCCGAAAACATGATACATATCCATGGAGATAAGGATAAGATTTTTCCAATTAAGAATACTGCACCGACCCATATCGTTAAGGAGGGAACCCACATGATAATTTATAACAGGGCAGGAGAGATCAGTAAATTTATTGAAGAAGCGATATAAAAAGTTGAAAAAGAATTTGGGCCTTGGCAGTATTAAAATTTATTAGAAATATTAGCTACTAAAGCTCAACCGTTGACTTTAATCAAATGTTAATGTAATAAATGTCACACTTTTTCTATTATCGTGGCGTTAGGTTTGTACATCAACTCATATGCGAATTTTTTCTATTTTACTGGTTAGTATGCTGTGTTTATCTTCAATCGCAGGATGGGAAACTGATTTTGAAAAAGCGAAACAAAGGGCAGCCGCTGAAAACCGTTACATTTTGCTCAACTTTTCAGGTTCAGACTGGTGTGGTCCCTGTATAAGTCTGCGCCGGGAAATATTTGAAACTGTTGCGTTTAAGGAATTTGCAGAAAATAATCTGGTATTATTAAATGCCGATTTCCCCCGCTTAAAAAAGAATCAACTGGCAAAGGATCAGCAAAAAAAGAATGACTTGCTTGCGGATAAATATAATAAGCAAGGACATTTTCCTTATACGGTTTTGCTTGATACAGGCGGCAAAATAATTAATTCATGGGATGGCCTGCCAAAAGAAACCCCGGAAGAATTCATCGCCCAGGTAAAAGCATTGATTAATGGGCGTAACTGATATCCCCACGATAACTCAATCGCTTCACCGGAAGATGCTTAAACTAATGGGCAACCGGTTTGAGATAACCGTAGTAGGAGACGACGAAAAATGGGCGATGGAAAGAATTGATGAGGCTGTTGCAGAGATCAGCCGGATTGAACGTTTACTTACCACGTTTAATGAAAATAGCCAAACGAATCTTATCAATCGCAATGCCGGCATAAAGCCGGTGAAAGTAGATAAGGAAGTGTTTGATATTATTCAGCGGTCAAAACGCATATCATCCATTACACAAGGAGCTTTTGATATTAGTTATGGTTCTGTAGACAAGAAGCTTTGGAATTTTGATAAAAACATGACATCATTGCCCGATGCGGCTAATGCGAAAAAGTTAGTCAGACTGATTAATTACCAAAACATATTGCTGGATCAGGATAAATGCACCGTTTTTCTGAAAGAGGAAGGCATGCGCATTGGTTTTGGCGGAATTGGTAAGGGTTATGCAGCGGAAAGGGCTAAACTTATTCTTAAACAGGCAGGGGTGGAAAGCGGTATTGTAAATGCTGCAGGTGATCTTACGGCATGGGGTCATCAACCAAATGGGAAAGAATGGACGATTGGCATAGCCGACCCGGATGCTACGCATCACCCATTCTCTTACTTGTCTATAACGGATATGGGGATTGCCACTTCCGGCAATTATGAGAAATTTGTAATGATCGATGGTAAAAAATATTCTCATACAATCGATCCCAAAACCGGGCTGCCGGTTACTGGTATTAAAAGTGTAACCATCATCAGCCCGAATGCGGAGATAGCGGATGCTATGGCCACGCCAGTTATGATCATGGGAATTAAAGTAGGACTGAATATTATTAACCAGGTAAAAGGTCTCGCTTGTATCATTATAGATGACGACGATAAAATATACACATCCAAAAATATAAATCTCAAATGATCAAAAAAAGAAATGACAGAAGTATAACGCTTGTCACCAGTGCCTTTATAATGAGTACCATACTGCTGACTTCCTGTACTACGGTTAAAGAATATCAGAAGAATAAACTGAATGACTCGGAAATGCAATTAAGCAGTCGTAAGATTCAAAAAACAGAAATGAGTTTTCAATCTTACCGCGAAGGAGCTTCCGGCGCTAATGGAAGCAAAACCGGTGGAGGCTGTGGTTGTAACTGAGTTATTATTTTTAAAAATAGTTAATGAAAAAGATCTGTTTATCTGTTGCGGGTTTGGTACTCACTTTGTTTTCTGCTTTTGCTCAACCCACTATTAAAGATTCATCCCAATACAAACCACGGAAGCTGACATTTGAAGAAGCTAACCTGGTTACAAGCTATTATCACCAGGATGGTAATAATTCCGCGGTGACGGGCGGCATTGGTTCTGAAAAATTGAGCGATTACTCTGGTGCTATCGATATAAAATTGTCTAAATGGGATCGTAAGAACCGCAAACATAATTTTGATTTCGAACTAGGCGTTGATCATTATACATCCGCTTCATCTGACAAAGTAGATCTGCAGGCGAATTCATCAGCATCAAGCGCCGATACCCGTTTTTATCCATCTGCTTCCTGGTCAATGGAAAATGAGAAGAAGGGATCCACTGTCGGTGCAGGGTTTTCGGCCTCGACCGAATTTGATTATCAATCCTTCGGAGCTAATATCAACGTTGCTCAAAAAACAAAAAATCGTAACGGTGAATTTTCCGCAAAGTTTCAGGCTTATATTGATAATTTGAAATACATTCTTCCCGGTGAGTTGAGGCCGGGTAATGGTGGTGGTCGCGAAGGCGATGATTACCCTTCGAAATCACGCAATTCTTTTAGTACTTCCTTTTCTTATTCACAAATAATTAATAAGAACCTGCAGATAATGTTTTTGCTGGACATGGTTTATCAAAAAGGATATTTAGGTCTTCCTTTTCACCGGGTATATTTCCAAAATGAAAATTTACCTCATGTAGAAAACCTGCCCGGTAGCCGGTTTAAAATACCTCTTGGTTTCAGGGCTAATTATTTTGCAGGTGATAAAGTAATCATCCGGACATTTTATCGCTATTATCATGATGACTGGGGGCTGAACGCCCATACATTCGACATAGAAACTCCCGTGAAGATTACACCATTTTTTTCGATCACACCATTTTATCGTTATTACAACCAGGGCGCCGTTAATTATTTTGCCCCTTATCAAACGCACACAGCCGCTGACCAGTTTTATACCAGCAACTATGACCTGTCAAAATTCAATAGTAATTTTTATGGCGCAGGTTTTCGTATAGCGCCGCCGAAAGGAGTATTTGGTATGCAGCATTTAAATATGCTGGAAATACGGTATGGGCATTACACAAAGTCGGTGGGAATGCAATCAGATATCATTTCACTGAACCTGAAGTTTAAATAGCGGGTTAAATGCCGTTCATAAATAAAACGCCGGCGCATTAAGCGTACCGGCGTCTTATTTTGTTGCGAAAAGAGGCTCCTTATTACTTCGCTGCACTTTCCTCACTTTCGTCTTCTCCGCGAATAGTATAAACTGCTATCGTTCCACCTGCTCCACCCCATCCGCCAACAAAGGGTCCTTTAATGATTTTGATCATAGCTATGTCAGCTACAGGTAAAATGCTCAGATAATCATAATCCACCCTGACTTCATTTACATAGACGCCTGCTCTTTGATTGCGGATGAAAGGAATACGCAGATTATTTCTTGTAGTGTACACTTGTAAACCCGCCACTCTTCCCTGCAACCAATCTAATATATTCAGGTACCCCATTGCAGAAGTATTTACCCTGTCATCCAAAAAATCAAAGTAGTCGGCCTGTTGCGTATTAAATAAGCCGGTGCAGTATTCCTCATTTAATAGCTCTTCTTTCGTTTTAACGGGTGAAATTCTTTTCTGGCTAAAACCCGGAATACTGAAAGTTATAATGCCAATAATTAAAAACAACTTCTTCATATACTGATTCCCCTTTATACAATTTACGTAATAAATGTGTTAGAGGATGGTTAAGAGTTGTTCAAAACCTACTGCGACTAAGTTAAAGGATATACGGCTGTTACCTCGATACGGTTATTGTCTGGGTCAAGGGTTTCAAATTCATAGTAACCATCCCCGGTTTTCCTCGGGCCACTGAGAATAGGAAACCCGTCTGCTTGTAATTGTTTTGCTTTTTCATCCACTTCTTTGATTGTATCCACGCCAAAAGCAAGATGAATAATGCCAAGATGTTGTTTTTGAATTGTATCATTTTGATTGGCCGGAATTGCGGGCATGGACATTAATTCCAATCTTGCGCCGGAAGCAAAGCTGAGAAAATAACTATTAAAACCGGTATTGCTGTTGATATACTTATCATTTGAATTGGCCTGAAAATATTTTACATAATAAGCTTTAAGCGTTTCCAGGTGATTGGTCCAGATGGCAACATGTTCGAGTGTCATAAATAGATAATCTTAAAGTTGAAGATACTCATTTTGACTACGGGCATTTTCATTCTCGTAACAATATTCAGTAAATTTACAGGAAGCAAAATAATGCTTTTGTCATATGAATACACGGAGTGTAGAACAACTGCTGGAACAATACCGCTCAGGCTGGAGTTTGGAGCAACCCTTTTATACTGATCCGCAGGTATTTGAACAGGAATGGGAACATATCTGGAAAAAATATTGGTTGTTCGCCGGTACTACTGCAGCTATTCCAAAGCCGGGCGATTATTTTACTTATAAGGCTCACAAAGATTCAATTATTATTATACGGGGAAATAACGGCGAAATATATGCGCATTACAATACCTGCCGCCATCGGGGATCACTTATCTGTTTAGAAGAAAAAGGGAATACCGCCAAACTGATCTGCCCTTATCATCAATGGGTATACGACAAGGATGGCTCGTTGTTAAAGTCAAGACTGATGCCGGATGATTTTGACAGAACCCAATTTGGCTTACACCCGGTACACCTGCAAATAGTTGAAGGGTTTATTTTTATTTCATTGGCACAGGCTCCGCCTGATTTTAGAAAAGTAATAAAAGATTATTCTCCCTTCTTAAAACCCTTCCAGGTTGACAAAGCAAAAGTGGCGTTTACAAAAAGATATGAGGTTAGAACCAACTGGAAGCTGATCGCCGAAAACTTCCGGGAATGTTATCATTGTGGACCGGCGCATCCTGAGTACTGCAGTGCAGTTATCGGCGCTAACCTGCGGGAGTCTGCTGATGAAGAACTTGCCATACGCAGGATAGCCTGGCAACAAAAAGGACTATCAATTAACAACGTTGACTTCGAAAATAATTCCTTTCATTTCGCTGTTCGTTATCCGCTGCGCCCGGGTGTAATGAGTTATAGTTTGGATGGAAAGGCTGTCGCTAAACCAATGGGAGAGCATAAAGATTTTGATGCAGGTGTGTTAGGATTGGTAGTGTATCCTAATTTTTGGATGGATGCCGTAAGTGATTATATGTGGACCATGAGGTTGACCGCTGTTTCTCCTTCTCTTACCTATATTGATTTGGCCTGGCTGGTAGATAAACATGCTCAGGAAGGAGTTGATTATACAGTAGATCGCTTAACGGATTTCTGGAGAATAACTGGTGAGCAGGATTGGGAATTGTGTGAGAATAATTTTAAAGGTGTTGAATCCAGTCATTACCAGCCTGGACCTTATGCACCGATAGAACTGGATGTAGCTAAATTTGCGGATTGGTATATAGAGCGTATGCGGGAAGGGATAAGCGAAATGCAAACACCATAGTTAAATAGGATTGCCTTTTTCAAATTCGTTTCAGCAATTCTATTTTCTTATTTCTCATAAAAATAAATATCAGCAAGCCAACAATGGCGGCGATTCCAGCATTTAATAAGAATATCTCCGCAATCTTCATTTTTGTGTCTGATAAGTAGCCGGTCCAGAAATTTCCAACAATAGCACCCGCTCCGTAGTAAGCGGCATATAAAAGAGATTGACCGGTAGCTCTCCAGTCTTCCCTGACAAGCATATTCACATACTCGACGCATACCACCCAAAATAAAGACCAGGAAATACCATGCAATAATTCAATAGCAATAGCCGCCTGCGGATTTTTTACAATACTGTAGAGGAACAATCTTAAAGCTGTTGCGAAAACGGTGATCAGTAATGTAGTTCGTATTCCCAGTTTAAGGATGATCCTGGCTGAAAAATAAAATAAAGGCAATTCACACAATCCCTGGAAGGAAAGTCCATATCCAACTAAGGACGCAGAAGCACCGTTTTCTTTCATATAGGTGGAATAAAAATTCCAGATAGTAGTGCCCGCTACAGAAACAAGAAATACGCAGAACAAAAGAAAGAGTAAAACCCAATTCCCAAAAACCTCCTTTACATTTTTAAAAGATTGATCGGGCGCAGCTATAACTTTTTCTTCACCGGTTTGAAGAGTAAAAGCGAAGATAAAAGTAAGCAGCATACTGACGGCAGATACGGCAAAGATCACAGTAGTATTAAGTGCATCAATTAATTGGCCATTGATGATACTTGTAAAAGCCCAACCTGCGGCGCCGGCTATTCTCAATGTTCCATAGGAAAAGGTTGAATTTTTCTGTACCAGTTTCAAGGATAGGCTGTCCAAAACAGGTTGTATTGTATTGTAAAAAATGGCCATGAAAACCGTGATCAATAACAGGAAACCGAAACTGCCTTCAAAAAGATAAAGCGAATAGCAAATAGATGCCAGGAAAGAAGAAAATAATAGAATCTTTTTATAACCCAGCCGGTCAGCTATCATACCATTAAACGGCTGAACTAAAAACATCATAAAAGGTGCGATACTTAAAATAACGGCTCTTTCAATTTCATTTAACCCTCTTTCTTTACAATAGTCTGCAAAAATGGGAAGCCAGGCGGCCGTGCAGCAAAATACCAGGAAATACAGCATCCGTAATTTATTGGCTTCACTTATTTTCATTTAAAAGCAGGAGCTTATTTTTTATGATCAAGCAAAGTGGCGGCTTCTTCATCAATTATGACAAAACCATTGGCATGTGTTTGCATAATACTTGCCGGAAATTGATTGGTTATTTCGCCTTCTATCGTTTTTTTGATCACTCCGGCTTTTTTAGTTCCATTGGCCATTAGCAAAACTTTCTTCGATTCATGCAGGTGTTTCAATCCTATTGTGATTCCTTTTTGCAAGATGGCGGGAGTTTTAAAATATTTTTGACCTCCAGATATCGTGATCTCATCAAGGTCGATGACATGCGAATAGTTGTTAAAAGATACACCAGGTTCATTAAAACCGATATGGCCATTCATTCCAATACCCACAATCATCAGGTCAATAGTGCCTTTTTCAAAAATGGTTGAGTCTATTTTCAGGCATTCTTCTTCCAGGTTAGTGGATAATGCATCAAATAAGTGAACCTGGTTAGCGGAGAAATTTAAGGGCTTGAAAATCTCCGTATGAAAAAAATGATAACAACTACCATCGTTTGCAGGCGGAATACCGACCCACTCATCAAGACCTATAAAAGTAATATGACTAAGATCCACTTTTCCGGTTACAGCTTTTTCTACTAATAGCTTACAGGCAAGGCGTGGTGTTTCTCCCGAAGCCATGCATAATACGGCGTTGGGTTTATTCTTTACCAGTTCAATAATCTCGCTGGCGGCGGCATCCGATGAGCTGTGATGGTCTTTATAAATTTTTAATTGCATGAGAAATATTATTATTTAATTGGATACTGATATATTTTTTAAAAAATCTACGATATCGGGCAGTTGAGGGCTAATGCCTTTTCTTATATACCAACCGGAAACTGCATTGGCCAAAATCAACGAAGATTCAAGATCTAATTCCAGTAGTTGCCCTGCGCAAAATCCGGCATTAAAATTATCTCCGGCGCCAGTTGAGATTTTGGGCTTAGGGGTAAAAAAGGAATCAACCTTTACTTTTTCACTATTACTAAAAGCCATTGCCTCTTTCGATGAATGTAGCACCAGCGTATCTATCGCAAGTCTTTCGAGAATTTTATTTCCGATAGAGAATAACTCTTTTTTACTTTTCTTGTTATACAACGATTGGTAAATGATATGGGCCTCGTTTTTATTTAAGCTTAAAATGACCTTTGTATATTTGGCGAATCGTTGGATCAGATCCAGGGCTTCAGTAATGGATTGATGGGTTCTCTTAGAGCAATCTGACAGATCAAAAAAAGCGATTTGTTCTTTACCCGGCGAATATTTTGGCAGCACGTCTTTCAAAATCCCTTTCCATATATCTGTAGACGCATCTATTTCACTCCAGTTCAAAAGACAAATGAGGTTACTTTCTTTATAAAGAGTTATAACTGTGTCAAGGCCAATTTTTTCTTTTATCTTTTTCCAATCCGTGTTATTCAATTCACCCATTTGCGCCAGCAATATCTTACCATCGTTAAATTCATACGCAGTGGATATACCAGGATCAGCGAAACTGAATAGCTTGCAATTGAGGGAGAAATTTTTAAAGATGGGGTCTGGCTGCGGATAGCCTAAAGCGCCTAAGCAGTTAACCGGAATGCCCATTTGCCCCAGCGCATTGGCCATAATTGGCATATTACCACCCAGCTTCTTATGCTGTTCTTCCAATTCAAGACTAAAACTTGTTCCTTCTTTTTCAAGAATATAATTTCCAAATTCTTTGATGGTCGTGAACAGCGAGGTCTTTTGTGGCTGTTTTTTTTTAATGATTTTTATTATGGTGTCTATAAAGCCATCAAACCCGGCAGTGATCTTTTTCTCCTGCATCTTGGTACCATCCTCTTTGATGGCATTCAACAAAAACGCAATTTTAGCAGGGGATAAATTAATGGGGCAGGTTTTTATTATCTTTTTCATTTAGGTAAAATAGCAATACGCAGAGGAGTTGAAAAAAATGGCTTTTTTTTCTGCCAGAAGGATTAAATCATTTGATTGTATGGTAGGTAACATTTGTTTCATTAAAGAAAAATAAACACCAGGGCGATTATTATAGAACTATTGTACTCGTTCAACGTAGAACGTATAATGTTAAGTGCTTTTCGGATGTGTTGGTCAACCGTATTTTCAGAGATAGACATTCGTTGTGCGATCTTTCTATAGGAAAGACGTTCTTCGCGGCTAAGCCGGAAAATTTCACGACACTTTGGCGGCAGTTGTTCAATCTTTTCTGAAATGATCCTTGCCAATTCCTTATTCTCTAATACCTCTTCAGTCCGAAGGGAAACATAAACTTCCGGTTGATGAAAAATATGTTGCTGATGCTTTTCGTGCAAAAGCTTTGCCCGGTAATAGTTGAATACTTTATGTTTTGCTATGCTTAAAAGATAGGCTTTAAAATGAACTATATCTGAAAGTTTTTCTTTTTGAAGATATATTGCAAGAAATACATCCTGTGCAAGTTCCTTTGCCCTCTGGGTGTCTCCTGTTTTATGAGCAAGTATTTCCACTAGTTTCAATATGTATCTCCTGTAAAGAACGTCAAATGAACTTTCATCTCCTTGCTGCCATCTGGCAATCAGCGCATGATCGGATATAGAAATAGATGATTTTATAAAGCAGTCGTTTGGATTTCAAATTTAGATAATTAATTATGAAATACAACAGTAAAAAATATTTTGGCAACAGATAACGGAACATCATTTCTTAAGTTACTTATCCCAATATAGGGCCAATGGACAAACGGCAAAAGGAGATATTATGGATAAAATGCGGCTATTATTATTGCTGAGTAAAAAGGCAGACAATGTTTTAAGCGACGAGGAAAGAAATGAACTGGATACCTGGTATGAATCGCTTTATCTTGAATCGCCAAAAATAGATCAGTATGAAGACGAATTGAAGCAGGAGATGCTTTTTCAATTCAGAGAAAAGATAGTCAAGCCTTCGCCTCAGCATAGGTACATACTATTAAGTAGAAAAATGTTAAGAGTCGCTGCCGTTGCAGCTGGTTTATTATTAGTCGGATCAGTTTATTTTATCGCCGTTCAAAAAACAACATCTGCAAAGCCTGTTAGCACGTCAGATATAGCAGTCAATATTAAAGATGTAGAGCCAGGCAGCAGCCGGGCCATTCTTATGCTGGGGGATGGTTCAAAGATTGACCTTGATAAAAGAGATCCGGGCTTGTTGGCCAGGCAAGGTAGCGTACAAGTAGTTAAACTTGCTGATGGTACACTTGGTTATCGCCCTCAAGGAAATGAAAAAGAGGAAGAGAATATGCTTTTCAATACCATTACAACTCCACGCGGCGGTGAATATAAATTGACATTGCCTGATGGCAGTAAAGTATGGTTAAATGCATCCTCTTCACTTCGTTTTCCAACTGTATTTACAGGTACAGAAAGAAGAGTCGAGGTTTCCGGCGAAGCATATTTTGAAGTAGCTAAAAACAGGGCGATGCCCTTTATTGTTTCAGTTAATGGCAAACAGGAGGTAACAGTGCTTGGCACGCATTTTAACATCAATGCCTATAACGAGGAAGGAACAGAAAAGATCACTTTGCTTGAAGGATCTGTAATGGTGGCCGAGAAGAACTATTCCATAACACTAAAACCTGGTCAGCAATCAGCGTTAACCGAGAACGGATTCAAGTCGCAAGAAGCAGATGTGGAACAGGTAATAGCCTGGAAAGACGGCTTTTTTGAATTTGAGAATGCTTCACTCGAAACCGTTATGCGGGGCATCGGCCGTTGGTATGATGTAGACATTCGTTACCAGGATAAGCCTGAGACTTCTGTTATATTTGGAGGACGCATCAGTAAGCATCTTCCGCTTTCAAACGTGTTGAAAATGCTGGAAACGTACGGTGTCAATGCAAAAATAAATGGAAGGGAAATAATGATCAGCAATTAATTCAGCAACGATTGATTTTGAGATTAGTGCATACTGTTTATAGCGATCAATTGAAATAGGTAAAAAAATTAAAAATAGCTGTTGGAAAAATACAGAGGTCATTAAAAAACCGGAAGTGTTGCAACCACTCCCGGTTAAAATCAGGGTCTCTTAAAAATACATCGTTTCTATATTTCAATAAAAACCCAAAACGCAAATGTATGAATTTAACGATTGCGGATACTGCTTCAAAAGCAGTATTCTACAAAACACTGCGCAATATGAATTTAACCGCTTTGCTTCTTTTCTTTGCCTGTCTCCAGGTTTCCGCTCATACAGCAGGGCAAACGGTTACCCTCTCTGCCACTAATGTTCCTGTGCAGAAAATATTCAAAAAAATTTCCCGGCAAACCGGCATATCTATCGTGTATGATGAGTTGCTGCTCAGGAAACTGCCACCAATTACCATTCATGTTAAAGATGCGGCTATTACAGAAGTGCTAAACCAATGCCTCAACGGTGTGACATTCGAATTCAATGCTGATGAGAAAATCATCATCATCAAAAAGGAAACACAAATAGTACATAAGACAGTTCCCATTGAGAATTTGTCTCCTCTGTCACTCGATATACATGGCATAATTTCCGATGAAGCGGGTAACCCATTACAGGGAGTCAGTATCGTTCTAAAGGGTTCTCAAATCGGTACCGCGAGCGATGCCCAGGGGAGGTTTCATATCAGTATTCCAGGAAAAGGTATACTTGTATTCAGCTATGTTGATTATATCACCGAGGAAATACCAGTTGATAATCAAACAAGCATCAACGTAAGTCTTGCGCTGAGCCAGGCTTCCATGCAAAACGTTGTTGTTGTGGGATACGGCACACAACTTAAAAAAGATGTCTCAGGATCTATTACTGTCGTAAATGAAAAGAATTTTAATAAAGGAGTTAACCAAACAGCAGCTGACCTTTTGCAGGGCAAAGTAGCCGGATTGGTAGTAACAACTGAAACTGGTGATGTAACAGCGAGGCAAACGATACGCTTGAGAGGAACTTCTTCACTTACCGGTTCCAGTGCGCCATTCGTTGTAATTGATGGTGTTCCAGGAATGGATCTGAATTCTGTTGCAGCGCAGGATATTGAAAGCATTAGTGTGTTGAAAGATGCTGCCGCTACAGCGATATATGGATCCAGATCGGCAAGCGGTGTAATTCTAATCACTACAAAAAAAGGTAAACCGGGCCAAACCCTCGTTCAGTTAAATAATTATGTGGCGATTGACAAGGTGGCTAATAAACCAGAGCTGCTCACTGCAGATGAATGGAGAAAATATGCCAGTGACAACAACCTGGATATAACAGGACTTGATCTTGCAGGTAATACCGATTGGTTCGATGAAATAATGCGAACAGGGATATCCAACAATCATAATCTTTCGTTGTCGGGCGGTACGGATAAAAGCAGCTACCGGGCTTCGTTTAACTATCTCAATCGCCAGGGTATTATGCGGGACAACAAAGTAAAAAGATTCAACGCTCTTTTTACCGTAAATCAAAAGGCGCTGAATGAGCGGCTTAATATTTCTCTTACAGCTGGTGCGGTACAAACAGATTTTTCTCCAACCAACAATTACAATACCGTACTTGCCTACACGATGCTGCCGGTATACACGCTCAGAAATCCCGATGGTACATGGTTTGAAAAATTTGATTTTGAGCAGGGAAACCCTGTGCATAACGTAGAAGAAAACCGGAATGATAACAAAGCGAGCCAGTTGTATGGAAATGGTAACATTAAATTGAAAATAATTAAAGGGTTGAGTATAGGGGCTAATTTTTTGAAGCAACGGGCAACTCAGGACGCAAGCCGTTACAACGCAATTACTACCCAGGCTGGACGTACAGATCATGGTTATGCATACAGAGATAACCAGGTTTGGGACAAGAATCTGCTCGAATTCATTTCAGAGTATGAAAAAGAATGGAAGAACAATAAGTTCAAAATTCTTGCTGGATATTCGTACGAAGAAAATTATTATCAATCCCTTGCCGCATCCAACCGCGGGTTCATTTCCGATATTTTCGGTTATAACAATTTAACTGCCGGCGAACGCTTGCTTCCGACAGATGTAAATTCCTACCAGGAGCTGAGTAAACTCATATCTTTTTTCGGGAGATTAAATTATAGTTTACATAGTAAATACACTTTCACAGCTTCACTCCGGCGAGATGGATCTTCAAAATTTGGTAAGAATAATAAATGGGGATTATTCCCCGCTGTCTCCGGTGCATGGATATTATCAGAAGAAAAATTTCTTTCCCGTTCTTCTTTTATCGACGACCTGAAACTTCGTGTAGGCTATGGGGCTGTGGGAAACCAGGAAGGTATCGGCCCGTATCGTTCCATTGCTTTGTATGGACGAGGGGATGAGTATTTTGACAATGGGCAATGGAGAAATACGTACCGTTATATTCAGAATGACAATCCTGACCTCAAGTGGGAAGAAACATCGACATTGAATGTAGGAATTGAGTTTGGGCTTTTAAGCAACAAAATTTCAGGAGCTATTGATTATTATGTAAAAAAAACAAAGGATCTGTTATACGTGTATAATGTCCCGGTACCGCCGAATCTTTTTCCAACAACATTGGCTAATGTTGGCGACATGTCGAACAAGGGAGTAGAAATTACCATCAATAGTGAGAATATTAAAACTTCAGATTTTCAGTGGACCAGCTCTTTCAATTTTGCGACCAACAAAAATGTTATTACCCGGTTGTCAGATGAGATCTATCAGACCGAAAGCATTAAAACGGGAGCCATCAACCTGCGTGGTTCAGGAAACCTTACCAGCCATATCGTCCAGGAGGGAAAAGAAGTAGGAACTTTTTACGGATGGGAATCCCTCGGGCTTGACGATCAGGGCCAATATATTTTCAAAGATCAGAATAAAGATGGTGACATCAACAGCCTGGATTATACCTATATCGGAAGAGCAATGCCGCGGTTCTCGTACGGTATTTCCAATACATTTTCTTATAGGCGACTATCGCTGTCATTTTTCTTAAGAGGTATATCAGGGAATGATGTATTAAATAATCCGCGTTTGCAATATGCCAATGTAAAATGGCTGCCTGGCTCCAATGTGCTTCGTGAAGCTTTGACCAATGGCATTAAAGCAGATCCGAAATTCTCCAGTTATTATATTGAAAAGGGATCATTCCTGCGGCTTGATAATGCCAGTTTATCATACGATGTCAATACAGGAAATCTCCCGGGAGTCAGGTTAGCCAGATTATATGTTACCGGTCAAAATCTTTTCCTTATTACGCGATTCAAAGGGTTGGATCCGGAGGTTAATATGAATGGTCTTGCACCTGGTGTATTGGAAAGCTTTTTCGTACCAAAAGCCCGAACCATCTCAGTTGGTATTGATGTAAATTTTTAATGTTAAATTTTTTTACAATGAAACTTCAAACATATTTTATTTTAATGCTTGCAGTGTTATATTCTGTTATTTCCTGTACCAAGCTGGATGAAAAAGTTTTTTCACAGGTGCCAGTTGACGACTTTGGCAAAGACCAGGCACAGGTCAACGCGTTGGTTGGCTCTATTTACAGTACTCTCAAGTTGCATGGAATTGATTGGGATACCTATATTACA
Organism: Chitinophagaceae bacterium; assembly: GCA_040007815.1. Lineage (GTDB taxonomy): Bacteria > Bacteroidota > Bacteroidia > Chitinophagales > Chitinophagaceae > Terrimonas_B. The sequence continues at coordinate 56,216 of JBDTUH010000022.1, forward strand.
ATGGATGGATTGTCTGCTGATATGGTGGCAATACCCGGTTTTAAAGGAGGCGACTGGAGTGAACCGATGTATAAAGAAACTATGCGGCATACCTGGAATGCAAGCAGCAGCGGATTTAATGAAGCCTATTTTGGTCCATCGTCTAACATCGCATTGTGTAACCAGATATTTTATCAGATTAGTATCAATGAAGGCATTGAACCGGCATTAAAAGAACAGATATTGGCAGAGATCCGCGGTGTCCGTGCTTTTTGGTACTATATTCTTTGCGATCATTACGGCAATGTGCCTATCGTAACCGACTTTTTGGATAAAGAACAGCCTGCTACCAAAACCAGGTCGGAAGTTTTTACATTCATCGTAAAGGAATTAAATGAGATAAAAGATAGATTAAGAGGCGACGTTGGTACATTGGCGAGCTATGGAAAAATGACAAAAGGGGTAGCTTATACATTGCTTGCTAAAATGTACCTCAACGCACAGGTATGGAACCCGTCAGGAGGCTCCAAATGGGCGGAATGTGTCGCCGCATGCGATTCGGTGTTGAAGATGCCTTATCAGTTGGAAAACTGGAAAACAAATTTTGTTCCCAATAATCACATTTCACGGGAAGCTATTTTCGCTGCTGTTTTTAAAGCAAGCGGTAGTGGAAGGCAGAACATGATCGCATTTAATACGCTTCATTATTTCGATCCTATTGCGTTGGGATTAAATCTTGCACCATGGAATGGCATTGCCGCAAATCCTGATTATGTAAAAAGTTTTGATACGACTGACTTGCGATACAAGGGTTCTTTTCTAATAGGCCCGATGCGCAGTCCAACGGGACAGATACTCATTACACCGCATGGCCGGCCTCTTATTCATACAGTAGATATGGTGTTAAATGAAGTAGGTGCCGACGGATGGGGCTGGATCAACCAGGAAGAAGGAGCCAGGATCAACAAGTGGGAATTTGAACCAGGACTTAGTAATACGATGGAGAATGATTTTCATATTTTTCGTCTTGCTGATATTTATTTAATGAAAGCGGAAGCATTGCTTCGTAACGGAGGTTCTGTCAGCGAGGCTACCACTTTGGTAAATGCCATCCGGGTGAGGGGATTACCCAATAAACTTCATGCTCTTGTAACACTGGAAGATGTGTATAACGAAAGACGTTTTGAATTGGCCTGGGAAGGATTTACAAGGCAGGACATGATACGGTTTGGAAGATTTCTTCCTCCAAGGAGCCCATTCAAACCTTATATGAGCGATCCTAAATATTTGCTATATGCTATTCCGCAGGCAGCCATAGATGCCAATAATAAATTAGTCCAAAATCCGGGCTATTAATAAGCGCTAATACCCCTGATACACTGTATTAGCTATCTGTTGGTCTTGATTTTTGTAACGCAAAACCAGTATTAAGGCATTGAATACTCATTTTAGTTTTTAAACGTTTCTGGTTTACCCAGAATAAAAATTATCAATAAAAAGATGAACAGAAAAAAATTCCTGAACAATGCAGGCGTTCTTGGCGCTGCTGCCGTTGTTTCACCTTCGTTATTCGCCGCAAAACAAAATGTACGAGTAAATAAAGAAATGTTACCCGAAAAAAAGATAAGAGTTGGTTTGATAGGATGCGGCAGTGTATCGACTCAATACCTGCCCCATTTGTCAAAATGTTCTTATGCGGAAATTGTAAGTCTTTGTGATATAAAACCAGAAAGAGCGGAAAAGGCTGCTCAAAAATACAAGGTAGCAAGCTGGTATCCCCACATAGATCAAATGCTGAAAGGAGTTCCTTTCGATCTGCTGATCAATACTACAGATATGCAGGAGCATGGACGCCTGAACCGGATTGCTATACTTAGCGGAAAAAATGTTTGGTGTGAAAAACCACTCGCCAATACGTATGAAGAAGGTAAGGAGTTGCTTGATCTGGCAATAAAAAAAGGAATACGAATCTGGGGTGCCCCGGCTGTGGTGAACAGCCCGCAATTTACATTCATGGCACAACAGATAAATGAAGGGAAACTTGGGCGCATTGCGGCAGCTCATGGTCATTATGGTCATGAAGGGCCTAACTGGTCAGCCTTCTTTTATGAAAAAAATGGCGGCAGCCTGCCCGACCTTGGTGTGTATAATATCGCAACTCTTACAGGCCTTTTCGGACCTGCTAAATCGGTGATGGCGATGACCAATGTAATTACACCCACACGTAAGACAGGAAATAAGGGAGAAATAAAAGTAGAGGCGGAAGACAATGCCCAGGTATTATTCGATCATCAAAGCGGTGTACTTTCACATGTTCAATGCGGGTTTAATTATTTCGATCCTTATGGCCATGCGGGTACCGGGCAGGAAAAACCAACTATTTCAGTTTACGGCAGTAATGCAAACATGCATATGATCGGCTACGATTGGAAACCTCTTGGAGTCGATATGGCCACTTTGGAGGATCCAAAAACAACAAGGTACCTTACCGATCCGGGAACCTATGTATGGCAGGAAGGAGCATCGGTGATCTGCGAATGTATGGCTACCGGCAAAGAACCCAGGATAAATGTGAAGCATTCGCTTCATGTATTGGAGATTATTGAAGCTTCGCGGAAATCACAGGAAATGGGTAAAAGAATACCGTTAAAGTCAACGTTTACCTGGCCGATGATATGATTAACTTCAACCTTAGCATTGGGTTTTTCCAAATACATTTTTGAACTTCTTGTCAGCAATAAATTTTTTACGGCCCCTGATAATTTTGTGCCTTATGACTAACCTGTCAACTTTCTTATCTGAGTATAAGACGGGCTGGAGCCTGGAACAACGCTTTTATACTGATGAAAAAATATTTAATCTGGAATGGGAATGTATCTGGAAAAAATATTGGTTGTTCGCCGGCACCACTGCAGCTATTCCAAAGGCAGGAGATTATTTTACTTATAAAGCCCACAAAGACTCCATCATTGTTATCAGGGGAAATGACGGAGAAGTACATGCTCATTACAACACCTGTCGTCATCGTGGATCCCTGATCTGCCTGGAAGAAAAAGGAAATGCCACCAAATTGATCTGTCCTTATCATCAGTGGGTGTATGATAAGGATGGTTCGCTGTTAAAGTCAAGGCTGATGCCCGATGATTTTGACAGAACTTTATTTAATTTGCATCGGGTGCATATACAGGTAGTCGAGGGATTTATTTTTATTTCATTAGCAAACAATCCGCCTGATTTTACAAAAGTGATAAAGGATTTTTCTCCTTTTTTAAAACCCTTCCAGGTTGATAAAGCAAAAGTGGCGTTCACAAAAAGATATGAACTTCGGACCAACTGGAAACTGATTGCGGAGAATTTCCGTGAATGTTATCATTGCGGGCCTGCTCATCCCGAGTATTGCAGTGCTGTGATCGGCGCTAATTTAAGAGAGTCGGCTGATGAAGAGCTGGTTGTGCGTAGGGTGGCCTGGCGACAAAAAGGATTAGCGATCAACAATGTTGACTTCGAAAATGATTCCTTTCATTTCGCAGTTCGTTATCCACTTCGCCCCAGTGTACTGAGTTATAGTTTAGATGGTAAGGCTGTGGCCAAACCTATGGGGCGTCATAAAGACTTTGATGCGGGTGTTTTGGGGTTAGTGGTCTATCCTAATTTTTGGATGGACGCGGTAAGCGACTATATGTGGACGATGCGGTTGACAGCGGTTTCTCCTTCCCTTACCTATATTGATTTAGCATGGTTGGTTGATGGCGATTCAAAGGAAGGAGTGGATTACACAGTGGATCGATTAACTGATTTCTGGAGAATAACGGGGGAACAGGATTGGGAATTATGTGAGAATAATTATCGCGGCGTTGAGTCCAGCCATTACCGGCCGGGTCCTTATGCGCCGATAGAATTGGATGTAGCTAGGTTTGTTGACTGGTATATCGAACGCATGGGGGAAGGGATTAATGAAATGCATGCCTTTTAGTTGCAGGAAATTATTTTGGTATTAGGTGTCTGTTTTTCTCATCTCATTTACTACTTTTCGCAATTCAATCAATATACTATTTCAGACTGAAGAAGGGTAGGCTAATTTGGTCGCATTAAAACACAAAATAAATGCGACGATTAAAGAAAATATTGAAGTGGACAGGTATTACCCTGTTGTTTTTAATACTTGGGTTGACCATTACTGTAATGGGTCGGCAGAATACAAAATATGACCGGCCTTACCCAGCCATTACGGCGACTACCGACAGTAATGTCATACTGCGTGGAAAACATTTAATATTTGGAGCTGCCCATTGTGCCAGTTGCCATAGTTTAACCAATGCCGACTCTTTGTTAAAACTTGGCCAGGAAGTTCCACTAACCGGTGGATTTGTTTTTGATCTTCCACTTGGAAAAATATACTCAAGGAATATCACCCCCGATAAAGAAACAGGGATTGGAAACTATACCGACGCTGAAATAGCGAGAGCCCTTCGTTACGGAGTTCACCCCGACGGAGGAGTGGTGTTTGATTTTATGCCATTTCACAATATGACGGATGAAGATATGACGGCGGTCATTTCTTACCTGCGGGCACAAAGGCCGGTGAGAAACAAAGTACCCGATCATGAATTGAATCTTTTGGGAAAAGCCGTAAAAGCATTTATGATAAAACCTGTTGGTCCAACCGGCGAAGTAGAACAAAGGGTGACCAGGGACAGTTCAGCCGTTTACGGAAACTATATGGCCAACAATGTTGCTAACTGTGGGGGTTGTCATACACAACGTACATTAAGCGGTGAATTTACCGGTGAGCCGTTTGCAGGTGGTAATGATATTGATGGTTTCATTACTCCGAACATTACGACTGATTCAAGCGGCCGCATCTTCGGCTGGTCGCAGAAAAACTTTGTCGACCGTTTTCGTTTGGGAAGAACAGTAGCAAAAAGCCCGATGCCATGGGAATCTTTTGGACGGATGAACGATGAAGAATTAAAAGCTATATATGCTTATCTGAAAACAGTAAAGCCCGTAAAAACAACTGAAATTAAAAAATAAATCATCCGGAAATATCCGGGATCGTGTTAGCCCGGATATTTTTCCACATTTGCTATGCCATTCGTTATCGTTTCACTATTTTCCCTTCGATATGCTGTTTAATAAAATCATCCTTGAAACTTTGACCCAGCGGAATTTCATGGTTCTGGATATAGACCAATTCATTATCGAATGACGAAATGTGAAGAATGTTGACGATATAAGATTTACTGACCCTGGCAAAAATAGTTTCGGGCAACTGAGATCCGATCGTCTTCACATTCATGGAAGTAATGATCTTCGTATCGGCTGTATAAATGATTACATAATCTTTTAACCCTTCGATGTAAAGAATCTCCTTAAAGTATATTTTGAAATACTTTCTTTCCGCTTTTATGAAAATATAATCCTCTTCAATTTTTTCTACCTGGTTACTGTTGCCTTCCTGTTGCAGCAGGCGTAAATGATTTTCCGCTTTGTTGACCGCTTTCAAAAAACGTTCAATACGTATGGGCTTTACGAGGTAATCAATAGCATCCAGTTCATAACTTTCCAGCGCATATTGGGGATAGGCGGTAGTGAAAATCACCAAAGGTGCATTTCGCAATGATTTTAAAAAATCCAGCCCGCTTAGCTCGGGCATATTAATGTCCAGGAACATCAGGTCGACATTTTGTTTACGCAAAAAATCATTCGCCGCCAGCGCATTGCTGAATGAATCCAGCAATTGCAAAGAGGAAACGGTGGAAATATTCATTTCCATTCCCTGGCGGGCAAGAGGTTCGTCATCTACGATAATGCAGGTCATAATGGTAAAGTAAGGGTTACAATATATTTTTCAGCATCTTCTTTTATCTCGAGGGTATGATTATCCGGGTATAACAGTTCCAGTCTTCGTTTGATATTTTTCAGACCGATGCCCCCGATTGAATTATTGCGGGAAACGGGTTTAGAATTTTCTGAATAAAAATATATTTGTTCAGGAGTAATCCGAAAATTTAGTTTCAGGTAGGAATGCCCGGTGGTGCTGGCTCCATGCTTAATAGCGTTTTCTACGAAAGGAATAAAGAGGAAGGGCGGCAAGGATATACCATCTGTTCTGCCTTCCGAATGAACTTCATAGGTGAAATCATCTTTCCTTAATTTCTCCATGCTGAGAAGGTTATGAATAAATGCAATGTCCTTGGATAACAAGATCTTTTCCCTGGCGCTGTCATAGAGCTGGTAACGCAGCAGATCCGATAACCCAAGTATAACCTGCGATGCTTTTTCAGGATCAGTTTTGGTAAGGACATGTAAATTATTCAATGTATTAAACAAAAAATGGGGATTCACCTGGCTTTTCAACTGCTCCAGTTCTGTTTTTAAATTCGTTTCCTTCAACTCATGCATCTGCTGTACATCAATGATCCATTTTTTAAACACTTTCATTCCAACAACAGAAGCAAGTAATACAGAACTGATGGCGCCGATCTGGATATAATGCAACAAAGATAATTCGATATGAACTCTCTTGTCCGAAATCAAATCTCTTAAAAAATACAAATCAAGGAACCATACCATTATATATATCAGTGAAACGAGGATGACAAAAGAAAGGGCGAATAAGAGCATTTTGGAACGAAATAATAAACGGGGTATTAACACGAGCAACATCAGGTAGATCATCGCCATGATGAAAACAAACGTAATGCAGTCAGTGAATATGACTACACGCCAGGCCTCATAGGAAGGAAACTGATCGGCTGTGCCAATATCGCCTTTGAAGGCAAGTATAAGACCAAAGAGTATAAACAGGGTATGACGAAGCCACCTGTATTTAGAGGCTGAAATAAATCTGATCAGTGGGTTGTTGAAAGGGAGCACCAGGGAATTACTGTTTTCCATGGTCACAAATCTACCAAATCAATACTTCGTAAGCCTCTTATTATACGAAAGCCCTCTTTTCATATACGAAACGGGATTTTGACTTTTTATCTCCCCGATTACCCCCTAAAAGAACCCTTGAAACCATAAAAAAGAATTGGTAGAAAATTCGGGACTGTTGGTATAATAACGCCGGTAAAGGCTGTTGGGTGGTGGTAGGTTTGTGTTCTGTTAAGCATTCAACAACTAACCAACAGAGAGATATTAATAAAATGAAAAAGATAACAACAATGGCTTTACTAAGTATAACGACGGTAGGTATGATTGCCTGCAGCAAGGCAATTATGGGCGAAGGTCCCGTAGTAGCCCAGAACCGTCCCATCACAAGCTTTATGGGTATCGACCTGCTCATCAATGCTGATGTATATTACCAGGCGGGTGATAACCTGAACCTTGAAGTAACGGGACAGCAGAATATATTGGACAACATTGAAACAACAGTTACCGAGGGCAATCTGGTTATTCAATCCTCAAACGGGAGAAGCTTTACCGCTGATGAAAATATACGCATCAATATTACTACGCCTGAAATAAATAGGTTTTTAATAAATAGTTCAGGCAGTATTTATTGCCTCAGTGATATTCAAACCTCTAAGCTGCTGCTTAGCAACAGTGGTTCCGGAACTATCTCACTAAAAGACGTGACAGCAAAAAACATAGAAGCGACAAACACATCTTCAGGCAATATAATCGCTCTGGATGGGACAGCTGTCAGCGAAACGGCCGGGAACTCCGGTACGGGAAAAATTGATCTGTCAGGTATACTAACAAGAAGAGCTACCGTCAGGACATCGGGCTCCGGTAAGATACAAGTGAAAGTAGCTGATCATTTGTATGCGACGATTGAAGACGGCGGTCCTGTCTACTATAGCGGTTACCCTGACGTATCATCACATATTTCAGGAACAGGGCATCTTGTACATTTTTAAAATACGATCAGGGTATTCCTGTTTAGTTGGTAATGTTCAGCGCAGAATATTTTCGATGTATCTATAAATAGTAATACAGGTCTCAGCATAAAAATTAAGAACAACAAAAACAAACATTCAAACAAATCAAAACAAAACAAAAAAACAAGTAAAATGAAAAGGATTTTTTTAGCGGTAATCGCACTAATGGGCCTGGTAGTATCGCAGGCGCAATTGAAAGTAGGTATCAAAGCAGGAGGAAATTTATCTAACCAGCATAGTAATGCAGCCTTAGGAACAAAATTGTTATCAAAGGATGCGTTCAGAGGTTTTCATGCCGGGTTAGTAGCCGATGTGCATGTATTTGGTAACCTGTACGTACAACAACAACTTTTATACACCCAAAATGGTGCGAAGTATACCAGTAAAGTAAACGGCTATGAAACAAAACTCACCGCGAGAAGCATTGAAACGCCAGTGAACATTTTGTATAAAGTAAATACCTCGTTTGGAAAGATCGTTGCAGGTGGCGGACCATCTGTCAGTTACGGATTTGGTGGCAAAATGGAGCAGAACGGGCAAACCAAAAAACTGTATTCAGGTGCGATGAAAGACTTCAGGCGTATTGATATCAGCGCCAATGCCATCGCAGGAGTAGAGTTCAACAATGGTCTCTTTACCAGTGTGAACTACCAGATGGGCTTGAGAGATATGAATAAGATTGACGGTATCAACACGAAGAACAGGTCTGTATCGGTATCCGTTGGTTATTTAATAGATTGGAATAAATCAAAAAGAAAGGGTTAAAGCAAATTTCGTTCATAAAAGCAGTGATACAGTTTTGTATCACTGCATTAAAAAAGGAAAGTATAAATTATCACGATAATTCGTGAAAAGAAAATAAAAATAGAAAAAATGAAAAAGATAATGATAACAATGGCAATGATGGTCACTCTTATAACAGGTGCATTTGCCGGTGAAGAAAAAATAAAACCTGAAGTGCTGGATGCTTTTAACAACAAATTTACCAGCGCACAGGATGTAACATGGATGGCTGGTAGTGATTATTATAAGGCGGCTTTTAACTATAATGGAGCCTGGTTGTTTGCCTACTATAATGCTACGGCCAAACTGCTCCGCCTGACCCGCAATATCAGTTCAACGCAATTGCCTTTTCCACTGCAAGCCGGCCTGAAAAAAAAGTATGCTGATTACTGGATCACTGACCTTGTTGAAGAATCAACGGTGAAAGGCTTCAGTTATTACATCACGTTGGGGAAAGCGGACCAAAAGATTATTTTGAAATCAAAAAATGGCGGGGATTGGGAAATATACCAGCCAAACAACAAATAGTAAAAACTTAAAAACATTAAAGGAACACATGAAAAAGAAGATCAGGCGGACAGTAATCCTGGTAGCAGGTTTGATACTGTTAGCGATAGGCGGGCTATACGCTCAAAGCAATAACATCGTGAAATCCGATAAGATTATTTTCTTAAATGGAAATTCAAAGGAGGGAAGGATAACTGCTTTTACAAACGATAAAGTTCAATTTGTTCACCGTGGTGAAACATTGAATTATGAGTTCAATAAAAAAGAAATTCAAAAGATAGAATACGCCAGTGGCAGAACCGAAGTTATTACTGAAAAGAAGGAACAGGAAAGTAAGGCTCATACAGAAGACGCAAGAAATAAGGTGGCCGTATTACCGCTCGGGTATATAGCTGAGGGAAGCGATTCCAAAATGGACAATATGCCCTTTCTTTTGCAGGAGATGACAATTGAGTACTTAAGTAAAGCGGCGGGTGAGCTGAAGTTTAAAAGTCCGGCTGAAACAAATGCATTGTTGTCAAGAGCTGGGATCAACGAATCGAATATACGTGATTATACACCAAAAGAATTAGCCGGTATTTTAAATGTAGAGTATCTCATTATGGGAAGTGTAATGCAGGATAAGGGAAGCATCGTAACAGTGGATCATAGTCGGGTAGAACGAAGAGGAAGGACAGAAAGGGATTGGGATGGATACCGGACAAAACAGAGAACGGAGGGTCACGGTACTTCCGTTACCAACCAGCAAATTGAAAACCAGGTGTCACTCTCAATTTACAATGAATCAGGTGAAAGTATCTATACGAAATCAAGACATTCTCTTATATCTACTATTGATGGCTATAAAAATACGCTGCGGTACTTATTAAAAAGAACACCATTATATGAAAGATAAACCACCAAATAAGAATGAACAACAATAGAAATTAAAGGCACAAAAGGTTGTGCCTTTTTTTGTTGCCCGGAATGAAATAACCAGAGAACGGCGTACAAAGAAAGAAGGAGAAACCGGTAAATTAATGAATAGCCTGTTTGGTATAATAGATAAGGCTATTCGTATAATTCATCAATATACGGCCTCTTGCTGCTATTACTTTTGTGATCTAATAAATAATTAAATAAAAACTAAAACAAACAAATGAAAAAATTAATGTTCGCAGCGATCTTCTTTATCAGCTCACAGGTATTCGCACAACACACGACAAAGAGTAAATCATTGGTAACGCATAAATCAGAGAGCACTGGTTATGGAGCTTTATCCACCGTATATTCAAAATTCAACGGGGAGCATGCCATATTTGCCGGCGCTTATGGTGGCTGGATGATTAATCACAAACTGATGATCGGGTTAGGTGGTTATGGATTGGCTACTAATCACAAGGGATTTGGACTGAATGCAAATACGCATCAGCAAAATAATTGGCAGATGGGCTATGGCGGTTTGATGGTGGAATACACATTCTTTGGAAATGAGATCGTTCATTTTACAGCCAATACACTTGTCGGCGGAGGTATTATCAAGAATGGTCACGGCAGGGGTACTATTCCTGAAAACGGATCAGATGAGTTGAGAGATATTGATGCATCAGGATTTTACGTGATCCAGCCATCAGTAAGTGCGGAAGTGAACGTGACAGATTGGTTTCGGGTGGGATTAGGTGCCGGTTATCGTTATGTTGCCGGTGTTGATCAGCAGGGTATCAGCAATTCAAAGATGAGTGCGCCTACGGCTAACCTTACCCTGAAGTTTGGCATATTTTAAAAGTTTCGATGGTTGATTGGTTATTGGTTAATGGTGAAAGACCCCGCAAAAGCGGGGCTTTCGATTTTTTTGGGGAATATAAAGATGATCACTTGTACGCCGCCAGTATCTTTTCTTTTAATTTTTCTTTCTTCTCTTTTGTTGTAAAGCAATGTTCAATAGCTTCCAGGTTGCAATTTAAAAAATGTTCCCTATCCCAGTTGAATATTTTTTCCATGATTTTGTATTCGTCTGTCAGTGTTGTATCCGATATGGTTCTGCAATCGGTATTGATACTCATGGATACGCCGGCATTGTATATTTTATCAGCAGTATGATATTCTATTTTATCATACACGTTAGTTTGTATATTACTGGTAGGACATACTTCTAAATGTATATTTTCCTTTTTCAGAAATTCAAGCAACGCACTGTCTTCAGCGCTTCTCACACCATGCCCGATTCTTGAAGGATGAAAATGTTGCAGGGTTTCCCATACACTGGGTGACCCTTTGGCTTCACCGGCATGCGCGGTGCAATGGATACCATTAGCCTTGGCGAATTCGAATGCCTTTATATGATGGGTAACCGGAAAGCCGGCTTCATCGCCTGCGATATCAAACCCCATTACATTCGTTCCCCTGAATTGATCAACTAATTGAACGGTTTCCATACTTTGCTCTTCGTTGTAATGACGTAAGGTGCAAAGTATAAGTCCCGCTTCTACTCCTGTTTGTTGTATTCCTTCTGCTACAGCCTCATTCACTATTTCTACTACGTCTGCTGGCGTCAACCCTTTTTGTAAATGTTGTAATGGAGCGAAACGCATTTCAGCATAAATAACGTTGTCCGCTTTTAGTTGATTGAAAAGATCCAACGTCACCCAACGTAACTGTTCTTTTGTTTGCATCAGTTCAAAGCCTTTGATGGCCCTGATAAGATAATCGGCGAGATCGGTGCATTTAGGTGGTGCCACAAATGAGTCCCTGAATTCCTCATAAGTTATGGCCGGATTAATTTGTCTGACCACATCATAACTCAATGAACAGTCCAAATGCAAATGCAATTCCACTTTCGGAAATTTCAAATGGTCCATTTTAGTTGTACAGTTTTGGAAGGATAAAGATAAGAGGAGATAGATAGAAGGAATAAACAAACTGTTTTTCAGTGGGAAAACCTGAAAAGCAAAATAATTCTGCTATGGCAAAATTGAATTTGTTCGTGTTCTGTACGTTAGAATATTTTTTTATCGGATTTATTGCTGGTATAAAACAGGATTAAGCGGCGTGTCAATCACTTCATCAACCGCCGCACCGGGACACCAGGTATCCCAATCGGCCTGCTGATTTTCATTGACGGGCTCTTTCAGCCGCATATCTTTTTCTATATAGATAACCGTCATTACTTTTCGCATATCGCTCGTTTTGTTGGCACCCGCACGGTGAAATAGCCAGCCGCTGTGAAAACTTACCTCGCCCATATCAAAAGGTTCAACCACTTTTTCAAAATCATGAAGGGTCAATTTTTTCTGGATAAGGACTTCGCTGTCATCACTGATCTTAAGCGTTCTGCCTTCCTGCAATTGCTGGCTTTTGGCGCTGAATTCTAAAGGACCCAGTTCCAAACCTGTTTCCTGCAAGGGAATCCATACCGTTACAGTATTGTCATTAGACAGGGGCCAGTAGTATTGATCGGCATGCCATGGCGTATGTCCTCCGCCTGGTTCTTTGAACAAAGCCTGGTCATGGTACATCCTGACACCTCCGACGCCCAGCAATTCCGTGGCAATTTTAGCGAGGCGTTTGCCGAAAACAATTTCCTTCACAGCGGGTGATTTTGTCCAGATATTCATGATCTGCAAAAAGGCTTTACCATAAGTATCTCTTTCCTCGAAAGGAAGATGCTGTGTGTTGAGCCGGACCACTTCCGCAGAAATTGTTTCATTCATGTATCGTACCAGGTCCGGTGAGAACACGTTTTTCAACTTAATAAAGCCATTCTCCCGGAAAAAGTTAATAGACCTTTCAGAAAGAGGAAAAGGAGAGTCCAGTTCCTGGATGATGTGTAAGGGAGCTTGTGGCATACAATTGTTTTTGTATAATTAACAGGTTAACTAAAAGTAATCAAAAATTTATTGATAAAATCAATAGGGTATTGCATGACATAATTCAATTTTCAAACGGATCCATTAAGTAAAGGAAGTATTTGCGTGATGACTTCCATCCTGCTGAAATTGGGGTGATCAACATTGTGTTCTGTTTTCTCATGCGCCCAGGTAGTATGATAGGGTATATGAACGGCGTGACCACCGATAGCGAGCACCGGTAGTATATCCGATTTGATGGAATTGCCGATCATTAAAAATTGATCTGCTGGTATATCGAGGTGTTTGATGAGTTTTTTATAATCCGCTTCCTGTTTGTCGCTCATAATCTCAACATGGTGAAAATAATGTTCGATACCTGATTTCTTTAATTTACGCTCCTGGTCCAGCAGGTCACCCTTGGTCGCTACTACCAATTTGTATTTACCGGAAAGAGATTGCAACACTTCTTCCACGCCATCCAGCATTTCTATCGGTTTTTCCAGCAATTCTTTTCCAAACGCTATCGCTTTTTCAATGACGTCGATATTCAATGTTTTATTGGAAACCCGTAAAGCCGTTTCCACCATGCTAAGCATAAAACCTTTTATGCCGTAGCCATAAAGAGAAAGGTTTTGCATCTCTGTCCTGAATAGTTCCTGGGAAACGGAATGTTGGGGTAAATAATCTTCCAGCAGCTCATAAAATTTATGCTCGGTTTCCTGGAAATAGGGCTCGTTCACCCAAAGCGTATCATCGGCATCAAAGGCAATTACTTTAATATCCATGGTAAAATTTTATCATTCAATTAAACGAATATAAAGAAATAAGAAATTACTAAATAGTGACCATTCTGTTGCCAGTGTGGCAATTATTTCCGGTTTAGGGCCTTTGCCAAACTGAACAAAAGCGGGAAAAAATTCCAATAGTTGTCGACATGAATTTTGTCGAAAGCTGAGTATCATACTGTTTAACTCATTTCTCATTTCAATGATCAGCCGGGGCACCGTATTTGTTTTTAAAAGGGTATTAAATTATTTCATATGAGTAACCATGTCGTGCAATCCCGGAGAAAAGCGTGCTATTGGGTAATAACAGGGCTTATCCTCGCCACTTATTCCTGCCAGCTACAGGCGCAACAAAATATCATCAATAAGAAAGATGTTACAAGACCCGAAGCCAGTAAAGAATATAATTCATTTAATTTAGCTTCTTTTACAGCCATTCAGCAAAACGGGTACAATGAGATACAGTGGCCGGCATCAGAAAAAAGTACTGACAAGAAGTTTACCATTGAATATAGTTATGATGGCATTAATTTTTTAAGCGGCCCTCAGGTTCTGTCAACCAACGGAATGTTTAACTATAAAGAGCTGATCCGGGACACGAGACCACTACTTTACCGTATCCGCACTGAAGATATAACAGGAACGGTTAGTTATTCCGGAGCCTTCTTACCCAAGGGTATTGCTATTTCGCCCGTGCAAATTCAAACGAATATGATAACCGGCAATATCATCAATGCAAATGCTCAATTTCCGGTGGAAAGGATAACAGTTGTATCCAGTGACGGCATTCAGCTATTGACAAAAGATGTTAACGGGGTCAGCAATTTCATACCCGTGGCTATTCCAACTTTAAAGCAGGGCATATATTTTATAAACTTTTACGGCGTTGGGTGGAAGAGTACAAGCCGTTTTATGATCAGTTAATCAAAACTTTAAAGTGTACCTGTCTGCAAATTAACAGATGGTACACTCGGATTCCTTTTTATTTTGTTTAAAAAAGAAAGCAGCCTGATCTTATCGGGGCTGCTTTCTTTATCTCGTTATTATTCTACCTAACTTTAAAGCAACAAAACCGGCTACTGCAATGTATCATGCAACCAAAAAGAAGGTACATATACTTCTTCATCCCGAGTTAGGCAATTCCAAATGGGACAAAGTCCTCAATGGATTTTTTATCATTCTGATCATTTTGAATATAACAGCCGTGATGCTGGAAACGGTCCCTGAAATTCACGATCCTCATGCGGATTTTTTCAGAATATTCGATCTTGTATCCGTCATTATTTTTACGATAGAATATATACTTCGTGTCTGGAGCAGCAATCATGATCCCCGCTACAAGCATAGCTTACATGGCAGGCTGCGATACATGGTTTCTACGGATGCACTCATAGATCTGCTGGCCATCCTGCCTTTTTATATTCATGTTTTTGTTGGGTTTGATCTGCGGGTATTGAGAATATTCCGCCTCCTGCGGTTTTTACGTTTGTTCCGGCTCACTGCTTATATGAAATCAGCCCGCATGGTGAAGAATGTTTTTAAATCAAGAGCCAATGAACTAAAACTTAGCCTGGTGTTAATTTTGTTTTTCATCATTATCGCTTCCTGCCTGTTATATTTTGCGGAGCATATAGCACAGCCCAAAGTGTTTTCCAGCATTCCGGCTACCCTCTGGTGGGCGGTGGTAACTGCAACTTCCGTTGGTTATGGCGATATGGTGCCCGTTACAACGTTGGGTAAAACATTAAGCGGGATTTTATCGCTCTCTGGTTTGGCTGTTTTCGCTTTGCCTGCAGGTATCATTACCGCTGGTTTCCTGGAGGAAATGAGAAAAGTGAAAGCTCCAAAGATACATGTGTGCCCTCATTGCGGAAAACCATTGGATCATACGGAACATGGAAACCAGGCATGAAGCGCATTCATAAAAATCAGCGTCGTGTGGTGTATCATCCGATAGCTATCGGATTTGAATTTTCGAGATTTCAGAGATTTCTTATACTGCTAAAATATAAGCCACGGATACAAGGATAAATTTTGTAATCCGTGCATCCGTGGCCTAAACTTTCCAAATCCGATAGTTAGCGCATGATAAATAAACGCTTTTTTAGAACCCGTGCATCTTATTTTTGAATAACGATCTTCTCCGTTCTCACTATTTTGCCATTTGCTTCTCTTATTTTCATAATGTATAAGCCACTGCTCACATTATTGACGGTTATTCTTGTGGCCACACTGAGTATCGCTTGTTTTTTCACCGACCTTCCATTCATGTCAAACAGCTCCGCAATGCGCCCCAGATTATTTCCATAGTTATATACTACAACAAAGCTGCTTGCAGGGTTGGGATATATATCAATGCTTTTATCTTTTATGTCAGCCGGTAATTTGTTTTGAGTGATCAGTTGATTGATTCCCCTTCCTCCGACTGGCGGTTGATACGTAAATTCTAATATACTTCCGGGATTGGCAGGAGTAGTTGTTACGCCTCCTGTAGGACCGGAAGTTGATCCGCTGGAATCGCATGCTAAATAGATCTTCAGTCCATCAGGTGATACCACTACATCCCTGAACCTGCCGATACCCCGGAAATAGTGAATAGTATCAGAAATGATACTCGTTCCATCACTGCTTAGTTTGAAACGTGTCAATGTTCCGTTCTTCAACTGTGCAATCAATAATGAATTTTGCCAGCCGGGTATAGCATTGCTGCTATAAAAGTCAGTACCCGATGGACCCGTGGAAGGCCAGGTCATATTATCGCCACCTGTTGGTGGATTACTGGACGGGAATAATGAACGAAGCGGTTCCCTGGCGTTCAATGTGGCGCAATTAGCTTGTTCACTGACTACGGCAAAACCGCCAATGGTTCTTCCGTTATAGTTTCCATCACAGAAGCCGGATATCTGGGGCCATCCATAATTGCGGCCCCGTTCAATAATATTTACTTCATCATCACTGTAAGGGCCATGCTCACTGCTGTACAGAATATCTGTTCCATTTACTTTACCCCATACAAGCCCCTGCGGATTGCGATGGCCAAATGAATATACCGCCGTTGGTTGCCCGGCATTGGTAAATGGATTGTCGGTTGGTATCCATGAACTGCTTACAGGTTCGGTATTCAGACGTAAAACTTTTCCTTCATAAACAGTTAAGTTCTGGGCATTATTGGTACGGGTTAAATTATCAAACTGGCCGGCGCCCATATCTCCTACTGTATAATATAATTTCAGATCAGGACCTATCGCCAGTCTTGCGGAGTTATGATCATTGCTGCCGGGAATATCTTCCAGTATGGTCACCGGGGTTATCAAAGTTTGCGTACCGATGTCATAGGTATATCTTTCAATTCTTGTTTTACGTACCGTAGCGCTGGTTGATTGATATGTATAAGAAATATAAACATACGGCTTGCCCTGCAGCAATTGCGGATGAAGCGCAAGACCCATTAATCCATCCTGCCCGCTTACCAGTACCATTTTTGAACCCAGTGTCAGCAACACTGTCTTTACTCCTGTGGCAGGATTTACAAAACTTACTTTTCCGGCAAAGCGTTCGGTGTACCAGATATTATTATCCGGGCCATATACCAGGTCATGCGGCATACGCTGTGCGGCGATCACTGTTCGTTGGGTGAATGTTTCCGAACCCGCTTCAACCGGTATCGTTGACACCGGCAAAGCTGCACTGGGTACACTGGAATTACCTGCCGCGTCTTTTGCTATTACAGTAAACGAATAAAGAGTGCCTGCCGTCAGACTGGTTACATTATAACTTGTTCCGCTGACAAGCGAAGTGGTGATCTTTGTTCCATTCCTGTACACATCATAACCTGCCACACCTATGTTATCGGCGGATGCGGCCCAGGTAAGAAGGAAAGTGGTTTGCCCGATGTTCAGTGCCGCCAGATTTGTTGGTGTGGTTGGCGCCTGCGCATCAGGAATAGCTACTAATAATTGTGAACCTGGTATCACTTCACTTGGCGTTGCTGTTGCCTGGCCGGGTTTGGCCCAACCTACCGCCATATTATCGCCTCCGGTTCCGTCTTTCATTAAAGCTTCTACATAATATAATTGTCCGGCGGTAAGCGTGATCGCAGCGGATTTCTGCGTGGTGTACTTATTCCATTCCCTTGAATTGGTCCATTGCGCATGATAAGCGATTCTTGTTTTATTGGTCGGGTTGCTACTTGTACTGAGCCATAGTTCACTATTATCGTCACTGGCGATCCAGAAAGTGTAGCTTCCTGTCGCAGGCGGACAAATATATCCGTACACTTTCATTCCATAATTATCAGCGCTGTTGACTGGTATTTCGAAACCGGTAAGCGTTCCTGAAACACTTGGGCTGTTGGGATAACTGGCATTGGAAGTAAGGCTGGCAATAGTGGTACCTGTAATATTGTTCCATTTCTGATAATTAATTGCTCCAGTGCCTGTACAACCCGTTGATGCTGGAGTAGTGATGTTGATGGTATTGCTGTTGGAGGAGAAATTGCCTGCCGCATCAAATGCTTTTACGTAAAAATTATAAGCGGTAGACGCGGTAAGTCCTGTTACACTGTAAGATGTGCTGGTGATAGCAGATGCGCTGATCTTTATTCCATTCCTGTATACATCATAACCTGTTACAGCAATATTATCAGTAGAAACCGTCCAGGTTAATATTAGCGATGTTGATGTAAGGCTGGACGATGTCAACGATGATGGAGCTGTCGGTGCCTGTGTATCCGGTGTAGTGACATTTATGGTGTTGCTATTCGCCGATACATTACCAGCAACATCGGATGCTTTTACATAGAAACTATAGGAACTTGCCTGGGTTAAACCTGTAACAATATACGTAGTAACCGTCACTGCAATGGCATTGATCTTTATTCCATTTTGGTAAACATCATATCCTGTTACCGCTACGTTATCTGCAGAAGCACTCCAATTCAATGTAAGAGTTGTTGCAGTAAGGTTGGATGATGCTACTGATGATGGAGCTGTTGGCGCCTGTGTATCCGGTGTCGTTACGTTTACAATATTGCTTGGGGCAGAAATATTGCCTGCTGCATCTTTGGCTGCAATATAAAAATCATAACTGGTCAATACGGTCAAACCGCTTACATTGTATGACGTGGTTATTACATTTGCTCCGGTGATTTTTATTCCGTTTTGATAAACATCATAACCTGTCACCGCCACATTATCAGAGGAGGCGATCCAGTTAAGCGTCAGTGATGATTGGGTTATCGCTGATGCGGCAAGACCTGTTGGTGCTGAGGGAGCTTCTGTATCCGGTGGAGGTAAGGTAGAAAAATTGGCTGTGCTGCTATTGCTGCTATTACCAGAAGCATCAGATGCCTGCACATAAAACGCATAGGAGGTGTTATTAATCAGTCCGCTTATATCATAAGAAGTAATGGTCACCGGGCTTGCATTGATCTTAATATTGTCCTGGTAAATATCATAACCGGCTACTCCCGTATTATCTGTAGATGCTATCCAATTGATGGTCATCGAGGTTTGAGTAATAGCGGAGGCCGTAAGATCGGCGGGTACTGTTGGTGCCTGTGTATCCGGTGTAGTTGCAGGGGCAGTATTACTGTTGGCGGATGAATTACCTGCCGCATCTTTCGCCACTACATAAAAACTATAAGCGATCAATGCTGATAAACCGCTTACATTATAAGACGTGGTAGTAACAATACTACTATTGATTTTTATTCCCTCGCGGTACACATCATAACCTGCTACGGCAACATTATCAGTTGACGGATCCCAGTTTAATGTCAATGTGCTTTGCGTGATATTGGAAGCAGCGAGGTTAGCTGGTGCCGTTGGTGCTTGTGTATCAGGTGGAGCAAGCGTGGTCACATTTAAGGCACTGCTATTAGTTGAATTACCCGCGGCGTCTCTTGCCTGTACATAAAACTGGTAAGCCGTGGATGCGGATAAACCTGATACATTGTAGGCAGTGGTGTTTAATAATGATGAATTAATTTTTACGCCTCCCTGGTACACATCATAACCGGCGATGCCAACATTATCGGTAGAAGCTGTCCAGCCCAATGTAAATGATGTTTGCGTAACGGATGATGCTACAAGATTAGTTGGGGCTGCCGGTGCCTGTGTATCAGGTGTTGTAATATTTATCGTATTGCTGTTAGCCGAAGTATTACCTGCGGCATCTTTTGCCTGAACATAAAACTGGTAAGCTGTGGATGCGGATAAACCTGTTACATTGTAAGTAGTGCCAGTAACCAGTGATGTATTGATCTTTGTTCCGTTCCTGAAAACATCATAACCTGTGACAGCAACATTATCTGTCGATGCTGTCCAGTTTAATGTCAATGATGTTTGCGTAACAGCTGATGCGGCGAGGTTAGTTGGAGCGGTCGGTGCCTGTGTATCAGGTGTTGTAACATTTACCGTATTGCTATTAGAGGAAGTATTGCCCGCGGCGTCTTTTGCCTGCACATAAAACTGGTAGGCTGTAGATGCGGATAAACCTGTTACGTTATAACTGGTGGTTGTAACCAGCGATGTATTGATCTTTGTTCCGTTCCTGAAAACATCATAGCCAGTAACAGCAACATTATCTGTAGAAGCCGTCCAGGCCAATGTCAATGATGATTGCGTGACCAACGATGCAGCAAGGTTAGTGGGAGCGGTGGGGCCCTGGGTGTCGGGCGTAGTAACATTTATCGTATTGCCGTTAGCGGAAGTATTACCTGCGGCGTCTTTTGCCAGCACATAAAACTGGTAGGCGGAGGAAGCAGTTAAACCGGTTACATTATAAGTTGTAGTTGTTATGAGTGTTGTATTAATCTTGGTTCCATTCCTGAATACATCATAACCGGTTACACCAATATTATCGGTGGACGCAGTCCAGTTTAATGTTAGTGATGACTGAGTGATCGCTGATGCGGCAAGATTAGTGGGTGCTGTCGGTGCCTGGGTATCGGTTCCTGTTATAAGTACAAGATCGCCGAAATTTTGCGGGTATTGCCAATTGTTGGCATCTCCGGCCCACATCTGCTGACTCTCACGGGCACTGCCGTTATCATCGTCGTCGCAGGCCACGTCGAAGCCAATGGTAAATCCGGCTGCAGGATTAGTAATAGACATATTGCTCCACGGTATGCGGATCTCTGCTGTATACCCGGTTGTGGTGGTAGTCCAGGCATGTATAAGCCCGGTTATTTTATTATTCTTTTCCCAGATGGTAGAGCCGTTCCATTCTTTCACGAATTGCCGGTCGTTGGCGCCGTATACCGTACCACCATTGTTATCCGCGTCAATGTAAACTTCCACGGCATCATCATCCCATGGATTGGCGGAATCATTGAATTTATTGGCATCGGTTACTTTGAAAGCTACATACAGGTAGAGGCTATCCCACAGCACTGCGTACGTCACTGTATTATTGGGTGTACCGATGATGGTTTTAGTGATGGTGTTGGTAAACTGCCAGATAGTTTCATTTGGATTGCCATCAATGGTGATAGTGGCGGTCCTTTTTTTAGCGTTTATTACAGGGGTTTGTGCAAAGAGGTTGGTTGCAATCGCTGCAAAAATGCAGGTAAGCAATAAATACTTTCTCATAAAAATGGTTGGCTTGTGCTACTGATAGAATGGGCTAAAGATAATGGTATTATCTAATTTGTAACTCAGTGTAAACGAAATATTAATTGGCTGATATTGGGATAACTACAGGAAAACCCCGGTCTGGTTCAGCAAGCCAGCGAAAGCAATAATTTAAAGGAAAATACTTAAGGCATCCGGGTATAATAAATGGTTTTAAGTAATGCAACAAAAGGTCTATCTACTTATAAGAATTCAACTTCCTCCGGTACAACAAACAGCATTACACACCCTGTTTTGGAAAATGCTGAATGAGTAGCTCCGGGTGCAGTATATAAGTAATCTCCTGCATTTAATTGGGCGGAACCAAATCTTACCTCGCCTTCCAGTACAAAGACTTCTTCACCCGCAGGATGGCTATGGTTAGGATAGGAGGCGCCTGCTTCAAATTTTAATAAAAAAGTGGGTGGTCTTTTTGTCGCTTCGTCAAAGCGCAAAACTTTTATAGAGATGCCATCGGTTTTCACGGCTTCTTCTAACAAAGGGTTCCATTGAGTCTCGTTGCTGCGAACAAGTTGATTCATG
Source organism: Chitinophagaceae bacterium (assembly GCA_040007815.1). Lineage (GTDB taxonomy): Bacteria > Bacteroidota > Bacteroidia > Chitinophagales > Chitinophagaceae > Terrimonas_B. Next base: position 78,142 of record JBDTUH010000022.1, read on the forward strand.
ATTATTGCTTTCATTTTAGATAAATCTTAATTTTAGCGAATATTTTTAATCAGTATCTGCCACCATGTGCATGGATATAGCGATGCGGTTCCAGCTATTGATCGTGATAATGACAAAAATCGCCTGGGCTAATTTTGTTTCACCCAAAATGTTTAGTGCATTTTTATAAACATCATCCGACACACCAACTTTGGAAATATTTGTTACCTGTTCAGCCAGTTTTAAAACAGCTCTTTCTTCTTCTGTAAAAAATGGCGTTTCCCACCAGGCGCTGACAGCGAAAAGCCGTTGCGCGGTTTCACCGATTTTCAACGCGTCTTTTGTATGCGTATTGATACAATAGCCGCACCCGTTTATTTGTGATACTCTTACCCGTATCAATTCTTTCAACTTTGGATCGAGTTCAAAGGAGTCTACCTTGTTGTCTGATGCCGCCATGGCTTTATAAATGCCCGGCTCGGCTTCGTTGATGCTCATTCTTTCTTTCATCTTTTATTATTTTACAGGATAATCTTCAGTGATTATCCGGATACAAAGATGATTTATGTATAAGCTTCAAAGAATAGACGATTCCGGGAAAAGCATGTAAAATTTTAAATGGAGAATTTTTCTTTATACGTCTTGGGTGACTGCTTCGTTTGTTTCTTAAAGAAGTTAGAAAAATAAAAAGGGTCATTAAATCCCAGTTCATAGGCTACTTCTTTTACCGAAAGCTTTTCATACATAAACAGTCGTTTCGCTTCAGAAGCGGTCAACCCATGGACAACACTTTGCGCTGTCCTTCCTGTATGAAGCTTTGAAAGCTCATTTAACTTGGATTCAGTCGTATTTAATAAGGCTGCTATCTGGCGAACGGAAAAATTGTTTTTAAAATTAGCTCTGATCGTTTCCAGGAATTTCAGGAATAGCGCATCGGGTTTATATATTTCGCCACCCTGTTTTATTTTAGACCGGTTTATTTCAACGAGTATCAGCTGTATCATACTGTGAATAGAAATAAGATATTGATAAGGCTTTTGTGCCAGTTCATTTTCAATTTGAGCCAGTTCCCGTCCAACCAATGAGCTTTTACCCAGCACGGTCACTTCATTCATAGCGAAGTGGCAAAACAAACTGTTATGAAAGATCAATTCCATGTCTTTGTCATCCCGGCAAAAAAAGTCGTAGGTAAATTCAAGAACAAAACCTTTGGCTGCTTTTGCTTTTTTAATATAATGGATTTGCCCTGATGTAATGGTGATAACGGAATTCGTTTTCAGGATAAATTCATTTTCATCCACCACTATTGTGACAGTGCCGGATGAACACCAAACCAATACGTATTTACGGATGCGTCTTGGGTCATACAGGTCAGTAGCTTTATCAAGGGGCTTTATATCAATCATGATGTAGATGAAATGGGAGTTTGTCGCTTTGTTATTTTATCGTCTCCTTTTTCTGCATTCTTTGGTGTACTTTTTTCCCTTCCCTGGCGATGATTTCAATGATCTCCTGTATATCTTTTTGAGACGTCCTGAAATTTACAATGCATCCTCTCAAACAATATTTTCCATTGATGACCGCATTGGACAAAAACACCTCTCCGCCCTGTTGCAATTCATTCAGCAATGTTTCATTCAGTTGATTTAAGTAGACTTCCCCGCTTTCGTTGTTCAGCGGGTAGCCCAACGGAACATAACGGAGTGTAGCAATGCTTAAGTTCTGTGTGACGGCTTCCAGTTCCGGATGTTGTTTTGCCAGGTTAAATAGTAGTTTGGATAGCTGGATGTCTTCACCGATCATTTTAACATAACCGTCGCGCCCCACTTGTTGTAAAGCAAGCCATACTTTTAAAGCCCGGAAGCCCCGTGAATTCTGAAAGCCGTACTCGTAATAGTTTTGCATGGGAACATCACCCGTGTTATCAAAATTATAATAGACAGGATGCGAACTATATGTTTCAATTAAATGATTGGGATCTTTCACCAATGTACATCCGGCTTCCAGCGGGCTATACAACCATTTATGCGGATCAAGGGCGATGGAATCCGCTTCTTCAATGCCATCAAATAGGGTTTTTAATTCGGGGATGACTGCTGCAGGTATTCCATAAGCGCCATCTACATGAAACCAGAGATTATAGGTTTTGCAAATGGAAGCAATAGTCCTGAGATCATCTACCGCTCCGGTACTGACATCACCTGCAGTGCCAACGACCATAATGGGTTTGTATCCATTTTTTAAATCGCCCTTTATGGTTTGTTCCAAAATTTCATTATCCATTTTATTAGCCGCATCGGTTTTTATCCATCGGACTGATTGAGCACCTAAGCCAAATAACACAGCCGCTTTTTCAATCCATGTATGTGTTGTTTTGGAACAATACACTACTATTTTTTCAGTTGCGTTTGCAATCCCGTCTTCTTTTATACGTTTAGATGCTTTGACAGTTCTTGCAGCAAGAAAAGCGGTAAAATTCGCCATATTGCCGCCACTGACTAATATTCCTCCATAGTCAGGTGAAACACCAATCAATTCCGCCAGCCATTTCACCGTTTGCTTTTCTATTTCGGTTGCTATCGGGCTTAATAGTTGCGCACCCACATTGGGATTGACGGCTGCTGCCAGCATATCCGCCAACGCGCCAATCGGAGCTGCGGAAGAAGTGATATAGCCTAAAAATTTTGGATGACCATTCAGCAGCGAATGATGAAGTAATAAGTCAGAAGCTTTCAACAATATTTCTTCGGCGGGTGAACCGTTATCAGGAAGAGAAGATGTTCCCAATATTTTTTGTAATTGTTTAGGAGACTCGCCAGGGGTAACCGGTTTTTTCTCTATGTTATCAATAAAATCGGAAATCTCATCCACCAGCCGATAACCCATTTTTTTAAATTCGGCTCCACTGATCCCGATAGGTGTTTCCCGGTTGGTTTTCATTTTTTGCATAGTATTTTACGACACTGACATAGCTCGTATCAGGTCAAAGCTAATTAACTTTTTAAAACACCGGAATAACCTATTGTGGGGAGTAACTATTGCTATTGGGGCCAATAGCGATTTTCTCTATCAATTTTCCTTCATAGTGGTTTATTACAGACTGGTATTTTCGCTTGTGCAAATAGCGCAGTGCTATAGCAAGCCAGCGGGAGTGTGAGGTGTTTCATTTGCAAACGATTGATACAACTAAATTATGGATTATTGATAAACGATGTTTTTGTTCTATGTCAGTCGCAAATACCCCCTTAGAAAGTCAGTTACACACAGCCTAAAAGAAAATATTTCTCAATATTTTTATGTGGCAATCAAGGGGAAAATAACTATGATCTAAGAGATCATTTTAATAACTAAAAATTTAAACACTATGTCATTCCAGGCTTATATGGATAATATTCAAACCAAAACCGGGAAAAGCCCGGCGGATTTTAAAAAACTGGCGGAGAAAAAAGGGTTTTTGAAGAAAGGAAAGCTGGCGGAAGGTATAAAAGCCGGTGAAATTGTAAAGTGGCTGAAAGATAAATACGAATTGGGTCACGGTCATGCGATGGCATTGTTTGCTTTGTTCAAGGGATTGAAGAAGGAGGGAGATAAATAAAAAAATAATTTATGGCTACAAAGAAACCGGCCGGCATAGATGAATATATCGCTGGTTTTCCAGGAAAGACACGGCATGTTCTTCAGCAAGTCAGGGCTATTATAAAAAATACCGCGCCGCATGCTGAAGAAACAATCAGTTATGCCATCCCGACTTTTACCATCAATAAAGTATACCTCGTTTATTTTGCAGGGTATAAAAATCATATCAGCTTATATCCGGCGCCTGGAGGGAATGCGGCTTTTGAAAAAGAGATAAAACCATACAGGTCGGGTAAGAGTACAGTACAGTTCGTGCTGGACAAACCTTTGCCGGTAAATTTGATAATAAAGATTGTTAAGTACCGGATGAAAGAAAATTTAGAAAGGCAAAAGGCCCGGTGATCCCCAAAAATTGAGTCCACACTGAGGTATAAAAAGTGCTGCCTGAAAAATTGAGCAATCATAGTCCAGGAGTTTTTTGTTGGGTGAGTTGGCATAGTTTTTAATCGGGTAATGGTATTAACGAATCGCTTTAAAATACTTGTTATGGACAAAATGGAACTCAAAGGAAAATGGAATGAATGGAAAGGGAAACTTAAACAGCAATACGCCGAACTAACAGATGATGACCTGAAATATGAAGAGGGAAAGGATGACGAACTGTGGGGAAAAATCCAGAAAAAAACCGGAAAGGCAAAAGATGATTTGGTTAAATGGTTAAAAGACCTGGGATAATTTTTTTGTAACTGATTACGTCATAATTTGCAGACTTATGGCTAAACTTGATATAACGGTGCCCCATTCATTGGCGAAGGAGGAAGCCCTTGTAAGAGTACAAAGGCTGCTTGGAAAATTGCAGGAAGAGCAAAAAGATTCCATTAAGGATGTTTCTGAAAAATGGAATGGTAATGAGGGTGAATTCAGTTTCTCGGCAAAAGGATTTGATTTGTCCGGAACTATAAGGGTGGAGGAAAACGTAGTTAGTATAAACGGGCAATTACCTTTTGCCCTTTCTTTTTTTAAAGGAATGATCAGCCAGGCTATAAAAGAAAAAGCGGGAGAACTTTTAGCCAACGGATAGTTTTTATGCCGATTATTTTCCCCATTTTTCGACCTTGAGGCGGCAGAACTTATTTTGAGCATCTGCAGCCGGCTAATATTATCCTTACTCATAAAAATTATTTGTTAAGCAAGGAGTTTATCCGGGAAATATTTAAAAGTATCTGATCCGGGTAAGTTTTATCTTTTACGCAATAGCCGGGAATAAAATATTTATGACAGATATTTTACTGTAGTGACAACCTGAATCCATAAACGGGCAATTCTCCTTGCATAAAATCTAAATCTTCTGATCTCTTAAAACCAATCGCCTCATACATTTTCCAGGCTGTCTGCATAGCCGTAGTTGAATGTATGATCATTTGTCTAACTTTTTTATCTTTTGCTTCTTGAATGCAGGTGTTTGTCAAAACTTTTCCAATACCCTGACCTCTGTACCGGGGATCGACAGCCAGCAGTCTGAATCCACTGGCATTTTTTTCGTTGGTAGCTATTCCACCCGATCCATAATATTTCATATCTGTAAAATAAACAACAGCTCCTGCAATGTCTCCGGAAGATGAAACGGCTATAAGAAGCTCTGTGCCTGGTTTAGTGGTTAACTCGCCGATATTGGCCAGCATTTTATAATAGCCAGGCTGTTCAGATTCTTTGGGAAATCCATCAAGTTGCGAATAAACCTGCACCAGTAATTTTCCAATCTTTTCAAATTCGGCGGGTATCGCATTTCTTACTGTGTATTCCGCTTCAGTCATGATTGCATGTATTTATTACGAAATTCTATACAAAGAAAAGACTCAGCGATGCGAAGTTATAGTACTGCCAGCCTGAAGTCGCAAATTGTAAGAAAACAGCAAAACGGCAATACGCTGGCTACCGGATGGTCATTGGATGTAATTTTTTCCAGGATAATAAACCAATTTGCCGGCTAAAAGTAGGTATATGTTTTTACAATGATACTTCCATCACTTAATACCGCTTTTTCAGTACTCACCCTGTTATTGCTATCGAAAGTATAAGTGTAGGTAGCGCTTCCGGCAATAGAACCATTTAATGACAGCGTATTTTTCTTCAGGAGTTGATGCTTTACAGGATGTGAATAGGGTTGTGTTACCGGTGATATATACACCAGGTCAGGATAATATTCATATGTGGTGATGACGTCATCCGTGTCTTGTGTTTTAACGAGGTTTCCGCCCGCATCATAAGTATAGGTAGTGGTATTCCATAGATCCGGTCCTGTGATTTTCGAATAATCGTATTCGTATAATTTTATTATTTGATTATTCCCGTTGTACACATTCTTTTCTGTTGAGGTATCTCCTGTATTGTTGTATTGATAGGTACTATCGGGCCAGGAATTGCCATTCAGGAAAAAATCTTCATGTATTACCCGGACATTGGAATTGAAGATCTCCATGGAAAAAGTAGTAGCGGAATTATAAGTATACAAAAACTTGTCACCGGGATTTGAAGCTGAAACAAGACCGGTAATCCTGTTGCTGCCATCGTACGTTAAGTTATAGGTAGTAACGGAATTACCTATCAAGCCCGAAGTAATATCTTCTGTATAAGATTTTACCCTATCGGTAGAAGTTGGCAGATCACCACCGGTATCTTTCTGACAGGAAGAAAATAAAATGACAGATGAAATAACGAGGAGATGGAATGCTATTTTTTTCATGGTGCGGCGATTGATAATTTAAATACAATAAGGTTTGTTGAATCCACCGATGACTACATAACTTTTGGAGCTTAAAAAAAAAGGCTAATATACTTCAGAGACAGAGCCCCGCAAAGTTTCGGGTTCTTTTCTTTCCGTAGAATTTTATTTTGTTTATATGACAATGTTTGTAATGTCTCCAATAATATCTTTCTGTAGTTATCTGCGAGGTTTCTGTGAATAGTATGGGGCGGGGCAAAAATGAATTGACCTTTTAGTTGCTGGTGATTAGTTTGAGAATATTTTTGCACTATGCTATCATGGCCGGGAATCCGGGGTTTGATTCGCCGGATCAGCCCAGGTTCGTAGAAATCCTGTAAACGATTTGGCTACCCGTCAACAGATTATTTTACCCAGCATTTTATCAACAGTACGGTATTCTTTCAGGTATTCTTTTATTGCCAGGATAATTTCGCAAAATGGCATCCTGATTTGCGTAAAATCGGCGCTTAAGTATTCTTCCTTGTAAATATATGTTCTGATAGCGTTTTTGATAGAATCCACTGTAATGATAAAATAATGCTGGCAGGCAAGCCCGTCATTATTGGTATAGGTCACTCCAGCGATAGGGATAAATATCTCGAATCCGCCACGGAATTTAGTGCCTTCCATACGCATGTCCGGCAGCTTGTATTGTAAGGCTTCAAGTAAATCTTCCAGCGTAAGGTCTGTTGTTTTGGGATACCTGTTGATCCAGTAGATGAGGTGCTTGTTTTGATACATGATAGCAGTTGATTAGGGTACTTGTGTTGTTTTGGTTGCATAAATATCTAAAAAAAAACCGGTACTTCCAATAGCAGGTTGTTTATATATATTAATGCAGCAATAACAGGAAGGTTCGCTGCGTTAACATTGAAAGTTTGTCGCAACAGACATATTTGCCTTTTTAATAACCTTTATTTTATCCCTCTTTAGGTAACTTACAGAACACTATGAAAACTTCTTATTTAAATTTTCTATTATTTGTTTGTGTAATGATATTACCTATTCTTTCCCATGCGCAAATGAGCGATAGTCAATCGCTGGCGAAATACAGCTACCCGATTTTCGCCGTTACCGGTGATCAGCAATATACCGGCACGGCCTTCTTTTACCGGTCGGGTGACACCACTTATCTCGTAAGCAATTATCATGCGATCAAGGGTATGAGCCCTTTGAAGAAGACAATCACTTTCAATATCGACACCTTGTATTTGAAATACCCGGTAAAAAACTCCAATGAATTTAAAGTAATAGGTATAGATATCAGCGAAGAGATTACCGGCAAGACGGAAATATTCAGCATGGTCAGCAGGATTGATCTTCTGAAGATACCGGTGGAAACTCCCGGAGATGCGGATATCTTTTTTATTAACGATCTTATTGATGAGGACTATCTCGATAAAGAACCGGAAGAAGTATTTGTATTTGGCTATCCTACCGATCCCGGAAGTATTCCCGCATTTTATTCCCAGCAGCAGCGGCTGGAGGGCAAGGTTAATCCAAACGGATTTACCGACTATGATGCGTCACTGCGGCTTAACTTTCCCGCTACCACTGATAATGCGAGGGCTATTCTTGGCGGTACATCCAGATATTATTATTTTATCAGGCCTTATGCCGCTCAGGGATATTCTGGCGCCCCGGTATTTGGTAAATTCAGAAATGCCGATAACGAGGTTATTTACCGGTTTACAGGAGTAATTTTCGCCGGACAGCCGACTACCCGCCAGACATGGGCCATTAAAGGAGCCATTGCTCTTAAGTACTTGCAGGGGGAATTATAAACATACCAGGCCGATCTTTCTGTTAGTCTCTCAATACTTTTGTAATAGTTCCAATAGTTTGCGGTCAAGTTTATGTCCGTGCCAATCTTCATAGGCAACATCGGTACGCCGTGAATCAAGGATTCCAAAATCACCGATGAATTCCCAGAGCGCAAAACCGATTTTATTGGAATGTAAAATATCCAGCACATCATTAAACCATGCGAGGAAGACATCATGAGGCGTTTTGTTCCAGCAGCCACACTCGCCGCAATGAACACCTGCTTTCCCTTGTTTGGCCAGCTCAATCCACGGTTTATAATAATTCTCCAATAAGGAACGATCCAGGTACCTGTCGCCAACTTGTCCCGGCCATTTCGGGTCGGGCAAATGGTCCGGGTCTTTATTGGCCCATGGTGCTTTATAATGTGAAATGATACCGGGATTATAACCGCGGCAGCTCTGCGCAATATCCAGGTCAATTAGCTCCGGAATTACTTTATTGCCCACTTCATTACCATCAGCGATGATAAGGCGTTTGGGATTTTCTTTACGTATGGCTTCGGCAGCGGCTTTAGCCACTTTCCGGTACACATCACCAGGCACGGCGCTTCGTTTGGAATGCTGGTCATTCATATCTTCCCGCATGCTGGGTTCATTCAGCAGATCAAAGCTCATTTTATCACCCCCTACATTTTTATATCGCTTAGCCCACATATTCCAATGAAAACAAAAAGCATCCAATGCCGAGGAGTCGGTCCATAAATTATAAGGCTCATGGAAACCGGCATTGATACAATAACCAGGAGCCCGGTGCAAATTCAGGCTCACATGCATATTGTACTTCAGGGCCATGTTTACCAATGCATCAATCTGGTCGATGGATTTGTTATTAAGCTTGTATACATCCTCTGGCGTTATGTTCTTAGTCCGGTCAATATCGAGGTAGTATGGATAGGCCATAGGAAGCCTGACAAAATTAAATCCCCAATCCTGCATCCAGCGAAAATGATCTTCAATCGTTCCGCCACGGGAACCGGTCGGATCGGGTGAGAAAAAATCCAACAGGTTGAAACCTTTCCATCCCGGAAGCTTATTTTGCTGATGCCATTCCCTTATTTCAGTCTTTGTAAGACCCATGGATAGCGCAGCCATACTTGTGTTAGCGATGAAAGATCTCCGGTCCATAATCTTTATTTCTTTAAAGGTATAAATCCGGAAAGATATAAATCTGAAAAGATTTGTTGAGCAGCATTTGAGGCAAATAAGTTCCGGTTGATCCCGAAGATGTTTTTAATATCCCATGAGCACCAAATAAAAATTTCGGTGGAAAATTTAATTAGACCTACTTTTATTCACCCTTTACCCTTTGGTAACACACTTTTCCCGCCCATCTATTTATTAATTTTTAAAACCAAATCAATGAAGAAGTCCAGATTTACCGGCTTGCTATTTTCTGCAGCCATGGTGTTTTTTTTAACCTCCTGCGGTGGGGATGACAGTAAAGAAAAATCCAGTACTGATTCCGCTACCGGCGATACTACAACCGCCGTCCCTGAAATCAAGCCGGAAGTGGTAAATACTATCGTTACCGCACCGGAAAATATGGTGATCGTTACACACAAAGTGGCTGATTTTGCAAAATGGAAACTGTCTTATGATGCACATGATTCTATCCGGCTGGCAGCAGGCGTACATAGTTATGTATTAGGCCGTGGCGTGCAGGATTCTAATATGGTAATGGTGGTTTTGAAAGCGGATGACATAGCAAAAGCAAAAGCATTCGCCAAAGACCCCAGTCTGAAAAAAGCGATGCAAAAAGGTGGGGTAACAGGTGCACCCACTATTTCATTTATGACGGCAGTCTGGCAGGATACTGCTCACATAGGCGCCGTTCCGCGTTCTATGACCAGGTTCATGGTTAAAGACTGGGATGCCTGGCAAAAAAGCTTTGAAGAAGGGAAACAGGAAAGAATAGATAATGGCTTAACTGTAAGAGTAGTTAGTCATGATGTGGATGATAATAAAAGTGTGTCGCTGGTGACAGCCATTATGGATACGGCAAAAGCCAGCGCTTATTGGAAATCAGATATGCTGAAAAAAAGAAGGGCGGCAGGAGGAGTAATCGGCGAGCCGAAACGTTTTGTGTTCAATGTTGCCTATCGTTATTGATATTAAAATGCACATGGACAAAAAAAAGATGAAGCAACGGCTTCATCTTTTTTTTGTACGGGTAGTGTTATGCTAAGACAATTTTCACTACCTGGAAGTCTTCGTGGTAGTATGAGTGTCTGAATTTATTTTTTTTGTTTTTACAGGTACCCATATTTCCTCCTCTGAATCAGGATCGCCGTTTTTGAATTGCTGGCCCAGGATTTCAAAATGAGGTCTGTTGTCCAATATATAATCAGCATTGGGAAGCCATGAGGTAAAGATGTATTGAAATGCGCTGTTGTCTGTGCTTAATCCCTTGTGTAAGAAAACGGCATATAGTCCTCCGCTCAATAGATAGCTCTCCATATGTTCGGGAACATTGTCAAAGTCCGCTACTTCAACGGTTGCCCATTTTTCAAACACTTTATCAGGATGGAAATTGTCGAAATAAGAATCGTCGTACAGTTGCATGGAATAAAGTACTGGGCCGATGCTGTTTTTAATTTCTTTCTTTTTCAGCATAAAGCTTCTCCATAGTTCGCCTGTTTTATTTGCTGCCAGGGACACTCGCAATCTTTTTCCGACCAGTTTTTTTTCAGATAGTATTTCAATTCGGGGTTCCATTTAATTTATTCCATTGAATCTCGGCAGATATAGAAATCCCAGGCTACTGAAAGCTAATAATTTTTAATTCACAACATTAGCTTTTTCTAACCCGGGGAGTATCCATATAGCGCCTGTTCCCCGCAGGATGATTTTAATTAGCAGCCTGCAGTACTCCAATTGATAACTCGTTTAAGCCTGTACCTCCGTCTAAGCCTTTTAAATAAAAAGTATAAGCATTGCCGGCCAGCAGGTCAACCAAATTAAGAGAGGCGACTACCGTGTCGGTACCGGTCAGCTTGACCTGGACCGAATGAGATCCTGATGTAGTTGCAAGGAATTTGTTTAATAATTCATTTGCGGCATTGTCGGCAGCCGCCCGGCCGTTCTCCAATTTTACATTGTCAATGTAAAAATCCACAGCGCCGGTATTCGGGCTGCCATGAAAAAACCGGTAATAAGGTTTGGTTGAATTAGAAATGAGGTCTGAAAAATCATCTTTGATTCTTACGGCATTTGCCACACCGTTGGCTTGTTGGTTATAGATAAATAGGGTGTAAAATTTTGAAGAGTCATATAGAGCCAGCGGCACCTGTGCGACCAAACTGTCCACCCCTCCCTTTTTGAATTTAACGGAAAAGGATCCTTTATCAATGGAGTTGTAGCGTGGTGTTACAGCGCCCGGGTCAAATGAGTTAGTGGACACTCTTTCGTCATTAAAAAAAACATCAAGAGCAGGCGCTGTCGGTGCCAGGTGCATAATTGAAATATAGGTTTTGGCAGTTGGTGGTGCCTGGGATTCGGGAGATTTCAGGCAACCACTAAAAATCATCGCTATTGTTACCATCGCAAGACCCGATCGGAAGATATCTGTTTTCATTTTTTGTACAGTCATAATTTTTTCGTTTTAAATAAGGTACCTGGCACAATACCTGTTTGATGCGCAAATGTAAATAAGAAAATGTTACCGGCAGCAGGGCCTGCCTGACCGTAACATGACAACCGGCTGTATGTTTTCGTTGCATATTACAACAACCTTTCACGATGGTATTTCAGATTGGAGGAAAACAATTACGTAGGCTAGGAATTCAATATTCGCCTGACTTGTTTTTCACTTTCAAGGCCAACTTCTTTTGCGATTTTGCTATAACTAAAATCCCTGTTTTTACTAAACTGGCTGATAATTTCTTTTCGTATCGTATTTACATAATTTATAACGGTGATCCCTGTTTCTTTTTTGAAAACACGGGTGAAGTTTCTTTCACTCATATTAGCGATTTCAGCCAATTGTATAAGTAATTGTTTTTTTTGAATATTTTCAATGATATAATCCTGTGACCGGTGTATACCTGAATGGATATGATTTCTGAATTGCATAAAGACACTTACCTGCTCCTGGTTGGCATGCCTGCGATTGTAAATAACCAGCTCCCTGGCTACCTGGTACGCAAAATAACCGCCTTTTAATTTTTCAATAATATACAGCAGCAGATCAATGCCGGAGGCGATTCCGGCACTGGTGTAAATTCCATTGGCTTCTGTGAAAAGAATATTTTCATTAACCTGCGCTTTGGGATACTGAGCTTGCAAATTCCGTGTTTGCTTGAAATGGGTGGTGCAAACAATCCCGTCTAATAGGCCGCAATGAGCCAATACAAAAGCGCCGCTGCAAATACTTACCAATACTACCTGTTGCCGGTGGCAGGTTTTTATCCAATCGAACAGCGGCTTATTGCTTTTAAAACCGATCGACAACAGGTAACTGATTTTTGCGCCAGGAATGATTAAATAGTCACCCGGTTTGAATTTTATTTTCGAAAAAGGTTTTTGTTTTTTGAAATGTAAACCCGCACTGCTGATAGTTTCATCATCCAGCCCGCAATACTCAATTTCAAAATCGGCTCCAAAGTCAATGGCTTCATGAATGGTTTGATCCGGGCCTGCCAGGTCCATCAAATGTATTCCCGGCAACACAAGAAAAACAAATTTTACCGGCATCGGAATTATTTTAGCTATTGTGAAGGTCCGTTGTTTGAAGCGTCAGTAAAGGATAATATTTCTGTTCTAAAATATTTATATGCCATCGCTGGTGTCCCGGCATACAAAAGCCGATGGAGGCAACGGAATACTCACCTTTAAAGCCTTTACCGGATTTTTGTAACATACGGGGAGTAAAGGATTCAAATAATTTTTGGAAGGATTGATGAACAATCCGCAACTCTTCCACCAGGCTTTCCACTGTCCTGGTATCAGCCCGGGCCATCGATGCATATTCATCTTCGTTGAAAGAGGGCAAAGCCTGTGTTTCACCTCTTGAAAAAGCCAATGCCCGATACGCAAAAATTCTCTCCGTATCAACGAGGTGTTGTAGTATATCCGTTACGGTCCATTTACCGGGCGCATATACTTTGTTCCCCAATGATTTCCATTTTTCTAACGGAAAATCGTCCAGCTCATCTATGCTGCGCTGTATGGCTTGTAGCAATTCTATATCATCGCATTTGTTAATATACCTGTCAAAGTATTGCGGCATTGGATCAAGTTGTGAACGTGTCATCATTCAGAATTTATAAGTGTAAATTAAAGGTTTGCCTGTTCTTTTAGAATTATTGGGTTTACAAAATCAGGATTTTGTCAAAAGCTATTTTGGTTTTATGGATTCTTTAAACTGCGTTTCTAAATTGGCAACGGCGGCCATAGCGGCGGCATCATCCTTATATTTTATTTTTAGTTGATCAAAGGCTTCCTGGCCACCAGGCTGCGACAACAAGACTATTTGCAGCAGGTTATAAAAAATATCATTAACATTATTTTCTTCTACAGCTTTTTTAAAATCATTTAATACCAGCGGGTAAGCTTTTTCAGCCGCTCCCAGGGCAACAAGGGTTTCCGCAGCCGCCAACCGGTGATCCCAGCGTGATGTGGCGAGAGTCCAATGTGGTAGTTGAGAAGCGTTAATATATGGTAAGACGTAATCAACAGCTCTTTTATCACCCAGGTCTTTTAATCCATTGAGGCTGCTGATCAGGCTTTGGTTTTTCCATGAAGGTTTGTCTTTCAATTTTACAAGGGCGTCAAAGGCTTTTGAACTTTTACTTTGCCCTAAAGCGATAGCGGCCGCATTGATCACTCTTTCGCTTTTGTCTCCCAGGAAATCAATATACAGGTCGGCGTATTTATCATTTTTTGTCTGCCCCAAAAAACCAATAGCGCCGGCACGTATCCATGCTGAATCATTTTTTATAGTTCTTAGCAGGAGAGAAGTTGTTGCACTGTCTGGCAGTAATGGATGATCGCCTGCAACAGTGGGAAGCGCACCCTGAAGTGCAAGGATCGCGGAATAGCGGAACCGCCAATAATCTGAACCTGAAATTATTTTTCTGAAACCTTCATAGATTTTTTCTTTCGCAGACTGTGAGGTATTTTCTGTTTTTGCGATAACCGCCAGTTTATTCAGTGCCTCTCTTTTGCCAAGAATATCTTTATCGTTCAGGAGTTGATAAACTAATTCATCGGTTGATTTTTCCAGTTTAATTTCTTTAATCCATGAACTTTCAAAATCAAAATTCACCAGCCTGGGCGCCTGCTTGCAGGGGAAATAAAATATGTTTTCAAATTTTGGATTGATGAAAATTTCCTCCATGCGTTCATCAATTTCTATCTGCATTTTCCCTTTGAAAAATTGAACCTGCGGGTAAATACTGCCTGAATCAATTTTTTGAATTTGTTTAGCGATGAGCTTTAATTGCTTTTTGACGCTGTCATAACTTTTTGTTACTTCAAATGCAGGGTGTCCCATTTTATAAACCCATTGTTCAAAAAACCAACCCATCTTTTTCCCCGTAGCGGTTTCAACAGCTTTAAGAAGGTCATCAGTTGTAACGGTTTTCCCGGCATTGGAATGAACATATTGACGAATTGCTTTACGCCAGTTTTCTTCGCCGAGCTGTTTGCGCAGCATGTGCAGTACCAAAGAACCTCTTGAATTGGGGTAGTTCTCATTGATAAATGCTGTAACATCGCCAAACCTGTCGGTCACTAGGGAATGCCTGATTCCCGTATTCCAGTCATTGAAGTAAATTCCCTGGTCGAATGTAAGCTGGTATAGCAGGAATTCATCTTTTCCGTTTTTATATTCGTCATACAAGCAGGAGAAATAACGGCTGAAGGCCTTATCCAGCCAATAATGTCGCCAGTCCCTGGTGGATAAATAATTGCCAAACCATTGATTGGCCAGGGATTCCCCTTCCAGCATATCCCAGAGATATAAAAAATCAGCATGAGTTATAAAATCATCTACCATGTTTTCAGTTTGTACAGATACAGCACTGCTGCCATAGCCCCATGGCAATTCCTGTACAAAAACCTGTGAATACACCGGGAAAGGATAGGGGGTACCGGTAACCGATGAAAAGTATTTTATCATATCGGGCAAGCGGTCTATTGTTGCGATGGTGGCTTCTTTTTCATTTGGATAAGCAAAATTGTGAAGAGTAGTTTCACTGGCTTTGCCGGTGATATCAACATATTCACCCGCAACAAAAGCTGTTTTATGATTGGGATAAGGTAAAGATGATTTGTAATGAAAAGTATGTGTGCCATCGTTATTGATTTTTTTATCAATAAGCAACCCGTTGGAGATAATAACAAAGGGTGTATCAATGGTGGCTATAAATTCCGTTGTTCTCAGATCGCCCGGTGCATCTACAGACGGAAACCAGTACCTGTTTCCTTCTCCTTCCCCCATACTCCAGATCTGCCGCCGCCTGTTTGGTTCCGTTGGCGAAGGTTTGAAGAAACGAATTCCTTTACCGGTGCTGCCCCAGATATTGCCCGGATCAGTAGCGTTGATCCAATTAGTCCGGTAATCGATAATTACTGTAATAGTTTCAGCAGGGGAATATAACCTGTCAAGCGTTATGGTTAAATTATTGTTGGTTTCCTCCTTATTATACTTAAATAGTAAAGCCGCGCCATTTTCAAGCTTTATGGAATAGATGGATAGCATGGCCGCATCTAAACTGACGAGCCTTGAACTGCCCAGGGGAGAAAAGGAAATAGCAGCGGTACCGAAGGCCTGATTTTTTTGCCAATCGAAACGTAAGTTGAGAAGTATATGTTTAATATCCACTGCTGGTTTCTTTACCTGGTAATGTGCAGGTTGATTGTTGTTGTTTAGAGTTTGGCCAAAAACATTACCCGCCAATACAGCCAGCAAAAAGAAACATCCTGTTTTTTTCATTGTTCCTGTTTTAGTTGGAAAATTCGCCATCGGTAGCAGCGCAGGAATTTTATTTACCTGTTTAAAAGCAAAAATAATATCAGGAATTATGCAGGGATAGTCAAATCAGGGACATATCCGGCCATTCATTTATACTGTTGCCGGAGACAACAGGAAGGCCGCCGGGCGGAGGCTGATTACAATGATGTCTTTGTATTTATCTTGTTCGGGGAACTATAGGTGTAGCTATTTAATCTTATTAAATTTCAGGTGCATGATCCTGCCCGAATTCACTTCAAACCCTGTGATATTATTTTTACTGTCACGTATCATCAGCAAATGATTGATCCACCAATTATCATTGGTCAGATGTTCACTGCTGACTATTGTCAGTTTTGTATCATTGTATTTTGCATTAGTCAGCATCAAATGGTGATCTTTCAACGCGATACCATATTTGCAATCCAGCTCAGGACAGTAATATATACCTGTATATTTTTTTAATACTTCATCCGTTTGCGATGTATCCTTTACGTACTTTTTCAGGTGGTACAACTGATCCGGTGTAAATATATCCACCGTTGTATCTTTTGCTTTGATACCAAAAAGAAACTTTATTTCAGGCGCTGCCGGAATGGAGAAAGTATCTTTTAGTTCTTTTATCAGAAAATTATTGTCATCATAAATGTGATAATATAGTTTGCCACCTTTTATGTCAAAGCTGAAAGGCAAACCATCATCACCAATATAATCGCCAAGAAATTTTTTCATGGACAAACTATCTTTTAAAATAGCGGCGATACTGTCCCTGGGCTCTTTCTTAGCTTCCTTTTTTTGCGTGCTGTCCTTTAGGAATAGATCAGCGATCCCGTATACACCGGCTCCGGTATTAAAATCTCCCAGGTTACTAAACACCATAAAGCCCATTTTAAGATCAGGAAAAACAGATAGGTAGGTTCTGTAACCTGCATCAGCCCCGCCGTGCGAATACTGCCTCCATCCTTTATATTTATCAACGGCAATACCTAACGCATAGGTCAATTCTTTGCCGCTATTCAGTTTGCCTGTTTGTGTTAGCTGGTCAATTTCTTTTTGTGTGCCAACCTTGTGGTTATAAAAGTTCATCGCCCATTTACTCAAATCAGGAATATTGGTAAAAAGACTGGTTGCTCCCGCATTGGAATAGCTTAAGATACTATTGGAGAAATGAGCGCTGTCTTTACGGTCATAAGAATAAGAACGGTTCTTTTCAATCTCGGTGTAGTCGTCATGAAAATGAGTGTTGCTCATCCCCAACGGCTTAAAGATCGCAGAATCGGTAAAGGCCCTGAGCGTTTGCCCGCTTACCGATTTCACTATTTCCGCCAGCATGGTAAAGCCGCTGTTGGAATAACTGTATTTTTCACCCGGCTTAAAATTAAGTTCACGCTGCTGACTCAATATCTTGACAATATGTTCCTGCGTTATCACATCATCCAGTCTCGTCCCCGATATCGCCAGCAATTGCCATTGGTCCCTGATACCGCTTGTGTGGTTTAACAAATGGCGTATCGTGATCTTTTCTTTCAAATCAGGAAACCAGGAAAGCCATTTCCGTACGTCATCATCGAGGTGAAGTTTTCCTTTGGCGGCGAGTAAAACAATAGCGTAAGCGGTAAATTGTTTAGACACAGAAGCCATATGAAACAAAGTGGCGGGTGCATTGGGTATAGCGTATTCAAGATTCGCCAGTCCATAGCCTTTGGAAAAAATAAGCGAATCATTTCTTACAATGCCTACGGTACAACCCGGGCTGTTAGCGTTATTCCATTTAATAAAAAGGCTATCTATTTTTTTTATGGTTGAATCAGGTATAGCTTGTGCCGACAGGTTAACAGTAGTGGAAACACTGCCAAAGAAAAATGCCAGGCAAAGTTTTATTTTCATAATCATCTGATTGATTATTGTTGGTTGAATGAGGCGGTTAAATTGAAACCGAAGCTAACGCCTATATTGATCCGTTATACGATATAGGCTTAAAATTATTAAGTATAAGCCCCGGTAAATTGGTCTGCCAACCTGGAAACCATTGCCGGAAGAGGATAGTACGTAAGCCGGGAGTTTATTTCCAGGCTTTGACATCGTCATTAAATGACGCCGTGTTTTAAAGACTCCAGTTCCTTTATACTCTCAATAGCCTTTCTTACCCGGGTACCCGAACTTTTCTGGATGAAATCCTTTACCCATTTTTTGTCCACGTTTTTATACGTCACCTGCCTGTAGAACCAAATACATAAGGGAATTAAAACGATCGAGGAAACCAATTGCGCAGTCCACCAGCTTCCGTTTGATTGGGTGATAATATCAAAATCAGCAAAAAATCTGAGATCAAGATCCTTTATGGCTTTGGATACAACAGCCGGGTAAGCAAGAAAGGTAGGGATGCATAAAACAGCGAGCCTTGCATAATTTAAAATATTAGTTTGCAACATAAGCAGGGAGCTTTGTATCGTCACAATGTCATTACTGTAATCCATTCCTTTGATGATACTGATTTGCTTCAGGCAATTTAAAGAAGCTATCGTGTAAAATGCCAGTAAGACTAAGGCTGAGGCCGCATAGGGAAACTGGGAAAGGTTATTGTATAAAAACCCCAGCAATAAAATAATAGCCATTACATGGAATGTTATTTCGACCACTCTTTGCCAGAATACAG
This sequence comes from Chitinophagaceae bacterium, assembly GCA_040007815.1. GTDB lineage: Bacteria > Bacteroidota > Bacteroidia > Chitinophagales > Chitinophagaceae > Terrimonas_B. The sequence goes on from JBDTUH010000022.1 coordinate 96,897, forward strand.
GCGCCAGTTTCGATTTGATCTTTTGGCTTTGGATCAATTCGAGAAAATGGAGGTTTAGTTTTAATGTTTTTTCTAATTTGGAATCATAAGATTGCCAGACTGATTTTACTTCACTTAGTTCCATGATGATTATTTTTTTGATGTTAAGAAATTTGATTTTAGTTTATCCTTAATACGATTGATTTTAGTCGCCACATTTGTTTCCGTAATACCTGTTATCTCTGCGATTTCTTTGTAGCTTTTATCGTCTAAATACAACAGCATAATTGATTTGTCAATTTCTTTCAGTTCACTGATAAACCGCAGCAATAACCGAAGATTGTTTTCAGCATCTGAATCATTGGGAGGACTTTCGTCCCATACAATCAGGCTTTCTGAGAACGGAACCCGGGGTGCGGACCTCGTTTCTTTCCGGTAAAAGGATATAGCCACATTCAACGCGATTCTGTACATCCAGGTAGAAAATTTAAACCCCTGGTTATAGCTGCTAAAAGACTTCCATAAGTTGTATACAATTTCCTGGGACAGGTCGTCCCTGTCGTCTTTGTTGTTGCAATAGGAATTGCAAACTTTAAAAACTATCCCCTTGTTTTCCTGGATGAGTTGTACAAATATTTCCTTTTCCGTGGATGTAGTCATCGATCTCAAGTAATGCTATTTCTATATAATTCGCATGAAGGAATAAAAAATCACGGTTTTTTACCGGAATTATTCGGGAATGCTTAGGTCTTATGCCTGAAAATCATTCCTGGTTAGTATTGCCACCAGGTAAATTTTGATAAAAATATCAGACCCCCAACGACATGGTACTATTTGGAAGCATAGGATGGGTGGGAAGTTTTGAATTGGATTTTGTTTAACTTAACAGTCACTATTCTTTCACCAAAATCAACAAAATCATGAACACGAACAAGTTTCTCGTTGGAGGAATCATTGGCGGTATTGTCAATTTCTTTCTTGGCTGGTTAGTTTGGGGTACGCTGCTTATGAGTTTTATGCAAGGACATGCGACGGCGTCCGGAAAAGCAGCAATGCGAACCGATGAAAACATGATCTGGTGGGCCCTGATTGCGGCCAATCTCCTGATAGGTTTTTTGCTTTCTTACATTCTCAGCAAAGCAGGTGCAGCATCCGCTGCTGCAGGTGCTACCATAGGGGCGGTGGTGGGATTATTAACGAGTGCATCAATTGATCTGTTCAATTACGCTTTTATGGATTTGAGTGATTCCATGGTAACTATTGTTGTGGATGTGCTTGCCACTATAGTAGTGTCAGCGATTGTCGGCGCCATAATTGGCTGGTACAATGGCAGAGGTGTAAAAGCCACGGCCTGATCAGCACACCTAATTTGTAAGGAGCTCCGTTTGAAAAGCGGGGCTCTTTTATTTTACTCCAATCAATCAAGCGGAAGTACACAATCCATCTGGTGATTACAATCAAAACTTCTACGGGCAACCCCCGTTATTTTTTCTTAACTTAAATACCGGTTCTGTAATGGCGAACCGCGTTTATCCATCAACGGAGTAATAATGAAACATCCCGGTTCCACTTTTGGTATGAAGACTAAATTTTTATTCCGTTCAATCAAAGTATTGGTTTTGGGTTTCCATTGTTTGATCGTTCACGCACAGGATTGTCCCAAAAATATTGATTTTGAAACCGGAACTTTTGATGGGTGGACCTGCCATGTGGGATTTTTGCTGGAAGATGGAATGACCAATGTCATACGGCTTTCCCCCACGACTCAGCCGGTTTTTAATCGTCATACGATGTATTCATCTTTGCCGGGGAATGGCCTTGATCCGTATGGAAATTTTCCCATAAACTGTCCTAACGGGAGCGGGCATTCCGTAAAATTGGGAAATGATGAAGGCGGAGCTCTTGCCGAGGGTCTTTCCTATGAGTTTACTATTCCTGCGGACAGGAATCTTTTTACTATTATTTACAACTATGCTATCGTATTCCAGGAGTCACCTCATTTAGAATACCAGCAACCAAGATTCGAAGTGGAAGTGACAAATCTTACGCGAAACCAGGTAATAAGTTGTTCCTCGCTAGAATTTCATCCATTTGGCCCTCTAACTCCCGGTTTCAAAATAGCTCCGAACTTTGTCAACGGTGTTCCTCTCTGGTATAAAGAATGGACATCCAATTCGATTAACCTGAATGGTCATGCCGGGGAAACAATAAAGCTTTTTTTTAAAACGGCTGATTGCACTTATTTTGATCATTTCGGTTATGCGTACATCGATGTGAATACGGAATGTAACGCTGAATTTACGGGAGCGAAATACTGTCCCGGTGATACATTGATAAACTTTACAGGTCCCCCGGGTTATCGGAATTACGTATGGTTCAACAATGATTTTACACAAGTATTGGGCACAGATCCAATTCTTAGTTTATCTCCACAGGCAGGTATTGGGGCAGTCATCCCGGTCGAGGTGTTTCCAGGTGATGGTTATGGATGTGTCGACACTTTTTATGCAAGGGCAACCAATATATTTTCTGTCACTGCAAATGCCGGTATAGACAGAAGTTTATGTAATAACGATTCAGTATTCGTTGGAGTTTCCGCTGATCCCGGTTTGGTCTATAGTTGGCGGCCTCCACAAGGCCTGTCAGATGCGGCGGTTTCAAATCCATTTGCCAACCCTGTTGCCCCGACTAATTATATTCTGACTGTAAGCAGTAGCGGAGGAGGATGCATGGATCAGGACACGGTTTTTGTCAATCCTTCATCCGTCAATGATTCCCTCGGAGTGAAAGGCAGCCTCGATTATTGTGATGGCAATAGCGATGCGCCGTTGTTCACCGTTCAACCAGCTGATAGTATCCAATGGTACCGTGATAATGTTGTCATTAATGGAGCCAATCAAACAGTATATAAACCCGTTGAATCGGGTGAGTACTATGCAGCATTGTTTAACAATGATGGCTGCCACGCAGTTACTTTAAAAAAAATCGTAGATATTGATTATCCGAAACAAGGGATTAATTACCCGGTAAAATATGCTGTCGCAAACGTGCCAACAGACATGGAAGCCAGGAGTTTCGGTGACATTTTTTTATGGAAACCTTCTTTTAATTTAAATGACCCCAATATAAATTCCCCGGTTTTCAATGGCAAGACCGATCAACTATATACGATTGATATAAAAACAAATTCTGGCTGTGCAACGGTGGATACACAACTGGTAAAAATAATTGCCCGACCGGATATCTATGTACCTACTGCGTTTACTCCCAACCAGGACGGACTCAATGATATTTTGAGACCCGTACTGGCTGGCATAAAAGAGCTACATTATTTTAAAATATATAACCGTTGGGGCCAACTTATATTCGAAACTAAAAATTCCGGATCGGGCTGGGACGGTAAAGTAAAAGGAGTGCCCGTGCCCATCCAGGCGGTGGTGTGGGTGGCGGAAGCCGTGGGCTGGGATAACAAAATATATTTTAGAAAGGGAATAAGTACGATTGTGAAATGAAAAATGATTTGCAGACTTTCCAACAAATAAGGCTTTGGTAAGAACCGTTTAAGGAACCGTCGTTTTAATTTTTCAAACGGAAAATTCACATTACTACTTAACAACGCTGTCGAATGTGATTAAAATTTCTTGCCGGATAAATTTTTGAGTTCATCGAATTGACCTCCACTTAAATAAAGACAAACGGTATTTTCTTGTACAAATGCTTCTAATGGGTCTAACCAGTCAGATACTGAAATGTCAATATTCCCGCCTGCTAATTTTACATTCAGCAGTTTTTTGCGCATTGATCCACGAAAAAGCCCTTTCATTGGCGATTCGCCAACAATTGTCAAGCTCAATTCTTCGCTAACGCAGGATTTATAAAATTCCATGGCTTCCTTGCAAGAGCCACCCGGAAAGATGTAAGTCGAAAAAATAACTGGCCTACCCATATTTGCTTTGTTTAATTTTTCTATCTGTTGTGATTTTGTTTTGAAAATAAAAACACAAGTTACCATGGCCAATACGGCCAGTGGAAGCGGGACATAAGAAGGCAATACTAATTTTAGTTTCATGGCTGATTGTTTAGATGTTTTATGGTTGCTTTTTTTGATTATAGCTATTAACAAATAGAGTTGATTAAAATGGACATCATTCAGAACTTATTTATGAAAATTTACGCAGTGAAGGCTATTCTTTCCGGTGCGTTTGATGGTTGATCCTTCGCTTGCTTCCTCCTCCCTTTGTTCGCAGTCGCCATAACAATGCATCACCCTGCACAAAGACTATACATGTTTTTTTGGCGAACAGCTGCAAGGACTGAGGAAAGTAATTTTGACCTATTTTTAATCTTAGTATGGAAGCAACCCGCCAGTTAGCTGCTATCATGTTTACTGACATGGAAGGATATACCGCACTCATGCAAAAAAATGAGCAGGTGGCGATCGAGCGCCGCAACCGGCACAGGGAAGTTTTTGAAAAGGCGATGGCAGATCACAGTGGCAGGATCATTCAATACTATGGCGATGGTACACTTTCCATTTTTACCAGCGCTATTCATGCCGTTAATGCAGCCGTAGCGATGCAGCAGATTTTTTGCAAGCACCCGCAGATACCCTTACGCATAGGCATTCATATAGGAGATATTACTATTGATGATAGTGGGGTGTACGGAGATGGAGTGAATCTTGCCTCCCGGATAGAATCTCTTGCCGTGGTGGGCTCAGTTTTTATTTCAGACAGGGTATTTGATGAAATAAAAAATCAACCCCTTATCAACAGTCTTTCGATGGGTTTATTTAACCTGAAGAATGTTTCAAGGCCGGTAGAAATTTTTACCATAGTCAATGAAGGGCTGACTGTACCGCAAAAAGCTGATCTCAGTGGTAAGACAGCCGAACCAAAGAATAAGCTGGCAGTGTTGCCATTTGTAAACATGAGTAACGATGCCGACAACGAATACTTCAGTGATGGTATTACAGAAGAACTTATTAACGTGCTTTCTAAAATTGATGGCCTGCAGTTAACCTGCCGCACATCCTGTTTTAGTTTTAAAGGTAAAAACCAGGACGTTCGTGAAATAGGAAAGGCGCTTAACGTGAGCAAAGTGCTGGAAGGAAGTGTACGCAAAGCCGGCAACCGGGTTCGCATCACGGCCGAATTGGTGAATACAGCGGATGGTTACCAGCTATGGTCGGAAACATTTGACAGGAATCTCGACGATATTTTCGAATTGCAGGATGAAATCTCAGGTATCATTTGCAACCGTATGCGGGAACAAATGCTCAGCAAACCCGCGGACACGCATGAGCCTTCTCAAAACATAGATGCTTACCAGCTTTACCTGAAGGGATTATTTTTCTTCAACAAGGGAACCCCTCCTGATTATCATAAAGCCATTCAGTTTTTTGAACAGGCAATTGAATTGGATTCTTCGTTTGCGAATGCTCATGCCATGTTAGCCACCTGTTATACGGCACTGGCTTCAATTGGTCATGTAAAGCCTGCTTTGGTGATTGATAAAGTACGAACCGCGTCACTCAATGCCATCCGGTTTAACAGCAGGTTGCCGCAGTCATTCCTGAGCATGGCGAGGCTCCAGCTGTATTTTGAGTTTGAATTCGATGAAGCATACAACAACATCAAAAAAGCTTTCCTGGTTGCACCCAATAATTCTGAATCACATTATGTAGCCTCACATTATTATGCCATCATCAACGATAGAAAACGTATGGTGGAAGAAGCAGAACTGTCACTTCAGGCAGATCCTTTATCACTAATGAAAAATAACCAGTTAGGGGAAGCTTTGCTGTATGCTCAACGTACTGACGAGGCGGAAAAACAACTCCTAAAAACAATTGAAATGGATCCAACCTGGCGAACACCACTGGAGAAATTGGCTTTTGTATACCAGGCTAAGGGGGATTTTCAACAATCCCTTGTCTGCTGGGACCAGATTCGCCAGGCAGTAAATCAGCCGGGAAAAGGAGTTACCGGGTATGTCATAGCATTGGGGCTTTTGGGAAGAAAGGAAGAAGCTGACCCTTATCTTGAGCAATTGCATCGCCGGTCTGAAGAAGATTCAGGAGTTTCCCTGGAGAGCGACCTCGCTAACTGCTACGCTGCATTGGGAGATTTGGATAAAGCATTTTATCACCTTAATGCCTGCTATGAAAAGCAGGTGGGAAGTATTGTGTACGCCTTACGTTATCCGCTCAGCCAGCTGTTTAATAAGGATGAGCGCTACTGGCAATTGCTGGAGAGGATGGGTTTAAAACAGTATTACGAAAAAGAACGAACCGCCTGAGCAGTTCGTTCTTTTGATAAAAATAAAGATGTTGCGGAAGTTTTAAGAGCAGCGACAAATTACTACAACTGCGTGGCAACGCAATCTTGTTGGTATGATGGATAATACCCGTTTAATGTACTGCTGTTTCTACATTCATTCTCTTATTCCAGAGAACATAAGATATAATGCCTGGTACGATCCACGCCAGCATGGTCAGCATCATTGGATCAAATTTTCCTGCTACAGCCGCGCCTGAGTAAACAGCACCGGCCAGGTCGAAAAATAATCCCGCATAAGCCCATTCCTTTATTTTTTTCAAACCCGGAATTAAAATAATGACCGACCCTATTATCTTCGCGACGCCGATAAAAGGAATGATATAATTAGGATACCCGAGCATGCCGTGCAGGAATTTTTCAGACTCCTCTGTATTTAATGCGTTGGGTATAGCCGAAGCTATCATGAGTCCGGCAAACGCAATAGTAAAGATCCAGTAAAGCAGTTTGGTTGTTTTTGCAGTCATAGATTTTATTTTTTATAACCAATTTAAGTAATTCATTTATATAACTCGTATAAATTCACTTGATTTCTGCATCGGCGTGAGCCGATACAGAAATACTTGTATTCAATATCGCTTCCCCATTATTCCTGGTTAGGTAACAAGCTTTGGTCCATGGACATAATCTCCCACTGATGCCCGTCCGGATCCGCGAAGCTGTGCTGGTACATCCAGCCATGGTCTTGCGGCTCAGCATAAATTTCTGCTCCCAGTTCTTTTGCTTTTTTTATTGTTTGTTGTACTTCTTCTTTGGATGCGGCGTCAATAGCGATGAGTACTTCTGTAGTTGTTTTCGCATCGCTTATTTTTTTCCGGGTAAATGTTTTGAAGTAATTTTCATCGAGCAGCATGGCGAATATATTTTCGCTGATGATCATGCAGCCCGCCTTTTCATCGGTGAACTGTGGATTGAAAGAGAAGCCGAGCCCGCTGAAAAATGATTTTGATTTTTCAATGTCTTTTACAGGCAGGTTGATAAAGATTTTTGTCGCCATAATTTTAAATTTTTGATGAGAGTGTAAAAATGCGGCAGAGTTCTCCGCAAAACATTTACATATGTTGAGAAAACGAAAAAAATTATTTGTTGGCAAAAAATATCCAGCTTAGTTGTGTGGGAGTGATGCCGAGGAAGGAAGCAATATGGTGTTTTTTTAACCGCTTGACCAGGCCCGGGTATTTTTGAACGAACTGATCATATCTCGTTTTCGCCGTATCATGACGCAATGAAATCTCGTAGGGTTCTTTCTCAATGATCCAATGCTGTTCCATATACCGGATGTAAAAAGAAGCGATATCGGGGTATTGCGCTACTAACTTTTTAAATGCGCCAAAATCATATTCCAGGACGGTGGTGTTTTCAAGAGCTGTGATCGTAAAGATGCCGGGTGTGCCGGTAAGCATCGCACTGATGGAGCCTGCAATGCGTTGCTCAGGAAAGAAATATTTAATCACAATATCACCATCATTTGAAATATAGTATTGCGAAAAAAGCCCCTTCACGACAAAGGCCAATTTCCGGGGTATTTGGCCCTCTGCAATAAAATTATCTCCTTTGTTATATTTTTTTTCATGGAGCAGGGCCAACCAGGCACTTTCCGCTTCCGGGGTTAGTTGGGTATAGTTCCTTATCTTTTGAAAAAATGATGTATGGCTCATTAGTGCGGCATAAATTTACAAAACCTGAAGTTTAGAATGACTTAACAGCGATTTCCAGGGGACCGCTGCCTGTTTAATTTAGCCCCGGTGCGTACATAATCCTGTTTATTTTACTTGGGGGAACGGATAGCAGGAAGAATTTAACGGCTAAAATGCAATCGAGGCAGGCAATTTGCTATAATTTTGCTTTCGGGCATTATAGGTTCTTCATTAAAAGAAGCTATGATCATCAATTTAAAAAAACCGATATGTCAAAAACGACCAGCAAGAAAACTAAAGAGACAAAAAAAATACTGGTTGTCGACGACGAGGGCCAGATAGGGTTAGTGATGGATATGATCCTTAATGACAGGGAACTCCAAATGGATTATGTAAGCGATCTTTTGTCGGCCGATGAATATCTTCAGAAAGAACAACCTGCGGTGATCATTTTAGACAATAAACTCCCGGATGGCTTCGGCGTTGATTTTATTAGTTATCTTAAGAAAAAATATCCTTCGCTAAAGATCATTATGATTTCCGGTTTTGGTACTGTACGCGATGTTGCTTTGGCAAACGGCGCTGATGTCTTTTTTGAAAAGCCTTTTCCTTTGGATGAATTCAACAGGGCGATCGATCGCCTTTTACAATAAGATAAACGATAGATGATAGTTTAATACCGGCAATGCGGTTGACATTAATTTCCGTTCCGTTATCCTCGTATATGTTTTTCTTCTCCTATCCGTTCAATTTTCCCCACGATAAAAATATAAGAACAGGCGCCAATGATTGTTACTGCGCCAATAAACAACAATGCCGGTTCAAAGTCGCCATTGCGTGCCAGCCAGCCAATAACAACCGGTATAACCACGGAAGCTAAATTGCCTATGAAATTAAATACACCGCCTGTTACCCCTATCAGGTCCTTTGGGGCCAATGTGGAAACAAATACCCATGTAATAGTAGCGAATCCATTTCCAAAAAAGGCGATCGCCATAAAGAAAATGATCCACGGCGTGCTGTCAACATAATTAGCGCCGATAATGGAAGCCGATAACAAAAGACCAAATATCACAGGGGCTTTTCGGGCGATATTGATCGATACATTTTTTCTTAGCAAATAGTCGGATAAAAATCCTGAAGTGAGTAAGCCTGCACAGGCCGCCAAAAAGGGAACTGAAGTAAGAATACCCGATTTTAAGAAATTTAACCCGCGATACTTCACGAGATAGGTAGGAAACCAGGTAAGAAAAAACCAAAGTGTAGAGTTGACCGCGAATTGGCCGATATATATTCCCCAAAGTTTACGATAGCTGAATGCTTTTTTCAGACTATCCCATTTAACTTTTGAATTTTCATTAGCGTGGTTTCCCTTCGGCCTGTTTATTAGTCCGCCTCCATCTTCTATATACTTTAGTTCTTCCCTGTTGACCTTACTATGTTCTGTGGGATTGCGATAAAAGCGATACCATACAAAACCCCACACTATACCTGTAAAACCTGTTATGATGAATAACCATCGCCAACCGAGGTAATGTTCTATCGCAATCAATACAGGTGTCAGGAAAGCAAGACCGAGAAACTGGCCACAAGTGTATATAGCGATAGCCGTAGCTCTTTCCTTATCAGGGAACCAGGAAGTAACAACAAAATTATTGATAGGATAGGAGGGCGCCTCAAACACACCGATGGCCAGCCTCAGTCCAAACAAACCCGCAAATCCTTTTATCATTCCCTGCAGCAAAGTCATCAATGACCAGCTGATCAAACAAAAAGCATATAGAATCCTTGCCGCAAAACGGTCAACGAGGAAGCCCCCGGGAATCTGAAGAGCGGCATAGGTCCATCCAAAAGCAGAAAACAAAATGCCTAATTGTACCGACGTTAACTGCAGATCTTTTGTAATAGCGGTTGCCGCCACCGAAATATTAGAACGATCCATGTAATTAATCACCACACAAAAAAAAATCAGCGCCAGTACCCTGAACCTGATTTTTGTAGGCTTGTTGCTATGCATGAATGATTGATATTATCCCGGTAAACTATTCCGGGTGATTAATTGACCTGGCCTTAATAAATTCTTCTTTTCCATTTTCTACTTGAATGGTATTAACCAAAGCTCGTCCCATTCCTTCCCAATGGACCTGCATTTCGTCACCTGTTTCCAATTTTATTCCGTTACCAAAACTGAAGGCATCCGCGCCAAAAAAATGAATATGCGCCTGCCCGGGTTGCCGGTGATCACTGTATTTGAAATGATGGTATTCCAGATTGGCCAATGAATGGGCCATGTTTTTTTCACCGGTATGAATATCTGCAGACCATAATTCTTTTTTATCACGGATAACTTTTACGGTTCCTTCAATATCCGAAAATTTCATATCAATAACAAGCTCCGGTCCAATGGCGCAATTGCGCAATTTGGAAGGAGCGAGGTATAAATAATTTTTTCTTTCCATGACATGGTCTGAAAATTCATTCCCTGTTGTAAAACCTATACGAACCGGCTGGCTGTTATTGTCAATTAAATAGACTCCCGCTACTTCGGGTTCTTCACCTCCGTCAGACGAATAAGTTGGTACAGACAAAGTTTGATTATGTGCTTTCAATATGGCGCCGGTTCCCTTATAAAACCATTCTGGTTGCGTACCGATCATTCCATCTGTTGGCTGGCCGCCTTCTAATCCCCACTGATACATTTTCATGCTATCCGTCAAATTATCTCCGCCGGCCTGGTGCATCATTTGCCGGTTGAGAGCACTGTTCTTATGTGTAAGTCCTGTGCCGGAAACCAGGCAGCTAAAAACATTTTTGGGACAATCAAACGAAGGCAATAAAGTCCATTCATCTGCTCCATTATAAACGGCATCATAATCTAATGCTGAACCGGACAAATTTTTTTCCACAATGCCTTTGATATCTTTTCCCGATTGGATCGTTTCTATCGCCAGTTCATACACCGAACTTATATGATCTAACAAAACCAACGATGGTTCCCGGACCAATGCGACCTTCCTGCCATGATCCGGATGAGTTATCTGTACGAATCTCATGTTTTCCTGAATTTATAAATGAAGTATTTAACCGTAACGATTTGGTAAGATGGTAAGCTAATAAATTATTCTGGCTTTGTGTTCCAAATAATTTTTCAAACCATGCAACAGGTATCACAGCGTAAAGAGTTGCTTTATGAAAACAATAATTGCAACAATATATATTTATTTTATCAGTACTACTTTTCCCGTTTCTTTTTTTCCAGCTTGCCCGTGTAAACGGTAAGTACATATCCAGGCAAATACATTGGTGGCCTGAACGGCTCCTCCAAAATTTCCATCCCAACCTTTAGAAAGATCTTTGGTCGTAAATATCAACTGGCCCCATCGGTTGTAAATGGTAAATTGGTATTCTTCTACAGTACCCGGAATGATGGGTTTAAAAAAATCATTAAGGCCATTATTGTCAGGTGTAAAAGCATTGGGGATATAAAACCCGTTAAGACATTCTTTCGGAAATACTGTAATCGAATCCCTGCCCGTGCAATGGTTCTTGTCCGTCACTAATAGCCAATATACTCCTGGAGCTATTATATTGATGGATGGAGAAGAAGCGTTGTTGCTCCACCTGTATTGATCATACCTGTGGACAGGTTGGAGCAGCAGGTTTCCATAATTACAAATAGTTGTATCAGCAGGTAGAAAATTGACGGGTGCCGGCAACAGGGTTGTAATTCGAACAGTATCGCTTCCGGTACAATGGTTGCCATCAGTAACGGTCACGTAATAGATACCAATATCATGTAGAGTAAATGAATTGGATATAGTTCCATCCTGCCAGAGATAAGCGGCATAATTTCCCGGCTGCAGGGTTCTTGATGAACCGATACATAATTGCGGGTTGTCATCTAATTCCACTAAAGGATTGGTCCACACAGTCACTTTCACCGTATCATATGATTTGCATCCATTTGCCGCCAAACCCACCACTGAATAAGATCCTGTTTGGAAAACGAAGATCTGTTGTGATGAACTACCATTACTCCACTGGTATTGATCAAAGCCCGGCGCCGCATGAAGTATGGCGCTATCACCGGAACAAAAATTAATATCTTCTCCCATGTTTATTGCCGCAGACTGATTTACTTTTATTCTTATGGTATCATACGCAAAACATCCGGGTGATTTCTCCGCTTTGAGATAGTAAGCGGTATCCGTCAAAGGATTGATCACCACCTCCTGGCCGGTCAGGGTATTAATATCGTAATTGTTTGACCATGTATAATTGATAAAACCCGGGAGGGCGAGCAAGTGCAGGGTGTCATTATTACATTTTATCCTGTCGGGAATCGAATTTATTAATGCATTGAAAGGATCGATGATAATGCTGTCGGTATGATTATTACCACAGAAGTCAGTAGCCTTTACCCAGTATATGCCTGGTGTATCGGCGGTTAGTACAGCATTAGTGCTTCCATCCTGCCATTGATAAGCAGAAAAATTATTTCCCGCACTCAGTATGACCTTAGTGGAATTACATAATACTGTATCCGGCCCGAGGTTTAGTTGCGATGGCGGCAATCTTGTTATGTTTACGGGGATCACATCCTGCACAAGGGCAAAACATTCCCCGGCAGGAAGGCTGGCGTATAATTTACCCTGCCAATCCATCTTCTTGAACCAGATCGTGACCGAAGTATCCGTTAAAACCTGTAAGCTGTCTAACACAGCTTTATTTATATCCCATTGTACAGACGCACCGCATGCTGCATTTTTAAATGCCGTAAATGTTATGGAAGGAAGATTTGCGCAAAGGGCCGGATCGCTGTGAATTTTTAGCGTATCGCAATAATTGGTCTGCCGGCAGGCAGTATACCAGTTGCTGGAAAGGGTATCTGTCTCGCTAATGGCTGTTTGCAGCTCCGTCATTTTATTGGGCTCATAGATATCCAGTAAATACCAGGTTGGATCCTCTGTGATTGCTAATGGAAGAAAACGAAGAGGGTTGGTTTCTGTTCCTAGGCAAAATGATGATGTATCACTGTCATGCATCTTCCTGAATTCAATATAACTTTTGGTGACCGGGTGGTCTTCAAAATAAGATTGTACAAACCCGTAGGCATTACCGGGAAGAAAAGCAAAGCCATTATTGCCGGGCAAACGTATATGGTTATAATAAGTTTTTCGTTGGTTTTGAAACTGCTGTTGATGAAAGCTCCCAAAATAAATATTTGTTTCATCGATATTCAGGTTTTCTAAGAGGGAGATCAGTCCTTTACCGGATGCATCAAACTGCAATGCATCGTTATAATAGTTAGTAGCCAGGCCGGAACTTATCGTATAAGCATTGACCAGGTTAAACGAAGCGTCAAACTCAATAATGCCGAAATGGTCTTTGATCGTCGCTGTATGCATCAAATCAGAAAACAACTTGCCATAGAACAAATAATGACCATTTTCTAAGAGGGTAAATTGATTTCCCCAAAAAGTAAACCATTTTTCAAAGCCGGCGGCGGGTTTGAAAAAACGCCTGTTCAATAATGCGCCATTGTTATAATTTAATGTAAGAAAATTAACAGCAGGAGCCGTTTCAGGTTCGTTGGTACCGTGGCTCAATCCTACCAGGATGATTTGTCCATTTTGAACAAAAGCCGAAATGCCTTCGGAACCAAAGAGATAAGCGCCATCAGTACTATGATTGCCATAATTAGCGTTCCATACTAATTTCCCCTGGTTGTCCAACCGTACTACGGTTTCCAATTTTCTGCTTGCCAGGTTGGAGTTGCTCGTTCCGCATAAGACCAGGTCACCGTTCAACCCTTCCGCCACGCTTTCTATCCAAAAAGTGAATGTACCGGTTGGGCTATTGAACAGGCCAATGTCTGATTGCAGGCAGTTTCGCCAGATGATATTGCCAGTATTGCCGAGGCGAAAGATCACGGTTCTGTAGGCGTTGGTATTGGCATCGTTGTTAAGAAAGGCGGTGCAAATAATATCCCGGTTGGGAAGTTCAAAAACCTTCATCACACTAAAGAAACTATAATTGGCGTGTGTAAGGTCATCAAATTGTTTAAGCCATAGTACATTTCCATCTTTATCAAGTTTTATCAGCAATCCATAACTTTTCCACCAGGGATTAGGAAGCAGTGTGCTGTCATTCATCGTGGCGCTGAGAAACATGCCGCCGTCTTTAGATTGCGTAACCGATTGAATGGAAAGATAGCCATGCTGTATGCCAATCAACCGGCGGTAAGATGAATCTTTACAAGCTGCGTCGGGTCTCGAATTAGTGGAGGGGGATTTTGCTTTTATCGTTCCGGCCGGTTGACTTACCGGCCCTGGTTTTATAGTTTGTTGGTGTGAAGTTGGGTTCAACAACAGGCCGGCGGGCATTTTTATATCTGTGCGGGAAATATTGTCAAATGGCATAGCGAGTGCCGGTTGACGGGCGGCCCTGGCAATTATTTCATTAATAAAATCCCGCCTTTGCGCATCACCCTGCTGACCGGATGCCGTTATCATTAAACAGCCAAGCAGTGCTGTGAGGCAAGCCGTCTTCATCTGTAAATATAAAATTAATTGACGCGCAAGTTGACGCAGGCAGGGACAACTGGTGTATTCCTGAGATTAAGACAGCTATTAGCATTGACCTGCTGCGCTGGGAACCGGCAGCCTTTGTTTTATCTGCTTCGGTAATAAAACAGCAGCTTTCCTGCTTGTTACCGACATGAATCGAACCCAGGAAGGATGTTGTGATACCTTCATCATCTTTTACTGACATAAATAAAGAAAAAATCAAAAGAAAATTTTCGCAAACGGTTACCCAATGGTTTGCCATTAGCAGATGCATCGAATTCGCCGGAGCTATATTGCCTCAAAACTCTTTTACCGTTTGGAGAAATTATCACCTTTGCCTTTTGCGCCGAATTGACTATTTTTATTCAATCAACCTGATGCGTTGATCGCAAACCGAATTTGGCAAGAAAGTAAAACTTATTAATTTTTTACGATGGTACGGTTGCTCGCTTTATCTGTTATTATCCTGCTTTTCCAGGCCTGCACCAACAAGGAGGATCTGCCAGCTTCCCGCAACAACAACATATTTCCCTCCACTACCAATGATCTGCCGTCCAAATTGACAGGAAAGTGGATCAGAACCAGCAGCCTGCGGACCTTCGATTATAAACCTGATGAATGGGTAGCGGAAGCCAGCGATACAAGCTATCAAAAATTCCTCCAGCTTAACGCCAATAAAACTTATCAATCCAACCAGCTCAATTGCGGCAATTGTCAAATTGAGCTTCTGCATGATACACTGTACGTACTGCATAGCGAAGGTTTTTATAAATTTCCCGTGTTGCTGCTGAATGATTCGCTGCTGCATCTCAAAACCAAAATCGACCAGCCAACTTATTCCCTGCCGAATACCGGCCTGTTTGACTTTGTGCTGGAGGAGAAATACCGAAAGGTGAAATAAGAAGAGTTGACAAAGCTGTGCAATCTATCTATTTACCCGAAGCGGTGAGGAACTACAATTTTATTCCTGCAGGTAATGGTAAATGCTTAGGACGATCACCCATGAAATTTTTTTTTATAGTGTTCTCTGCCTTTCTTAGCTTTAGTATGTCCAATCTTTGCTAAGCCGAAGTATCCATTTTAATCAACCATTAAACCTTCGGCTATAAGAAAGATATTCCTCGCAGCTATTATCTTCATTATTTTAATTATTCAGGTTCCGGTTTTTGGACAGCCTTTTACTTTAACCAAAGACATTAATGCAGGTGGTCTCAGTTCATGTCTCGGTACCAGGCCGCAACCCCTGAACCTGACAGCACTCGGTAGTTCATTGTATTTTACAGTAAACAATACATACTCAGGAGGACTATGGAAAACCGACGGCACTGGTGCAGGCACCCTGCGTGTAAAAGAAATATCGGGTATCCAATCACTTGTCAAAATAAATGACCTGTTTTTCTTTAATGCCTATGATGGCAATACAAGCACACAACAACTTTGGAAAAGCGATGGTACGGAAGCCGGAACAGTTATAGTTAAAATCTGGCCTAACTACCAAATTGACAACCTTGTCAGTTCTAATGGAATTCTTTATTTTATTTACAAGGAAAACGCCAATGAACTATGGAAATCGGATGGTACGGAAGCCGGCACTATCCCATTAAAATGGACCTCTTCTATTCAAAATATCACCGATGTGAATGGTACTTTATTTTTTACTGTTAATGAGAATATCCCTCCCTACCGGTACACTCTTTGGAAAAGTAACGGAACAGTAGCAGGCACAGTATTAATAAAAGATATATATGCCGGTTCAGGTTTTACCAGCTACAATAATTTTTATAATGCCGATGGTACTTTATTTTTTGTAGGTAGTGACGGGGTAAACGGAGCAGAGTTGTGGAAAAGCGACGGAACGGATGCGGGAACCATAATGATAAAAGATATTGAACCGGGCTTCGATGGAAGCAATATCCACAGTTTCGCTACGGCGAATAATATTGTTTATTTTTTTACGTATACTTCTGCCGACGGAATTAGTTTATGGAAATCGGATGGTACTACCACCGGAACTGGTTTGGTGAAGGATCTGAATGACAATAGCAGTCCGGACTATTTAACTAACGTTAACGGACTATTATTTTTTAAGGGATACGACGACATTAATGGTGAAGAATTATGGAAAAGTGATGGTACTGATGCAGGAACGGTTTTGGTAAAAGATATTTTCCCCGGAACTGAAAGCGGCGATCCCTCTTCATTGATCAATGTAAACGGGGTCCTGTTTTTTTCTGCCAATAACGAAGTCGCTCCGCCACCGGGAACGGGTCCTTTTGATTGCAATACTTCCGGGGAGCTTTGGAAAAGCGACGGTACTGAGGCAGGAACGGTTTTGGTAAAAGATATTTATCGTGCGGCCGGCGGCAGTGCTCCACAGGGATTTGTCGAAGCGAATGGGGTTTTATTTTTTAAAGCGAACAATGGAATTAATGGCAGGGAATTGTGGAAGTCCGATGGAACAACAAATGGTACTTTATTGGTGAAAGATATTTTTAGAACGGCTGGCAGCAGCCCCCAAAAATTCACTGCCATGAACGGCAAGGTTTATTTTACAGCTTTCAATGGCGATGGCGGTCCCGCTTATGCAAGAGGCAGGGAGGTATACCAAACCGATGGCACACTTTCCGGAACTGCTCAATCAACCTGGATTTTTACCTTAGGTGGTAGCTCACCAAGGGAGATTGCAAATCATAATGGAGAATTATTCATTTCAGCTACCAATGGATCGCATGGATATGAATTATATAAAACCGATGGCCTGGGGCTATATTCAGGAGGTACCACGTCGAAAATAAAAGAAATTAATCAAAATTTGGGCAGCGGGGAAAGAGGCAGCAATCCTTCCCATCTTACTTCTGTAAACCAGTTTCTTTTTTTCTCTGCCACGGATGGAACAAACGGTTATGAATTATGGAAATCAGATGGTACAGGCGATGGCACGGTAATGGTAAAAAATATTAATCCCGGAGCGGGTGACAGCAATCCTGCTAACCTGCTTAACGTAAATGGGGTTCTTTATTTTACGGCTGACAACGGAACCGATGGCATTGAGTTATGGAAAAGTGATGGTACGGATGCAGGAACGGTTATGATCAAAAATATCAATGTCGGCAGTAATAGCAGTAGTCCTGTTTATTTAACCGCTATCAATGCAGTACTTTATTTCGCAGCAGATGATGGCGTCAATGGTATCGAGCTCTGGAAAAGCGACGGCACCGAAGCCGGTACTGCATTAGTAAAAAATATTAATGCTGCTGGCAACAACAGCAATCCTGCATCACTCACCAATGTTAACGGCGTTCTTTATTTTTCAGCAGACAATGGCATTAATGGAGTGGAAGTCTGGAAAAGCAACGGTACCGATGCGGGAACCGTTTTGGTAAAAGATATTTTCAGTGGCCCTGCAAGCAGTAACCCGGATTTATTTACCAATCTGAATGGCATTGTGTTATTCACCGCAGATGATGGCATAGCCGGGCGGGAATTGTGGGGAAGTAATGGTACCGCCACCGGAACTATCCTGATAAAAGATATTCAACCAGGTGCCGCCGGCAGCAATCCCACTGCTCTGAAAAGAGCAGGAAGCAATGTATTCTTTGCCGCTAATGATGGTGTTGCTGGTAGTGAAGCATGGCTGAGCAACGGCGCCGAGTTGGGTACAAGACTGGTGAGTGAAATAGAACCTGGCATCATTGGATCTGATCCCACTGATTTTTTTGAGTATGGTGCGAAAGTATTGGTGGCGGCTACCAATACCATGTTCGGCAGCGAGGTTTGGATAGCCGATGCGCCGGCCGATATTCCCGTATTAAATGCGACAATCGCGGCCGCCGGATTGGCGATCTGCACTGGTCAAAACGCACAGCTAAAAGCAAATAAGGGAGTTGGATACACTTATCAATGGGAAAAAGCCGGCGTAAATATCGCAGGAGCCGTTCAATCAAATTACACCGCTACTCTTCCGGGCGCATACACGGTTGTAGTTACTGATGCAACTGGTGCTTCCGCCACTTCCCCCGAAGCTGTTGTAACAGTTGTCGCTTTCCCATTGGCGAATGTAGCTGCCGCAGGACCGGTATCGTTCTGTGCCGGCAAAAATGTACTACTGAAAGCTGTTAGCAGTACCGGGTATACTTATCAATGGAAAAAATCAGGGGTTAATATTGTTAATGCCAATTCATCAAATTATACGGCTACGGCTGCCGGAACTTATTCCGTAGTCGTCTCCAATGCTGCGGGTTGTTCAAACACTTCCGCGGTCATCAATGTGACGGTGAATAATGTGCCGCAGGCGGCTGTAGTAGCAGCGACAGCATTGACATTTTGTGAAGGAAGGAGTGTGCAATTAAAAGCAATTTCAGGTACGGGCTATACTTACCAATGGAAAAGAGCAGGCGTTGATATTGCCGGTGCTACTTTATCAAACTACAACGCTGTGGCGACAGGTATTTATATAGTAACAGTAACTAACGCTTCCGGATGTTCTGCCACATCTGCCGGTTTTAATGTAGTAGTAAAACCTTTGCCACTTGCTGCAATAACTCCCGCCGGGTCTACTACTTTTTGTGCAGACAAAAATGTATTGCTGAAAGCCAACACGGGAACCAGTTATACTTATCAATGGATACGGGGAGCCACTCCGATTCCGGATGCTATACAACCTTCTTATGCCGCTACCACAGCAGGTCAATACATGGTGACAGTCACTAATGCAAGCGGTTGTTCTGTAACATCCGCGGCGATTCCGGTATCGGTAAATCCTTTGCCTGCTGCTCTGATTACTCCCGCCGGGCCGCTGACTTTTTGCGCCGGCCAGACTGTATCACTCAAGGCAAATACGGGAACCAATTATACTTATCAATGGAAAAAATCAGGCATCAATATCCCTGATGCGACACTCGTTAATTATACGGCAGCGGCATCCGGAGTATACAGTGTTGTGGTTACGAATGCCGGGGGTTGTTCGGTTACCTCACCAGCAGTTACAGTAACGGTGAATACTGTTCCATTGGCAGCAGTAGTTGCCGCGGGAGCTACTTCTTTCTGCGCCGGGAAAAATGTCTTACTTAAAGCTATCAACGGCACAGGGTATACATACCAATGGAGAAAAAATGGCATTAACATTCCGCAGGAAATCACATCTTCTTATACGGCTACGTCAACGGGTGTTTATTCAGTAGTGGTAACTAATGCGACAGGATGTTCAACCGCTTCTTCCGTTGGAATTAGTGTAGCTGTTACTACGGCGCCACTTGCAACGGTAGCTATAGCCGGACCAGCAACTTTCTGCGAAGGCAAGAATGTCTTGCTGAAGGCTATCGCCGGTACAGGATATACCTACCAATGGAAAAAGAATGGTGTTAACATTGCTGGACAAACACAATCTAATTATACAGCCATTGCAACAGGTTTGTACACTGTAACGGTCACCAATGCCGAAGGTTGTTCAACTTTGTCCGGCGCCATCAATGTTACGGTAACTCCGGCGCCTGTCACAGCAATCAATGCGAACGGTCCGTTAATTTTTCCGCAGGGAGGAAATGTGATTCTCAGTGCTGCCGCAGCGACCGGTAACACTTATCAATGGAAAAAAGATGGTGTAAATATTACCGGGGCTATATCCGAAAGCTATTCGGCATCCGTCAGTGGAGCCTATACCGTTGTCATCACCAATGGTCAGGGCTGCCAGGCTGTCTCGCAGGAAACCATTGTATCAGTAACACAGACACGTCCCATAACTAAAGCTTTCAATGAAGGAAATGATTTTGTCAAAATCTATCCCAACCCGCTCTATCGTAACGATTACCTGAATATTGACTGGAGCATCTCAACTGCAGACAAGTGGATGCTTGTCACCATATACGATATGACGGGAAGAAAAATAAGTTCACAACTTTTAAGACCTTATGACAAAAAGATAAGCATAAGGGGAGCAAGCGGAACCTATATGGTTGAATGCAGATGGGGAGTAAATCAACGAAAAATTTTCAGTGTAATTAAAATTGAATGATAAGATGGTTTGACGCATATGTCTCCGCTCACGGAAAAAAGGAGCGGAGACATAATTAATAAGAGGCAGTAATAATGCCGTATAGCTTGTTCCGCCGTTCAACTCGTTCCAATAATGCAAAAGACCGTTTACATGCCCACAACGAATAGATTGGCAATTGATTTTTTTTGCTGTGTGTTAGTTAACAAATACTTCATAGTGTTAGTTTATTTTTTAAGTCTTTTTACTTCTTCCATTTCGGAATCAAGAAAATTAACGAGCCTGTATTCGTAATCGTTTTCAATAACCACCTGGTAAATATTTTTATTATTGGTCCTGATCTCTTTTCCATAGTAAACCGAATAGGCCGGGTATTCTTTTTTTAATTGTTCAGCTATCATGCCGGGTAATTCCGTTCCGATCTCTGCAATGGAATGCCTGAACTCACCATTTGTCGAGTATACTGTGAGTATTTTATGATGATTACTGGTGAATGAAATGAGTAAAATATTTTCGTCTGCTGAATAATATAATGAAGTAGCGTTCTTAAATTCCCGGAGAAGGTGATTGTATACAGCCGGATAGTTTTTCTGTAACAGGAGTAAGGAATCCTGGATAATAAAAAAAACCATTGTCTGTTTTGCACCTTCAGCTGCGACATAACTATACCCGGATGGCATTGTATTGTTAAGCGGTTGGTGCTGCACATTTGCGCGGGAGTTTATCGCTATCATTGTCATCATTGCTATTACTCCTGATTGAATACGAACTTTCATACTTTTTATTTTTTTATTATAGAATAGGTTAAAAATGCCTGCCTTATTTATCCGGTATAAAATTATAATACCCTTAAAAAAATGGGATTGACATATATCAAAATCATTCGCGAAAAAAATATTAAGAGGGAACAAGGAAATCCACAGGATTTCTATTCCTTTTTGCCTGGCAATAGTGTCAGGAATGTATTCGTGCTGATAAAACTTGTCGTAACCTTTTTACAAAAGCGTTATTGTTTTACAGTATGAAGATGATCACCTTCTTTATTTTATTGAATTTTCCGGTACCGGCCCCTGACACGGCTCAGTGTTTCCATTGTCATGCCGAGATAGGAGGCAATATCTTTCAACGCCAGTCGCTGTAAAAGATGCGGGAAATGTTTCAGGAAAAAAATATACCGGTCTTCTGCCAACGGCTTGCGCATATTGTAGAGTTCTACCTCTGAAAAGTAGAGATATCTTTCTGTAATAACACGGATGATGGTATTGAAAACAGGGTGCTGTTTGAATAACTGTTGCATGTCATCATAGTGCAAACTGGCTACCAGGGTATCTTCCAATGCTACGATATATTCATTGCCGGGTTTACGTCCGAAATAACTGAAGATTGAAGTGATGACCGATTTTTCATACATAAATTTTGTGACCACTTCCGCCATATCGGCGTCCCTCCTGTAATAACTTTTTACAAGACCTTCCAGGATAAAACTTGCATAATTGGCTGTTTTGCCGGGTACCAGCAGCATCTCTCCCTTACTAAAAGACTGGACCTTTGTAAGGGCATTTACATCAGCCACCAATTCGGGTGGCATCGGGTGAATATTGTTCCAGTATTCGATTACCGGGTGTATAACTATCGCTTTGCTGTCTGTCATAACGCTGGACTCCGCCTGATGCTTTTTTGTCGCGGGGCCGAATCCAATAAAAATAGGAACTGGCTTTCGCTTTTAAATTGACATAAGTCAAAATGTAGATTTATTAATGACCAACGCTGATTTCGAAGTGATGAGTGGTTGCTATAGTTTCGGATAGTCTGTGGCAGGCCAGGAAAATTCTGTATGTTCAAATGCAATGAGACTGGTTTAACTAACCTGAACAGGAGATAAAATATTTTTGAAAAAGAAAAGCTTTTGCGGGTAAATAAAGCAGTACCCGTTGTTCTTTCAACAGCAAGTACTAATTTTCCAGAATGCGGCGATACATATTCTATATTATCATGATCCTGATTCTTGCAGCCGTTATTATTTATGCCTTGCCCAAAAAGGAGTATTCTTCCGATAATGTTACCCTTGCAGAGGGGAAGAGACTTTTTTCAAAAAATTGTATGTCTTGCCATTCGCTTACAGATGATGGCTTTGGGCCTCCATTAGGGGGTATCACGAATTTGCTCTCCAAAAAAGCATTGGTGGATTTTATCCGTGATCCTTCCAAAGTAATTGCAGCTGGTGATGAACGGGCTGTGGCGCAGCAGGCAAAGTATAAAAGAGTAATGCCTTCTTTTGAATCGATAGCGGAACAGGAAATCGTTTCCATACTTGCTTATATTCATGATGAGACCCAATTGCATCATATTGAGCCGGTATTGGTCAATGCAAAATCAAAACCAGGAGGACTTACCGGCAGAATGGTGGCACCCATTAAAAAATCGGGTTTGAAAATAGAACTGGAAGATGTAGTACAATTGCCGCAGCTGAATACCACAACAGACCTGGGTGTCGCTACCTTAAGGGCAGGCCCTTCTGGTGACGGAACTCTCTTCGCCAGCGATCAAAACGGTATTATCTACCGCATAAAGGATGGCAAGGCCTCTATATTTCTTGACATGAAATCCGAAGTCAAAGATTTTCAAAACGGACCCGGCATTGCAACCGGGATCGCAAGCTTTGATTTTCACCCGGATTTTTTGCACAATGGCCTTTTGTTTATCGCCTATGCGGAATCTTTCAAAGGACAGAAAGCTGATTATGTGGTTTCACTGGCAGACACGCTGAGGTCGGTTGTACAATGGGTAGTAAGTGAATGGAAAATGGACGATGTAAAATCCGGGATCTTTAAAGGAACTCATCGCGAATTGCTCCGGCTTCATGCCCCGAATTTTGCCCACGGGTTCCAGGATATGTCTTTTATACCGGGGTTAAAAAAAAATGATCCTGAATATGGGTTGCTGTATTTTGGATATGGTGACGGTGGCTCTAATAATCTTCACCACCCGGAGCTTGGGCATCACCTGAGATCCTTTCTTGGAACGATCATGAGAATTGATCCGGCAGGAACAAACAGCACGAATGGTAAATACGGGATTCCTGCCAGTAATCCTTTTGTGCAGGAAAAAGATCCGTTGATTGTTAAGGAGATTTATGCTTATGGTTTCAGGAACCCACATAGAATGACCTGGGATAAATTGAATGGAAACAGGATGATGGCGACAGATATCGGTGAATCCTATATTGAAGAACTTAATATCGTTGAGAAAGGCGGAGATTATGGCTGGCCCAGGCGCGAGGGAAACTATGGAATTAACACGGTGACAGATCTGAAAACCGTCTTCAAAGTTCAGCAAACGGACGATGACCTTTATAAGTATAAAAGACCATTTGCACAATACGATCATGAAGAGGGAAATGCCATTAGTGGCGGGTTTGTATATGAAGGCGGATTAAAACCGCTTCAGCATAAATATGTTTTTGGTGACATTGTGACCGGCAAACTTTTTTATTTAAAAACAGACCCGCTGTTGAGCGACTCAACCGTTTATGAAATAGACGTCGTGAGAAATGGAGTTGTCACCAACCTCAAAGAAATGGATCAGTCGAAACGATTGCACCTTCGGATAGGCTATGACCCATATAAAAAAAATTTGTATGTCATCAGCAAAGTAGATGGAATGATCAGGCGTGTAGCTAAGGCTTATTGATATTTGTTATGCACCGGGATTGAATTATGCCTGAATTTTTGCTGCCTGCCGGGCAAGCATTTTCCATTGACCATTTTCTTTTCGCCATACCATCAGGATAAGGATATCAACTACAGCTGGGTATCCGGGATTATGAGCATCTGCCTGTAAGCGATGTCTCACAATGGCATTGTCGCTGGTTATTTTTATAGTCTGATCAAGAATCGTCACTTTGGAAAAATTGGTCCATCGTTTCATGAATTCATCAATAAAACCTTGTTTGTTTCTAACCGTACCACTGGAGTGAACATACACGAGGTCGTCGGAAGCGATATCCGCCAGCACTGCACTATCCGGCTGCACCATCGCCACGTTAAATTTTTCTAATGCCTGCGAAATCATCCATTCATCTTGTGACTGAGCGAAACCTGTGTTGAACAGGAACATAGCGAGAAAAAGTATGCAGCAGTGTGTCTTGATAAAAAAGAAATTTTCCATAGTGGATCAGTTTCAGTTGTTTCCGTTAAATAATAAAGCGCATGATATATTTTATGAATGCATTATTCGCCTATAGCCGTAAATTTTAAACAAACAGGCTTATCCACTTCAATCCTTTTTCCTGTAGCTGTTAAAAGGCCTGTTTTTTTATTACGTTTGAAAATAATTATTTCATTGCTGACCTGGTTGGCCACCAGCAAAAAATTACCGGTTGGGTCAATGACAAAATTACGGGGCATTTTTCCGAATACCGATTGACGGTAAATAAGCCTGAGTCGTCCTTTTTTACCAATTGAATAAATAGCAATCTCGTTGGCATCTCCGCGATTGGATGCATATAAGAATTTGCCATCTGGTGAAACATGAATGTCGGCGCCAGATAAACGGCCTTTAAAACCGGGCGTCACCATGCTGATAATTTGCTTCGCTTCCAGCTTTCCGTCATGATAATCCAATGCCATCACGGAGCCATCCAGCTCGAGTACGAGGTAAGCATATTTCCCATTTGGATGAAATGCAAGATGCCTGGGCCCGCCGCCGGGTTTCACTAACAAATAAGGAATATCGGCTGGAACAAGGATTTGTTTTTGGCTTGTATCAATACGATATTGATATACTTTATCCGTTCCAAGATCCGGCACCAGCAAATAGCGGTCGTCCAACGATAATACCGCTGCATGAACGTGCGGCTTCTCCTGGCGTTCTTTTACTACGCTGCTGCCGTTATGCTGTATAACCTGCGTATCAGCCACTGAAAACGAACCATCATTATTCAAATGAATCGCCAATACATTTCCGCCGCCATAATTGCCTGCGAAAACAAATTGCTTCTTGTTGTCAACAGAGACATAGGCCGGCCCGTGTGCAGGAACACTGTTCATAAATTTGAGGGCGCCTGATGCCGGGTCAAATGCAAATGCATTCACTTTTCCTCCGCCCGGGCC
>JBDTUH010000023.1:0-121324 GCA_040007815.1 Chitinophagaceae bacterium
GCAGCAAAATAATTTTCGACTCCGGCTGGTGGCACATGATAAGAAACGATGGGCTCAGTTCCTTTCCAATCAACAAGGCATTGTGCAGTGGCAGGTTCATTTCTGTCGAGCGGATAATTGATGGCCTTACTTTTATAAACCGTTGAGCCATTATTATTTTCTCCCCAGGCAGCCCAGAATATGTGCCGGTCTGTGTTTTCATCAGGTAACCATAAAAATGAAAATGCCGAATGAATGCCGAGCAATAAAACATGTTCATGAAAAACCCGTAAAGTATCATCGAGTTCTTTTGAATGTTGCATGATCATACTTTGTGTACGGGTACGTTCCAATGCTGCTTCAATCTTTGCTTCCCTTGCCTGTGCTTCTGCTTTTTGCAAGTCGAGAAAACGGGTATAGGTTTGCTCGAATACTTTTCCAAAACGTTTAAATATATCCGATTCCTCGGGGTGGTGCTTATAAGTAATAAAAATCAAATTACCGTTTGAAAAATTAACGACATGGTCAACTACAAACGGGGGAAGTTCTATTCCCATGCCATCCTTCTGCTCCTTTTCTAACAGTTCACCAAGAACAGGAAGTGTTCGCAGGTATTCGTAACGAGCAACGAGTTCTTCTTTACCTGTTTCGTATACCCAAAAATCTTCTCCATTTTGTCTTGATTCATAATAACGGATGAAAAAAGGATCTTCGGTGAGCGGCAAATTGAAAGGAAGGCTTAGCGTGCCCTCGGGGCCACTCATCCATGCAGTACATGTCTTCTCATCTTTTTCCCAGATATTGAAGCCGCATCCCCTAAGGTCCAAACCAAGTGACATCAGTTGATGAAATAATAATACGGCTGTTTCTGAAAGCTCGTCACTCTTTTGCATGGCCATGGTCCTTGCACGCACTCTTTCCAGTGCCAATTGTATTTGCGCTTCCCTGGCCTGCGCTTCGGCTTTTTCAATATCCAAGTATCTACGGTAAGCCAATTCAAACACATTTTTGAAACGTTTGAATAAATTCAATTCATCCTCATTTAACGGATTATAAGTGGACATGCCCAATGCAACAGGGCCCAGTGAATGCCAATAATAATTGAGTGATTCCGCATGTTCAAGATATGTATCAATAAAAACATTGGTGGTTCTTTGGTAAACAATCCAGCCCGGTAGTTCTGCACGGGTGATATGCCGTTCAAAAAATTCGCCTTTGCCTTTGAGCATTTGATTGGCGAATGCCCGGTGAATTTCATGATTAGTATAGGTTGTTTCAGTAATCAGCGTTTTATTATGCTTAGCATAATATTCATAGTTCATGTAAGCGCCTTTGGCTTCATAAAAAATAGCCGTTTGAATATTACGAATCTCTTTTACTTTTAGCAATTCCAATTGTTCTGAAATGATGCGGCATATACCGAGCATATCATCCCGATTGTTCATGCTCATGGCAACGGTTCTTACTCTTTCGAGAGAAGATTCGATTTCCAGTTCCCTGTTTTGTGCTTCAACCGCCTTTCTTTTTTGTTCCAGTTCTTCAATGGTCTCTTCCAAAAGAATAGCGGTAGTTCTTTTTACCTTTTCAGTTCTGTCAAGCTTGAATGTCGTTATCTCTAATTCTTTATCGGCATCTTTCAGCGATTTTAAAACGGCGGTTTTTTGTTCAGCGGATAAAGTTTCACCCTGTTGAATAAGATTCAATATTTCTTCGAGATGCTTGTTCATTTATTTTTCTTTAATAGCGATACAACAGGTTGTCAGGTTATGCATTTCGAGATTTCCGCCGCTGGCCCTGCCCAGTTCAGCATTGGAAAACATACCCACTACCGGCACGTTCCATACATTTTTTACTCCTTCAATTTCCATATTCATCATTGGGCCCAGTGCCACTATTCTTCCCGCACAACTGAATATGATCAAGGCGTCGGCATCAGGCATCTCATTCGTCTTCATCTCTTGCGTGTTATGAATTACTTTCTCCATAACGTCAAAGTCAGGCGGCAGGGAGAACCGCACTTTAGAACCTTGCGGCACTGTTCCGCTGCAATAAAATGAATGATCACTCCAGTCTACTTTCAGACCGGGACGCATGACAGGTTCGCCTTTTTCACGTTGTAATTGCAGGGGAAAGCTTGTTGCCAGTTCCATCAATAAACCCTGATTCTCCGGCGAAACATTTTCAATGCCTCCGTATTTGGCTGTTATATCCAACGCAGGGATGTTATCTACCGTAAAAACATGATTGCCTTCACTCCTGGTAACTGTTTTTTCGGTACCCACTGCTCTCCATCCGCAGGTAGCTCTTCCTTTGATCTTTATCTTGTCTTCATCAAATGCCAGTACCACTATACCGTGGTTACTTTCTTTATCATTAGTGAAAACATATTGCTGGCTAAATGTATAGTCATCGCCGGCCATGCCGCCAAAAACATTTACCTGTTTGCCTATAGCATCTTCAAAACCAAATAGCAATTGCTCAGCGTCAGTTTCCAAACTACTGCCTGAGACAAGAAATGCAGGATGTTCAAATACCTGCTTTGCTTTTTGGGCCAACTCCTTTGCAACTTCCCGATAATTTTTTTCCGGGTATTCTGAAAACAGGATAGTGAAATAAGATGGATTGATATCCAATAAAAGAATGGCGATAGATTGCGTCTCCGGGTTCTCATCAATAAATTCACCATTGGTAGTAGCGCCAAATATTTTTATACCGGCATCATCTAATATTTTACTTACTGTTTTCCTGTCCTGGCTGATGGAAAGAAATATAACAGCCAATGTTGGTTTGAAACCATCTGCGGTACTTTGCTGTAATGCTGCTTTAATTTCTTCCGGTAATTTTCCGTTGATTGATTTTGCTTTCATTTATATTTTTTGAGAAATATTTTATTTATTTTTCTTTTAATTTTAAAAATTTCGCCGCATTATTATAAAGTATATCTTCTTTATCCTGCTTTGTTAAAAAATCAAGGCTATTGAGAAAACGGATAGATTTTTCAATAGCATAAGGCCAAATCATCTGATCAGAACCAAACATCACCCGTTTTAAATAGCCCGCTTGTTTTGCATGGTGCAAAAATTCTTTGACAACTCTTTGCGTATTGGGTTCCACCCAAAGCATTACCGCGATATCGGTATAGAGTTGTGGATAATAGGCTATAAGCCTGAGTGCATGCTCATGCCACTCTTCCGCGCCTGCATGCATCAGGTAAATTCTAAGTTTGGGATACTTCACCAATACATCTTCAATTAAATAAGGATCGCCGAGTTTAAGCCTTGCTTTTGGCGACCATGAATACGTACCACCCGGATCACCACCACCTGTATGAACCGCAACAGGTATATCATACTTTTCACAAATGCGCAGATAAGGTTGCCAGGCGGAATCGCTTAGCGTAGTGCCACTATAATAAGCGCCTATTTCTCCGAATACTTCAATCTTTTTATCTTTTACCAGTTGCTCAAACTTTGCACTGTCCATGCCATAATCCGTTGGTGCAAACATCAGAACACCGCGGACGATGCGATTGTTGCTGTCTTTTGCCACCCAGTTTTCTACACTTTCAGGATTGCCACTTACTACTGCTTTTATAATATTCCATTTTTTAAATGCGGCGAATGTAGCGATACGGTGTGCTTCTGCATTGGATGAACCTTTATTGCCATAATAATCGGCTGCGGGTTCCCGCTGGCCAAAATCACTTTGTGTGTAGGAGTGAACATGCATGTCAATAATTTTTGCCGGCACTTGTGCCAATAAAAAAAATGGGACCATACCAAGAAGCAGAATGAAATTATTTTTCATCATTTTTTATTGAATAATTTATTTTTCTTTTAATGCCACCCAGCTTACCGTAGTGCCATGAAATTCCGGGCGGCTATCATCGAGCTTATCAAATTCTCCCAATGAAAAAAAACCTGCCATCGGTGTGTTCCAGGTGGTGGCTAAGCCATCCAATTCCGAAGACGACATAGGCCCCAGGGATGCCAGCCTGCCAATGCAGGAAAAGACTATCATCGCATCAGCATCCTGTAATGATGTTTCTTTTATCGCTTTCGAGCTTTCAATTACCGTATCTATCACTTCAAGATCTGGCGGCAACGAAAAACGAAACAGAGAACCCTCCTTTACCGGCCCGCCCACCATGACAGACTGGTCTGCTGTATTCCAAAGTAACACAGGCCGCATCATTGGCTGTCCTGATTCCCGCTGAACCTGCAATGGATAATTTTCGTAGATATCAAGGTTTACTACTCCTTCTGATTTTTTTCCTTCCGTAATTTCTTTTCCGAGAAATTTTTTTATTACATCCATGGCGGGTTCGTTGTCGATAGTATAGATCCACGTTCCCTCACTTTTAGTAATTCGCTTCTCCATTCCAACAGGTTTCCACCCGGAAACAGCAATTCCTTTTACATCAACCTTTTCTTCGTCAAGGATCAGCGATACAAAGCCACTGCTGGTTTTAGCGTGATTCGTAAACACAGTGCCGGTAAAATTTGCAGGATTACCCGCCATGCCCCCGATAACGGCTACGGTATCACCTGCTTTATCAAGTAGCCCCCTGATGATTTCTTCACCGGGGGTTTTAATATCAGCACCGGAGATTATAAAAGCCGGATGATCAAAACTCTTTTTGCCTGATGCTCCAACCTGGCAGGCGGATTCATATACGGAAGCTGGTTCGAAATCTTTTAAAACGATTTTAAAATTATCCGGCTTTATATCCAGCAGTAATACAACAATACCTTCAGGTTCTATACCCTGTTCGGTAAATTTTTGGGAAGTACTGGCGCCAAACAGGAAAATCCCTTCCGCATCTATCATTGCAGAGACTTTATCGATCTCTTCTAAATCAGTTAAAAATACAAAAGCCAGTGTTGGTTTGTATCCGTCAGCTGTACTTTCACCCAAAGCGGTTTTAATTTCCGCCGTTGAATTTCCTTTGATTGACCTCGCTTTCATGAAATTTGTTTAGGAAAATTAATTTTCAACCTGGCCTATCAAAATCGTTACCCCACCCGTAGCGAAATTGGCTAAATCAGCAACCATCACTTTTCCTTCAGGAGAACCTAATGCTTGTTGCATTTCAGCGGGGCCGGCAAAATAAAGCTCCGCCATCCGGTAATAAGCCGGCGCTGATCCATCAGGGTTGGGTAAAAATTTGGTGTATTCAGCTTTTACTATGCCCTGCGTTTTTACCACCAGCGGAGTATGGGTTTCAGCATAATATTTTTCAAATGCGCCGGCATCCGCCGGATGGCCATAGAGTACTGTTCCTTTGATCATATGTTTTGTTTTATTTTTCTTTTAATGCCACCCAGCTGCAGGTGGTTGAATGAAACTCATGTTTGCCATTGATCGCCCTGCCAAATTCTCCATAGGTATAAAAACCAGCCATGGGAGCTTTCCAGATTTCAGATAGTCCATCATTTTCCTGCTGCGCCAAAGGCCCCAATGCACTTAACCGGCTGGCACAGGAAAAGATCAATACCGCATCAGCGTCCACCTCATTTTCACTCCGGATCTCTTTTGCTTTTCCCAGCACCGTTTCTACAATGTCAAAATCCGGCGGTGTTGAGAACCGGAAGCGGGCGCCTTCTTCTACATCTGATTCCAGTGCCAATGCATTTTCTTCTCTACTATAGCCCATCGGGTTGCACATCATGGGTTCACGGTCCTTCCGTTCAATTTGTAACGGATAATGAAGTCCGATGCTGTCAAAAAATTTTGAATGATCCTGTGTTGAATCAAAGTCTTCACCCAAAAAACGCAGGTACATTTCAAGTGCGGGCTTTCCATCTATTTCGTACAGCAAATTCTTTTTACTTTTTGTAATAGTTCTTGAAACGCCAATGGATTTCCACCCGGATAAAGCGACACCATACATTTTTATTTTTTCCGCATTGAAAACAATCGCCGCGACACCGTAGCCACTGGACCAGTTGTTGGTGAAAACATGCGTGCCTGTAAAACTCATATCATCCCCGGCCATTCCTCCAAACAAATTCACCTGGGATCCGATGGCTTTTTCAATACCCCTTGTTAAGGTTTCCCCGTCAAGCATGGTACCGTTTTCCATGATGGAAGTGCTGAGTATGATCAAAGAGGGGTTGTTGAATTTTTGCAAAGCAGCTTCTGCCAAATGAATGCCTGCTTCGGTCAATGTTCTTGTACCAATATCTTCCGCCAAAACAGCGTAGTGATCTTTGTGAATATCTAAAAGTAGCACGGCAATAGCGCCTTCACTTTGGCTACCGTCCGTAAATTCATGGCAGGAGGTGGCACCAATACAATCAATTCCGGCTGCGGTTAATATTCCACCAACAGCGCCTCTATCCTGCTTTACAGAAATAAAAACAATGGCTAATGTTGGTTTAAACCCCGGCAGGCCGGCATCAGCCATGCTTTCCTGCAAGGCTGTTTTAATTTCTTCCGGGGAACTTCCTTTAATTGATTTTCCGTTCATAGAAAATTAATTTGACGATTCATTTTTGTTTTATCCATTTCAATCTTCTTTTATCACCTGCAACATGCAACTCGAGTGTATCACCGTTAAAAACAAAGGTTCTTTGCACGGTTGTATTCCAGGCGGAAGGAACAGAGTGTGACAACCGTTGGTGAACAATTATGTCAGCGGAATCGGAAACCGAATAGTTTCCGGCATACACATAGTCAGATTCAAACTCTACTACTGCCGCTTTCAGTTCGTCAACTGACATACTATCCACTTTGGCTTTGACTGTTGCAGGATTGATGCTCTCACTTTCAGACAGCCATTTGAATTCTTTATATCCCTTTGGAGTGATCTGCACCGCCATATGTCCTTTGCCATCATAAACAATATATCCTGTTCCATCACTTGCCCACTCATCATTCCACCGGCCTGCAGAATCCTGCACCTGGATATTGTATAGTTTATACATGCCCGCCATCCGTTCGGTACGGTCAGGTTTTGATTTATCCGCACAACGGGACAGCAAAACCGAAATGATTAGTAAACAGAAAAGTTTCATCGCATTTGTTTTATCGTTGTTCAAAGCCATGCATCATTTTTTTTTGCTGCAGTGTCTTGTTCATCACTTTATCACCCCAAGGTATTTATCAAACCACTGAAGCGTTTCTTTTACAAACTCCGTTCGTGGTACCAGGTGTCCTGCATCGTAAATAATTATTTTTTTATTTTCTTTTGGAGTACCCAAAAAATTAAACATCGGCGTCTGCGAAGTTTCCACCGGGCAGAACATGTCGTATTTTCCATTGACCATCAGCACCGGCTGTTTGACCCTTGGTAAAAAATTTATCTGGTCCACTTCCGGAAGCGATTTATTCATATTCATACCTCCCACATTTAACACCACCGCTTTAATTCTTTTCTCAATAGCGGGTATAATTCCACCTATAAATCCACCCCAGCTCCAGCCAAGAAAACCGACCTTATCGGCCTGCATATCCTTTCTTGTTTCCAGGTAGTCAATTGTACGCCCAAGATCTTTTCGCCACATGACCATATGATCGCGGTAAAAAACTGTTTCGTCGGGTAAATCAGATTTTAGATCATCATGCCGGTCGTTAGTGCCTTTGATGATTGGATAGATCAGCGCTCTTCCACTCTTTATGATGAAGTCTATGCCGTTGATAAACCGTGTCTCGAATTTTTTTGAAAAAATATCTTCGGAACCACCGAAGAACAGGATAGGCTGAAGTGTTCCTTTGAAATTCTTTGGAAGGTATATATAAGCCAGCATTCTTTCCTTATTATAGCCAGCATCGAAACTCACTCTTTCGGCTATCCATGAGTCGCCCTCCACCGTCTCTTCAATTTTTGCATCCAATGGAGATTTATCGTAATTAAACTGGTTCAGATAAATGATAAAGGTTTTGTCGTCTACCGGCTTTTCCTTTTTATAATCCCTGAATGCAAGAGAGATTGGACTGGTCAAATGCAGCATTGTGGTATCTCCCGGAAGTTCTTTGATGCACCTGAATCCATTCGTGATACTCCGGTCCATTGGCTGCTGGGAATAGGCATCATTGAAAGAATAGCTGCGATCATTCCATCCACCGCCCAGGATATATTTTGTCTGCAATCCATTGGTTTCATTAAAGCACCATTCCCTGGCATTACCTGCCAGGTCATAAATACCGAATGTGTTATAGCCAGGCATTTCACCTGCGGCGGTAGTCGATTTATTATTGAAATTGCTGAGGGGAACAATAAATTCCGTTCTGGAAGTTTCCGCCACACGACCAAAATGAAATACAGTGGGCAACATCTTATGCGCATAAGCAGCGTAAACAGCAGCTTCATACCAGGATACACCGGTAACGGGATAATTTTCTTTTCCATTGGGAAATGTTCCTGCTTCCCAATCGGCCGGACCCTGCCTGCCGGTACGGTCAACAAATAGAGGCCATGCCGACTCCATAGGTATTATTTTCCCATTTAAATAAACAGGATAATTCCAGAAGGATTTATTGGTATAGCCACCAGCATCTACAAAGGTTTTGAACTGCGCATTGGAGACTTCGTATTTATCGATTAAAAATTCACCTACCGTTTTTGGTCCATTTGCTTCCAGCCCGACAATATACATATCAGTACTTCCTGCAGGTATTCTCGTCATATTTGGCGGGAGACTTCCTATACTGTCCAACTTTAAGTGGGCGATCTCAGGTCCTAACCGCCAGTAAGTGCCCGGTCCGGCATATTCTATAGTTTGATAGCCCTTCTTTCTTATTTCCATCCGGAGATAGGGTCGGGGGAATCGCACTTCTTTTAATGGTGTCATGCCTGCCAAACGCCATTCACCGCCTGGTTTGTCATAATCCTTCCACCATACTTCCGCTCCGGATGGAATTGTTTCCATCGTAACGTTTGTAAAAAGGTTCCGCCACCATTTCTTTAAGGACGTATCAGCTGGTGAATATCTTTCGAATTCCAATGCCATATCAAATGTGGCGGTAGGAGGCGTGAAGTTTTCATTGATTGATTTTTCTATTGCAGGCAGCAGCTCATTTTTGGCGAACTGTTTTTTCATCCATGGTTTGATGAATGAATAAGCCCCGATGGCCAGCACGGCTGTAATCGAAAATATCCATACTAGTCGTTTTTTGGCTTTTCGTATAGCTGTTTTATCAACGAATTTTTCGGCTTTTCCTTCCAGCTTTTTATTAAGGGGTACTTCCAGTCCCGCATTACTGATGGCAAATATTTCGACTGGTTCTTTTACATTTTTTAAAACATATTTACCCAGGGAAACAGTTTGAATCTCCTTTTGATTTTTGATATCGTCAATTACTTTTCCGGAAACAAGAATGCTGCCTGGCACAGCCATTGACTCCAGCCTCGATGCTATGTTGACGCCATCGCCATATACATCCGTTTCATCAAATACCACATCAGCCTGGTGAATGCCGATACGAACAGGAACCGTGGGCTTTTCCTGCAGGTGAAGCTGGATTTCAACAGCCGCTTTTACTGCTTCGAACGCACTGCTAAAGCTGCAAAGAGCGCCGTCCCCACTAAACTTTATTAACCGGCCGCCGTGAAGCCGCAGTTCCGCTTCCAGTTTATTTTTGAACTTGTCTTTTAATCGCATTGCCAGCGACTCATCGTCCTGCATCAGGGCCGTGTATCCCATGATATCAGCAAACATGATGGCAGCAAGCTGGCGTGTTTGAGGCATGATATTTTTTTATTAACGATATTATTTTTACAGCGGTCATTCGGTCAAAGCGCAGGTATGTCAGTGCTCCGTTTTAAAGGCTGGGATCAGAGATATTTATAAGGTTGGGATGAAGATTCTTGCGGATGCTTGAGATTCGAAGAATTGTTCAGGAAGATAACTAACTTTTCAGGCATTTGTCGCTTTGAAATTCCACAATCTTAGGTTTTCCGCTAACCGTAACCTGCACTCTCCATTTCACATTTAACCAGGTCATAAATACACACCTGCTACCAGGAATGCCGCGCAGATCAATGCCAGGATAACCAGCAGCGGAAAGATAAAACGCATCCACGCTTTCAGGCTTATATTGACCACAGCCAGGAAAGGAAGTACCAGCCCTGTTGGTGCGATAAAAGCCATAATACCCATACCATACATATAGGCATTGACGATCTCTCTTCCCGGGATATTCACCATTACCGCCAATGCGCCAATAACGGGCATGGTTAATACCGCCATACCCGAAGTGGACTGTATAAACAATGAAAAGACCAGGTAAAAGGCCATCAGCAAAAGGATGAAAATTGCCGGCGGCATTCCCTGTACAAGGTTGGCGGTATAGAAAAGAATGGAATCGCTGACATGACCTTCATTTAAAATGACGGTAACACCTCTTGCGATACCCACGATAAAAGCAACGCTGAGCAGGCTTTCCGCTCCCTTGATAAATTCACGGGTAAATATTTTTTCATTCATCCGGTTGATGACAGCGATTAAAATGGAGGAAGCCAAAAACAAAACTGACATTTCAAGTGTCCACCATTTCAGAAATACCACACCGGCTATCATGACGATAAAGGTGGCTATATAAACGAAGAGCAATAATTTGTCTTTCCATTTGAATTCAGGCATAGTGGTTTGAGGACTTATAGCTGTCGCAAAAGGTGATTTTATATCGCCATCAATCTTATATACCCATGATGCTGTTGGATCTTTTTTTACTTTGGCCGCGTATCTTAATATATACCATACCAGCAACGCAGTACAAAGCACCCAAAGCAATAACCGTTCGCTTAGTCCGTCCATCCAGTTGATGCCGGCGGCATTGGAAGCAATGATCGTAGCAAATGGATTGGAGAAAGCAGGAATAACTCCCAATGAAGTACCGCCAAAAATGATAGCAAACGGAACTATCAGGTCATACCCGGCGGCTACAAAAAGCGGAACCAGTATCGGGAAAAAAACAATGGCTTCTTCCGCCATACCATAAGATGCCGCAAAAAAAGATAACAGGAAAGTAAGGATAGCGATCAGCAGCGGCTCCCTTCCCTTCATCGCATATGAAATCCAGGTGATGCCTTTCATCATAGCGCCTGTTTCATTAAACACGAACATGAATCCCCCAATGAACAGGATGAATAAAATAATATCAATGCTATCGTAAATTCCTTTGATGGGAGCCTGCAATATGTTTAATAGTCCCTGTGGATTCCGCGCCTGTTTTTGAAAAGTGCCGGGTACTGATACCGGTTTACGTATATCACCATCCACGAATTTTTGGATGGGTATCAAAACGGTCAGACTATCGAGTGTTTTCTGTGTGAATGAAAGATTGATATCGCCTGTTGGAGTGGTCAATACAAATGATTGGCCATTATTAACGAACAGCTTATTGTATTGCCCGGCTGGTAACAACCAGGTACTGATGGCGGCAATAACCACCACTATCATCAATATGACAATGGGTCCGGGAAACGATCTTTTAGTTGACATCGAATATTATTGCACGTAAAATGAAATGGTAGTTATTTTATTTTTACTTTCTGGTTGTTCAATTGCGTTATCCAGGGCCGATAGACAATTTATTTTACCCTGTTATATTTTTTCAAAATATCCATTACTAATTTATGAGGCAAAGCATACGCCTTATTACCATTGACGCCTTCCGTGGTTTCCGCGGCCACCATCGCATTGATGATAGATTCCTCTACAGCTTGCACGGTTGCTTCAAATAACGGGTTGATCAAATCATTAGGCAGCTCATCCACTTTTGTAAAATTTTCTCTCTGGAAGGCTGTGGGATTGGCTGTAGAAAAAGCGATGAAAATATCACCGGAGCCATTCTCGCCGCGGCCACCCACTTTGCCTACACCTAACGCTACTCTTGCAGCCATTCTTTTTAATTGATGTGGTAATAAAGGCGCATCCGTTGCCAGCACTACAATAATGGAACCATCGCCGGGCTGATAAGATGGGGGCGCTTTGAATTCATAGTTCATCGTGTCTTTTAATTCCCTGCCAACAGGTACGCCGGCAATGCTGAGATTTCGTTTTGAACCAAAGTTGGATTGCACCAATACACCTACTGTATAAGAGGAGTCTTTTATTTTTATAACCCTTGATGAAGTACCAGTACCTCCCTTAAATCCCAAACACATCATGCCCGTGCCACCACCAACATTTCCTTCTTTTACATAACCGGATTTTGCACTGTCCAATGCTTCAAATGCATTGCTTTCTTTGACATGAAAACCATAAATGTCATTTAAAAAACCATCATAGGTTTCCGCCACTACAGGATAAGTGTACCAAAAATTTTCTTTGTACCAACCTGTTTTTACAAACCATTTTAATACCGCGTCTCTCACTACACCCACGCTGTTGGTATTGGTGATCATCACGGGGCCTTCTAAAAAACCAGACTCTGTTATCCAGGTAGTGCCGGTCATTTCACCGTTACCATTTAATGTATACCAGTTGGCATAAACGGGATTATTGTTTTTCCCTCTTGGAAAAATAGCAGTAACGCCCGTCCGTACAGGACCTTTTCCCCTTATGTTTTTTCCTTCACCGGAAATGATGGTGCTAAAACCCACTTCCACACCTTTTACATCTGTGATAGCATTGAATTTCCCTGTCGTTCCGTCAAACGGAATTCCAATATCTCTTGCCCTTGGCTTTTGAGGGTGTACAGACAATTGAACAAATAAAAGCCAACCCATTAATGAAGCCATTTTCATTGTCAATGATTTTTATTTTAAGATTGTTTATAAAAAGCTGTTTGAAAGCTTTACCATTAATGCTGATGATCTTTTTCCAAATGCTCTTCCAATAAATCTTTACCATAATCATTACCGTTCGGTGTTCTCACTACGGTATGGATATGGCTTTTAACAGGACCGGGGTGAGGTTTGCTACGATCCCAGATAGCAACCGGTGCCTGGTGATCAAATTCAATTAAAATAACAGGACTATGAATACGGTAATAAAAGGGGCTGTTGATATCCATTCCCTGTACCCAGGTAAAATTGGTTTCATCAATATGCGATCTTACTTCTTCCATTTTTACTTTGGCGGGGCCTTCTTTCATATTACCTACATATTCTTCGATCAAATCAAGTAATGCCGTCTTCTGGTCAGTGGATAATTGGTTGGCGGGTATACCGGTAGTAGCTATGATCGCATTATCCCTGAAAGCTTCGGATTGGTTGAAATTCTGATCCTTACTATGCCAGATGGTAGCTTTATCTTTTTGTTCCTGTGTAAGTGATTTATAAAAAGCTATACCCTTTTTTTCTTCCGCTTTGAAAGTACGCAGTCCTCTATTTTTACCTGATTCAATATAAGTGGGCTCAGATCCCATAAAAGTGGGAGTCATCACCACCTGGTCTCCCTGGAGAAAATAATTAATCACCAGGTGATGCCCGTCAAGCTGCCAGCCCCAGGGTTCGGTATCAGAAGGAGCTCCCATAAAAACCAGCCAGTACTTATTGCCGCCGTATCTTTTATAATCATTGGTCAGAAAAGCCAGCTGCTCTTCCATCTTCATGACGTCTGTTGATTTTTGAACTCCCTTCGGGCTAAGGCTTGCTTTCAGAATTTCAAAGGCCAGGTCTTTCTGCTTCGCAGTCAATTCTTCAAACCCAATACCGGTTCGTTTATAAAAATCTATGTTATGCCATTTCCTCCATTCATTGGATTCAATGGGGAAACTGCATTTTTCTCTTTGTTCTTTTGTAATAGCATTCAAAAAAGTATTGACGGCATTTTTTATGGGAGCAATATTGACACCCGTTTTTTTTACCGGGAATAAATTTTTGATTGGTTTACCATCCGTTGTAATACCCACAAATGGCCTGCTCAATTCGGCCGCTTCCTCTGGTGTATCCGCCTGGAAAACGTCGATGCCCGGGGAAGGCTTCACCTTCGCCGACATACCATCGAGGTAACCCCATTTATCAATGATGGTTTGGGGTTGATCTTTTTCAAGTGTCACACTACGGCCTACATCATATTTTCTATTCCCGTAACGATAAGAATACTTCAATGGCTTACCCAATACCGAATCCGGGAAAGAAAGAGATATACTATAAAATCCCTCCGCATCCGGGCCTTCCATTAGTATGGGCTTGTCATTCGATAAGGGAAGCAGCGTGCCAATAATTACTAATGAGTCCGGATGGCTGATCCCCTTCATATTTATTTTAAATAGTACCCGGGGAGCGGGCTTTACAACGTAATGGAGAGAAATAATGACAGCCGTTCCGAAAAGTAGTTTTAGCAGCAGTTTGTTTTTCATTTATCTGTTTTTATTGAGTTCCCACCGAAGAAAATATTTTATCCTTGTATTATTTTGTTACTGTTCATTACTTGTTTGGTACACTTACAATAAAACAAAAGAAGGTTATTCTCTTTTCATACTGCAGTGGGTTATGCTGGTTTAAATAATTTATCCATTGTTACTTCATTGTCTATTTCTCCCAGGTAATGTTCGTTTTTCAGAGCCGGGTAAGTGGTGAGTAATGTATTAAAAGTTACTTTCTTTGTTTTTGTAGCCTGCCGGAAAATAGATTTCTTCATTCTCAATTGAGCGGCATAGCTTTTTGAGATAGCAAAGTTTTCTTTCGTAAATTTTGCTTCACAGAGGTTAATACTTTGGTCTGCACGGTCAATAATCATATCTATCTGGCAGCCGGGCAGTGTATCATTTCCTTTAAACAACCACGAACCGGTGCTGCTGTAAATGCCGCTTATCCCCAATGCTTTTTTTATCTGGCCGATATGCAGCATGCAAATATTTTCAAACGCATATCCGCTCCATGCAGTAAACGTACTTTTGTTAGACAACTGTTCCCATGTTCCTTTACCCCCATTTCTATTTGCTTTTATATACTTCAGGTAAAAGAGAGAATATAAATCCGTCAGTTTGTAAATCGCTTCTTTCCTTTTATTGATCAATGGTTCATAAAAAGATATAAAGTCACATTCTACCAATTCTTCCAGGCTGCGTGACAAGGTGGCTTCACTTAGCCTGGTTTTACCGGCTATATCCAGTCTTGTCATCCCCTGGGGCTTTGATGCCAGTGTTTCTATGATTTTTATATGATGATCCGCATTTTTGAAAAGAGAATGATATAATTGAGCATATTCTCCCTGCAGCAATCCATTGGGTGAAAAACAAATATCATCTATCAACTGTGTAGCGCTTTTGCCTTTGGTTATCTCTTTCAGATAAAAAGGTATGCCACCCATCACCATGTATATTTCCACGATTTGGTATTGGGTTAATTTTGCCCCTCGTGCGTCTATAAACAATCCGGTTTCGTGTAAATTAAATGCCTCCAGTTTCATCCGCTGTGTTACCCTGTTGTACAAACCACCACGGGCATTGATCAATTTCTTTTTTATCCAGGAAGAGGCCGAGCCGCAGGCAATGAGAACCACATTATCCATCGCGGAAATATGCTGGTTCCAGAAAAACTCAAGGGCGGATATGAAATTAGATTTAGGATTATCCAGCCATGGCATTTCATCTATAAACACTACATGCTTTTGTTTCTTCTTGCGGAGTGATTTTAAATATTTTACTAAGTAA
Organism: Chitinophagaceae bacterium; assembly: GCA_040007815.1. GTDB lineage: Bacteria > Bacteroidota > Bacteroidia > Chitinophagales > Chitinophagaceae > Terrimonas_B. The sequence goes on from JBDTUH010000023.1 coordinate 15,529, forward strand.
CGAAAAGCCTCAAACCATGTCGAAGGCGCCAGCTTTTCTCTTCTGGCGCCAACCCTTTTTCTATATTCATCAAAAAAATGCTGTAGTTGTTGTTCTTTTGTGCCGTCTTTTGTTCCCGTAAAATCAAATACGATATTATTCTTCAGGTGCTGTCGTATTAAAAATGTTTTGCCTACCCGGCGGCGGCCATACACCGCTAAAAATTCGGCCTGCCCGGATAGGAGTATCCTGTCTAATTTTTCAATTTCAGGCTCTCTTCCTATTAATTTAGCAGCTTTTTCCATAGTCATTGCTTACTATACGTGGAGAAATCTATATAAAAATAGCTGATTTCTCCACGTATCTAAAAATCTTTCTTTGGAGAAATGTTGGTTTTTTAACCACATTTCTCCAAAGATGCAAAACTTATCCTTCTTCGGTTTCTCCATTATTTTCTTCACTTTTGTTAATCGTATCTTTTTATTTCCCCTTCTTTACCGGTTGTTGTTGTGTGCTGCAGTGTATACCACCACCACTCCAGTTTTGCATGATAAAATCGAGGAATATAATTTTGCGACCGGGAAATTGCCGTTGAAAAATCTGTTTCACCTGGTCTTCTTTTGCTGCGCTGCTACCCATTTGCACATAAGTGGGTAATACCACCAACCCATTTGTAACTAAGTAATTCATATAGCTTGATGCAGGTACCCTTAATAAAGTATCGCCTGCTTTGGGTCGTTCAGACGGAATGAAACTTTTCACGGGTATGTCTAATGTAATTTCGGTGGAATCAATTTTCTCCCTGGTCAATATTTTTTTCACAATCAGGTCAGGCAATGGCAACTTAATAATATGGAAAGGTTTTCCATCCTGGTCAGTAGCTTGCTCAAGTATGGCGAGGTTCTCACTCATTCGCTCATAATTCATTTTGTTAATGGGGTTCAAATCTTTCTCCTCTTCATTTACCCAGGCCAGCATAATTGTATTTGCATTAGCAAACCGGACAAACTCATCGGTATGCCCACCGGTACCCCCGCCCACATAATTACCTGTTATTTGCCGGAAAAAATGGAGCGGATCATCTGCCAATCCCTTTCTCACCCAGATGATCTTTGAAACACCCAGCATCCGTTTGAACTCTGTTTCGATATATTCTTTTTCCAGGTCAGGGTTTCTTTCAAATACAGTTGCTTCACATAAAATGAGCGTGCCCTTACCATTTACTTCAATAGCGCCACCTTCATGTACCACATTTGTTTTTTGAATAATGGCTCCTTCGGCGACAGCCATCTGGCTATCTACGGCAGCCGTCTTCAAACGCTTTTCATTTCGGAGAGCATAATATTTGTTGGTACTGTCTATATTGCCTTCATATTTTAATTTTAGGAAACCCGGGTATCCATAACTGTTCCAGGCAAAATCAGCCACGCCCAGCTCACCTTTATCATTTACTAAAAAAGCAGCGCCATGATCTCTTATCCAGTAACGTTCTCCCGGCATCACATAAAATTTCAGGTTTGAACTGTCAACGGCTTGCCGGCGCAGGTAAGCTTTGGCTGTTTGCATCAGGCTGTCTGAATTAAAAGCCATCTTTACTGTAACATGAGGCGTAAGTGTTTTTAGTAAGGACACTATTCCGGAATAATAACCCCTGGCGGAATCTTCTTCCCAACCCAGCCAAACAGCATCATGTGGTTCCCATTCTGCAGGCATATAAAAAGCAGCTGCTGATTTTTCGTTTTTACTGGAGTTACAGGCAAACAGGATGATGACAGCCAATAATATGGTAATAATTGGTTTCATTTTAAAGACTTAATTTTTAAACCTTCTTTATTTCATTTCAAAAGGCTGGTTCTATTACTTTTTAATTTTATTGCCATCGCCGGCAGTCATTCAACTTTGGTAAAAATTTCTACTGGCCGTTGACTCTTACACAGGCGGCTCTCCACCTATTCCCCGGGTCAGCACTTCTTAAAAACAAGGAATCAGCTTTCAATTGAAAAATTCTTTGATGAACTGTTCCTTCTTTTTCGGGCCTCAGGCTTCCCTTTACAATATGCGTAACGGTGCTGGCATTCCAGTCAACCCTGTAATCACCAAAATAGGCGTCGTAAGTATCTATCAATCGTCTTGCTTCTTCCGTATTCCATGTATTGAAACCCAGGCCAAGTCCAGTTGACATACCATCTTTGTTCATTAATGTGTCATTTAAAACAGGAGCCCTTGTGCCCTTCCATAAAAATTGTACGCTAACTTTCCCATCCGGCGTGTAGATCAGTAAGCCACTTACAGCCGTGTCCTGCTTTATTACATTACTGCTACTGTCCATCAACTGATCAGCGATAAATTTCCAGGAGCCTGCTAATTTGTTTTCGCTTTCGGCTTCAGGTTTGTTATTGGTTGTCTGGCAGGACAGGACAAAAATGAGAAAAACAACGGCTGCAAGTATTTTCATGATTTATTCTTTGTCTAATTTCAAAATAGCATGTACTAAAACATTAGCGCCATTGGCCATGTCACTTGCTCTTGTAAATTCTTTGGGTGAATGACTGATCCCACCGACACTTGGAACAAAGATCATCGCCACAGGTGCAATCAATGCGATATCCTGTGAATCATGACCAGCACCGCTTTGCATAAATTTAAAAGTATAACCCAATGTTTTTGATGCGGTGGCAATTTTTTGTTGAAGCGATTTATCAGTTAATGCGGGATGCGGCACATTGTCATGCCGGGTAAAACTAATTGTTGTTTTGGATGCTGCTGCAATGGCTGTTGCCCGTTTCTCAATTTCATGAAACAGCATTTCAATTTTTTCTGCTGATAAGTCCCGTATCTCCAAACCCAATATCACTTTACCGGGAACAACATTGAAAGCTCCCGGTAGTGCGGCTATTTTGCCAACGGTACCTACGTGTCTTCCATCAACGCTGTTAATGACTTCATTTACGGCAATGATCAATTTTGCTGCAGCCAGCAATGCATCCTGCCGCATGTTCATAGGGGTGGTGCCGGCATGATTTGCAAAACCCTCAATAGTTACATCCCAATCCACAATTCCTACAATACCTTCCACCACACCAATGTGAATGTTCTCTTTTTCTAAAATGCCGCCCTGTTCTATATGCAATTCTAAAAAGGCTTTGATGTCGCCTTTTTTCCGGATACAATATTGAATACTGTCGGGATTGCCACCAATTGCTTTTATCCCTTCAGATATTGTTAACCCACTCTGGCTATGTTCTTTTAATCCTTTTTCTGTCAGTCCGCCAACCATCGCTATACTGCCAACAGGGCCGCCTTCTTCATTGGAAAAAATAATTACCTCCAACGGGTGCTCTGTCACAATACTGTTTTCATTCAGCACTTCAATAATTTCCAAAGCACCAATGGAACCCACACAACCATCGTAGTTGCCACCATCCGGCACCACGTCAATATGCGAACCAAAAGCAATGGGTTTTAGTGAAGGGTTTTTACCTTTTCTTTTGCCAATAATATTACCTGCATAGTCAATAGATACATTGAGCCCGGCTTTTTTCATCAGGCCGATAAACCATGTTCTCCCTTCGATATCTCCATTAGTATAAGCAACTCTGTAGCCCCTGCCCATTGAGTCTTTTCCGAATTTCGCCAGCTCAAAAATCCGCTCCTCGATCCGGTGTTCATTTACTTTGATTGGTTTTGTTGTTGAGGCTGCTTGACTGAATGCAGTAAGGGAAAAAAAAATAAGTAATGCTAAGAGTAGTTCTTTCATTTTTATTTTATAAGATGATTTTACTTTTTATACTTCCCGTAAATAGGTTGCCCGGGCAAAACAGCTCCAACGGTTTTACCATTTTTTAAAACAAAGGTTCCATTTACCATTACATATTCAATACCTGCTGAAAACTCAAGTCCTTTTTCAAAAGTGGCTTTATCAATAATGGTATTGGGATTAAAAATGGTAATGTCTGCATCAGCTCCCACCTGTATTCTTCCTTTGAAACGCATCATTGGCGCAATACTCTCTAATCGTTTGGCAGGAAGCAGCGTCATTTTTTCAATAGCCGCATTTAAATCAATCACTTTATCTTCTCTTACATATTTGCCGAGTACTCTTGAAAATGTTCCCGCAGTACGGGGATGAGCCAATTTTGCGTATGGCATTCCATCCGATGCGATCATTACCCAGGGAGCGGCAATACCGGTTTTAATCCATTCGGGTTTCATCACGTGTAAAATCACGGTGCCGCCAGCTTTTCTGTAAGTTGAAAACGTTTCTTTCGTAAGCCGTTCACCCGTGGCCACCCATTGCAAATCGCCATAACTTATACCTAACTCTTCCTGCCAGCCTTCATCAAACATGGCGCTTTCGAGTGAGGTTGAACCGGCTGTATAGGGATACAATTCTGTTGTTATGTCAAATCCTCTTGCTGCTGCAGACCGAACCATATTTAGCGCAAAATCAATTTGGCCCAACGACATACTGTTGATATGAACTATATGTAATGGCGCACCGGTAAGTGTGGCATCCGCTAATACTTCCTGGATAGAAATCAAATTTGGCTCGCGAACATGAGTAAACACCAACACATTCATTTCGCCTGCAAATTGAAATATCCGAAACATTTCTTCCGCTTTTGTTTTGGGAAGATATCCAATAGGAACGCCAATACCAATGCCACCTTCTTCCAATGAAGATTTAATATTGAGCAGCGTCTTGTTTGTTTCTTCAGGAGTCGGGGTTTCTGAGAAAGAAGGAAAGATTGTTGTATTACGATTTTGGATAGTTGATTGCCCTTTCAGTACCACCTGGTACAACTCTTCTACCCCTTGTTTGTATTTGTCCATGGCCTTAAAACGTTCAAAAGGCCAACAAACACTGGCACCATAATTAATAAGTGCTTTGCCCTTTCGTGATTCATACCACTTTCCAATATGTTCAATTCCCCATTCTAATTCTAATGCCGTAGTTATACCATCATGCAACTGGTATTCCTGCTCCACATTGCTTCTGCCATGTACATGCATATCAATAAAACCAGGAGCTACTACCAAACCCGTCACATTGATCATTTCTTTTCCCATCAATGGCCCGGAGCTGATTTGTGCTATACGGTTATTAAGGATACCGACATTTTTGATGGTATCTAATTTAGTTTCGGGATCTATCACCCGGCCGCCTGAGAGTACAATATCATATACAACGCCGGGTTGCGCCGTCGCGATATGGCAAAAGCAAATCCCTGCTCCAAGGAAGCAGGCCGCTCTTTTGAAAAGGTTTCTCATAATGTGGCTTGTGTTGTGTGTTGTTGTGGAAGCAAGTGGGATGTTGAGCACTATTTAATTTCAAACAAAATCATATTTACCGGTTGATTTCCTTTAAAACTAAAATAAAAGGATGACTCCGGATCTATATACAAATACTCGCCGGCTTTCATGATTGATTTTTGATTGGTCACGGTATTCGTATAATACACCAAATCTCCCGATATCAGTGCCACGATGATCGGCCCGCGATCCTGTACAATACTGGTGGCATAATACTTTCTCGTTAAGTTATAGGCGGTTACCCTGTCATTATCAAAAAGCAAAGGGAAATATAATTTTCTCCTGTAACTAACGGTATCATAGTAAGAAAGTATCTCGATATCATTAACGTGAAAGGGAGTAGAATCCAGATTGGCCACCCGGTGAATCAATGAATCAGGCGTGAATGAACGATACCAGACTTTACCGGCTATCATTTGTTCGCTCTTCCAATCTTCATCTTCCGCCTCGGAGGTAACAAGAGTATTGGTAAAAGGAACAAAAACAGAAGGTGTAGAGTGAATATGAAACCAGGTAGTATCTCCTGGTGGCAACCAAACATCCAGTAACCGGATGTACTCATTGACCACTACAGGCACATGACGGGGCTCTTCACTTACAGGCACCTGCGCCGTTACGGTAGTGAAGAAATAAAATGTCGTTATTAATAGTGCCTCTATTTTGCCCTTCATGCTATTATTTTTTAAACAGCTCCAGCAACGCCGTCGCTCCTATCACAGTTCCCAAAGGTATCACTGACAAGTCAACCTGGTAGTTTCCATTATGAATAAAGAACGGATATTTTTTCCCTTCCTGCGCGGCTTTCGCCACCAATTCAGGGTTTGCTGTTCCTACCAGTATAAAATCATACACTGCTTTTTTATTATGGATAACGAGATGATGAAAATCTTCTGAACCCATTACAGCGGGAGTATTGTTGATTATTTTTTCCGGGACAAGGACGGTTGCCAGGCTGGAATTTATTTTGTTGACCATCGCTTCATTATTCACCAAAGGATAGACCATACTCTTCATTTTGATTGTTGGATACATGTCTTTTGGGAGATTATTAGCAATAGCTATGCCTTCATTGATCCTTTTAATACCATCCAGCAAAATATTCCTGTCTTTTTCATTGAACCATCGCAGGTTTAGTTTCAAAAGGGCGGAAGGCGGGATCACATTATTCTCGATTCCGGATTGAAAAGCCCCAACTGTAAGAACAGCCGCATCCTGTGCCGCGATATTACGACTGATAATAGTTTGATATTGCATGATCGCCGTGGCTCCCATTACGATCGGATCCTTTGTCAGCTGAGGAGAAGATCCATGCCCACCGATACCATAGAAGGTAACATCCAACTGGTCGCTTCCTGCCATTCGTTCACCAATACCGTTGTATATAGTACCGACCGGAATGGGCCAGGTGTGCATACCAAATAAATAGTCAGGGGCAGGAACTCCTTTTTCATACAATTTATCATTTACCATTGCCTCTGCTCCGAGCATGAGTTCTTCGGCAGGCTGTGCGATAAATACAAGGGTTCCCCTCCACCCGATAGCTATCGGGTCGTTCTTTTTGGCCATCATTATTTTTGCAATACCCAGCAGCCAGGTAATATGCGCATCATGACCGCAGGCATGCATGACCGGTACATCGGGGCCATCCTCTTTTTTCATGGTCCTGGTACTGGCATAAGAGAAGCCGGTGATTTCTTTTACTGAATTGCAATCCATATCCGCCCGGTACATGACAACAGGGCCCTCTCCATTTTTCAATATTCCCGCCACACCTGTTTTTCCGATACCTGATATTACTTCATAGCCTAATGATTTCAGTTCTTTGGCTACAATGCCTGAAGTACGGACTTCCATAAATCCTAATTCGGGATTTTGATGGAGGTCTTTAAAAACTTCAGTAAGTCGCAATGAATCAGCTGAAGCCATTTGTTTCAGCTGTTTGGAAATTTGAGCCCGCAATACCCCGGCCGACAATAAAATGAACATTAAAAAATAGGTTACTCTATTTGCCATTCGTTGATTTTTTAAATTTTATCTTACTCCTTTACTTAAAACTTACAAATAACTCAGCCACCATTTTTCTTTATGGCTGGTTTTATATTTATCGTACCACCTGCAAAGCGGATAAAGCAATAGTATCACTAACATCCAAACGACGTAAGTTCCCGCCAATGAAAAACCATAGCCTTGCAGCCAGGGGCTTTCCTTTGCATTGGCGATGGTTGTTATAATCATATCCGTCCACGGCCTGCCGCTTACTACTACCGCAATAACCGCAAGTCCATGGATGAGAAATATATGCAGGATGTAAAAGAAGAGTGGTACCCGCCCAATGGGTATAATGGTTTTTCCCACCCAGTTTAAAGGTTTCTCCAAAAATGCCAGTGCAATAAGTGCGGGCCCCAGTGTCATTAACGTGTACATTAATGAAGGTGGATATTTTGTAACATTTAAAAATGAACATATGGTCAATTCAAAAGATGATTGCGTTGACCATGGGGCCATATCACCATAGCTGTTTATTCCTCTTAATAACAGGAATAAACTAATGGCAGTACTACCAATACCCAATAAATATTTTTTCCGCAGGGCTGGATCAATTCCTTTTTTATAAAATATGCCGAAAGAATAGCCCAGCATCATGATGCCAAGCCAGGCCAATATGGAATAACCTGTAGTAACCTGGTGTCCGGCTAAGAAGAATCTTTTTCGTTCGTGCAGTTCCGCCCATAAAAAATCTTTGAAACTATTGCCTGTCGCATGTATGTTATCCAGTAAATTATGCCCGAATAATATGACCAGGCCAATAATCAGAATTATTTTTGGCGGCAGGTAAATCAATGCCGACATGATAATCATAGCCAATCCCAGAACCCAGATTACCTGTAACCGGAAAATTATATAAGCAGGATTGAAAGTCCACGCAAAAGTGATGACAACCACTTCAAGCAGCATGAGCCAAATGCCACGCTTCAATAAAAATGCCGAAAGTTCCTTTTTTGTTTTTCTTTCCCCCACTAAAAAAGCCGAAGTGCCTGCAAGAAATACAAATACCGGTGCGCAAAAATGGGTGATCCACCTGGTAAAAAATACCGCTCCATTGGTTTGAGACATATCATTAGGCTCATAAAGGAAATTACCGGCATGAAAGTAATCCCGTACGTGGTCAAGCGCCATAATAATGATTACAATGCCACGAAGCAGATCAATGGATTCAATTCTTTTTTTATTTTGCCTTAAAGTCGGTCGCATGGCGGTTTAATTAATTAGCATCTTAATTACAAATAACTCAGCCACCATTTCTCTTTATGATTCGTTTTATAGTTATCATACCATTTGCACAACGGGTATAAAGCAATCACTACAGCAAGCCATATTCCATACACCAACCATAGACTGTATCCTTCCCCGGGCGTAACAAACTTAAAGGGGAGGCCCGGCAGACCTTTCATTCCGTCCGCCACACTATGTCCTCTTGCCAGGTAAAAAATGGCGCTGATGATATGTAAAAAATAGAAATGAAGGATATAATAGAAGAAAGGGACCCTTCCATAAACAATAATGATTTTCGCGAAGCGGCTCGTTGTATTCTTTATAAGTCCTAAAAAGATAAGTGATCCGCCAATAGTGGCACACATATAAAGCAGTGAAGGCGGGTATTTTTGTACATTCATAAAGGTTAAAAATGTATCGAGCATACTCTTCTGGTGGCTCCATGGAAGCGGATCACCATAGCTATTCGTTGCTCTTAAAACAATAAAGAAAAGCAGCATTCCTATTCCCATCCGGAGCAGGATTTTCTTTCTGCGAACAGGTTCGATGCCGGTGAAAATTTTACCACAGCAGTAACCAATAATCATTAAACCCGTCCATGGAAGGAAAGGATAAAAAATTCCGAGGAGATGATCGCCCCACAAAGGAATTATCGCCGGGCGATGCAGGAAACTCCACCATACAGGGACAGCGACACTATTTTTTTCCGCATAGTCAATAGCGTTATGGCCGAATACAATAAGCAGGCCCAGGGCGAGAATTATATTAAAAGGCAGCCAGATCACAAGGCCAAGAATGACCATACTGATGCCAATGGACCAAATGGTTTGCAAAATAAAAATACTGTAATGAATATCGCCGGATATACCCAGTGACATTACGGTAATTTCCATAAATACCAGCCATAGCCCACGGGTGATCAAAAACCGGCTAAGATCTTTTTTTGTTTTTCGCTGGCTTTGCAACCAGGCGGAAAGACCAGACAGGAAAACAAAAGTGGGAGCGCAAAAATGGGTGATCCACCGGGTAAAATACAGAATAGGCGTAGTCGTAGCGAAATCCAGCGGGTCACCGGTAAATGCTTCTTTGTGAAAAAGATCACGGCTATGATCCAGCGCCATGATGATCATGACCAATCCACGGAGCAGATCAATAGATTCAATTCTCCTTTTTTCTACGGATAAATCTTGTTGCACGTTGTTAGTTTTGGTTAATCAAATCTTCAATTTACAGATAACTCAACCATTTTTTCCCTTTATGGCTTTGTTTATACCTGTCGTACCATTTACACAATGGATATACCCCGATAACTATCGCCAGCCAAACGAGGTAAACGATACCAAGTGAAAAGCCATAGCCTTTCAGGGTTTGGGTAAACCAAAGAGGCTCTTTTAGTATCCAGACCTTCCAGCTAAAATCGGTAAATAATCCCGCTGCCGCAAGAGTAAAAATGTGAATAATAAAAATGTGGAGCAAGTAATAGAACATCGGCACCCTGCCATAAACGGAAATGATCCTGGACAGCGGGTTTTTTATGTTTTCTGCTAAAGCGAGGAACAGCATCGCAGGCCCCAGCGTCATTAAAGCATATAGTAAAGAAGGCGGATACTTGGTGACTTTGATAAAGGAAAGAAAAGTGTACAACGCTGATGGCTGTTGACTCCATTGTAACCGATCTCCGTATCCATTCAGAAAACGTATCAAAATAAATAAGGCGATGGCTGATCCGCCAATCGTCAACAGTATCTTCTTTCTTTTTTCGGTGCTGAAATCCGGAGTGTATAATGCACCGAGGCAATAGCCCAGTGCCATAATACCGATCCAGGGAATAACAGGGTAACCTATCAGCACGTTCTTTCCGTTCCAGTTAAAAAAATTCTGATCGTGCAGCAATGACCATCCAAAAGCTTTCAGCGTATTGCCGGGAACATGAATATTGTCTAACAGGTTATGACCAGCCACTAAAACGATACCAATCCCCAGGATCAATTTGTAAGGCAAATGAATTAAACCGGCGAGTACGATCATACTTATTCCCAATGCCCATATCACGATAAAATAAACATTGGTAAAAGCGAAATCGAAATTCCATTCAAAATTGACCAGCGTCAGTTCAAGCAATACCAGCCACAACCCACGTGTCAATAGAAAGACAGACAATTCATTCTTTGTCTTTTTTTGCCCGACCAGGAAGGCGGAAGTACCGGCCAGGAACATGAATATAGGAGCGCAGAAATGAGTAATCCATCTGGTAAAGAATAAAGCGGCGCTGGTTTTATCCAAATCAAGCGGGTCGTATAAATAAGCGCCGGCATGAAAATAATCCCGTACATGATCCAGTGCCATGATGATCATGACTGATCCGCGAAGGAGATCAATGGAGGTGATTCTTTTTGGGTTGGCAGTTACTATTTGTTGCATACTATAAATTAAATATGTTCCTATTGCTATTAATATCTTCTTTTTTACTCATTTTCCAAAGAATAATTTTTTCTTAAAACCTCCAGGATTTTATGATTGGTAATGATATAGTCATGTAGCTGGAGGCTCCGGGTTGACACAAGCATTTGCTTGTAAAAAAATACCAGGTTAGCCGCTTCGCTCCGGTCAAATGAAGAACTATTTAAAATTTTACTTTCAATGGTCCGGTTACTCTGTCGATAATTATTTATCACATCAAGTACATTGGCGGCAGTATCTTCTTTGCGCAGTTTGTCTAACCAGCTCCAGTCAAAATATTTCAGCATGAATGGCTTGATAGGGTTGGCGAAAAACTGGTACTCCTGCTCATTGCGTGTCCGGATATTATTTATATTGACACTGATATCTCCCAGCAGCTTTTGTAAAGCGATACTTTTAAAATAACGCAGAGAGCCGGAATTCCTCAGCTGACTGAGAATACCATCCTTCGGTTCAAAAGAATAACTATTGATCAGGTAAAGACTGATGGTGAAAGCGGGAAAGACGTCTTTTGGAAGATCAGTTAATGAGCTATCCTTAAAATAGCTGCTCAGATAATCCATATCCTTTTCTTTTTCCAGGCGCCTGGATAATTTAAGAGCAGCAGCTGTTGAATCATCCAGTAATTCCGCATACAATGCTTTGGCGAATTCCTTTTCCCGCTGGTGTTCTATTACATGTTCCAATTTATACTCTGCCAGGAAACCGCAAAACACAGCCAGGAACAGCATTAGAAATTCCCATACATAAGTTTTCCAGTTTTTTTTTCCATGTGTATGTGAGTGATGGTGTACTTCCATATTTTCTTTTGTCTGAGATTGGTCAGTTGTTTTTATTTCAAGGATAACGGCTTCTTCCTTGTTTGACGACGATGTTTCACTTTGATTTGTGCCGGTCTTTCCGGATTCATTCGCAGTCGCCGCTTTCTGGCCGGCTGGCGGAATTTCACCTGGTCCAGCCTTCGGGATGTTTGCTGGGAATTGGCCAGGCTCTTCTTTTTTATGTTCTTCCATATTCATTATTAACTATCCGTTAGTTGAAGCGAAGGGAAAAGGTTTGAACAGGAAAACGGAGTAATTTGGCGGCTAAATATAAATAAAAGGGTCGTCTCTTATTCGACATGCATATCTGTTTATTAGGGCATCACACTGTTAACTTCCAGCCAGTAACCATCGGGATCCTGGAAGAAAACTTGTTTAATCCCGTCTGCCCGGATATTGACAGTATTGGGCTTACCCGGCCAATCAGAGTAGGGAATTTTCAATCCGTCAAGCCTTTTGACAAAATTATCAAAACTGGCGGTTGACAACCCGAGATGCAGCGCTTTATTAATCGTTACATTTTCTTTTATTACAGAAATAAGATGCAGTTCCCTGCTATCACCTAATACAAACCAGCGAATACCTTCAATTTTCGAACGGTTGGTTATTTCAGCCAGGCCCAGCACTTTACTATAAAAATCAGCGGAACGATTTACGTCTTTTACCGAAAGCGCCAGGTGATTAATGGAAAATTTAAATGAAACAGTGTCTTGTGCCTTCAGTAAACCTGAAAAGGAGATTACTATGAGGAGCGTTCTTATTTTTTTCATTGTTTATGAATTTTACTTGTCTTTTGGTTTTATAGTTGACAACTCTTTTTTAAAGGTTACATATTTTACTACCTAAACTATTAAAATACACGTCGTTCCACGGGATTTTAATTAAACCCTACTTTCCCTTTCACTGATTCAAACAATTTCTTTGAGTTATAACCAACGCCTGATTTAAATACATACAATACCTTACGAATGTCACTAATGTTTTTGGATGGGTCGCCATCTATAATAAGCAGGTCAGCCGTTTTACCTGTTTCAATGGTACCGATTGTCTTGTCAAATCCCAATGCAGCAGCGCCATTCAGGGTTGCAATTTTTATAGCTTCCAGGGGAGTGAATCCATCTGCTTCCACCAATAATTCTATTGCCCGCCAGTTACCGTAACCGGCCAATGTTCCCCCCGCGCCGGTCGGGTCTGTGCCTACAGTAAGCAACCCGCCCATATCATAAAACAACTTTTCCATTTTTGCATCTTTTAGAAAGGCTTTGTCCCAGTCTGTAAAGCTCGTCGCTGATTTAACGGCTACAAACCTCTGTAAATAAAAATTCCTGGCGTCCGGAGACATTGCATTCATTGCTTCACGATCAGGTCGGGGCTGAGTAGTGGTGAATCCTTCAAAGACTGCCAGGGATGAGGTGATCCCGGTTTTTTTATTGATCAACAATTGTATGAATTGTTTAACGCTGTCACTTTCGATATCGAGGTTCCCCAACGCTTTAATGGCGGTACCGCTACGGGGCGCCTCATTTTCCTTTTTGTCATTAACAAAATCCGTACTGGCAATAAATCCATGTTCTAAATTATCTATACCCAGCGCAGCAGCTTCACCGTAGGTAACTATATCAAGGTGCCCGGTGATTTTTAATTTTCTCCTGTGCACTGCATCGATGGCTGCTTTCAGTGTAGGTTTATCTACTCCCATATACGCTTTAAAAGAAGTAAATCCCTGGTCGGCCCAATAGTTTACAAACGCAGCCGCTTCTTCCGGTGTTTTATTTTCTTTCATCTGCGGAAAATAAGATGACTTTCCTTCAATATACGGCGCCGTCAATTCAATGGAAGGGCCGGGCAATAAGCCAAGGTCAATGTCTTTTTTTATCCTGAGGTCAGAATAAGGTTCAATACTTCCACAGGTCCTGATAGTGGTAGCACCTGCCGCGAGGTACAAACGCGGGAAACTAAAGGGCAATTGTTTTAAATTGGGATACCGTGTGTCTGCATCATGTGCTGATATATACATATGCTCATGCAGCATGACCAAACCCGGCATTATAGCTTTGCCATTCAACTCAATGATATTAGCTCCTTTTGGACTGATTGCTTTTGCATCATCACCCACCCAATCAATTTTACCCTTACTGATAATGACTGTTTGATGCGATTTGGCGACATTTCCTCTGCCATCTATTAACAGCGCATTCTTAAATACAGCAATAGTATCGTTGTACTCAATATACTTTTTTGTTTCATCGCTGAATTTTATTTGCGAAAAAGCGGGATCCGAAAAAAACACAGTAAGGATAAAAAGGAAGCATATTTTTCTCATAAATGCAGTATTTATTCTAGTTCCGTTTGATCAATGACGAATGCAAGACTTTTATTTTCCATCCTCTGCTATCTTTCACCAATACCACGGTTTCCATCCATTGTATCAGTCTTTGATTACCATTGCCTGTTATTTCTGACTGGAGATTATAAGTGGCCCATGCAACGTCTTTATGCACTGTCGTATTAATAAAATCAAAGGTATTGGTCCGTTTAAAATCGGTTGCGGTATTTAATACAATTGCTTTAGTGATCAGTGTATCGAGATTCCAAATCATGCCATACTCGTATAGTGTTATATCATCAGTACAATATAGTTTTAGACTCACCGAATCACGGTTGGATAAAGCATCGAACATTTTCATTACCGTATGTTGAACAGCTTGCTGGTTTTTGGTGAATGCCTTTTGCGCCCACAGCGATACCGTAAAAGAAAATACCAGAAAAAATATTGTTGTTTTTTTAATCACTTTTTCTTTAGCTGTTTAACTATTAAATAAATTAAAGAGAACACTAAGATAAAGATTGCAATGCCTGTAAGTTCCTGTTTGCTTAGGCCCGATAGCAACCATAGAATGCCAACGGTTGCCAGTATCGGAACAATAGCTCCTCCCGGCACACGAAAATTTTTTTCGGATGTTAACAGACTTTTTTTCCTGAGTTTCATCGTTGCCAGTACAACTCCAAGATAAATCAGCAATATAGAGGCGCTGGTGAGTGTGGCCAATTGTTTGAAACCACCAGTGATCGCAAATATAAAACCCAGGCCTGCATAAAAAGCAACGGCGATATGAGGCGTAAAAAAACGCGGATGCACTTTCGCGAATGGCTTTGGCATCAGTCCGTCCCTTGCTCCCGCAAAGAGTATCCTCGGAATGGACAGTATTTCACCGCTCAAAGCTCCCAGCATGGAAATGGCTGTAGCGATAATTATCAAAATGGTTCCGCCTTTGCCGAAAATAATGCCGGCCACCGCAGCTAATGGAGCGTCTTTATGCGCGGCAATGGTTGATCCCAAAACGCCTTGTGTCACTAACTGAATAGATATATACAAAAGCAATACCATCAATACGCCGAAGAAAATTCCGATTGGAACGGTGCGTTTAGGGTTTTTTATTTCACCTCCGTTGCTTAACGGCGTTTCCATTCCAATGAAAGCAAAAAATAAAAGAAGTGATGCCGCCGCTATATTGGCAATGGTCGGAGAAGAAGTCCACTGCAAATTTTCGGATGATACAAATCCCGCCCCTGCGATCATCAATACAATCAGCGGGAGGAGTTTTCCTACCGTCGCGAATTCAATAAACCGAACTCCATTTTTTACGCTCCGGATATTGAGGAGAGCAAGGCCTCCGAAAAGCGAAAGAAAAAAAGCTATCCTGAAAATTTCATTGTTAAGAAATGGAAAGAAATATGTCAATGTATCCGCCAGTGCGTTGGCAATGGCCGCATCCGATAATACACAACCGCCAAACCAATAAATATTATTCGCTATAAATCCCGCATATGGTCCAAAGGCGTTTTCGATATAGGCATAAACTCCACCACTGAGTGTGGTCTTGCTTCCCAATTCGGCAAAACACAGGGCGATTAAAAAAATAAGTACCCCGCAAACTAAGTAAGCAACAATTGCGGCGGCACCCAGGTTTTCGGCAATGATAGCGGGAATGACAAAAATTCCGGTTCCAACAACTATATTTATTATAGCCATTGTAAGTGATCGAACCCCGATTTCCCGTTTAAGATTTTCTTTTGTTGAAACCGGGTCCATGTTTTTAATTTATTGTCGTTTGTTTTCTCATTTTCAATAATTAAACGGATCTTGGTTTTTATTTTTGTTTTACCCATACTAATCTGCTGCTGACAACAGGATTTGCTAATACTCATCTATCCCCGCAGAAGGAAAGTTTTCTTTTAACTTCTGTACCCCGGATGCCTACTCCATAAACTTTATTTCATTTTGTTTTCTTCATCAGCAAGGTGTTGTAAATAATAACAGTAAATCAGTTGTCCCCTGCGAATACTTGATACTCTGAAAAATTCATTGGAAGCATGCCACTTTTCGTCAGCTTGTTCAAACCCTAATGAATAAGGATAAATTCCCAATGTTTCTTTAATGTCAATCAAAGGTCCGGTAGAATATCCTGCGGCAATTTGCAATGGTTGCTTCCCATAAATTTTGAATAAAGCATCGGATACATAATTATAGGCTTTAGTATCTGCTGGAAACTTCAAGGGGCTTGCTCCACCTTTGGTAAATTTATAAGAAACTGTAGCTCCAACAGGGCAATTTTTGTTGATGTGCTTTGCAATCAAATCAATAATTTCTGACCCGGTTTGATTGTTTACCAGCCTGCAGGTTATTCTTACCATGGCATTGCCGGGAACAATATTTGAGTGTCCTTCAGCTGCTGTGTAACCACTTTGCATCCCAATTATTTCAAGCGTAGGACGATACCAGACCCGTTCAAGTGGTGAAAAACTGGTGTCACCTGCTTCTGCAGTTGTGCCCAGCAATTTCATATCATCAGCTTTATCATAACGCACTTTTTTTATCATTTCTTTTTCTTCCAAAGTAGTGGGTACTACTTTATCATAAAACCCCTCCACTGCCACATTTCCTTCTTTGGTATAAAACGAAGCGATGATTTGAGACATTATTACCGCGGCATTGGGAGTTTTTCCACCAAATTGTCCCGAATGTGCATCAGTATTAGCTGTTTTTATAGTGAACTCCAGGATCGCGGAACCTCTTAAGCTCATCAAAATGGATGGCGTAGTTTCACTGTATTGGCTACCATCGGCATTTAAAGCAAAATCAGCTTTTAATAACTCTTTATTAGAAATAAGAAAATTTTTAAACCCTGGACTGGCTTTTTCTTCTTCACCATCAAAGATAAATTTCACGTTCAAAGGCAATTTACCGTCTGTACGGAGGATTGCTTCCACCGCCCAAATGGTTATCATAACCCCACTTTTATCATCACTCGCACCACGCCCGAATATTTTTCCGTCTTCAAGTTTTGGAGCGAAGGGAGGATTGTCCCATTCCGATTCTTTTACAGGTTGCACATCGTAGTGAGCATAGATTAAAACCGTTGGTTTCCCGGGTGCTTTATCCCAACTGCCATACACCACGGGATTCCCTTCAGTGGGTATGAGTTGTGCGGTCGTCATTCCAATAGCTTTTAATTTATTCACTATCCATTCGCCGGCTTTCGCAACATCGGGCTTATGCGATGGAATAGAAGATATACTTGGAATGGAAACCAACTCAATGAATTCTTTTAAGTGTGCGTCGGCATTCTCATCAATGTATTTTTCATAAGACGCTTGTGATGATTTTACCTTTTCCTTTTTTACATTTTTGGCCTTTGCATTTTGCGCCATTAAATGAGTGCTGATAAATGAACTTACACTTATTAAGACAACCAGCATTGCGAATTTTGACTTCCTCATACTATTTTTTACTATCAACGGTCGAAAAAAATGCTGAGCGTTACTTTTAATGTCACCTGTAATAGTTGCGGATTTCATTTTCTCAGAATTATGTAGTGCTATTTTCTGTTGTTACTTCTCCTGCGCTCACAGGAAACCGGGTATCATAAAGCGCTTGTTGAATATAGCTGAATCCCGGGAAGGCATATCAAAATACTTCCGGGCGCCCGGCAAACAACCTTAACAATAAATACAACAGGATTATTTTTCTTTCACATCGTCATTACCAATATCTCTTACACAGATATATTTTCCATCCCGTTTTTCCCATACGGCCATATATTTTCCCGTATAAGTTACTTTGCCGGAAGCATCCTTAATGGTTGTTTTACCAACTTCGGTAACGATGTTTCCATCGCCAAATACATCCATCACGTCATAAGAAACAGTGGAACCCTTGACTCTTTTTTTGCCAAGCGTATTGGCAATATCCTGCTGAATGGCGGCTTTACCCACTAACATAGGTTTGTTACTGACCAAACTAATAGCATCCTTAGCATAAAAAGCCGCTACTGCATTTGTATCACGGGCATTATCGGCAGTAGCCCAGGCGCTTTCCAGGGCTTGTATGTCGGCTTTCATTGTAGCCAGATCGGGCTTTACCGCCACTGGTGCAGGAGCATCGGTTGCCTTGTTGGTTGCTTCTGTTTTATCTGTTGCTTTGTCATTACATCCAATGGCGAAACAGGAGAAAGCAACAGCTGCTACTGCTAATTTGAAATAATTCATTTTTTTTGTTTTATAAGTGAATAAAGAGTTGAGAAAGCTATTGGAAAATTGATTTAATAAAACAGGCGATCCCGGACTTATTTAGTTTTGTGAACCTCTAATTCTATCTCGATCATAAACTCGGGCAAAGCCAGTTCTTTTACACCAAACCATGAACCCGTTGGAAATTGTTTCTTGTAAATAGTATTGCGGTAGGCTGACTGTTTTAAAAATTCAGGCATATTAGTAGTTAAAATATTTTCCACCACTACATCATCAAAGGTGCAACCATAGTGCTTTAATATTTTATCCAGATCCGAGTAACAGTTCTTCATCTGTTGCAACAAATCTCCTTTTGCGGTAGGTACTCCCGCATCATCCATACTTACGGCGCCGGAAACTTTTATATCATTACCAATTTTTACAGCATGGGAATAACCATACGCTTTTTCAACTTCGGGGCGCAATAAAAAATACTCCGGTAATTCGGGGGTTTCTTGTTTTACTGATGTCTCTGTTGTAGCGGCTTTTGATGTGTCAGTGTGATTGCAACCAACAAAAAATAAAGAAGCCACAAAAATGGTTGCTGCCAATGAGATTAATTTTTTCATGTTTTACTATTTAAATTGAAAATCGCTTTGCATTAGAAAATTATATCATTCCATTTATGTCAATGCCGGTATTTTATTAGCTACATCTTTATCTTCCAAATCAGTTACCCGTTTTACATGGTGATTAAGATTTATAAACCGGATAAGCACCCAGGCCAATGCGAACATGACCGCAAATAAAAAAAGTGTGTATTCCCAATTGAGTTGGTTTTTTACCGGGCCTATCAATTTCGCCCCGGCGATGCGGCCAAGATTCGCAATAGTCATGTAAAGTGTAAACTGGCTGGCCGAAACTTTTTTCCAGCAACATTGCATGGCTGTAGCGAAAACGCCAATGCTGGTAAAAACAAACAGTACCTGGTAAATAATCATAAATCCACTGATAAACCACGTATGGACCCAATACATTTTCAAAAATGCCAGGCTTGCCGTCAATACGATCAGCATGAAAAAATAAATATTCAGCATCCGGATCTTTCCAAATCTGTCTAACAGTATTCCACCAATGAGCATACCGCCAATCCCTCCAATTAAAGTAGCGGTAGCATAGAATTGTGAATAAGCCTGGTCGGTCCAGCCAAGAGCCTGTACGGTAAAAATGGGGATCAATGTATCCATATAATTAAATGACCCTTGTGTGATAAATGCGATAACAGCGAATAGCAGGCTATTGCGTAAACTAAATACGCTGTATAAAGATTTGAAGATGACGGACCAACTGGTTAATTGCATTTTTTTTGTTTCGGGAGATGCGATGCCTGTAGTCCATGGTAATAGTTTTTCACCCGGCCGTTCCCTTAAACATAAAGGCACCATCATGATTAAACAAACAAGAATAGAAAGCACGAGAATGGAATATGAAAAGCCATATTTATTAAGCAGCCAGCTTCCCAGCGCCAACGACGCGGAAGTGCCAATAATTTTCGCACCCCACATAAAACCATTGGCTCTTGCCTGCTGATCGACCGGTACGATATCGATAGCCATACCATCCGTGGCCACATCCTGGAAAGCACCAAAAAACCCGACGGCAAACCCCGCCGCCATAAAGAGGTTTAAATTATTCAGCGGATCAGGTACGAAAGCCATGGCGATAAAACTCGCCATTAATCCTAATTGCCCGAAAATCACCCAGGGTCTCCTGCGTCCCATAGGCAAATACGTGAACCTGTCCATCAAAGGAGCAACGATTATTTTAAAACTCCAGGGAAGGCCAACGGCCGCTACAAAGCTGCCAATCTCTCCCGGTGTTTTGCCATTCATGGCCATCCAGGCGGGAATACCAAAAAACGCCATGCCTTCCGGGATACCCTGTGCTACATACAAAGCGATAAAATTGAAGTACCGGAAAAAAATATGCTCGGAAAGCGCCGGCAAGCGGCTACTTTGTTTTAGCGGAATAATAATCGCTCCTTTCATTTTAAATTATTTTTTGTCATTCATCAGCACGCACCAACTGAAAAGCATTGCTCCCGGTGCAAACACGAGATACGATACCTTGCCGGTATAGACGCTTGCTGTAACAGGGCCTGTTGAAAAATTAGTTTTTCACAATGGTTTACTAATGTTTCGTAAAATTTAGAGAGATGTTGAAACAACCCTCGCAGACCTGTTAGGAAGGTCAACATGAGAAAAACTAAACTATCATATAAAAATGATTGGACATTTTGAATAGTGCTGGTTTATCAATTACTCATTTAAAAAAACTCTACCTTATTTCGAACTTAAGTCGGCACGCATAAAAAGTAATTCGCTCCAGGCTTCGTTGGCATATTGCCTTATTTCGTCGAGGTAATCCTCAAACGAGCCTTCTCCATGAACAGCTTCGTAAGTTGTTTTAAAAGGTTTACGGAAACCTGTTGCTTTTTCTTTCAGTCCCTGCTTATACCTGGTTACTAAAGCAAATTGGGCTGGTCCCGATGAACTGGACGCATAAACAGCCACTGTAGAGCCCTCCGCCGTCCAGGCTGCTTTCAGTTTTTTTATCACACTTATAATTTTATTGGTCCCGCCAATTTTAGGAAACACATGTGTAATATTGATTTTATCAGAAAAATCTCCTAATGCTACCGTACTTAGCGAATCCTGGTATACAGAATAGAGCGCGGATTGTTTGTCCGTTAAATAAATAGTCACGCTTTTATTCCAGTCCGTGTTGTGTTCGTCCCCCAGGTTTCCTCTTGTATCAAGCGCCTCCCAGCTGGTTGGGCCTTCGGTGAGCTGGTAGCCACCAAAATCTGGTCCTGATTGAATTTCAAACACACGCCATTTGGCATCACCTGTATGATACTTTTTGGCATGAGCCGCCACCGCTTTTTCAAATTCAAGTACTTTATCAACTTTAGGAAAAACCCGATGGGTAGAAATCACGTTTTTGGTTTGGCTTATACCTGCAAAAGGAATAAGTATGCATAGAAGAAAATACATCTTCAGGTTAAAACGGAAATTGTTGTTCATTTTTTTTGTTTTGGTGTTTAAAGAAAATCGTTTACTAATGCTGTATGCCTGTGGAGGCGACAGCCGTTATGAATTTAACTTGAGTATTCAACGAAATGATGACAGTAAGGACGAATCGGGCTTAAAACTGTCCGGAGATAGGGCGATATTTACCGGTGGAGCAAGCACTGCCGGTGTTATTACTATTCATTGTTTTCTTTTATACATGGATATGTGCTTATTAAATTGACAGGAGTAGGTTTTCCTGTTAAGAAAGGTTGAAGCTATAAAGCATGAAAAATACAGGTCATTATCACTGTAACGAACCTATTTCGTTTGCGGGGTAATCAGAACCGATTCTGTTAAGCGGCTTTTTCTATTTTAAACTCAAAGAAAATATTGGTGCCATTGTTTACTTCTTCACGCATGGAGCCGCTTAGTTGTTTAGTGAGCAGCGCTACCAATTGGCCACCAAAACCGGTACCTTTTGTAAGCCCGCTTTTACCCACTCCATTGTCAGACACCTGCAGTTGCAAAATTCCATCTTTGCTTTTTTCTAATCTTATCTGCACCTTTCCGTTCCTGCCATCCGGGAACGCATACTTAAGCGTGTTGGTCAGCAATTCGTTTACGATAAGACCCAACGGCACCGCAGTATCAATATCAATATTCAATTTCTCCATCGCGCATTCGATCTGCACTTTTTCATCGGCGCCAAAAGAGTCCAGTATATTCTCGCTGAGATTGATAAAATAATCCTTCATTTCAATAGCGCCGAGATTTTCGCCCTGGTATAGTTTCTGGTGTACAATGCCGATCGATTGTACCCTGTTCTGTCCTTCCTGCATGGCTTCTTTGGTGTTGGGATCATCTATCTGCGCACTTTGCAGGGCCAGTAAACTACTTACTACTTCCAGGTTGTTTTTTACACGGTGGTGAATTTCTTTTAACAAAAGCTCATTCTCCGCATTTTTTGCGGCCAATAGTTTATTGGTTTTGTTTCTTGCCCGGTAACTGCGATAACCAACAAACAATAAGACAGCCAATAAAGCCGCTACGCCCATACTAAGCCATTGCACCCTTTGTTGCTGAGACAGTTGCTGTTGCTGTGAGTTAATGGTGACCTGTTTCTTTTCTGTTTCGTACTTGGTAAGCAATTCGGACATGGCCTTATCACTTTCTTTGGATGCCGTACTATCCCTTAACAATCTTGCTTTTTTCTGGTAAACCAGCGCTGATGGATAATCCTTTAATTTTTCGTAGATCGTACTGACATGAACATAGTTTTCTACAAGGTTAGCGCGATCGCCGGTGGCTTCCATCACCTCAATAGTTTTAAGTTGGTATTTTAACGCCTCGCTGTAGTTACCCATCAGCAGATTTACCTCGCCCAGGTTGGCGATAACCGTATTAGCCGCATTATCATAATTTATTTTTTGCGAAAGAGCCTGCGCCTTTTTATACTCATTCAGTGCTTCAGGGTATCTTCCAAGACGCTTAAGGGCGTTACCCCGGCCATTGCTAAAATCGCAAAGATTCATTTCGCCCAGGTTCATCTCCCGGTTAATGGCAATAGCTTTATCGTAAAAAGCCAGTGATTCTGCATTTTCGCCCATAGTTATGCTCACATTTCCCGCATTAAAAAAAGAATACATCAATTCTTCTTTCATTCCGTTCTTTTCACAGATAGCTATTGATTTCTTTGCGTAGTCCAGCGCTTCCTTCAATCTTCCCTGCCTCGTTAAGTCGTCAGATATTCGCTCCAGCGCACCGGCGATTCCTTTTTGATCTTGCAACTCTTCCATTAATTTCAGCGCGGTCATGTCGGCATCCATCGCCTTATCAATTTCCTGCTTTTTCTTGTGTACCCAGCCGATTTTAAACCAGGTAGTAGCCTGTCCTTTTTTATTGCCGATCGCTTTGTAGCCAGCCATGGCTTTATCAAAAAAAAGAACAGCGGAATCCAGTTGCACCATGTTGGCATGCATTCTTCCTTTCATTTCGTAAAATTCAGGTTGCGCCTTTTTATCCCCTGCCTTGTCAGCCAATTCTACTCCCGCCCGTGCATACTCCATCGCTTTATTGATATCCGTTTCAAAAGCGGTATTCACCAGTACTTTGAGAACAGCCAGCCTGTTTTCATCAGTTTTCGCCGCGGACAGTTGCAGCTTCAGGCTATCCAATTCTTTGTTTTGCGCCAATACTGTTTGTGCAACCAACAAAAACAATGGCCACAGTTTTCTCATGCTATCTAATTTTTAGAACCTGCGATTAAACCAGTTCACCTGTTTAATTTCTTCAAATGTTTACATCAACTGTAACGCCCCAAACATTGGTTATTATAAAGTCTTTATACGCTGCATTAATTGCTCCCGCATGCCCGTTCCAAGTGGAATAGGTTTCTGATCAATTATCAAATGGCCTTCGGCCACCTCATCTACATGGCTAAGGTTGATGATATAAGAACGATGGATACGCATGAATAACTGCATGGATAATTTTTCTTCAATGGTTTTGAGCGTAACGGAAAGCAGGTATTCTTTTTGTTTGGTGAATATACGGCTGTAATTCCTGTCGGCTTCCATATACAAAATATCGGCCACCATGATTTTTATCATCTTTTCTTTGTGGCGAACAAAAATGCGGTCGCTTAAAATAAAAGGTTGCTCCTCTCCTGTTTTATTTTCTATTTGCGCATTGTTATCATTGGCCGCCATGCGGCTGATGGTAAGTTCTATGGCACGTTGCAGATCGAGTTGCTTAAAAGGTTTTGAAATAAAGGCGTAGGGCCTGGTGGGTTTAGCCCGGTTAAACGTGGCTTCATCGGAATTCGCGGTAAGATAAATAACGGGAATATTGTTGCGTTGCTGCATGATAGTGGCTATTTCAATACCATCCAGGTTACCTTTCAGGTTAATATCAAGTAATACGATATCAGGTTTATTTTCCTCCATATGAAGGAGGGCTTCCTCGCCACGGGGCAAAATGCCCGTCACCTCATAACCCATGCTGGTGAGTTGCATCGAGATCTTTGCCGCGATAATCATTTCATCTTCTACTACCAGGATTTTAATCAGCGTATCCATTGATGCGGCTTATATGTTTAATGTGAAAAGTCATGTTTGTTCAGTTGCTAAAATTAACCATTTGTTCAACCTATCGTTACTGCATCCTGTGTCCGTAGATGCATTTTTTTCATACTCACATAAGCTTACAAATAGTTTTAAGAGGAGCGGAGAAACTTGGACATGAGCAACAGGATGAAGTTGTTTCTAAATATAGACACTGTTACTCAATCGGGCAAATGCGGACCCATTAAAAATCAACCCGCCTGGTGACCAAAGTCACTATTCCTGTGGTATTGGTGCTATAAGTTTACACCAGAATCAAAAAAATGAATAATAAGGTTGGCCGGTTCATTTTACTGTGCACTACCTGTTTCGCAATCGTTGCCGGTATTGTGTGGTTGGCCAAATGGCTTAACAAGTAAATCTTAAAATCAAAAGATATGAAACAAAACATGGGATCAGTTGATCGCATCCTGCGTATTATTGTAGCTGTTGTAATTGGAATATTATACTTCAACGGGATAATTACCGGTACATGGGGCATTGTATTATTGGTATTGGGCGGAGTGTTTTTCCTGACAAGTCTCGTTGGTTCCTGCCCGCTCTATAAAATTTTTGGCATCAATACCGGCCCTGCAAAAACGGAATCAAAAGTAGATGGTTAAGCGTCTCGTTTTTTTGGTTGAATGTAAATAAAATAAAGGCGGATCGTAAGGTCTTGCCTTTGTTTTGGGAAGTTGTTACTCCTCCTGTCCCATCCACATTGCCCCACCAACGCTATCCCTTTTCGCACCGGTTACTGATGACAACACATTGGCCTCCTCCCGCCAGCGCAGCACACCTATTAATGCCATTATCAATGCTTCCTTATATTTCACCAGTTTTTCATCCGGAATAATCAATTCGATATTCAATTCTTTTAATTCATCTTTTAACCGTTCGACAAGGAAAGTATTAAAAGCGCCTCCACCAGTGCAGAGAAGTTTAGGGTTTGAGGTTTGTCCGGTAGGACTCCTTTGGAGAGGTTTGAGGTTTTTTAAACCCGCAACTGCGTTTTTTATTTGTATAACTATATGTTCAGTATAGGTTCTTAATGCGTCTTTAACTTCAAGCGAAGCCTCCTTAACTTGCGAATACACTGTATCTGTTCCGAAATCATTAGCCAAAGATTTTGGATAAGATTGTTTGTAATAATCCAACTGATTTAATTTTTCCAATAACTCACTATTTATTGTTCCGGCTGCAGCTATTTGCCCTCCTTCATCATATTCCTTTCCTGCATCAGCCGCCAGCATATTCAGCACACGGTTAGCTGAACAAACATCAAAAGCCACATATTGATCTGCATTGAATGATATATTGGCGATGCCACCCAGGTTTAAAAAGTAGTCATACTCACCCAGTAATAATTTCTCCCCTATCGGAACGATCGGCGCTCCCTGTCCGCCGAAAGCTATATCCAGCGATCGCAGATCGGATACCACGGGCAATTGTGTTGTGGCGGCAATAGCGGCGCCGTCACCTAATTGCGCCGTCATTTTTTTGGCGGGAATATGAAAAGTAGTATGCCCATGCGAGGCCACGAGGGCTACCTGGTAATCCAATTGATGTTCTTCAATAAAACGATTCGCCTGCTCACCCAAATAATGCCCGTACTCAACGTGCAATAATTGATAAGCCAATGCTGTCAGTGATGTGGCCTCTTTCAGCTTTTTTATCCATTCAGCAGAGTAGCTGTAACAATCAGCCTGTATGATCTGGTATGTCCATTTGCCGCCATTCTCATGTATTTCCGTGAAAACTATATCAAGCCCATCCAGCGAACTGCCACTCATTAAACCAATAGCCCTGTAAACCATGAAACTGATTTTAGATTAGATTTGCCAAAAGTAAGCTGAAGAACATTTAAAAGTTGAAGTAGTAAAGGTTTTGCGATCGACTACCTCTATCTGAAAATCTTCCATTCCCGGGCAACGATAAACAGAAAACTATGGTCATTAAATTAAGTGAACAACACAGTCTTATCAGTAACTGGATCAGTGAGCTGAGGGATGTAGATATCCAGGATGACCGGATGCGTTTTCGCAGAAACCTTGAACGTATAGGGGAAGTGGCCGCTTACGAGATCAGCAAAGTGTTGCCTTTTGTTGAAAAGGAAGTACAAACGCCCATGGGTATTGCCACCTGCAAAGTGATGGAACAGCAGCCTGTACTGGCTACTATTCTCCGGGCGGGCTTACCCTTGCACCAGGGTTTATTAAATTATTTTGACAAGGCGGATAACGCCTTTATTTCAGCTTACCGCAAGCATAATAAAGATGGCAGTTTTGAGATCAGCCTTGATTATATATCCTGTCCTGAACTGGAGAACCGCGTTGTCATTATCTCCGATCCCATGCTCGCTACGGGTTCCTCCTTAGTAAAAACCATCCAATTTTTGAAAGAAGAGGGCCGCCCCAAAGAAATTCATATCGTAGCGGCCATTGCCTGCACAGTTGGCATTGAATATGTGAAAAGAGAGGATCCATCGGTAACCATCTGGTGCGGCGATATTGATGATGAGCTGACAGCCAAAGGGTATATAGTTCCCGGGCTGGGTGATGCAGGCGACCTTGCCTTTGGGGTAAAAGTGCAGATGTAGCAGGGAAGGAAGTTCCGGTCTTTTAAAGCAGCATTTATAGACTTTCACAGGTCTTTTATTTGTTGTATTTTACCGCTCCGGTCTTAAAAAATCATTTGAAACCGGGAAATGGTTTAGGCAATTTTAAGAGCAAAAAAAGCGTTTGTATAAATTGGCTTCAGACCACGGTTAGTATAGCCGTATGGCAAGTGAAAAAACTTAATTGCTGAGATGAAAAAACTTCTTTTTACCCTGATTATTTGTGTTTCTTTGGCAAGTGCGTCCGTGGCCCAAGATCCCAATTTTTCTCAATTTTTTGCTTCCCCGCTTACCATGAATCCCGCCCTGACAGGAAAGTTTGATGGTGTATTTCGCTTTGCCGCTAATTACAGGAATCAATGGCCTACTATCAACAATGCCTATACTACGATGACCGCATCATTAGATATGGGCATTATGAAAAACCGGCTTCCCGATTTTGACCAGTTTGGTGTTGGCTTTATGGCCTACAGTGACAAAGCCGGCGATGGTGCGTTAAACAGCACTTATCTTGGTTTATCATTAGCCTATCATAAAGCTTTGGATGAAAACGGGTATCACCAGCTTGGCGCCGGTTTCCAGGGCACTTACATGAACAAAAGGTTGAACACAAATAAACTGACTTTTGAAGACCAGCTGACACCATTCGGTTTTACACAGGTTACCCAGGAAAGCTTTTCATCCTCACAGGTAAACCTTAATTACTTCGATCTTAATGCTGGTTTGATCTATAATGGTTCCACCAACGGTTACAACAATATTTACATAGGCGCTTCTATGTATCATCTTAACCGGCCCAAAGAAAGTTTTCAAAAAGGCGATTTTGTTCTTAATGCAAGGACGACCCTGCAGGCAGGCGCAAGAATTCCGGTAGGCACTTATAATTCATTTCACGTAGCCGCTAATCACAGTATGCAGGCCAAAGCACATAATACTATGTTAGGTGGTGCTTTCAGTTTGAATGTTAATAACGATGAAGATAATCCTACCAATTTTTACCTCGGCACCTGGTACCGTTTTAAAGATGCTTTGATCCCTTATGTAGGGCTTGAGTTTGGCGAATGGCATTTTGGTGCTTCGTATGATGTTAATACCTCGTCATTAAAAGCGGCTTCCAATTCAAGAGGTGGTGTCGAAATTTCTCTTATTTATATTAAGAAGCCTACTGATCCGAATGCGAAGAAATTGAATTGCCCTAAATTCTAAACTGAATAAAAGATTTATAAAAAACATTCGTCAGCCGGCGGATGTTTTTTTATGCGAATAACCGCCGGTTGCAATTCATTTACTTTATATTACAAAAAATAAAAAGTATAAAGGGTGCGTAAGCTTTTTACCAATCTTACATTTTGGGTACTGATCGCCATCACCGCAGGAGTTTTGGTTGGGCATTATGCGCCTGAATTTGCCAAATACCCGGTTTTACAAAAACCTTTCAAGACGATTTTTTTAGGGCAGGAAATAAAATTTGGTACAACCCTCAGCGAATTCCTTGGTGATTGCTTTATAGACGTTGTCAAACAATTTATAAACCCGATCATCTTTTTGACCATTACTCTTGGTATTGTAAGCATGGGCAATCTTAAAAAGGTAGGCCGTGTAGGTGGTAAAGCCTTGTTGTATTTTGAAATAGTAACCACATTCGCCCTGCTGGTGGGTGTAGTCGTTGCCATGATCATTCAGCCGGGAAGCGGTGTAGATACAACCGCAGTCAAAGGCGGAGATATTTCAAAATACCTGCAGGGCGGCAAATCTTTTAGCTTCTGGCAATTTTTACTGCATAATTCTACTTTACTGGTGTTGATCGTTGCGATCATAACCGGTATAGCACTTAATTATCATTCTGGAAAAGAACCGGTAATCAACTTTCTAAAAAAATTATCGAAATATGTTTTTAAAGGATTGCATAGGGTGATGCTGTTCGCTCCTATTGGCGCTTTTGGTGGAATGGCTTACACTATCAGTAAATACGGTATCGAAACGCTTTATCCCTTAGCCAAATTAATGGGAACAGTATATACCACTATGGCTATTTTCATTTTTGGAGTCTTGTACCTTATCCTGCGGATGTACAACGTGAGTCTCATAAAATTTTTAAAGTACATCCGTGAAGAATTGCTGATAGTGCTTGGTACGTCTTCTTCAGAGCCCGCATTACCTTCATTGATGGAAAAGCTGGAAAGAATGGGTTGTTCAAAACCCGTGGTAGGATTAGTGGTACCCGCCGGTTATTCATTCAATCTCGATGGAACCACGATCTATCTTTCCATGTGTATGATTTTCCTGGCGCAGGTATTTCATGTTCATCTTGATTGGGGGCAGATAGCATCCATTATAGGAATGCTGATGTTGACATCAAAGGGAGCCGCCGGGGTAACAGGAAGTGGCTTTATCGTGTTGGCGTCTACACTTACCACCATAAAAGTAATACCGGTAGAAGGATTGGCCCTACTACTTGGTGTAGATCGCTTTATGTCCGAAGCAAGGGCGATCACCAACTTTATCGGGAATGGAGTAGCTACTGTATGGCTGGCTAACAATGAAAGAGAATTTGACAGGGATAAAATGCAGAAGGCCTTTGCCAATGTAAACGTAAGCGAAGACATTATCAGCGATAACATAAAAGATATTACTATTCCTGATTCTCCGAATGACTAACAACTGCTAACGCGGTTTCCCGCTCACAAAAGAATTTCCCTTTGTGTAAAACCGGTAAGGCAGCAGGGCGTCTTCGCCGGCATAATCAACACCGATCCTTGGTGAAGTAAATATTTCTTTTTTTGAATACACAAATCCATCATCCGCCAGGAAGATTTTTTTACCCGTTAATAATGTACCGCTATCCGATGTATAAATACCCAATGCTTTGGAAAGATTCCCGGGTCCCCGGGTCAATGTATTATCCAGCTGTTTTTTCCCGGTTCGAACCAACATATCTTTTATTCCTTTTACCGGCTCCAGTGCACGAATTAAAATAGCATGAGGTATGTCTTTTGAATGCGTTACCACATTAAACAGGTGATGAATACCATAACAGAGATAAACATAAGCCACCCCGGCTTCGCCATACATCACTTCATTACGGTTGGTTCTTCTTCCGCCATAAGCATGGGATGCTTTATCCGGTTTCCCTGCATAGGCTTCACATTCTACTATCCGTCCTGAAGTAGTTATACCATCTTTAGTGGTCACCAGTAATTTCCCCAATAGCTCTTCAGCAATCTTTAAAACATTTTCCCTGTTATAAAAATTAAATGCCAGTTTTTTCATACTTATAATTAGTTGCCGGAACCGGTTAAGTCAAAATTTTTTATTTTCATACTCGTCTTGCACCTTAGTCCTTATGCCTTGTATCTTGCGCCTTGTTCCTTTATCCGTTATATTTACCATCTCAAAATTAAGTTTTGCTTAAAGAAATAGTCATTAGCATCCAATCCTGGGGGGAAGCCCATCGTTTTATCTCGCAGCACAAACTCTGGAAATGGGTGGTTATTCCCGGTCTTATTTATACGATCCTATTTATTACGGCGATGTATTTTTTTGGAAGATCCGCTACGGCCGTTATTGAATATTTCACCCATATCCTGCAGCTCAGCAATTGGATCCAAAAGTTTCAAAATAGTTTCCTGGGGTTTCTTTTCACTTTTACAGGTATTATTCTCTGGCTGACGTTATTGCTTTTTTATTTTTCTTTCTTTAAATATATCTGCCTGATCATTGGCTCCCCGGTATTCGCCTACCTCAGCAGGAAAACCGAATCCATTATTGAAAACAATGACCATTCACCGAAATGGACCGAAATGAAAGGCGAGATGCGCCGGGGTATATATATCGCTATGAGAAATTGTTGCTGGCAAACTGTTTACCTGGTTGGGTTGATCCTTCTGTGCCTTATTCCTGTTGTTGGCTGGATCACTCCGCTGATCGTGTTGGTAGTGGAATGTTACTATTATGGTTTCTCCATGCTTGATTATGGCTTTGCGAGGAATAGCTTTTCTTCAACAAAAAGTATTCAATTCATCGGTCGTCATAAAGGACTTGCGATCACCAATGGTTTTTTATTTTACCTGATGCATGTGGTTGTGGTTTTCGCTCCCGCCTATGCTATCATTGCAGCTACTCTGACCGTTCACAAAGTAAAAGACAGTTAGTATGCAAAAACCCACCGTTTACCTGGTACCTTCTTTACTGGATGAAAAAGGAATTCATACTATCCCTTCTTATGTAACTGAAGCCGTAAAAAATTGTCAATGCTTCTTTGTAGAAAACGAACGAACCGCCCGGCGATTTTTAAAACAATTGTGGAAGGAAATGGTGATTGACGATTATGAATGGTTTGTCATTCATAAAACAGAAGGCGATGCCGTTAATTCATTTAGGCAAAAATTGAAGGAGGGAAAAACCATTGGTATCATCAGTGAAGCTGGTTGTCCGGGTGTAGCCGATCCCGGTCAGTTGCTGGTGGCAGCGGCACAGGAAATGAATATCGGAATAAAACCACTGGTTGGCCCAAATTCTCTTTTACTCGCATTGATGGCCAGCGGCATGAATGGTCAGCAATTTCAATTTATAGGATACCTGCCTATCGACATTCAGCAAAGGATGCAATCCATTAAAACATTGGAAGCCGACTCTCAAAAAAAGAATTGTACGCAGCTTTTTATTGAAACACCTTACCGCAATAATCAATTATTGGAAACACTACTGAAAACCTGCAAACCTTCTACCCGTCTTTGTCTGGCTGTTGATATAACCGGGGAAGGCGAATGGATAAAAACGAAATCCGTGGAAGATTGGAAAAAAGAAAAAATTGATATTCACAAACGACCGGCTATTTTCCTTCTTTTAGCATATTAATACTGTGTCTTAATTATCGGCCGGGTCCCTCATGGAAATGATGCTGTCTACAATATATCTTGAATTGCCGCGCCAGGGAATAACGCCGTTGTATTCCTTGTAATGAAGATCGAAAATTTTCCCGCTATTCAATTTCAGCACTTCAAAAACAGCTTTGTCTTTAATGGAAAATTCAAATTCATTGGATTGAATGGCACCGGCGGTTTTACTCCGTATACCTTCCTGTATCAATTTTCCTTCATATGTCTTAAACAATTGCCCCTTACGTACCGCGTAATTCAAATAACCCGATTTAACCCCGTCACTGGTAAAGGGATAATAATATTTCCAATAGATATATCCGGCCAACACAAGGATCAGCAAAATAACAAACGTTCGGAAAAATTTTCTTACTCCGGAAACCCCTTTTTTGCTTTCAGCTTTCAATTGTTCCATAACCAGTATTTAATAACAAAAATTTTGAAGCATTAACCAATATTAATTATACATTTGTGACTCAATTTACACTTTGTTTGTAAACGTGAACAATATTTTGACACATACCAAGCAATTGGCATTCCATGCACCCATCACCAGCGGCGTTTATGCTGTAGGTTATGATGTGTTTACCTTTTGCCGCCCCCGACGCCACCCTGAATGCTGACAGGACGAACCCTTTACCACGGCCCCTGTCAGTGAATCCTTATCCGGCAATCATATCAGGACTGGTCATCCGAACAATTTTCAATTTTTTACAACGTGGACAATCAAGAGATCATCATAAGGGTAGCTACCCAGGATGACAAAAAATATTCAACCATCATCACTGATGAGATGGAATCCTCTGCCAAAGCCAGGGGTACAGGTATCGCTAAACGAAGCCCTGAATATATTGAAACAAAAATAGACGAAGAGAAAGCCGTCATTGCTGTAACCAAAGATGGGAGCTGGGTGGGCTTTTGTTATATTGAAACCTGGGGTCATGGCGAGTACGTTGCCAATAGTGGGTTGATCGTTGCTCCGCCTTACAGGAAAAGTGGCGTAGCCAAAGCTATCAAACAGAAGATATTTAAGCTGTCCCGCAAAAAATATCCCGATGCAAAAATATTCGGCCTTACCACCGGTTTAGCGGTTATGAAGATCAACACGGATCTTGGCTATGAACCGGTAACCTATTCCGAGTTGACACAGGATGAAGCTTTCTGGGCCGGCTGCAAAAGCTGTGTGAACTATGATATCCTGATAAGCAAAGAAAGAAAGAACTGCATGTGTACGGCTATGCTTTTCGACCCTAAGGACCATTACGAGCCTGAAGAAACCAAAGAATACTTCAAAGAAAATGTAAAAGGCTTTGAACGTTTGCTCCGTTTCAAACAATGGAAACTGCTGCGCCCCTTTATGAAAAAAGATAAAGGCAACAATAATAATGGTGGCGGCAAGCTCAAATCTCTATTTCATAGTTTCTTCCATTTATAAAATCAGTTAACCCGATACAATGTCAAAAAAAGTTGTTTTAGGTTTTAGCGGCGGGCTTGATACTACATATTGTGTTAAATACCTGACAGAAGAAAAAGGATACGAAGTTCACAGTGTCATCGTCAATACCGGCGGTTTTTCAGAAGAAGAACTAAAGCAAATTGAAAAACATGCTTATAAGCTGGGTGTAAAATCGCATAAGACGGTGAATGCTGTCAAAAGCTATTATGACAGCATTATTAAGTTCCTCATTTTCGGAAACGTATTAAAGAATAACACTTACCCTCTCAGTGTTTCGGCTGAAAGACTCAGCCAGGCTCTACATATTGCTGATCACGCCATAGAACTGAATGCGGATGCGGTAGCGCATGGCAGCACCGGCGCTGGTAACGACCAGGTTAGGTTTGATATGACCTTTCATATTATGATTCCTGGTGTGGAGATCATCACTCCTATCCGTGATCTGAAACTAAGCCGGGAGCAAGAGATCACTTATTTAGAAAGTAAAGGAGTGGAAATGAATTTCGCCAAAGCGATGTACTCTATTAATAAAGGACTTTGGGGAACCAGCGTTGGCGGAAAGGAAACTCTTTCATCCAAAGGTATGCTGCCGGAAGAAGCATGGCCTACACAGGTTACCAAAACAGGTAGCGAAGAAGTGAAATTGAGTTTTGAAAAAGGTGAATTGAAAAAAGTAAACGATGAGCCTTTTCATCATCCTTCAGATGCGATACAATATTTACAAGCTATAGCCGGCCCCTATGGTGTGGGCAGGGATATACATGTTGGCGATACTATCATTGGCATAAAAGGAAGGGTTGGTTTTGAAGCGGCTGCACCTATGGTCATACTCAAAGCTCACCATGCTTTGGAAAAACATGTGCTCACCAAATGGCAATTGAACTGGAAAGATCAGTTAGCCCAGTTCTATGGCAACTGGTTGCATGAAGGACAAATATTAGATCCGGTGATGAGAGATATTGAAGTCTATTTAGAAAACAGCCAGCGAACTGTAACAGGTGATGTATTTGTTCAATTACACCCTTATCGTTTCCAGGTCATTGGTATCGAAAGCAAGTTCGACCTCATGAACAGTAAGTTTGGAAAATATGGTGAAATGAATACGGGCTTTACCGGACAGGATGTAAGAGGTTTCAGCCGCATATTCGGTAACCAGACCATGATGTATCATTTGGTGAAAACAGAGAATGCACCTCAAAAACCTTAGAGAGGTAGTAAAAAGGAGAAAATGAAAATACACGCAGGAATTATCGGTGGTGCAGGCTATACTGGTGGTGAACTCATTCGTTTGCTCGTTAATCACCCCAATGCGGATGTTTCATTTATTCATAGCCGTAGTAATGCCGGCAAATTCATTTATGAAATACACCAGGACCTTCTTGGTGATACGGATTTGAAATTTACAGACGATAGTTCAGCCCTTACCGATGGCAGCATTGATGTCCTGTTCCTATGCCTGGGTCATGGCGAATCAAAAAAATTTATCGCTGAAAATAAGATTGCCAATACTATAAAAATTATTGACCTCGCCAATGATTTCAGGTTGTCGGATAAAGGCCAGCGTCCAACTATCAATAACCAGTCGGTTATTTATGGCTTACCGGAATTAAATAAAGAGCAGATCAGATCAGCACAGCATATCGCCAACCCCGGTTGTTTTGCTACTGCCATTCAACTGGGCCTGTTACCATTGGCAAAAGCCGGTTTATTGGGTGAAATTTATACAACAGGTATTACGGGCTCCACCGGGGCTGGTCAATCGCTATCATCCACTTCACATTTCAGTTGGCGGGCTAATAATATACAAGCCTATAAGACTTTAACGCATCAGCATCTCGGTGAAATTTACCAGTCGCTCAATCAATTGCAGGAAAGCTTCCTGAACACCCCTTTAGGGGATGGGGGCATCAGTTTTGTACCCTGGAGAGGCGATTTCACAAGGGGCATTTTTATCAGCTCTACTATTGCCTGCGATCTTAGTTTGGTTGAACTTAATAAACTATACCAGGAATATTATGCTGACCATCCTTTTACACAAGTAAGTAAGGATGCTATTTTCTTAAAACAAGTGGTGAATACCAATAAAGCCATCATACAATTGGAAAAAGCCGGCAGCAAATTGGTAGTGCATTCTACGATAGATAATTTATTGAAAGGGGCCAGTGGACAAGCTGTACAAAATATGAACCTGCTGTTTGGATGGGAAGAAACAACCGGACTCAAACTTAAACCAACTGGATTTTAGTATTAGATGCCTGATACTATGATCCGGTTATTTACTTAAATAATTTTAAACTTAGTATAATGAATCTTTTTGACGTATACCCGATCAATGACATCACCATTGCAAAAGCAAAAGGATCTTATGTATGGGATGATAAAGGTGAACAGTATCTTGACCTGTATGGTGGCCATGCCGTTATCAGTATAGGGCATACACATCCGCATTGGGTAAAACGAATTGAAGAGCAATTGGAAAAGATCGCTTTCTATTCTAACTCGATTCGCATACCTCTACAGCAGGAACTGGCGGAGAAATTGGGGAAAGTATCGGGCAAAAAAGATTACCAGCTATTTCTTTGCAATTCCGGTGCGGAAGCGAATGAAAATGCATTGAAGCTGGCTTCTTTTCACAATGGCAGAAAAAAGATCATTGCTTTCAGTAAAGCTTTCCATGGCAGAACATCGCTGGCTGTTTCAGCCACCGACAATAAAAACTATATAGCCCCCGTCAACGAAACGGACAATGTGATCTTTCTTCCTTTCAATGATGAAGATGCACTGGAAGAATGTTTTACCGAACATGGTAAAGAAATTTCTTCGGTCATTATCGAAGGCATACAGGGTGTAGGTGGCATCAATGTAGCTGATGAAAGTTTTCTAAAAAAAATTCGCAGCCTATGCGACAAATATGGATCAGTTTATATAGCCGATAGCGTACAATGCGGCTATGGAAGAACAGGGAAATTTTTCAGCCATGATTTCGCCGGTGTAAATGCAGACATATATTCTATGGCGAAAGGTATGGGAAACGGATTTCCTGTCGCCGGCATCATTGTGGCGCCACATATAAAACCTAAACATTTCCAGTTAGGCACTACATTCGGAGGTAATCACTTAGCCTGTGCGGCGGGATTGGCAGTATTGGAAATAATTGAAGAGGAAAAGTTAATGGGAAATGCCGTAATGATCGGCAAATATTTAAAAGATGAACTGAATGCCATTCCTGAACTACAAAATGTTCGTGGCCGTGGGTTGATGATCGGTTTTGATGTGCCCTCAGCATTAAAGGATCTGAAGAAAAATTTATTGCTGAATCAAAAAATATTCACCGGGGAGGCAAAGCCCAATACCATTCGTTTACTACCTTCCCTGGGGTTAAAGAAAAGAGATGCGGAGCAATTCATTGAATCATTGAAGGAAGAAATACAATTAATATTATCTCCAACACCTGTACATTAAACATGAAATGAGCTATAAAAATTACCGGGCAATTTATATCGGTCGCGACGATAATTTTTATGGCGAATTCCATCTGGCCAAAAAACAATAAAAGAATGCCGATGAAAAATTTCATTTCTGTTCATGATGTAAATAATATCAATGGGCTGGTACAAAAGGCTTTGGCCTATAAAGCTGATCCTTTTAAAGATAAAACCCTTGGTACCAATAAGCGTATCGGCTGTTTGTTTTTAAATCCCAGTATGCGAACAAGGTTGAGTACACAGATCGCCGCGCAGAATTTAGGAATGGAAGCTATTGTTTTTAATGTAGGTGCTGAAGGCTGGATGCTGGAGTTCGAGGAAGAAGCTATCATGAGCGGTAGCACGGTAGAGCATGTAAAAGATGCGGCACCAATCTTTGGAAAATATTTTGATATACTGGCCATAAGGACTTTTCCATCTTTGAAAAACCGGGAAGATGATTACAGTGAGTTATATATAAAACAATTTATCAAGTATGCAGGTATACCAGTCGTGAGTCTGGAAAGTGCGACACTGCATCCTTTACAATCATTGACCGATATAGTTACCATCAGTGAATTTGCTAAGACAAATTCAAAGCCACGCATAGTTCTTACATGGGCGCCTCATGTTAAAGCTCTTCCGCAATGCGTGGCGAATAGTTTTTCACAATGGATCAACGCATGGGGTAATGCTGATTTTGTTATTACCCACCCCGAAGACTATGAACTACGTGAAGAGTTTACCAGAGGAGCAACGATTACACACAACCAGGATGAAGCATTGAAAAACGCTGACTTTGTGTATGTCAAAAACTGGAGTACTTATAATGATTACGGTAAAATATATGAAAGTGATCCGAGGTGGATGCTGACGAATAAGAAACTGGAATTGACCAACGATGCCAAAGTGATGCATTGTTTGCCGGTAAGAAGAAATGTAGAATTAAGTGATGAAGTGCTGGATGGTAAGAATAGCATTGTTACACAGGAAGCGTCCAACAGAGTTTGGGCAGCACAAGCAGTTTTATCAGAAATTCTTGAGGGCAATGGATAAATTATTTATTATAAAGATCGGGGGAAATATCATTGACGATGAAAAAAAACTTCTTTCATTTCTTCGTGACTTTGCATCTATCGAAGGGAAAAAGATTTTGGTCCATGGCGGAGGAAAACTCGCAACAAGATTGGCAGACAAATTGGGTGTTGAGCAGCAACTGGTAGATGGAAGGAGGATAACAGACGCGGAAACGCTGAAGATCGTGACGATGGTATATGCCGGCTATGTCAATAA
Organism: Chitinophagaceae bacterium; assembly: GCA_040007815.1. Classification (GTDB taxonomy): domain Bacteria; phylum Bacteroidota; class Bacteroidia; order Chitinophagales; family Chitinophagaceae; genus Terrimonas_B. The sequence goes on from JBDTUH010000023.1 coordinate 53,767, forward strand.
AAATATAGTGGCGCAGCTCCAGGCTAATAACTGTAATGCAATGGGATTGTGCGGCGCGGACGGTGATGCTATCCTTGCACACAAAAGGCAGCACCCGATTATAGACTATGGCTATGTAGGAGATGTGGATGCTATCAATTCGCATTTGCTTACCACTTTATTGGATCTGAATATTGCTATCGTATTCGCTCCTATTACACACGATCAGCAGGGGCAATTATTAAATACCAATGCGGACACCATTGCCCAGGAACTGGCAAAAGGGCTGAGTACTGAATATGATGTAAGTCTTATTTATTCCTTTGATAAGGCAGGGGTCTTATTGGATGCCAATGACGATGCTACTGTTATTCATGAGATAAACCCGGCCTATTATCAGCAATTGAAAACAAAACAGAAAATATTTGAGGGCATGATTCCCAAATTGGATAACGCCTTCGCTGCATTGGGAAGCGGGGTAAAGAAAGTTATTATCGGCAAAGCTGAAAATCTTGACCAACTGGTTGCAGGAAAATCAGGAACAACTATTGTAAATGGATAATGAAATTATTAGTAAACTGCATGAAGAGGCGGTGGGCTTGTTAAAGGAACTGATCGCTACTCCTTCGTTCAGTAAGGAAGAAGATGAAACAGCCGGCATTCTTTGTCGTTTCATCGGTACCAAAGGAATTGAACACTCCAGGGTGGGCAACAATGTGTATGCATTAAACAAATATTATGATGTAAACAAACCAAGCATCCTGCTCAATTCTCATCATGATACGGTTAAGCCCAATAAAGGATATACGTTTGATCCTTTTAGCCCATTTGAAAAAGATGGTAAATTGTTTGGGCTTGGGAGTAATGATGCAGGTGGTTGCCTGGTATCGCTTATCGCCACCTTCCTTTACTTTTATGACCGCGATGATTTAAGTCATAACGTTGTCTTTGCTGCCAGCGCTGAAGAAGAAATTAGTGGTGTGAATGGCATCGAGCTCGTGCTTCCCTATCTTGGAAAATTAGATTATGGTATTGTAGGCGAGCCTACGAAATTGGAAATGGCAGTAGCGGAACGTGGATTGATGGTGATAGATTGCACCGCCGAAGGTCGCTCCGGGCATGCGGCCAGGAATGAAGGAGAAAACGCTTTATATAAAGCTGTGGATGATATTAACTGGTTGCGCAATTATAAATTTGAGAAAGTAAGTCCATTGCTTGGCGAATCAAGGTTAACGGCAACCGTCATAAATACCGAAAATATCCAGCACAATGTAGTCCCCTCGCAATGTAAGTTTGTGATTGATGTACGGGTGAATGAACTTTATACTTTTGAAGAAATACTGGAAGCTTTAAAGAATAACCTGAAAAGTAAATTCAAACCGCGTACTACCCGCATGAAATCTACTTCTATTCCTTTGGACCATATCCTGGTAAAAGCTGGTATCAATTTAGGGAAAGGATACTATGGATCTCCTACCACTTCTGACAAAGCACTGATGCCATTCGCCACCTTAAAAATGGGTCCCGGTGATAGTGCCCGCAGTCATACCGCCGATGAATTCATTTTTCTTGACGAAATAAAAGAAGGCATCACTACTTATATAAAAATGGTAAGCCAATTAGTTTAAATAATTATCCATGAAGTTGTGGCAAAAAGATAAAGTATCGCTAAAGGAGGTCGAAACATTCACTGTCGGTAAAGACAGGGAAATGGATATGTATTTGGCCGCCTTTGATGTATTAGGTTCATTGGCCCATATTGAAATGCTGGAATCAGTGGGGTTATTGACAAAAGATGAAATGGCGCAACTTCAAACTGAGCTAAAGAAAATTTACAGTGAGATACAAAAGGGTGAATTCATATTACAGGACGATGTTGAAGATATTCATTCACAGGTTGAGTTACTATTGACGCAAAAACTGGGTGACACCGGTAAAAAAATTCATAGCGCCAGGAGCCGCAACGACCAGGTGCTGGTAGATATTAAATTGTTTCTGCGCAATGAACTGGAAGAGCTAGTGAAAACTATTCAACCTTTCTTTGAATTATTACAAACACAGAGTGAAAAATATAAAGCCGATCTGTTACCGGGTTATACGCATTTGCAGTTAGCCATGCCCTCTTCTTTTGGTTTGTGGTTTGGCGCTTACGCCGAAAGTTTAGTGGATGATACTATTACACTCAGAGCCGCCTATGATGTTGTCAACAAAAACCCGCTGGGTTCTGCAGCAGGTTATGGTTCTTCTTTCCCAATCAACAGGGAGCTAACAACAAAACTACTTGGCTTCGAGGATCTGAATTATAATGTGGTGTATGCTCAAATGGGCCGTGGGAAAGCGGAAAGGATCACAGCGATGGCGCTCGCCAATGTTGCCGATACACTGAGCAAGCTTTCGATGGATGCTACACTATTCTTAAATCAAAATTTTAGCTTTATCAGTTTTCCCGCCGAACTGACGACCGGTAGCAGCATCATGCCGCATAAAAAAAACCCGGATGTTTTTGAACTGATACGTTCGCATTGCAACCAAATTAAAGCTTTACCTAACGAGATCATGCTGATGACCACCAATCTTCCATCGGGTTATCATCGTGATCTGCAATTGTTAAAAGAACATTTGTTTCCTGCTTTCAAAACATTGAAAGATTGTATAGAAATGGCTGGGCTCATGTTATCCAGCATCGAAGTAAAAAAAGATATACTGGAAGATGAGAAGTATAAATTCTTATTTAGTGTGGAAGAGGTAAATAAATTGGTTTTACAGGGAACTCCTTTCCGGGACGCTTATAAAAAAATAGGGTTGGATATTGAAGCCGGGAAATTCTCGTACAATGCTTCTGTCAATCACAGTCACGAAGGAAGTATCGGCAACCTTTGCACTGAAGAAATAAAAAAACAGATGCAAAAGGTCATAGGTTCTTTTCCTTTTACATCTGTTCAATCTGCTATAGTCAAGCTGGTAAAGTAAGGCCAGGACTATTTATACACATTCTTATTATGCTTTTGCATAAACCTTTTGCTGGTATCTTCATCAAAAACAGTCCAACCAAATTGTTCATATAAACTATGAGCATCCCTGGTGCCTAAAACCCACCTTCGCAGTCCCTGCAATTCAGGATGCGCATGAATAACCTGCATCAGCCATTTTGATAAACCTTTTCCCCTGTATTCCGGTAAAATAAATACATCAGCGAGGTAAGCAAATGTAGCTTTATCAGTAACAAGCCTGGCAAATCCTATTTGCCTTTTTATAAGATACAACCCAAAACACAAGGAATTAGCTATTGATTTCTCGACCACATCCCTCGGTATATTTTTGGCCCAATAAGATTCGCCGGACAAGTAATTATAGACAGCATCCATGTCCAATAAAGATGGATCAGTGCTGATATGATAATCTTCTTTTTCGGCTTCGTAATATTTATCGTTCAGCATAATACTTTCAATAAAATAGGTGTTTAAAGTCCATATTGATCCACCAGGTAGATCAATGCGGCCATGTTAACAGCGCCCAATTCCAGTTCTCTTTTATTTACATTTTCAAACACATCACCCCGTGAATGATGAATATCAAAATATCGCTGAGTGTCGGGGTTTAAACCAGCTAATGCCGTCCCAAAAATCTTATTCAATGGACCAATATCAGCACCACCACCACCTTTTACCAAATCACCACCACCGTAAGGAGCGATAAGGTCACGCCACTTTACTATCTTTTTAAACTGCTCATCGGATACCACAAAACCAAAACCTCTTGGTGTAAAGCCACCGGCATCACTTTCCAAAGCGAAAATATGTTTCTCCCCTTTCGCCTTCGCTTCTTCGGCATATTTGTCGCCACCCCTGCCGGCATTTTCTTCATTGGCGAACAATACAAACCGGATGGTTCGCTTCGGTTTATAACCAATTGCTTTAAATGCTCTCAGCATTTCTATTGTTTGTACACAACCAGCGCCGTCATCGTGTGCACCTTCGCAATTATCCCAGCTATCGAGGTGACCGCCAATGGTAATGATTTCATCAGGAAATTCAGCTCCTTTTAATTCCCCGATCACATTATGACCGATAGTATCAGGTAGAAATTTTCCATTAGTCCTTATATAAACACTCACTTTCTCTTTGCCGAGTTTATCACTTAAAAAATCAGCATCCTGAAGACCAATAGCCACCGCCGGAATTTTGTTGTAAGCCGAATCGTATATCAGAGCTCCTGTATGAGGATTGTTATCCGTACTAAGGCTCATACTTCTTACGATCACGGCAATGGCGCCGTATTTTGCAGCCCGGCTGGCGCCGTAACCACGGTATTGCACCGCATCACGGTAAGCTAAAAAAGTAGAGATATAAGAAGGATTGAATTTATAATTATAAAAAACGATCTTTCCGTTAACCAGGTCTTTCTTTGCTTCCAGTTCTTCAAAGGAATTAATGAGCACCACATTATCTATAATGGCTTTAGCTCCTGTTCCCATTGAATTCCCGATTGCGACTACGTCTAGTTTTCTCTCCATCTTACTTTTACCTACTCCATTGGCTGTCGATTGAAACGTAACGATACCCGCCTCATCCTTACCTCCTCTTATCCAATGCGGCACCATACATTCCTGCAACCATGCTTTATCCGCTCCGCTTTCCTGCATTGTTTTAAACCCCCATTGTTCCGCTTTTACCATTCCGGTCGAACCGGCTAGTCTGCCCCCGATCTGCTTCGTTAAATGATGAAGATTGTCGTAAGCTTTTCCATTAATTAAGATTTCATCGGCGATGTGACGGATCATTAATGAATCTTTACTTTGGGCTACGGAAACAAATCCGGTGATTAATAATAATGCTGTTCCAATAATTATTCTTCTCATGTAAGTGAATTTTGCTAAAGTTAACAGAAAATCAAAATAAATATTTAAGATGAATGGTAAACCTTCCTCCCGCAAAACTGTTACCTTAGGGCCGCTTAATAAGCAACCTATTATTTTATGCGAATTGGAATTGTTTGCTATCCCACTTTTGGGGGTAGCGGAGTATTAGCTACCGAATTAGGAAAAGCCCTTGCCCAGAAAGGACATATGGTGCATTTTATTACCTACCAGCAACCTGTAAGGCTAAATGGGTTTATACCTAATATATTTTACCACGAAGTGCAGGTGCCCACTTATCCTTTGTTTGATTACCCGCCTTATGAAACCGCCCTGGCCAGTACGATGGTGGATGTGATAAAGAATAATGACCTTGACCTGCTACACGTACATTATGCTATACCTCATGCTTCCGCGGCGTATATGGCGAAGAAGATTCTTGAAAAAGAAGGGAAAACCATCCCGGTCATTACTACACTGCATGGTACGGATATTACATTGGTTGGTCGTGATAAAACGTATGCACCAGTTGTGGCATTTTCTATTAACCAGAGCGATGGGATAACAGCCGTATCAGAAAACCTGCGGGATGAAACCTACAAGACATTTACTATCGAAAAAGAAATAGAAGTGATTTACAACTTTGTAGATGTAGCCCGTTTTACCCGTAAGCCTATTGATGCATTTAAAAAAGTAATAGCGCCCAATGGCGAAAGGATATTGATGCATGCTTCCAACTTCCGCAAAATAAAACGGGTACAAGACGTAGTAAAAATATTTCACGAAGTGCATAAAGAACTTCCCAGCAAATTATTGTTTGTAGGTGATGGCCCCGAACGACAAATGGCCGAAGAACTAAGCCGCTCATTAGGCGTATGTGATGATGTTCGCTTTGTAGGCAAGCAGGACCAAATGGAAGATATACTGGCTATCGCCGATCTTTTCTTATTGACTTCCGACTATGAAAGTTTTGGTTTGGCCGCATTGGAAGCCATGGCATCGGGAGTACCGGTGGTGTCTACCAATGCAGGAGGATTAAAAGAAATAATGATACAGGGTGAAACAGGCTATATGGCGGATATCGGCGATGTAAAAGCAATGAGCCGTTATGCTTTGGATATTTTACAAAATGATGAAGTCTTAAAAAACTTTAAAATGAATGCCGCCGCTCACGCTAAGAAATATGATATCAGCAATATCATCCCTGTATACGAAAAATTATACGAGCGGTTTCTTGTTTATAACTAATACTCCTTTACCGGATAAAAATATTTTAATGACGTAACCATGCGGCCGGGTTTACGTTTTTGTTTTCAATCATTAGCATAAAGTTTACCATTCCACCGACCGCACCATCATCCGCCTCACCCGCACGACCAATTACCTGGCCTGTTGTAACCGTTGCGCCTTTACTTACATTCACAGCAGAAAGATTACTGTAGGTGGTAATATACTTTCCATGACGAATTACTACTGCAACCGCTTCTCCATAGTTATGAACACCAATTACTTCTCCATTAAAAACTGATTTTACCGGTGAACCAACTTGTGTACCAATAGTAAGTCCCGGATTATTACCAACGATGTCTTTAAATCCATCCACATTATAAGGCCCGAATGGAATCAACAGCATACTTTTATCTACAGGCCACGGTAGCTTTCCTTTGCTGCTGAAAAAGTCCGCGCCTAATTTTACATCCTTGGCATTTAATTCAAGATAACTTTCAGGCCTTCTTTCTGCAGCTTCCGGCTTTTCCGGCGTAATGACAGGAGCTGTTACGGGGTTATTAGGATTCGCCGCCACTTCATTTCGCTTTTTTTCCGCTGCTATCCTGAGTTTTTCTTTCTTTTCAGCAGCTAGTCTGTCGGCATCTCTTTTCTTTGCCGCATCTATTTCCCGGCGTACGATTGCTTGTATAGCATTATTCAAATCACGGTCACGTTTCTTTTTAACAGCAATCTGTTTTTGCAATTCATTACCCTGCGATTTTAATTTAGAGACCACCTGGTCTTTCTCTTTCTTTTGTTCCGACAATTCATTTCTCTGAACAGTCTGGCTTTGCAACGCCACACTCTTTTCTTGTTTTCTTCCCAGCTGTTGTTGCTGGCGTTTGGCGATCAGTAGCTGTGTTTCATTAATCGTTACTACCTGTTTTTCCCGATAGGCACGGTAGCTTTTGAGATAAGTAACCCGGCGTATAGCATCATTAAAACTGGTAGCTGAAAAAATGAAATTTACATAATCGTAACTGCTGCGGTTCTTATACGCATAGACGATAGTGCGGGCATATTCTGATTTTAATGTATCCAGTTGTCTTTGTAAACGATAAATCTCCAGGTTGCTGCGATACAGATCATCATCGATCATCCGCAATTCTTTATTAATACTTCCGATATAGCGTTCCTGCAAGTTGATCTTCCGGGCCAGCATATTCAATTGTGTGAGCGATTGTTTTGTCTGTCCTTTCACCTGGTTATACGCTCCCTGTATTTCCTTCAGCTCCATTTGTATCTCTCTTTTTTCCCGCTCCAGTTCCTCTTTTTCATTGGGCGTTTGTGCAAAAAGAAGACCAGTAGTCCCCAAAAATAACAGGATGGTAAGAAGGTTTTTTAGCATGTTCAGATTTTTGGATCAGCAATACAGGATTGAGCGACAGAAAAGGTATAACGACCGCATTGAAAATAAATTTTACCGGCCTAGTTTCGTTTATAATTTTTAGGCACGGCAAACGGGAAACTTAACGTTTCATTAAAATCATAGGACTTGAAATCCAGTTTAATATCCAGGTTAGATTTTTCCGCTACCGTTATCCTCCTTCTCGAAGAAAATAACACACCTTTTTTATTTTCATAGTCCGTATAACTCAGGTTGCAGGTGCGGCTTCTGTTGACATCCACATCATCTAATTTACTGTTCTCAATTCTTCCCTGCGCATTTAATGTAAGCAAATTTTTAAAAAAATCTCCTGCGCTCAACAAGGAAATAGTAGTTTCGGACTTTGAGTAGGATACAATATTACTATCAAGGAAAACAGGATTTCCGATCAATATTTGTTGTAAGGAATGCAAGTCCAGTGGCAATGCGGTTACTTCCTGCAGGTAGGCCACACTTCTTGCCGTATATACTTTATCCTGCTTGTTTAATATCTTGACGGAATCCTTCGTGATATATGCCCGCAATCCTTCAATGCCAAAAATAGCGGTGATGGATATCCAGATAGCACTATCCTTATACATCCTGAGATTAGCGTTTACATCATATTTTTTACCATCCGTGCCCTGGTAGTCGACATTTATTTTAGCGGAGAAAGTAGTAAAGTTGATGATACCGGTGTTTAACTTAGTAATAGTCTGGCTTATAATAGCAGCGGAATCTTCACCAGATGGGACAGGTGCAGTTACTGTATTTTGCGTTGAATCTTTTTTCGCAATAGCCGTTTGTATTTTCCTTGTTGACCGGCAAGAAGCCATCAGGCAAACCGCTATTATTAAAACTATTATTACTCTCATCCGCTTCATTATTTACTGCTTGCCTGTATGACCAAAACCGCCTGCATTTCTTTCCGTGGCTTCCAGTTCTTCAACTGATCTCCAAACCGCCTGCTCCACTTTTTGAACCACCATCTGAGCTATCCGGTCACCATGTTGTATGACTTGCTCCTGCTGCGAAAGGTTGATTAAAATAACCTTAATTTCTCCGCGATAATCCGCATCAATGGTACCCGGCGTATTTAAACAGGTTATGCCTTGTTTAATGGCCAATCCGCTTCGGGGCCTTATCTGCACTTCATAACCCTGGGGTATTTCGATAAAAATACCGGTTGGTACTAATGCTCTTTCCAGAGGTTGTAAAGTCTGAGGAACATCCAGGTTTGCCCTTATGTCCATACCCGATGATCCACTGGTGGCATATTCTGGCAAGGTGTTGGAAGAGGTATTAACGATCTTTATTTCTATCGATTTCATTGTTGCAAATATAGTGGTGATTAGTTTATCGGTTAACAGGTTAACAGGTTCACGGGTTTACCAGTTAAAATATCAGCATGTTTTATATAAGGTGAGTGACTTTTCAACTTGTCAGCTTTTTCAATAAAACAGTTGCATAAGCCATCAAACCCTCTTCTCTCCCTACAAATCCCATCTGCTCGGTAGTGGTTGCTTTAATGGAAATATCCTTTTCCGTCAATTCAGTGATCACTGCTATTGTCTTACGCATCTGTTCTGTGTACGGTTTGATCTTTGGCTCCTGCAAACAAAGGGTAGTATCAATATTCACAATGCGATAACCTTCACTTTTAATAAGCGCCATTGTTTTTCCCAAAAGAATTTTGCTATCAATGTTTTTATAGGCGGCGTCCGTATCCGGAAAATGAACACCAATATCTCCCAGGCAAAGAGCTCCCAGTAAGGCATCACAAATAGCATGTAGCAAAACATCTGCATCGCTATGACCCATGGCACCTTTGGTATGTGGAATTATTACGCCACCTATCCACAAGTCTCGTCCTTCTTTTAATTGATGAAAATCAACACCCGAACCAACCCGGTAAGACATATATTCATTTTAGGTTGCAAATATAGAGACTGTTGCCGGTTTGAATCAGGGATTTGATATTTCATTACTCAATAAAAAACGCCTCTTTTGCAAGAGACGTTTTTAATAAGTTGATGTAATAAATTTTATTAATTACTCGTTTCTTCAGCCGCGGCATCACCAGACAAATCAAAGATGATCGAGAACCTTAATGTATTTGATAAAGGATTCTGTGTAACACCGCTACCTGAAGGCAGCAAGTACGAAAAATTAAGTCCGAAAATATTGTATTTAACACCTATACCGGTGGTGAAATAACGACGATTACCCTTGGTCTTGTCTTCATAAAAATAACCGGCACGAAGGGCAAACTGGTTCTTATACCAAAACTCAGCACCTGCTGAAACCTGGAACTCTTTCAACTCTTCTTTAAAACCACCGGGAGCATCGCCAAAAGATTTGAACCAGCTGCTAACCAAACCCTGGTTTCTATATTTAGCGAGAGCATCCGGGTCGCTGAGATTAGAAGGAGGAGTTGGCACCATTAGCTTATTGATATCAAGGCCAAATGTCAATTTATTATCTTCATTGAAATTCTTTGTCCAGGTGCTTCCTAATCCAAGATTGGCTGGAATATAATCTTTCGAATCGGCGTTTCCGGTATATGATATTTTGGCACCAAGATTAGTCAGTGTAGCGCCAAAAGCAAAGCCATCTCCATCCGTATTCAACCCGTTATAATAAAAACCAATATCACCTGCTACGGAGTTACCAGCCTTATAAGTATTGGCGCCAGATGCAGCTCCGTTTGCTAAATCAGAATTAATATACCTCAGGGCAACACCCAATCCTAATTTTTCAGAAAGCTTACGGGAATAGCCAACGTCAAAACCAAATTCACGGGGTTTTCCATTACCATTTAATGTACCATTCTGATCAGTAAACTGGATATTTCCCAAACTGAAATAACGCAGGCTAGCATTTAACGCCGATGTTTCATCGATTTTATAATATCCCGACAAAGAAGCGAGATAAACATCATTCACAAGGTTCTTCAACCATGGAGTATAAGTAGCAGCGATACCACCTTTTGATTCATTAAACGCTACTTTACCAATATTCCAAAAGCCACCTCCCGCATCCGGTGAAGTTGCTATGCCAATATCACCCATACCACCGGCACGGGCATCAGGCGAAATCCGTAAAAAAGGAACAGCGGTAGTAACTACATTGATTGGCTCAGCGGTCTGAGCATTTATAACAGGGAGAACTCCGAAAAAAAACAAAACTCCGGCAGTTAGCTTCAACACTTTTGGTCTCATTAGAGTATACTTTATTAATTGAAAATTGTACAAATTTGGATTAAAACGGGCTTCAAACTATAGAACTCCCCCCTTAGCTAAAATAATACCAGCTTTTCTATTTTCTCCTTTCTTAATTTCCCGGGAGCAGTAACAGATAGCTTGTATAAGTAAACACCCTTACCTACCCTGTCGCCATATTCATCCCGCCCATCCCATTCCAGTTCATTTGAACGGTTTCCGGCGGTGTTTATTGTCTTTTGAAATGTTTTTATTACCCTGCCCGTCAACGTAAATATCTGTAAGCGAACCATTAAGTCCTGTCCGGGTTTATTATGCTCAAACCAAAATTGTGTATGAGTAGTAAAGGGGTTAGGGTAATTCAATACATGATCTAATTGTAACTCCTCATTTTTAGCCACCACGAAGTCTAATGAAGCCTCATTTGAGTTATTTAGGACATCCCAGGCTTTGATTTTCAACGTATGCATTCCTCGCTCCAGGTCGGGTAATTGAAAGCGAACAGCCCCCTGCTGGTAACTATTCAGCTCTCCCTGGAAAAAATCATTTAAAATAAAAAATTGATTCTTATCATTATCCAGCGTAGCTATAATATCATGACCGATGCCTGTTCCAACGGTATTTATGCCTGACGAATCACTCAGTTTCAAAATAAGCACAGGGTTTTCATTGCTTATCCCTCCATTCACAAATTTTTCGTCATTAAGAAAAGGCTTTATCTCCGGCCCTTTATTATCATTATCCGTATTGGAACCAGATCCTCCAACGATGAACCCTGTAAAATAGCCATTGCCGTCACTGTTTCCATCTTCAGCATACAAACTCAATTTACCATTGCCATATTGATAATTGATGTCTTTGGGCACTTTGAATGAAAAAGAGAATTTTCCGGCATTAACACTGGCTTTTCCTTTGAATAAAATATTGGTTTGTGTACTGAACGATGTTGGCGGGCTTCCCGGGTCGTTACCCAGCGTATTTACGGTTTGCGGTTTGTCAAAAATAGCAGGGTAAACATTACCATTAAATCCGCTCAGCAAATTTCCCTGTACATCTCTTACTTCACCTTCAATAGTGATCTTTTCTGCAGCACTCAATGTATCAACCTGCGCAACAGGAATGCCATTTATCCTGACCGGCTGAACACTTAATACCGGAAAAGCGAGAGTGAGAGCAGGATCGCCTAGTAACGTGAACTTCCTGTTATTGGTTATATCCCCGGAGTTTTGATAGGTATAATTTTTCGCATCTTTTACCGCATCACCAAGACTTCTGTAACGGCCATTGGCATCCCGCTGCAATGCAAATTGAACGTAATTATTATTCATGATCCGGTTGCTGAAGGCAAAAACAACCCTTGTGGTGGTCATTAAAGCAATAGCCCCGGTTTTTTGCCTGACCAAAATGTTTTCTCCAATAGAATTAATCAGCGGATTATCATAAGGAGCAAAATCACAGGTAGCCGTAATGAACAAAGGTAGCCTGTTTGAATTGCTCCAGGCATTGACAATATCCTGGTCCAAAACTGTTTCTTCGGCCAACCTCCTCGCACCTCCATGACCAGCAAAATTCCAGATCAGGGTACCATTTAACACCTGGTTGTTGATAGCCTGGTTCACCGATGGGTAGTTGCTGCCGCCTGATCCACTTTCCTGCTTAAACGCATCGAGATATATTTTTTGTTTATCAAATACGGGAGCAACCGTAGTGACCGTATTCGTTACAACTTCAGCGTCCTGCAGGTGCAGGTTCTGATCTTCATCATCAGCTATAAAAGTGAGATTATTTCGCCACGGCCCCAGGCTTGATGAACTAAAATAAGTTTCTACTTTATCAACAAAGTTCTTCGCTTCGTCAGGATTCTTTGCCGGCACACGACCAATTCCAATATCAAGCTTATTAATAACAGCGTTTGAATTAATATCTTCCGTATCATCTAAAAAGCCATAATAATCATCAGAAGTATAGGTAGAAAGTACATCCAATGAGCTATTATTCTGGTAAGAAGGAACAAAATTCGTGTTATTGATAAGCCTGTTTTTATAATCATAAGAAGCATCACCAAATAACAAAAGAGATTTTAGTTTATTGACAGGATCATTCCTGAATTTATCATAATACATTTTTACAAAATCACGAATGGCAGTGGGATCAGGGCTTCCGCTGCTAAATTCATTATACACCTGCCCGGTTGTTACAACCAAGGTTTTTGATCCGTTTTGTTGCCGGTGAAAATTTGCGAGCCGTTGCGCCTGCGGTAAAAACGGCGGATATACTATGATAATGTGATCTGCCGGGGTAGCACTATGAAGATCCTGGTTTGCAATTTTTCCTTCCGCAGTGGGTACAAAAAGATTAGTACTATTAAAAGCGACATACTCCCTTAAACGGGAACAACCGTTTACAAACCGCAATTCATTTCCTGAAAAATTATGTTGCATTTCTTCTGGTGATAAAGGATCGGTAATATCCCAAACCTGTGTGGCGCTTGTTGCATTACTAATTACAAACTCAGCGATATTATTACCAACACTTGACCAGTCGCGGAATAGTAACTGATCGACAGCATTCATAGAAAGTCGTTGCCGGGGAAATAATTCAAACCAGTTGAGCCAGCCTTGTGCGTTAAAACTTCCCGGAACATAGGTATAACTTATAACGAGATCAGTCTGTATCGCTGCAGTTGTAGCAGTATTAATAGCCTGCTTTGCAAACAGATCATACTGACCCGTACCAACAGGAGCTATGTTGATCGATTGAACAGAATTGTTATTAATCTTCAGATCAAAGCTGCTGCCTCCTCCTACCGAGCGGGCAATACACTGTGTTTGTACAGCCAAAGCGGAACCGTCGATAGTGTTAGGAAGAGCTACCGGAAAATTTCTTGTCAACGTTCGTCCTGGCAAATTAGAGAACTCTTCCCCATACCATTCCTTACCACTTGATAAGAAATTAACAGTATCCAGCTCATGAAAGAATCTGCCCGAAAAACTATTGATCGTAATATTGGGAGAACCGGCATTGGAAGAAGCGGGAATTCTTTTGCCAATTCCTCCTAGCGATAAAAAATAAAAGGCTTTATCCGTGTATATATTTTTTTTATGGGTGAATCGCTGATTAATTGAATCTTTCAGCCACTGATCAGGCCCATCAGCATAAAACAAAATATGATCGGATCCGTTTAGAATGCCGTCACCGCCATCTATAACCATGATGGCATTTTCCCGGAGATCATCTACCCAGTCGCCACTGTTACTTTCGGCAAGCATGTTTCCACCATTTCCAAACAAACGAAGGCTTGAAGATGCCAGATTGGCGGTAGGAACTCCTAAACTATTTAAAAACGGAATATCGATTTTGTAAATACCAGCTTCTTTTATCCCTATTTTATAAAAATTGCCGGTAGCCAGTACAGAATTAGGTCTATAAATGCGTTGTGCTATTGCTATGGCGGCTATTCCCCAAAAGACCACGGTTAAAGTCAATTTTATTCTCAAAAGCATAACCCGGCAAAACTGCGACTTAATCGGGAATTAACGATGCAAAAAAGGTAATTGCACTAAAAACCTTGTACTGAAAGGAATTATATTCGCAAATGGGTAGAAAATCCCCTTTCTAAACAATAATTTTATCCCAATCATCGTTAAATTTATTCCAATTCGTAGGTATATGCAAAAAACAATGAAAGTGAAAAACTTAGCAATCCTGTTATCCTGTGTGGTGCTGCTCGCATCGTGCAAAGGGAAAAGTCTTTTTGGCAAAAAGAAAGACAAGTCAGAAGTTACTGGCTGGAACTACAATGACAAAAACATGGGTGGTTTCCAGGTAGCCAAAGCCAAAGACCAGCAAACAGGTCCGGGTCTCCTCTTTGTTCAGGGTGGTACCTTCACCATGGGACAAACAGATGAAGATGTAATGGGCGACTGGAATAATATTCCCCGCCGTGTATCTGTCCCTTCATTTTACATAGACCGTACAGAAGTCGCCAACATTCACTATCGTGAATATATGTTCTGGCTGACCAAGGTATTTGACCCTTCCGATCCGGCAAATCTTCCGATCATTGAAGGTGCATTACCTGATACACTTGTTTGGAGAAGCGAGTTGAGCTATAATGAACCCCTGGTAGAGTTTTATTTCCGCCATCCGGGCTTTAATAATTATCCTGTTGTAGGTGTAAGCTGGAGACAGGCTAAAGATTTTTGCTTGTGGAGAGGCGATCGTGTGAATGAAGGAATTCTTTTACAAAAAGGATACGTCAACAAACAGGGTTTACAAGGCCAGCAGGGAAGTAATAATTTCACTACAAAGTCCTACTTGCTTGACCTGTATCAAACAGCTCCGGGTAAAACAGCTACTTCCAAAAAGAATCCTCTAAAAACTACCCAGGGTCAGCCCCGTACAAAAGTTTCTATGGAAGATGGATTGCTGATGCCTGATTATCGTTTGCCTTTTGAAGCAGAATGGGAATATGCGGCTTATGGACTTATCAATCAAAATCCGCATCCGAGCAAAAAAGAAGGAAAACGTGGTGAAGAATTACAAACCAACAAACAAATATATCCCTGGTCACAGAACGTAAATGGTCTTCGCGATACACGCCGCGGAAGCTGGCAGGGTCAGTTCCTCGCTAACTTCAAACGCGGATCAGGCGATAATGCGGGTGTTGCTGGTGGTTTGAACGACCGTGCTTTCTATACGGCCGATGTAAAATCTTTTTATCCCAATGGTTTCGGCCTTTATAATATGGCCGGTAACGTGAGTGAGTGGGTACAAGACGTATACAGGCCGTTATCTTCATTGGATTTTGATGATATGCCAGCTCCTTTCCGTGGTAACAAGTTTGAAAAATTATATAAAGATTCTGCTACTGGTGAAGCGCAGATCAACGATACTACGGGCCGCGTCAGAATGGTAGATGTAACGGATGCTGAAAGCAAAAGCCGCCGCAACTATCAGCGTGGTAATGTAATTAACTTCCTTGATGGCGACTCTGCATCACAATCAAGTTATGGTTATGGCGCTACAACTTTGGTAAGCGATAAATCCAGGGTTTATAAAGGTGGTAGCTGGAATGATCGTGCATATTGGTTAAGCCCAGGCGCCCGTCGCTACTTAGAAGAAGATCAGGCATTGAGTACATTAGGATTCCGTTGTGCTATGGATCGCATGGGTAGCCCTGAAGGAAACGGACGTAAAGTAGGACAACAATTCCCTACTAAAAGACAAAAGAAATAATTCCCGGTAATTAAATAGATTTAACCCTCCGCTAAAAACGGAGGGTTTTTTTGTGACGCTATCCGGCCGAAGAGTATTTTTGTTATATGCAAATAGAAATCCTTTACAATATCTATAAGGAATATCCCTCTGTACAAACTGATACCCGTAAACTCAAATCGGGAGATCTTTTTTTCGCTTTAAAAGGAGGCAACTTTAATGGCAACCATTTCGCTCAGCAGGCTCTTGATAGTGGCGCCGCTTATGCCATCATTGACGAAACAGCATTTGAAATACCCGGCAAAACGATCTTAGTGGATGATGTGCTGACTACCCTGCAACAATTAGCCAAACATCATCGCCAACAATTCAATATTCCTTTTATTGCGATAACAGGCAGTAATGGGAAAACAACAACCAAAGAATTGATACACGTTGTTCTTTCTTCAACGTATAAAACATATACAACAGAAGGAAATCTTAATAATCATATAGGCATCCCTTTAACCATTTTAAAAATAAAGACAGATGCGGAAATTGCCGTTATTGAAATGGGCGCAAATCACATTGGTGAAATTGCTTCTTATTGCACGTATACTTTACCTACGCATGGCATCATCACTAATTGTGGCAAGGCGCACCTCGAAGGTTTTGGAAGTATAGAAGGGGTAAAAAAGGCTAAAGGAGAATTATTTGATTTCCTTCGCCGGCAACCACATGGCTTTGCATTCGTCATGTGGGATTATGATTACTTGCAGGAAATGAGTAAAGGAATCAGCGGCATTATTAAATATGGAACAAGAGATACACATATTACAGGCAGGGTAAAAAGAAACGACCCTTATCTTGAAATAGAGATAATACAGGGGATGGGTAACCCCTTCATTCAAACCCGTTTGGTAGGAGATTACAACCTGCCGAATATTTTAGCGGCCGTAACAGTGGGCAAAACTTTTAAAGTGCCTGAAGAAAAAATAAAATCCGCGATTGAAAATTATGAACCAACCAATAGTCGTTCACAATTGATAATAAAAGGAACTAATAAGATTATCCTGGATGCCTATAATGCCAACCCAAGCAGTATGAGATTGGCTATTGAAAATTTTGCTAAACTGCCTGACAACAATAAAGTATTAATGCTTGGCGGAATGGCGGAGTTAGGAAAAGAAAGCATCGATGAACACAAAGCCATTGTTGAACTCATAAAAACCAGTGGTTGGAAAAACGTAGTATTGGTTGGCGGCGATTTTTTAAAATTCGACCATCCTTTTATAAAATTCGAAAACGCATTGCAAGCGAAAGATTGGTGGCAACAACAGCATTTTAAAAATACGCATGCATTGATAAAAGGAAGCAGAAGTATGCAGATGGAAAAAGTCTTGGAAAATTAATCAACACATTATGGACTGGAAAAAACTATTTCCGCAATTTGAACCTGAGCTAATTGGCCTGATTGAAAAAAATGCTGTAGAAAGAGTTTTTAACGCCGGTGATGTGATCATGCGGACAGGACAGTACATTAAATCAACTGTGCTGGTAATGGAAGGTCGTATCAAGATATATCGTGAAAACAACGAGGGCGGTGAATTCCTGATGTATTATCTCGGGCCCGGTGATGCCTGTGCCATCTCTATGATCTGCGCTATTCAGTCACAAACCAGCGAGATCATGGCGCAGGCTGAAGAATATACAGAAGTCCTGATGATTCCCATACAGTTAATGGATGACATGATGAACAAATTCAAAACCTGGTACCAGTTCGTCATTCAAACCTATCGAAGCCGGTTCGATGAACTACTCGCAGTGGTGGATAACATTGCTTTCCGGAATATGGACGAACGACTCGAATTTTACCTGAAACGACATGCCGGGCGCACCAGTAAAAAACTCATTGAGCTTTCGCATCAACAGATTGCCGATGATCTGAACAGTTCCAGGGAAGTAATATCAAGGCTGCTAAAAAAAATGGAACAACGAAACCTGGTAAAGCTGCACCGGAATATGATTGAGCTGGTCTGAGCGGATAAAACAGTTGCTGTGATTTCTGTCACATTGTGAGACATGAGTTTCATTTAATCTTGTAAAAATTATTACATGGAAATTCTTGGCTACATAGCATCTGTAATTATTGGCATTTCACTTGGTATGGTCGGCAGTGGAGGCTCCATTCTTACTGTACCTGTACTGGTTTATTTAATGAATATAGATCCACTACTGGCTACCACCAGTTCGCTTTTTATTGTGGGTACTACCAGCCTGGTTGGCGGATTGCGGGCTTATTCAAAAAAGCTGGTTGATTTCAGGGCTGTAACTGAATTCGGCATTCCTTCCATCTTTTCCATTTTTATAACCCGGCATTATATTTTACCGGCATTACCAGATAATATCTTTAGCATCGGCGCCATGCAGGTATCCAAAGCCATGTTCCTGATGGTTGTATTTGCTTTACTGATGCTCGTTGCTTCAGTTTCAATGATTCGCAATAACAACAATGAGCAAAAAGCAGCCGATTCAGAATCATCAAGACAAAACAAAGTTTTACCACTGGTCATATTGGGTATACTAGTTGGTTTCGTAACAGGTTTGCTGGGAGCAGGTGGTGGTTTTCTGATCATACCTTCGTTGGTACTATTTCTTCGGCTGCCTATGAAAATAGCCGTTGGCACTTCATTGCTTATCATTGCGATCAACTCTCTTTTTGGTTTCTTATTTAGCTTAAAACAATTTGAATACAACTGGGTCATCTTAATTGTATTTACGATTCTTGCCATTGCCGGAATTTTTATTGGTAGCCGTTTGGCAGACAAAATTCCAGGTTCCTCTTTAAAGAAAGGCTTTGGATGGTTCATATTAGCGATGGGCATCTATATTATCGTCAAAGAAGTCTTTCTGAAATAGCAACTTCCATTTGTGACAAAAGTCATAGATAAGTTATACTCCGTGAAGGAAATTTACATTCTTAAAATAAAGGAACTGAAACGTTCACAAAAAACATAACACATGAAAGTAGAGCAAATTTATACCGGATGTTTAGCACAAGGTGCATACTACATCGAAAGCAATGGTGAAGCTGTAGTAATAGATCCTTTGCGTGAAGTAGCGCCTTATATTCAAAAAGCAGAACGCAACAATGCAAAGATCAAATACGTTTTTGAAACGCATTTTCACGCTGACTTTGTTAGCGGGCATTTAGACCTGAGCAAAAAAACAGGAGCCCCGATCGTATATGGCCCAAATGCCAATCCTGAATTTGATGCGCATATCGCCAAAGATGGCGAAGAGTTCAAAGTCGGTGATATTACATTGAAAGTATTACATACGCCCGGTCATACTATGGAGAGTACCTGTTACCTGCTGAAAGATGAAACCGGTAAAGAGGTAGGTTTGTTTTCCGGAGATACATTATTCATTGGGGATGTAGGCCGTCCTGACCTGGCCCAGAAAGTGGCGTCTGAACTTACAGAGGAAAAGCTAGCCGGCTATTTATTCGATTCGCTTCGCAATAAGATCATGCCCTTATCAAATGATATAGTTGTTTATCCTGCTCATGGCGCCGGCAGTGCCTGTGGCAAAAACATGAGTAAAGAAACAACTGATACGCTGGGTCATCAGAAAGAAACTAACTATGCCCTGCGTGCAAATATGACAAAAGAAGAATTTGTCAAAGAAGTAACAGCAGGGCTGGTAGCCCCTCCTGCTTACTTTCCGCTGAATGTGATGATGAATATCAAAGGCTATGAAAGTATTGATAAAGTATTGGAACGTGGACAGCATGCATTAAGTCCGGAAGCTTTTGAAGCAGCGGCTAACGAAACAAGTGCATTAATATTGGATACAAGGGACCCGCAGACGTTTACAAAGGGATTTGTACCGAACTCTATCAACATTGGCATCGATGGAAGCTTTGCTCCATGGGTTGGTGCGATGATACCTGACATTAAACAGGAGATTTTATTAGTAACGGATGAAGGACGTGAAGAAGAAGTGATAACCAGGCTGGCACGGGTAGGATATGATTATACAATTGGTTATCTGAAAGATGGTTTTGAAGCCTGGAAAAAAGCAAGAAAAGAAGTGGATGAGATCAGGTCAATCTCGGCTGCTGAGTTGGCTGAGATCGCAAAAAAAGAAAAAGTGAATATACTGGACGTTCGCAAGAATAGTGAATACCTGAGTGAACACATCGTTGATGCGGAGAATGCGCCATTAGATTTTATTAATGACAGTATGTTGCAGGTAGACAAGAACAAAACTTATTATGTACACTGTGCAGGCGGTTATCGCTCCATGGTGTTTACCTCTATATTGAGAGCCAGGGGTTACGACAACTTAATTGACATAAATGGTGGTTTTAAGGCGATGAAAGAAAATGATCATTTCAAGGTAAGTGACTACGTGTGCCCTTCAACTCTTTTATAAATGTTGGTTTGGTTAAGGGTTGGCCGGAGTTTATGCCCTGGCCTTTTAAAAACAGTTTTAAAAATCTACTTTATGGGCACATTAAAAGAATTAATAAAAGATCCCGCCACTCTTCTGGTAGACATTCGCAGCCCCCTGGAATATGCCGCAGAGCATATACCCGGCGCTGAAAACATTCCGCTGGAAGAGGTAACAACACGGCTAGCTGAATTCAGGTCGATCCACAAGCCGGTGGTGTTGTATTGCCGTAGCGGCAACCGGAGCGGAATAGCGGTAAATATTTTAAAACAAAACGGGATAACGGATGTGTACAATGGCGGTAGCCTTGAAAACATGCAGTTTCTTTTAAACTAAACAGATCATGATAGGTTTTTTTAAAAAATTATTTGGCGGCTCTTCGATTAACTTCAGGGAACTGGTAAGCAACGGCGCTGTTATTATAGATGTACGCAGTCCTGGTGAATATAAAGCCGGTCATGTTCAGGGTTCAAAGAATTATCCATTGGATAATATCCGGGGTAAGGTAGCAGAACTAAAGAAAATGAGCAAACCTGTTATCACTGTATGCCGTAGTGGTACAAGGAGCGGAATCGCAAAAGGAATATTGAAATCAGCCGGTATCGAAGTATATAATGGCGGCGCATGGACCAGCCTGAAAAACAAAATAGCATGAATACAACAGAAACGATATTTGTTGAGAATATCAAATGCGGCGGTTGCATGAAAAGCATCAAAGATGCACTGCTACAAATACGTGGTGTAGATACTGTCAGGGTGAATAAAGACCTGGATAGTGTTATGGTAACGGGTACCGACATTAACCGGGATAGTATTATCGATAAACTTGGAGCAATAGGTTATCCTGAAAAAGGGAATAACTCTTTGCTGAAGAAAGCCCGGTCTTTCGTAAGCTGTGCCATTGGTAAGATGAACTGAGCAACTATGTAAAAATCGAATTATGAATAAAGTTTTTGTTTTGACCCTTGCGATCCTCTTATCTTCTTTTTTTGCTTCCGCGCAGACCGGCGCTGCCGAAAAAAGGCCGCACAAAGTGGTCATACAACTCAGCAGTAGTGATACGCTGGTTTGGAAAGGATTGATGAATAATATAAAAAACCTGAAAGCTACCTGGGGTGATAGCATAGCTGTTGAAGTAGTGGTGCATGGCCCTGGCATCGGCTTTTTAATGAAGGAAAAAACAACTCAATCAGAAAAGATTATTGATTTCAAATCAAAAGGGGTTGTGTTTGTCGGTTGTGAAAACACCCTGGCAGAAAAAAAGATCTCTAAAGAAAATATAATACCCGAAGCCGGATTTGTAAAAAGTGCCGTTGTGGAAATCATACTCAAACAGGAACAAGGCTGGAGTTATATCAAAAGTGGATTCTAAGACCTGGTACCTGCGCTAACGAATTTCCAGCCTTTTTTATCACAGAAATATTCAACGTAAAAGAATGAAAAAGATTCTTATTTCTTTTCTAATGCCCCTGCTGTACGTTGCTGTTAACGCCCAGCACCAGGAGTTGAATGAAAAACCCGGGCTGTGGAAAAATGGCGAAAAAGAACAGGAAGACACCCTATCGCTATTACATGCCTTTAAGAAAGGAAAAGTCCACGGTCATTTTCGGTATTTTTTTATGGCAACTGATAATGCCAGCGGCTTGACAGACTACTATGCGAATGCAGCAGGAGGTGGTATTAAATACGAAACAGCGCCGTTTAAAAAATTCCAATTAGGGATAAGTGGCTTTTTTGCCTTCAATATTGGCTCTTCTAACCTGGCAAAACCTGATCTTAAAACAAACCAGTTGAATCGCTATGAGATTGGCCTGTTTGATATCGAAGATCCAAACAATAAAAAAGATATAGACAGGCTGGAGGAGTTGTACTTAAAATATAATTTTAGAAAATCGAATCTTACGTTTGGTAAACAGCTTCTGAATACTCCCTTTATCAACCTGCAGGACGGTCGTATGCGTCCAACAGAGGTGGAAGGACTTTGGACAGAGATCAATGAGATAAAAAGAACCAAGTTGGAACTGGGTTATCTCTATGGTATTTCTCCCCGCAGTACCATCAAATGGTATAAGGCGGAAAAATCGGTAGGCATTTATCCCGCAGGAGTAAACCCTGATGGAAGCAGATCAGGCTATCGTGATAATTTGAAAAGCAACGGCATCCTTATGATGGGAATTACACATAAGCTCAATAAGAATATTAACCTGCAGCTATGGGATCTTTATGCTGATAATATATTCAACAGCCTACTACTGCAGGGCGATTACCAATACCCACTGACCAAAAAGTCGAGCTTGATAGTCGCTGCACAGTTGATACGACAGGATGCAATTAGTGATGGGGGTAATGAAGATGCAACAAAAACATATTTTGAAAAAGCTGGTACAGCATGGACATTTAGCGGAAAGACCGGCTGGAGAAACGATCACTGGGAAACAACTTTAAATTATACACGTATCACAGCGCACGGAAGATACCTGATGCCGCGGGAATGGGGCCGCGAACCCTTTTTTACTTTTTTGCCCCGTGAACGAAACGAAGGTTTGGGTGATGTACATGCGGTTATGGGAAAGATCAATTATAAAATACCTTCGATAAGGTTAACGACCTCCGCAGCTCTTGGGCGTTATAACCTGCCGGATGTCACTAATTTTGCCCTTAATAAATATGGACTCCCCTCTTATAACCAATTCAACCTTGATGCCCGCTACAGGTTTGCAGGCCTTCTAAAGGGGCTTGAAGCACAGTTGCTGTTTGTGTATAAAAATAAGACCGGGAATTCCTACGGGAATGACAGGTATGTGATCAACAAAGTGAATATGAGTCTATGGAACATGGTTATTAACTACCAGTTTTAATAGATAGTTGGCTGATAACTGTGATCTTTGTCACGTTTCAGGGTAAAAATATGATCCATTTTTAATGGCGCCTTTGCAGCTATTTCAAAAGATTGCCAAATGAATTTTTTTTCAACAACTGAAAACAAGAACTCCCGTCGTGATTTTTTGAAGAAAACCACCCTGGCCGGTATAGGTACATCGCTGCCTGGTGCTGTTACTGCAATCCCAAATTCCGGGGATGAAACGAAAAACCCCTCCCCCGCCGCATGGGTCGGTTTTACTATTTTATATACTTCGGATATACATGCACAACTAAATACCCATGACGAATTTTTCTGGGAAAATGGGAAAGCGGTTTATAGAAAACGGGGTGGCCTGGCAGTATTAAAAACAATGATCAATCATTACCGGAAGCAAAACCCCGACAACACATTATTGATTGACGGAGGTGACTATTTCCACGGCAGCGCTGTGGCCTCATTAACGGAAGGTGAAGCATTGATTCCTTTACTGAACGATTTTAATTATGACCTGATATTGCCCGGCAACTGGGAAGTAGTTTATAAGAAAAAGAAAATGCTCTATGATATGGGGCATGCAACTGCTGCGAAAATTTGTGCTAACATGTGGCACAAAACAAATGATGCAGATAATGGTGAACTTATCTATCCGCCTTATTGGGTAAAATATATCGCAGGAACCAAAGTGGGTTTTATTGGTTACACTGATCACCTGATCCCCAAACGCCAATCGCCGGCTTACAGTGAAGGTATCCGCTTCGAACATGCCGATTTTAATATGGCGAAATATATAAAGCTGCTAAAAGAAACGGAGGGATGCGGTATCATTTTCATCGTAACTCATATGGGGCTTGCACAGCAGGTTGGCCTTGCCAATAATCCTGTTGCGGAAGGTGCTGATTTTATACTGGGAGCTGATACACATGAACGGGTGAGAGTACCGATTGAAGGTAAATATTGCAAAGTAGTGGAATGCGGCGCTTTTGGTTCATTCCTTGGCAAGCTCGATATTGAAATAGAAGATGGAAAAATCAAAAGGTATACCTATCAACTACTCGATGTTGACCCTGCTAAATACCCGACAGATAAAAAATTGCAAGCGCAAATTGAAAAAGCAGCAGCTCCTTTCAGGCAGGATTTATCAAAAGTGATAGGCACCACCACTACCCCACTGGTCAGGTATTTTGTGATGGAGACACCGATGGATAATTTTATCACAGATGCTATTCACTGGAAGTTCAAAACCGATATCGCTTTAAGTAATGGATTTCGTTTTTGCCAGCCCTTAGCTGTCGACCCGAAAAAAGGCAAAGCGGAAATTACCAAAGAATTTTTATGGAACATGCTACCGGTAGATAGCGAAGCAAAACTCGGGATCATCACCGGTAAACAATTATGGGACTGGCAGGAGCAAGAATTACAAAACGCTTTTGCCAAAGATCCCGCCAAACGTTTTGGTGGCTGGTTTGTACGGTTTGCCGGCATGGAGGTAAATTTTACAATAGGCAATGAGCTGATGAAGAGAGTGAACTGGATAAAAGTAAAAGGCGAATCACTCGACTTGAACAAAGAATACAGCATCGTAGCTTGTGAAAGAGAAGGGGATCCCAATGATACACTTTGCAGAATAGAACACGTAAAGGATCCAAAACGTTCCGGCTTTTTAATGCATAAAGTAATTGAAGAATACCTGACGGTTCATTCTCCCGTATCTCCAAAATTGGAAATGCGTGCCACGGCAACAGACCAGCCACATACACTGCTTACACAATTGCAGGGAACAACCTATGAATTCAGGTAAGGCCTAAAAAAAAGATTATGTGGAAGATCATTAAATCAAATTGGCAACTGGTAATAATAACAATTACTATAGTCGTTGTAGCGGTGATAGAGACTATCAAGGTAATTAAACCTTCTAATAACGGAATACCTGGTCAAACACTAAAAGATAGTGCCTGGGTTCCGCCCAGTTTGTTTGTTGACAACTTACTCGAAGGTGAAGAAAGGAAAATGGTTATTTATGGCGAAGATATAGTTGCGAACACATCAAGATATTTTGGACCACATGGATCAGTAGCTGCCATCACCAACGGAATGAATTGCCAGAATTGCCATCTGAATGCCGGTAGAAAGAACTGGGGTAATAATTACAGTGCTGTTTATTCAACTTATCCAAAATTCAGGGAGCGTAGCGGAGCTATTGAAACTATTTACAAAAGAGTGAGTGATTGTTTTGAAAGAAGTTTAAACGGCACAGCTCCCGATAGTACGAGCAGGGAGTACCAGGCAATTTATGCTTACATAAAATGGGTGGGCCAGGATGTAAAAAAGAGTGAAAAGCCTGTTGGCAGCGGTATTGAAAAATTGTCTTTTATGTACAGGGCTGCTGACCCAATTAAAGGAAAAGAAGTTTATACCGAACAGTGTCAGAGTTGCCATGGTAAAAATGGAGAAGGGCTCTTAAGTTTGAACCAGGTTAGTTATGAATATCCACCGCTTTGGGGTGAACATAGTTACAACAATGGTGCTGGTCTCTTTCGTCTGAGTAATTTTGCAGGATACATAAAAAGCAATATGCCGTTCAAACTATCAACACATAATAGCCCCGTACTAACCAATGATCAGGCATGGGATGTAGCGGCATTTGTGAACAGCCAACCCAGGCCACAAAAAGACCTTAACAAGGATTGGCCGGATATTTCAAAAAAACCATTTGATCATCCTTTTGGACCCTATACCGACGGATTTACTGAAGCTCAACATAAGTTTGGGCCTTATACACCTATCATTGCAAAACAAAAAAAATAAAACCAGGATATTTTTTGTCTTGTGACAAAAATCACGGGGCAGTTCTTTTCCTTAACCCACATTTGCAAAACATAAAAAGAGATAATTATGCTTGAATTGTTGAAACAGCCCTGGCCCTGGTATGTCGCCGGACCCTTGATCGGCCTGATGATACCAGCCCTGTTATTGATAGGCAATAAATCGTTTGGTATATCATCGTCGTTGCGGCACGTCTGCGCCGCTTGTTTGCCAGCAAAAATCCCCTTCTTTCAGTACGACTGGAAAAAAGAGATATGGAATTTATTTTTTGTAGCCGGCATTTTGATCGGTGGATTCATAGCTATACATATACTAAGCAATCCCGAGCCAATATTAGTAAATCCCAGGCTACAGGCAGAACTGGCAACCTACGGTATTACCAACTATGACAGCTTTGTACCAGCCGATCTTTTTAACTGGTCATCATTGTTGAGTTTTAAAGGAATTTTCATGATAGTCATTGGTGGATTTCTTGTGGGATTTGGCACACGTTATGCCGGTGGCTGTACCAGTGGCCATGCCATTATGGGTCTTTCCAATCTTCAGCTCCCTTCATTGATCGCCACTATAAGTTTTATGACAGGCGGGTTTATTGTTGCCAATTTTATTCTTCCTTTAATTTTAAAATTATAAGTCTATTATGGAAATGAATGAAACGATAAAAGAAAAAAAGCACCGCGAATTCCTAACTGAGAATATGGATTTTGAAGTCCGGTCCCTGGATGCGGAAAGCTTCAATGAATCGGAATTAAAACACCCCTGGTGGTATAATCTCAAGTATGCCGTAGCAGGAATATTATTTGGAATCGTCCTTGTAAAAGCTGAAGTAATCTCCTGGTTCAGGATACAGGAAATGTTCCGGTTTCAAAGTTTTCACATGTATGGCGTTATCGGCTCCGCGGTTGTAGTAGGTATCATATCGGTATTGATAATAAAAAAATATAAAATCAAAACTATTTATGGTGAGCCGATCGAATTTGTTTCTAAAAAATTCAATAAAGGAAATATTTACGGAGGGTTGATATTCGGTTTTGGCTGGGCTATTACAGGTGCATGCCCCGGACCATTGTTTGCACAGATAGGAACCGGCGCCACCGTGATCATCATAACATTGTTAAGTGCAATTGCCGGAACCTGGGTATATGGAAAATTCAGGGAAAGCCTGCCGCATTAGCATCAACCGATTTTCACAAGCTTTTTTAATGACTGATAAACCAGTAGAGGCAAAATGGAAACAGTTTGCCTTTCTTGTTTTAGTCAATGCATCCGTCGATGCTATGATAGTTATCAAAAATAAAACCGGCCATTAACGGCCGGCTTTTCGAAACCATCGTCCCCTTTTTTACAACATCGTAACCGGCGCTGTATATTTGGTTTTTTTCAAGCCTGTTTGACTCAGCGCATTAAAACCTCCCAGGATATTCACCAGTTTATCATAGCCCCTGGATTTAAGAATAGAACACATTACGACTGACCGGTAACCACCGGCACATTGGATATAGTATTTTTTATTTCGGTCCAGTTGCGCCATATTCTGGTTGATGAAGTCCAGCGGAAAATTTTCTGCTCCCAGGAGGTGTTCCGACTCAAATTCACTTTTACGTCTTGCGTCCAGCAGGTTGATCTGTTTTCCTTCCTTTTCATACTGGGCTGCAAAATCCTCGGCACTGATCTCATCGATCTTTCCTGTATCAAATCCTTCAGCCTTCCATGATCTCATACCTCCCTGTAAATATCCAACGGTATTATCATACCCTACCCGTGATAGACGAATCACTACTTCCTCTTCTCTTCCCTCGTCAGCAAGGAATAAAATCGGTTGTTTAAGATCGGCGACCAATGTGCCTACCCATGGAGCAAAATGATCGTCAAGGCCAATAAAGATCGAGCCTGGGATATGCTCCGCTAAAAATGCTTCCTTGCTGCGGCTATCAAGCACCAATGCATCCATACTTTCCCAAACAGTTTGAAATTCCTTTGCTGTCAGCGGACGCTTCCCTTTTGCAATGATATCATCAATACTCTCAATACCACCTTGCAGGTTCATCAATACATTTTGCGGGAAATATTGAGGTGGTTCTACCAATCCCTCCGTTACTTTTTTAATAAACTCTTCTTTCGTCAAATCAGCCTGTAAAGCATAGTTCACTTTTTTCTGATGACCAAGTGTGTCGGTAGTCTCCTTACTCATATTCTTACCACACGCACTACCAGCACCATGCCCCGGGTACACAATCACGTTATCCGGCAGCGTCATGATCTTTGTATGCAGCGACTCATACAAATGACCAGCAAGAATTTCGGACGTAACTTCCGCTTTTAATTTTTGCACGAGATCGGGGCGGCCTACGTCACCAATAAATAACGTATCGCCTGTGAAGATGGAATTTTCTTTACCATTCTCATCTATCAGCAAAAAGGTAGTGGACTCCATTGTATGTCCTGGTGTATGCAAGACTCTAATTTTCACCTTTCCCAATTTTAATTCTTCACCATCCTTTGCTATATAAGCCTCATACTCCGGCGAAGCGGTTGGCCCAAAAACTATTCTTCCCCCTGTCTTCTTCGCCAGGTCGATATGACCACTTACAAAGTCGGCATGAAAATGTGTTTCAAGTATATATTTTATTTTAGCTCCGTTGCTTTCAGCCTTCTCAATATATGGCCTGGTTTCCCTCAGCGGGTCAATGATGGCTGCTTCGCCATTACTTTCAATATAATAAGCCGCTTCGGCCAAACAACCGGTATAGATCTGTTCTACTTTCATGATTTTAGTTTTTAAGATGATTAATTTTTTTGTGCTATAATTTTCAATCATCACTAAGGGCAACGTGAGGTGCAGGCACTTTTCATTTGAGTATGTTTTGGAGTGAAATGATCTTAATAACAATACAAATTTCAAAGTGAGTTGCCCCGGTGGAAATGACATAAGTCACAAAACTTGTTGATAAAAATCAGGTGGCTGCGGATCATCTTATGACTTTCGTTCAAAATGCCACGCATGTGATAATAGTCACATCTGCACACCACTCAGCCAACTACTTTAGTGTTCTAAACTTTTTCGTTATGTCATATCAACACCAGATCGTTATCGTAGGTGGCGGCAATGCCGGGATTTCAACCGCCGCCCAGTTGCTTCGCAAAAACAAACATTTGGATATTGCGATCGTCGAACCTTCTGAAAAACATTATTATCAGCCTGCGTGGACACTGGTTGGTGCAGGTGTATTCAATATAAAAGACACGGAGAAAAAAGAAGCTGATGTAATGCCCAAAGAGGTAAAATGGATCAAAGAGAAAGTCGCTTCATTTCAGCCAGAATCAAACAGCATTACACTGGGCAATGCTGAAATAGTGCAATACGAGTATCTAATTGTAGCTCCCGGTATACAACTCAACTGGCATGAAATAAAAGGTCTAAAAGAAACATTGGGAAAAAACGGTGTGTGTTCTAACTATAGTTTCGATACAGCGCCTTATACCTGGGAATGCATCAAAAATTTCAAGGGAGGCAAAGCTCTTTTTACCAATCCGCATACACCGGTGAAATGCGGCGGTGCGCCACATAAGATCATGTGGATGGCAGCCGACTATTTTAAGAAACATGGTGTATTTGACAAATCGGAAATTCAATACTGGAGTGGCGGCACCCGTTTGTTTGGTGTTGACAAATATGAAAAAACATTAAAACAAGTGGCTCAAAGAGATAAAGTCAATATTACCTTTTATACCAAACTGGTGGAGATCGACGGACCTAATAAAAAAGCCAAATTCGTTGGCTTTGGTGAACAAAATAAAGACAAAGTCTACTGGACTGCGTTTGACATGATCCACGTTACCCCACCACAAAGTGCACCTGATTTTGTAAAGAACAGCCCGCTGGCGAATGCTGCAGGATGGGTTGATGTTGACAAAAATACACTGCAGCATGTGAAATATCCCAATATATTTTCGTTGGGGGATGCGGCTTCTTTACCTACCTCAAGGACGGGAGCTGCTATACGTAAACAGGCGCCTGTATTAGTAGAAAACCTGCTGGAGCTAATGGATAATAAGCCAATGGCCGGGTCTTATAATGGTTACACCAGTTGCCCGGTATTAACAGGATATGGCAAATTAGTTTTATGCGAATTCGACTACAATAATCAACCTACTGAAACATTTCCATTCGATCAGAGTAAAGAAAGATGGAGTATGTACCAGTTGAAAAGAAGAATACTACCCTGGTTGTACTGGCATAAAATTTTACCCGGTAAAATGTAATGCACCTTACTAATACACGGAGCGGCGGCCATAGGTAGCTGCTTTTTTTGTAACTATTGTCACTTTTATTCTTAACCGATCAGCTGAACTTTGCCGATAGAAAAACAAAAAAATGAGTGTGATCAAAAGACTAAAAAGTGGGTGGACTCTCTTAAAATTTATCAGAGTTGGTCTCGGTAGCCTAATTTTGTACTCATCCATACAAAGTGGTCATATTGCCGGAATGATATTGGGGGGCTTATTTACCATTATTTCTCTGCAAACTGATGGAATGTGCTGTGCAGGGGCAGGGAGTTGTTATAATCCTGGTAACGAAAACATATCATCAACACATGAAATGATAGAATATGAAGAGTTGGGTGCTAAATAACAAATTGTTGATCGCTGGTATCATCATAGGAGCCATTGGCGGTTTCCTGTACTGGCAACAAATCGGCTGCAGCAGCGGTACCTGTATGATCACTTCCAAATGGCACAACAGTACTGCTTATGGGGCCGTAATGGGTGGATTAGTATTCAGTATGTTTAAACGAGAGAGAAATGGAACCGACAAATAAAAAAGAATCTTTTGCGGAAATTATCAATGGAGATATACCGGTGCTGGTTGATTTTTTTGCAGAATGGTGCGGGCCCTGTAAGATGATGAAACCCGTGCTTGAAAAATTGCACCAGCAAATGGGTGATAAGGTACGCATCATTAAAATTGATATAGATAAAAGCCCGGCGGCAGCCAACGCATACCAGGTTCAAAGTGTGCCAACATTAATGCTTTTTCAAAAAGGGAAACCATTATGGAGGCAATCCGGTGTACTTCAGGCCTCTCAGTTAGAAAATATCATTAAACAAAAATCAATTCTTCCATAATGCCTGAAAAAAAAGTGAGCCGTGGTTATTTAGCATCCGTTTTAAGCTGCCGTTGTCCCCGTTGCAGGGAAGGGAAATTATTTCAAAACCCAGTGAGCATAAGCCTGAAAAAAAATCTTCAGATGAATAAACTATGCCCGGTTTGCGGGCAGCCAACCGAAATAGAAGTTGGTTTTTATTATGGCACCAGTTATGTTAGCTATGTGTTAACCGTTGCGTTAAGTGTAGCTACGCTTGTAGCCTGGTGGGTCATCATTGGATTATCAGTCGATGATAATCGTTTTTTTTACTGGATGGGTTCTAATGCAGTCTTTCTCTTATTGCTTCAGCCCTGGCTGATGCGTTTCTCCAGGAGCCTTTGGATATCGTGGTTTGTAAAACATGATCCTTACTGGGAAAAAAATCAACCTGTTGATGTTTCTGAAAGAATGAACGCAGGCCAGGCGAATAACTGGTAAAACGCAATAGTCGTTTCCAACCGTTTTGACAATATCATTTATGGTGATGCTATTATAATTTCCTTCATGAACATTTTCTGCTGTTTATTTCGCGTCTCCGCCAAGAGACGGATTTCCACACATCCGACTACCGCACACCCTGTTGGTTTATAATCTTAAAAGTTTGTTCATTTTGTTTTACCGCGATCTATATTTGCAGGTTATACTGTAACCGCACTTAACGATTGCTTAATTATTCAATTCACGAAATATGAGAATACTTTATGCCAGACTATTTACTCCCATATTATTTTTACTGGTAGCTTCTATAAGCGTGGCCCAAAGCGAGAACATCAAAATAATTAAGGGAAAGCTAAGTCTTCAATTCAGGTTATCTGATGGCGGTACTCCGTTATATGAAATACAGTTTGATCAGCGGCCGGTAATAAAATGGTCTCAACTTGGATTTTCTTTGGAAACGGATACCAGTTTTTATAAAGACTTTGAATTAACTGGCTCTGAAAAAAGATCAGTTGATAAAACATGGCAACCAGTTTGGGGAGAAGTGAAGAATATCCGCGATCAATATGAAGAAGTAAAGATTCATTTGCGCCAGAAAAAAACATCCGGTCGCCTGCTGGATATCGTGTTCCGTGTATTTGATGATGGCGTAGGTTTCCGGTATGAATTCCTCAAACAACCTAACCTAAAATACTTTATTGTCAAAGATGAACTCACGCAGTTCAATCTGGCAGGTGATCATAAAACTTTTTGGATACCGGGAGACTATGACAGCAACGAATACCTGTATACTACTTCCGCAATCAGTAAGATCAACAACAGCAAAATAGTAAAAGAAGCGACGGATATCGCTGTGCGAACAGCTCCTGATCCATTTTCCGTACAAACACCATTGATGATGAAAACGGCCGATGGCCTTTATATCAACATCCATGAAGCGGCTTTGATCAATTACCCGGCGATGCAATTGCATGTGGATACGGAAACTTATAGTCTCTCTTCGCGTCTTGTTCCTGATGCTACAGGTAATAAAGCGTATCTGCACGCACCGGCCAATACGCCCTGGCGTACAATTATTGTAAGCGATAAGGCTGCCGCTATTCTTACTTCTAAAATGATATTGAATCTGAATGAACCTTCAAAAATTCTAAATACATCCTGGATAAAGCCGATGAAATTTGTAGGTGTATGGTGGGAAATGCAAACCGGTAAAAGTACCTGGAACTATTCTGACTATGCGGATAGTGTCGATATTAAAGGCAAGCCGATTCCAAATGGTAGGCACGGCGCTAATACAGCCAATGTAAAAAGATACATTGATTTCGCATCCAAAAACGGCATACAGGGTGTTTTAGTAGAAGGATGGAATAAAGGCTGGGAAGATTGGTTTGGCAACTGGAAAGAAAATGTATTTGATTTTGTAACACCCTACCCTGATTTCAATGTCAAAGAAATAATGGCCTATGCCAAATCGAAAGGTGTTAAAATGATCATGCATAATGAAACATCCGGTTCTGCTACTAATTATGAAAGACAACTGGATACTGCTTTCAAATTTATGAATAAATTTGGTTATCCTTCTGTAAAAACAGGATACGTTGGTAAGATCATTCCCCGTGGTGAATACCATGATGGACAATGGATGGTAAATCATTATGGGCGGGTAGCTCAAAAAGCATTGCAATATAAAGTAACCATTGATGTACATGAACCAAACCGTCCCACAGGTTTGCAACGCACCTATCCTAATTGGATGGCCAGCGAAGCCGGAAGAGGAAATGAGTACAATGCTTTCAGTAATGGAAGCCCGCCTGAACATGAAACGATCTTGCCTTTTACCCGGCTGATGGGCGGCCCCATGGACTATACGCCGGGCATTTTTAAGTTAAGAAATTATGTCAGCTATGCTCCTGACCGGCAAATGCATTCCACCCTGGCAAAACAATTGGCGTTATACGTAACACTATACAGTCCATTACAGATGGCGGCCGACTTCCCGGAAAATTATGAAGCTAAACCAGATGCATTTCAATTTATAAAAGATGTGCCTGTCGACTGGGACGAGACAAAGATCATAGAGGCGGAGCCCGGTGATTATATAACCATCGCAAGAAAGGAAAAAGGCAAGGGCAATTGGTTTATTGGCGCTATTACAGATGAGAACAGCAGAACGGCCAGTATTCCATTAGACTTTTTAGAAAAAGGGAAAAAATATACCGCGATCATTTATAAAGATGGAGAAACCGCTGACTGGAAATCAAACCCCGAAGCTTATACCATTGAAAAAATGACGGTTCAGAGCAATACGACACTTACCATAAAATTGGCGGCAGGGGGCGGATGCGGTGTTCACCTGGCATCCAAATGATCTTGCAGGCTTTTGTCTATTGCCTGATAGTAAATCCAGCGGAGACTAAGGGATTCGAACCCTTGATACGGTTTCCCGTATACACACTTTCCAGGCGTGCTCCTTCAACCACTCGGACAAGTCTCCATTAAAGGGTTGCAAAAATAAGGCTTCAGTCTTAGAGGCCGAATAATTTTTCAGCATTCTGTGTGGTAATAGAAGCTATTGCCTCTGTATTTGTCTCCCAGGTATCAGCCAACTTCTCAAGCACATAAGTAAGATAGCTGCTTTCATTTCTTTTACCCCTGAAAGGAACCGGGGTAAGGTAAGGAGCATCGGTTTCAAGTATTACATGGCTGGGGTCAATTTCCTTTATCACTTTATCCAGGCCGGCATTTTTGTAGGTGAGTACCCCCCCAATTCCCAGGTAAAACCCGGCCTCGATGATTTCTTGCGCCTGCTCAAGGGTACCGGAAAAGCAATGAAAAACGCCTTTGAGTTTACCCTTTTGATGATTTTGAACCACTTTAATACACTCGCTGGTGGCGTTCCGGGAATGAATGGCAATGGGTATGTCGTATTGAAGAGCCCATTCCACCTGACGGTTAAAAGCATCATATTGGCTATCCTTGAATGATATATCCCAATAAAAGTCAAGGCCAATCTCACCTACCGCCACAAATTTTCTTTTGGAAAGCCATTCTTCCACGTTCCTGAGCTCGTCCATATAATTCTGCTTTACAGAACAAGGATGCAGTCCCATCATACTGATACACAGTTCAGGACGGGTTTCCTCCAGTTCCAACATGGCCGCATGGGTGGTAGAATCTATGGCCGGCATGAGTATTTGGTCAACCCCCTTCTCTTTTGCTCTAAAGGCTACTTCCCCGATATCCGTGGTGAACTCATCCAGGTATATATGAGCATGTGTATCAATCAACTTCATGAGGCGCCAAAATTAAGTCCAAACCGCGCAAAAAATAATTATGTCTGCCTGACACAAACACTTGTAAATTAGTTTGGATTAATGAAAAATTATTTTACCTTTAGACCAGTTTTCATAGGGTACGGATTAAAAACGGGCCAGGGTTTCTACCCAGGCCCTAAATTTTTCACTGATTCCCAGATCTTTATAATCAGTTCCTTACAAATTATCCTTTTCACTTTTACGTACTGTTACATTCAAAAAAATTCCAATCTTTCAAAACGGTATCCCTTTCTCTCAAAGAATTTTAATACTTCAGGCAATAAAAATTCAAGCCGTGAAAATGCTTTCTCGCTGTCATGAAATACAACAATAGAACCCTTTGTTGCATTTAATATTACATTTTGTAAGCATTGATCTCCATTAAGTGTATTATCAAAATCCCCGCTGATAACATCCCACATAATAATTTTTGCAAATGTCTTCTTCAATGTTTCTTTTATATTTTTCGCCTGGAAAGAAGTAATCCTTCCATAAGGTGGCCTGAACATTATTGAATCAATAAACTTTCCCGCCTCTCTTACATCATCCAGGTATACATCATCTTTTGTTTTCCATCCATTAAAATGATTATATGTATGATTACCTACAGCATGACCTTCCTCCAATATACGTTTGTAAATAGCAGGTTCTGCCATTACGTTTTTTCCAATACAGAAAAAAGTAGCTTTTGCATTGAATCTTTTAAGCTCATCCAGTACAAAGGGAGTAGCAACAGGATGAGGTCCGTCATCAAAACTCAGGTATATGATCTTCTCTTTTGTATCAACACTCCATACATAGGAAGAATAAATCTTCTTTAGCCACCAGGGTGTTTTGACAAAATATCTCATAAGTGCACAAGGTACAAGGAACAAGAAAAAAAACAAGCTTCCTGCACGCCTGTGCCTTGAGCCTTTATCCCCATTATCTTTGCAGCCTATGAGTAAGAAAGTAAGAGTTCGTTTTGCACCAAGCCCCACCGGTGGTTTGCACCTCGGTGGTGTAAGAACTGTTTTATACAATTATTTATTCGCAAAAAATAATGGAGGAGATTTTATACTTCGCATTGAAGACACTGATCAGAGCCGGTATGTATCCGGGGCCGAGCAATATATTTTTGATTGTTTAAAATGGGCTGGATTGGAACCTGATGAGAGTCCGGTACACGGAGGTGACTATGGTCCGTACCGCCAAAGTGAACGTAAAGAAATGTATCGCCAGTACGCCGAGCAATTGATAAAAGACGGTTATGCCTATTATGCTTTTGATACACCGGAAGATCTGGAAAAAATGAGGCGTGATCTTAAAACAGCTGATAATCCTTCTCCGCAATACGATAAAACAGTGCGGATGAAATTGCGGAACTCTATTTCACTTTTACCTGATGAAACTCAACAATTATTAGCTGAAGGAATAAGACATGTTATACGGATAAAGATGCCGGATAATGAAACAGTTTCTTTTACCGACATGATACGGGGAGACGTTCATTTTGATACTTCGATCGTTGATGATAAAGTACTGCTGAAAGCGGACGGGATGCCCACTTATCATTTAGCCGTAGTAGTAGACGATCATTTGATGAAAATAACCCATGCGTTCCGTGGAGAAGAATGGTTGCCCAGCGCACCGGTACATATTTTATTATGGAAATATTTATTTGGTTTAAGAAACATGCCTCAATGGGCGCATTTTCCATTGATATTAGGACCGAATGGGAAATTGAGCAAAAGGGACGGCGCCAAATATGGCTTCCCTGTATTTGCCATGAACTGGACTGATCCTAAAACCAATGAGCTTACCGAAGGATTTAAAGAAAAAGGTTTTTTACCCGAAGCATTTATCAATTTGTTAGCGCTATTGGGATGGAACGACGGAACGGAACAGGAGATATTTTCAAAAGAAGAATTGATCAAAAAATTCTCTATAGACAGGGTGCATAGTGGCGGAGCCAAATTTGATTATGAAAAAGCGAAATGGTTCAATCATGAATGGATAAAGAAGTCGGAGGCCGGGAGTCTGAAGACGGAAGTCAGGGGTTTACTGGAAGGAAAGGGTATTTCTGTTGGAGGGGATAGTTTACTTGAAAAAGTGATTGTGTTGGTAAAAGACCGATGCACTTTTCTGACAGACTTTTATGATCAATGTTATTTCTTTTTTCAATCACCTGCCACAATTGATACAGGCGCCATTCAACCCAAATGGGATGAAAAGAAAAAACTTTTCTTTATAGAACTGATACGGCTTTATGAACTGGCTTCTGTATGGCAACATGATGACCTTGAAATAGCTTTTAAGGAGCTTGCAGCAGCCAACCAACTAAAACCAGGTGAATTGATGTTACCATTTAGAATCATGCTGGTGGGTGGAAAATTTGGTCCGGGTGTTTTTGATATTGCATCGATATTGGGGAACGAAGAAACGATCAGCCGGATTAAAAAAACTCTTACACTTCTTTAGCCCTGATCTTATATCGCTTCAATAACAGCATCAATATATGCGGTACTACATTGTTCCGACTATTACGTCTTATAAGCCGTTTTGAAGTTCCGCCGCTGATATTCTTTATTTTTGATCAATGAACACGCCATTATGAGCAGACCCGTCAGAGTATTAGTAGCCAAAGTAGGATTAGATGGCCACGACCGTGGCGCTAAAGTGATTGCCACCGCTTTAAGAGATGCGGGGATGGAAGTTATTTATACCGGTTTGCGACAGACACCCGAAATGGTAGTGAATGCCGCCCTGCAGGAGGATGTGGATGCTATTGGCATCAGTATATTAAGCGGAGCCCACAATACCGTATTTCCAAAAATGATACAGCTAATGAAGGAAAAAGGAATGGATGATGTGCTGCTGACAGGTGGTGGTATTATTCCACAGGATGATATGAAAACGCTGAATGAACTAGGTGTTGGCAAACTATTCCCGCCAGGCACTCCCACGTCTGAGATATCCACCTATATTACTGAATGGGTAAAAAACAATCGCAGCTTTTAATACTCTTCTTTGTACGTAGCCTTCACGGCTCAATCGCCCCAATTTAACGCCTGTCAATCCGCCTGAGTCAAACTTGCCAATGTACTATTACAGTTTATCCGCATTTCTGCCCATTTCACCATGCTATTTGTTCCAATCACTCAATTAATCCTTTCACGGATCATGCATTCCCGCATCTTTGCGCTCCATTAATCAAAAGAAACAAAAACCTAGCATGAACTTTCCATCTGTGCAACAACTGAAAAGCTTTTTGAAACAAACTTTCCTGATCGGCCTTGTCATTTCACTGACTGTTTATGCCTGGCTCCGTCTTATATTTTTTGAAGTACCTTTTTCCCTGTCAGAAGATGGCTCAATCATTATTAAAACCGTCCTGTTTGGCTGGTTCGTAATTATCGTTCTCAAAGCTGCCTGGCTGTTCATGTTATTGGTTGCTGAAAAAATAGAAACACTGAGAACTAAAAAAGGTACAGCAATATAAGTTTAATACTGTCCCGGTTATTTCTCCAGCCACCATTTTTGAAAGAGTAGCATATTTAGCCACTATGCTTACTTTTGAAAAAATATTTTTATGTATTCCTGCCTGCTTGTTCAAATCGAAAACAAAATCTGCACTATCACCATTAATCGCCCCGATAAATTAAATGCGCTGAATAAAACAGTAATTGAGGAATTAAGCATCGCCATTGATGAAGTAAATAACAACGTTGATATCAGGTCAGCCATTATCACCGGCAGCGGCAGTAAAGCTTTTGTGGCCGGAGCCGATATCAGTGAATTCACTTCCTTAGATGCAAAAGGAGGAAAAGCATTGGCGCAAAAAGGGCAGGATCTGGTTTTTTCAAAGATTGAAAATAGCTCCAAGCCCATTGTTGCGGCCGTGAATGGATTCGCATTGGGTGGTGGTTGCGAGTTAGCCATGAGTTGCCATTTCCGGATTGCGAGTGATAATGCGAAATTTGGACAACCAGAAGTAAACCTCGGGTTGATCCCGGGATATGGTGGCACGCAACGTTTGGTTCAACTGATTGGCAAAGGAAGAGCTATGGAAGTACTGATGACCGGTAATTTGGTGGACGCAAACACGGCACTGCAATATGGATTAGTCAATCATGTCGTGAAACAGGAAGAACTATTAACCAGTGTCCAGGCTGTTTTAGCCATTATTAACTCAAAAGCTCCATTGGCTGTTGCCGGATGTATCAAAGCAGCCAACGCTGTTTTTGATGAAACGCAGAATGGCTTTGCTGTTGAAATAGATATTTTTGGAAAATTATTTGATACGGCTGATGCCAAAGAAGGAGCCTCGGCTTTCCTGGAAAAAAGAAAAGCCAATTTTACAGGGAAGTAATATTCAGACCTTAAAAACACAGTTCATTTTTCGATTAGCTTCTCATCTATCAAATAAGCCGCGATTTCGCTGATCAAAGGCGCATCCTTCGCCTCTTTGATAACCAAATTGATGGCACTCACATCCTGAACGGGAAAAGTAATAATTCGTTTTCTTCCGATGGTTGTAATAGCTATATCCAATACCGGCTGTGAGCCATTAACCAATACCAGCTTTGCTGATTTTACCCGTTGGCCTGATTTTATATCTTCCTGCAAAACGATACAATTGATCTTTTTTGACTGCTCAAACTTTATCCATAAGCGATCATCCTGGTAATTGTTCAGTTTTTCAACAGTTTCAGTTTTACCATCGGTAAAATTTGTTCTTTGAAAAATACCGGAACCGGTATGCAGCTCGGCTTTACTGCCGGTTACCAGGTTAGTAGCAAAACTTTCTACTGTCATTTTTTTAAAGTCTACTAATGAAGCGGAATCTATTTCATTAATTAATCCCCGCCTGTCGGGAGGTATGTTCAATAAAAAATTGGCTCCGCGACCCACTGATTTTAAATAAAGATCAAACAACTGTTCCGCTGTTTTTACTTTACCATCTTCTTCCTTATGATAAAACCAACCGGGCCGTATACTTACATCACATTCTGCCGGTATCCAATTTTTTCCATTTTCATTTCCCTGGTTGAGTGTATCTGTTGATGGAGCGCCATTCCCTCTTTTAAAACCGGCTGTATCTAATAAATTCCAGTTTGTTTTGCCGGCGATCCCATTTTCATTGCCTACCCAGCGAATATCAGGGCCAATATCACTAAATACAACCGTATTAGGCGCCAGCTTTCTCATTGTATTCTCGAAACGCCTGAAATTATATTCCTGTTTTTTCCCATTAGGTCCTTCACCATTTGCGCCATCCCACCAAAACTCGAAGAAAGGTCCGTAACGGGTGATCAATTCCTTCATCGTGTTTACATACACCTCGTTGTATTCCGATGTTCCATATTTGGGATGATTGCGATCCCAGGGAGAAAGATAAACGCCAAACTTCAGCCCGTATTCTTTACAGGCTTTCATCAAATCTCCTACCACATCACCCTTACCATCCTTCCATTTGCTTTCCCTCACAGTATGCTTAGAATATTTACTGGGCCATAAACAAAATCCATCATGGTGCTTGGCGGTAATGATGATGCCCCTGGCGCCAGCCTGTTTGGCAACCCGTGCCCATTGCCGGCAATCTAATTCGGTAGGGTTAAAAATATCTTCGGGCTCATCGCCATGCCCCCATTCCTTATCTGTAAATGTATTGGGGCCAAAATGAATGAACCAGTAATATTCCATTTCGTGCCAGGCCAATTGTTGTTTGGTTGGCAAAGGTTCTTTTGATTGACTTTGTGCTTCGGTGTTAAGGGATATAACAATCAAAAAGAAAATCAGGCTCACGGTATTACTTACTGCAGTTTTCATATACTTTTTTTTAAACTTACGATTTAATCAATTCAGCAATTCTTGCTTCATTGATTCTTTCAACAGGATTCATGATATACGTTACTATCGAATTATCTTTCATCAGTTCCACGATCCGGAAGCCGCGATAACTGGTTCCCCAATTTCCTCCGAAATGCGCATCAAATACAAATGGAATATCCTCCTTCCTTTTTATTCCTTCTTCGTCATGATCATGACCATTGAATACGGCTCTTATATTCTTATGCCTTGCAAAAACTTCAAACAACTCCGGGCAATCCACGGCATTTTTAGTCAGCTTACCGGGGTTAATATGTATAAAAATGAAAATATTCTCCTGCTGCTTATGCTCTTCCAGTTTTTGATTAAACCAGGCAACATCAGGACATAAATAAGTCCCTTTTTCATCGGAAGTGGTTGCAACAAGGAATGAATTCTTTTTAATAGTAAAATCAAGGTTGACTGGCATATTCCAGATCGTTTCCCATTCTATTGCATTCACATGATCATGGTTGCCCTGGCTAACATAGTATTTGGGAGCCAATCCATCTAATGCCTTTTTAACAGCAGGATAGTGGCTTTTATCATCATGAACAATATCTCCATTGACAATGCAAAATGCGAAAGGATGCTTTTTATGTTCTTCGTTGATTCGGGAGACGAGTGTAGCATGAAAATTCCCGTAATCTGTATTCGGTTGTCCATAGTGACCGTCTGATGCTACGACGAAGCGAAGCTTCACTTTTCTTTTATGCTCTTCTGATAGCCAAAAGTCGTTCGCCTTTACGATCTTACCATTTGCCAGTAATAAAAAAGCAGGAACCGATAAGCGAAGGAATTCTTTTCGTTTCATGGTAATTGTTTTATGCGTAGCCGTTCTTAACGGTAATCGTTTCTCCTTTTTTCATGTCAACTTTCAGTATGCCTTTTTCCACTTTATATTTCTTTTGCAAGTTGGTAATAAAAAATGTTTTGAAAGGCAATTTCAATGATAAGTTACCACCCTGCTCTGCTGCAATTGTTACTTCCGATATAATTCCACCTTCTCTTTTTGCACTCACAAGAAAAGCTCCTTCTGTTCTTAGTGTTTTAAAAGAAACATCCTTCCAGCTTACAGGCACTGCTGGAAATATCTCTATGTATCCATTCCGGGTTTGCAGCAATAATTCATGCACGCCCTGTGCAAAGGCGAAATTGCCTTCCAGGGTAAAGGGGCGATAAGTAAAAGATGAATACTGTCCTCCTTTCTGATCACCATTCAGGTGGAAGCTGTTAGACGAACAAAAATTGGAAGCAAATATTTGTAATTGCTTTACCGCTTTATCAGCTTGTTTAGCTCTCGCATACATACAAGCCATCCAGCTAAATGAATAACCACACCATTGGCTGGTGCCTTTTTCTTCGATATGTTTTATTGATTTTTCAATTATCTCGCTTTCTTTTTCATCCTCCATACTTAACAAGCACAGTGGGTAAATAGCCATGTAAGGTGAAAGATGGCGATGAGATACATCCAGGTTTTGACCAGGAGCAACAGTAAGGCCGGTTTCATTTAAATCAAAAGAAGGTAATTGGCTTTTTACCCTGAACCAATACTTTGCCAGATTCTCTTCGCCGAAAAAAAAATCGGCTGCCCATGCATTATCAAATAAACTGGTTGCCAGTGCGAGATCGTAGTTGGTAAATTTTTCGAACCACGCTTTTATGCTGTTATCAAAATATTCAGGGCTGGAACTTAACGGCAAATTTCTTGCTGAATCCATTTCTGTCATTTTATCAAGAAACAAAGCTGCCTCAAGAATGTATGGCCTGGCTCTTTCTTTTAAAAATTTTTGATCCATGCTATACTTCCATTGCCAGTAAAAATGCTGAGCTATCCATGCCGCTGTTGTTGGACTCATGGAGTATTGTATCCATCCACCCATTTCTTTGCCGCTGATAGTTGTTACACCGGGAACATTTAACCCATCAAGCCCAAAGTATTTTTTTGTCCATTTCTTATTTACATCTTTTACTTTCCACAACCAGTTAGTATAGGAAGCTGTAAGATCCAAATGATTTCCTGTATAACCAGGCCAGTAACTCAATTGGGTATTCAGGTCATGATGAAAATCTCCTTTCCAGGGAGGGAGATTGCCATTATCTGCGGTCCATATTGCCTGTAGAGAAATAGGTGGGGTGTTGGTTCTTGCAACACAGGCAAACTTATACATCTCCAGGTAATATTGCCTCTCCAGTTGCTTGTCTGGCAATGATATTGATGAACGGCTCCAGTAATCATGCCACCATTTACTCTGCGATGGCCAGCCCGTCGGTTCTTTTAATTTGAAATCAGGATCCATTAACTGTGCCGGTTTATTATTCGTGATTGTCCATTGACCAATTATTCTATTACCTGGCAGGCGATACCATTTTACCAATACTTCATAGTAGTTATTTTTCCATGTCGGTTGATGATATTTAATGCTGTTATTTGTTCTTGTTATGATTCCTTTTTTATATCCCAATTTTTCCAGCCCGATCCCTTCAACACTATTACCTGCTGTGCCGGTTTTGCCCGTATTGTAATTTGGAATGACGAGTTCGGGAATAAAAGTGGCGGCGGAAAAGTTTTCAAAACCAAAATACCCTACCTGGTTCACAGCATGTATATAATTATTCAATACAATGCCGCTTTCAAATTTGATAACCGATAAACCTGTTTTAATATCCAATTCATTTGAAACGACTTTTCCAAACCTGGTCAAATCAAACTCCAGTGCAGCTCCCGGAATCTTGGTTGGCGCTGCATATTTTTCATAAGGCTCATCTCCTAATTTCTGTACTGTATCATATTGTCCTTTCTTCACTTGTTCCACTACCCAACTGAATTTCAATTTATCAATCTCCGCCATGGGCCTGTCATCCCAGAGATCCACCCGGTCCAAAGACATTCTTATTTTATTTTCTTTCTGCCAGATCAGCGCACCCAACCATCCATTTCCTAATGGAATAGCTTCATCCCAACGTTTCGCCAGTGAATCGAAAACAAGATTATGTTCTTCCTTTGGTTGTGCCAGTAAAGAATAAAATGACAATAAAAACAATGCTGCACTTAAAAGAAACCGACGGCTCATGATTGCTTAATTATATTTTACTACTGTGGTGTCCGTTATCAAAGTCGGGACTGTATATTTTCCAGAATCAATTTGTGTCGCCGGGAATATTTTTTGTAACAATGGCCATTCATTATTATTCACGCTTGTCCGGTAGAGATATAAATTCTTTAATTTTTTCAGTTTGCTTAACTGGGTTATTCCCTGTGCGGTAACTTTTGTTCCTACGAGATTAAGCGACTGCAACTGTTCCAGGGATTGCAACTTTATCAATCCCTTATCGGTAATACCGGTATTACTCAATTGTAATCTTGTCAGTGAGGATAGTTTGGCGATTTCATCCATCGTTGCATCGGTGATAACCGCATTATCTAATTTTAGCCAGACCAATTGTTTCTTTAAAGGTTCCAGCAGCTTCACCAAACTATCGGCGCCTTCACCCGCAGTAAAAAAACTAGCTGATAAATAATTGCTGTTTTTCGCCACCGGCATGATCATCACACCCGCTTTTTTTAAACGATTGACCGCTTCGTCATCCGCTTTGGTAACCGGGGCTTCGGGCACATCCGTTGATTTGTTTTCATCCCCTAATGAACCGGATTGCAGGGATAACAAAACAGGTTTTACTCTTTCCGTTTGCTGGAGATCTTTTATTTTTTTATTGAAATCAGCACCGGTATTGATCCACCAATGCAGCAAAGAGATCTCGTTAGGTGTCAGCTGCTTTTTTTCTTTGGGTGGCATATGATCCTCATCTGTCATCGGCAATAACATTCTTTCGATCATTTCGCTTTCATCGGCTTTGCCCGGTTCGATGACCTTTCCATCCTTTCCTCCTTTTAAAATATATTCCTGTTGATCCAGGCGCAGTTTTCCTTTCTGCTTATTCGGGCCATGGCAATTGTAGCATCTTGCCTGCAACAAAGGCTGAACGACATCCGCATACAAAGCGGCTTCCTGTATATTGGGAATTGGTTTGAATGTGGTTTCCTTCTCATCAGCACTGTGTAAGCCTTCCGTAAGATAACCGGAACCATGCGTCAATGACCCACCCAAATGGCCCGTAATGGTTATCAGAACAATAATACCCAATGAAATCCAACGGGCAATTGTTTCATTAATG
This sequence comes from Chitinophagaceae bacterium, assembly GCA_040007815.1. Classification (GTDB taxonomy): domain Bacteria; phylum Bacteroidota; class Bacteroidia; order Chitinophagales; family Chitinophagaceae; genus Terrimonas_B. The sequence goes on from JBDTUH010000023.1 coordinate 98,725, forward strand.
GAGAACTGGTGCAATACGTACAATAACAAAGAAAGGATAGCTGTGAAGATACCCATCCACTGATGACGATCCGCCAGTTGCTCATCATAATCACCGCTTAAGGAAAGCATGTAACCGCTGATACAGGAAAAGATGGCGCCCAGCATTCCCCAAAAAATCATAACGGGAATAGCCGGTTGCAAAACAGCGAATCTTGGCTTCAGGATCAGCCATTGAAAGAAGCAGGCCAATAATAAAATACCAATTGGCAAATGCACCAGCACCGGGTGAAAGCGACCAATAAGATCAGGAAGAGATAGAAACATAGTTTAAAAGCTTTGAGCTATGAGCTGCGAGACCGATAGTTTGCTATTATTTTTATTTGGTTAGTTTATTCATAAAACCAATAAGCATTTTCTGCTCTTCATCAACAGCCTTCAGGATTTCATTTCTCAATTCTTTATCACCGTAGCCAACTGCTGCCGCAATCAATAATTGTGTTTTTAACCCAAAAGATGACCCTAATAAAATTTCTATGAACCGGTTATAATCCTTTTCACTGCTTCTGCTACTACCTTCGGCAATATTAGAAGATATTGACACTGCTGCTTTTGTTATTTGTATTGAGATGCCAAATTTTTCTTCTTTAGGAAAAGCAGAAGTGAGTTTAAAAGAATTAACGGCAATTTGCAATCCTTTTTGCCAAATTTTTAATTCTTTGAAATTTCTCATAAGCAAAATTTTATCATTGATAAGCTGGCCCTTCAATCATAAACGACCCAATGCTCAAGACTCGCAGCTCAAAGCTCACAGCTATCCTCCATACCTTTTTCTCAGCAATTTCATCATATGTACATTGATGGCCCATTGATCAGCCAAAGGTTGTCTTGTATACGGTAAAGTGGGCATATAATCCGGTGGTCCGAATTCTGTAAGGACAGTCATACGTTCTCCGTTTTTCTTTTTTCTGTCTGCCACGATATCCCACCATTCAAAATGTTGTTTCACTACCGCTTCCCATTCCGGTGCACGGGGGTCATTGACCTGCGGCCCTTCCGGGTGACCGATACGGGCATGAATATGTTCCACTCTTTGCAAGGCCATATCCACTGTTTCCTTCTGATCACCCAATAGGGTTTCATGCACATTGCACCAGTGTGATACATCGAATGTCAATTTCAATTCCGGAATCTTTTCCATGAATTGCCTGGTTATATTCGCGGCAAACATTATGCGGGAACGATGTGTCTCATGACAGATAGTAATACCTGTTTCTTTAGTTAGCTGTGTAGTATGATCAATAAATGCTTTATTCTGATCAAAACTAAAATGATCTCTGCCCGAGTGACAGTTGATGTATAACGGTTTTTGAATAGTATTTGTCGCAGCCGCCGTGGAGGCTTTCTTAAACGTTTCCAGGTGCTCTTTCCAATCAGGCTGTGAACCTCCACACAAAAAACCCACTTCCAGTGAATATTTTTTTAAACCGGCGAACAATTCATCCTGCCCGTTTTTATCATTAGGCCACCAGACTTCCATGCCATCATAGCCTTCTTTTTTAATGGCAGCGCAAAATTGATCCATTGTTCCCTGGAAGCCCCAATTGGTGGCCAATACTTTTAGTTCAAAATTTTTATTCACGATGGAAGATTTATAAGGTGAAGCAAAACTATCCAATGAAGATAATAATAGCGTAGCCGTTGCAGAAGCTGTTGTTTGAATAAAAGTTCTTCTGTTATGATTCATCAGGAGTAATAAAATAGATAATATTTTTTATAGCTTCCTCGACAACATTTTTTAGCCTAACCCTCCTTCTTCCTCTCCAAAATAGAAAGAGCGGTACTGCATATCTACCACATCGGTTTTGTATATCTATTTAACAATTTCGAACAGTACTATTTCATCAGTCACTTCGAAAACCGAGGGCTGTGCTTTGATGGCCTTCTCCTGGAAGAAGGTCGGGATGAGGCTTTTACGCAATAATCTCCTGGATCACCTTCCCTGCCACATCCGTTAACCTGAACGGCCTTCCCTGGTAAGGATACGTGAACTCTTCATGATTAAACCCTAATTGATTCAATATCGTCGCCTGTATGTCATAGGCCTGTACTTTACCACTGACAGCAGTATACCCTATCTCATCTGTTTCTCCGTGGGTATGTCCTTTTTTAATTCCGCCCCCGGCCATCCATATCGTAAAGGCTTCGGTATGATGATCTCTTCCTTTATATGGATTCTGCGCACCGTTCCTGTTTTCCATCATGGGCGTACGGCCAAACTCACCTCCCCAAACTACCAGTGTTTCTTCCAGCAAACCTCTTTGCTTCAGGTCGAGTAGTAATGCTGTTATAGTTTTATCAACGCTCCTGTATTTATTAAGGATGCCTACGTTTAACGCATTGCTGGCATTATCACCATGAGCATCCCAGCCCCAGTCGAAGAGCTGAACATATCGCACTCCTTTTTCGACAAGCTTTCTTGCCAGCAAAACATTATTAGCGAAACAAGGTTTCCCGGGTTGAGTGCCATACATTTCATGAATGTAAGCCGGTTCATCATTTATATTCATTACTTCCGGCGCTGTTATCTGCATCCGGTAGGCCATCTCATATTGAGAGATACGGGATAAAATTTCCGGGTCATTGTATTCATCATATTGCTGCTGGTTTGCTTTATTGATCGCGTCAATAGAAGCTTTGCGCAGGTTGCGGCTCATACCATCCGGATCTTTGATGAATAAAACCGGATCACCCTCACTGCGGCACTGCACTCCCTGGTACACAGAAGGCAAAAATCCGCTACCCCACACACTCTTACCGGCGTCGGGAAAACTACCGCCACTCGTCAGCACTACAAAGCCAGGCAAATTTTGATTCTCCGTTCCCAAACCATACGTAACCCAACTTCCCATACTTGGTCTTCCGAGCCTTGCACTGCCTGTATGCATCAGTAATTGCGCCGGCGCATGATTGAATTGATCAGTGGTTACGGCTTTTAAAAATGTTACTTCATCAGCCACTGTAGATAAATGCGGCAGGTTCTCACTAATCCAGGCACCGCTTTGTCCATGCTGTGCAAATTTCGCTTGTGGGCCCAGCATTTTTGGAACACCTGTTATAAAAGCAAATTGCTTTCCTGCAAGAAATGATGGCGGACAATCCTGTCCATCCATTTTTGCCAGCTCTGGTTTATAATCAAACAACTCTAATTGTGATGGCGCACCAGCCATATGTAGATATATCACACTTCTTGCTTTACCGACGAAAGGAGGTGATTTTGGCAACAATGGATGCGCCGGATCAAAGGCGATAGAGGACGCAGCCGTTGATCCTTTACTACCACAACCACCCAGCAAAGAACCAAATGCCAAAGCACCTAATCCCATCGCACTTTCTTTTAAGAAATGGCGGCGGGTGTGCATTCGCCTTATTTCGTCCTGCGCTTCTTTCAGCAATCGCTGATCATGTAATTCTCTTTGCGTCATAGATAAATTTTTAGACCTCACCCTCCTCCTCCCTCTTCCAAGGAGATGGAGCGGTGCTGTATCTTTACTGATCTTTATAACTACCACATCAACTTTATATCTCTGCCTGTCATTTTCGAAGACTCCAAAAAATAGCGAAGTTTTCGAAAAGCGAGGGTTGTGAACCAGCAAGCCCCCTTTAGGGGATTTAGGGGTTTAGCTTCCTTATTTTAATATTCTTAAACCACATTCCGCCTCCGTGATCCTGCAAACAGATATAGCCTTTCTTCGCCATACCATAACCCGGTTCGTCTTTCCATTTACCAATTGATTTTCGTTGTTTCCAGTCATCTGACCAGGCTTCAAACTCTACTACTTTTACTCCATTCAGCCAATACTCCCGGTGCGCACCTTTTACCACGATCTTCGAGGTGTTGTATTGGCCTATCGGTTTTGTCGGTATTGAAGTAGCCGGGTACATGGCATAGTCCGATCCTGTCTTTTGCCAATCTTCCAGTTTACCGGGATAGCCCTCATCATCTATTAACTGATATTCGGGACCACTCAAAAAAGAAGCAGAATATTCTTCTGTTGCGTTATAAATAATGCCACTGTTACCACCGGTAGCAATTTTCCAGTCAACCGATAATTCATAGTTTTCATATTGATCTGAAGTGATGATATCCGCTCTCAGATCACTTTTATCAGCAGCACGTTCCTTACAGTACAATTCTCCATCTTTCACACCCCAGCAATCGGCTGGTTTATTCTGGTACATTCTCCAGCCATTGGTTGTTTTACCATCAAACAATAATTTCCAGCCATCTTTTTTCTCAGCCGCTGAAAGCGTATTGTCTTTTTGTGCGGAAACTTTATGTAACAACATACTACTCATTAAAAAAGTGAGTACGAAAACTATTTTTTTTAACATTATGATGATCTTTTAAATATGAACGATTGGCCTCTATCTCCTTCTATTTCCCCGATAGGGAAAGAGCGGTGCCGTATTGCTAATCCAAACTATATAACTACCACATCAGCTTTATATCTTTATTCAACATTTTCGAAGAGTACTATTTTATCAGCCTCTTCGAAAAGTCAGGGCTGTGCTTTGATGGCCTCCTCTTTTGGAGGAGGTCGGGAGGAGGCCCTCTACCCCACTTTCAATTTTTCCGGGTCCCACTTCACTGCCTTATCGGTAAAATAACTGTCATTGCAAAGCAGGGCCGGAGCAGCAGCACGGTAACCAAACAACGAATCTTCAACCACTGATTTCTTGTCGCGGATAGCATTGAAGAAATTTGTGAAGTGATCAAAATGAGCTCCTTTGTATCCGTCTTCTACTTTGAAGATTGTCGAATCGGGTGGCAAAATTTTCTTCCGCTCGTAAGCCATCGGGTTATCCTTATTTAATTTGGTTGCCAGCAATGGATCATCTGTTGCCGCATAAGCTTTATTGCGTGTCAATGTCACTTTATCCCACTCTACATTCATGCTTCCCTCATTTCCTACTAAGCGCAGGTAAGTACTATCGGCTGTCCCATCTACAAAGTTTACCCGCAATGACAAATTGAAAGCAGGATGCTCGGGCGTTTCCGCATAATCAAACATACCCATCAATACATCCGGCACTTCACGACCATCTTTCCAGAAACGAAGCCCACCCATGGCCATTACTTTTTGTGGCCCTTTGGAATTGGTGATGAAATGAAGACTGGAGAAAAGATGAACAAACAGATCGCCTGATACACCGGTACCATAATCTTTGTAACAACGCCAGCGGAAAAAACGCTTGGCATCAAAAGGGCGATCAGGATATTTATTTAAAAACATTTTCCAGTCCACTGTTTTGTCCGATGCATCCGCAGGAATAGTGTATTGCCAGGCACCCCCGGGAGAATTGCGGGCCCAGAATCCTTCCGCATAGTTCAATTTACCAATAGCACCGGCCGCTAATAATTCTTTTGCTTTTTCATTTCCCAATGAACTCAGTCCCTGGCTGCCTACCTGGAACACTACTTTGTTTTTAGTTTGTGCGTCGACTACCGCACTTCCCTCCGTTACATCATGCACCATGGGTTTTTCACAATACACCGATTTGCCACTGTTCATCGCCGCTACGGAAATATCTTTATGCCAATGATCCGGCGTAGCCACAATCACCCCATCAATATCTTTTCGCTGCAATATTTCCCTGTAATCTCTTGTCGTAAAAATATCACTGCCATAATTCTTTTTAGCATCCATCAAACGTCCATCGTACAAATCGCAGGCTGCTATCAACTTAACACCCGGGACCGTAACGGCGGTATTTGCATCCGCGGTTCCCATACCTCCCGCTCCTATCAGTGCAATTTGTATCTTATCATTGGCACTGAATTGGCGAAGTCTTTTAAGGCTCTCCATTTTTTCAGCAGGATTATTACCTGCAGCTCTCAATACTTCAGGAACCATGGCAGCTCCTACTACACTGGTCGTGAATTTTTGAATAAACTTTCTGCGTGAGGATTGTTTTCCCATTTAGTTTGTGTTTAATATATGTTTATCAACTTGTGTAAACGTTCGGCATCATCCGGTCTCACCCTCCTTCTCCCTCTCCAAAAGAGAGGGAGCGGTGCTGTATCTCTTTTATGATCAGCATATCTTCCGCATCGGCTTTATATCTATGCTCAGCATATTCGAAGATTCCGATATAATCAGTATCCCCGATAAGCGTGGGCTGTGTCATAGTGGCCTTCTCTTTTGGAGAAGGTCGGGATGAGGCCGTACCTCAACTAATTCTTCATCACCACTTCATCCAAATTCATCATTGCATTCGCCACTACCACCATCGCCGCTGTAGGCGCATCAGTATGTTCATTATTCACACCGATCATTTTACAGGTTTTATCGGCATCTCCTTTAAACTCGTTTAAGGCTTCATTGTACAGATCAACAAAAACTTTCAGCTTTGCGGCAGGCAACGGTTTATATAACATTAATTCATATCCTTTACTGATCTGGTCATTCACATTTGCACCAGCTTCCTTTTTCATGCGATACGCAAAATGACGGGCCATGTCGAGGTAAACAGAATCATTTAATGTGACCAATGCCTGCAAAGGTGTATTGGTACGAACACGGCGGGCGGTACATAATACCCGTTGTACTCCATCAAACGTAATCATAGAAGGATAAGCTGAGGTACGTTTCCAATATGTATATACCGCTCTCCGGTATTGATCTTCTCCGTTACTGTTTTGCCATCTTGCTCCATTATAGGGCGACAACCAGATACCTTCCGGCTGCCAGGGCATTACACCGGGTCCATACATTTTGGTGCTAATCTCACCACTGATACATAAATGCTGATCTCTTAATTGTTCCGCACTTAACCTGACTCTTGGCCCTCTCGCATAAAATTTATTCGCCGCGTCTTTTTCTTTCAATTCATCCGTCAGTTTTGAATCCTGCCGGTATGTGGCACTCATCACCAACTCTTTCAATAATTTTTTAATACTCCATTGATGATCGTTCATCAGTTGCCATGCCAGATGATCTAACAATTCTTTATGAGTAGGGGGAATGCCCTGGGTACCCATATCTTCCAATGTTTCCGCGATACCCATTCCAAAGAGTTGCTCCCAAAGGCGATTCACCATCGTCCTTGATACAAGCGGATTTTTTTTATCCGTCAGCCACATGGCGAGACCCAAACGATTTTTCGGCGCGTTGGCCGGCATAGCAAAACTCAACGAATTAGGTACCGCCGGCTCTACTTCTTCTCCCAATGTTTTACGGTTACCTCTTTCAAAGACGTGCGTCTTACGCCACATCCACGCCGGGTTTTCCACCATTACAGGAGTTGTCGGAACATTTGCATTCACCAGTCCCCAGAATATTTTTTTATTTTCCTCGTACCCGGGTATTCCCTTTCCGGGAAGTTGTTGCATAAAACTGAACCAATCGAACGTAATGGCAAAGTCTTCACTGTTTTTTGGTAGTGTTGGATTTTCATAGGTTAAAAAAACATCATGAACTCCCTGCTGTTCCGGAAATTCAATGGATTCCTTTCGCCAGTGATCAACGCCTTTGATATTGATGGTCGCAAACACTGGCCCTTCCGGTGAATCAAGATGCAATTTCAAAACCCCACCCTTCTTCTCCGAATAAAAATTCCATATCAACAGATTAACGTTTTGCAGATCTATTTTTTTTAATCTTGCTATAGAATGATTGCGTATAGCCAAAGCATAATTCTTTCCGGCAATCACCGCATTGGTCATGCTATCAGCGGTCGTGGAATTAATAGAGGGTTCCCAGGTCCGCAAAAACAAGCTGAACTTTTTTGCATTTGCATCTGAAGAATGTTCTTTCACCCAATTAATAACTGTTTCTAATTTTTGCTTCATGGAATCATTATACTCCCGAAGCAACGGATATTCAGACGGTATATCTTCATCACGGGTATTGTTGAAGAAGGCCATGAACTTATAATATTCATCGTGCCGGAACGGATCATAAGGATGACTGTGACATTGCACACAGGAAAAAGTGGTACCCATCAATGACTCCCAGGTCGTACTAACTCTATCCATCACTGCCGCGGTCCTGAATTCTTCATTATCAGTACCCCCTTCATCATTTGTCATTGAGTTGCGACTGAATGCAGTAGCGATGTATTGTGCATCGGTAGGATTGGGTAAAAGGTCACCGGCTATTTGTTCAGTTAAAAATCGGTCGTATGGTTTGTCTTCATTAAAAGATTTGATCAGCCAATCCCTGTACTTCCAGATCTCGCGACCGCCATCTGATTCGTATCCTTTAGTATCTGCATACCTGGAAAGATCCAGCCAGAGGGATGCCCATCGTTCACCAAAATGAGGAGAAGCCATTAACGAATCAACCAAAACTTCATAGGCTTTATCATCATTACTTTTTAAGTATTGCTGTGCAACAGAAGCGGAAGGATACATCCCGATAAGATCAAGACTTGCTCTTCTTAATAATGTTGGTTTGTCTGCCTGTACTGAAGGTTTTAATTTCTCGTCATACAGCTTTGCATAAATGAATTTGTCAACGTCATTTTTTATCCACCCGTTAGGGTTATCATTCACATCAGGCACTTCTGTTTTCTTTACCGGCAGATAGGCCCAATGGTCACCCCATTTAGCTCCTTGTTTGATCCATCTTTTAAAAATGCTTATTTCCTGTTTGCTTAATGGCTCGTGCTTGTATGGCATTCTTTCTTCCGGATCGTGATTGGTGATGCGATGGATCAGTTCGCTGGCATCCGGGTCACCTGGAATGATAGCGGGTTTACCAGATTCAGTTTTTGCCAATGCATCTTCACGAAACAATAGGCTAAATCCCGCTTTGGCTTTTACACCTCCATGACAAGTGATGCACTTTTTATTAAGGATCGGTTTTACATCCGCACTGAAATCAACTTTTTTTTCAGGTATCAGCAACCGGTAGCTAAAATAAGCAGCTACTAATAAACCAATAACAAGCAGGAATTTTTTATTAAATAGGAATTTCATAATGGCCCCGATCATTAATTCTTAACCTGATTTATCTTATTAATTAACACACAATTTTACTGATTAAAATAGCTCTTGAAGTTACAGCTTAAATCCCGTTTTTAACGTTCCGAAATTTTTTCAACCGTTTGCGTAATTTATCTCTACAAAGCTTAGCAGATGGATATTTTTTCTTCATCAAAAAGCATCTGTTATTTTATAAACCCATGCATACTGACACGGCACATTGCCCGGGTCAATAGCAGGAGCGGTAATTACAATTGCATTCCCTTTCCTGCCGAATTTAATTTTACCATTATATCCCAACATACTTACCGCTTTTGCTTTTACTCCCGGTATTTCTACTTCCTTTTTCCATTTTGTTGCGATTACGTACAGGTCATTTCCTTTTTTAGTATAAAAAATACCAGCCTGGTTTTGTACAGGAGCATTTTTCCAGGCGGCTGTTTCATAAATCGCATCCCCATTTACCTTTAGCCAGTCACCCATATCTTTTAAACGCTGCTGCATGATGACGGGTATTGTTCCATCGGCAGCAGGTCCGATATTCAATAATAGATTGCCGCCTCTTGCTACAATATTGATCAGCATGTGTACCAGTTTTTCGCTGCTTATGTACTGCTCCAGGTTTTCATTACGATTATAACCAAAAGATTCCCCGATCCCACGGCATTCCTCCCAGGGTCTTGCCAGGCTTGCGTTTCCGCTACCATACTCCGTCGTATTAAAACCGCCATGTTCACGGCCACCTCCCCAACGGTCATTGGTTACTACCGTATTTTTAATTGGCGATTCATTGTACAACCAGGTGAGGAATTCCATGCTCCGCCAGGTTGTATCAGACTGATCCCATTCACCATCCGGCCAGATGATATCAGGATTATATCTCATCACCAGGTCTTTCAGTTGCGGCAACATATGCTGGTCCACATATTTCTTTACATCCTGCTTATACAATGGATTATACCATTCATATAAGGAATAATAAAAACCCATATGTAACCCCGCTTTTTTTACAGCAACAGAAAGATCACCGGCCAGGTCACGATGAGGACCCGCATCTACCGCATTCCAGTTCCATGATTCACGACTGGGCCATAAGGTGAAACCATCATGATGCTTGCTGGTCAGTACTACGTATTTCGCCCCGGAATTTTTAAAAACTTCAGCCCATTGATCCGGATCATATAATTCGCAGGTAAACTTTGGTGCGAAGTCCTGGTATTGAAAATTAGGCCCATATGTCTTTTGGTGAAATTCTACAAACTCTTTATGAATCTTAAGTTTAGTATTGTTCAATCTTTCCCAATACCACTCCGCATAGTTACTGCCAAAACCATCTGCATTGGAATTAGTAGCCCAGGATGGAACTGAAAACAATCCCCAATGAATGAATATCCCGAATTTGGCATTGGTAAACCATGGTGGAATGGGCCGTTTATCCAATGATTGCCAGGTGGGCTCATAGTTTTGTGCCATTATGATAGATCCCTGCAAAAAGATGAACAAGATCAGCAATAAGCGTTTCATATTTGATGGAGATTATTGGTCATTACTTTTTAAACTTTTTTGCTGCTTATTCTCGAATCTTCTTAAACAGGCTATGTCAATGCAGGGATTGATATTTTTTTTACTATGAATTTGTGAAGCAATAATAAGTTATAATTCATCTTCGGTAGAAAATCCGTGATAAATATTGCAGTTCTAAATTCACTGCTTGTAATACTTTTTTACCTGTTAAAGCCAATAAAAGGTAAAATTTATTTAACTTACCAGACTAATTTTTCCCGCTTCATGAAAGGACGATTATTAGCTTGCGCCATTTTGATCATTGTTGCAGTCACAGGAATGATCTCCTGCTTTAACAATAAAGGCAACGACGCTACCGCTATTCCAAAAACGGTCAGTTACAATTTTCATATCCGGCCTATTCTTTCCGACAAGTGTTTTAAATGTCATGGTCCTGATTCAAGACAACGAAAGGCCAGCCTTCGGTTAGATATCGCCGATAGCGCCTTTGCTCCGTTGAAAGAAACGAAGGGAGCGTTTGCATTGGTTCCCGGCAAGCCTGAATCATCCGAGGTATATAAACGCATCTCCAGTACTGACTCTTCGTATATGATGCCATCGCCCGAAGCTCACCTCGGTGCATTAAGCGAGTATGAAATAAAACTTTTTAAAAAATGGATCGAACAGGGCAGTAAGTATGAGCCGCATTGGGCATTTACCGCTCCCGTAAAAGCTGAGCTACCTGAAGCCAGTAATAAAAATTGGGTGAAAAACGAAATTGACTATTTCGTTTTGGATAAAGCAAAATCAAAAGGTTTACAACCCAATGAGGAAGCGGATAAGGAACGTTTATTAAAACGCATTTGTTTAGATATTACAGGATTACCTCCATCCATTGACATGATGGATAATTTTTTAGCTGACAAATCGGATAATGCGTATGAAAAAATGGTGGATGCATTATTGAAAACGCCGCAGTATGGAGAAAAGATGGCGGTACATTGGCTGGATGTGGCCCGCTATGCCGATAGTTACGGTTACCAGGATGATAATATCCGTACACAATGGCCCTGGCGTGATTGGGTCATTCATGCTTTCAATAAGAACATTCCATATGATCAGTTTCTCACCTGGCAGATAGCCGGTGATATGCTTCCTGATGTCAACAAAGAAGAAATATTAGCGACCGGATTTTTTCGCAATCATAAATACACCGAAGAAGGAGGCGTGATAGATGAGGAATATCGTATTGAGTATTTATTGGATAAAACAAAAACATTCAGCAAAGGCATATTAGGAATAACATTGGAATGCGCCCAGTGTCATGATCACAAATATGATCCTTTCTCGCAGAAAGACTATTATTCCATGCTGGCATTTTTCAATAATACAAAAGAATTAGGATTTGAAGGCGATGTGAGTCAATCAAAACCGGCTAAGAATCCTATTCTAACGATAACTGCAGCCGACAGGAAAGATCTTCTTTCTTTTATCAATTCAAAAGACACGGCCAGTATGACCGTATCGGTAATGGGCGAAAGAGATTCTGTCCGCAAAACATTTTTGCTGAATCGGGGTGTATATGATCAGCCGGGTGACGAAGTGAGACCTGCCGCGATAAAAGCGGTAATGAATTTTGATACTACGAAATTCTCCCGTAATCGATTGGGTTTGGCGAAATGGACTGTTGATAGAAACAATCCTCTTACCGCAAGGGTTTTTGTGAACCGGATCTGGCAGGAGATTTTTGGAAGGGGCCTGGTAAAAACGTCCGGAGACCTGGGTATGCAGGGAGAATTGCCCTCACATCCTGAACTGCTGGATTGGCTGGCTGTAGATTTCATGGAACATGGTTGGGATATTAAACGCCTGGTAAAACAAATCGCTATGTCTGCTACTTACCGGCAATCAGCGAAAGTTTCAGAAGAGCAGTTAAAGAAAGATCCGGAGAATATTTATCTATCAAGATCACCCCGTCAACGATTGAAAGCAGAATTTGTAAGGGATATGTATTTGGCAAGCAGTGGACTGTTGGTAAAGACCATCGGGGGACCGAGTATGAAAGTTTACCAGCCAAAAGGTCTCTGGGAACTGGCTTCTTCGGGTCGTGGTGTATTAGCTACTTACCGGCAGGATCATAAAGAATCACTGTACAGAAGGGGATTGTACAATTTTATTAAATTGACTGTTCCTCCACCCGGTATGATCATGTTTGATGCCAGCAACCGTGATCAGTGTGAAGTAAAAAGATCGTTAACCAATACCCCCTTGCAAGCATTGATCATGATGAATGATCCCGCTGTACTGGAAGCTTCAAGAGTATTGGCTCAAAACCTGATGGCAGCCTCATCATCTGAGCCAGACAAAATAAATCTGGCCTTCAGAAGAATTATTTGCCGTAAACCATCTGAAAAGGAACAGCAATTATTGTTGGATTATTATAAGGAACAATTAGAATTGTTTCAGCAAAAGAAACTAAATGCTGGCATTACGCTGAAAGCGGGAGAATACCCGATGGACAACAAAGCAGACGCTAATAAACTGGCGGCATTGATGAAAGTGATCAATACGATATATAATATGGAAGAGGCGATTGTGAAGACGTAAATGTCTGAACCAGGATTTGTGAGATTGATGGGATTATCAGGAAACAGTCATGGGGAACTGATTGTTAAGTCGATTACATAACAATCAATGCCTGTAGAAGTGAACGTTGATAAAAGAAATTATTATGGAAAAAGAAATTCTTGAACACCATTTAAACATCAACCGGCGCAAATTCCTATCCCGTCTTGGATTAGGGATAGGCAGCGTTGCGTTAGGTTCTTTACTGGTACCTGATCTTTTCGGTGGCAGCCCCGAAGAAATGGTGATGACTGGATTGCCGCATTTTGCGCCAAAAGCCAAACGGATCATTTATCTTTTCCAGAATGGTGCTCCTTCCCAATTGGACCTGTTTGATTATAAGCCCATGCTACAACAAATGCATGGAGAAGATTTGCCCGCATCTATCCGTATGGGTCAGCGATTAACGGGTATGACGGCTAACCAGCAAAAATTTCCGTTGGCCGGTAGTGTTTTCCAATTCAATCAATACGGTCAGTCAAGAGCATGGATCAGTGAACTATTGCCACACACTTCCAAAGTAGTAGATGATCTGTGTATCATTAAAACCATGTTTACTGAAGCGATCAATCATGATCCGGCGCTGACTTTCTTTCAAACCGGCGCACAGGTAGGCAATCGCCCCAGCATGGGATCATGGCTGAGTTACGGATTGGGCAGTGAAAACAAAAATCTCCCGGCCTTTTGCGTTTTGTTATCAAAAGGAAAAGGAAACGGCCAGGGTGTTTATTCCAAACTCTGGACCAATGGTTTTTTAGATTCTATTCACCAGGGAGTGCAATTCAGTAGTGGTGAAAGTCCTGTATTGTATCTAAACAACCCGGAAGGCATTGATAAAAATGACCGAAGGAAAATGCTGGATAAATTATCGGCATTGAATGAAGAATCGTATAAGCAATTTGGCGACCCTGAGATAAATACTAAAGTGCAGCAATACGAAATGGCCTATCGCATGCAAACGGCTGTTCCTGATATTACAGATCTGAGCAAGGAACCCGAAGACATTATAAAAATGTATGGACCGGAATGTTTAACGCCCGGCACTTATGCCGCTAACTGCTTGCTCGCAAGAAAACTTTCTGAGAATGGTGTTCGCTTTGTACAACTATATCACCAGGGATGGGATGGACATGATAATTTACCATCGCAGATAAAAGGGCAATGTACTGATGTGGACCAGGCATCCGCCGCATTGATCACCGATCTCAAACAAAGAGGTTTGCTGGATGAAACATTGGTAATATGGGGTGGTGAATTTGGTCGCACTAATTATTGCCAGGGTAAACTGACAAAAGAAAATTATGGAAGAGATCATCATCCCCGTTGCTTCACTATCTGGATGGCTGGTGGCGGTGTAAAACCCGGTGTATACGGAGAGACAGATGAGTTTGGTTATAATATCGCCAAAGATCCTGTGCATGTGCACGATTTTCATGCAACCGTTTTGCATTTGATGGGATTGCATCATGATCAGTTAACGTATAAACATTTGGGCAGGCGCTATCGGTTAACAGACGTATCAGGTGAAGTGTTGAAGGGATTGATGGCGTAATTGTCTGAACTGGGATTTGCTGGGATCAATGGGATTTTAGGATCATGATTGTTAGCCGGACTGCATTACAACTATCGTCGTCCCTTGCGTCGCACTCTTGTACTGCATTAATTCTATTCATCATTTAATCAACGTTTCTATAAAAAAAATTATCTCTTTTTAAATTAACCTCTTTGCGTGAAATAAATTAATATGAACCGAAAACAATTTATAAAAAAATCCTCTATCGCAGCAACAGGCATGTTGTATGCGCCTGCTATACTCCGTGGTTTAAAAAATGATGACGTAATTCTGGGACATAATAACAAACGTTATCGCATCAATACCAAATGGAGCCAGTTGAATGCGACGCAATACCCGGTAAAGGATTGCCATGAAATGGTACAGGATAAACTGGGTCGTATCATCCTGCTGACCAATGAAACAAAGAACAATGTGATCATTTATGATAAAAGCGGTAAACTGATCAGCAGCTGGGGACATGAATACCCGGGTGCTCACGGACTGACACTATTTAATGAAAATGGCGAAGACTTCCTTTATATCTGCGACAATAATCTTCACCAGGTATTTAAAACCACTATTGATGGAAAGGTATTGATGACATTGAATTATCCAAAAGAAACAGGTCAATACACGAAGGCGGAGGAGTATGTTCCCACTGAAACCATCATAGCTCCCAACGGAGATATTTATGTAGCCGACGGTTATGGAAAAGATTTTGTAATACAATACGATTCCAAAGGCAATTATATACGTCACTTTGCCGGCAGAGGTGAAGGAGATAAATATGTTGTCAACACGCATGGTATTTGTATCGACAACCGTGATAAGAATAATCCCTGCCTGATCGTAACATCCAGGGTACAAAATGCTTTTAAACGGTATACAATGGAAGGAGTGTACATTGATACTATCCCATTACCCGGAGCCTGGGTTTGCCGACCCGTTATTAAAGGAGATTACCTGTACGTCGCCGTTTTGCAAACCAATAAAAGGCTGGATGAAAAATCGGGCTTTGTATTGATACTGGATAAAAATTATAAAGTCGTATCCAATATTGGTGGCAATTTACCCGCCTATGCGAACCAGAAGCCGGAAGAAATGTACCAGACCGTGAAAGTTTTTGACTATCCTCATGATGTATGTATCGACGATGAAGAAAATCTATATGTAGCACAATGGAATTCCGGGCATGTTTATCCCTACAAACTTTCGCCGGTATGATGAAAAAATTATTGCTGCCGGTTTTTCTTTTTTTGATACAGTATTCTTTTAGCCAACCGGTATTTCAACTGGCGCCACCGCTGCTGAAATATAAATCAGGTTTTTTTTCAGGCAGTACTTCGTTTGAAGTCATCTTCAATCAGCCCGGCGCTGAAGTTCACTATACGATGAATGGCAACGAACCCAGTGAAAATGATCCTGTTTATTCAACAGCGGTTACTATTACAAAAAGAACATTGGTGAAGGTAAAAGCTTTTGGAAAAGATTTTTTACCATCAGAAACAGTCAGTGCCTCATTTATAAAAGACGGAAAAGCCATTCGCCGGATCCAATATTCTGCACCCAACGAATCTTATGCAAAAAGTAAAGAAGATATACTGAATGACAATATCGGAGGTATTGTAAACTATCGTAGCGGCGGCTGGCTGGGATATGATAACGACACTGTAACCATCACCATTGACCTGGTAAAAAAAGAGGCTATCAAAAATGTACTGCTCAATTTGCTACGTGATGAGAATAGCTGGATATTTTTGCCCGAGGAGGTAGCAGTCTATTATTATAACGACAAACAGAAGACTTTTTTACAAACCGGTAAGAAAGAATTTTTACATGATGCGGCGGGGCCCAAACAATGCTATATGCAGGAGATTAGCCCTGCTCAAAAAATAAAAACCGATAAATTGAAATTGGTGTTGCTGCCACTCAAAAAAATACCCGACTGGCACAATGGCAAAGGCAATCATGGCTGGTTATTCATTGATGAAATAAAAGTTTATTAAACACATGCAACGCTGGAAAAATAGTTTATTCAATATCGCCTTTGCTTTAAACTGCCTCTTGCTGTTCCTGGTTTTATTTGAAAATAAGCTATCGATCCCTGCATGGTTGCAGGTGGCGGGTCGTATGCATCCGTTGATACTTCATTTTCCCGTGGTGCTGATCAGTCTTTATGCGTTAACCACCCTGCTCTTCGGTTTTAAAAAAGAAAGCAAAGACGACTCTTATAAAAACACGACAGACCTTTTATTGTTATTAGCCGCATTAAGCGCCGTGATCACAGCTATAGCCGGTTTATTTCTATCAAGAGAAGAAGGTTATGACCCTGAAGCATTATTCTGGCATAAATGGAGCGGCGTCATAGTATCCGTCTTTGCATTGGGTTGGTATTATTTCAGTAAGCAGGTACAGACCAAAAAAATTATTTCCTTTTTTACATCAGCTGTTGCGCTTCTCCTGATCATTTTTACCGGTCACCAGGGTGCGGGTATTACGCATGGACAAAATTTTTTGTTGGCACCGATGCTCCCGGAGAAAAAACAAAGAGTTGTTTCACCAGAAGAAGCGATAGTATTTGCAGATATGGTAAAACCCATTCTTCATACAAAATGCGAATCTTGTCATAATGATAAAAAAGCAAAGGGTGAACTGGTGATGGAAACGGAAGCCTCCATCTTAAAGGGTGGTAAAAACGGGGCGCTCTGGGATAGTGCGGCGGAGGATTTTGGATTAATGCTTCGGAGAGTGCACCTGCCAATGGAAGCTAAAAAACACATGCCACCGCAAGGCAAACCGCAATTGACAGACGAAGACATTGAGATCATTACACAATGGATACGCAAAGGTTCCGATTTTAAACTCCGTGTTATTGATCTGCCCCCAACCGATACACTGCGCCTGATCGCCAATAGGGTTTTCGCTACCGCGGAAATAGCGGAATATGATTTTGATGAAGCAGATCCATCTGTCGTTGAAAAATTAAACTCCGTAAACAGGGTCGTCAGTTCCGAAGCCCTGGGCTCACCTGCACTGTCCGTTGATTTTTTCAATAGCAAACTTTTCACTTCTGAGCAGTTAAAAGATTTGACCAAAGTAAAAAAACAGATCGTTACACTCGATCTTTCAAAAATGCCGTTGAAGGATGATGATATAAAAGTGATTAGTGAGTTTGAAAATCTTCGGCGGTTAAACCTGAGTTTTACGGGCATTACAGGCACTTTATTACCTGAATTAAAAAAATTGAAATTCTTAAAAACCTTATCACTTACCGGCACTAAAGTAAACCTTGAACAGTTGAAGCAGCTGCAAAGTTTTCCTGAATTAAAAACGGTTTATACCTGGAATACTCCTGTCTCCGTAACCGACATTGAAAAATTGCAGGAACAGGTTAAAAATATCCGCTTCGAACCAGGCTTCAAAGGAGATACGACGATGTTGAAATTATCAATACCTGTCATGCTAAATGAGGAAAGTTTTATTACGGCTTCTGTTCCCTTAAAACTTAAACACTATATACAGGGTACTACTATACATTACACGATGGATGGCAGTGAACCCGATAGTTTAAAGTCGCCGGTTTTCAAAGGAAATGAAACCATTAATGGCAATGTACTGATAAGAGCCAAAGCTTACAAACCGGGTTGGATCAGCAGTGATATACTGGAAGCGAATTTTTATAAAAGCACCTACACCCCCGATACGCTTATTTATCTTATCAAACCCAACGATAAATATAAAGATGACGCGGGTAAATTATTAATCGATCATCTGAAAGGTGAAACCGATTTCAGATCTGGTAATTGGGTGGCTTTTCGCGAAAGCCGCATGGAATGCCTGTTGCAATTTTCAAAGCCTGTTCCTGTACAAAGTGTCACGCTTAGTTCACTGATTGATGTAAGTCCTTATCTTATGCCTCCTCAAAGTATTGAAATATGGGGTGGTGACGATCCGAAGAATTTGAAATTATTGAGCCGTTTGGTACCCGAACAGCCCACCAAAGCGATTGGTTCTGTTATGAAAGGTTTTGAATGTAAATTCAATATCACAACGGTAAAATATATAAAAGTCATTGGCAACCCCGTTGCCAAGTTACCAGCCTGGCATCCCGGCAAAGGTGAAAAGGCATGGCTATTTGTTGATGAGATATTGGTGAATTAGAATCGTGAGTCGTCTCCCGATAGCTATCGGGACGTGAGTTGTGAGATGTAAGTCCGCAAGAGATTTCTCAATTGACCATTCATCATTGACTATTCACCTTCTTAAGCCTGCCAAACAAAACCATCGTTACAAAAGCATACTCTTTGTACACTTCCATCTTGAAATCAATTGTATGAAAAAAATCTGTTTGTATTCTTTATTCCTATTCATAACGATCAACTCCGTTTGGTCACAAACAACAGCCATCTACAAACGGTCCGATCTTCCGATAGAGGAAAGGATAAAAGATCTATTGCAAAGAATGACGCCGGAGGAAAAATTCTGGCAACTGTTTATGATCCCCGGCGACCTGGGCAATGATCCTTCCAAATATAAAAATGGCATTTTCGGATTCCAGGTAAATACGGTGCAGCAACAACAGGGAGCCGCGGCGCAGCTGTTGAATTATAAATCTG
Organism: Chitinophagaceae bacterium; assembly: GCA_040007815.1. Classification (GTDB taxonomy): domain Bacteria; phylum Bacteroidota; class Bacteroidia; order Chitinophagales; family Chitinophagaceae; genus Terrimonas_B. The sequence goes on from JBDTUH010000023.1 coordinate 117,994, forward strand.
GTCAAACGGCTCAGCAAACACTCGCTAAGATCAATGAGATACAAAAATATTTTGTGGAGCAAACAAGACTGGGTATTCCTATCATTGCTTTTGATGAAGCACTGCATGGATTGGTAAGAGATGAAGCCACGGCGTTTCCGCAGGCCATTGCATTGGCCGCTACCTGGGATACTTTGCTGATGAATAAAGTGGCCGCTGCTATCGCCAATGAAACAAAAGCAAGAGGCATACGTCATATTCTTTCACCGGTGGTCAATATCGCCACGGATGTTCGCTGGGGAAGAGTAGAAGAGACTTATGGTGAAGATCCGTTTCTCAGCGCTGCCATGGGTGTGGCCTTTGTAAAGGCATTTGAACAAAGAGGTATAGTAACCAATCCCAAACATTTCGCCGTGAATCATGGTGATGGTGGAAGAGATAGTTATCCTATACATTTTGATGAACGATTATTGGAAGAAACCTATTTTGTTCCTTTTAAAGCGGTGGTACAAAAAGGCGGAGCAAGAAGTATTATGACGGCTTATAACTCATTGGATGGTTCTCCCTGTTCCGCCAACGATTGGCTATTGAATAAAAAACTCCGGAGAGACTGGGGCTTTAAAGGATTCGTATTGTCGGATGCAGGAGCAACAGGCGGCGCCAATGTATTGCATTTTACCGCTTCCGACTATGCCGATGCAGGGAAGAAATCCATAGAAAACGGCTTGGATGTAATGTTTCAAACGGCTTATGAGCATCATACTTTGTTTGACAAACATTTTTTAGACAATAGTATGAACCCGGCAGTTATTGACAGTGCTGTAGCAAGAGTGCTAAGGGTAAAATTTGAACTAGGCTTATTTGAAAAACCTTATGTGAACGTAAGTGACCAGGAAAAATGGACTCCGGCGGGGCACCGTGAATTAGCGAAAGAAGCAGCTGCGCGTTCAATTGTTTTGTTGAAGAATAAAAACAATCTCCTGCCGTTAAAGAAGTCATTAAAAAAAATTGCGCTGATCGGTACGGATGCTGTTGAAGCCAGATTGGGTGGCTATAGCGGCCCGGGCAATAATAAAATTTCCATACTGACCGGTATAAAAGAAAAAACAAAAGGATTATCACAGGTCGTATATGCAGCCGGACCCGGAAGAGAACACAAAACATGGAGCTTCGTTCCTTCTGCTTCGTTATCAACTATACAAGAAGGAAAAAAAGTGCAGGGGTTGAAAGGAGAATATTTTAATAATGTAACCATGGCGGGTGAACCGGCTTTGACAAGAATTGATGAAGCGATCCGTTTTCAATGGACCTTATTTTCGCCTGACCAGGCAAAAATTAATTATGATTTTTTCTCTGCGAGATGGACAGGAAAAATTCAATCACCTGTTCCCGGTAATTATAGAATTGGTATTGATGGTAATGATGGCTATCGTTTATACATTAATAATAAAATAGTCATAGACAACTGGAAAAAACAATCCTATTCTACCAGGCTGGTTAACTATCATTTTGAAAAAGATAAAGCTTACGATATACTCATTGAATATTTTGAACCCGCCGGTAATGCCTGGTTCAGGCTGATCTGGAATGTGGGTGTAAAAGACAGCAGCGAACAAAAAATACAGGAAGCGGTACAACTGGCAAAGACCAGTGATGTGGCCGTTGTTGTGGCGGGTATTGATGAAGGCGAATTTAACGACAGGGCCTCGCTGGCTCTTCCAGGTTTACAGGAAGAAATGATAAAGCGAATTGCTGCTACAGGAAAACCGGTGGTTGTTCTATTAGCAGGTGGCAGCGCCATTACGATGAATAATTGGTTAGATAAAGTAAACAGCGTCGTAGACACCTGGTACCCGGGTGATGCAGGCGGAGCAGCTATAGCCGATATTTTATTTGGCGATCGCTCTCCATCGGGCAAACTCCCCATTACCTTCCCTGTTTTTGAAGGTCAGTTACCATTAGTCTATAATCATAAACCCACTGGCCGTGGTGATGATTATACCAACCTGACAGGTCAACCATTATTCCCTTTTGGCTTTGGGTTAAGTTATACCAGTTTTGACTATACCGGACTGCAATTAGATAAATCAATTATTAAATCGGGGGAGAATCTTACTATCCGGTTTAGGCTAAAAAATACTGGCAAATATAAAGGAGATGAAGTAGTGCAACTATACCTGCATGATGAATTGGCTTCTGTAGCAAGACCCATCAAAGAATTAAAAGGATTTCAGCGGATAACCCTTGAGGCAGGTGAAGAAAAAGATATACAATTTATCATCACACCCGACATGTTGACTATGTTCGATGTTAATATGAAAGAAGTAATCGAACCCGGCAAATTCAGGATCATGACCGGAAGCTCAAGTATGGATATACGGTTACGGGAGATATTCGAGGTGAAATAATAACCACCTGTAGCCTTTACTCTGAGTAAAAACTTGTTAGTTATCCATCCATTAGATCACCCGATGCCAATTTAAGCTTGCATTTGTGCTAACCGCACAAAATAGCGCATGGTATGTTAAGCAGCTAACAATGAATGAGGTGAAAAATTGTTCACTTTATACATTGCTGACTATAGCGTAAACAATTATGTTAGCGGAAATGGCAAAAGCCCCCAACGAGTTCATGAGTTACTTACCGTATCAACCATTTTCTGTTAACTTTGGACAAATTAAAATTATAGCTTGAAAACTCATCATAAAATTATTAATGGCGACAGTAGACAAATGACATTATTGCCAGGCAATTCTGTTCATTTAGCCATTACCTCTCCACCCTATTGGCAACTCAAGGACTACGGAACAGACAACCAAATTGGCTTCCACGACAGTTACGAAAATTACATTAACAACCTGAATTTAGTTTGGAAAGAGTGCTACCGCACTCTTCACAATGGTTGCAGATTATGTGTAAATATTGGCGACCAATTTGCAAGGGCAGTTTACTATGGACGCTATAAAGTAATTCCTATCCGAGAAGAAATTATAAAATTCTGTGAGAACATCGGTTTTGACTATATGGGTGCAGTTATTTGGCAAAAAATTACAACCTCAAACACGACAGGTGGAGGCGTTCAAATGGGTTCATATCCATATCCCCGAAACGGAATTTTGAAACTTGACTATGAGTTTATTTTGCTTTTTAAGAAATTAGGTGAAGCACCCAAGCATACCAAAGAACAAAAAGAACTTTCTAAAATGACTGCTGAAGAATGGAACACGTTCTTTGCGGGACATTGGAACTTCACAGGTGCTAGACAAAACGGACACATTGCAATGTTTCCAGAAGAATTGCCAAGACGATTAATTAAAATGTTTTCGTTTGTTGGAGAAACAATTCTTGACCC
>JBDTUH010000024.1:0-115376 GCA_040007815.1 Chitinophagaceae bacterium
TGCACTGGTCAACTTAAACCGGCCAAGGGTGGTCAACTTCACCGGCGCTTGCATTTTAATAAGCCAATATTGCGCCTTGGTGAATTTATTCAAAATGGAGCCAAAGCTGAATTGCTGGATATAAAAGAAAAACATATCCATGCCCTGCAATTCAATTTCAAGTTATATATAGCACTTAATTTCATGTTATATTCTAAGAAAAGAATTTCACAAAGTGAGGCAATTTGTATTAATGATTACATAAATATTTGCATGGACGCTTTACCTGTTTTCAATGAAAACCATGCAAAAAAATATTTGCTAGAGTGTATACAAGATTATTTTTTAGAGGAAAATTTGCCGTTTATACAATATGTACAAAAGCTACACAAATTATTGCTGCTAATTCGCAGAGAAAGGAACGGATCTAGTAGCCCAATAGTAAATTTTGATGAGTTCATTGCCTTGCATCAAGAAGTGAGTATAAACTAATGAAGACGTTTGTTCAAAGATTTACTGTAGCCTGTAGGTAACATTGATATTGCTGCAAGTGGGGCTTCGCATTGAAATGTCAGGTAAGTGCTATTATCATAATTAGTCAGAGCCAACGAATAAAGCCAGGTATAAGCTTTAATATCTTTGCTCAGGATCAGTACTGGCATACGTAACACAGAATACCAGCACAGCAGAAAGCCCCTGGACGTTATTGACAAGCATATTAAACTCCATGGCAAAGAAAGAATTCATAGAAGCTGCATATCTTGTTTCAAAGAAATTTTATTTCGATGATGTATCGATGCAGAAATCCATTGATGAACTTAGCGCAATGGGCATGAATTCAGGGTCAGCATTTATTAATATAAGCGTTTTTAAATACTTAATGGATGGTGAAAGGTTCACAAGGACTCTTACCGGTGCCACTTTTGATTATTTTTTGCAAAACATTTTTAGAGATTTTGGGTCTGATCAATTGTCGGTATGTTTAAGTGCCCTCTTGCAACACATTGAATATTTTGAAGAGAAAAGGTCATATCGGATGGGGCTGGTTCGCGATGTTTATAGGAGATACACATCACTGCTGGCTGAATCTTCTGATGAAGAGGCGGACGAAGAAGAAACTGCATTCCCTGAGGGTCGAGAAAAGTATAGACTCCATAAAATTAAAGAGAGGAATAGAAGCTTAGTTACAATAGCTAAACAGCGCTATAAATCTCGAGATCCAAAAATGAAATGTCAAGTTTGCAAGTTTTCATTTGCTGAACGTTATGGAGAATTGGGAATAGATTTTATTGAGGCGCATCACGTCTTTCCAATTTCGGCATTACGAGAAGAAACGCCAATTCGTATTGAAGATTTAGCAATGGTGTGCTCAAATTGTCATCGCATGCTTCATCGTAGACGCCCGTGGTTAAATATTGAAGAACTGGAAAAACTTGTTATCCATTAAAAGGAGAATGAATTCCGATAACATTTGCTTTGGCTATTTGGTGGCTTAACGAATAAGTCCTCAACTTCATATCGTTACCCAGCGACATATCCGACTTGCGAATAAAGCTCAGCTATAGTTAATATACTTAGCTTTATTATCTTTACTCAGCAGCGGTTTGTCGGGGCCGGCACAGCATCAAATATCCCCACGAGCTACAAGCCCTGTTCGTTGTGTACAACCTACCTGCAGGGTATAAAGCAATATTATGTTTAATAAATTCATACTTTATTTCTTTATTTCAATATTTTCTTTTACTCAAAATTCATTATTAGCCCAATCAGCTGATTTATCCGGGACTTGGACTGGCTATCTGCGACAGCAAAATAATTTATTCAGCATGGGCCTTGATATTAAACAGAAAGAAAATCTTATTTCAGGGACAACTCAAATAACATTAGGTAGTTATTATGCTGTATTCAACATTACTGGTAATGTTAAAGGAACAATGCTGCAATTATATGATATTTCAATTTCCGAAGAAAATAGTCGCAGCTCAAGATACTGGTGTAAAAAAATATATTTCGGTAAAATTATCAAAACTAAAAATGGTATTCAGTTGGTTGGAAATTGGAAAAACGATAAGCGAAAAATGTTTTATAAAACAGAACTTAAATTAAATGTTCAAGATTACTGCCCACCTGGTACTTTTGAGTTGACACAAGAATTTGAAGAAATCACTAATATCGATACGACCGTCAAAAGAGAAATCTTATTCCCAGTTCCAACCTTGCCACCGAAAACAATTATCGACACATTTCCGACTCGCCCAGTTGAAATAAAAGAAAGGGTTGAAATTATTTCAAACAAAATTAGATTAACATTTTACGACAATGGTGAAATTGACAATGATACTATCACCGTTTACTATAACAAAAAGATGATACTTAATAAGAAACGTCTTACAAGTGAGCCATTAAATATAGAGGTCGAGGTCGATTCAAATTTCGAAAATGAGTTAGTTATGTATGCCGATAATGAAGGGTCTATACCTCCCAATACAGCAGTTTTGATATTTTATGACGATGGTAAAAGACATGAAATTTCTATGTCATCAAGCTTGAAAAGAAGTGAAGCAATCTTTTTTTTACGAAAACCAAAATAGTCTTCACGCAGCATGAGGTTTTCTGCTATGCAGGTTGACGAATCATTTAATCGAAATATCGCTATCAGCTTCAATCCAGGCTAACGAACAAATCTCAATAAAAGAATTTAACTTCAACATTATTTCAATCGATTCAATGGATACAAAAGCTTTGAAAAGATGGGAGAAAATGAATATTTCCCTTCTTAACTACCAATCCGTTCTTAGACGCAAGCCTTCCAAATTCGAATTAGGGCTCGTTGACCTTTTATTCGTATCGAATTTTAAAGGAGGGAATAGTTCCATCCATGAACATGAGTCGGTCTTGAATGTGAAACTAAAATCTTATCAAGATGCTTTGAAAGAAATCCACGCTCTCTTTTCGGATAAGCACCTGTACGAGCTAAACGATCTTGAAGTCGACACACTCATAGAGCTTGGATTGTCTCTCCTGAAGCTTTGTAAAAATCCCGAGACTTCGATTGACGGCTTTAAGGAGTCGTATGCGTCCGCATTACTGCATGCTTATTTCCCTAATCTTCTGCCGATCCTGGACAGAAGAGTCCTGGGTGGTCTCAAACTTATCAATAAGTCAGATTTACGAAGCGGGCAGGTCAAAGACATTTTAAGATTTTATCCCTCTTTAATCAAACAAATGCATCGAGAAACGTCCCTGCAAAATCGACCATTAAGAGACATTGATAGGCAGTATTTCTCCGTTGTCTTTGATTATGATTAAGGTGCACACAATAATTCGTTGGGGCTATGCCGGCAAATGAGCGTCCCTTCTTTTTTAAAACGTCACATTACTACTACTTTGAAAAAAATTAGACACCGGTTTATAGAACACGAAATAGACCCACACACGGAAATTTTGGTTGTTGGAACATTTAATCCCGAAACAGATGGAAATCCTGCCGACTTCTTTTACGGCAGGCAAAGAAACTATCTTTGGATACTGATCCCGACAGCTCTGGGTGAAGCATCTTTAAAAAACAAATCAAAAGACGAGAAACTGAATTTTATCAAGCGTCTTAAAATTGACTTTATCGATTTGATTTCAGAGGTACAGGTAGATGAAGCTGAAAACTATGACGACGCTTATATTGATAACAGAGTGACTGAATGGAGGAATGTTATCGCAGTACTTAATAGACTTTCAAACTTAAAAAAGGTTTGTTTCACAAGAAAATCATTTGGCGACATTCCAAATATGAAGGTTAAAATAATAGAAATCAAAAGCTATTGCGAGCAAAGGAAAATTCCTTTTCAGTCTTTAGCTACACCGGCAAGATTTTACAGACAGGATAAGCAAATAGAATGGTCTAATTTTTTCAATAATGATACCCGAGATACAAACTGATTTTTTATACCTAGCAGACACTCTACCGAAAAAGTATTCGAATTTTTTCAAACGATTTGAAAAGGTTGTTAACGATTGCAACATTCAGTTTGACCTTTTGCCAAATACTAAAGATGTTTGGGCAGTTGACTATATGCCAATCCAAACAGATTTGAATAGGTTTGTTCAGTTTGTTTATAAACCTTCATACTTACAGGCCAAAAAGTACTTGAAGACCATTTCAGATATTGATGCAATTTGTTTCGAAATCGACATAGACGCCGTAAAGACAAACATCATTATTGACGGTGGAAATGTAACACGTTGGACAAATAAGGTTATTATGACGGAGCGTGTTTTCATTGACAATCCAACCTATGAACGGAAACAGTTAATCAGTGAGCTTCACGACCTTTTACAAATTGACAGACTTTATTTCGTTCCCGAACAACCTGGTGACTTTACAGGGCATTCAGACGGGATGGTTCGCTTTTTAGACGAAAATACAGTTGTTATTAATGACTATAAAAACGAGAAAAAATGGTTTCATAGAGCTTTTGAAATTGCCATTCAAAATACAGGACTTGAATATCTCAAAATCCCTTATAACGTTTATAGCAACAAAAGTAATGGCCAAGCAAATGGCGACTACATCAACTATCTGCAAATGGTAAATACTGTAATCATTCCGACCTTTGGCATAAAAGAGGACGATTTAGCAGTAAAACAATTAGAAAAAATTTTCGCAGGGCAGAACATTGCAACGGTAGAAAGCAACGAAATTGCAAATGACGGTGGAATACTGAACTGCATAACTTGGAACATAAAGACCGACAAACAAAACGGCAGATAACAAGAGGTTTTCTTCTATGCTGGCTAAAGAATAAGTCCTGATCGACATATCGCTTATCAGCCACGGTTCGGGCGGAATGGATAAATCTCAACAAAAGAATTTAACTTCAACTTCAGTTTTTCAATTGGCTTCAGTAGCCGGCAGAAGAAACCCAGAATATCAACAAAGAGAAAAGCCTCGAATGTTAGCTCCAATCTATGGATATAATTAAATTTCATAAAATTACAACAAAAGAGCTCAAGGCAATTCAAGACAGAATTGAATGCCTGGTTCCAAATTGGCTTGAAGTCGGGATGTATCGAGAAGCTGTTTTAAGGGGTATTATTAGGAACTTTCTACCAAAGAATTTTGACGTAGCATCAGGTTATGTCGCTAGACAAACAAATAATAGAGGTTCCCATGAGGTTAGCCCACAAATTGACATAATTATTTACAACAATAATTTTCCTATATTATTTAAGAAAGAAGAGCTTGTTGTCGTAACTGCAGATTCAGTAGGGGCAATAATAGAAGTAAAGAGCAATGATAGAGTTGAGACTCTAAAAAAAACATTAACCAAATGTAATAAAATAGGAAGATTCATTTTTAATGGAAAGTATGACAAGTCTATTCCTCTCTTTAATGGAATATTTTATTATAACTTAAAAGGGAAAACTGATATTCACTTAAAAAAAACCCTAACAGGCGATCCTTTGCGAGATTCAAAGAAACTAGAGCCAAATAAATACGTAGTTGATCACATATCATTTGGCGAAGACAAATTTTATAAATTTTGGAAGAAGGAAATCATTACGGAGTCCTCGAGAAACTACTTGTACAAAATGCCAGAACTTTCATTTTCTTTCTTCATTTCAAATCTAATTTCATACATTCAGTATGACTCTGTTGTTAACAATAATTTTCTCTGGTTTCCCACTGATAAAAGTTTTAAAGACAGAAGTAGACTATGGGAATTTTAATACTTCGACAATTAACATATGGAGGTCTGCTGTTATTCCGGCTTAGGACTATATCCTGATCGTTCCGTTCGTTGACAGGCAGCAGTTCCTGCTAAAACGAATAAGTTTCAACTGTATGAGTTAATTTCACTCAATTCTTAAACCTTGACAGCTAGAAAAATTGACACAACGCTTATGAAAAAGTTTTTAATTGTTCTCTTACTATTTGCATCATGTACTCCCAAGGTAATTCCTTTAAAAAACACTTACGACTCTAAACCGTTCGAGACTACAACAACATCAGATTTTGAAACAGTTTGGAGCAAAGTTATTGAGTTGTTTGCCAAAAAGGGTATTGGGGTTAAAATTATTGATAAGAGCAGTGGTTTTATAGTTGCCCAAAATACTGCAGCTCCTATCACAACAGAAGACAAAAACGGAAAATTGCTTAACCCTACGGCATGGGCTGTGACACAAAAGCTATATGACCCTGGAAGTAGAAAATACTATTATGCTAAAGAGGGAACTATTGAGTGGAATATCTTTATAAAGCGGAATACTGACAGCACAACGACCATTAATATTAACCTCATTGATGTGACAACTATAACAAGTGTTTATTCTATAGGTTATACCACAACCGCCACCGCAAAGACTTTCAAGACGAGAGCATTAACAACCGGTGTATTTGAAAAACAGGTAGCAGACCAAATTAAATGACAGTGAGCTGGGCCTATAACGCCTCATCGCCAAGCCGTGTTTGTTAGCTACAGTGGCCATTTCCGCGATGAAACTAAAAGATTAGACACTTTTTTTAACTATCGAAAACTATCTACATGGCTAAGAAAATATGGTATAGCACCCCTTTGAAGTTTATTTGGGAAAATCTTTATGGTGTACAAAAAAAACTCACACCGGAAATTCCCGATGAGCATATTTTCACCATACTCAGACGAAATCTGATAAATATAATACTAGCAGATCGCGAAAATTCGGAGTCTAATGGATTGATGATATCTGGATTAGAATTGTGGAAGGAGGACTTAAGAGGAAAGTTTTTGCATATTTTTTATTAGACAAGCAGTTGCAAGATTTTCTCGAAAACACACCGCTATCAGACTTAGATGGGATCAGAAAGTATTTGTACGAAAATGGTGAAGACACGGATGTGGTTTATATTAAAACATCAGGTCAGACTAAATGTGTTAAATATACATTTGGCTTGCATATCCCTCATGAAACTAATGGGTATGCTTTCTCTCTTTGTCTCTATGAAAATCATACAATAGAACTTTTTTTCTCTCACAACGAATTTATTAATGGTCTTACGTCGGACAAGTTCTATTTAGACCAGAGTAGAAAGCAGGATGAGAAATCTCTCATTAGCTCGAAAATGTTTAGGCTTGCTATCAACGCAATAGCATATATGAAATGCTTTCCAGAATGTGTGGCCGAAGGAGTTCCAAAAATCACACTTGAAAGAAATGAAAAGAGGTCTGAGCGAAATGTCATTTTTAGCCTATCCGAAAAGATCACTGATTCTGACCGCACACAAGTATCGAAAATACCGCATTTTAGGAAAGGATATTTCAGGTTGCTTCAATCAGATTACTTTACCCATAAGCAAGGTCAGTTAGTTTATGTTACAGAAACAATGGTAAAAGGCAAGGCTAAGACGATTTCCACTTCAGAAAGAATCGAAGAATTTGGGAGAAATATTGAAAATTGATTATTGATGGTTAGAAACGCCGACATGGTTGTGATTGCCAATGAAGGGATGAAACCCAATAAACCGGATTGGACTAAATATTTTTTTCTCGGTGGAACAGACTGTAAAGTAACGCAGCATGAATGTTTATATGAAGGTAAGGAAGGGTATAAAAAGTTAAGAGATCATGTAATTTTTGCTCAAGCTACCATTAAGGGCCCAAAATCTCCTGGCGATACCTATAAAGATATTGAGAATACTCCTACCGACACACCGGTTTTCTCGATGATGCCTCGGGAGAAATTAATAAAGGATAATAAACTCTGGCGATATTTAACGCGATTCAAATTTGAAGATTTGATTAAATCTAGCACCCTGTTTTTCGCCAGGTTAGATCAGTTTACAGATAATTTGGAAGGAATCGCTCCTTTCAGTAGCATGAAAGCCATCCTTTGTGACAGCCAAAAAAATCGAGAACAAAAATTAGAAGCGGTGCGACTTTATCGAATCAGAATGCTAAACAACCGAAAATCAGGTTTTGCGGTGTGCTGGCATCTGAATACTAAGTTAAACTACCAGATGTGGGATGCATACGGCCACGGTTCCACCGAATCACTTTGCATTCAAACCGACCCCAGTAAATTAGAAAATATCTTGGCAAAAAACTCAATCCCCGTACTTAATGAACCGATACAATACTTCGATGAGCCGTATTTTAATCAAAATGTATATTGGTTTCCGACATTATTTAAACGATCACGGTATAAAAATGAACAGGAATTCAGAAGCATCATATTTGGATGGGGATACCAAAAACCATTTCTCAAAGTCAGGATTAACTTACAAGATATGGTCAACAAGATTTATCTACATCCGAACGCATCTAAATCATTTTCTAAACAGATCACCCAGTTAGTAAAATCCAAACGGTTAAATATACCTATTATTCATCCGGGAAAGTAAGTTCTAAACCTTCCCATCATTCCTTTCCAGTCTACTCCCCGCGTTTGTGAAATACCTCCAGCTTGCATCAAGCCTTTTAAAGTTAGTAATGTTATGGAGGTAGCGGCCAGGGAGCCGATGGCAATGAGTAATCCGATTTAATGTGGTTGTCCTGTTCCAACCTGCTTTCGTTCACATACCATCAAAGGCCATTTCGGCGCCGATCATGCCTATGTATGGCCCATTCCATCGACGTCGGTACCTGAATAGTTATTCCAAAAATGTGTGTGAACCTGGGGTCAAATGGGCCTTTAGGAGGCTTTCTATTTCAAGGTGAACCGAAAACCAGCTAAGCATCCGTGGAGAGCTTTCTTAGTTTTTTTCGGCCTATGTACCCAAAGGGGCAATATGGAATCTACCTATGACTCGAAAAGAAAAGCCCCCGAGGGCTAATCGGGAGCATAACAGAAAATCAAACCTGAGCAAATAGCTATACTTGGCAACTTGGCATAGTTGGCATGGAGATATTATACTCTTAAAATAAACATTACTTCGATTCTGCCACTGCACAGGGTGAAATCATCGTTTTAATATTAACTACATTATTTTTTTATTAGTTATTAATATAATCAAATAATAAAGCTATTTCAATATCGATAGGCCTTATGAACGGGGAAACAGCCATTGCCAACTTACCAACCTTTCCACCTTGCTCTAGTCCCCACCTCTGTCTTTTGATAAATCCCATAGGCTGGGCTTATTAAAAATCCTCTTTTGGTAAGTTCAGCCACGTAGTTATTCACAGTTCGTTCGCTCACTTTAATTGAGGCCGCTAGTTTATTGATCTCCTTTCTGGGAATTTCGTTTTCAGGCAGCAACCCATATAACTGTCTTAATCTCGGATTTACTTCAGCATCGGAGCGGTTTGGAAGCAATGAATACATAGTCATTGAATGCTCAAAGAAAACGTCAATTAAGCTCATAGCTGTCTCAAAGTCTATATCATTACACACAATAGAATGATTTCCATGCCAACTTTCCTTTCTGAGCACTGACAATATCATTGCTATTTTAAAACAAATAAGACCCAACCTATAAACCACACTGATTGCGCTATAGCCTTCAAAAGACTCGACAAGCATCAATTTCTGTTGGAAAATGGGACCCATTCGAGCAAATTGTTCATTGGTAAAACTGAATATGTAATTTCCATCGTCAATCCGAGTCTTCAAATCTCCAACTAAATAGCTATGGCCAGTGAACATTTCTCCAAAATCAACGCATTCCTCGCAGGGTGTTGGATCTAACCAGCCCACTTTTCGGGTAAAGCAATAAAATACGAATCTGCTGAAAAGGCCGTCTTCAGACGAAGATATCAAGCGGGGAACTTGGTCAGGAGTACCTGACAGGAGTGTTGACAGTCTCGGCCTTTCTATGTATATATATTCATCATTGATAGACCGACTTTTATTTATGGTCTCATGATGAAATGAACACCTTAAAACTTGGCTAAAATCACCCCAATTTTGACTTATCGCGCTTGACATAGCATCAGCCTCAGTTTCGCAGATAATTCCGATGCCACCATTATTACTGAGATTAGAATAGAGCGCTGCAGAACTTGTATTACCTGGAATAAACAAGTATCTCGGCTTAGGCTTTATGGCTGGGGATCCCGAATTTTCTTTTGCGTCCTTAAAACTCTTTTCCCACTCGATTTTATCCTTTGCATATTTCTCTCGATTAATTTGGTTTTCTGCCAAGAAACTATCCTGAATTGCTTTGCCTAGGTTGTTCGAATATTTCATCACTCCTTTACCTGAAGCCGGCGGAGCGACAATAAAACTAAATAGGTTTGGATTCACCCAATCGATCCTATATTTACCTTTCAGATTGGAGAAGCAAGCACTAAGAACAGTCAAGCTGCTCATTAGCGCTATATCCTTTTCACGTTTATCGGTGAAATGCTTTGTAATTTCTCCCAGCAATGGCGGAAGATTCTGATATATTTGATCAGAAAATGTTGGTGTTGTGTTCAGTAATTCGTAGGTCTCAATTTTCATTTTGTATGCTATTTCTTTTCATTTTTAAATTTAAATGCGCCCTGATTTCATCAGGGAAATCTTTCATGTCTGCTTCCGTAAATTCTTCCAATTGAAGTAGGCTAATCATAAAATCATCCAGCTGTTCGCTTGTCATTTGACAGTTTCTCCGTTTCATTTTTTGAAACCGGTCGTAAATTTCTTTTGTCACGACAAAAGTTGCGACCAGTGTCTGGTTTAATTCATTTTTTTTCATTTTGAAAATTTAATTTTTGTAAAATAATATTGTTCATTTTGTGAAATTATAGATCAGTCGCTTGTTGGCTACTTCACAGATTTTAGTGTCGACTGAGATGTCGACCTCGATAGAAAGAAAGTAAGCGAGGATTAGACCTTTATAGAAAAACTGCTTGGAAGAGAAGTAAAGAAGTAATTTTGATTGTGTCGGCTTATTTTACAGGAAATTGCAAATTTTGACTAGTCGGCTGTCATCTGATGGCCTTTTAGCCTTTCTAAGCTGATCAGTTGTGAAACGTTGGCCTCCGGGTTTAGTAAAACAATATATGGTTGTCTCCCAAAGTTTATTATGTTCAAAATTCAATTTGGATTGCTTTTTTAAAGTTTTCACGACAAAAACGAGGCTACCGATAGTACCTGTCCAAACGACAGGCTGTTTAACTTCTTTGCCCAAAAAAATATTCTTAAATAAGAACGAAGTGGTTGATTTTTCAATGAAACCCTCATCTTTTAACGCATGATAGAAATCTAATAAATTACCAGGTTCTTTGGCTAGGTTTTTATATTCGAAAGACAATTGCTTAGATATAAATTGACTACTTGGTTTCGGGGAAAAGTTGGCTTGTTGTAAGAAGGTTAAGGAATACTCCAACTTACGAATATAATACTCAAAAATGCCCTCGGCTTGTAAAGCAAAAGCTTCACTCTTCGACAGAAGCTCCAATTTTAGGCTGTAATTCGGCTCTAATAAATCATCGTCTAATCCTTCAATAACCGATAAATCGAGCCCACAAATTTCTAGGCATTTAAAACGTTTAATTTGATGAGTACTACGGGAATTGAAAATATCATTGAATAGGGTACTAATAAAGTTCTCTCTTTTAAACCTTGAAAGTGTCTCGATTTGATCTGATAATATTGATTGTTGAGCCCCACTACTTTTTTTATTTAAGGAACTTGTAAATAAATCATAGTCGCTTTCAAAAAGAGCTTTGAATTGCCTGCCGAATTCTTCCGGCGTGTTGTTACCATTGCAGTTTTCTACACGCCAATACCACTCTTCAACTATTTTGCCGTCTTTTCCAATCACGTTATCAAAAAACTGTGCTTGATACTTCACTACACTTAAATATTTCAAAGTGTCCTTAAAAAATTCACTTTCTGGCATTTCGGTCATATATATGTACACGTTAATATAATGAGACAGAACTTAGTTTTCCTGATTTCGCTTTTCAAAATATTAATGTCGAAATAATTATAAGCATCATTACGTGTAATAGTTTGATCAAGTTGTAAACCAGCTGAATTTTCCAGGCTCTCTTTAGTACAACGAAAATACATTCTGATTTACAACATATCATCTGTATTAGCTAAAATTTAATACTCTGGTGAATTTGTTGAATGAAATTGGGTCTTTTTGTTTAAAAATTAGATATATTTCAAAATAAATACTAAATTATTTGGAAATATCAAAATAAATTCGTATGTTTGCTTAAATTATACGAATACTGATAATCTATTATCCAGAATATACGGCTTAATTAAGAGTCAAAATGATTTCGTCTTCCCTACTAACTGGATTTAGATAATCATTTTATCAAAAGCCTCCCAAACTTTACCAGAGAGGTCAACTTAAAATAAACGGTCTCCTACTTTCTATAGATCTACCACTTAATCTACCCCGCTACTTACTTTGCCTACCTAATTATTTACTTTTAGTTCAAATACTGATTAAGAATTTAAATTTTAATGAAAATTAAAAGAAGTATTGAAGAAGTTCTTCCTATTGCCGATTCCTTCGTGGAAAAATTTAAACCATTTTGTGAGAAAATTGAAATCTGTGGAAGTATACGAAGAAAGAAAAGTATGGTTGGAGATATAGAAATTTTATGTATACCGAAGAAAATTAGGGTGCCTGTATCAAAACAGTATTCATTATTTGGTGACGAGGAGTATACCGAAATAACTGATCCTGGGCTAATGGAGATTATTCGTGGTTATAAAATTCTCCGAGGAGATTTGGATGGCGGAAAAATAGTCAGTTTTGAAACGCCAGAAGATATTCAGGTAGATGGGTTTACAGCGACGTCGATGAACTATGGTTATATAAAGGTTCTACGAACTGGTTCAGCAGAGTATAACCAATATTTTGTTTTACCCAGACTTAAAGCTCGGGGTTATAGGATGAATGGGTTCATCTTTAAAAACGAAATTATGGTGCCAACTCCCGATGAGCAGGATATATACGAATTAATCGATAGTGAGTTTCATTTACCTGAAGATCGAGGTCAAATGAGTTATTATTATTAAGCAGTATTGACAAAACTGAACCCCGATTTTTATATACCGAGGCTTAAGATTATTACACCTGATATGATACTGTGGCGAGTTCTTAAGCCTCATCTTGCCCTATAAATATTTAGTCTACTTAGATATTGTACTGATGATATACTGTTCTAAAAACAGTAAAGTTGACTTATTTAATCCCAGCCAATCTGGATATTAATGAACTCTTAGAAAAATTTCCACCAAGGAAAAGAAAAAACAGAAAATTCAATACGGGTAATTTATACTATCTCATTGATCTTTTATGCAGCGAAACATTTGATCAGTTTGAGGAGGGAATGACTGATGACGCTTTTGTGAGGCTATCTTCCACCCTTTTGAATAATCATATTACCAAATACAAAGACTCGCTAAACTATCTCATGGACGCCGGTGTTGTGGAGGCCAATAACGCCTATGTTGCTGGAAATATAGCGACCAGCAAAAATGTGGCGCGATGCAAAGGCTATCGCTTCACCGAGCCATATCTCCGCGAGTTTAAAGAATTGAACATTGAAGACTCGTCGTTAAATAGAAAGAAAACCCAGGCCAGACAGCTAAGTCATCGGAAACAGAATGAATACCGTCATCTTTTGAAATGGTTTAATCCAAAACTTGTTATTGACGTTAAAGCAGCGTTAGAGTTCAATCAAATGATGTATGAAGATGTTAGGGACGACAAGGCCCGGTGGAAGCCAAAGATGATTCAGCATCCCTGGTATGGACTCATCCCATCTGGCGAAGTGGTTGATCCAATTTATTCCTACCAGTCTCAGCAATTCGCTATAAGGCGATTTTCAGAGCAGGAATTTACCTTTTCATTATCATCAAGTCGGCGTTTATATTCAACCCTTGGCTTTTTGAAGAAGGAATTTAGACAATTTGTTTCCTACGATGGTTGTAGGTTGGTAGAATTAGATGCTGGGAATTGTCAACCATATCTCATTCAAGGACTATTCAATCATTTGTTTTGGACTAACCAGCATGACCACTTTAATGTCAAGGATATTAAGCAATACCATATAACCAACAACTATTTAAAGGTTCTTAATTCATCATGTTTTAGTTGGTTTAAGCTATCTACTATGTTGGGCAATTTGGCTGAAACTGTTTACAGACAAGGGTTTCAGAGGTACCAGCATGATGTGAATAAGGGCATATTTTATCAAACATTTTACGACAATCATTCAAGTTCACCAGGGAAAGACAATCTATATGAGGATGAGTTTTTTGACGGATCGACTGATGAGAAAGCTATAGCAAGCTTAAAATATAGAATTCTGAAATACGTCAACGCAAGTTATCGGTGGAATTCACCAGTTAAAAATGGGTTTAAAAAAGACTATCCCGAGGTACATGAGCTTTTAATGACCCTCAAAAAATATGATCGAAATAATGATATATCGACATTTATGCATGCCATAGAGGCAACCATTTTTTTATTTCTGATAGCAAAGAGGTTCGCTATTGAATACGCTGATAGGCCCATATATTCAATTCATGATTGTCTTATAACGACTCGGGGCCACGAGAAAATACTAGAAGAAATAATGTTGGAGGAATTTACAAAATGTATCGGTATACGCCCAGTCATTAAAACCAAATACTGGTTTTCTGATTAGCGAAGACATACAATATAATAATCAAAATCACACCAAATACTCTTTGTGATACTGTTAAACAATTTGTGTAAGAAAGCAGATGCAAGAAATTTGGAAGGATGTAAAGGATTTCGACGGCCTTTACCAGGTTAACAATTTAGGGGTGGTAAGAAGTCTCGATAGACAAGTTTATCACCCAGGAAACAAGAGCTACCATTATAGACAAGGGAAGATACTTTCATGTCGAATAAATAATTGTGGCTACATCTCGGTTAGGTTATGTAAAGGGGGCAAGGTATATACCAGGTTTCCGCATAGGCTTATGGCCGAAGCTTTCATACCTAATCCACAAAATAAGGGCGAAACAAACCATCGCGATGGAAACAAATTGAATAATACTCTTGAAAATCTCGAATGGGTAACACATTCAGAAAATATGATTCACGCTTACGAAAAGGATTTGGTTAAAAAGAGAACGAATACTAATGATCAGAAATTGTTTTATATACCTAAAATAATTAGATGTAGAAGATCAAAAAATGAGAAAAACAGAGTACAAATCAAGCGCACCAATTTATGAAAAGCGTTGGTCACTAAATAAATCAGGTAGAGGAATAGAAGTAAAGGATATAGCCGAAAATTTAGGAAATGGGATTGCCGATACCGAAATAGTCTGGGAGCTATCATATCCAGAAAAATTGGAATTCCTATTATCAAAAAACCCATTTAACAGCTTTTATCGAAGTTTAGATGATAGTATAAAATTTAATATCGTTTTGTCGGAAAGACAATGCCGTGTCATCGACAATGCTTATTGGCTGGCTAAGAAGTTTTAAAATATACTAGATAGTTCCCGATGGAAGGCGCTACTGCGGCGCCTTTTATTATTAGCTATCAAGCTATGCGAACTTATTATTTATTTCTTTTACAACCTTATGTTTTCGTGCTTCTCTATTAACATCATAGATACCGATTACCATTGCAGTGGTGGTATGTTCGTTATGTCTTGCTGCTTCTCTTTCGTTAATCATATCAACTATCTCAGTAGTATGGAGATGTTTTAAAGAGTAAAAATCTGCTGAAATACCCAGTTTATTTTTTACCAGCCTGTACCAGCGTTTTGTAATTTGGTAAGGTTGAATTTCTTCGGGGCCAGGTGTTAGCCTTTTACTAAAAATAAAGTCTCCCTGGTTACAAAGCTTTAGTTGGCTTTCCCAATAAGGAAACGCTATATCTTTAATTGTTTTGTATACTTGTTTGTAGCTACGACCTTTTTGAACAATAAGCTTATACCGCTGGCTAGCTAATTCGACATCGCTTTCCTTGAGCCTGAGTAGCTCAGATATTCTAGCGCCTGAGTGAAAGAAGATATGGAGAAATCGGTGGAATTCTGGATAGTTATTTTGTAGATGTTGGTTGACTTTCACACGCTCTTCCGGCGTTAATACCTGGCGTATATGTTTAACAACCTTCTTCTTTTTTATATCCCTAACAGGATTAGACTCCACAGCTTCAAGTTCACACAATTCAGAATAAAGTATCATCAGGTAACTCCTGTTTTTATTAAAATGATCTGGACTATAGCTCGCTGCTTCTAAAATCATCCTGATAAACTTTCTGGATATTTTGGAGATTTCAAAGGCTTGTAGGTTTAAGGTTAAAACAGCTTTTCTCACAGCAGCCAGCATAAATTTTATGTCTCTTTTTGTTCGTATCGAAACCGATACTTTGTTGTATGCATAGTCCAGGGCTTCCATTAAAGGCACAGAGGATAACTCATATAATTGCTCAGGATTATTAGTCTGGCTCCTAAAGGGATTGTAAGCCTCATTTACGAGCTTGAACATCTCACGGCTTAATACATCCCTCGTTAATTTCTGACGCTCAACCAGCTCCCTACAGAGGTTTATCCCCTTTACAACTACAAGTTTTGGTTTTGGAAAATTTGGATCATAGAACCGGTAGCTTATGTACCAGTTGGTGGTAATTTTAGCCGTTTTGGAAAGCCAGTTTTTAGGATAAACCGATAATTGGCTGCATCTACAGCCGTTTGGAAGATTAATCATTTTGTAGAATTTTGTTAACGATTTTGTTAACGGTTATTAAATCCTACAACCAGATTTAAGAATAAAAAAAGCCGAAAGCCTTGTAAATGAGACTTCCAGCTTAGTACCGGAGAGCAGACTTGAACTGCCGACCTTCGGGTTATGAATCCGATGCTCTAACCAGCTGAGCTACCCCGGCAATCGGGCGGCAAAAATAAAGATTCTGACCTAAACGCTGAAATCATATTTGTCCTTTCAATAAGGCGGTTCCGCATTAATTTTAACGCATGATTCGCCTGGCAACTCCGACCGATGCTGTAGCTATGCTTGCTATTTATGCACCCTATATCCGCAACACCTCTATCACTTTTGAAACCAGGGTTCCTCTTGTTGCGGACTTTGCAAACAGAATACGTTCCTACCTGGAGAATTGGCCCTGGTTGGTTTATGAAAAAGACGGGCAGGTCGTGGGATATGCGTACGCATCACGCTACCGCGAACGAATAGCGTATCAGTGGAGTATTGAGTGTTCGGTGTATGTGCAGGATGATCATCTTCGTTCGGGAGTTGGAAAAGCGTTGTATTCCGTATTATTTTCTGTTTTAAAGATACAGGGCTTTACAACGGTGTATGCCGTGATCAACCTTCCAAACGAAAGGAGCGTAGCGTTTCATGAAAGTATGGGATTTAACTATTTTGCTACCTATGAAAAAGTAGGATATAAACTGGGCAAGTGGAAAGATGTAGGCTGGTGGCAGCTGCAGTTAAATGATTATTTGCAAGAACCTCCCGCGCCGCTTAAACTTTCCGCCATGACCCATGAAATGTTGAAGGAACTACTTAGCTCAAAATAAAAAACTCCCCGTTTATGCGGAGAGTTTTCTTTCAAATGAATAAAATGTTAGAAGTTAAAAGCGAGTTTGGTAAATAATCTTCTTCCGTTAAAGCCCATCTGTACAGAATCCCATGGACCGCCTGATTCATTATCGCCCGTAAACCATGTTTTCGCCAAAGGGTTTACGCCGAGGTCTGGGTGAACATTGAACAGGTTATCAGCTCCGATAAAAAGGCTTAGTTTTTTCGAGAATTTATAAGATGCATAAATATCAGTTGTGATTTTTGCCTTGTAAATAAATTCTTCCTTTACTTCTACATTGGGGTCAGCATCACTTGGTATCTGCGGATAAAGTGCAGTGCCATCGCCAAAACCAAGTAAAAGGATTTTTCCAAATGAAGTAAAGTGAGCGCCAAAGCCCAGTTTAGACATTGTATAGTCCACGCCCAATGAAAATTTTGTTTTAGGCGCTGATGCTTTAAGAAAAGCTTCTTCACGATCGCTGTAAAAATTTTTCTTCAGTGCATCACTTGTATTAAACGCTGATGGGTAATTGATTTTATCAATCTTCACATTCTGAATATTACCTGCCAATAAGAATTTCAGTGTATGCTTACCAAACCTTTTTGTGTAATCTGCGACGATATCTACACCCGTATTTGTCGTATTAACGGCGTTAGCAAAAAACTGTGCGGTTGACACACCGGCAGGAAACTGGGATACAAATGCTGGAGGCAAACTCGGGTCGTCTTTGCTGAACAGCCCGGAAAGTACCACCCTGTCTTTTACTTTTACAATATAGCCATCGATAGTAACTGTAAAATTGGACATTGGTTTCCATGAAAAGCCGAGACTTGCATTTACAGATGTTTCTTCTTTTAGGTCAGGTATGCCTGCTGCCCGGGCAAACGTGCTTGTATTTGGTGCGATCAACGATTGAACTAATTGTCCGCCGCTGAAAGAAGTCAATGTGTTACTGAAATGAATTTGCGCAAGGGAAGGAGCTCTGAATCCGGTGCTTACGGAGCCTCTGAGGTTAAAGTTGCCTGCTACTTTATATCTTGTAGCGAATTTGCCGGTAAATACTGAACCGAAGTCAGAATAATTTTCAAAACGAACAGCTCCGTCAACCAACCATTTTTTAGTAATATTTAACTCAGCGTCCGCATATATGCCTGCGTTAGTACGGTTTGATTTTACGGCATCTGTATTGCTGAAGCCAGGAAATCCTTGTGAGCCTGTTGCCTGCGTTCCACTGGGATCATAATTTTTATACGATTTTTCTTCACCACTGAAAATCTGGTAATTTTCATAGCGCAACTCAGCACCAAAACCAAGATTTAAACCTGATGCAACACTCTTGAATGCCTTGCTGAAATCCAGGTTGGTTGTATTCTGTAAAAACCGGAAACCACCGTCATCAAAATGAGTAGGGCTGGATTGCCCGATTATTGAAGCATTAAAAGTTTTATCACCGAAGTAATTAAAATTATTATAGCCAGTATTATTGCTCAGGTCCCAGTTCCAACCGCTACCTGCGCTGCCTCTCGTGCCCGCGGCAAAAGAGATATCGGTAATATGCGTTAAAATATGCGGGTTATAATAAGTTTCACCGCCATCTACAGTAGTCCGCATTATGGAAGGAACAATAATCGGATTAAAATTCTGATCAACAGGAAAGCGGTCAGGCCTCTCGCTAAGATTACGTGAATACGCAAAAGCATCAGATGCTTTATAGTTATATCCGCCAAATGAATAAAAAGTTGTTTTTGCTGATTGACTGGTTGGTATTTCCATATTATACATTATACCACCGGTAGTGATTGAGCCATCACCAAACGCCCTGCGGCCAGAGTTTATATAAGCTAATGCATCTTTATCGTTTGCATAGTTTGTCGAAACAGGTGCTGCCCTGTAAGTTTTAGCGTTTGATAAAAAGTCCAGTGAGTAGTTAATAAAGCCACCGTTTTTACCAATTGCTACTCCATGATTAAGTGAAGCAGAGAAGCTGCCACCGTCGATGGCATTTTTTGAATAATAATCATTATTGGAGTTAAATTTCCTCGCGTTATTCTTTGTATCATAATAACCACTCCAGCCGGCATTGAAAGAAAGATGATTAATGTCTTTTTTCAGAATGATATTGATTACACCAGCAATAGCATCAGAACCGTATTGGGCTGAAGCGCCGTCTCTTAATATTTCAATTCTGTCAACAGAAGCTTCAGGAAAACCATTCATGTCCACACCGGAACCTGCACGTCCGCGGGTACCGAACAAACCCACAAAAGCTGTCGGGTGTCTTCTTTTTCCATTTATTAATACAAGCGTATGATCTGCACCTAAACCACGCAATGTGCCAATATCAATATGGTCAGCACCATCAGCGCCGCTTTGTTTGTTATAGTTGAAAGAAGGCGCTGCTATATTTAAAACTGAAGTCAGGTCCATTTTAGCGGTGGGTAAACCAATCTGGTTTATTTTAATAACATCTACGGGAACGGTTGTTTCCGTCTTAGCTCTTCCGCTGCCGCGGGTACCAACAAAGACGATTTCACCCAACTCAGTGATTTCTGATTCAAGACTAATAGACAGGGTGGTGTTTGATCCTACTTTTATAGATTGTTTTTTATAACCAATAATGCTTATTTCCAGTTCATCGGAAGTACTTGCCTGCAGGCTGAAATCTCCGGAATTATTGGTTAGTGTGCCCCGGCTGCTTCCTTTTACTTTAACAGAGGCGCCGGATAACGGAGATCCGTTGCTGTCAGTGATTTTACCTGTTACGGTCTGTTGGGCAAAGCTGGTGATAGTAAATAATAGTAGTGCTGCAATCAATAAGATTTGATTTCTCATAAACAGTTTTTAAATTAAAATGACGTTCAAATAATTCAATTTTCCGGTCAGGCGGAGCAGTCGTTGGTGGCGTTAGATTAAGGTTAGAAGGAATGGTCAGCGCAAAATAAGGAAAAATCCCTTTGTATAGCCACCTAATTTATTAAAACAGGGCTGGTATACAATAGCAATAGCCTATCATTTTTTGTGTAAAAGATGGGCTATTAAAATGCTATGTATTTGAAATGTGCTCTCAGTCTTAAACCATGTTCAAACACGCGGGAATGAAAATAGCGGGCTAAAAAACTTATTATTTTTCCATCACGACCGCAGCGGACATATTCTTTACACGTCCGGGATACGTTTCCAAAGCTTTTTCCAAACAATCCATTGCGGCATTGATAGCTGTAAGATTCAGGACATAAGCCAGGCGAACCTCATTTTTTCCTAATCCCTTGGTGCCATAGAAACCGGTAGCCGGAGCGAGCATTACGGTTTGATTGTTATAAGAAAACTCTTCTAACAGCCATTGACAAAATTTATCGGCATCATCAATAGGCAACCTGGCAATGGCATAAAAAGCGCCTCCGGGGTTGGGACAAAAAACACCCGGCATAGCAATCAATCGTTGAACCAATAAATTTCGGCGGGAAAGATATTCCGCTTTGGGAGCGTTGAAATAACTATCCGGCAGATCAATCGCAGCTTCGCCCAATATTTGCGCAAGACCCGGAGGACTAAGTCTTGCCTGTGCAAATTTCATCGCCGCATCGTAGACCGCTTTATTTTTTGTTACAAGGGCGCCGATCCTTGCACCGCAGGCGCTGTATCTTTTACTAATCGTATCCATCATCACTACATGTTGTTCAAGACCTTTCAAATGCATGGCGCTTACATAATCCCCATCGTAGCAAAATTCGCGGTAGGCTTCATCACTGAACAGGTAAAGGCTGTGTTTAAGGCAGATATCCTTCAGCTTTTCCATTTCTTCACGACTATATAAATAACCGGTGGGGTTATTGGGATTGCAGATGATAATTGCTTTTGTTTTTGAGGTGATCACTTTCTCAAAGTCTTCAATCGGGGGTAATGCAAACCCGGTTTCAATATGAGAAGTAATAGGTACTACATTTACGCCGGCCGCACAGGCAAAACCATTGTAATTGGCGTAAAACGGCTCAGGAATAATGACTTCATCACCGGGATTAAGGCAGGTTAAAAAACCAAACAGGATAGCTTCGCTGCCACCAGTAGTGATCATAATCTGGTCGTAGCTGACCTCAATGCCCACTTTTTTATAATACTCTACCAGCTTGCGGCGGTAACTCTCATTACCAGCACTATGACTGTATTCCAGCACTTTAATATTGGTATGCTTTACCGCATCCATGATGGCCGCAGGTGTTTCAATATCCGGCTGACCAATATTAAGGTGGTACACTTTGGTTCCTTTCCTCTTGGCAGCTTCTGCAAAAGGAACCAGTTTGCGGATGGGAGAGGCGGGCATTTGCTCACCTCTATTAGATATTGTAAGCATGAGTCAAAGGTAAGAGGAAATAGGAATTCGCCGTTTAGTATGCGGAGGCTGTGAAATTTTATCTAATAAACGCCGTTGTCGTTTCGCTGCATCGGAAATCATAAAAAAATGTTGTAACGCAATTTGAAGGATTGTTCGACTGTTATATGAATGTATCTTTTCAATCTTAAATGGTTATTTACTATTTCATAAAAACCACATACCTATTTGACTGCTTTTTACAATTAACCAACCAATACAACCAATTCCCTAAATGGAAAAATATTTGTTCACGGATGGAACGAATGCGGTAAGGGAAGTGCAGTCAGGAGAGGAGTTACAAACATTAATACAATCTTCCGTTGATCCCGGGAGGATCAGGATATGGGTATTCAGTAGCAACGAGTGGGTAACCTACGCCGAGTTTAGTAAACAGTCAGTTGCTAAAATTGTTCCTCTAAAAAAAACAGCAAGCCAGGAAGAAGAAAAAAAAGTTGTTACTACTGTTTCTAAACCAACCCGGAAGTACGCCGGATTAATAAAACTGTTTATCGTTTTCATAGCAGGGCTATCTATTTTTCTTGTATATAATTTCACCAGGGTTAAATGGAAAAAATCAACGCCGGTAGAAATAACCGCTTTAAGGCCGGCAAATGTTCCATTATTAGATGTAGACTCACTTATTCAATTTATTGAGTACACCAGGGGTCAAAAATTGGATCGGGTAACTTCTACCAATCTGCGTATCCGCAATACATGGCCCGACAGGATACAATTACAATTAAAAAGTGACCGGGATACCAGCCAGGCTGGTAACAGGTTTTATAATATCAATATTACTATTGATAATTCTACCGGGTATAATATTGACAATGTTGTAGTGGAGTTTAAAAACTGGATAAATGGCCAGGTGAGTAAAGCAGACACTATCCGGTTCGAAAATGTTGGGTATGCCGCACCGGCAGCAAGAAATGTTACAGGAGAATGGAAAAGTGATAGTCTTTCCGTATCATTTTTGTCACTAAGATCTAAAGCATTTAATTTTTGTTATGCCGCAGGCAAAGAGAGCAATTACGGAAATCTGAATGACCGGTGGTTTTGCAAGGAATAGGGAGATGTGAATGGTGAATAGTGAATTGGGAAAGAAGAATTGAATATTGATCAGTAAATGTTTAAATAAAGAATAACTATGGCCCTCTACTATTTACCGCTATTGATTCGCAGCGATCGTTATTTTGTTGCTAAACTTGACAGTGATGCGACGCCTGGTAACCGGGAAGAAATTGAATACAATTTCGTGGTGAATGCCGACGATCGTGTCATGACACCTTTAATTACACTGGAAGATCCCGGTAGAGTAGTATTGAACCAGATGGCGCCATCTGACAGGCAGGATATATTGTTAAAGGAATGCCAGGTATCTCTGCTAAAAAGGGGGAATGATGCGGAATTGCTGATCAAAAAATCCAATGCGTTTTCCGTGGTACGTTCCTTTGATGAAGAGTCAGGCCTGCGATTGGATTATTCTGCTGAACAAAAAAGAGTATCGCTTAATTATTATAAGCATAGGGTAGAGCAATTTCCTTTTCATATTTATGTGACATTGGAATTGGGTGAAACAGAAAGGTATTCCGGTAAATTCCAGTTTTCTATTGTAAGGTCAAAAGAATGCCAGCGGGTTGTTATCGACTTTGGCAGTGAAGCGAGCCAGGTCGGTTACAAAAACTGCGGTCCGCAATCCGCCGTGGTGCAGTATGATATTTTGGAAAATGTGATCAGCCAGTTGAACAGGCTTGACAGGACAAGAAACTGGCGACGGGAAGATTTTTTGAATAATGAACAGGGACAGCCATTGTTGTATCGCTCATTTTATGCGGTAAAAAAAAGAATTACACAACAGGAAAGAGAACAATTTCCTTTCAATTTTACCAACGATGCTGTAAACGATGAGCTACGCTTATACATTACCCGCCAGGAAGTAGCGGCTACGCAAATGGCTTTCCGGGACAATTACGAGATTATTCCCAACCTGAAACTGGGTATTGAGAAAAGTCTTCAATTGGTATTGGATAATCATACCGAAGACTACAGCATCCGCACACATAAAAAAGAATTGATCAGCGCTGTACTGCTTCGCATACTTCGATTGATGATCAGTACCAAACCCGATTTTCAGCAGGGAGGTATTATCGTTACACTGCTTGTGCCTAATATTTATACACAGCACGATGTTTTTGAAATGCTAAATGAATTAAGGTATCGTACAGGAAGCCTGCTATCATCATTGCATTTAAAAGCGGACCAATTGTATATAGAATATGAAACCATTTCCGAAAGTGATGCGGCTTTCATGGGTTACCAGCAAACAAATTCATCGGACGTAGCGCTGTCGAATGGAGAAATGGCCCTCGTGATAGACTGTGGAAAAGGGACTACCGATATTTCCATCGTAATGGCGGATGATAATGAAAACTATTCCAGTTTCTTCCGGACGGGTTTCGCAGGAGCCGGTAATGTATTGGCCTATGGTTTTGTCGAGGATTTTTTGACTTTAGTTTTGCGTGCTATTCCGGGTAGCAACGAGATTAGTGTGAAAGACTTTATCAGTCGTCACATACTTGACCAGAACCTGACAGTTGATGTGCTGAACTTTATACAACTGATCGAAAACTACAAAAAGAAGTATAAAATATTGCCGTCCGTTGGCATTACCCAGTTTGCTGAGATAGCGGAGCAATCACAAAGTACGGAGCGGACTATCGGGAATTTACACAAGGATCAATCCACGCTGCTGCAATATGCCGAAGCAATTCTCAGCAACAGGAGTATACGATGGGACGAGGAAGTGACGGGTCTTATCAATAAAGCTATTGATAGTATTGTTTATTGCATTATTGCAAGCATTAAGGATGTCACTACAAAAGATATTAAGAAAAGAATCAAAGTGGTGATGCTGAGCGGCAGAGGTTTTTACTTTGATGATCTGAGAACAAGATTGAATGAAGAGTTAAAAAATCTGCTGGGAACTGCTGTAAAAATTAATACCGTGAGACCCGGACGCTCATTGAACAATAAGAACGTCGCCATCCATGGAGCATTTAGCGGCGCTTATAAGATTACTGATTTTACGGGTATGCCTATTGATAAAAAAGAAGGATTATCCAGGAACAATGATGTGCTGAATAATAACCTCTATCTCTACAGGGGTATTAAGGTAGAACCAGGAAATGATATCTTATATAATACAGCTGTAGTGAGACGAAACAACCAGCAACTAAAAGCATTTAAAAATAAAACAGTGGATATTTATTTCACCCGGGATAATATTTATTTACGCCTCATGGAAAACCAAAAAGTAAAAGATGTTAAATCATTGTACAGTATCCTGACTTCTGTCGCTGAAGTGTATTCACCGATACAGGATATGAAAGCTATCTCCATGTTCCCCGGATCGACCGGAGAATTGGCTTCCATCAATACGGTGTATAATGATGTGGTGAAAGAAAAGGAGTACCAGGAAACAAAACCTGAAATAAAGAAGACCGGCATACTTCAATTTTTTCAATTTTAATCAGCAACCAGCCATGCACTATAAACTTATTATTTCGCTGTTCTTTTGCCTGTTTACCGGGTGCTTGCTGGCCCAGCAACCGGAGACAAAGCATATAAGAATCGCGGATACTTTGACCGCACAGGAAAAAATTAGCAGGAATACAGTTATTCTAAAGTCAGAACTCGACTCTCTTATTCAGGTATACAATAATAACCTGCCAAAGACTATTCCGCAGGAACCACTTCAGAAATCAGAAAACCGGTTGTCTGAATATTTGCTGTGGATGGCTATTGCGTTGTTATTAGGTATTACTGTGCTTCTTTATATTTTATTCAGGAACCAGAAAAAATTCAACCAGACAGTTTCTTCCCTTAATCGCCAGATACAACATTTGGAGTTTGCAGCTATTTCTGCAAGCAGTAATGAGTTTGGTGCAGGAACTAAACTAAAAGGTAAAGCATCAGTAACCGGATTAGAGAAGAAAATACAATTGCTTACGCAACAACTGGACAAAGCGACAAAGGATAACCAGGAACTGGAACAATTAGTAAAGGAGTATACAAATAGCAAACAGGACTTTGAGATGGTGAAGCAACAAATGATGGAAGTGTATAAGATCAGGAATTACCCGGGATTCACTAAGGATAAATCGGAAACTGAAATTGTCAAAAGTCTCCTGGATACGGAACGGGCGGTGGCATTGTATGCCTATGAGCATTTTCTTAAACCGGTTCTCGCTATCGCGGATGCTAACAAGAATAACCCGGCTAAGATTAATCCTGAAGAAAGAGAACAGATGCTCAACCTCCTGATTTCCCTGTCTCTCTTATATAGCGAATATCTCTACCTCCGGATAAATGACCTTTCGGTAGGAGGAAAAATAGTACAGCGTATCGGCAGTTTACGGAATGGCAATAGTATTGACCCAACCTTACTAAAGGAATTAAATATTGAACATGGAAGCCGGGCATTGGTGCTGCGGATGGTACTGGATAAAACAGCTATACAGCATCTTTCTTATCCTGTATTTGATGAAACCAACCTCAATTTATCTTAAGTCCCGGTATGCTCAAAATCCTGACAAGTCTCACGTTTTTATACGCAGTGGCTATAATCGCATTGCTGCTTTATGGGTTTTTGTATTACAGGAATTTTGAAAAGTCGCGATACCAGCGGAGTCAATTTCCTATCGTATTTTCTATTATCAGCGCCGCCTGCATTTCTTTCCTGTGGATTAATATACATGCACCATTAAGGTTAGAAACATTCAGTAACCTTGATCATCATTTTATCCGTCATGATGGTTTTGAAGTGACCCGTAAAATTGAATTAGGCGGCACGGACACTACCAACTATAAAAACAATTCTTTTAACCGGTTTATACTTTCTAAGCAAAATGGCCAGGTTGGAATAAACGCTGTTTATTCAGAAGATCCTTTATACCTGGAACGTGAGGACGGCTACCGGATTTTGTCAAAAAACTATTCGGCCATTGGTCATACTCTTTCATTTCAAAGCAGTGCAGGAAATATAAGTATCAACGCAAAGCAGGATAATTTAATTGAATTAAAAATCGGGGAAAAAATATTTAACAGGGAAGTAGTTATAAAAAAAGCCATATCCGGCTGGAATATTTTCAGGGACGAAGATGAGTTTATCAACTCGTCCTATTATAATAATCAACAACTGGTTACCTGTTTAAATAATATTTTATTGATTAGAGATGATGTGTCAAGGAGAAAAGCAGGTGAATTGAAATATTTTTTAGCCGGAAGATTATTCAGTCATGCGGGCAAAATCAAGTATGATGAAGTAAGTGTGCAAATGAAAGACCAGCAATTCGCTGTTTCTTTACCTGACCAAAGTAATATTGCATGGGGCATTGGTTTTTTAGAGAATAATCGTAACCAGTTCCGTGTGAAGTATGCAGGAAATGATAGCTTTTCTCTCTTAAGCCGTTATCCTGTAGCTTATCCATTGACGGAAGAGAATCGTAATGACTGGAGAGTTCACAAAGTCAGCAAATTTCTATTGTCTGATGGTAATGATGTACATGTCATTCCTTCGGTATTCAAAGAAGGGTTTTTGTTTTCTTCTTTCAGTGAAGATAAGAGTGTTAATTTTTCCCCCGTATTGTTGACCTATCAGAAAGCAGGTAAGAATGATT
Source organism: Chitinophagaceae bacterium (assembly GCA_040007815.1). GTDB lineage: Bacteria > Bacteroidota > Bacteroidia > Chitinophagales > Chitinophagaceae > Terrimonas_B. The sequence goes on from JBDTUH010000024.1 coordinate 27,489, forward strand.
CTTTGCAATTGACGGCGCAACGGCTGGATAATCTTAAGAGAAGTATTGAAGTGAAGGGCGCTAGATTACTATTACCCGCAAAATCAACCAATTTCAATTGGATATTTTCTATTCGCAATACCTATAATTGGGAGTTTGGCAATCGTATTCTTTCTGATAGGGGCTGGCAGCGATTGATGTTCAGTAGTCTTGGTTTATTTTTTCTATTGATATTCTTTTCTTCATTGGTAAAGCCTGCAGGCCAACAGAGCTGGGTATGGCAGGTCTTGTCCTGTGTTACAATAGTATTATTAACTACCCGTTTTTTACTTTACTGGCGGTATAAGAGTTTCCCGCCCTACGAAGGAATGGATCTTCCTTCACAACAGCAGTTGCAAAGCCTTTCTAATTTTGGTATTATACTTTTCGCCACGATAGTATTGGGATTGATTTTTGGTTATGCTTTTTTAAAGTATATCTATCAATCTTTAACCGTATTTGCAACTAAGCTCTTCAATAGATCTTTTGATCATCATTATGAGAGTAATAATTTAGCTAAAATTGTAAAGCTTAAAAATTTAGCTAGTAGATTTTCATTTAGTCAACAAGCAAGTACGAGAACCTGGTTTTTTATTACCTGGCTGTTGATTTTATTTATAGCCGGTGGAATAGCCGGGATGAATCATTTTGATGCGGGTGTTTGCCGGCATCTGGCTATCGCTTTAATGCTATTTTATTTCGGCTACTTATTCTTTTCTTATAAATATTCTCCATTAGTGGCCTCTGCCAGCGAAAGCTGGTGGAGTGTTGGTACCGGGAAAACGCCGGATATCATTATCAGTAACCCGGTTAAAATATTATTATCCATAAGCCTGCTGGCCCTGTTTGCTTTTATTGATATTGGATTTGCCATTGTCTTCCTCAATTTTTTGCTGTTTAACGAAGCTTTTTTATGTATCAATTATAGCATAGCAGGCCTGTCTGCCGGGAGCAAGCGAAATGCTGCCATTTTTGGCACGGCCGGTATTGCATACCTGCTGTTTTTCGTACTCAACTTATTATACGCCCCCTATGTATTTAAGTTCTTATTAACCATGGCGCAACCGATGTATGTGGCGGGATATATTTTATTCGCCATTGGCATTGCTTATTTGATAACCCGTCTCCTGGCTCAGGTCTCTTTTCGCAAAAAAATACTGGCGGGTTTTGCGTCCGCTGTTGTTCTGTTTTGCATTGCCTTCTTTTTTTTCCCTAAGGAAAGAATATTAGACAAAGCGGCTATGACAAAATACAGGATTGATGTGTTAACTACACCGGTGGACAAAGCGATAGCTTCCGCTTATGAAGAAGGTAAAACCTATGAGCCTGTTATAAGGGCCGCACAAAATCAGTGGTTCATCAATACTTTTATCCATGAAGAAAATAATCCACAGGTTCAATCTGTGGGATTCAATTTGCTGCCACATGCACCACAAAATAAAGGAGCTAAGTATAATGCGCAGGCAACAGACCTGGTAACAAGCCGGTTTTTAATCGCGGAGCATGGTAAATGGTCTGTATTGCTTTATGTTCTTTTATTGATGTTACCGGCGATATTGTTCGCTACTTTTTATAAATTATATCCTGATTTTACAAATCGTATCAATACGAATTATCCCGCGATCACGGCTGGTTTTGCTGTTTTGAATTACCTGCTGATTACTGCTTTGCTGGTGATCCTTGCGGCTACGGGACGTTATATTTTCTTTGGCCAGGATCTTCCTTTTGGAAGCATATTAAGTAAACAATCAATCCTGTTTCCAGCTATCCTCATACTTGGGGTCGTATTGCTCTTTAAAAATATTCCGCAGGAACATTATGCCAACCGAAGGAAAGCATTACCCGGTATTATTGTCTTCACATTATTATTTATTTTATTATTTTTTGTAAAACCTGAGTTTAATAAGAATAAGGAATTTGCCGTGGAAAAGCTGGTAAACGAAATGGACTCGTATGTGCAGTTGCGGTTACAACCTTTAATTGAGTATTTTGATACATCCGCTAAAACCCGACGGCTTCCACTTGCCAAAAAAGATGAATTGTTCAGCGACTCCCTGAGAAAAATGATATCATCGGGGGCAATGGATGGAGACAATAAATTTTTCTCCACTGAGATCAATGCTTATGCGCGTTCAGGTTTCTCACGTCATCTTGATCAGCGTCGTATGCTTTACCTCGATTTGTATTCTGGTACCCCTCAGCTTGCGGTCAATGATAACTATTTCAGGGTAGAACCTCCGCCTCATCTTCAGCAGTCGTGGCAGGGAAATGTATTAGGCGATACATCAGTTTACAATATCGGCTTATGGGATGCCAATACCGGATCTGTTATTTCAAAAAGACTTAGCAGTTTTACCAATGAACCTGATTGGGCCATTAATGATGATCTCGGGCTTTCGTTCCGATCACCTGTTGTGGAAAATATTTTCCGGGACTTATACCTGGTTAACCGATCCCGGTCAGCGGTGAACATAAAATATAGTGGTGAAAGTATTCTGCTTCAGCAAAACGATAGTTTAAAAGTATACAATCCCAGTCGCTTTGCTATTACTGATTCAGCATCGAATAAGGAACAGATACTTACGATAGAACCGGATGCATTTATGAAAAATTATTATGTGAATGGCAACCGTTACTATGTATACCCGATGAAAGAAGATTTTATTTGGGCGAGAAATTTTGCTGAAGCTGTTTCGTCTGATTATACTGCTGCCGGCGACACAAAGAAAAATGCCTTTGTTTCTTTCGATTTTGAATTGATGGACTCGCTCTCAGCAAAAATTAAGGTGATGATGTCGAAGGACACAGCTTATAAAACGGGAGCGGAGTATGGTATTTGTATGGCAGACGGCAATGGGCGGCTGATTGCTTTAACTGATTATATAAAAGGGTTGAATCGTCCTGACCCGAATGATAAGGCCGGTTTCAATAAAGTGATCATGGGTGAGAATGGTTTTGTATCTCAATCCCTATTGAGAAAGCAGATCGGCAATATCAATTTACTCCGGTTGAATCCGGGTCCCGGTTCTACATTGAAGCCCATTGTATTTTCTGCAATTGCTTCACAACTAAGCTGGAACTGGGATGCATTTGCTGCGGAAGGTTTTTCAGAAAAACAACACTATTACGGAGGGGAAAAGGTTCCGGAGTATGATTTTGAAAAAAGCAACGGACGAATAAATAATGTAGCGGATTATTTAAAATATTCTGATAATTACTATCATTCTAATGTCCTGTTGCTGGGTTCTTATCCAAAGCAGGATCCAACTATGATCCTGTCAAAGTTTTTTTCCGAAACAAACCCGGGCACCGGTTTACACTGGCCATACTTCACTTATACAGGGAAACAATATTGGATGAGTGGATTTCAAAACTGGCCGGGGTATCTGAACAGGGAGGCCAATTTCGGACTGGATAGTTCTTTTACCTCTATCGGGCTTTTCAATAACTATGGCATTTACACTCATACGGTGGATAAGGGATTTGATATGTTCGGTACACCCTATGATTCACTACTTTTCCTGAATGCGTACAGCAAGTCCGGATTTATATTGCCGGAGTACGCCCTTTTTGATCAACGCGGAGATAATGTGGACCATCATATACCGTATGATCTGTTTACAAGTTGTTTTCGTGGACATGTAAAAGGAAGCAGCCAGGTAATGGTGCCACCCGCAAAAATGCTTGAAGCATTCGGTAAACTGGTAAGCCAGAGCAGGAATTATACATTGACACTAAATCCTTACGCCACTACTCCGGTATTTTCTTCATTTGATGTAGATTATACTATTCCATACAATAGCTACCTCTCTATTATAAGAGAAAATGTTTTTAAAGGGATGAGAGAAGCTTTATTCGCTGGCACTGCCGCCCGGTTGGGATCTATGCTAAAGGGTGGAACGCCTTATTATTATTATGCGAAGACAGGGACTACCGGTGATGATGAAGTGAAGACAAAATCCAAGTTACTTACTGTCATTATTTCATCAAAGGATATAACAGATCCTGATTTTAATTTTAGAAATAATAATTTTTACACCATTTATTTTACTTCCGAGAATGGACCCGCTAAACAAAATGAAGAATTCCAGGCAGAAGTGATCCGATATTTACAACAGACCCTGGTCTTTAATAAGTATATGAAGCAATCAAATAAAAATGGGGTAGCCAAATAGCAGCTACCCCGGCTATTAATTTTCATGGCTAAAAGCGATAAAAACTAATAGTTCTCTTCCATAAATCCCGATGGGCTGTTGTCGGGACTGTACGCATTATCACTCCTGTTCTTAAAAATCTTTCCGTAAGAGTCCATCAAAAATGGATGTTCGGCGAATGTTTCCGTCCTGGTATTTATTGATGAGCTCAATTCAGCATCTATTTCTTCAGGTGTTTTTAAATAATTATTAATCGCAAGGTTACCATCCTTTTCATGATAGCTATTTTTATCCTTGCTCTTGTCAACCGCCGTTTGTTTGAATTCTTCAACGGTAAAAGGCATTTCCATATACAAACTTTCGACTGTATTCATAATGGCAATTTTGGTAAACAGCCAAAAAGCCATGCCGGATTTATTACCGGTAATTATTTGCTATTGGAAATCATTCCGTTGAACCCGGTTCTTGTGGACAAATACCCGAAAAGGTTGTATGTGAACAGGGAAATCTAAAGCGGTTGAGGAATCTGCTGCCTTCTAAACAAGATGGGTGGTAAATATTTTCCCCATTTCTCCGGCAACATTTCCAGCCAGGGGAAAATAAAAATCCCTTCAGCTAACTGAAGGGATCTTGTAAAAACGATAGAAATATGTTTGATTATTGCTTTGTTGCTTTTTTAGCGTCAACAGGTTCAGCGGCAACTACCTCACCGGAGATATGCAATACTTTTTGCTGGTCAATACCTGCGATCTTGATATATACATCTTTGTTGAAAGGCTGTACCGCTGCGGCATTATACTGAACTTTTATTTTAGCTGTAGCTCCCGGGCTGATTGGTTTCTCGGGTTTTTCAGGTATAGTACAACCGCAGGACGCAGATGCATTTTCCACTACAAGCGGTTTATCACTGATGTTGGTGATTTCAAAAAAGTAAGTAACCGGTACTCCTTGTTTGATTTTACCGAAATCGTGTTTTTCGGTATTAAACTTTGCTACATCATCAGCTTTAAGCTGAGTGGCTGGTGTTTGTGCCATTACGGCCATGCTGAATACAATTGCAGAGGCGAAAAGGAAGATCTTCTTCATCGTGGTATAATTTTAAAGTGTTTGTTTTTTTAAAAATTGAACAGATGCATTGGCAGGAGCGGAGCCTTCCGGAGCTTTCCACACCGTGCCTTTTATTATCAGTTGTTTAGTTTGGTTCGTATTGTAGGTAATCGTAATCGCTTTTGTAAAATCATTTTCAGCGGCGGCATTATATCCCACTTTTATAATTGAGGTTGCTCCCGGGGCTATCGGCTCGTGGCTCCATTCAGGAGTGGTGCAGCCGCAACTGGCGTGTACATCATCGAGTTTGAGGGGTTCTTTGCCTGTGTTTACAATTTCAAAATTGTAATACACCGGCTTTCCTTGCGGGATTTTGCCAAAATCATGTTCTGTTTCTTTTAGCTTTAAAACATCTTCCGCAGGAGGAGTGGAAGGGGTGCTTTGTGCGCCTGCAAAAAAGAAGGCGGCCAGCAGTACGATGAGGGTCGGTATTTTTTTCATAAATAGCTCTTTTGGGAGTTCCAAATTTACAAGAAAGATGGAAGATTGCAAACATTGGTTGCAGGCTGTACAGGGCAAATTTCAGAAAAAGTTCAAATGTGCTTAATCTCCTTATTTTTGCCAGATGGACAATCCAACTCCATTAACGGCGGCGGCTGATGCAAAATTGTCTTTTGACAAATTCAGGGAAGAAATAGTCAACGACTATCGCATTGCCTGTATTAGCCGGGAAGCCAGTTTATTAGGCCGTAAGGAGGTACTTACCGGGAAGGCCAAGTTTGGCATTTTTGGTGATGGAAAGGAGATTGCCCAGATAGCCATGGCCAAGTTTTTCAAGGATGGAGATTTCAGAAGCGGCTATTATCGCGACCAGACATTCATGTTCGCTACCGGCCTGGCAACAGTGGAACAGTTTTTCGCCCAGTTATATGCCGACCCCGATATAAACAATGACCCCAATAACGCGGGCAGGCAAATGGTTTCTCATTTTTGCACCCCCCTGACTGATGAAAATGGAGAATGGCGCAATCTTGCGAGAACGCGGAACATAGCGAGCGATATGGCGCCTACTGCGGCGCAAATGCCTCGTTCCCTTGGCTTGGCGCTGGCATCCAAACTTTTTCGCCAGGTAGACGAACTCAAACAATTTGACGGGCTTTCCGATAATGGCAACGAAGTTTGCTTTACAACTATTGGAGATGCTTCAACCTCCGAAGGGCATTTTTGGGAAACGGTTAATGCTGCAGGAGTACTCCAGGTACCCCTCGCTGTTTTTGTATGGGATGATGGGTATGGAATTTCAGTTCCTAAAAAATTTCAGACAACAAAGGGTTCTATTTCAGAAGCCCTGAGTGGCATGCAAAAAGAAGATGATACCAACGGCCTCAATATTTATAAGGTAAAAGGATGGGATTATGCCGGTATGTGCGAAGTTTTCGAGGAAGGGCTCCGGCTGGCCCGGGAAACGCATACCCCGGTACTTTTTCATGTAGATGAAATGACACAACCACAGGGTCACTCCACTTCCGGCAGCCATGAGCGATATAAAACACAAGACCGGCTGGCCTGGGAAAGAGATTGGGATGGATTGAAAAAAATGCGGGAATGGATTATCGAAAACGCCCTGAGTGATGAAGATGAAATTGAAGAAATTGAAAGACAGGCGAAAATTGAAGTAAAGGAAAGCAAAGAAAGGGCATGGCAAAAATACCTTGACCCGATAAAGTTGCAGGTAAATAAAGCCGTAGATCTGATCGGCAACATGACCGGAAGTTTACCCCAGCAAACGGATGCCTTAAGGAAAATAGTCACCACTCTTTCGTTGAATCGTGAACCCTTGCGCAGGGATGTAATGAAAGCTTTACATGATGCCGTTAGCCTTGTCGGAATCAATGCTGCTGCCTTCGGGGTAAAAGAATATTATAATGACCTTCTTTCTGAGAATAAAAAATTCTACAATACTTATTTATACAATGAAGGGGTTAAAAGCGCATTGAAAGTACCGGAGGTAAAAGCTGAATTTGATGAGGATGCGCAGGCTATTAACGGCTATGAAGTGTTGAATAAATTTTTTGACCAGTTGTTTAGTTCCAATATGAAAGTAGTCGCATTTGGTGAGGATCTCGGCCAGATAGGTGATGTGAACCAGGGATTCAGCGGTTTGCAGGCGAAGTATGGTGATGAAAGGATATTTGACACCGGTATCCGCGAACTATCTATCATGGGACAGGGCATTGGTCTTGCTCTGCGTGGACTAAGACCTATTGCGGAAATACAATACATCGATTATTTACTATATGGTCTGCAACCCTTAAGCGATGACGTAGCTACTTTGCATTACAGAACCTGCAGCCAGCAAAGTTGTCCGTTGATTGTCCGTACCAGGGGTCACCGGCTGGAAGGTATCTGGCATAGCGGCTCGCCGATGGGTCTCATTATTAATTCACTTCGTGGTATGTATGTATGTGTGCCGCGAAATATGGTGCAGGCTGCAGGCATGTACAATACTTTATTAAGGAGTAATGATCCGGCGATCATTATTGAATGCCTGAATGGATACCGGTTGAAAGAGAAATTGCCGTCCAATCTTTTAGACATGACGGTACCTCTTGGTATTCCTGAAGTAATAAAAGATGGAACCGATGTTACCATTGTTTCCTATGGTTCTACCTTGCGTATCATACAGGATGCGGTTAATTCATTAGAAGCTTTTGACATCAGTTGCGAGATCATCGATGTACAAACTCTACTCCCCTTCGATATCAATCATAAAATTCTTGACTCCCTCAAAAAAACAAACCGGATCGTTTTTATAGATGAAGACGTACCCGGTGGCGCCGCCGCTTATATGTTTAATAAAGTAATGGAAGAACAAGGGGGCTATAAATACCTCGACGTAGCTCCAAGAACAATTACCGGGAAAGCCCATCGTCCTGCTTACGGAAGTGATGGAGATTACTTCAGCAAACCCAATGCAGAAGAGATTGAATCTGTTATAAAAGAAATGATGTCTGAATAAAGATTAGCTGTAACTTGATAGTAGTAATAAACATTATTCACTACTAAATCAAGTGCTATGCCAATTGTAAAAGTTATTGAAGTTATCGCTTCATCCGAAAAAGGTATTGACGATGCTATTCAAACTGCGGTAACAGAGGCCTCTAAAACAGTTAGAAATATTGACTCGGTGTATGTGAAAGATATCAAGGCTCACGTAAAAGATGGTAAGGTGAGCACCTACGGGATTGTTTGTAAAATTTCTTTTCGCCTGGATGATTAAAATACATTTTATCTGATTTAATAATCCCGCCAGAGCGGGATTATTTATTTTTGCCCCACAATGCGAAGTGACTTTCTTTATATCATTGATATTCTTGGTACATTTTCATTCGCTGTGGCTGGAGCTTTTTCGGCTATGGAAAAAAAATTAGATCCTTTTGGAGTGCTGGTGCTTTCCTTCGTTACAGCCATAGGCGGCGGTACACTTCGTGATATACTGATCGGCAACCTGCCCGTTGCGTGGCTGACCAACGAAACCGCTACCATTGTCATTTTTGTTGCTGCCGTTGCAGCCATGTTCTTCAGTCGCTACCTGAAGCAGCTTACCACTACATTGTTTTTATTTGATGCATTGGGTTTGGGACTGTTTACTATCATCGGTTTGGAGATGGGTTTATCCAAAAATTTCAGCCCCGGAATTTGTATTGCATTGGGTACTATTACGGCCTGCTTTGGCGGAGTGATCAGGGATGTTTTGCTGAATAATGTACCGTTGCTTTTTCGCAAAGAAATTTATGCCATGGCTTGTATCGCAGGCGGATTGATTTATTTTTTATTGGAAAGATTTAAAGTAGATTCAAACCTGTCAAGGATTATTTGCATCGTCGCTATCTTTACCACAAGAGTACTGGCATTTCGGTTTAAACTTTCACTACCTGTTTTTTATAATGAAAAGAATAAAAGATGAAACTAAAGCTTTATCAAATTGATGCATTTACGGATAAATTATTCGCTGGCAACCCGGCCGCAGTCGTTCCTTTAAAAAAGTGGTTACCGGATGACCTGATGCAAAAGCTGGCTATGGAAAATAACCTGGCTGAAACCGTTTTTTTTGTTCCATCTTCTGTAAAAGGAGCTGATTATGATATCCGCTGGTTTACACCTGCACTTGAGATCAACCTATGCGGTCATGCTACGCTGGCATCTGCTTTTGTCATTTTCACTATTTTAAAAGAAAAGAAAAGGTCGGTTACGTTCAGTTCCAAAAGCGGCTTGCTTACCGTAAAGAAAAAAAAGGATGAACTGCGGATGGATTTTCCGAGCTGGAAACCGGAAAAAATAAATGATTATCCACCGGGTTTAAAAGAAGTGCTGGGTGTAAATGAAATTGTAGCGGCATACAGGTATCGCGATTTGTTGATAGAATTAAACAAAGAAGAGGATGTAGTCAATGCCAAACCCGATTTTACCGCGTTGAAAAAAATGGGAGAGAAGGTCATCATTACCGCCCCCGGTAAGTCAGTCGATTTTGTTTCCCGTTTTTTCGCCCCTATAGCTGGAATAGATGAAGATCCTGTTACAGGCTCCGCTCATTCCCAGTTGATTCCTTTTTGGAGTGAAAAGCTAGACAAGAGCATAATGAATGCTAAACAATTGTCCGACCGTGGCGGTGATATTTATTGCGAACAAAATGGGGATCGGGTAAACATGGGAGGCAAATGTGTTTTTTATATGAAAGGAGAATTTGAAATATAGTTGGATGCTGGCAGAATAAATCCTTTATGAATATATTGAATCCCCGGAAATTCATAGAGACTTAAGATAAAAACCTTGCGCGGACCTCAGGCGACGGTATCATGCAGGTGTCTCTTTTCCCGAACCATTTGTACCGATTTTTAGCGACCCATTTGTAGAAAGGCTGGCGGATAAATTTAGGGACAATCACAAAAGCATATAAAGCTTTCGACGGCCATCGTAGATATTTGGTAATGCGCAGAGCTGCATTTGAATAAGTATATACTTTTTCCTGGTCTATCAATATTACACTATCAATTTCAGGGTTGATTTGATATTTCTCTTTTAACTTTCTGCCTGTTTCCGATTGTAAAGGAGCGAATTTTATAACAGCTTTTTTGTCATTACGGATAGAGAAATTCACCATCGCATTACAATAATTGCAAACACCATCAAAAAGAACAACTGGGTTTTCTTGCATCCGAATACAAAGGTAACCCTGTTTTTAACCGGATTATTTGTAATTTTTACTCCCAATTCGTCTTTATGCTGATTAATGAGAAACTACGAGTCTGTTTATTCAGGGAAATAGTTACGATAGGGTTTGTTGTTTTTTTTATTTCCCCCGTTTTTTCACAATCATATACCGCTAAAGACTCAGTCCGGATTTATAAATGGTTAAACCGGTCAGATGAAGAAGCTGTGACCGGTTCGCTTGATACCGCCATAAAGTATGCCCGGCTTGCCTTGCAGGTAAGCAAAGAAAAAAAGATGCTGCGTGGTGAGGGATTTGCAAAACTAAAAATCGCGGATATTTTGCTTCAGCAGGAAAGCCCGCTGGATATAAAAGACTATTTGGACGAAGCAAATAAGATTGGTACTCAGTTGAAAGATAGTTTTATGATGGCATTGACCGCTTATCAGCAAGGCCAGCAAAGCATGTACAACGATCAGTTAGAAGAGGCGGAAAAATTATTCAAACAATCTCTTTCACTGAAATTTGAAAAAGAACAATCAGCTTACACCGCTTTGGTCTATAATGATATGGGTTACCTGTTCGGACAGAAAGATGAATTGGAAAAACAGGTGGAATGGTATTTGAAAGCTGTGAGGCTATATCAAAAAACGGAAGACCTGTTAGGGCTCGCCACGACTACCAACAACCTCGCTGCCGTGTACACTAAACTAGGAAACCATGCAAAAGCTCTTGAGTACGCAAGAGAGGCAGTAATGATGCGGGAGAAAATAGGAGATGTACAGGGACTTGCCAGTTCTTACGAAAATCTTTCCCGGTTGTACTGGGCCATTTCGTTAGATTCTGCCTCTAAATATCAACAGGTAGCTATGAAATATGCTGAAAAGAGTGGCGTGAAAAGTTTAATGATAAGAAGCTATGATAATTTATCGGTACTGATGGACCGGCAAAGAAATAAGCCCGGGGCATTGAGCTATATAAAGAGATCAATTGCTTTGTGCAGGGAGATGAATGATAAGGCGGGGTTAGCGGGGAAATGCAGATGGGCAGCCTTGCTGTGCGGCGATATGAAGGATACCGTCGCGATGGAAGCATTTTACAGTGAATCACTTGATCTTTCTGTTCAACTAAATAATAAGACTCTCCTGCGTGATTTATATGGTAGTAAGGCAGGATACTACAGCAAAGTGAATGATTTTAAAAACGCGTATGAAAGTTTAAAAAAATATTATGCCTATAGGGACAGCCTTGTCAGTGATGAAACCGCCACGAATATAGCCGAATTGGAAACGAAATATGAAACGGAAAAAAAGGATAATGAGATCACCCGGTTAAATTCGGATCAAAAAATAAAGCAACTCCAGATAGAGAAACAAAATGCGCTATTAGCTGGCAATTTATTAGAGGCGCAGAAAAAGGAAAATGAGATAGAACTATTATCAGGTGCAAAGGAGCTGCAGGAATTGAAAATAAGACAGCAGGATGAACAATTAGAAAAGCAAATGCTGCAGGCGAAGAATAATGAACAGCAACTGCAATTGGCTGAAAAGGAGACACAGTTACAACAAAAGCAATTAAAAAATTCAGCATTGCTGAGAAACTTTATGCTTGCTGCGGTAGTACTATTGTCATTGCTTGGTTATTGTATGTTTAACCGGTACCAATTGAAAAGAAAGATACAGGAGCAGGAAGCATTGCTTTCCGTCAGGAATAATATTGCTAAAGACCTGCATGACGAAATAGGATCTACGCTGACGAGTATAAAAATTTTATCAGAGGTTTCAGGAAAAAACCTGTATAAGGATCAGGGAAAAACTTCTTCCTTTTTGCAGAAGATCACGGAGCAATCTGCAGCAGTACAACAGGGTATCAGCGACATTGTATGGTCAGTGAAGCCCGAAAATGACAGGTTGGAGAATATGGTCATCCGTATGCGTGAGTATGTGGCGCAAACATTAGAATCAAAGAGTATCCAAACTGTAATACATATTGATGAACAGGTGCTTAATAAAACACTCGATATGAATCAGCGTCGGGATTTCTTCCTTATTTTTAAGGAAGCCGTAAACAATATTGCCAAGTATGCAAATGCCACCGAAGTGCAGGTAAGGCTCGAAAAGAAGAAAGGCGATTTGTGCATGATGATTGCCGATAACGGCAAAGGCTTTGAAGTGTCCGGGGAAACTTCTTCAAGCGGACTAAAAAATATGAAGGCAAGAGCCCTTGCTTTAAAAGGCACCCTGGATATATTTTCCGGTAATGGTGAAGGCTCTAAAGTAATTTTAACTATACCGGCCACATGATTATGTGGTTAACTTAGCATCAGTAATAAATAATTTTAGTGGATGGCTGTAAAGGTTTTGATATATGATGACAATGAAGCGCTGCGTATAAGCATGGAAGCATTGATGGAAGGAGAGGACGATCTTGAAACTTTGGCTCTTATGGCCAATGCGGAAACCGTAGAAACGGATATCCGGGAAATGAAACCCGATGTGGTTCTGATGGATATCGATATGCCGGTGATAAATGGAGTAGAAGCGGTAAAAAGAATCAGGAAGATTGATGACAAGCTACCGGTCATTATGCTCACAGTTTTTGATGACAATGAAAATATATTCAATGCTATTTGTGCCGGAGCTTCCGGTTATATTCTTAAAAGATATGCTACGGAAGAAATTCCTTCCGCTATCCGGATGGTACTTACAGGTGGTGCACCCATGACAGGATCTGTCGCCCGAAAGGTATTGATGATGGTACCACAAGCGAAAACAACAGAACAGGAAAAAAGTAATCTCTCGGAAAAGGAAATAGCTATTCTCCAGTTTTTAGTAAACGGGTACAGTTATAAAATGATCGCTGCCGAATTGAAAATAAGTATTGATACAGTACGCTTTCACATAAAAAAGATCTACGATAAACTCCATGTACATTCCGCTACGGAAGCGGTTTCTAAAGCCATTAAAGACAAATTAGTCTGATATTTCATTTTTTATTTTTTCACTCCCTTTTTTCAAGGCTACATGATGATGTAGTTGTGCCAGGCACACTAACGGAATAGCTTTATGTCAAATTTTAAAAGTCATGAAGAAGTTATTCCAGTTAACTCTTATCCTTTTTATTTTGAGTTTTCATTTGTCGGCCCAATCGTTTGATTTTTTACCGGGTGGCAATATAATTTTTGAAGACAAATTTGATCCTGATCCTGTTGGTGATCTCCCTGCCAAATGGAGTACCAGTGGCGATGGTGAAGTAGTTACACTTGATCGCCTTCCGGGAAAATGGTTTAAAATCACCCAACCGACAGCAGTGAGTCCTGAGTTAACAGAAGCCCTTCCGGAAAATTGCACTATTGAATTTGACCTGTTTTTGAAAAACACGACTGGTATAGCGCCGCATGTCATGTTTGGGCTTACAACATTAAGTGATGTATCCGCGGGTGATGTTTACCGTCAGCATATCTGGATAGTGTTACGCGGTTATAATGAAAACAGCGTGGTAGAGTATGGAAAAACCATCCAGGATCTCGGCAGTAAAAATTTCCGCTTATCAGGGTATGTAGGAAGAAAACTGCATGTTAGCATGGCAATCAATAAAACAAGGTTCAGAGTTTACCTCGATAAACAAAAGATTGTAGATCTTCCCAAATTGCTAACCGACGAATACAGGAATAATTTTTTCATAGCTGGTTCTTCGGTTAGCCCCTCTCCTGAAGAAGGTATTTACTTCAGTAATGTCCGTATTGCTTCAGGCGACGTGGATGCCCGGAGTATGCTGATCAGGCAGCTGCTGGAACAAGGCTCCGTAGTAACCAATAATATCAGCTTTACCGGGCAAACTAATGAAATGACCCAGGAATCTTTTCCTACACTCGACACGCTGGGCCAGGCGCTGGTAGCTGATCCTAATCTTAATATACAGATCAATGGGATGGAACAGGATCCTGTTACAGATGGGCAAAATAATAGTACCGTCATGAATAAGGAAATGGTAAAAGGGAAAGTCGATAAGATAAAGACATATCTCATGGATAAATTCAATATAGGTGTTGATCGTATCGTAACCGGTGTAAGCAACAAAATAAAAAGTAAGACGGAAATGGTTAGGAACAGCAAAGCCGGAACCAAGAGCAAAGGCTTCCTGACAGAGATAGTTAAACGCTGATATATCATTCTTGAATAAACGGACCTGCTTCAGTATATGAATAGATACTTAAACATAGTATGGTTGTTTTATCTGCCCTTACAGCTAATGGCAGCAACCGGGCAAACCATTAAGTCAATCGGTTCTTTGACTTTTCAGTGCAATGGTCAACTATATACAGCTGATGCAGCTCATGCCAGGGCATATGTGATAAAACAAACTGCGATGGCTTATATCAATGCAGCCAATAATGAAAATATGGTGATCAATATCGAATGGCAGAATGTAAACACTCCGGGAACATTCTATATAAGTAATAAGACAGGTAAAGCGGAATTTATCATTAATCATAAAACCTATTCTTTAAAACAGCAGGATGACTATTTAAAAATTGTCATCAGCTATATAAAACAGCAGGATTCCTTCCTATTGCTCAGCGGAACGTTTGAAGGACGACTTCTGGATAAAAATGGAAACAAAGTAAGAATAACGGAAGGACGTTTTGAAACAATCACATTGTAAGTGCAGCATTTAGCTCTTATTTATCATTACACTAACCCATTGTTACTACATATCTATGTAGTTGACGCCGGAACATTTTTAAACCATATTTGATCAATCATAAATCATTAACCAAAATAGTCTCACATGAAAAAGATGCTTATTTTTTTAGTTGTTTTTTACACGGCAACTCATGTTTCAGCGCAGACATTGGATACGCTGATTAGTCTTAATGAAGCAACTGTTGGCCCTTTTTGTCCTAAAGCACTTATAAAGGGCGACAGAGATTTTGCCGGCAGGGGTCCTGAAATATGGGCAAGTGTACAAGTAACTTTTACCAGGATAGCTGTTGTGGCAACGCTCAAATTCAGAGCAAAAGAATTGCCAGGTGGTGATAACAGTGAAACAAGCAATGCCACATTAAAAATATTGTATAGTGCTCCACGTGATTATTATATTACAGATGTCCAGGGAGGTAAGTATGCAGAGGTGCATTTTGTAAGCAAGTCGCCTTCCACCGTTTTTAGTGCCGGTGGTCTCGCAAAAGCGTTAAATCTGAATTCATCCAGTGCCGGACTTGTTGATAAAAGTGATGGCTTGGTAAAACGCTGGGAAATATATGGTGATACCAATGGACCCGATATCAGTGACGACGATAACTGCGATGACGATACAAGGATAAAAATTGTGCTGAATGGTTTAAAAATCAAAATGGCGAAAACGCCTGCGGCACAGGGTCTGTCCACCATAAGACTGGAAGATATAAACGAATGGCTTTGCCCAAGCAAACTTGTCAGGGGCGATCGGGAATTCGATGGTCATGGACCAAAAGTGAAATCAGAAGTCAAATTGCGTATTGCGGATAACGGTACGAAGTTATTTGCTGACATTACTTTCAATGCGAAAGAAACCCAGCAGGATTGGAGTGAGGCAGAAGGCTCATGGTCTAAACTGGTGTACGAAGCGCCTTATGGAAAAAGGATCACGGAAATTCTTTCGGATAAAGCATCCCGGACACAGTTTATTAGCCCTGCTGCGGGTTTCCAGGCTTTAGTACCCGGGCAGGATTTGGCAAAAGCATTAAATACTTTTCTTGACGCCACGGATATACAAGCCGGCGTATTACAGGCTTTCGGTGTAAAACCTGAAAACAAAGGGGTGTTACAGGGGTTGATCAAGGGAACTTTAGAAAATGGAAATACCGTAGTACAAGTTCCACCAGTTGAAGGTGCGTTGGTTAAATTCTTTCATATCGTAGGAGATACAGGAGGACCGGATATCAGTACTGATAATAATTGTAATGACGATACAAGGATTGTGAAAATTGAATTTTTCCCTGTGCGGATTAAGATGGTTGATGCCAAATAGGTGAATGAGCTCTTTCTAAAAGCAACTCTTGATTTTCTGGTAGTGAATGCAGGACAGCCTGTCGCCTTAGTAGAATTGTACTTCCTTTAATAAAAAAATAATAGAATGAAAAATTCACTGGTATTGTTTATTGCTGCTGTGCTCTTTTCCTGCAACAATAACTCAGGAACTGATGCAGCAAAACCATCCGCTTCTGCGAAAACGACTGAAGCAAAAACTGATGTTGGATCAGGTGTATCCTCTGGAAATTGCGGCAAGCTGGTTGTTTTTCAAAAAGGAGCTATTATTGAAGGAAAAAATTACGACGGTAATGGAAAAGAAGTAAGCAGCCAGACAACTACTGTTACTGGTGTGAAAAATGACAACGGTATTACAGTCGCCGAAGCGGATATTAGTTCAACTATTACTGCGGGAAAACCGCCTATGCATATCCAGTATAAATGTGACGGGAAAAATTTATTTATGGATATAGGCGCAATGCTTTCTAATTTTTCAGCGCTGAAAGGCGCCAGCGCCGTAGCTAGTTCACTTTCATTTCCAATTAATCTTTCTGTGGGTGAAAAATTGCCTGATGCTTCTCTTTCAGTTGCCATGAAAAGAGGTGACATTGACATGAAGGTGAAAACCACGTATAAAAACAGGATGGTTGAAGGCAAAGAATCTGTGACAACTTCGGCAGGTACCTGGAATTGTTTTAAGATTTCCGCTGATATTGTATCTGATGTTGACATGGGTGGCGATAAAGCAAAAAGCAGAATGGCAGAAATGCTCAAAAAGAGTGTGCCGGTTCAAAAATCAATAATCTGGTTTGCCCCCGACTTCGGATTGGTGAGAATGGAAATGCATAGCGGCGACAGATTAATGACGCGTACCGATATTACAGGTGTAAAAAAATAGCCCGGTTAAATTCGATTGTTCCTAATTCACATCTATAAAACTGTTATCCTGAAAAGTGAATGCTGGTAAGTCAACTTGTTAAATCAACAATAGATATAAGCGTTTTAAAAGAACACAATAAAAAAAAGTAAACTATAATTTCTGAACCTCTTCATTAAAAATAGCAATATGAAATTTCTAAATTCATTCCATTTTTTTGCCAGGGTCCTGACCGTAGCTTCATTACTGTTAGTTGTGTCAGCAAGCAAGTCTCAGACGCAGGGTGTGTTGGCAAAACCTATAACAAGGTCCATAGTTGCTTCCCCGGCAGGCCAGGGTGTTATTGCTTTCAGGGCGGCTGCAACCTATGTAAATGGTGAACCCCTGGCCACAGGTTCGGAAAGGAAAGTGGATTTTACCGGTGCGTATTTTGACGAGAGTAAAAATTTTTCCGTAGCTACTGATGAATTTGCCGTGCCTTCTGACGGCATTTACCATTTCGATCTGAGAGTTAGTTGGGCGCAATTCACCGCCCCCGGTATGATTACACTTCTTATCAGGACCAATTTATATCAACAGATTGCCATCTCATCTGTTCAGGCGTCTTCCACCAGCCAGATATTCGATTCTAACTTCAGTAGCCTGGCAAAACTAAAAGCCGGAGACAAAGTATCAGTGTACCTTCAGCAGAACTCGGGCGTACAGCAGCAATACAGGCAGGTAGTATTCGGGGGATTTAAAGTTAATTGAGGAAGGTTAACTCGGAATAGCTGTTTTTTAGTCCTGGCAAATGTATTGTACGGCGATTGCTGCGACCGACAGCTACAAATTCCCCATTTTCAATTAGCATGGAACCGGGCTGTTTGAGGACCAGTTTTATGATGTTTTTAAACTAGGTACTGTGTCAGGCAAATAGAGAAAACTTAAGACCTGCTTCCCCAATCGGCTGAGTAAAATTCACCATGAGGCAGTTATAATTGCAGACGCTGGCGAAAACGCCGGCGTTTTGTTGCATAGGCATATAAAAGTAATCCTGTTTTTAACCGGATTTGTTGTAAATTTTGTAATCAAATCATTTTAGCGGGGGGCAATGATCTATGTTGCCCCGTTTTTCCAATAGTCAACAACCGTATGAAGATTCTCCCGGATCTATGCGACTAAAAATCACCTGATGGGGTATTGGTGACATCGGTTTATCTATAAATATTCATAAGGCTTGGTAAACATCAAAAATCGAGGGCTTATGCAAACCCCGTTTAGTGTGGTGTTAGTTTCAGTTTTTTGATTGTGAGAAACAGAAACCTCCAGTTTGTCACCTGGTTGCAAGGAAAGTTAAAAAACAGGCACAATACATTTGCTACTGTCAAAAAAAGCGATTTCTTTTTGCAGTATAGAATTTTTTAAGATGTGAAAATATATATGAAGCATTTATTCTCAATTTTTATTTTTTTTATTTACTGTGTAGACATGCTTTTTGCGCAGCATAATGTTCAATTTATTGTTAAAGAGTTAACCGCCCGAAAGCACGATACAATATACATAACTGGAAATTTCAACAATTGGGATTCTGCTAATAAAAAGTATAAACTAAAACCCTTTGATGCGGAACATAAATACATCGTACTTAATCTTCCGGAAGGGAAGTGTGAGTATAAATTTACACACGGCACCTGGTTAACAATTGAAAAAGATATAGACTGCGGAGAAATGGAAAACAGGGTTGCTAATATTCGTAAGGATACAATCATAAACATAATCATTGAAAACTGGAAGGATATATGCTTTTATGAAAATTTTACTATTCCCGAATTGCGGCAGAAATTTAAAATTGAAAAAAGCGATTCTAATAAAGCCCGGATTTTGATTGATCTGAGTTATAAAAGCCTGGATGATTATAAAGAGGCTTCAAAATACGCAGAAGAAGCTTTAACGTTTGCAAAAAAAAGTAATTTTAAAAAAGGTATGGCATGGGCATACCGGTTAACCGGCCAAATTTTTTCTAATCAAAATAATTACACAAAAGCCCGTAGCAATTACCTGCTTGCTTTAAAAATATGTGAAGAAGTAAACGATAAAATACTGTCAAACTATATATCAGAGGAAATCGGAAATTCATATGAGAATGAAGGTAAGTATGACGAAGCCGCAAGGTTTTATTATGCAAACCTGAGAAAATATGAAAAACGGGGTGAATATGCAAGTATTGCCAGGATGCTTTTTAATATTGCCGGCATTCATTCGAAGCAAGGTAATAATTCCGAGTCATTAAAGAAATATAAGGAGTCTTTAATATCCTTCCAGGAATCATGGGAATTATATAAAGAGGATTGGCTTAGAAGTTATATTGCTCTATGCTATGATTATATTGCAAATGAGTATACTAACCTCGGCAATTATGCGGAAGCCATGAGGAATGATTCCCTGGGGCTAAAAATATTTAAGGAAACTAACAACATAGGAGGCATGAGCCGGGTTTTATCCAGCATGGGAATCGTTTCCAGAAAGCATGGATTAGCGGCAAGTATGGCGGGAGATAAATCACTGGCATCCTTAAAATTTAAAGAGGCTTTGCAAATCCTGGAGGAGAGTATGAAAATCCAGGAATCCCCCCGGGCTTATATAAACGCTGGTAAAATATATACATTCCAAAAGAATTTTAGTAAAGCAAAAATTTATCTTGAAAAGGGGCTCAGTCTGTCACGGGAGGGTGCTTCAAAAGAAGGTATTATACAAAGTTTTAACGCTTTATCAGAATTAGACAGCGCACAGGGTAATTTTAAGCAGGCGTACGATCACTATAAGATGTATATTTTATGCCGTGACAGCCTTATCAATGAAGAAAGTACAAAAAAATCCGAGATATATAAGAACTCTTATGAATTCAACAAAAAAGAAGACCAGATAAAACTTCTCACAACAGAAAACGAATTAAAAACAACACTTGCCTCCAAGCAAAAGCAACAAAAGAATTTTGCTTATGCTGGTATTGCAGCTATTCTTCTTACGGGTGGCTATGGCTTCTACCGTTACCGCCGCAGAAAGAAGCTGCAAAGCCAGCAAGCTGTATTAAGCGAACGACTCCGTATCAGTAGTGAGTTACATGACGAAGTGGGTGCAACACTGAGTGGTATTGCCATGTACAGCCACCTTACTAAAGAGCAAATGAGAAAAGGGCAAACAGCTGAAATTGAGAAATCACTGAATGTGATGCAGCAATCATCCGCACAGATGGTGGACAAGCTAAATGATATAGTATGGCTGATCAATCCTGACCAGGACAGTCTTCAAAAGCTGGTGGAAAGATTAGAAGAATATGCCAGGGATATGGCTGCTATTAAGAATATGCAGGTGAAGATCATAGTACCGGATAAGATAGGAGAACTTAGTTTGCTGGTAGAGAGTCGTCGCAATATTTACCTGTTTTGTAAAGAAGCAATCAATAACTCTGTAAAATACAGTAACGGCAGTTTGCTTGAACTTAAGATAAAAGAAGTGGGTGGTAAACTTGAGTTTTCCGTGAGCGATAATGGAAAAGGCTTTGATGCGGTAATGGTAAGAAGGGGAAACGGGTTAGAGAATATGCAAAAGCGGGCGGATGAGATTGGAGCCAAACTTGTTTTGCATTCAAAGGAAAAAGAAGGAGTGTACGTTTGCCTGCAATGTAATACTTGAGAGTCATGATGCTTTAAAGGGCACACACCAGAATTAAACGTTTAAAAAATGCAAAGCAGGCCACTGGAAATTTTCTATCTTTTTTTTCAGGGAATACTGATTTTCCAGGCACTGGTATTTGGTGTTTTGTTTTTTGTTACCCGCCGGAAAGACCTGCTTTACTACAGTCTCTTTTTACTTTTCGCGGCGGTTTACTTTTTTATAAATGCGCCCTATACTTTCTTTGGCATTCCCGAGGATATTGTTTGGAGTTCGGCCTGGTACGATTATGTCAATACTCCTGTAATCATTGTTGAGAACCTTTTTTACCTTTTATTCCTGAAGGCTTTTTTTAGCGATATAACAACGGATAAAAATATAAGCAGGGTTTTTCGCTTTGTATTATGGCTTGTACCGGCAATGATTTTGCTCTTCATAATTCTGACCATTTTACATAATAACAAGCAGTTTGTTTTTTATTCTGTAAAGTTAATTACAGCCATTCCGGCGGCTTTAGTCGCATATGTTGTATTTAGACGGAAGCCTCCTTTTGCCAGCTCCGTAGCAATCGGGCTCCTGTTCACGATTACCGGAACTTGTATTACCGTGTGCATGATTATTTTAGGAAACAACGGTGTCCAGCATCTATTTACCACCGGTTATCCTTTATTTTTTATCCGGCTTGGTATATTAGGGGATATGATTTTTTACCTCGCAGCCATCTTGCTGAAATGGCATTTCCAGGAAAGACAACTGGCGATTGAAAAATTGCAATCCCAATTGGCGGTGGAAAACCTGAGGAATAAAATTTCAAGTGAACTCCATGATGACCTGGGTAGTACTCTCAGTGGAATAAGTATGTATAGTCATATCATAAGTAATTTGCTTCAGGCCGGTAAATATGAGCAGGTAAAAGAGTCGGCGGGTATCATTCAAAAGTCAGCGGGTGAAATGACGGAGCATCTTGGTGATTTGGTTTGGGCGATAAGCCCTGGTCAGGACACCTTGCAAAAGCTGATCGAAAAATTGGAAGAATATGCAAAAGATATGGCGGCGGTAAAAAATATGCAGGTCAGGATAGTTGTGGAAGAGGAAGCGAAAAATATTTACGTACCGTTGGAAAGTCGCAGGAATATTTACCTGCTTTGCAAAGAAGCCATTAATAACGCCAGTAAATACAGCGATGCCACGTTGCTGGAGTTAATAGTAAAAAAATCAGCCGATAAACTGGAATTTTCGGTGAGCGATAATGGAAAAGGCTTTGATGCCGTAATGGTAAGGCGCGGCAATGGTTTGGACAATATGCAAAAAAGAGCTGATGAAATAGGGGCTAAATTGATAGTGCAATCAAAAGAAAATGAAGGAGCCGCCGTTTGTCTGCAATGTAAGATCACTTGATGATATTGATTACAAAGGCACGATCTTTATTTGCCAATAATGAAGTAAATAGATGTTTATGGATAAGGCCATCACTTTTTTTTACTATTTCTTTCACGGTATACTTGTTTTCCAGGTTATTATATTCATGTATCTGTATAAAGTTTCAAAAAAAACTGAACTGTTTTATTTTGGGCTTTTCCTGTTGTTGTTGGGTATTAACTTCATCCTTAACTCTACTGATCTCTACGGCATGGCAGCGCATGATACATTTATGTACTCGCCCTGGTACAATCTCGTGAATACCCCGTTGGTGATAACGGCCAATATTTGTTACATCCTTTTTTTAAAAAAATTCTACCAGGGCCTCACAAAAAATAAACTATTGTTTACTATCTTGAGTAGCGTAAAAAAGGTTTTGTGGGGGGCATTGATCGTGTTCCTCATCCTTTATTTGATGGGCATTATTTCCAACCTGCTTTTCAACATTCTTCACCTGCTGGGTATTATTGTAGGGGTTTGGTTAGTCATCATTATTTACAGGGATAAACTTCCCTTTAAGAAATTTATTGTAAGTGCATTTGTATCCAATCTGGCAGGTACATTCTTAACTGTTTTTATGTTGCTTTTGCAAAACACTGACACCCGGCATATCATTGTAAGAGAATACCCGTATATCTTTATACAGTTTGGGCTACTGGTTGAAATATTTTTTTTCAACCTTGCCATACTCAGCAAGTGGACACGCCTGGAAAGAGAGGCTGCCATTTTTGAACTGAAATCGGAGCTTGCAATGGAAAAACTACGCAACCAGATAAGCAAGGAGCTGCACGACGATATTGGCGCCGAACTAAGCGGCATCAATTTGTACAGTCATATAGCAGCACTGCAGTCACTTTCAGGTAAAACAATTGAAGCGGGAAGATCACTGAGTGTAATTCAACAGGCCAGCACAAAAGTGGTGAACAGGTTAAAAGATATTGTATGGGCTATTAACCCTGTTGAAAACGAACTGCAGAGTTTTTCTGACAAGATAGAAGAATTTGCCCTTTATATGTGTACACCTGCGGGGTTTACATTAAAGATGGTTGCTAATACATCTCCTGTTATTAAACTGTCTGCACAATATAAGCATCAGTTTTTTTTAATTTGTAAGGAAGCCATTGCCAACGCAGTAAAATACAGCAACGGCACCCAGATTGAAATGACCATTGCTTACCATGGTGAGGAGATAAGTATCTGGATCGCTGACAATGGGAGGGGTTTTGATATAGCAACAGTGAAAAGGGGCAATGGCATTAATAATATGCAGAAAAGGGCTGACGAGATTGGCGCAAAGCTGATCTTTCAATCAAAAGAAAATGAAGGGGCGTCCATTTGCCTGCAATGTAAATTCACCCAATGAGGTATTGGCAGGTAAGGATTTTAGCCTCACCTTTAGATTCGTTTATGGAAATCCGTGTTGCGATATTTGAAGATAACAAGCTAGTAAGAGACGCTTTGCAAGCCATTCTCTGCGGCACACCCGGTTTTTCCTGTACCGGAGTTTTCGCGGATGGCAACCGTTGGGAAATGGATATCCAACGCAGCCAACCGGATGTAGTGTTGATGGATATAGAAATGCCGGGACTGAATGGCATTGACATAACAAAACATATTTGTGATAAATTTCCCGATGTAAAGATCCTGATACAAACAGTTTTCAATGACAGTGAAAAGATCTTCCAGGCTTTGTGCGCCGGAGCTTCCGGTTATATTCTGAAAAATGACCCGCCACATAAATACCTGGATGCTATCAACGAGGTATATAATGGTGGAGCGCCGATGAGCTCGACCGTGGCTAAAAAAATGTTGAGTTTTTTCGCCAATAAAAATATCATTCTTGTCTCACCCGGTAATACTGACTACCAGCTCAGCGACCGCGAGAAGGAATTACTCAGGCTGATGGTAGAAGGCCATGACTACAAAACGATAGCTGGCAAGGCTTTTATCAGTTATGAAACAGTCCGTACACATGTAAAACATATCTACAGTAAACTCCATGTGGCCAGCCGCAGTGAAGCGGTTATGAAAGCTATACAGCACGGGCTAAACTGACGGAGGCATCTCTTTTTTATCTTCTTTAAAAATCACCCATTGGGGTATTGCTTTTTACCGGGTATGGCATGAACTTTCAGTTGTAGTCATCTACTCTTTGTAAACTCTCTCAATCAAAGTTCCACGCGGGAATGAAAAGCATTCTCAATCAAAATCAATAAACCTTTAACCCCCAAAAAAGAGTTATGAAAAAAAAATGTCTAACCGGGCTTGCCTTCCTTTTGATTTCCAGCCTGTTCTTTCCAGGCTGCCAGAAATCTGTTGATGAACCAACCGCTAATGAACCAAAGGAAGAGCTTGCCTCACGGGGCTCCCACAACAACTCCCAGAAAGATCAGTGCCAGTTTGCCCATCTGATTATCGAAGGCTTTGAGCATGTGTATCACTATAATTCAAAAGGCCTCGCGGATGAGTGGCATATCAATTATGGCGATGGAGTGTACCACGATGTATATACTATGGAATATGATAAATACAACCGGCTTATAAAAGCATGGTATCATTACGATGGGGCATGGGTGGCTACCATTGATTTTGTGTGGAAAGGTAAACTTATCACCGAAGAGCATTGGGATTATTCCGGTTACATCTTTGATGTTGTAAACATATATAACAGGAAAGATCAGATGATAAAAAGAGAAATCAGCGATGGCGGGTATAGTGCTGCTACTCAGTTCAGCCCTAATGGTAACACACCCAAAGTAGATATCTTTTTTGGTGGAGAATTGATTCAGCGTGCAGAATATACTTATTACAAACCTAACAAGAATCCATTTCTTGCCATCCGGGGTATTCCGTATGGATTCCCCTTTGTGGCTTTCACATTCAGCCAATGGTGGGAGACCAGCGATAAAACAACTGCTTATGAAAATGGAGTGCCAACAGTTTTATGGGATTTTGATCCGGCGAAAACCAAACTGCAATTTGGTTTTCAAAACTATCCTTCCTTAATAACTTATTACGATCGTGTTAGCGCCAGCGTGCAAACTTATGGCTTTGAATTTCAAAATTGCGAACGCGGGGGCAATCACAATGATCATTCAAAGGCGACTGATTTCTCTCTGCTGCAATCAGCCAAAGCGAATATTAATACTAAGAAAACAGCACTGTTAAGGATGGGCCCGCCAGAGCTTATTGAAAAACAAATTGAAGAAATGAAGAAATAGTATCCCCAATAACCATTAATTAATTTTTTATGAAAAAGACTTATTTGAAAATTTTCAGCTTCTTATTTTTAACCATTCTGCTTGTCGCCGGTTGCCAGAAGGAAATCAAAGATCAAACTCCTGCAGTAACCAAAAGTGAAGGTGAATTGCAGGCAAGAGGTTCTCATGGGAATGACAAGGATGGCTGCCGCCTGGTAAGCAACATCAGCGAATTTGGCATGCGAACCTATACCTATAATAAGCGGGGATTGGTGGACCAGGAGAATTTTGATTTTATTGAAAACGGCAAGTTGAAGTTTCAATATGATGCACGGGGAAGATTGATAAAATCAGGATACTATTCAGGCGATGTATTGCTCAATACGATCGTTTTCTTTTACCAGGGTGATAGGCTTGTCAGGGAAATCTGGTATGACGGAAATACGCAAATAAAAGTGGATGAGGTATTTCATTTTTACAATGGAAATGGGAGAGTGTGGAAGTCGGCCAGTATTCTTGGCGATTATATAAGTCTTTATAGATACACCCCGGATGGCGGCAGTGTAAAAGGATGGAAATTTTATGTTGGTGGAAAACTAAATTATGAACAGGAGTTTAGCTACCTGCCTCCTCACCACAGAAATCCAAGTTTAGCAAGGCCGGGACTGGTTTATGATTTTATTTCAGCTAATGGCTGGTGGGGACAGGGCCAATGGTACTCGACAAGCGAAAAAGATATTTCTTACGATGAAAACGGGGAAAACCCGGTGCTTCTTCTTGACCAGGACCCCCGCGAAAGCATCGTAAGTTTTAACGCCCGTAATTACGTCACTGCGACTGATTTTTTTGACGTGTTAACCCGGGAATATGTTCATTTCAGATTTGATTATGACAAATGCGGACATGATGACCGGGATAAGCCAGTTGCTGCTCAAAGATTGACACCAGTCGGTGATCGAAAAATTAGCCCGAATAAATGGTTAATGAAAGGTTCCGGTAAATCCATGAAAGAACAAGTGATAGAACTAAGAAAACACCTGGAAACAAGATAGGTTTAATCGAGTTTGTAAAACTGCAGATTTAAGAAATAACACGCAAATCTTAAAAAAAAAGAATGAGAAAGAAAATATTTTTTACTGCAACTGTATTATTGACACAACTGCTATTTTTTCCGTCCTGCCAGAAGGAAGCAACGGAAAAACATAAAGTAATTTCAGAACAGGCAACTGCCGGTAAATCCGGAAGGGATGGTAACTGCCGGGTGATGCAATACTATTTGTATGATTTTATACATGCCCATGAACAAATAGACAACTATACCTATAAAAATGGTCTTGTTGATGAATGGACAACCTTTTATGGAACTACCTATAAAATGGCGTATTATCACGACGGGAGAATGAAAATGGCCGGAGCTTATGTTGATGGTGAACTTCTTAATACCATCTTCTTTGTATATAAAAATGATAAAGTAGTAAAAGAAATATGGTACTTGGGTAATACACAAGAAGTGGATGACGTAGTGGTAAATACCTACAACAAAAAGGGCCAGATCATAAAAAACGAAAGCCTGAATTATGATTATTATACGCTTAATACCTATACTCCGCAGGGGGACCTTAAGAGCTGGCTATTTTTTGTAGGAGGCAAACCAGCACAAAAGGGGGAGTATACCTTCAATAAGGAAATCAAAAACCCTCTTCGCTCCGCCAGGCCGGGAATTGGCTACTCATTTGCCTGGGCTAATTCTGCGTTTGGCGCAGGCGACAGGTGGTATTCAAGCGAAAGAATGATGTTTTATGATGAATCAGGTAACACATCAATTTCTTATGATCTCAACCCCCGAAAAACCGAGTGGACAAGCGGCGAGCACAATTATCCGTTACTTGCCGGTTACACAGATATTCTGACAGGTGGATCAATCATTAATTCTTTTAAATACGAAAATTGCAACGGAAAAAATAATGACTATGAATCAAAGGCGCAAAGAACTGGAATAAGTAATAAAATATTTTCTGAGCGGAACAGAAGATATTTAGCGCAGGGTTCTAAAAGAGAAATAAGGAAAAAAATCAATAAATAGAGTAACGACTATTTACTATAAAGCCGGGGCTACAGCCCCGGCTTTATAGTACTTTTCACCCCATATTATGAAACACTTTCTGCACATCTTCATCCTGCTCCAATCTATCTATTAACTTACTTACATCTGCTGCTTGTTCATCATTAACCGGAACGGTAGTAGAAGGTATCCATTCCAGTTCTGCGCTGATAGGAGTGATGCTTTTATCTTCCAATGCTTTTTGCATATTGCCGAAATCCGTAAAGCCAACCCTGATCACTAATACTTCTTCACCATTTTCACCCGTACCTTCTCCTAATTCTTCCAGGCCAAAATCAATTAATTCCAATTCAAGATCATCTGCATTCAATCCCTCAGGTTTCAATTTAAACACGCCCATTTTTTTAAACTGGAAAGCCACACTACCACTGTTGCCCATAGCACCATGTCCTTTTGTAAAGTGACTTTTTACGTTCGCTACGGTTCTTACATGGTTATCGGTTGCGGTTTCAACTAAAATCGCCACACCATGTGGTGCATAACCCTCATACAGTATCTCATCATAATTTACCAGTTCCTTTCCCTGCGCTCTTTTAATAGCCGCTTCTACACGGTCCTTCGGCATGCCCACACTGCGTGCATTTTGAAAACAACGGCGAAGTGCGGCATTATCTTTAGGATCGGGGCCACCGGCTTTAACTGCAATTATTATTTCTTTACCAATACGGGTAAAGTTCTTTGCCATTTTATCCCAGCGGGCAAACATGCTCGATTTTCTGACTTCAAATATCCGTCCCATCGTAAAAGTTTAGCTGTTGTCGTTTATAATTTAAGTTGGGCTGCAAATTTAGGGTAATGACAGAAATTTGAAAACAAAAGAGGCGACACCATTAATAGTGTCGCCTCCTGAAATATTTTTTTAAATTTTAAAAGCCTCGTGCTGACAAAAGTTTTTTGCCAAAAAACGCCACGTGGATAGCTGCAAATATCAGGGAAATATAAAGCAATGTTCGATCCGTATCGAAACCGACAGTGTATTGGTGCAAAAACCCTACAACGACCAACAAACAGGCTAAAGCAAGACCCGTCATGTTGGCGATCCTCATGCCTTTCCTGGTATTGGTTCCATCGCCCAGATGGCTGTTCTTGGCGCCATATACCAGGTAAATATCCAAACCGATCAGCATCCAAACCAATAGACGGATCCAGGTATCCATTGGCAAAAACACCATCATAAACAGACAGGTGCCGATTCCCAAAATAGGAACCAAAGGAACCATTGGTGTCCTGAATGCCCTCGGTAATTCCGGCATTTTATTCCTCATTACCCATACGCCAATACACACGAGGATGAAAGCGAAGAGTGTTCCTATGCTTGTCATTTCTCCCACAACCCTGGCTGGTACAAAAGCTGCGAAAAGACTTACAAAAAGCATGAATAATAAATTGCTTTTCGCGGGTGTTTGCGTTTTTGGATTGACGGTAGAGAAGATTTTTGGAATTAATCCGTCTTTGCTCATGCTGAAAAATACACGGCTTTGCCCCATCAGCATTACAAGGATCACAGAGGAGTAACCTGCAAGTATAGCTACTAATATGGCCCGGTTTAGCCAGGGATAATCAGGTTGTATAACACCCGCAACATCAGGTTTCCCCATATGCTCAATGGCAACAGCTACAGGCGCAATACCATCTTTGCCAGCAAAGGTTGTATAGCTGGTAACGCCGGTCATAACATGAGCAAAAAGTATATACAACAGGGTACAAATAACCAATGACCCTAATATACCGATAGGCATATCCCGTTTCGGATTCTTGGCTTCCTGTGCGGCTGTGCTTACTGCATCGAAACCAATGTAGGCAAAGAATACTATGGCTGCGGCCCTTATAATACCACTGAAACCAAAGTCGCCAAACTTCCCGCTGTTATCCGGTATGTAAGGATGGTAATTGTCATTGTTAATATATTTCCACCCAAGAACAATAAAGACCAGCACCACTGTAACTTTCAATCCGACAATGATCGCATTGACAAAAGCACTTTCACTTGTTCCTTTTATTAATAACAGGCTCATCAACACAATAATAAAAACTGCGGGTAGGTTAATAATTCCTCCGTCCCAGGGACCGACCGTTAGCATATGAGGAAGATGAACGTCAAAACCTTCGAGAAACTTGACCAGGTACCGGCTCCAGCTAATACCAACGGTTGCCGCACCTACCGCATATTCCAATACAAGATCCCAACCTATAATCCAGGCGATGAACTCACCCATCGTTGCATAACTGTAAGTATAAGCGCTACCGGCAACCGGGATCATTGACGCAAATTCTGCATAGCACAAACCTGCAAAAAGACAGCCCAAACCGGCAACTACAAAAGAAATAGTAATGGCGGGGCCAGCGTGATTAGCAGCAGCCATACCGGTGATTGAAAACAAGCCTGCACCAATAATGGCACCTATTCCTAAAGCAATCAAACCACCTGCTCCTAATGTTCTTTTTAAGGTGTGTGTACCAGTTTCCTGTGCCTCGTTCATTAAAGCACCCATCGGCTTTCTTACAAATAAACTCATAAGTTGATTGGTTATAGTTTAGAATTGCTTTTGCAGCTTTTAAAATAGCCTGAAAAATAGTGATTTCTGCGAAAAACGAACAAAAAGATTTATTGGCGGTTTACCACCAACGGATTCTTTCAATTTATCCATAATTTGGAAGTAAACCTTTAGTTTTGACGCTTTACTACAGCATTTTATATGAATAATCGCAAGGCTGGTAAGCTTTCTCTTATTTTATTTACAATCGTCACCCTGCTTCATGTATTAAAATGGTACAATATTATAAATGTACCGGATGTCGTATTATCTGTTTCCCGGTGGATTTTTATTGCCAGTTTGGGCATTTATGCCTGGTTCAAAAAATCACTAACCGCCTGGATCATGTTTTCCATGGTTTTGGGAATACTTATCGGCTTTGAGTACCGTGCTTTTTCCCAAAATCTGCTATTCCTGCGACAAATATTTCTAAACCTGGTAAAAGCCATCGTGGCTCCTTTATTATTTTCTACACTGGTTGTTGGCATCGCCGGGCATTCTAATTTAAAACAGGTAGGCCGTTTGGGATGGAAGTCGTTATTATATTTTGAAATAGTAACAACTATTGCGCTGGCGATCGGCCTCATGGCTATTAATATTTCACAAGCAGGAGTTGGAATAGTCCAGCCGGAGATATTAGAGAAACTTCCTGAAACAAAGGCATTGACCTGGAGCGAACATATTGTTGACATTTTTCCTTCCAATTTTATTAAAGCCATTTATGATGGTAAGGTCTTGCAAATTGTGGTATTCTCGGTACTTTTCTCCATCGGTCTTGCCATGTTAAAAGAAGAAAAGAAGAGACCAATGCTGAGGGCCTGCGAAAGTTTATCGGAGGCAATGTTTAAGTTTACCAACATCATTATGCATTTCGCACCTATCGGTATTGGTGCAGCCATGGCTGTTACTGTTGGTCACCTGGGGATTGGAGTATTGGAAAATTTGCTAAAACTGGTGCTTACATTATATGCGGCATTGATCGTTTTCCTGTTCGGTGTTTTGTTACCGGTAGCTTTGATCATCAAGATTCCGGTGAAGAAATTTATTCAAGCTATCAGGGAACCTGTTTCTATAGCTTTTGCTACTACCAGTTCCGATTCGGCTTTACCAAAAGCTTTAGAGAATATGGAGAAATTTGGTGTGCCCCGCAAAATAGTCTCGTTCGTGATCCCCACCGGCTATACATTTAATTTAGATGGCACTACATTATATCTTTCGCTGGCTTCAGTGTTTGTGGCACAGGCAGCCAATATTCATATAAGTATTGGTAACCAGATCACGATGGGCCTGATATTAATGCTGACCAGTAAAGGTGTAGCAGCCGTACCCAGGGCATCTTTGGTAATATTAATCGCCACAGCCGACCAATTTCATTTGCCCCTTTGGCCTATTGCTGCTATTTTCGGCATTGATGAACTAATGGACATGGCCCGGACTTCAGTTAATGTTATTGGTAATACATTAGCCAGTTGCGTGGTGGCAAGATGGGAAGGCGAATTTGATGATAAAAAAGCATTGGCATTTAACGAAAAGGAAGCGGATGCCGTTTTTGAATAAAATATTTGATACCTCAATCATTAACCTGGCTTGATTAATATGGAAAGTTTATTACACATTTACTTGTTGGACAGTGGCGGAT
This sequence comes from Chitinophagaceae bacterium, assembly GCA_040007815.1. Classification (GTDB taxonomy): domain Bacteria; phylum Bacteroidota; class Bacteroidia; order Chitinophagales; family Chitinophagaceae; genus Terrimonas_B. The sequence goes on from JBDTUH010000024.1 coordinate 59,370, forward strand.
TTATTCAACGATTTATTAGCTGGATCATAGATAATGGCGGATTATATTTTTTATTGTTTGTAATCTTTGCTGAAACTGGTCTTTTTGTAGGCTTCTTTTTGCCTGGTGATTCACTTTTGTTTGCAGCCGGGATCTTTATGGGCCGCCTGGTTAATGAATTGGCGGGCCTGCCCGCAGAAACGCAGCATCCTTTTGGCTTTTATCATATTGTGATCATCCTGATGGTGATTGCGGCGTCGGTACTTGGTAACGTTGCAGGTTATTGGTTTGGTTATAAAGCTGGTCCTTTATTGTTTGAACGAAAGGACACCTGGATATTCAAGAAGAAACATCTTGTGAGAGCAAAGGATTTTTATGATCAATACGGTAAGGCAACTATCTTCCTGGCCAAGTTTCTGCCAATCATCCGCACTTTTGCCCCCATTGTTGCCGGTATCGTAAAAATGCCAAAGCCTCATTTTGTATTTTACAATATCGCAGGTAGCGTGGCCTGGGTGTGTTCAATGATGCTCGGTGGATTCTTTCTGCAGACCTGGGTTGAAAGTAAATTTGGATTCAGCCTGAAGGATCATATTGAAGCCATAACTATCATTATTATCCTGGTAACAACATTACCGGTTTTATATAAGTTGTTCTTTTCAAAAAGCAAACCAGCAACTCCACCACCTGCCGATACGAATGTAAATCCATAAATTTTATGCAGTCTCTGCCTGCCAAATCGAATTCCATATTCAGTATTGCGGTCATTGTAGCCGCTCTTGGTTATTTTGTCGATATATATGATCTGTTACTATTCACCATTGTCAGGGAACCAAGTTTGAGAGACCTCGGAGTCAACCTGCAGGATGGAAAAGCGGTATTGGCTGCCAGTACAAAAATTATTAATTGGCAAATGGTAGGCTTACTGATTGGTGGTATTGTTTGGGGTATCATGGGCGATAAAAAAGGAAGGCTATCTGTTTTATTTGGTTCCATAATTCTTTATTCTATTGCCAATTTCATTACCGGATTTGTTCAGAACACTGATCAGTATGCTTACGCAAGATTTGTAGCCGGCATTGGACTGGCCGGAGAACTGGGTGCGGGTATTACATTGGTTAGCGAGTTATTGCCCAAAACTAAAAGGGGAATAGGTACTTCACTGGTAGCGGGTATCGGGTTATTTGGAGCAGTCTTCGCATATTTTACATACAAGTTTTCCAATGATTGGCGGTTGTGCTATAAAATAGGCGGTGGATTAGGTGTCGCTTTGTTGTTTCTTAGAATCAGTGTGGCAGAAAGCGGGATGTTTAGGCAGGTAAAACAGCAAAATGTTTCGAGAGGTAACATTCTATTATTCTTTACTAATGCGAAGCGATTCAAAAAATATTTTCTGGCCATTCTTATTGGATTACCTACCTGGTATGTAATAGGCATATTGGTCAATTACAGCAATCGGTTTGCCACGGCCTTTTATGGAGAAAATAAAATTGAATCCGGCCGTGCTATTATGTATGCCTATGCCGCGATAGCAGTTGGAGATATATTGATTGGTCTGATAAGCCAGTATTTTAAGAGCCGTAAAAAAGCGTTGTATCTTTTTTATCTGTTTACGATTCTATCAGGAATTCTTTTCTTTAGCGGTTCTATAAAAACGGATACAGGCATGTATATCGCCTGTGCTTTACTGGGTTTTAGCACAGGATTCTGGGCCATTTTTGTAACTATGGGTGCAGAACAATTTGGTACCAATCTTCGTGCAACAGCTGCAACGACTATTCCTAATATGGTAAGAGGCGCATTGCCATTGATCAATATCATGTTTTTAAATGTATTTCAGAAAGATTGGGGATGGGATATCGTGAAAAGCGGAATCATCACTGGTGTAATTGTTATGAGTGTTACATTAATCGCGGCCTATTTTACAGAAGAGACTTTTCACAAGGATCTTAATTATACAGAATAGTAGCAGCGCCTGCCTGTTATTTAATTATCTCCATCACTTTTTCCATGATCTTTTCCTCCGTCAATTCTTTCATACAGGCATTGTCACCACGATAGCAAGGTTTGTTCCCAAATACAGAACAGGGACGGCAATACAAATCAACTTGAACAGTATTTTCAGCAGGCTGAGCCCATCCATAAAAACCAGCGAAAGGATGCGTTGCTCCCCATACCGATGCAACCGGTACACCAAATAAAGAAGCTAAATGCATATTGGCGGAATCCATACTTACCATTATATCCATATTGCTGATGATCGCCAGTTCCTCTTTGAATGAAAATTTTTCTGCCAGGTTAATGACACCGGGAAATTCTTTTTCCCATTCATTTAAAATGGCGGTTTCATTTTTTCCTCCTCCCAATAAAAAGACATGGTATCGTTTATTTTCCCAAAAGCTTTTTATGATCACTTTCATTTTTTCAAGCGGGTACATTTTCTCTGCATGTTTTGCAAAAGGAGCTATACAGATATTCTTTTTAGATGGTGTAAATAAGGAAACGGCAGCTGCAGGCAGAGTTTGTTTTGAAAAAGTACGTTGAGAAGTGTTTAGGTTAAGCGGCAGCTCTAACGAATTAAACACATCAGCATATCGTTGAAAAGAGGTCTTTAGCTGAACAAGCCGTTTATTTTCTTTGGAGGTTAGTCTTTTTTTTTCTTTCCTCCCTTTATCAATAGTGGCTGTTTTTATGCCAGCAGTTTTAAATAAAAAGCTTAGTACTTTTGATCGTAGTACACTATGCAGATCAGCTACAGCATCAAAGGGATATTGTTTTTTTAACTCCCGGTATAATTTATATAAGCCCTTTAGCCCATTGTGTTTTCCTTTAGTTTCAATAGTATAAACGGTGGTTCTTTCTAATAACTCAAAAAGCGGGGCCAGCCATTTTTGTGTCAGAATGGTTATTTGCACACCAGGATTTTGCTGCAATAATTGTTGTAACACCGGAACTGTCATGGCCACATCACCCATCGCAGACAGCCGGATAACAAGTATATGCTTAGGCTTCATGTGCAGGCGAGGTTTGCTGCTGGTATAATACAGGATTTAACGAAGGATCGTTATACATCTTCATTTGTTTATACACTTTCATGTATTTTTTCCCTTGTTCAATATCATTCAGCAGTTCATCAATAGCTTGTGAGAGATCCTGGCGTTGTTCAAGCAATATGGCCAGTTTTTTTTGACAGGCTGCTTTATGTTCCTCGGAGGCGCCGAACCGGTTGGCTTCAGCGTCCATGTGATAGATTTTTAAAGCAAGTATGGAAAGACGGTCAATGGCCCAGGCTGGGCTTTCAGTATTAATAGAGGCTTCTGCTTGAGTCTTTATGTTTTTGTATTGATCGAGGAAATAGCTGTCAATAAATTCTACTACATCAGTTCTTTCCTGGTTAGATGTATCTATTCTTCTTTTTATTAAAAGAGCTTCTGCGGGATTGATGGAGGGGTTCCGGATTTTATCTTCGAGGTGCCACTGGACCGTATCTACCCAGTTTTTTAAATATAACAGGTGTTCGATCTTATTTTTTGGATAGGGGTTGCTGATGATGGTATCGACATTATCAGTAATATGGTAATTACCGATACTTTCCTCAAAAATGGGCATGCATATTTTACTGATCATACTAAGAAGTTCCGAAGTTTAAATATCTGCCTGCCGGTAGACAGGTTCAAATGAACTTCAAAGTTACGTTTGTCTTTTGAACTTCAGATCAGCATTAAAACATGGCGGTGATCTTCTGCCACCAGCTTTTCTTTTTAGGATAAAACAAGGGGTAAGCGGTATGCGCCTGCAATTCCTGGAGTATTTCCAGTTCCAATAAGGACTTCTGTTCCGGGGTTAGTGGTTTATCCGGTGAAGTACAGGACAGCCAGGTTTGAATTTGTTTTGTTTCGGCTGGCATCGACTTACCAGTAATATATCTTTCCAATTTGCGGTGTAGAATTTCAGGTTTCATATAATTCAATTTTTTGTATAAGATAAAAGGTGGTTAAGCGAAAGTTTGGTAGTAAGCGAGTGGAACATCCATTTAATACTGTCGATAGTATTATGCTCAATTCCAATTTGCCCGGTTTGCTGTCTTATCAATTCAGAGGGCTTATTGATGACGGCGTATTTATTTCTAACCGGGTTTCTCGCGGCCTGCAATGACTGTACACTGAATTCAGTATCTAACCATTGTTCAATACAAACATTAAAATTCTTATCGGCTAATTTTTGATTCAGGCATTTTATCACCCTGTTTCTTACTTCTTCGTATAAATATTTAGATATAGAAAAGGAAACAGGAAGCGACTCTCTTTTTTCCCAGATGGCTATAAAAATATCTCTTACAATTATCCTGGCGTCTTCGGGGGAGTGAAGTTTTTTCAGGCAATAACGATACAATCCATACCAGTAACGGCGATAAAGTTCTTCAAAAGCGTCCGTGTCATTAATACAAAGGCGATCGATCAATATTTGATCTTCAGCAAAGTTCCTGCTCATAGGGGTACATTTAAAAGTTAAACAATTCAGGCTATTGGAATTGTTTTTCGCAGGAGATAGTAGATTCTAAAGGTTGGTTGTCGGAGGAATGGAAATTAAAGGAATTGTTTCTCGGAGGATAGATCCCGGTTAGTACCGGGAGAGGAATTAATAGGATGCTAAACTAATCAACTTCTTCTCCGCCTGCAAGACTTTGGGAATGAATTTTGTCAACATAGGAATATTACGATAAGATCATAAAGTATTAGTTGCTATATAACTAGAAAGATTAATGATGTGGGTAACATTTAGAAAAAAAAGAAACTAAAAGAAAGCCATCTCCGTAGTTGACAAAAACTCAAAAAGAAGATTGAGTTTTTTTATAGTTCAAGTAAAATTACTACTGTATTGTTTTAAACAACTTCACTTAATTCAAGCCAGCGAATTTCTTTTTCATCCAGCAATTTTGTTACTTCTCCAATCCGGATAGAAAGTTGCTGCAGTTCATCAAACGGAGTTTTACTATTATTCATTTTGCCGGTGATCATTTCTTTTTCTTTGGACAGGTCAGCAATTTCTTTCTCCAATAAATCGAACTCCCTTTTTTCTTTAAAGGATGGGCGCTTAATTTGATCTTTTGTTGGCAAAGTTTCACCGTTTTCAGGCAGCTTTTTCACCTCTTTTAAAACCAGTGGTTCCAATGGTTTCTTATCCTGGTCGCTTAACCAATCACGGTATTGCGAATAATTACCGGGAAAATCATTTATTACGCCATCGCCCTCAAAAACGAAAAGATGGTCAACCAACCTATCCATGAAATAACGGTCATGGCTTACAATAATCAGGCAACCAGGAAATTCACTCAAAAAATTCTCCAGTACACCAAGCGTCGGAAGATCAAGATCATTGGTAGGCTCATCCAATACCAGGAAATTGGGATTTCGGAACAATATGGCAAGCATATGTAATCTTCTCTTCTCACCACCGCTTAATTTACTGATATAAGTGTATTGCTTGTCAGGATCAAAAAGAAAAAGCTGGAGGAACTGAGCGGCGCTTAACGAACCGCCGCTGGCCAATGGAAAATGTTCAGCGATATTTTTTACGTATTCAATGACCCGCATATCTTCTTTTACCTGCAATCCCTGTTGAGAGAAATTACCAAAGATCACGGTATCTCCCGTATTGATCTTACCGCTGTCGGCTTGCTCTAGCCCCTGCAGAATATTGATGAAAGTGGATTTGCCTACACCATTCTTACCTATTATACCAATGCGATCACCTTTTTTAAACGTATAATCAAAACCTTTTAAGATGATTTTTTCGCCATACTTTTTGTGTACTTTTTTCAGTTCAATAATCTTGCCTCCCAGTCGGTTCATCTTCATTTGAAGTTCTACCTGCTGATCTTCAATTTTTTTCTTGGCTTTCTTTTCTACTTCATAAAAATTGTCCTGCCTGCTTTTACTTTTCGTGGTTCTGGCTTTTGGTTGCTTGCGCATCCACTCCAGTTCTTTGCGATAGGTATTTTTTGCTTTGTCAATACTTGCGGATTCGCTTTCTATGCGTGCTGTCTTCTTTTCCAGGTAATTCTGGTAGTCTCCTTTATGTACATAGAGATTACTTCCTTCCATTTCCCAGATTTCTTCGCAAACCGCGTCTAAAAAATAGCGATCATGGGTAACCATGAGCAGGGTTACATTTTCTTTATTCAGGTAATTTTCCAGCCACTCTACCATTTCCACATCCAGGTGATTGGTGGGTTCATCCATGATGAGTAAGACATGCTTGTGTTCAAAACCGATATCGATCAATGTCTTCGCAAGCGCTACTCTTTTACGTTGGCCGCCACTTAATGACTTTACAGGTTGTTGCAGGTTATGAATATTCAGTTTGCCGAGTATTTGTTTCACTTTCGCGTCGAAATCCCAGGCACCCAGGTCATCCATTCTAATAATGGCGGCATTTAATTTTACAGGATCGGTATTTTCATCAATCGTTTCAAATTCTTTAATCGCATTGATCACCGGGTGATTGTGAAAAAAGATATTATCCAGTATTGATTTAGATTCATCAAAAACGGGTTCCTGTTCAAAGAGCGCCACATCTACATCTTTATTGATCCAGGCTGTTCCGCTGTCCGCAACTTCAGTACCTGATAAGATTCTTAAAAGCGTTGATTTTCCGGAACCATTTTTCGCCACAAGGGCTATTTTATCTCCTTCTTCTATATTAAAAGAAATACTCTCAAAAAGAGGCTGTATACCATAACTCTTTGTGAGATTTTCAACAGAAACATAATGCATGGCGCAAAGATAACCAGGTAGAAGTAAAGTAAATCCTTAAGTAATGATAATTGATACACCGGCAAACTAACAGTGGTTTATGGCACAGTTTTATTATCCTGTATAGTAAACATTATTATGAGTACCAATATTGTAGAAATAGTTCAGAATGACCTGGGTTATCCGGCCATCCAAAAAATAGATCCTAACAGCGAGAAAACAAAACAAAATAATAATACATCTTCAAGGGAAAAACTGGCTCAGTCAGCCATACCGGCTGTTTTAGCGGGCTTTTTCAGCTTTACCAGGAATGATAAAGGCTGTAATTATATTTTAGCCGGTGGAGGCCGGAAAAATTGGTTGGATACGTTGTTTGGAGATAAAAAAGAAATGGCTGTGGAAAAAATTACCCATTATGCAGGTACAGCCTTAGATGACACTGCTGTCGATATGGAAGATATAGCCCGTGAAGCGGTTATTATAATCCATGAAGCACCCGGTGAAAAACCAACAGCTGAGAAGTTAAGATCGTATATGAGTGGTCAACGCCATAATATACTGGCTTATTTGCCCCCGGAACTGCAACTCGGCGAACTACTTAATGACAATGCAATGGATGACCAGACAAATAAAATGGAAGGGCCTGTATCAAGCCTGATGCATAGTATTGAAAATAAACTTTCCGGCGGCGGTTCCTGATATTATCGCTGACTATTGGATGTAAAAAAAATACCAATACAGATTAATAAAACGAGAAGAAGGATGATCCATACCTTTCGTTTCTCCCAGTAATCTGTTTGTTTATGATGGCGAACGAACTGATCTATTTTTTTTATCGTTAGTTTATCGCTGACGATCAATTTTTTTAATCGTTCGGCAAATGGAAGGATGAAATGATAAGGCAGAACCCGAACTCCTTTAAGTGACGTCAGTACGATCTCTTTGTTGATATCAGTCTCATTAAACGAGTTTAGTGTGCTGATAGTTGAATCGGATAAAATATTTTGCATATAGTCAAATAGCCCTTGCTGATCCATTCTGTGAATGTCGAGTTTGGATACATACTTTTCCAGTTCAATCATTTGCTTTAATATATTGACCGGTGTAATTGTTTCCTGTTTTATCTTTTTGCCGATGCTCTGTGCATACCATCTTTGCTGCAGGTAGTATTCCTTTTGTAAGGGGTTACTTAATGTTTCATACGCTTCTTGTATTTCAGTGAATTGCGCGGCGGCATAGGGGTCATTATTTTTTTTATCGGGATGATATTGGTGAGCCAGCCGGCGATAGGCTTTTTTTATTTCATCGGCAGAGGCCGATGGGGGAAGTTCGAGTATGCTATAATAGTCTTTCAGTTGCAAAACGCAACGAAGATAAGGGAGGAAATTTGTTCAGGATACCATTGTTGAAGGCGTTATTGTTTGGGATTTTTATTCCTGACCAAACTATCAAGGTGGTATTATTTCAGGTATTTTGCAAAAAAATCCAGTGTACGTTGCCAGGCCAATTTTGCTGCGGCTTCATTATATCGGGAAGGCGCTGTATCATTATGAAAAGCATGCTGAGCACCCGGATAGATATACAACTCGTAAATGATATTATTCTTTTTTAATGCTTCCTCATACGCTGCAATGCCTGCATTTACTCCTTCATCCATTTCGCCATAATGCAATTGCAGTGCTGCTTTTATTTTGGGTACATCTTCGGCCTTAGGTTGACGGCCGTAAAAAGGAACAGCGGCTTTTAGGGATGGTACATTAACAGCAAGGTTATTTGCCATAGCTCCGCCCCAGCAAAAGCCAACACATCCTGCTTTCCCGTTAAAATCTTTCCGGGTGGGTAAATAATCAAATACTTTTATAAAATTCTGCAGGTTGTCTTCGGCTTTTAATTGCTGAAATTTCGATCTTGCTTCATCCTCATTGGATGGGGTGCCACCTAAAGACGATAAAGCATTAGGTGCAATTGCGAGGTATCCCGCATTCGCGGCTCTACGGGTTACATCTTCTATGTGTGCATTTAAGCCGCGATTCTCATGAATGACAATTACAGCGGCATATTTTTTTTCAGCTTTCGGCCTGGCTACATAGGCCTGCATATCTCCATTAACGCCTGGATAGCTGATGCGTTCCGTAAAAAGATCCTCATCCGGAGTAATAGCAGCGTTAGCATGATTAACTTCTATCAGTGGAAGGATACTCATTGCGGCAGCAGTACTCCCGGTTAATAAAACAAGTCTTTGTAAAAATTCACTACGGCTAAGCGGCTTATGGGTGTATTCGTCGTACAGGTTGATGATACGCTGATCCATATAAGTATGTTTTAAAGTGTATTAAAGTTACGGATTAAGATGTTAAAGAATTTTGCCAAAAGTTTTCACAACAATGCTCTATGGCCATCATACATGCAACTTCATGGCATATTAATAGCTCATATTTGTAATGACAATCTTCTTTATGTTTTATGAACGTCAGTAAAAGTTCTTGCTATTGAAAACAATTAAACTCACTTACATGAAACGCATTTTAACAACCCTTGCCCTGGCATCATTCATTGTGCTTTTGGGTTCTGTAAAAAATACAGTATCCGCTCAGCCCGGAGTGGATGTCAGTATTTCTTATCAATCATTTTATGATGAATTAAGTCCTTATGGACGATGGATTGAATACCCGGAATACGGTTATGTATGGGCGCCAAACATGGGTTCTGAATTCCAGCCATATAGTACAGGGGGCCAATGGGTATGGTCCGACGAATATGATTGGATCTGGGTTTCCGATTATTCATGGGGTTGGGCGCCTTTCCACTATGGTCGTTGGTTTCGGGATGATTATTATGGATGGATGTGGGTGCCTGGTTATGATTGGTCTCCGGGATGGGTGTCATGGCGTACAGGTGGTGAGTATTATGGATGGGCGCCTTTGCGACCCGGTATCAGCATAAGTATTGGATTTGGTAACTATAATCCACCTTACGATTACTGGTGTTTTGCACCACGCCAGTACATCAATCATCGTAATATAGGAAGTTATTGTGTAGACAGAAGCAGGAATATAACGATAATCAACAATACAACGATCATTAATAACTATGGCAACCGAAATAATGTATTTGTAAATGGAGGGCCCGGTCGCAGGGATGCCGAAAGATATGCGGGTCGTATCCGCTCAGTAAATTTCAGGGAAACAAACAGGCCCGGTGACAGAGAATTAAGAAACAACCGTGTAAACGTTTATCGCCCACAGATACAGCGGGACAATAACAGGCAAATCGCTCCACGTAATTTTGATCGATATAACAGGGATGGTCAGAATAATGGGAATGGTATAAGGAGAGATGGAAACAATCAGACAGATCGCAGGGAAGTGTTTAACAATCGTGGTTTAAACAGGGGAAACAATGAATCAAGGCAACCTGGTAATAATAGCGATATAGATAGTCGTCGTCGCAATGTATTTGACCGGGATAATAACCGCATCGGTAACAGGCAGGATAACAGACCAAATGATCAAAGACCTGACATTACTGAACGTCGGAATGTGTTTGATCGCAATAGAAATAATGGTGCTAATGAACAAAGAGAGGTAACAACAGACCGGCCAGTTGATCGCCGCAACGTATTTGATCGAAACAGGAACAATGAAAGTCCCAATACGCAGCATCCTGTTGACAACAACAGAAGAGAAAGACCTGATATTAACAGGAATACAAACAGACCTGCGGATAACGGTCAAAGAGAGGAAAGGGTATTCGAAAGAAGAAACAGGGATGTACCACAGGTTGACAGGAGAAGTGAAAGAAGAGATGTGTTTGAAAGAAATAATAGTTCAAATCAGCAGCCTCAACGCAGGGAAATAAGAAATGAACCCAGGCCGCAAGAGCGACAACCACAACCGCAAATAGACAGGCAAACACAGAGAGAACCCCGTCAATTTGAGAATCGTGGTAGTGAGCAGCGAAATAATAATAATGGTGGTGGCAGGGTAAGATCAGGAAGAAGAGATTGATAAAATACAGTCGTATGAAAATGAAAAAGACCTTTCGGGGTCTTTTTCATTACAAGCAACTACGGATTATTTAACTTTAAGCAACTTAATCAAGGACGCTTTGAAAATACTATGGACTTACCTGAAACCACATCAATGGTTTATTATTCTTTCTTTATCCCTGGCAGGTGCAGCGCAGTTGCTTACATTAGTTGATCCTATCATTTTTGGGAAAATTATCGATGGGTATGCCACTCATCCGGGTACCAAAACAGAATCTGAATTAGTGAAAGGAGTTTCTTTCTGGTTAGCAATTGCTGTTGGGATTGCTCTGCTGGCAAGGTTGGCCAAAACATTCCAGGAATACGTGATGCGCCTGGTAGTGCAGAAATTTGGTATGCAGATTTTCAATGACGGATTGAAACAAACGCTTCGGTTGTCTTTCGAAGAATTTGAAGGGCAGCGCAGCGGCGAAACACTTTCTGTATTGCAAAAAGTAAGAACCGATACGGAGCGTTTTATCAATGCGTTTATCAATATCCTTTTTTCCTCCGTCATTGGTATTGGTTTCCTGGTATGGTATGCAGTTACAAAGCACTGGATGCTGATACCTGTTTTTGTTATCGGCGTTTTGGTATTAGGCGGTCTTACGGGGTTGCTTAGTAAAAAAATAAAAACCATACAGCGATCTATTAACCGGCAAACAAACCAGATGTCCGGAGCGATCACTGAATCGCTGCGCAATATCGAATTAGTAAAAAGCCTGGGCCTTACTTATCCTGAGATAAAAAGATTGCGGGAGCATACTAAAAAGATATTTGATCTTGAAATGTTAAAGGTGAAAAAAGTAAGAACGCTTTCTTTCTTTCAGAGTTCCGCATTGACCTTGCTAAAGCAATCCATACTTTTTATTTTACTGTGGCTTATTTTCAGAAATGTTTTGTCCACTGGTGAATTAATCAGTATGCAATTTATCTCTACCACTATTTTCGGCCCGTTGCAGGATCTTGGCAATATCATTCTTTCTTACCGTGAGGCCGAAGCGTCATTACTCAGCTTCGATAGGTTGATGAAACAGCCTGTAGAAACAAGACCCGAAGAACCTGTTGCCATCGGCTCTTTAGAAACTTTGCGTTTTGATAATGTAGTGTTTCAGCATAGAACGGCGTCGCATACCGCTATTGATGGTATTTCGTTCGGGGTGAAAAACGGGGAAACGATAGCTTTTGTGGGTCCCTCTGGTTCCGGCAAATCAACATTAGTAAAATTATTGGTCGGACTTTACAAGCCGGTCAGCGGTGAAATTTTTTTCAATAATGTTCCTGCTGCAGATATACGCTATAATGAATTGCGCCGCCAGATCGGCTTTGTAACGCAGGAAACCCAATTGTTTTTTGGAACTATCAGGGATAATCTTTTGTTTGTAAAAGCATCCGCTACGGAAGATGAAATGTTAGCTGCTTTACACAAAGCTTCCTGTGATGGAATGATGGCCCGTTCTGAAAAAGGCCTGGACACTTTGTTGGGAGAGGGTGGTATGAAACTGTCGGGCGGCGAAAGGCAGCGTATCGCCATTGCAAGAGCATTGCTCCGCAATCCCGGCCTTATGATCTTTGATGAAGCTACTTCAGCTCTGGATTCACTAACCGAGGAAGCTATCACAGAGACTATAAAAGAGATTTCAGCACAGCATGATCCGATAATTATTTTAATTGCACACCGTCTTTCCACTATCATGCACGCAGACGTTATTTATGTTTTGGAAAAAGGGAAAATAGTTGAATCCGGCTCGCATGATTACCTTGTTGAAAAAAGGGGATTGTATTATGCCATGTGGCGCCAGCAGATAGGTGAACGCCGACCTGATGTTTTGGTGTAAAACAATTGAATAATTGAATGTTGTTGAAAAAACAGGCAGCTTATTTGCTATATAAAGGATAAATCTTTTTTTTATGAGATACATCTTGCTTGGTTGTTGCAGTGTATTTTTCACTCTTGCTTGCAATGATCAGGGGAAAAAAATAGATACACAGCCTGCATTAGTTAAAGAAATTAAATCAGACTCTGCCAGTCCCAGGACCACTGTAGTAGCTTCAGACAGTGTACCCAAAAACATACAAATTGATAGTGTCATACACCTGGCTTTTGCAAGGGATAGTATTTCCGTGACGGTAAAAGGTCACCTGGATAAAAAGGGAGATCCGGTAATTTGTTATTTGCCTGTAACTAAAGGGAAAAAACTGACAGCCAGCATTACTCCTGAAAAAGCAAAAGCGAATATCCGTTTCAGTTATATCTTTCTTCCAAACGGAAAATCGGACGGGCCCTTTAGCCCGAGTATGAAATATGATCTTGTTCAGCGTGGCGTTTACAAAATTTATATCAGCCCCAACAAAATGGCGGGAGATCCGATAAGCACGGATTTTACATTAAAAGTAAAAGTGGAATAAATACTAGTTGTTTTTCTTTTGAAGTTTTAATACATAACCACCACCGGGGGCCATTTTAATTTTTAATCGCGCTGTTCTTGTTACCGCTTTGTTCGATAGTTTATAATCCGATGCATACCTGTCTGCATTGACACCATCTTCACAAATAGTAGCCTTATATTCTCCTTCATCTAAAAAAGAAAGATCAATGTTTAATTCTCTTTCTGTCCAATCTGTCATGGCACCCAAAAACCAATCGTCTCCTTTTTTCCTGGCTGTTACAATGTAGTCGCCAACTTTTCCATCCAGTACGATGGTGGTATCCCAGGTAGTAGGAATACTACCCAGCAATTCCATGAAACCAGGTTCTAATAATCCCTGTGATGGATTACCGGAAAAAATCTGGATCGGGCTTTCATACACAATGAACATAGCTGCCTGGTGACAGCGTGTGCCCGGAGCCATTACTTTTTCACCAATAGGGCGGAAAGTTTTTGCCGTTGCATTATCCAGTATGCCGGGTTCATAATCCATCGGCCCCGAAGTCATGCGTATAAAGGGTAAAAGAAGATTATGTTCAGGAGTTGCTTTCTCACTCCAGATATTATATTCAGAACCTAATACCGATTCCCTGGTGATAGCGTTTGGATATGTTCTATTGAAACCTGCGGGTTTAAAAGCGCCATGATACATGATCATGACCTGGTGACGGGCGCAGGCTTCAGCGACTTTAAAATAAAAGTTGACCATTTTCTGGTCGTCACGATCCATAAAGTCAGTCATAATAAAATCAACTCCCCATTTATTAAATTGCACCAATGCCGGTTCTAGTTGTTTGGCCAATGTCATCGCCAGTGTCCACATACTCAGCTTAATATTTTTTTCTTTGGCATAGGCTGCTATTTCATCCATATTGATAGCAGGATTTATTTTGAAAAGATCATTGTTGTCGCTCCATCCCGCATCCATCATAATCCGATCAAAGCCGAAGCGTTTAGCAAAATCAATATAATATTTATAAGAGGGGGTATTGACACCTGTTTTGAAAGGCACATTAAAAAGATTAACTCCAATGATCCATTCATCCGTGCCTTTACCCGGGTTTATCCATGATACATCTTTCACTCTTGATGGAGAGGCCAGCCGGTAAACCAAATCGTTTGCTGGTAATTCTTTGTCGGTTGCAGCTATTAGTAATACACGCCAGGGAAAACTTCGCGTGCCTTTTGTTTTAGCGATATAGCCGGCTCTCTTAGTCACAATGGCCTGCTCAAATCCTCCTTCAGTGATTTTTTCTTCCAATGGATAAGGGGCGAATTGTCCAGTCAGGGAATTATTTCCATTACCGGTTACAAACATACCAGGATAATCTTCCAGGTCTGATTCCGTGATAACAATCTTTGGACCATCTGCGGGAGCAATTAAAACCGGCGTAAAACAAAAATTGCTTTGCTTTAAACTATCTAATGGCTTCAACTGGTAAGGTTCCTCAAAGCTGGTATGATAGATATCAGCATTTTCTCTTTTAACTATTTCAGGATAATAAATAAGATGACTATCCGGAAAATTAAATGTTGCTGTTTCCTGTTTAACGACAATACTATCTTTTAGATGCGAAAGAAAACGCCAGGCTACCCCGTCATTGTAAACCCTGAACACCAGGCTAAATGGTTGCTTGAAGCGAATGGTAATTTCATTATAAATGTCAGGGATGGTTTTTCTTTTTTCAGGTACCGGGGATATAATGAAGGAATTATTAAAAAGAGCAGTTGTTTTTTTAAGATCAATCTTCCCTGAAACATCAACACCATTTTCCAATAATAAATTGATGAGCGATGGGAGTAAAACAGCTTTGTTTTCATAACTGACCGAATAGAATAAATTTTCTTTTGCTTCAATCGTTACTTTGATCTTTCCGTCTGGTGAGATAATTTCTTTTTTATCAGTGGTCTTGCCGGCAAGAAAAAGGAATAGTGATAAGATGGCTAAGCAACTATTTTTCATGTAAGAACATTTGGTAAGTGAAAATACCGAATGTTCTTACATGAAATCAGCCATCAAATGATCTTTGAAACAGTCTTAATCCAGTGCTTTTATTTTGGATCCCATGAGGCTGATGGTTACACCCAAAAGCCCGATGACGGCGAAAGAATAACGTAAGCTGAAAAGCTCCGCAATATAACCGATAAGAGGAGGCCCCATTAGGAATCCAAGAAAGCTGATACTTGATACTGCGGCTAAAGCCATGCCGGGTGCTATTTTTGTATGTTTTCCCGCAGCACTGAAGACCATGGGTACAATAGACGATACGCCAAAGCCCACAATCAAAAACCCAATAGTAGCTGTAATGATATGAGGAAACAGGACCGAAGTAAACAAACCGGTTGAAATAAGTATTCCACTTATGCGCAACATTTTCGGCCTGCCATGTTTCGCAATCAATTTATCGCCAATAAATCTTCCGGATGCCATGGCGATCATAAAGCATAAATAGCCAAGGGCGATCAATGAGGCGGGTGCATGTACGACATCTTTAAAATAAACGCCGCTCCAATCAAACATGGCTCCTTCGCTGGCCATACTAAAAAAACCGATTATACCTAATTGAAACAATATACCATCCGGCCTGGAGAAAAATGATTTTTTTTCAGCGGAAGCGGCACGTCCCCATTGAAGATATTTTTGAGTCGTGACGATAGCGACGAAGGCCAATGCCGCAACAATCCAAAAATGAATATAAGGAGAAATGTGTTGACCCATCATCAGTAATCCAATGGCGGCTCCTGTAAAACCGGCTATACTCCAAACGCCGTGAAAGGAAGTCATAATAGGGCGGCCATATAATTTCTCCGCACGAATGGCCTGTGTGTTGACGGATATATTACACATATTACCAAAGACACCAAACAGAAAAAGACCCACTGCTAAATGCCAGGCTTGTGTTGCCAAACCGATATTGGTAAGACAAATAGCATATAATACAACAGAAATACGCAACACTTTTTTGCTTCCAAAATGGGTAACAAGTCTGCCAGAAAAAGGCATCGCGGCTAACTGACCAGCAGGTAATGCCAAAAGTATGCTGCCCAAAGTGGCATCGCTGAGTTGTAACGTGGTTTTGATATCGGGTATCCGGCTTGCCCATGACGCAAAACAAAGCCCCAGGCAAAAAAAGAAAGCTGAAACAGCAATACGAATTTGCTGTTTTGAATAGACCGTTTCTATTTCTGCAGTATCAGTTTTTGTTTTAATGAACGGAGCGGTTATAGGAGCTAAAAATTTCTGCGAATTTTTGAAAACACTGGCGACACTTAGTTTCATAATAGTTGCTTTTAAAATGGATATGGCAAAGCAACACTCAAACAATATGTATTAAGTACACAACACAAAACTACTAATTTTTTCCTGGATTATACCTTGGCCCTCTGATATTGCTGTGGCCAGTGAATATCTTCCTCCAGTATTTTGACCCAATGCAAAGGCAGGTAAGGGTCACGCAACATCTCCCTTGCAATTATAATCAGATCAGCCTGATGGTTTTGTAAAATATTTTCCGCTTGTTTGGCTTCTGTGATCATTCCCACGGCTCCCGTAAAAATACCTGTTTGTTTTTTTATTTCTTCTGAAAAAGGCGTCTGATAGCCAGGCCCAACCGGGATTTTTACATGTGACACCAATCCGCCTGTTGAAGTGTCAACCAGGTCAACTCCTTTGGCTTTTAGCTCGGTAGCCAATTTTATGGATTCATTGATATCCCAACTGTTGACATCATCTGACCAGTCCGTAGCGGATATTCGAACAAACAACGGAAGATTTGCAGGCCATACCACCTGAACGGCTTCTATAATTTGCAGTAAAAGCCTAATCCTGTTCTCAAAACTACCTCCGTACTCATCTGTCCTTTTGTTACTCAGCGGAGATAAGAACTGATGTATTAAATAGCCATGGGCGGCATGAAGTTCAAGTACTTTATAGCCTGCTTTGACGGCCCTGATAGTTGCGGCCCTAAAATCATCGATTACTTTTATTATGTCGTCTATACTCAAAGCAACAGGCGGAATATCGGTTTGATGAAATCCAATAGCAGAAGGCGCTACTGTTTGCCAGCTTTTTTCTCCAATTTGTATTTGCTTACCACCCAACCAGGGAACTTCGCAACTTGCTTTACGACCGGCATGAGCTAATTGAATGCCCATTACTGCTCCCTGTTCATGAACGAAAGAAACTACCTGTTGTAATTTTTCAATATGCTCATCCTTCCATATTCCCAGATCGCCATAGCTTATGCGCCCTTCCGGACATACCGACGTGGCTTCCTGTATAACAAGGGAAGCCCCACCCACCGCCCTGGTTCCCAAATGCACCAGGTGCCAATCAGTTGCAAAACCATCCGTTGACGAGTACTGGCACATCGGGGATACAACTATCCTGTTTTTAAAACTGATATCTTTTATCGTTAAAGGAGAAAAAAGTTTGCTCATTTGTTTCTTTTGGATAATAGCAATATAAATTCAAACACTATCTTAATAACAAAAGTATTTATTTCTGGTCACCACTTCACTCTGCGATTTATGTATTGTTGAATGATGTAATGATCAAAGATGTATTCAAAACCGGCAACTGAAATTATCATACTATTTTTTGCCTTAATAACAACGGCATTCTTTTTTTGTTCGTAATAATAGTAATGGTAAAAAGTACAGAGATAAATGTCACTACCAACACAGGCAAGGTCACCCGGGTAAAATCTATTGAATGATCGGATACAATAATTTTTTTTAATTCCTGAATTCCTGGCTGATCATCAATCCGTAAAAGCCACCATCAAGAATTCCAATACCAAGACGACCAAAAGATGGGTGTAAAATATTCGCACGGTGCCCGGGTGAATTCATCAGGTTGGTATGCGCTATCTCCAATGTTTGGGCAAGCGCCAGGTTTTCCCCGGCAAAAGTAAATTGTACGTTAGCATCCCTCATACGGTCAAAAGGAGATCTGCTATCGGGGCTTTCGTGGGCAAAATAGCCTTTGACAAACATATCGTTTGAGTGTGCTCTTGCTACCAAAGTCAACTCGGGATCAGCTTGTACAGGTTTTAGTCCATGTTTTATCCTTTCTTCATTGACCATTTCCAGCATCTTTATTTCAAGGAAAGGCCGGACTTTTGCTTTTTCGTAAGTAAAACCCAATGGAACTTTTTCATTTGATTTTGGATGTACTGTCAGACTGTTCATGGTGTGACGGACCGCCTGATCAAATACAGGTGCTAATTTTTTATTGACCCATTCCGATTGCATTGCTAATTGAACAGCCCATTTACTGTCACGGGTTTCGCTGTTAATACTGTCTTCAAACGGAAGTGACAGCAGCAGGGCGGAAATAAGAATCGCAACGATCCAACCATTGATCGCCCCTGGCAATATGCCAAGAAATTTATTCAGGAAATTATGATTGCTTTGTTCCGGAAGTGAACGTACCCCAAACCTTACTATCAAGCCTAAAATTATCCGGGCAACGATCAGTGTTACTAAAAATGACACCGGCAATAGCCATACATTGAGATCAAATAATTTTTCCAGCAGTCTTTTCGTATAATCATAAAACATGTAAGCTGCAATAAAACTGCCAGCCCAGCTCAACAGGTCCAGTGAACCAAGAATAAATCCGCGACGATAACCGGCCCATATAGAAAGGAGAAAAATAGCGATCAAAGTGAGATCAACCCAATTCATAACTATACTTTAGAAATAGGAAAAAACAAATAACATGCCTGTGTAAATGGTACAAGGGATGCAGTTTCAGAAAAACAAAATTTTCAGGTGTATAGTATAAGGAAAGTGTTAATGTTGAAAGACAATCAGGAAATTGTTACTTACATTTCGATGCATCGTTTTTGATATAATATTTTTTGTAGGTTTTTGATTTAGGGTCCATACAGCCTTCTAAATTCAGAATTTCAATATTTCTGAAATCAACCGGCTGTCCTTCACTTTGTAAGGCGATAAAGCCCTGTTTCAATAATTTACCATCTTGTTTTTGTGCAGGATCGTAACGGTTAACAACCGGCCCTCCGATCTGCGGTTGGGAATATTGCAGTACTGTATCTCCATTGATGATATGAGTGATCAGTGAATCGCCTAAAACAATTAGTTCGCCCTTCACCCACTGATCCCCGGTATAGGTTTTTGATTTTGAATCAATGCAATGACGTGTATCTAACTTCCCATTATACACAACATGAGTACCTGGTGAGCACATGTTGCCGGTAGGTCTTGGTTTGCCATCATCTAAACCACCTAGTAGTTGCATTTCAATTGAGATAGGCCAATCCTGTTCTTTTGGCATGGTGCGGGGATCCTGGGAATGAAACATGACACCGCTGTTCAAAATGGTGTATTCCGGTGCGTCTTTTCTCCATTCACCCACCAAACGATATTCGAATTTAAGATGGTAGTAGGAGAAGGGTTGTTTAAAATACAGGTGTCCAAACTGTTCATTGAATTTATCGTATTGATCATAACGAACTTTAATGATCCCATCTTCCACTCTGAAGGTATTGCCATAATTTTCCCCGGTCTCATGATGCTGAATTTTTACAAACCAGTCATTGATGTCTTTACCATTAAATAAGGGTACCCAATCTTTTTTTGAAGCGCTGTTTTGCCCATAAGATGATTGAATACCCAAAAAAAATGAAAAGCTCAGAAAAAAGAAGATGCGATAAATGGATAAATGGGGCGATTTTTTTTGCATATTTTTTATTGTCAGGTATATAAATAATAATCTTTTCGCTGTAAAAGCATTGGCTTTCTGTGAATTAAAAGTTTGAACCTAAATGTAATGGTTAAAACTAAGGATAAACCCCATATTTTTTTCGGGAGAGTTACTTATTGTGCAAATAATTACTATTTTGTCGCCCAAACAATACCTATTTTAAACCAGAACTCCCACATGGGATATATTTCTCAAATATCAGAGCCACGTCTTCCTTATCGCAGGCTCAGCTTTTTAAGGCTTAAGGAATTTCTGAAACTAATAAGAAAGAATTTGTTGTCCATTTTATACAGAGTAAAAGACATAGGCGTCACTGCCACCATGAATGACCATGAAAAAAGTAAGTTAGGTATTTTTAACCACCTTAATTTTTTCCAGTTTATTACGGGTGTTGTGGTGACTTTTTTTGGGATCATATATGGAGGCAAGATTCCCGTAAGCGGGTGGTTATTGGCTTGTATGCCTCCATTGACAAGTGTTGTTGTTTTAGTTTTAAATAGCCGCCAAAAATACCAGGAGGCATTGCTGGTCTATTTTATTTTTTACCCGGTTTTCACCTGCTTTTGCTATATCAATGGGATTAACTTCGGCGTTGAACTTTCTTTTATTCTGTATGGCATCCTGGCGGTTTTCTTTATACGTGATATTGGATACATGATATTTTCTATCAGCTTTTCCATGATCAGCTATTTTATCCTGTCCGTAGTGCTGAACAAATACCCATACCAGTTAGAGCAGATCAATTTTGTCGCCTACCTGATCAACCAGGTGCTGGCTATTATTTATATATTCTATGGTCTGTATCTTATTAAAAACGAGAATGCAAATTACCAGATGAGCATGGAGATCAGTAATGAGACATTACAGAGGAATAACGAAGAGATGAAAAAGCAGGCGCAGGAACTGGATCAACTGAACTCCTTAAAAAATAAATTATTTTCTATTATTTCTCATGACCTCAAGGCTCCGATGTATGCGCTGCGCAATCTTTTTGATGATATCCAAAAGCAGGACATGCCAGCGGAAGAAATAAAATCATTGATCCCCGATGTTAAAAACGATTTGAATTATACAGTGAGTCTCATGGATAATTTGCTGCAATGGGCAAAAAGCCAGATGCAGGCCCATACCGTGCATCCGCAACAGATCCGGATAAGGGAATTAATTGACGAGGTGTTGCATGTATTGTATCTCCAGGCAGAGGCGAAAAATATTCGCATTGAGAATAAAGCGGTAAACGGTGTCAGCGCATGGGCGGACAGAGACATGATTAACCTTGTGCTTCGCAATATTGTTTCTAATGCCATCAAATTTTCACCTGAAGGGGGTCAAATTTATATTGGTGCTGACGAGCGACTATCAACGGCCGAAGTCTATGTAAAAGATTCAGGAAAAGGTATCAGCAGTGAAGAAATGCAAAAAATAGAAAGCCAGGAATTTTACACTACAAACGGAACAGTGCAGGAACAAGGCACTGGTCTCGGACTTATGCTTTGTAAAGAATTTTTGGTGAAAAACAAAGGTCAACTACGCATAGAAAGTGAACCCGGAAAAGGCAGCATTTTTACTTTTATTCTACCCCGCCCCGAATAAATCAACTTTGGTTTCACCAACCGGGGAAAAACTTGCTGAATCAATTAAAGTGATTATTTTTTTCCCACTTTCCCGGCTATTACAACTATAATCACTATTACCAGGGCAACGAGGAAAAATGCCCACCACATCCCTGCTTTAAAGACAGTTTCTATTGCACCGCAGCCAGAAAAAAGTATTGTCGCCAAAATAAAAAGGAATAATTGAGTTTTTTTCATACCCTGTCTTTTATATAAAATGATAATGTACGCTTAAATCCAAGTACTATACCACTTTTCGGAGGCTTTGAGCGCTGATCTTCGTAAATCTACCATAACGATAGGATAAGTCGTTTACAGCCCATTTTTTTTCTGCAATACCATGTTTTAAAAAGGAAATTCCTGAATGATTTGAATCTTTGATTTTTTTTTATAGTTTCGTTCTCTGCTTACAGTTTTTAGTCTTCCACTACCTATTTAAATCTGGTCTTCCCGTGTCAGGGACTCCTTTAAAAAACCTCAGCCGGCCCAATAATAAAGTTATGATGACCAGGACTATTTATGCTGAGACTTTTACTAATACTTGTACTCCTTCCGTGTTTCACTGTGTGCACCGCACAACAGGCACAAACACCCCTTCCCACGTTTTCAGTTGACGATCTGCTGACGCTATCTTCACTGAGCCCCAAGAAATTTGATCATTACATGAGTGAAAAAGGATTTTTATCCGGGGGCAGAACCATGCAAAATGATGCCATGGCCCTGACTTTTCTGGGAAAACAGCAGGTCAATCCTGATAGTACTGATACTATTGTACATAGCAGAACCGTCAATCTTTATAAAAAAGAAAATGCTTATTGCTTCGCCTACCATACGTCTTCTTATGAGGAATTTGTAGAAGGAAGAGACCGCTTGAAAAAAGCCAATTTTTTCTATCCGGAAGGTAAGGATACAAGCCAGGAAGTTCCAATGCTTTTTCAACACAAGAATATTACCATAGAAACAAGTAAAGAAATTGAAGAAGGAAGCCCTGTATATACATTTCTCCTGAAGAAAAAAGAATTACCCGTTATTGTCACCCGCTTTGCGGAAGACCTGCTGGTGTTTGACTCCCATGAATATCTTGTCACTTATTTCGGGGAAGAGAATGTAAAGAAAGATGTTTATTATTTTTCCGAGAAGAAATTCAAAAAGTGCTCGGTCTTATTTGGCAATAGTAACCGCCAGGTGGTATTTGTCTGGGAGGACGAAGACAACTTATCCAAACTCTCTTATGTCCTGATAAGTGGCGTAATGCCGACGGAAGAGGGCCGGCCCTTCAACGATAATATAGGCCGTAACATATGGTCTTTTAAAAATGGAATTTATTCCGGCATGAGTATCAGGGAGCTTTTAGAAATAAATAAAAGAGATTTCAAATTTTACGGAGTTGATTCTGAATTTTCAATGATGATCGAGCCCGAGAATACAGGGTATATCGATTTTAAAAGAGTTGGTATAATGCTAAGCTCTCTCGATGGTAGTAGCCCTCCTTTATTAAAGAAGCAAAAGATAAGTGCCGAAGACGCAATAGAAAATCATCTGGCATTGCATGTTTTTTATATTATGCTTAGACCATAGGATTTACACTTTTTCTGAAAGATTTATTGATAAAATATCAGGTAGTTAAAAAACAAGCCCGGCTAAAAACCGGGCTTAATAATTATTTCTGCAAGCAAAACTTCAGGTTGTTATTCAACTTTTGTAATCTTCAAGATATTAGTAGGCAAATGTAAATGCACCGGTGTACTGCCTGTGCTTACTACTATTTCACCCGGTTTCAGAAAACCACGTTCTTTCAGAATAACGATCTGGTCAAAGAAAATATCATCGAGGCTATCTTCTTCATCGTAATAAAAAGCTCTTACCCCCCAGCTCAGGCTTAGCTGATTTACCAAGTGACGTTTCTTGGTAAAAATGTATAATGGCGATTTTGGGCGATAACTGCTCAGCATAAAAGCGGTATAGCCACTTTGTGTCATACCTATCAGGGCATTGGAGGAAATATCGCTGGCAATCTTGCAGGCGTTATAGCAAATAGCGTCACTTAAAAAAGAAGGAGAGTGTGCAAGTGGTGTAAGATCCTGCTCCCGGTCATATCGATATTCCGTACGTTCTACTTCCATGATGATCTTCCGCATCGTTTCCACAACAAGGGTAGGATGCTGACCAGTCGCGGTTTCCGCACTCAGCATTACCGCATCAGTACCTTCCAGTACAGCATTCGCTACATCCGTTATTTCACTCCGGTTTGGTTTTACCCGGTCTATCATGCTTTCCATCATTTGGGTGGCTACTATCACGGGCTTGCCACGGTGGATACATTTACGGATAATATCCCGCTGTGCCATCGGCACTTTTTCTACCGGCAATTCAACACCAAGGTCACCCCTGGCTACCATTACGCCGTCTGATTCTACAATGATATTACGCAGATCAGCCAGGGCGGAAGGCATCTCAATTTTGGCCATTACTTTTACTGAACTCTTTCTTTCTACCACCAATTTTTTCAGATTGATAATATCCTCCGCTTTCCTTACAAAAGACAGGGCCACCCAATCCAGCTCATTCTCTACTATAAATTCAAAATCTTCAAAATCTTTCTCTGTCATAGCCGGTAAGGAAATAGCCGTATCCGGAAGGTTCACTCCTTTTTTAGGAAGTAAGATGCCGCCGTATGTTACCCTGACTTTTACATCGCCGGAAGGAGTGATATCGGAAACAACCACTTCTAATTTGCCATCGTCAATCAATATTTTTTCACCAATATTTACATCATTGTGAAGATTGGGATAGGATATATAAATACGGTCTTTGGTGCCAACCACTTTTTCTTTGGAAGTAAAAGTGAGTATATCTCCCGGTTCTATCTTTAAAGCCCCGTTTTCTATTTCACCTACACGCAATTTCGGACCCTGCAGATCGGCCAGTATAGCGATATTATAAGGTTCTGTTTTATTGATTTTGCGAATCTGTTCAATGATCATCGCCTTATTTTCATGCGTACCATGCGAAAAATTCAAACGAAAAACGTTGACACCCGCCTTTACCAATTCAAGCAGCTTGTCATAAGTATCGCAGGCAGGACCCACTGTAGCAACAATCTTTGTTTTATGATATGTATGCTCGATACCAGCATCCTTGTCCATTTCAGTATGAAAATACTTTTCTGCTTTTTTAGCCATTTTGTAGAGTGATTAGTGGAGATTTTTAAAAGATCTTTTGTTTGGTCAGGATTATTTAAGTGGCAAGGATCTTTACGATCTTCATCCATTCCTGTCCTATTTTTTGTTTTTCCTTTACCGCTTTTTCAAGGGGAGTGTAGTGAATTTTATTATTGATAACTCCTACCATTACATTTTTTCGGCCTACCAGCAGGCTCTCAACCGCATAATAACCCATGTGACTGGCAACCAGCCTGTCCTCGCAGGTAGGTGAACCGCCCCGCTGAATATGCCCAAGCACACATATCCTGACATCAGCCGCCGGAAGCCTTTTTTTAATTATTTCAGCAAGACCACTGGCGCCACCGGCTTCATCAAAACCTTCGGCAACTACTATAAGGTTAACTAATTTTTTCCTTTTTTCTTTTTCTGTCAGCGAAGCTATGATGGCTTCAATGTCCGTTTTAGTTTCCGGGATCAGGATATTTTCCGCACCGGTTGCTATACCGCTATGGAGTGCAATATAACCAGCATCACGTCCCATTACTTCAACAATAAAAAGACGATCATGAGCGTCCATGGTATCCCTGATCTTGTCAATAGCCCCGATAGCCGTATTTACCGCCGTATCAAAGCCAATGGTTACATCCGTACCCGCCATGTCTTTATCAATGGTTCCCGGCAAACCCACGCAGGGGATGTCAAACTCAGCGCTGAATTTCTGAGCACCCCTGAAGCTTCCGTCTCCCCCTATAATGACCAGGCCGTCAATACCTCTTTTGCTGAGATTCGCATGGGCCTGCTTGCGGCCTTCGGGTTGCATGAATTCTTTGCAGCGGGCCGTTTTTAAAATGGTGCCGCCGCGTTGAATAATATTGGCTACGGATCTAGACTCCATTCTGAAAATATCGTCTTCCAGCATTCCCTGGTATCCGCGCATGATTCCGTAAACTTCAAGCCCATGGTGTATGCCCGTACGTACAACAGCGCGGATGGCTGCATTCATCCCGGGAGCATCTCCTCCTGACGTTAAAACTCCGATCTTGGTGACTTTATTTGACATTTATTATATAGATGACTATTAGGATTAAGAATATTTAATATATAGCCAGAATCGTTGATGTTTCGGTTGCCGAAGGGCCAAAAATAAGAATTTGTTTCCATTGTGTGTGCTTATGACACTTTTGTAAGGCTTTTGAACAAATAAGTATTAGTTGTCAAATTAAAAGTCTGCATTAATACAGAGCCTTAACCCAGTAAAATCCTTTTATTTGTGATGTTATATTTCTATTAATTACAGGTGTTTCGTTCTGTTGCCAGCTTTAACTTCACCGTATGAATGTATTGATTACAGGGGCCAATGGCTTTTTGGGGTATTATCTTACCGAAAAATTATTAGCAAAGGGCTATGTGGTCGTTGCTACTGGTAAAGGCGACTGTCGTCTTCCTTTTTTGCAGGGTATTAATTTTTTTTATGAGCCAATGGACTTTACAGACCCTTTTGCAGTTCATGATATATTTGAAAAGCACCGACCCGAAATAGTAGTGCATGGCGGTGCCATCAGTAAGCCGGATGATTGCGAGTTGAAGCAATGGGAGGCTTATTTGGTCAACGTGGAAGGAACCGTGACAACATTGGTAAATGCTGCAGAGCAAAAAAGTTTCTTCATTTTCGTGTCCACTGATTTTATTTTCGATGGGGAGAGGGGAATGTATAAAGAGGATGACGTAACCGGGCCAGTGAACTATTATGGCAAGACAAAGCTGGAAGCAGAAGAATTAGTGAAAGACTATGAACATGGCTGGGCTATTGTCCGCACCGTAATGGTATATGGAAAACCGATTTTAAGCCGGGCCAATATTTTGAGCATAGTCAAAGAAAAACTGGAGAAAGGAGAAGTATATAAGGTAGTGGACGACCAGGTTCGAACGCCTACCTATGTTGAAGATCTTGCCGGTGGTATTGTTCATATCATTGAAAAGAAAGCAAAAGGTGTTTATCATTTATCAGGAAAGGACGTTATGACGCCATACGAGATGGCCTGTAAGACAGCCGACTACCTGGGATTGGACAAGACATTGATAAAACGAGTAACTGCCGCAGATTTTTCACAGGCTGCCAGGAGACCTGCAAAAACCGGGTTTGATATTAGTAAAGCCAGAAACGAACTGGGATTTGAGCCAATTTCTTTTGAAGAAGGATTGAAAAAAATGTTTTCCTGAACAGGAATGCTAGTGGGGTTTGTCAAATATTTTTTCCCCGGCGAGGATAGCTACAGCTAATTCATTTTCTCTCGGCGGAATCGGACAATTATATTTTCCGCTTACATAGGCGCAATAAGGATTGTAAGCCTTATTGAAATCTATCACTACTTTGTTGTCAACAATGTCCCCTATCACAAGATCTATATACCGGCCGGCATCGTACGTTTCTTCTCCCGAAGTAATATCAGTAAAAGGAAGGAAAAGCTGATCTTTGTATTCTTCTGAATTCATCAGGTTTTGTGATTGGTATATATTCAGCTTTACAGCAGTATCATTAATAACCAAACGAAGAACCCCGTATATCCGGAATGTTTTCCGGATCGTTCCGGATGTTTCCATAGTAAACCATTTACTGTCATTCTTTTTTTCGAAAAGAGCCGTTATCCTGTATTTTTCATCGACGGGAAAAAAACGAAATAATTCTTTATCAGCGCCAGTAACTACTTCATGGTTTTGTACATAGTTTACCTGGTAGCTGTTCATGGAATCTTTATAACTATCCTGGCTGTATCCGTAAGTTATTGCCAGAACCAATAAACCGGTAAATAACTTTTTCATACTCCGAAAATACGGAATAGCTGTATGAATTTATAAACGGGTCAGGTTTTTTACCCTGATATGGTTGGGAGACTCGGAGGATGACAAGCAGGAGACTTCGTTATTCAGGTATGAAAATTTTATCCTGGTCCCACTGGCAGAAAAAGAAGAAGGAACACGAACGAATACGGCATTGCTGCAATTGTAACAGGTGATACAGGAAGCAAGCACTGTAGATTTTAAAAAAGGGTGTTTGGGAAAATCAGGGTTATCAATCGCTACCAGGTATGAATCAGTGAAGCATCCGTTTTGTTCAATGACAATACCGGTGGTAAACGCATCATTATTCTTTTTGCAGGATAAAACAGATGTCAAGAACAGGCTAATGAGCAAACAACATGTTTTCATCTTTCACCCTGACAACAGCATTATTGGTTTCGTTGCATTACTTGTTTTCCAACAATGGCAAATGGACCTCCGCCATCATACACCTCGCACTGCCGCCGCCATTTGTTTCAATGGTTGCCAGGGGTGAGTGAATGATCCTGTTATACCTGTTTAATTCATGTAATTGCTCTGTTGTCAGCGATTCGTATGCCTGGCTCGACATCACCAATAATTTTTCACCATCCTTGTTTTCAACCTGCAGCATATTCCCGGCGAAATGATTCATCTGGTGCAGGGTTATCGGTATGAGCTTTTTGTTACTGTTGAGGATGGCTTCGGAAACCAGTTTGTTTTGTTCCGGATCTGCAATACTTTCTATGCAAATCACCACATACCTGTCCGCTACACACATCAAAACATTCGTGTGATAGATGGCTTGCCCATTGCCATCCGTAGCGGCAAATACAACAGGTAAATAATTCATCTGCCGGCAAAAATCAACTAATACTTCTTCGTCTGTCCTGGGCGAAATGCAGGCATAAGCGATCCTGTTATCCCTGTCCAGGACCATACTCCCGGTTCCTTCCAGGAATATATCCTTTTCTTCATAAATGCTCAGGTCAATTTTCTTTTTGATAGCAAACTTGCCGCTGATCTTCTCCAATACATGTTCTTTTCTTTCCGCTCTCCTGTTTACCGCATACATGGGATAGAGCAGAATTGTGCCATCGTTATGAAACGAGACCCAGTTGTTAGGAAAAATAGAATCAGGAGTGTGTGGAAGGGCCGTGTCTTCAACGACAGTGACATCTACGCCGTTGTTTTGTAAAATCGTTACAAAGCCATCAAACTCTTGTTGAGCTTTTTGTTGCACATTAGCTTCATTGCTTTGTACCTGGAAAGCATTGTTCACCGCCGTTTCAGCATTGTAGCCAAAACTTATTGGTCGTATCATCAGTATATGTGAAGTTGTTTGCATAAAAGGAAGTTTGATGTCGGAAGTCAGAGACCAGAGGTCAGAAGTCGGAAAGTCCGAAGTCTGAAAGAAAGCTCATCATTTAAAGAAAATCTTTCGGACTTTCCGACCACCGACTTCTGACTTTACAACTCATCCCGCTGCAGGGGCATACTCATACAATGGAAACCGCCTCTTGCTCTTGATAATTCCGCTGAAGGCATCGTAATCAATGTGTTTTCCATATCCTTGGTTTCGATCTCACCACTTTCTAATTTTTGTACCAGTTCATGCGCATGAATGACAGTAAACCCGGCTTCTTTAAATGCTTCCATTGTTTTATCATTACGGTCATAGCCCAGTACCACGCCTTCTTTCAACGCCAGCAAGTTGCAGGAATCCGTCCATTGTTCCCGGGCGTCATAAGGAAATTCATTATTTCCTGAATAAATGAACTTTACTTTTTCCTCGCTTTTAAGATCATTCTTAGTTATATCGGCCAACAGCTCTTCCAGGTTGTCAAAATAAACGGGTTCTGAGGGGTCTTTTTTCCTGAACTGGGTGATTTTTATCTTATCATCTTTCTTACTTCCTTCCAATACTCTTTGTACGGGATCAGCGTCTTCCATCTTAATGGCTTTTTTAGAGAAGGCGCCCAGCAATACCCATACATTTCTTTTTACCTGGGTAAAGACCGTGTCAATGTGCATGTAGTCCCGCTTCTTGGGGATTTTTACAATCGTGATTTTTTTTACAATGCTTTTTTCAAATAATATTTTGATGCATTGATGAGCCGCTTCCATTGTCGTTCTTTCGCTGATGCCTACGAGTAAATGGTCTTTGGTGACTACCATGATATCACCTCCTTCCAATGTTACTTTTTTGTCATCGCCATCTTTCGGTAACAGGAAATGGTGAGAAGTATTGGGTAATTCAATGATATTATCACGGTAGCCCGCGAAAAGCGGATGGTTATAAAAAATATATTTAGCTAATAAGGCTTCTCTTGTTCTTGCTTTTTTAGCAGGCTTATTGAGCAGGATATAGTCATTGATAACAATACCAATATCACGTGTAAAAATAAAATTAGGTATAGGAGGGAAGAGCATTTCTTTTTCGTCAGTCGTACCGCTGATGAAAACTTTGGACAGCGTTTTGCCATCCATTAAAGCCATTTTTTCCTGCAATTCGTAAGAGCAATTTTCAATGGCGCAAACCGAAGCCACCAATTTTAATTTTATTTCATGATCTTCCAGCAACTCACTCAGCAGCCATTGCAGTTCGACTACTTTGTCGGATTTAAAAAATTCGTCGTAATCAGGTTTATAAAAATTAAAATTGTTGGCGCTGTCATCAATCTCCTTAAGCCTTCCCTTTATCTTTTCGGGATCAAGAAAATAAAGCAGGAGCTTGGTATAGTAATCGTATTCTTTGCGACGGATGGTTTCCAGGTGTACTATATCTTCAAATAACCAGTCCTGTGCTTTTGACGGTACTACTTTTCCTAACCCGCTGTCCGGGCTGTGTACCAATAATCTTCTAAGCGTGCCTACTTCAGATGTAACTGATATTTTATTACTGTTCTTTGCCATGTCGCCATTTATTTATACAAATCATTAATTGCAGAAACGTTTATATTCCTTCTGCGGGTGGAGTAGATGCAGATATATCATTCAGGGATATAAAAACCAGCCGGAGTATTTCCGCAAATCTGTTCATGCGGGTGATTATGAATATTGACACGCATTAAACCTGCAATCGGATAGTAAAGGTAGTTTAAAGGCTGACAAGTTGATAAACGAACTCATTGAAATCAACAGGTATTACTATTGTCCCGTATAAGCTTGTAAACATATCAACTCTCCGCAACTACTGGTGCGCTGCTAATATTGGTACCGAACTCCGGAATGCTAGTTTTTTTGTATGACTGCCACTAATAATGTTATTAATAAAGGAATGATTTTTGGGGATGACAATGATGAGATCAATGTTTTTGTCTTTGGAAAATTGTTCAATAGCCTCGTAAAAATCATTCATGCCGATAAAATAAAACTCCGGATTATAGTCAGCAAACATTTTTTGCATTTTTCCCCGTTCAGTAAGATATTCCTCTGTCAGCGAAACATAGTGCTGGTTGTCGACATTTACGATATGCAGCTTGCAATCGAATATGTCCAGCACGGTTTTAATGGCCAGTTCGGGCGTTGTGCCTTCCACATCTTTAAAGTCAGATGTCAGTACAATATTGGTGATGCCATTATATTGTGCAATGTGCGGAATGATCATAACAGGGCAGACATTCTGTTCAGCCATTTTCACGGACTTGCTCCCTACAAACAACTGGTGCCATTCATCTTTTTCTGATATGCCCATGATAATCAGTTCGGCTGTCTTCTGATAGGCTAGCCGTCCCAGGTTGTCAATAAGGTCCGTGCCAAACTCTTTTACGGTCTCAATATTTGAAACGCCTTTTTGCTCCAGTTCTGCCTTTAAGCTTTCGAGATATTCAGCTGCAGTGGCCGCTTCCGCTTCATCCTTGAACATGTTATATAAAATGACGCGGCTATCTATCTTGCCACTTAGCATACTGGCAGCATAACGGGCTGCATTCAGGGAGGCCTCAGAAAAATCGACCGGGATGATAAAGTCTTTCATGTTAGATTTGATTAAAGAAGCAAAGAAAAAGAAAAGAACGCAAACTTGATTAAATTACAATTGAACTGGTTTCAAATTTAGGGGGTAAAATATCAGGGAAACAACATTTTTTGAAATTTTATCAGTTTAGACGGCCTGACCTTCTTTCTGTAGAAAGATTTAAGTTTGTATAGATAGCTTTATAGTTTTGTAAAATGAATTTAAAGGAAATCACTCATAACTCACCATCTTCAGCATTAGACCACTGGTTTAGTTCAGATGCCCAGTTTCATAAGTTATATCCTGATTCTCTGCATTTATTGTCAAAAAATCATTGGACAGCGTTGAGTGTCGCCCGTAAAGCGGCCAATTTTCTCGCAGTCGGAAACGGAGCCAGGATATTGGATATCGGTAGTGGGATAGGCAAATTTTGCCTTGCGGGCGCCTATTATAAACCACGGGCCTTATATTTTGGCGTTGAACAGCGAAAAGACCTTGTGGAGTATGGCGAAACCGCCCGGATCAGGTTAGGCCTGGATAATGTATCTTTCGTACACGGAAATTTCACCCAGGTTGATTTTGAAAACTACGATCACTTTTACTTTTACAACTCCTTTTATGAAAATGTCGCCAATGCTGAAAAAATAGATGACAGTATTCCTTATTCCGTTGAGCTGTACAATTATTATAATTATTACCTGTACAAACAGCTGGAAAAAATGCCATCAGGAACAAGAGTAGCGACATTTTATGGTACGGAAGAAATAATGCCTCCCGGCTATCATATAGGAGGTAGTGACGTAGATGATCTTTTAAAATACTGGGTCAAAGAATAAATTGATGATCGTTTTAAAAAAGCCACCAAAATCCATCATTATATGGCAAGCACACTGGACGATTACCGCCGCAAACTCATTAACAAAATTTCACTTTCCTCTTCATCGGAAGAGGTCAGGCGTTTTAGTAACACCGCCATAAGGAGCCTGATCGATCACAAAGTTCATGGATATATTATCGTCCGTTTCATTGATAAAACCATCAACGACCTGCATGAGTTTAACCTTTTAAACAAGGATGAACGCCAATGGAGTAATATTTCCACGGCCCTTGAACATTTTACCCAGCTCCGCAAAAAATTTGAAAGCAGTACTATTTCATGAAAAAGAGCCCGTCTCAAAAGAAATAAATATACCGGCGTAATTCACAAATATTTCTTTTGAGACGGCCTCTTTAAAAAATAAATATACTGTCAGTTATTATCTTTTTTTCCAAATAGCTTCTTCAAAAATCCCTTTTTCTTTTTCGGTTCTTCTATTGGCGCACCGATGGGTTTACCTTCTATTTTTTTTTTGTCCGGTTCATTTTTATTGGCAGAGTCCTTTTTGACGGGTTTGGTTTCTTCATCTACCACTGGCTTTGATTCAGGACCTATGTAGTCGTTGCTGATATTATACCCCTCTTCCTTACCTACCCCCTGGTCCTCACCTTCGCCTGCGGGGTTTGGATCTATTTCAATCGGGATATTATCAGCGCTATTGACCTGGTTACCAAAATCGGCAGGCTGAACAAACCTCGCGTCTTTATCAATGCCTAATGTTTTATCATCATAAACCTTTTTGAAAAAGGCCTCCCAGATTGGTCTCGCAACCGAGCCACCAAAGTAGGCTTTGCTTTCTAACGTGATAAAACGATCATCACAACCTACCCAGGCACCTCCCAGCAACTGGGGTGTATAACCCATAAACCAGAAATCGGCGTTTGAATTCGTTGTACCTGTTTTGCCTCCCATTTCCGCAGCGCCTAACCTTGTCCTTAAACCGGCTGCCGTTCCTTTGTCTACGGTTCCCTGCATCATACGGGTCATCGTATAGGCGGTTAATTCACTTACGGCTTCTTTGCGGTTTACACTATAATCAAAACGTTTGATGACATTCCCATTCCTATCTTCAATGCGGCTTATAAAATAGGGTTTGGTAGAAAAGCCACGGCCTGCAAAAATTGAATATCCCCAAAGCATTTCAAATAAGGAAAGATCGCAGGAGCCCAAAGCAATGGAAGGGTATGCTTCTACTTTAGTGGGAATATTAATACGGCCAAGAAAGTCTGCGAATTGTTTAGCTCCTACCTGTTTCATGATGTATGCTGTTGCACAGTTTTTCGACCAGGCAAGCGCAGAGGCCATTGTCATCGTTCGACCGGAGCAGCTTTTGCTGGTGGCCGGAACTAATTGTTTATTGCCAAAATCCTGCTGCTGATCTAATACTTCCGTTTCAGGAGTAAACCCTCTTTCCTCTATTGCCTGTGTGTATAGTAAAGGCTTGATGGTAGAACCGACCTGGCGCTGTGTTTTCAGATTAGCATGATCGTATTTGTAAGTTTTGAAATTAATACCACCTACCCATGCCCTGACTTCACCGGTTATAGGGTCCATTACCATAAAAGAGGTTTGCATCATCTGGCGGTGATATTTGATCGAATCATAGGGAGTCATTATAGTGTCTTTCTCCCGCTTACTGTTCCAGGCAAATACCTTCATGGGCGTTTTCTTAAAAAAAGTCGCCTTTATTTCTTTATCGGTCAGTCCATCATCTGCCAGCGATCTCCAGCGATCACTTTTTTTCATTTCACTCTGCAGTATATTTTCATGTTCTTTCCAGATAGCGCCACTCTTTATTTTGGATTGGGCATTTAATGCTTTTTGCAAAACAGGCATGTGAGAAGCAACGGCTTCCTCCGCATATTCCTGCATACGGGGATTAATTGTTGTATAAATCCTTAGCCCATCTTTATAAATATCGTATTCTTCACCGTTGGGGTTTTCAGTACCCTTCAACGCCGCACGAACCTCATCTTTCAATACTTCACGGAAATAAGGAGCGTAGCCTGTATTTTCATCTAATTTTTTATAGTTGAGTTTGATGGGCAGTGCTTTTAATTTTGCCGATTCGGCAGCTATTATCTTGCCATTTACTTCCATTTGACCAATGACTACATTGCGGCGGTCTAATGCGGCTTTAGGATTTCGAATGGGATTATAAATACTGTTTCCTTTCAGCATGCCAATCAATAATGCTGCTTCCTCAATGTTGAGCCGGTCAGGTTCTTTCTGAAAAAATGTCCGGGAGGCATTGCGTATCCCGTAAATATTATTTCCAAAAGGAACGGCGTTGAGATATAAAGTGACAATCTCTTCTTTTGTAAAATTTCTTTCCAGTTTCACCGCGATGATCCATTCTTTTAATTTTTCGACCACCCGCCAGGCTTTGTTTTTACTTCCCTGGTCAAGCAGGGCTTTCGCTAATTGCTGGGTGATGGTACTGCCGCCCCCTTGTTGCCCTAAGGTAAATACCGCTCTTAAGGTAGACCTGAAATCAATCCCAGCATGGCTATAAAACCGTTCATCTTCAGTTGAGATTAGTGCATTGGTTACGTTAACGGATATATCCCGGTATTTTACGTTGCTTCGGTTGCCTCTTTCCGTATAATATTTACCCATTAATGTTCCATCATTGGCTATTACCTCGGAAGCTTGCTGTATAGATGGATTTTCTAATTCCTGCAATGAGGGCATATTGCCAAATACACCGAAGTTGGCGAGAGCGATTAATAATACTAAAGCGCCAAATCCAATAAAGAAGATGCGCCAGAAAAAACGGACGGTTTTTTTCATAAAAAAAGTAATGATTATAGTCAGCAAAAAACAAACCGAAATTAACAAAAAGCAGGTTAGTCACTGCGAGGATATAAGTTACCGGGTAAACTTTTTAATCTTTTAACTCAATTCTTAAAACTTGCCTGGAACGTTTTTATCCAGGAACTGCTTATACTTATCCAGTTCCTTGCTGTTTTTAAGTATTTCAAGATTTTTTTCCGTGATGATCGAGTAACTGTATTTGCCACCTTTCAGCCAGGGTATGATTTCACTCGAAGTTTTCGGCCTGGTTTGATCAACATAAGCTACCGCTTCGGCTGCATTTTTAAAAGGACTAATAAGCAACAACCTGTTGTCATTGTCTATCTCAACCAATTCAGCCTGCATCTGTTTGTTGTAATAAGTATCCCGGTTGTAACGGGAAAACGCATTCTTTGCTTCGTTTATAAATATCGGATCGACTTTGTTCAATACTATTATAACATAGTGCGGTGATTCTGCTTCGTAACTATAGAATGGTCCGGTTGCTTGTTTGACCGATTGTCTATTTAGGGTATCTGTAGCCGGTTTATTAATGACAACAGGTGGCTGAACAGGCTTCGTAGCGACAGAATCTTTTGTACCCCTAACCGGCAGCTGAAGGACAGGCTTATCTTTTACAATAATAGGCTCAGGCTGCCGGGTGCTGGTATCAGGCGCCGGCATATTGATCACCAGGTTGCGCAATTCTTCTTCTATTTGATTACGACGGGTCAATACACTTAAAAGGTTTGTAGCTTTTAATGCAAGCGGTGTTCCGTCAAACTTGTTAAGAATATCGGTAAGGACTCCGGTCGCAGCGCTGTCATTTCGTTGTTTTATGTAATAAACTGCCTCAATGTATAGTAATTGTGGTGTCCAATGATTGCTGCCATAAATGCTGTCCGCTACTCTTTTTTGCTCAATCGCTTCTGCGAAATTTCCTTCAATAAACAGGTCGTAAATTTTTTCATAGGTTTTTGTAACAGGTAATTCCTGGACATTGACGCCTGGCTTTTTACCGGTTACAACAATATTCGTGAGATCGCTGTTGCCGTATTGCTTACCCATCAATTGTTTTATTGCATTAGCCTTCGTGGCTTCACCATGTTTGTTGTAGCAATAATATAGATTGAATAATATTTCTTCCATCTTCGGATGTTCCGGAAAACGTGCACGAAGAGCTTCAAGCGTTTCAGTGCCGCTGTTGCAATCTTCCAGCTCCTGGACATATAATATTCCCAATTCAAACTGCGCCATTTGAATAGAGTCGTTGGATTGTTGCATTTTCTCGGGGGTCAGGGGAAGTTTCTCCTTCAATCCATCAAAGGTTATTTCCGTGTCTTCAGCAGCGGTATCCTGCATGGCGCTGCGTATCGTGTTTTGTTCCCTGTTCAAATTATTCAAGCCACCTGCACTGACAGCCGCGCTTCTGCGCCAGTTATCCGTATTAGCTCTCTTTCCCCATTTTGCCTGGAAGTCAGTCAGCCCTCGTTCACGGGAAGGCTTACTATAAAAATACCAATCGCCTTTTTTGTTATTGTCTGAAAAAAGGGGAGCAGGCGCTTGTTGTTTTAATGGATTAACGACACTGGTGGCAACTCCTTCATCTTTTAGCCCTTGTGCCTTTCTGAGCTGCCTAACCATTTTTTTTATCAAACTTTTTCGTTCATTTTCCGGCAAAGCGGCGATGCGTTGCAGGCTATCCTGTCTTTCAATGATCTCCATGTTATCCGCCAGCTTCGAAAGGATGACTTTTCTTGCCGCGATAGCCTCCGGGTTTTTTAATGCAGGATCATCCATTTGCAGGCTGTCATAAAAATTATAGGACTGCCGGTATTTCTTTTTTTCAAAAGACAATTCCGCGAGTTGCAGAAAAGCTTTATTACGCTGTGCCGGGTTATTGGATGCGTATTTGGTACTTTTTAATAATAAAGCGAGTGCTCCATCGATATTCTTTCTTTCGAGTTCCATCTGCGCCGCCATATAGTAAATGATATCACGGTAGTCCTGGTATTTATCCCGTTTCGCCATTTTCACCAGGGAGTTGATATTCTCCTGAACGTAATTTTCGCCGCCATCTTTATTGACTCTTACCAAAGCAAGTCGTGCATAAACATCCATGATCGGATCAGTAGTATGACCCGTGGACTTAGCGTAAAAGTCTTCAGCTGTTTTAAACTGACCAGTCAACTCGTGCAGTTGCGCCAGCAGGTATTCCCATCTCGCTTTTTCTCCTTTACGGGAAGCGTTGCTCAACGCCTTTTCAAGGTGGGCGGCCGAACTGTCCCACATTTTCTGTTTGTAAAAAGAATAAGCCTGAACTTCTTCCAGGTCGTTTTGTAAGCGTGCAGGGAAGAGGGGGTCGTTTTTCAAAGCGGTAATAAGAGTTGATGCTTCGGAATAACGATCTTGGGCCAGGTAGTTTCTTATCTGCCAGATAAACGCATCATTGCGGCTGGGAGGTTCGGAAAATATCTTTTTGGACAAGCTGCTTTTTTCTTTGGTGGAAATACTCATCGCGCTGTTACCATCCATACGGCTGCCGATAGTTTTGTAATAGCCATCCTTTTCTTTTTCAGCAAATGCATAGTTGATGAACTGGAACATCAGGTAAGCGGAGTCGAATTGCTGTTTCAGGTAATAGGAAGCTCCCCATAAGAGATAGAGATTGTCTACCCAGTCATTTCGCAGATCATGCAATATGATACCTGTTTGGGCTTTGTAAGAAATTGAATCCAGTTGAATGCTGTCCGCCGCCGTAGCATCCAGCGTATAATTATAAAAGGGGATCAATTGGGAAAAGTCATCCGTAAAAGCCAGTTTTGCCTTGTCCAATATTTCGTTCAGCTTATTGGTCGCATTAAAGTAATAATTGTAATGCGTAATAGTGTTTTGGATAAATCGTTTGGGAAGGGTGAATTTTTTTTGTTCTGATTTTTCGGATCTCAGCGTTCTGTTTTCAAATTCTTTTGGTTTTTTTATGTCAGGGGTAAAGCCCAACTGGCCAACGACAGGGGTTGTCAAATGGCAGAAAACAAGAAAAATCCCAATGGTGATCTTAGTATATCGGGTCAGTAACATTTTGCGGCTCAAACTAAACTCTTAATAACTGAATTTCAAATAATTTAGTATAAAATTAGCCCATTTTTTTTACCCCCATGACGCTATATGGACTGGCTAAAAACAAAGCTCATTTCATACCTTTAGCCTCTTTAAAAGGAATACATGACAAAACTGGATGCAGGTTCTACGCTAAAACGACTGCGCAACCGCTACCGCCTGGTTGTAATGAATGACGACACTTACGAAGAAGTAGTAACATTTAAACTATCCAAGCTCAGCGTTTATATCGCTTTGAGCACAATATTTGTAGTATTGGTTGGCCTGACGGTGGCGCTGATCGTTTTTACGCCGTTGAAATACTATATACCGGGCTATGATGACCTGAGAGTAGGCAGGGAATACCGCCAGATGAAGTATAGGGTTGATTCCCTGGAGAAGGAAGTAAGTTACCAGGCCAGGTATATTGACAATATCAAAAAAGTATTGAACGGCGATGCGGCTACGTCATTGGACACTACGGAGTTGAAAGTGCCAAAAGATGAAATGTCTGATGATTGAACCGGTGGTTGATAAATTTTAATTGAGGCTCATCCAATATTTTTAAGCTTGCTGCGTCTTAAACATAGCTTGCTTAGTATTAAACCAAATATCTATGTTTAACTCAAAAAACAAAACCGACATGGCGATAGAAAAACCAACTAACGGCAATGGCACGACATTAATTGGTGCCGGTACTACATTAAAAGGCGACATAAGCAGCAACAGCGATCTTCGTATTGATGGCAAGGTCATCGGCAATATTCATAGTTCTGCTAAAGTGGTAATAGGCGCCAATGGCGTAGTAGAAGGCGATATATCCGGCAACCAGGCCGATATAATAGGCAAGGTAACCGGCAATATAAAAGCCAAGGATCTCATTCAACTAAGAGGTGATTCCAGCGTGACCGGTAACCTGTATGCAGAAAAACTGCAGGTAGAACCTTCGGCTACCTTTAATGGTCAATGCCATATGGGTGCTTCTAAATCATCGGCGGAATTAAGTAAGGTAGATGAAGAAGAGGAAGAAGCCGTTCTCCAGTAATAGTCAAAAAGATATTCTTCGTTATGCGGGCCTGGGCACACAAATGCTCGCGGCTATAGGCATTGCCGTATTCGCGGGTCTTAAAGCTGATCAACGGCTTCACACCCTGCCGTTATTTTCCTGTTCATTACCTTTGGTTGTCCTGTTGGCCGTTTTTTACAAATTAATGCGTCAAACTGATAACAAAAACAATGGGTCAGACCAGTCAGGACAATGATCTGGCTTTTGAAACTATTACCTCCCAAAGATGAACCGAACGAACCTGAAGCTGATCCGCCCGATGATCCTGATCTTTATTTTTTTGAACGCTTTTTTCCTGCTGGGCAAGGGTTGGCTGGCAAAAAAAGGTATTGACCAGGACGTTCTGCTGATCGGGAATATGCTTTTATTTTTTGTATCCCTGATTACTTTTTTGATCACTAACCGCAGCCTGCAATCAGGCAATCCCAATGCTTTTGTCAGGGCCATGTACGGAGGATTTATTATCAAATTCTTCGTGGTGGCGATAGCGGCTTTTGTGTACATCATGGTGGCGAAAAAAGATGTAAATAAGCCGGCGCTTTTTAGCTGCATGGGGCTTTACATCGTCTACACCTTTTTTGAAGTGAGTTCCCTTCTCCGTGTATTGAAGCAAAAAAAGAATGCCTAAGAAAGAAGTGCCCATCGGACAGTTGCAGGATTATTTACCGCCCGGTACCTATGAAGCGGTTCTCAGTTACCTGCGCCAGTACAAGGTTCACCTGACAGTTGCGAGGGAACGCAAAAGTATTTTAGGCGATTACCGCCACCGTACCCACCAGGACAATCACCGTATCAGTGTCAATGGTAATTTGAATACTTACTCTTTTCTTATCACTCTCCTGCATGAGCTGGCCCATTTATTAACTTTTGAACAATTCGGAAATAAAGTATTGGCGCATGGCCGTGAGTGGAAAACGACTTACTCGAAAATGCTTGCGCAATTTCTCCAGCATAAAATTTTCCCTTCCGATATAGAAGCGGAATTACTTCAGTCATTGCAAAATCCCGCAGCCAGTACTTGTGCCGAGGATGGCTTGTTGCGGATATTGAGGAAGTATGACGCCAAAGAAAGTCATCATCGGTTGGTAGAGGAGATTGCGCTGAATGCATTATTTCGTCTCAACGATGGACGGGTTTTTAAAAAAGGAGAGAAGCTCAGGAAAAGATACAGGTGCGTAGAAGTGAGAACCGGCAAAGTTTATTTGTTCAGCCCGGTATATGAAGTGGAGAGTGTTTGATGAAGGAGAGATTTGTATAATATATCAGTTGTAATAATCACGCAGGGCGCAGGGAGCCGCTGAGTTTAATTTATTTTTTTGCTTCGGCTTTGACTCTCAATGACGCTTTTATTAAATTGCCTGGTTCTGTGAACCCGGCGGTCTTTGCGTGAGTTCAAACCGGAGGCGCAACCAGAATTTAGAATTTGATATTTGGAATTCTTAGTTCATTAGATTTGTATCATCAAAAACTATTAATCATGAAAAAAATTTTACTAAGCCTGGTTTTGGTGTCGGTGTTTATTGTTGCCGATGCACAGACAGATAAAGGCGATTGGCTGGTAGGTGGTTATTTCAGACTGAATACATCCAAAAATAATACCCAAATAGCCCTGTCGCCTGACGCAGCTTTATTTGTCATTAAAAACCTGGCAATAGGAGGAAACCTGACACTGGCTTATTCCAAGGGGGGGGATGCGAATTCTACATTATTTAGTATCGGACCATATGTCCGGTATTATTTTACCAATGCCAACATAAGGCCCATATTACAGGGTACTGTGAATTTTGCCAGTCAAAAACTAAAAATATCAGGATTGCCCTCTACTACTAACAACGGCACTAGTTATTTCCTGGGAGGTGGCGCTGCTATTTTTATCAGCGATCAGGTTTCCATTGATGGCGTGATGGGATATGAGCATAGCAAGTTTGGTGGTTTTAGCGGAGGCGGAGGTTTCGCCCTGAATGTAGGTTTCCAGGTGTACCTTTTAAGAAATCAGATGGACAAGCTACGTGGGAAGTAAAATGTTTGAAGTTTGATGTTTGAAGTTAACTATCCCGCAACAGAAACAGTCTTTACGTTTATCAGAGATTAACATCGAATCTCAAACTTCAAACCCCGAACTTCTTCAACATCCACAAACTGCAACCGGTGTGACCACTGTTCCCCATCGGTCCTTTTAAATATTCAAACCCAAATTTTTCGTACACTTTCAACGCCTGCTTTAATTCCGGCATCGTTTCGAGGTAAACCTTGTTATACCCGCATTCCCTGGCAAAGGATAAATTTTTTTCGATCAATGTTCTGCCAAGACCAAAACCTCTTGCTTCAGGTAAGAGGTACATTTTTACCAGTTCACAGGTATCCGCAGGTAAACCATCGGTAGGATAGATGCCACCGCCGCCAACTACCTGATCATTTAAAGTGGCTGTAAAATAGCCGGCGCCTTTTTGCTGAAACAGTTCGTACAATGCATCCGTAGTGTCGTCATAATAAACCGTGCCGGGATGATTGGCACCAAACTCGGCCAGTGTGTTTCTAACAATTTGGGCAAGCAATGGATTGTCGCGGGGTTGTATGGAGCGGATAATAACATTTTTCATAGGGCAAAAATACCAGGTTTCGGTCTGAAGTCAGGTTGATGAAAATTCACTCTTGAGATGAATCTTTTCCCTCGTTTTAATAGTAACTTTAGTGGTACGCTGATCTGATCGTTCATTTTAAAATACGCGATTATGCTGGAAGATATAGCTCCTGTCATCCGTTCTTCACAAAAAATAA
This sequence comes from Chitinophagaceae bacterium, assembly GCA_040007815.1. GTDB lineage: Bacteria > Bacteroidota > Bacteroidia > Chitinophagales > Chitinophagaceae > Terrimonas_B. The sequence goes on from JBDTUH010000024.1 coordinate 101,461, forward strand.
AACTGCTGACAGCTTTGCCGGGCAGTACTGAAGGAGATCATGTTTTTGACAGCCACATTTCGTTTCTGCCTTTTATTAATTTCCTGAAAGATAAATCCGCGGGCGGCACCGATACAAGGTCAAGGTTTTTCAACTACCTGGTAGATCGGTTTGAAGCTGAACCCGCTTTATTGCAGCCGGTACATGACAGTAACCTGCTCGGCGAGCATGCCGACCTGCTTGAGTTGTTAGGTATCAGTCTTTTTCCGGTAGTGACGGAACCTGAAAAAAATATATTTACCCTGGCAGCGCCTTACCAGTTTTCCATTTTTAACGAATCTCCTTCATTCAGGAAATTATTTGTAGATGGAGAGGAGCATTTTATTTTACCGGAAAATGCATCGGCGCAATACCTGAAGCAAATCCATTGTTCGCTGATCTATGAACATGCACTGGAAAAATTTTATGGCGTTAAACTGAATGCCAATACCGACCTGGTGTATCCTGTACTGGATGCGGCTACCGGGATGAAGCGATATTATAAACTTCGCTACGACCGGAGATTTATTGATCTGAAGTTGAAAGGCGAACTTCCTCCGATACAGAATTGCGCGGTTTGTTTAAATACATTCAGAATACTGGACCTGGAGCAGCAATTGAAAAAAATGCCACTCGAATTATTTTCCGCGGAGGGATTTGGTGTTTGGATGGCGGAAGATGTAACCATACAGGAATCACTGGATGCCATAAAAAAGATTTTGTTGCGCCAGGAGAGCTGCGACACCGGTATCATCGATGAGTTGAAGGCGAATATTCACGCATTGGTGGGATTGAACGAAGTGGAAGTAGGAGTGATGCCGTTTGTAAAACTCAATAATGAGTTTGTGCTGGATGAAACCTGTGCCCAACATGGATTGATGGGAAAGAACTGGAAAGCCGGGGATGAAAAAAGCATGAACTTTTTCCGGTATAGTCTTGGCTTTCTCAGCCAACATTCCGAACCCATGCCGATGCCGGTATTGGATGACCTGATGACCCAGCAGGCGCCATTCTTAAGAGAATTATGGGAAGACGGGATGAGAAGTTACCTCGTTTACCCGGTACAAGATAATGATGGACTACTGGGATTACTGGAACTGGCTTCGCCGGTATCCAACCTGCTCAACCTGGAAGTGATGGCGAGACTGGAACCCGCTATGCCTTTAATATCACTCGCACTGTTGAAGAACAGGGATACGTTTAATAACAGGATTGAAAAATTGATTAAGGAAAAATTTACCGCGCTGCAGCCTTCGGTAGAATGGAAGTTCGCAAAAGTAGCCTGGGAATCTATGCATGGCCACCATGATAGCGGCGGTACAGCCTTAACGCAAAATGTCGTCTTTGAAAATGTGTATCCTTTGTATGGCGCTGTTGATGTCCGCAATTCGTCGATTGAAAGAATGGTGACTATTCAAAAAGATATGAATGCGCATCTTGACCTGGTCGATGAAGTGTTGGATAAACTGCAATCATTGATGCAATTGCCCTTATTGGAAGGATTGAAATTCAAGAATGAGAATTTCAGGGCGGTCATCGGGGCTACAACTATGCAGGCGGAAGATGAAGTGCGGATCAGCGAATTTTTTGCCAATGAAGTGCATCCTGTTTTGGAGCACCTGCAAAAGGGAAATACCAAACCTGCGGAGATCGTCAACAGCTATTTTGCTGTAGTGAAAGATGACAACAGCTACCTGTATCGCTACCGGAATGAATACGAAACCACGTTGGCGGCAATCAACGAAGCGGTACTTCAATACCTGGATAAGGAAGAAGATATCCTGCAACTGTCTTACCCGCATTATTTTGAAAAATACAGGACCGATGGGGTGGAATACAATATTTATATCGGGCAATCCATTGCTCCTAACAACCCGTTTGATTTGCTGTATCTTAAAAATATCCGCCTCTGGGAATTGAGATCGATGGCGGAGATTGCACGTATCACTCACCAGCTATTACCTTCTTTGCCCGTACCGTTACAAACCACGCAGTTGATATTGATCCATAGCCAGCCGATCTCTATCAGTTTCCGCAGGGATGAAAGACGATTTGATGTAGAGGGCTCTTATAATATCCGTTACGAGGTGATGAAAAAGAGATTGGATAAAGTGAGGATAAAAGACACGCTGGAAAGATTAACACAGCCCGGAAAAATAGCCATGGTCTATTCCAACCCCAAAGAAGCACAGGAATACCAGGAGTATATCCAGTTTTTACAAAGTAAAAAAATATTGAACCCGGGATTGGAATTACTGGAGCTGGAGGAATTGCAGGGAGTGAGTGGTTTGAAGGCGTTGAGGGTGGAGATAAATCTTGGAGGCGAAATATAAACGCCGAGAAAAAATATTTAATACTGAGCAGGGTTATAAGCTATCTTGAAAATTGTTTTTGAAATTTTGGTTTCAAAAAGGGTAATAAAAATTTGTAAGAATATTTTAGTGTATAAGCTGGTTCCTGAGACCTGATGGCATGGGGGAATTCACAAGGGTCAATAATTTCTATAGTAAGGTTTGACAAAGAGAACTTTTCGATTTGCACTTGATTTACACAATTGTCATCAACTTGTTCAATCACCCAATCATAAGTAGCTGAATCAATTTCTTTGTTAATAAAACTTTCATGCTCTTCCTTTTTATATTGATTTAGAAATTTCTGTTTATCAGTAAAAACAGTTTTTTGAAAACTATCGAGCCTGTTATCGGATATCAAATCGGTAATTGAAATTTCTTTGCCAGTTGTTAGATCAAAATTGAAGTATGTATACCATAAAGAGCAATGTGCTCCGCATCCTTCGGCAGATATGTTTATGGAAAGAATATTGTACTTTTTAAAAGTAACTTCATATGACAGGTTAACCAGTCCCTCATTAATAAGTTCGTTAAGAGCTACTCTTGTACTTATTTTTTCATTCTCATCGTTAATAAATTCATTCCTTATTTTGCTATTTATTAGCTGGCTAATTTGTTTGCTGTTTGTTACCACAACAGGGTAAATAATGGTTGTTTTATCTGCATTATAAAACGTAGACTTTGGCTTTAATTTTATTTCCCGAAATGTAATGTTCTGTGCATAGACGCCGGAGCAAAAAATTAGTATAAATAAAATCAGTGTTTTCATTTGCTATTACTGGTGTGTATGCGAGTGTTATTCCTGATCTCTAAAATAATTTATTTTCAATCAAACGTCACCATCACCGGCACATGATCACTATATTCCGTCCAGCCATCATAATCGCCAATTTCAACGGATGTAATTTTTTCAGCCATGTCTTTCGATACAAAACAATAATCAAGATGATAGGGTTTGTCTTTGTGCCGGTACATATACAATGTAGGGTGCTGCTCTTTTCCCTGAACCTGTTTATGATGTAAATGATAGCAACTAAAAATGTCTTTTTCTTCCAAACGTTGCACCACATGGGAGTGATTGCCGATCCGGCGTTTTCTGTCCCAGATGGTATTGCTGTTAAAATCGCCGATCAGTATAGTTTGTTTATTGGTAATTTGTTTGTCGTAGTGATCAATCGCTTTCCAAACCTGTTCGATATAAGTGCCGTCAGGATCACTGGGATTATAAGCCCATATAGCGTACAATGTAAAATTGATATCAGCCCCCGTCACTTCAACGGGAATAACGATCCGGAAAGCCGGGTTATAATTTTCCATTAGGCGAAACCGGAAATCACTGTAGGAAAAAATACCCAATCCTTTATTTGGATTTTTTCCAAACCATAAAAAATCAGTGGGCTGCTGAGTACCCGGCTGAAATTTTAATTTGTCGGGGTTTTCACATTCAGGTACGATTAAGATATCAGGTTTATGAATCAATATGAATTCCGCTTTTTTACGAAAAGCCATATTGCAATTCCAGGTGATGATTTTCATAAGAATATAGTCAGGAGGTCAGCGAATGGTTTTGGAGATGAATGGCTGTGTGCCAATAAGTGAAGAAGATCTTCCGGGGACTACAGGTGGCGATGAGTAGTCGTTACTATTTATATACAGGGGAACCGTGTCTTTCGACACATGGTAGTGCATTGAGGAAGGCATAGTTGGAGGGTTTAATGGTTAATTCTTATATTAAGTTCAGGCAATTTTTGAAATATGCCAAAAGAATATTTAAAAGACAGGGATAGATGAACTCATGCAGGTAACATTGGGTTCGCAGAGATAAGCCAATTATTGATGGCGTTATTGCAAGTTTAAGATGAAGCAAGTTTAAAATTTGCTATGCCATCGTTCTACATCCTGCGTCAAATTTTCGAGGTGATGATATCCTAATCTATCGTTTGGAAAAAAGTTTGCGTAGAAACAGGGCTGCTGCCCATGATATTCTACATGAAGAAAAAATTCCACCTTAAATTCCTGCGATGGGGTATTCTTTGATCTTAATCCACTGGCCGGGACATCACCGGCGCAGGGGATTGTTCGCAAGTATTTGAAATTTTACTGTCTTGATGGAGATATTGACGGAATTACTTCGTAAGATTTCGTTCATTACCTGTCTAACTACTATAAGAATTTACTTATATCAACTATTTGTTTAACCCGTCGGATCGTTGAGCATGGAATTTGTAAAAAATGCCAGGGGAATGCTAATTAGAATATCCGAAGGAAAAGCTGATTAGTTCATTCAAAGCTACCTTAAATCAAAACCGACCTTATGAAGCATCTGTACTCTGTCTTAGTTACATTACTATTATTTTTTTCTTCCTTTGCTCAAAATTCCATCGTTACTGAAAATGCGCAGCCTGGCAACCCGATTGCCGAATGGGGAGTACCGAATTTCAGGGATACCCGCATCGCAGGGTTTAGTACAAAAATGAGTTTGAACGCCGGCCAGACAGTTCACTTTAAAATATCAGTGGAAGGAGCTGCCACTTATACACTGAAAATTTATCGCATCGGTTATTACGCTGGCAACGGCGCCCGGCTCATACAGGATCTTAACGTATCAACTGGTATTCCTTTATTTAATGGCGTTGCACAACCTGCCGGTATCAGTGATCCGGCAACTGGTTCACTAGATTGCAGCAACTGGAGTGAGTCTGCCTCCTGGACTATTCCTTCAACAGCGGTGAGCGGTTTTTATATCGCCAAAATAGAAAGAACAGGTGGTGGAAGTAATCACATCGCTTTCATTGTTCGCAATGATGCGAGCAACTCGGATTTATATTTTCAGCTTCCGGATGCTACCTGGCAGGCATATAATGGTTATGGTGGAAATTCGATTTATGATGGTAATACCGCTTTCCCCAACGGGCATGCGGTAAAAGTGAGTTATAACCGTCCTTTCTTCCCTTACAATTCTTTATTTAATACCGATGGGAGAGAAGCCGATTGGTATATGAATGCGGTGTATCCGATGATACGCTGGTTAGAAAGCAATGGCTATAATATTACTTATACCAGTTGCAATGATGTAGACAAGAACGGAGCACGTCTTCTTAATCATAAAATATTTTTATCCGTAGGGCATGACGAGTATTGGTCAAAAAATCAACGGGCCAATGTGGAAGCGGCAAGAGATGCCGGTGTTCACCTCGCATTTTTCAGCGGCAACGAAGTGTATTGGAAAACAAGGTGGGAATCCAATGATGGTTCAGAAGACCGGACATTGGTTTGTTATAAAGAAGGTTTATTAGCGGATGGTTCTAATGCGGAAAGAGTTTGCGGAACTAAATGCGATGCATCTTCCACAGAGTGGACCGGCTTGTGGAGAATGGGTGCCAATTATGATGCGGGCAAACCAGAAAACGGATTAACGGGCCAGATAAGCTGGATAGAATTTCCTTCTGAAATAGGAGTTCCGGCCAGTTACCAAAAATTACGTTTTTGGCGAAACACAACTATACCGGCTTTATTGCCTGGCCAGGAAGCTACTTTAGGTGTGGGTACATTGGGTTATGAGTGGGATTATGAGCAGTCATTGTTTGCCGGATCAAATCCGGCTGGTCGCATCACCATGTCAAGCAAGACGGAAAATGACCGTACGCATAAATTATCATTATACCGGCATAACAGTGGTGCATTGGTATTTGGTGCAGGAACTGTTCAGTGGGCCTGGGGACTGGATGGCAATCACCTCGGAGGCACTACTACTATAAGTCCTGAGATGCAACAGGCGACTGTTAACCTATTCGCGGATATGAATGCCCAGCCGGCAACATTACAGCCCGGCTTAGTAGGTGCAACGAAGACGACTGATGTTACCGCGCCGGTTTCTACTGTTCTTATACCTGCAAATGGAAGTTCCAGTTCCGTAGGATCAACTATTACCATTTCCGGAACTGCTGCTGATGCCGGCGGTGGTGTCGTAGCGGCAGTTGAAGTATCAACTGATGCTGGGGTGACCTGGAGATCGGCTACTATAAATGCTGCTGATCAAAGTATTGGCTGGAGCTATCGCTGGGTTCCCCTAGCAGAAGGCACTGCTACAATAAAAGTGAGGGGAGTTGATGACAGTGGCAATATTGAAATTCCGGGACAATCAACTAAGGTTACTATCGGTCCGGATGTATGTCCGTGCAATATATTTCCACCCGCAAGTTTGCCATCCAAACCTTTGGATAATGATCATCAGCCTATCGAGATTGGTGTGAAATTCAAAGCAACTGAAAATGGATTTATCAGTGGTATCCGTTATTATAAAGGAACCGGAACTACCGGTACGCATATCGGTAATTTGTGGAGTACTGCAGGTGTCAGTCTTGCAACTGCCACATTTACCAGTGAAACTGAATCAGGCTGGCAGGAAGTATTGTTCAGCAACCCTGTGGCAATTACAGCCGGAGTTACTTATGTAGCTTCCTGTTTCAGTCCATCGGGTGATTATGCATCAACGCCAGCTTACTTTACACAAGCTGTGGTCAATGGTCCTCTTCGCGGTCTTGCCGATGGCGAAGACGGAAGCAACGGGTTATTTAGTTATTCGCCTACATCCGTTTTCCCTACCAATGAATTCAAATCCATTAACTATTGGGTAGATGTTGTATTTACGAGAACGAATGGCGGCATACCGCCGGATATTACAAAGCAACCTGCGATACAAACATTATGTGAAGGTGCTACTGCGAGCTTTACATCCGAAGCAGTTGGAAGCCCTTCGCCAACGGTACAATGGCAATCAAGTACAGATGGAACAACCTGGGCGGATATTGCCGGCGCTGTCAATACTACATTAAGTTTTGCTGCTACTGTCGCGGATAATAATAAACTATACCGTGCGGTATGGACAAACCTGGAAGGATCGGTATACTCTACACCTGCATTACTTACTGTAACGAGTACCCAGGCGCCTGTTGTAACCGTACAGGACAATTGTGGCAATTCAGTATTATCCGTTGGTTCAATAAACGGTTCGTTTTTATGGAGCAATGGCGCTACTACTTCATCAATTACGGTAACAACCGGCGGTAATTATACAGTTGTTGAAACGGTAAATGGATGTAGCAGCGATGCAGGCAGCGGTACGGCCTCACCAAAAACCAGCCCGGTATTAACCAGTAGTTTAACAGGATCTGTAAAAAGCGGTGACCCGCTAAGTTATACTGCAACAAGTTCTGAAACGGGTACTGTATTTACCTGGAGCCGTGCTGTGGTGAGTGGCATCAGCAATCCTGCCGCTACCGGGTCAGGTAATATTAGTGAGACGCTGACTAATACCACCAATTCGCCGGTTAATGTTGTGTATGAATATACATTGGAGTTGAATGGTTGTTCTGTTAAGGAGAATGTAGTAATTACAGTAAATCCTTTACAGGGATCAGGATCAACATGTGTAATCACTACGTCGATAAAAAATAGCTTCAATTCAAGAAGTATACAAGCCGGAAGATTTATCTGGTTTAATAGTTCCTTTACTGCTTCCGGTATTGACAGGCATGGAAAGAAAGATCCAGTGACCATTTATGTGAGCAACAGCCGCATCACCTATTCGGTATTTGGCAGAAAATATTCATTGGCGGTACCCGATTCCCGTATCCGGTTTGCGGATGATATAACATCGGCCAGTACCCGGTTCGTCAACAATGTTTGGGAAACAAGTGTTCCGCTAAGTTTTAAAGACGATGTATTTATGGGCGGCTTGTCTTATTTGGTGCCGGTTAGATTTCCGAGAAGTACCAGGGATATAACATGGACAGCTGATGTAAGCATTGATAAAAAAGGAGTATCCCTTGAATGGAAATGGGCGGCGGCAGTATATTCTAAATTCGCAGGCCATGATGGCCTTGCCGTAAAACCTATAAGCGGCTGGCGAGACAACCCTTACAGGAATTTTGATGAAGCCGGTACACCGGAAAATTATAAAGCTTTTTTAGCGCCGGGATCCTCCAATCACAGGCACCGGAGGAATTATACAGGTAATTACAGCAAGCACGAGAAAATTTCGTGCGGTGATAACAATGATGACGACGACAATGATCACCATGGTCATGGAAGACCCCCATTCAAATGGCTACCTAAACCATTTTCGACATTGCCATTCTTATCTCATAGGCTTGATACAACCGCAAAACTGGATGTAGCGGCGAGTCCCAACCCGAGCAGGAATTATTTCTCCGTAAAGGTTGATAGTAAGAGTAACGAGCCGATAACAGTGAGGGTGCTTGATAATTTTGGAAAGGAAATGGAGAAGCATGAAAGGGTCAGTTCAGTGGGTATCCTGCGATTGGGAGATAAACTGAAAACAGGTCTTTATTTCATTGAAGTGATACAGGGGGGAGAAAGAAAGACGATAACTGTTTTAAAGATCAATTAGGAAATAAGTTATAGGTTAATAAACCTTCTTTTATACCGAGATGATATCTCTTTAAGGCGAGCCCGGTCCGGGCTCGCCTTTCTAATACCACGCCACACTAACGCCTAACTCCCGATTTTCCTAATGCCTTTTAGAGGCGGCAGCTAAAAACGGGCAACATCGGACAGAAAAAAATTACATTATATTGCGATTAATAATATATATAAAACTATATAGATAACGATATATTTATGCACAATTGCCGGGCTATAGTATATATTAAATATTTTAAGTACATAAGATGAGCAATGCTGAAAATGAGCGTCTCTCCCAATCATCCAATAATAGGAATTGGAAAAAATGGGGACCTTATATTTCTGACCGCCAATGGGGCACGGTTAGAGAGGATTATAGTCCAAATGGAAATACCTGGAATTATGTGAACCATGACCTGGCCCGGAGCTATGCCTATCGCTGGGGTGAGGAAAGCATTGGTGGTTTTTGTGACGCCGACCAGATATTATGTCTTGCTCCCGCATTTTGGAATGGGAAAGATTCTATATTAAAAGAAAGACTTTTTGGACTGACCAATGAAGAGGGTAATCATGGAGAGGACGTGAAAGAACTTTATTTTCATCTTGACTCGTCGCCGACTCATTCCTATTGCAAATTTTTGTACAAATACCCGCAGGAAGCATTTCCTTACATGGAATTAGTAAGGAAAAATAAAAGGGATCGTTTAAGCCCGGAGTACGAATTACTCGACACCGGCATATTCAAAGAGGATCGTTATTTTGATTGCTACATTGAATACGCAAAGGGGGATATAAATGATGTCCTCATGAAAATTACCGTTTATAACCGCGGACCTGAAACCGCAACGATCCATGTGTTGCCTCATCTTTGGTTTCGCAATTTTTGGAAACATAATCCACGTTTCACCCGCCCCGAAATTTTTTCGATCTCTGACAATAGCCTGCAAACAGGGTCTACCCGCAATGGTAGTTTTTTTCTGTATCACGAGAGTGGAGAGCAATTGTTTTGTGACAATGAGACCAATAACCAACGGATGTATAACCGACCGAATGATTCCCCTTTTGTAAAAGACGGGATCAACAATTACGTTGTAAATAAAGAGAGTACGGTCAATCTTAAAAAACATGGTACTAAAGCAGCCATTTGGTTAAAGGAAAAAATTCAACCCGGTGCGTCGAAAATCTTTAAAGTCAGGTTAAGTAAAAGCCAGATAGACGACCCATGGGCTGAGTTTGATCAAATATTCGTAAAGCGACAGTCGGACACCAATCAATATTATGATCAGCTTGCTCCAAAAAATTTATCCCCGGCGCACAAAAAGTTGCTTCGCAGTTCTGCAAGCGGATTGCTATGGACCAAACAATTCTATTACCTCGACGTATTCAAATGGTTGTTTGGAGAACCCGGTGAAACAGCGCCTAACCGCAACCATAAGCGGAATTATGACTGGCAACACCTCACCTGCCGTAACATTATTTCGATGCCTGATAAATGGGAATACCCATGGTTCGCGGCATGGGATCTCGCTTTTCACGCAGCCACTTTTGTTCACGTGGATCCGGATTTTGCGAAGCAACAGTTATTGGTCGTGCTCCGGGAATATTATATGCATCCTAATGGACAAATTCCGGCTTACGAATGGAATTTCAGTGATGTCAATCCTCCCGTTCATGCCTGGGGAGTTTGGTACGTGTACGAAGCGGATAAGAAAAAAACAGGCGTTTCTGATTGGGACTTTCTTGAAAGGGCTTTTCAAAAATTGCTGATGAACTTCACCTGGTGGGTCAATCAAAAGGATTCGAATGGCGAAGATATTTTTGAGGGCGGCTTCCTTGGTTTGGATAATATCGGAGTTTTCGACAGGAACCACATGCCACCCGGTATTAAAAAATTGCAACAGGCCGATGCTACCAGCTGGATGGCCATGTATGCCATCAATATGTTGCGCATGTCACTGGAATTAGCCGAACATAACCTGGCCTATGAAGAATCGGCGGCCAAGTTTTTCCGGCATTTTCTGAATATCGGCTGGGCCATGCACCATATCGGGAAGAAAGACATCTCCCTCTGGGATGACCAGGATTCATTTTATTATGATGCCATTCAATTTGAAAATGGCAGCAGCCAGCGTTTGAGAATACGATCACTGGTTGGAATCATTCCTTTGCTGGCTGTTGAGATCATGCATAGCAGTGTATTTGAACAACTGCGGCAATTCAATACAAGATTGGAAGTTATCAGGCTTACGAGGCCGGATCTCACCCGCATCATTTCCAACATTGATAAAAAGAATAAGGATGGCAATTATTTATTCGCTATCATGGTAGACGACCGGTTGGAAAAGTTGTTGAAAAGGCTTTTAGATGAGGCGGAGTTTTTATCCGATTATGGCATCCGGTCTTTGTCAAAAGTTCACCAGGATAAACCCTATTCATTCGGATACCAGGGCAGCCATTATAGTATTCAATATGAACCAGGAGAAAGTTCCAGTTCTATGTTTGGCGGCAATTCCAATTGGCGGGGGCCTATCTGGTTGCCATTAAATTACCTGATCATTAATTCGCTTAGAAAGTATTATGAGTATTATGGCGATAAGTACACCTATGAATTTCCGGCTGGTTCAGGCAAAAAATTAAACCTGAAACAAATCGCCAATCAACTCACCAAAAGACTCTTGAAAATATTTGAACGGAATGATGAAGGAACATTTCAGTATCATTCCAGCGATCAGCCACAGTGGGCCGGTAATCATTTCAAAGAACATCACCTGTTCTATGAATTTTTTCATGGAGATACCGGGCAGGGTTTGGGGGCTTCGCACCAAACAGGGTGGACGGCTTTAATCGTTAATTTGTTGCTGGAGATGGATGAGGATTGAAAGTAAATTTTTTAAATTAGCATTCGGGCGGATTTTCTTAATGTCTGATTTTGATTTCCCCCAGAACCCGCTGTGTTCGCTGATCCCGGCAATTAAAGCAAGATATCCCATCGTATTCTGTGCACCTTGCGTGATATTCTTTAATTAGTTCAATACCCGGGTTTAGTATTGATAAATACTTTTTTTCTTTTTAAAATTAAAGCAGTATGACATCTTCACAGGTTCCAAAAATTGAATGCGGCCAGTTACATCCTCTTCTTGCAGTGAAAGATATTACCGTAGCTATTGATTTTTATATTAATAAGCTTGGCTTCACGCTGGGTTTTACCTGGGGCGATCCTGTGGATTTTGCCGGTGTAAACTTAGATCAGGTATCTCTTCACCTGTCCGCTAGTATGCCTGCAGCTAATACCAACTCGGTATATTTTGTAGTAAATGACGCGGCAGCGCTCCATGAATTTCATCGGAGCAATGGTGTAACAATAGCGATACCTCCCGGCGACCGCCCTTATGGTTTACGGGATTACCGCATAACGGATCTTGATGGCAATGAATTAAGCTTTGGTCATTATATTTATAGTATTGGTCCTGCCATTAAAATAGAGCGGGTGGATGTTAGCGTTCGGCTGGAAAAGAGGTTGGCTGCACTTTTGAAAGACCTTGCCGAACACAAGGGCATGAGCATAGACAGCTGTTTAGAGGAAACATTACTGCATACATTCGAGCCTGCCGGGGATGGTGTGGCGAGTCCTCATACCAAACAAACATTACGATATATCCAGGAATTAAAAAAGAAACATGGTATTGATTATGATACTCATGCCAGTTACCGGTTCGAGGAATAGCAATATGCAGACAACATTTGCCATATTATTTCTGCCAGTAAAAAAAATCCCATTCACTTCAGTGAACGGGATTAACTAGTTTCTTTTTTTTTATTTACGCCACCGCTTTCTTCACCAAATCCGCCGCTTCACTCAGCAAAATAGCAGATTGTACTTTCAATCCACTTTCATCTATCAATTTTTTGGCTTCTACCGCATTCGTACCCTGCAAACGAACAATGATCGGGATATGAATGTTGCCTAAATTTTTATACGCATCAATAACACCCTGCGCTACACGGTCGCAACGAACGATGCCACCAAAGATATTTATTAGTATGGCTTTTACAGCGGGATCCTTCATGATGATCTTAAATCCTGCTTCCACTGTTTGCGCATTCGCCGTACCACCTACATCTAAGAAGTTGGCTGGTTCGCCACCACTTAATTTGATCATATCCATCGTGGCCATAGCCAGCCCGGCGCCATTTACCATACAACCCACATTGCCATCTAATTTTACAAAGTTCAGATTATGTTTACCTGCTTCTACTTCGGTAGGATCCTCTTCCGTGGTATCCCTTAGTGAGGCCAGATCAGCATGACGCATTAATGAATTCTCGTCCAATCCCATTTTGCAATCCACCGCGATGATCTTTTCATCGGATGCTTTGAACAAAGGATTTATTTCTAGCATCGAACAATCTAATCCGACATAGGCATTGTACAAATTGGTAACAAACTTTACGCAATTCTTAAAAGATTCACCACTCAATCCGAGATTGAAAGCGATCTTTCTTGCCTGGAAACCTTGTAAACCACCGGAAGGATGTACCCATTCTTTATATATCTTTTCCGGTGTATTGTGGGCTACGTCTTCAATATTCATTCCGCCTTCGGTGCTATACATGATCACATTCTGCCCTTTGCTGCGGTCCAAAAGAATGGACAGGTAAAATTCTTTTCTTTCGCTGGGGCCATCATAGTACATGTCCTGCGCCACATAAATTTTGTTTACCACTTTACCCGCCGGGCCGGTTTGTATCGTTACCAATGTGCCACCTAATATTTTACTGGAAAATTCCTGGATATCCTCCAGTGATTTCGCGACTTTCACTCCATTGATACCATTTTCCTTAACGGTTCCTTTACCCCGTCCTCCCGCATGTATCTGTGCTTTTACTACGGCGAATTTGCTGCCGGTCTGTGTTTTTATCTGTCGGTAAGCATCTTCCGCTTCCTGTACGGTAGTGCAGGCAAAGCCTTCCTGTACGGGTACATTGTATTTTTTTAATAACTCTTTAGCCTGGTATTCGTGGAGATTCATGATCAAAAAAATTTGCTGCGAAGATAGGGATTAAGAAGAAGTCAGAAGTCAGAAGTCAGAAGTCAGAAGTCAGAAGTCAGAAGTCAGAAGT
>JBDTUH010000025.1:0-107087 GCA_040007815.1 Chitinophagaceae bacterium
CTCCCATCGAGAGACCTACTCTCATCGCAAAGGCAGCTTCGCTGGACACACACATTGCATAGCCGTATGGGCGGGGCGACTTAATAACAATCACCGGCATATTGCCACTCAGTTTCGGTTTCAGCTAACGACGGGCGGCAGAATAAACAATCAGCTTTTATACCCTTATTCATCTGCCGTTCCGGGCTGAACGAGCAATGAATATCTACAGGGGTAAATGGAACAGGTTGCTCAAGTTTATGCAACCTGTTCCGAAATGTTTTATTACAAAATAAAATTCTAAAATGTAGCGAGCCCGGTAGTGGATGAAGGCAAGCCCATCGCGGACCCTGATTTTTTTAACCCTCCCCAAAAAGTCCGGTGAAATTCTCCTATTGTTCCTGAATTCGCGGTTAATGCGTACACAAAGTAGTTGTTGTCCGCTACAACAATATCAGTAGGTTTATTGTCTGTACCCGCTGCCGCCTTATCAACCAAATACAATCTTCCACCCGGACCGATATAGTAAGAAGAAATGGAATTACTGCCGGTATTAGTTATAAATGCAAACCTGCCGAATTCTGTAACAGCTACCCAACAAGGCGCTCCTTGCTGATTAGCAATGGCGCCGTTAATGGCTTGCTGGTTTCCATTGCTCCGGATATGATAGGATGTAGCAGAGCCTGCTCCTGCTGCGCCGCCCGCGGCATTTGATACCACCATTACCTTATCCCGGGCAAAATCAAATCCAAATGGTGTTTGTCCTGTTGAAGCCGTTACAACAGCAGGCCATGCAGCACCATCGCCTTTTACCTTAAATGAATTTATATTATTGGTAGCTTTTTCCGTAACTACTAACCAATCACCATCCGGTGTAAAAGAAATCTGCGGGGCATCTGTTGCTGCACCACTCAATGATTGCGTAGATCCCTGGATATGAGTAAGAGAACCATTTGAACCAATCTTAAACCCATGAATATTATCGCTTCCGTGATTGAGCACGTACAGCAGATCTCCATGTACGGTAACACTATTTGGATTCATTCCTTCAGTACCTTTTGTGCAAACAAGTTTCAGGCTGCCATCATTGCGTATTTTAAAAGAGGAGACTGTATTACTCCCGGCATTTACTGCGAACAGCCATTCATGATGTTTATCAATCACCAAAGCTCCCTGTGAACCAAGACCAGCCCCTGTACCTGCCCCGCCGGAAGCAGTTGCTCCTTTGAAATCAAGGTTGCCGTCAGGCTGAATTTCATAGGCCAGGATGCGGTTACTGCCAGCTTCGTTGCTTTCCGTATAAACAAAGTGCACCTTTTGTTTTCTGTTTAATACATCAGCATTGGCAGATGTCATTTCCTTTATTACCAATTCATCGGCATTTGCTCCACTTTCGGATATCATTTCCTGCATGGAAATAGTTGATGTTCCCGGTGATTCAATACTTTTATCTGCATTTTTATTACAGGAAACCATTGCTACAATTATGGCAACTAGCGCCATTACTTTAAAAGGATTCATTCTTTTCATTTGATTTGAAATTGAAGATTAAAAAATAGATTGCCCTCCGCTGCCAAACGGCAACAGTTCACTTATACTGAAAAAATATGCGATTGACTACCTGATAACCGGAATTGTAATTCCCAGGTTAATACCTGTGCTCATGACAGGCAATGAACCCATTCCCATTCCTTTAAATGGTATTTGTACAAAAGGTTCAATTCTTAATATTGCTTTTTTTGTTGTTTTATATTCATAGCCGGCACTCAGCTGGATGGCAAAAGCAGGATTGTTATTACCCGAATAGCTTCCACTCGTGCTCTGGCGATTTCCATTAACCATTATTTGGTACTTGTTGCTTTCCCTGGCCAGGAAATATCCGGATAATCCCGCTGTACCAAAAACAGATTTTTTATTTGTGCTTACAAAATCATATTTCAGTTTGATTGGCACTTCCAGTACCATACTCTTACCGCTAAGGCTTTCAAGCTCCATTCCTGCAGGCATCGCCGGTTTTATCTTCGACATATCGAAATAGTTGCCCTTTGTATAATATCTTTTCTGTGAAATAAATAGCCCCGTTTCGATTGCCAACCTTTTATTAAACTGATACCCTGACAGAACTCCGGTATGTATTCCGTTCTTTCCAAATCCCTGTCCCTTGACCTGGCTGAATTGCGGACCGGTAGATAAACCGATATACCATTTCTTATTCTGCCACGTGCTTAAACCCCGCTTATTATTTTTTTCAAATTCCTTACTTAGAGAAATGAATTTAGTGCTATCAAAATTGCTGATCAAACCGGGCTTATTCAATTCGTGAAAAGCCTCGTCCATTGACTCCACCGGTTTAAGGGCTACACTGACGCTTCTTTCATTTTTTTCAATCGCCTTTTTTTGCGCATCTGCAATACTTCCTGCAGCGATAGCGGGGTTTATTTTATTTCTATTAAAAGATAATACCAGAGCCTCTGTCTTTCTCTTCAAATCTTTTAGTTGATTTTTTGAATCTGAACTATAATCTTTATCAAAAGCAATTTCTTTCAACAGTCTTTGAGTAAGTCCTTTTTGTTCAACTGATTTATTATTTTGAAAAAAGAAGATCACAAATCCTGAAATAATAAAAAGAAGTGTTACCGATAGCAACAACTTTTTACTGTCTCCGTTTACTTTTCTTTTCTTTTCCCGGATACCTGCGATCACAGGTGCCGTTGCAGAAACTTTTCCGGCAATAACATCCCAGCCTTCCTTCGGAAGCCGGAGAGGATAGTTGTTTGCCGCGTTCCTGAACAATTCATCCATATCGTTATCTGATAACTGCATAGCTTTGGTCTTCCAGTTTTTTTATGCTTAACTGAAGCATTTTTTTTGCCCTTGCCAGGTTTGATTTGGAACTGCCAACCGGTATCTGCATTATTTCCGCTATTTCAGCATGACTATACCCGTCAATGACATACAGGTTAAAAACAGTCCGGTATGATGGCGGTAATTCCTTGATCATTAAAATAAGCTGCTTATATAACAGTTGCTGGTCCGCATCATGATCTTTTACCGAGAAATCCCACACGTAATCCGGGACAGGGCCGGTCTCCTGCATCATATTGCCCTTTCTTAATTCATCAATGGACGAGTTAATCATGATTCGCTTAATATAACCCATCAGTAGTCTTCTATTGCCAGTATCATCAGCAACAGCCGTAAATCGATCAAAATTGGAAAACAGCTTTACGAAACTGTCATTTACCACATCTACCGCTCTGTCATAACGGTATATATACCGGAACACTATTTTCAAGGCAAAGCCCAGGTAGTTTTCATAAACCACCTTCTGGCATTTGTATTCCTTCGCCATACAACCTTTTATTACTAAGCCTATATTTTCCAATTTATGTTCCAGGCTGAATATTTTGCTTCATGGGCATTTAAAATCTTTTATTCCATTTTCACCCCTTACAGTAAATACATACGTAGTACCTGACTAAAGGTTGCAAAAGACATACCCCATCTTTTCATCGCAATACAGTTCAATTTAGAAATATGTTTTGTCGGCTGATTGACAAACCGTGAAAATGAAACTCTTTACCTTGAGATTTCGTAATTACTCTTAAATAGATATTATGGAAAAATTTGCAATAATGGCCAGAGTAGAAGCCAAACCAGGAAAGGAAAATGAAGTACTTGCTTTTTTAAAATCTGCGTTACCGCTTGCAGAAGCGGAACCTGGTACAGTGCGGTGGTATGCCATTCAAATCGGGCCTTCCACCTTTGGAATCTTTGATACTTTTGAAACGGAAGAAGGAAGACAAGCACATCTCAGCGGTCCAATAGCAGCCGCACTGATGGCCAATGCGGCTGCTTTGCTTGCAAAAGATCCTGTTATTGAGGAGGTAGATCTTTTAGCGATAAAATGATAGCAGTAACAGGCTTTGCAGCAGTTTAAATCAGGATAAATTAAATTTCATTGCTCTACCTTCCGGATTGAGGAGTCATATTTTTAATGCTCCGTGCCTTTGTATATTCATATTGATTCAGTTTGATCCGACCTAACCAACCCGGCTTTTTTGTAGAAGTCAATTTCTTTGGCATCAGTAATCTGCATCTGCATATGGAAGTGTTCATATTTAATTAGCGTGAATTACAAAGAATTAAAAAACGTGTAAAAACGCTGAAGGTTTTGACTTTACACGGGCTTATGCAATTTTTAGGTTTTCGAAAAAAAACCGCTTAAGTGGTCCCGGCGAGAATCGAACTCACATCAAAAGTTTAGGAAACTTCTATTCTATCCATTGAACTACGGGACCGGGGAAAAGGATCAAGGTACAAGGCTCAGCATACAAGGTGCAATCCTAAGGAAAAAATTGTATTCTGAAACCGGTAGTCTCCGATTTCTGACCGGGCGGCAAAAATAATAGTTTCCGGTCTAAATACTCTCTTTATAAACCCTGAATTCAACCTCAAACCTGTAAACCCCGTAATTTTTTATCTTTCCAAAAACCGGCTGCCATAGGGTTGTCATTAACCGGCTTTTATTTTGTATCGTCAACCTGAACTCATTCAATAAAACAATAATTTATGACAGCGACACAACCCATTACCGACAACATCGTTTCCACAGATGCCCTGCTGGCCCATTGGCAGGGACACCGCGGCCTCACACGAAAAACCATTGAAGCCTTTCCAGAAGACAAATTATTTACTTATTCTGTTGGCGGAATGCGCCCCTTCGCTGAGTTGGTATCCGAATTCCTGGGTATGACCATCCCTGGTGTAGCCGGAATCGCGACGGGTGAATGGGCTGCCTGGGCTGATGCCAAAGTGTCTACTACCAAGGCTGAATTGCTGGCGCAATGGGATAAAGCCACCGCAGAATTGAACCGTCTCTGGCCTACCATCCCACTTCATCGCTTCGGGGAAAAAGATGTGGCTTTTGGTCAATGGCCGGGTACCGGTTTGTCATTTGTCCAGTATTTTGTTGACAACGAGATCCACCATCGCGGCCAGGCTTATGTGTATCTCCGAACGCTCGGTATCGAACCCCCGGCATTCTGGGACAGAGCCTGATATTGGTGATACAACCAACATCGTGTAGTTTAGTCAGGATGGAAAACGCAGGGACAATTTATCGGGCAATGCAACCGGTCTTTGCTAACTTTCCATCCTAATTTTTATTATGAAAAAGATATTTGCCTGCCTCTTCCTCATCTCTTTTATCTGCGGCCCTGCGTCGTCGCAGAATGTGAAAGCAAAAGCCCGGCTAAATCATATAGCCCTGTACGTAGTGGATCTCAAAATAAGTTCGGATTTCTACAGCCAAATCATCGGCCTGGATACCATCCCCGAACCTTTTCATGACGGAAAGCATACCTGGTTCGGCGTCGGGCCCAAAAGTCATTTACACGTAATCTCGGGCGCTAACCAAAAAACAGAGCACGACAAAAATTCCCATCTCTGCTTCAGTGTTGCTTCCGTACTGGATTTCATCACTGTTTTAAATAAAAATAATGTACCATTTGAAAATTGGGCGGGGGAGAAAAGTACTTATACCAACCGGGTAGATGGTGTAAAACAGGTCTATTTCCGCGACCCCGATGGCTTCTGGGTAGAGATAAATGATGCCCGGGAATAAAGGAATTTGCAATCAGGTTTATCAATCATCCCCTAATTCCTTTGCTGCTCCTATCTTTGCAATCCTTTAATTGAGAACCATGAAGTTTTACAACCTGCTTATTAAATACCGCCTGCAGATCGGTTTGGCGCTGATCGCCCTGGGTATCTATACTAATTATGCCGCCGGTTTCTGGCCCGCTTTTCCACTTTACCTGGTCGGCGTTATTCTTATAGCCGGTCACTTCTTTTTTGGGCCGCTCCGCCTGATACAGTCTTATATGGAAAACGGGGACATGGATGGCGCCGAAAAGGTATTAAGCTCTATCAAATTTCCTAACCTTTTGTATAAGCCTATCCGTTCGGTGTATTATACCTTAAAAGGAAATATCGCCATGATGAAACAGGACTTTGATGGCGCTGAAAAAATGATGAAAAAAGGATTGGATCTCGGTATGCCAATGAAGGAGGCGGAAGGAGCCAGCCTGCTGCAGATGGGAATGCTGTCTATGCAAAAAAATGATTTGAAACAGGCGGAGAATTATATCCGTTCCGCTATCCGCAAAGGACTTCCGGATAAAGAAAATGAAGCCGCCGCTTATTTACAGATGTGCAGCATCATGATGAATAAAAGAGAGTTTCGGGCGGCTAAAGATTTTTTCCGCAAAACAAAAGCGCTGAAACCAAAAACCCAGCAGATCATAGATCAGATAAAACAGATAGAAAAATATATCTCGCGGATGCCTGGCTAAGAGCTGCTATGAGATAAAGAGTTTAAAGAGAGTGGTTGAAATCCAACCATTCTCTTTTTATTTGAAGACCTTTGGTAACTTAATAAAGAGACGGCCGTCCAATTGGACGGCCGTCTCTTTATCTTTTTTTCTCTTTTGAACTCTTAGTTTAACTTCTCAAAATGGACATCTATTCTCTTTGCCTTCTTATAATAATCGAGGATAAGAACCTGTCCTTGTTTACCCGGCATTACTGCAGAACGGGTTGCATCTGATTTCGTATTGATTTTGTCTGTCGTTACTTTCCCTTCATTGTAGCTGATGGAATTGAAAGTTCCGCCCTTATAATCTTTACCTCTTACGTAGTCACTATAGCAAACCGTGAAAGAAGTATTTTCTTTATTGGTTTGTGAATAAGCGTAATCAAATTTACCGAAAGTATATTTCAGCAACTTTCCTATTAATGGTGTGCTGGTAAATTCCATACCGCCCGGCAATTCCTGTGTGTTTGAATTTTTGTCGTAGATCTTAGCTTCTTTTACATTATAATCCTTATCAAATTTTATCAGTATCATATCCGTTACTTTCACTTTGACGGTACTTAAACCGTTGCTTCTTCCCATTGACAATACTTTGGCCGCTATCCCTAAACCACTGGCGACTTTTTTATATCCCTCGCCAATAGCAAAAATATTTCCATCGGCGGTCTGAATCATATTATGCAGGTACATAAAACCGAAATCCTCAATCTTGCCTTTTGAACTCACATTCAGGAATTTTCCCAGCTCCAGGTCCCAGGCACAATATTTTTCATTCACGGTAGCTCCTTTTTCATTAACTCCCCAAAAAGCAAATCCCAGCGACTTATCTTTTATGATATTCCCATTAGGATTGAAGTATTCACCAAAAAGAACAGCTTTGCCATCATTCATCACCGACATGCTGGCCGGGTAAAATTTATATTTCGCCTGGTCGGTTGATTTTTCAAAAACCTGCTTCCCTGTTTCCAGGTCGAGTCCAACTATAGATGATTCAGGGTTGCCATCCATCATCCCTGTAAACTTCAATACTTCTATAAAGACAACACCATTATGATAGCCAAGATAATCCCCGATAAATTTTTTGCCTCCAATCGTTGGTATATATGTCCATTGCTTCTTTTTTTCTGTTGAGAAAAAGTCTAATTGGAACGTATAATCCTTGTCCTCACGGCTTGGCATGTTAGAAATAAATCCTTTCCCATCGATAGGATACAATCCTTTAAAATTGTTTTCATCATCCTCCATCGCGAGGTATGAATTCTCGAGGTATCTCTCTTCTTTTTTGGTCAACTGCCTGTTATAACTATATTTCTTTTTACCATCGGCGCCGTAAACCTGGTACTCAAAAGTTCTTTCATCGTCGTTGTAAAACAAAAAAATGAGATCTGTACCATTAAAAGATGATTCAAGAATCGATACATGTTTGGAGTCCTGGAACTTAATATCCTTTAATTTTTTTAAATTGTTATCCGTGATCTGCAACGTGTATTCGTTCGTTCTTTTATCAATCTTATCGCTTACATAAAAGAAATAATATCCTTTTACTTCGCTGCCTTCCTTAATGGCATCCGAATTGCGAAGGCTTACGCGGTGAACATTTTCAATGGATAGCGTTTGACTTTGGGAATTAATCGCCACAAGTATTATAAGACTTGCAGCCAACAGATTTTTTTTCATTAGTAATTGATTATTGTTGATTTTAAAATTTATAAATTCTTTCTCAGTTGTTTTACTTTATTCATTTCTTCGTCAAACCCGGCATACCCTTTCATTAATGATTCGTATTGCTTACAGAAATAATAATTAACATTGGCTATCTCATCCAATCTTAACTGATCCAGCATCCGGAGCAACTGGTTATATTCGTCCGGGTAGGATTTTGATACCGCATCTATCTTGGTTCCCAGCTGGTGGTTTTTTTGATACTCGTAAATACGGTTAAGCCCCCGTGCAACAGAATACACAGCCAGCGGGGTATTTTCCTGCACCTGCAGCAGTAATAAACTGTAATATAAATTCCGGCCCAGGTTTTTATCCCGGAAACATTGTTCCGTCATTTCAATAAAAAAATTCTTTTTCAGTTGCCTGAATAATTCTTCGTTGACAAGAAATTTTTTTCCGGCCGGAATGGCCTGGATGGAATCATTTAGTAACGAAATTCTTTGGGTACAATCAGGATGTGTTTTCAGTGAATCCTTCTCTTTGAGGGTCAGAGGGGAATCATTTTCATCCAGCTGGCTGAAAATGGAAGATTCCTTTTGTATCCATTTTTTCTTAAAGGGATATTCGTTGAAATTGAATACCTGCTGAAGAGCAAGAGGTTTGTATAATAGTGAATCATCTATTTTGTCGAGCAATTCAAGGGAAGTCTTTATTGCGCCGCAATCGTATCCTGTTTTTTTCATAAAACTAAAAGCCAGCCTGTCTGCCGCCGCTTCGTTTTCACGGGTATGCCTTCGACTGCTAAAGGCGAATGATTTGGAGAGTTCTTCCAACTGCCGGTTGACGCCATACTCCGTTTTGGCCAGCCTTTTTAATTCCTTTTGAAAAGATTCACTGTTGACGGTTTCAACATATTTTTTTATGGCACTTCCTGTATGATCAAGGAAATAATGCGCCAGTTCATGACTCAGCACAAATACCAGCTCCGCTTCGTTGTCCATAAAAACCACCAAACCGGCATTGATCGCAATAGTGCCATCACCCATGCTGTAGGCATTGGGCCACCAGTCGCGGGAAAAAACAACCCGTGCATCGGTTTTCTTCAATTCGACATTAGCTGAGATTATCTTTTGTACGACAGATTGTAAATATTCATGTGCCCCAGGAGCAGTAACGGAACGGTCGCTTTGCCATAGCTGGCCAATTTCCTTAAACTGGTTTTCATAGATTTTTTTATAGTCTGGTAAGTTTTTTTTATCGACGGAGGCCAGCAGGATATCTTTTTTCTTAGCTGACTGATCGTAGTAATTCTTTTTCAAAAGGCTATCGTCTTTTTGAAAGGTATATACCGGTTGCAGCTGTGCAGCACAGGACGAGGCAATAAAAAAAATTAGAAGGAAAACTGCGCTTCTTTCTATACGCATGGCTTGGATAATAAGGTTTAAACAGGTGGAATCGTCCAAATATATAGCGAAGTCGCCGATAATACAAGCCTTGCCGGTCGCAGGATTGATACGCCGCGCTATATTGATTTGCATTAACATCAACGAACCAAACAGGGAACTATTACATTCTGTTGATAATTATAAACTCAGTATAAACTCTTACTGTCATGTTTATTGTAGGGCTCAAATAGTTAACTTACAGATCATTTTATACATATGAAAAAAATATCGCTTTTTGCCGTCTTTATCATCGCAGTTTCTCTTTGTTATAGTCAGCGACCCGGCATTGCTGTTATACCACAGCCCGCCTCCCTATCACAGGGAAGCGGCTCCTTTATTTTGCCGTCGGAGCTTGTCATTGTTATCCCTCCAAATGAAGAACTGAAAAAAATAGCCGGCCTGCTTTCAAAACAACTTTCCAGGACTTCAAGTCATGTAAAGGTGCAGGAAGGCAATGTGGCTTCTGCCAATTCCATTTTTTTATCCCTGGTAAATGATAACAACGTTTCGAAAGAAGGGTACAGTTTAAAAGTAACTACTACCGGAATTGCATTGGCCGCCAAAGAACCAGCAGGTATATTTTATGGTGTGCAGACATTACTGCAATTATTTCCCAAACAAATTGAAAGCAGTGAAAAGCAAACATCCGCCATTGAATGGTCAATCCCCGTAGTGACTATCGAAGATCAACCCCGTTTTGGATGGAGGGGTTTGATGCTGGATGTGTCCCGTCATTTTTTTACCAAAGAACAAGTGAAAGAATACATTGATGACATGGTAAAATATAAATTCAATGTACTGCATTGGCATCTTACCGATGACCAGGGCTGGCGCATCGAAATAAAAAGTTTACCAAAGCTTACATCGGTCGGTGCATGGCGGGTGGATAAAACGGGAACTTTTAATTTATTTTCAAAACCAGAACCCAACGAAGCCCGGACGTATGGTGGATTTTATACGCAGGATGATATAAGAGAGATCGTACAATATGCAAAAGAACGATATGTAAATATTCTTCCCGAAGTGGATGTGCCTGGTCACAGCCTCGCTGCTATAGCTTCTTATCCTGAATTGACCTGCACACCCGGTACCTATGCCGTCAACTCCGGTGAACCTTTTATGGTATGGCCGCCCGGCGGGCATTTCTATGGTTTGATCGATAATGCTCTTTGTCCAGCCAATGAAAAAGTATATGAATTCATGGACAAGGTTTTTACCGAAGTAGCCCAATTATTTCCTTTTGAATACATACACATGGGCGGCGATGAAACAGCCAGGAATTTTTGGGAAAAAAGCCCTGCGATAAAAGCAATGATGAAAAAAGAAAATTTGAAGAACCTGGATGAAGTGCAAAGCTATTTTGTAAAAAGAATGGTAAAGATTGTTGAATCAAAAGGGAAAAAACTGATCGGTTGGGATGAGATACTGCAGGGAGGCCTGGCTCCCGGTGCTGCCGTGATGAGCTGGCGTGGCATGAATGGTGGTATTGAAGCCGCTAAAATGGGACATGAAGTGGTGATGACCCCTACCGATTTCGCTTACATTGATTTTATGCAGGGCGATGGAATTATTGAACCACCTGTGTACGCCACCTTGCGTTTAAAAAAATCGTATCAATTTGAGGCCGTGCCTGAAGGCGTCGATCCATCATTGATAAAGGGCGGACAGGCGAATTTATGGACGGAGCAAGTATATAATATGCGTCATGCGCAATACATGACATGGCCCAGGGGGCTTGCCATTGCAGAAGCACTATGGTCGCCAAAAGAAAAAAGAAACTGGAATGATTTTGTTGGCAGAGTAGAAAAACATTTTGAAAGATTTGATGCTGCGCAAACAAAATACGCACCTAGTATCTACGACCCCTCTTTTGAAATAACTAAAAAAGATTCACAGATCACTGTAAAGATGATTCCGGAGATAGAAGGCCTGGATATTCATTATAGTTTTGATAATTCTTTTCCTGATAATTTTTATCCTAAATACATCGAACCTGTTGTTGTTCCAAAAGATGCAGCTACCATGAAAGTGATTACGTACAGAAATGGAAAACCTCTGGGAAGATTGATGGTGATGACAAGGACCGAATTAAATAAAAGAGCAGGGGTTAAGTAAATCATTTATCGGACAAAATGAATATTGTTTTTCGGCCTGGTAATGTAGCAGGTTTGAACACTAAAGTTCATACTAAGCATATTGTTCGGACTTGCACAAATGCCTCTAAGAACCACGCCATATTGCTAACCCGATTTTGGCGATTCCTTTTTCTGTCCTTTTGGTTAAAGCCTTTGTCCAACATAATGTCCTTCTTTTAGAATTGGTACATTTATACTTGTATTAAGGTCGCAAGCCAATTCTAAATCTTGTACAAAGCCCCTTTCAATCAGTTCTTTTCCGGAACTACATTTTTTTACTTCTGTCAATATTTGGCTTTTTGAGGAATTAAAAACAGCCAATGAAGATTTACTTTCAGGTGATAAACTACCCTTTAAAAAAGATATTATTGAACCGGCGCCTAACAAGTCTTCAAATGCTACTCTGATTGTATTGTCTCCCCATCTTTCACCTGCTGGAATAATTGATATTTTTTTCCCGATTTTCATTGCATAGTCTGCAACTGCTTTGGCGTTTCGCAGGCAACCACAAATTGTCGGCGTATAATTAGTGGAGAGTGTTAGTGCTGAGCCGTTGGGTGATGGTAATACAAGCCTGGTATTGCACTTTATATCAAGTAAAGAAGTTGGGGATAAGGAAAACCCGTTTGAAAATTTACGTTTAAAGTCCGCAATTTCAGCATTGATAGACTTGGCATATTGAATTACTGTTTCATCATCCTTCCAACGATAAGGAAATATCAATGCCCCTTTATCTGTAGCAATATCAACGCAGGTAGAGAATGAGAGAACATCAACAATAATAATAACGTCTGAAAGCGGTGAAAGTTCTTCAACTCCACGAAGCCCCCATTCAAGACGTATGTCAAATTCTTGTTGATTAAATATCACTCCTAATGTTGTTTTATTTTTCTATCCTGTAATGATCGCTATTGGCTAGTTTGTCATAAAAGGCACCCGGATAAGTATTTTCTCCCATTGCATTTTTATTTCACCTGATTTGCTATTAATTTTTTCAACTGTATAGATCAATCGTTGTGTCATATTCTGCTCTTCTGGTTTTACTTCCAATCGCATTACATCTTCTTTCTCATTGTACTCATCGGTCTGGTGCTGATCATAGCGGGTATTTAGTATAACGGTCCATTTTTCTTTTCCCGGTATAGTAAAGAAAGCGTACTGACCCGCTGGTATTCTTATACCATTGATCACTACCTCTTTACTGAATTGTACTCTGGTGGCTTTATGCGCTCCCGTCACCCATACCTTATCATAAGGTACGAGACCGCCCCATATTGTTCTTCCTTTCACACCCGGAGAGCTATATTCGACATGAATATGTGTACCATTAACAGTAGTCATGGCAGTACGTAGCGGACTTCCTTTTAATGTATCTGTTGCAATAAGACCATTGTTCACACTGTCACAGTAATGGCTATTGCCATCGGTCATGTTATGGCCGCTATGTTCATTGGCTGATTTTTTCTCATTGTTACAGGCCCAAAAAAATACAAGGGCCAACAGCCAACCGGCTTTATTTTTCATGATTGATTAATTGAATGAGGGAGATTTTCAGAATAAAATTAAACCACCCCTGTTGATTATTTATCATAATTCAAAAGAAATTCCTGCTCAGATAACATAGGGTTCTTCAAAAACTGCGGATCATTCAGTGTTTTTAAGAACGCAATGATCCTGGTTTTTTCTTCATCCGTCATCGGTATTCCTAATTGACCATTTTGTTTCAGCAAAGGATCAAGATTGGGAGTGTTTTGTACGCCATACCGGTAATGATCCAGTATTTTATCTAGTCCGTAAAAACGGCCATCATGCATATAGGGGGCCGTAGCATCAATATTCCGAAGGCTCGGTACTTTGAATTTATAAGCGTCCAATGTATCGAGTGTAATGGTGAAACGTCCGCGGTCATCATTGCGGCCGATAGCAATCCCATTGTTTCTGAAAGATTGATCCGTAAACAACGGTTCGGCATGGCAACCACTGCATTTTTGCTGAAATAGCTTATAACCCTGTTCTTCTTCTTTGGTAAACGTCTCTCCTTCTTTCCGCATTACTTTATCATACTTGCTGTTGCTGCTGATGCACATCAGCATGAACTGCGATAAGGCTTTCATTGTTTTTGCCGAAGTGATTTCCTCACTGCCAAATGCTTTTTTATATAAAGCTGGATAATCAGGATGTTGACGCAGTTTTTCCAATACCACCGACATCTTTTCATCCATTTCAGCATGTGCGGTGATGGGTACCAACGGCTGCAGGTCCAAATAAAAAACACCCCCGTCCCAAAAGAAAACCTTTGACCAGGCCATATTCATAATCGGCGGAGAATTCCGGGTACCGAGGCGATCGTCAATGCCATGGCTTACATCATGGCCGTGATGAGTAAATGCCGCCGCCTGTATATGACAGGTACCGCAACCAATCGTGTTATTCCTTGACAAGCGCGGCTCATAAAATAATTTACGCCCCAGTTCAAACCCTTCTTTTGTTACCGGGTTTTTGACCATGTCATACACCGGCTCAGGGAAATTGGGTGGTTTCTGGAAACCTTCAAAATTATACATGATCTTCCCGGCGGAGGTCAGGAGAACAAGAAGACCAAGAATGAAAAAATAATATCGCCGGTTCATAAAAGATTTAGTTTTCGGTACGGAGGTGCGCAAACATTTTGCTATAGTTATTGGCGATGTTTACACTGTATTCGCTGAACATTATACTTGGATGAGTCGCTATACTTACGCTGGTGGTTGCATTGAATATCTTTAATATGTCCGCACCGACAGTAATCGCTGGTTTTTTATTTTTTCGTGCTTTAATTATGCCTGATTGGCTTAGATCTATCGTAACCGTTTTGATATTATTGATGGTAGGTGCGGAATACCCCCCGAATCCACCAATATGATAACGGAATTTATGATTGCCGATGGGGTCAGCAGGAGCTGCCGGCGACTCTCCTTCCATTTTAAAAAAGATATAGCCGCTGTTCCAGCTCCAGTACATACCGTTATCCATGGAACTGGCCGGATCTAAAACCCCCGTGCGTTTACTGATATTCATCGTGTTTCTCAGGCTGTCAACACCGAATACAAATGTCAATTGATTGTAATCACCCGCAGGTACTTTTAGTTTAACTATTTGCGTGGAAGGCTCATTTTCCTGTATAAGGAAATAACTTTCGTCCTGGTTGATGATATACTCTTTCCCATCCGTGTGGCGGAACTTTATATTGCTAACAAAATATTGTAACTGGGATATGCTGAATGATTCACCAGATGCATTGCTGTATTGCTTTGTATTCAACTCCAGGTCCTGTTTGCCCACCCTATTATCAAATTTGATAAGCAGTGTCACCATCCCTTTGCCCTGGTCATCCCCTGAAATTTCTTTCTTTGAGCCACCTACAAACATGCCGGCAACTACAGCAACCAAGAGCCATTTGGAAAAAATTTTCATAGTAGAATAAATATAATACGACCGGGTCAATAGCATTTCAGCCTGCCAAGCCGGGCAAACAAATATAGTATATTAAAAAGGCTGGTGCAAGGGGACTGGCTTTACATCCAAAGACTCTGTCAGGCCAATAATGCAACGTGGAATCGAATTATTAGGGAAGAATTTCCCGTCAATTTTTCACTTATAAATTGTTAATTATAAAACGGAACATGTCTATTTCCATTTCCCAAACAATTCTTCTGCTTTTTTGTAGCGGTAATCAAAAATTCCGTTCAATTGCTTTTTTACAAATAAGGCGTTGGCGATATCGCCTAAAATCCACAACGGCATTTTGTAATGAACAATATCCGTCATTTCCACGCCGCCTTCGATGGACTTAAAGTGATGCTGGTGATGCCACAAACTATAGGGACCAAAGCGTTGTTCATCGATAAAATACTGTTGATCCTTCACATGAGTGATCTCAGTCATCCAGTATAAAGGGATGCCCAAAACCGGTTTCACTTTATACTCGATGATCTGGCCTGCATACATTTTTTCTCCATGATGTTTGGAGATTGTTTTAAAACCCATATTAGCCGGGGTGATCTTTTGTAAATTTGCAGGATTGGAAAAAAATTCCCAGGCACCGGATAACGGAATTGGTAATTGTTGAACGGTTTTAATGGAATAAACAGCCATAAAGTAAACAGACAGTTATTTAAATTAACTTGTTATCACAACCGGAAATCATATAAAAAGTTCGCCATCACATGTCATTAAATAAAGAAAGATTAGAAAAAAAATTCGCCGGGGAATTCGCCCGGTTAAATGATAAACAAAAGCAGGCGGTAGAAACTATTGACGGGCCTGTCATGGTTATAGCCGGTCCCGGTACAGGCAAAACGCAGATACTAGCCAGCCGGATCGGGAAGATCTTACTTGATACAGATGCATTGCCGGAAAATATTCTTTGTCTTACGTATACGGATGCGGGTGTGGTGGCAATGCGAAAAAGATTGTTGCAGTTCATCGGGCCGGATGCGTATAAAGTAAACATCTATACTTTTCATGCTTTTTGTAATGAAGTAATACAGGAAAATCTTTCCTTGTTTGAAAAAACCGCATTGGATCCTATTTCCGACCTGGAACGGATCGAGCTTTTCAAACAACTCATTGATTCTTTCCCCAAAAATAACCCGCTGAAACGTTATCGTGGTGATGTCTACTACGAGATCAACAACCTTCAGGCCCTGTTCAGCACGATGAAACGGGAAGGATGGACACCATCTTTCATCAACCAAAAAATTGATGAGTATATAACTGATCTGCCAACCCGTGATGAATTTATTTACAAAAGAAAATACAAAGAGTTTCAGCCCGGTGATCTGAAGAAAGATAAAATAGAAGAACAAAAAGAAAAGATGGAAAAATTGCGGGCCGCTATCAATGAGTTTGATGGTTTTCAGCAGTTGATGCGGAAACGCAACCGCTATGATTTTGATGATATGATCAACTGGGTGATCAAGGCATTTGAAGAAAACAAAAACCTGCTGGCTAATTACCAGGAAAAATATCAATATATACTGGTGGATGAATACCAGGATACCAGCGGTACGCAAAACCGGATCGTTGAGTTATTGATCAATTATTGGGATAAGCCGAATGTATTCGTCGTAGGAGACGATGACCAGAGTATCTACCGTTTCCAGGGAGCCAGTGTGGAAAATATGCTGACGTTTGCTGACAACTATAAAGACAGCCTGCTGACGGTAGTGCTGACCAATAACTACCGTTCTACCCAACCCATATTAGATGTTTCCAAAACATTGATCAACCGGAATGAGGAAAGACTGGTGAAACAATTACCTGGTTTGAGCAAAGACCTTCTTTCAGCCAATCACCTGATCAATCAATTAAAAAACAACCCCATCATTACGGAATTTGAAAACCAGCAGCAGGAAATGATCGGTATTACATTGCAATTGCAGGCTCTGGCCAGCAAAGGCATCGCACCGGGAAGAGTCGGCGTCATTTATAAAGAAAATAAATATGGGGAAGAGCTAACGAAATATTGCAAGCAACTGAATATACCGGTATTCAGTAAACGAAAGCTGAACATACTTGAAATTCCATTAGCGAAAAAGATCATTCTTTTACTTCGCTACCTCGCCGCCGAACATGATACTCCATACGGCGGCGATGAAATGCTTTTTGAATTACTGCACTTTGACTGGTTTGCTATCCCGGCAATAGAAATCGCAAAGCTTAGTATTGAAGTAGCCGATAGAAAGTTTGGAGAAAATAAAACTTCTATGCGTCAGCTACTCACTGAAAAAGCAAATACTCCGGCAAAAGATCTTTTCAGCGTTTCTCTTCATGAGGGATTAAAAAAAGCCAGCAGCTTATTAGAACAATTAATTAAAGACGTACCCAATGTTACCCTCCAGATATTGTTTGAAAACATTATTCGCGAGGCCGGTGTATTAAGCCATATCATGCAAAGCAATGACAAGATCTGGCTGATGCAGGCTCTTACAGGGCTGTTTGATTTTATAAAAGATGAAACACACCGGCAACCGCTGCTTACACTCCAGGAATTGGTCAATATCCTTGATCTTATGGAAAAGGAGGAAATGCCGTTGCCATTGGTAGAGGTTAGCGGCAGCGATAAGGGTGTGAACCTGCTAACGGCACATGGGTCCAAAGGACTTGAGTTTGAATATGTATTTTTTGCAGGCTGCAATGCTTCTTCCTGGGAAAAGAAACGCAAGCCGGGTGGTGGTTATAGTTTACCCGATACCATGTTTACTTCTCAACCAAAGCATAAAGACGAAGAAGAACTGCGTCGCTTATTTTATGTCGCGTTAACAAGAGCCGAGCAGCATCTTTTTATTTCTTTCAGTAAATATAAAGCCGATGGTAAGGAGCTGGAGCCATCCATGTTCATCGCGGAAATACAAGATCTGCACCCGGAGCTTAAAACAGTGCCAGGCATAGTTAATGCCGAAGACATATTTACTTTTTCTTCTTTGCAATTCACCGCGGCAGCGCCGGAGATCGAAAAGATGGAAGAAGAATTTATCGGGCGGCTGCTGGAAAAATTTTCGATGAATGTAACCGCACTGAACAATTATTTAAAATGCCCTTTAGAGTTCTATTTTAAAAACCTGGTTCGAATACCGTCTCCAAAGAATGAAGCCACTGAATTTGGATCTTCTGTTCACTATGCACTGGAGCAATTATTTCGAAAGATGCAGGACGGTGGTAAAGAACAGTTTCCTGTTAAAGAAGAATTTATTTCCGACTTTGAATGGTATATGCACCGGCACCGCGAAAGTTTCACCAAAGAACAATTTGAAAGAAGATTGGAATACGGGCATGAAGTATTGAGTAATTATTACGATAAATACATTAACCATTTCAATAAGATCGTAGCCATTGAACGAAATATCAGGAATGTAGTAGTAAAAGACGTGCCGCTAAAAGGCAAATTGGATAAGTTGGAATTTGATGGCAAGTCAGTGAATGTAGTGGATTATAAAACAGGAGATCCTGAAAAAGCCATTGTTAAGTTAAAAGGGCCTCATGATAAAGACCCCAATGGCGGTGATTACTGGCGGCAGGCTGTTTTCTATAAAATTCTGGTGGATAATTATTCAGCCAAAGACTGGAAAGTGGTCAGCACCGAGTTTGATTTTATAGAACCTGACAAAAAGAAAAATTATCGCAAGGAAAAAGTGGTCATTAATCCCGCTGATATCACTACCGTCACCGAACAGATAACAACGACCTGGCAAAAGATACAGGATCGTGATTTTTATACCGGCTGCGGCAAAGAAGATTGTCATTGGTGCGATTTTGTAAAAACCAATAACCTGGCTGTAGCATTGCATGAAGTGGAAGAAGAACCAGCAGAGCCTGAATCATAAATTTATCAGGGATGATTTAAACGATTTAACGGATTTGGGGGACATGTTTGTCCTGAAACCGCTTAAGTTTGCGCATTCATTATGAAGAAGCCAGCCCTGATAAAAATACTTTTCCCTTTTTTGCTTTCGCTCTTTCTTATCCCCCACATGATGGTACAGACGGGTTGTGCCAATATCATTCCTCCCGAAGGAGGTCCAAGAGATAGTTTACCTCCTGTTTTGCGCCGGGCAAGCCCTGCGGATTCTTCCAAAAATTTTACCGACAACAGGATCACTTTTACGTTTGATGAATATGTGAATGCTGAAAATTATTTACAGGAAATGATCATATCTCCTGTCCCGGCCACCATGCCAAACGTTTCCCGGAAATTGAATACCGTAACTGTTAAGCTCCGGGATACACTGGAACCTAACACTACTTACACACTCAATTTTGGCAATACCATCAAAGATGTGAATGAAGGAAACCCCATGAAGAATTTCACTTATATTTTTTCAACAGGATCTTATATCGACTCGCTGGAGTTTACCGGTAATGTATTGCTCGCAGAAACAGGAGTAACAGACACAACTTTGACTGTCCTTCTACATAAAACCAACATAGATTCAGCTTTAATAAAAGAAAAGCCGCGGTATGTCGCCAAATTAGATGGCAAAGGGAATTTTCGTTTTAAGAACCTGCCACCCGGAACATTTTATGCCTATGTTCTTAAAGATGAAGGCGGTACTTATCGCTACATGAGTAAAACACAATTGTTCGCCTTTTCAGATTCCGCCGTTGTTATAGGCAGGAATACGAAACCTATCACCTTGTATGCCTATGCCGGCAAAGAAACTTCACCCCCGGTTAAACCCGCTACTGAAACCCGCGCTGCTAAACCAAAACCAGCAGACAAACGATTAAAATTTTCTACCAATCTTAGCGGCGACAGGCAGGATTTACTGGATAAATTCATGATGACATTTGATAGCAAATTAAAAAATTTTGATACGTCAAAAGTGCATTTTACTACTGATACTACTTTCATCCCCTTATCAGGATATAGCTGGGAGATGGACAGTACAAAAAAAATAATGAAGCTGGATTTCCCATGGCAGGAAAATGTTTTGTATAACCTGGTGCTTGAAAAAGATTTTGCCACCGACACACTCGGATATCAATTGCTAAAAGCCGATACTATAAATTTCAGAGCAAAAGGAAAAAAGGATTACGGAAAACTAACCCTTCGTTTTCGCAATCTTGACCTCTCCCAAAATCCTGTATTACTTTTTGTACAGAATAATGAAGTAAAAAAATCCTTCCCCATAAATTCAACTAATTTTTCAGAGGAACTTTTTATTCCCGGAGATTATAACTTAAGGATATTAAACGACAGGAATGAAAACGGCATTTGGGACCCCGGAGTTTTTTTTGGCAAAAGCCGTCAGCAACCTGAACTGGTGAAACCCATACAGCGAACGCTCAATATTAAAGCTGACAGGGACAATTCATTTGATATTGATGTGACTGCACCTCCTCCAAAGGAAAGTGATACCAAACAACCAACACAAAACCCGGCCCTCCGCGGAAGGCCAAACAATAATACACGGCCAACCAATCGGGCTGTCAATAATTAAAACCTGATGTTATCACTGCAGCAGCAAATCTTAACGGTCTTCATTAATCCTCTCTTATCTTTGCCTCATGCAATTTTCATCTTCCTTATTGGAAAATGCCGTTAATGAATTTGCCAAACTCCCCGGCATTGGTAAAAAAACAGCCTTACGTTTGGTGCTGCATTTGTTGAAACAAAATGTAAACGACGTACAGAACTTCGGCGAAGTCGTTGCCAAAATGCGCAGCGAAATAAAATTTTGCCAGCGGTGTTTTAACGTAGCTGATGCGGATATCTGTTCTATCTGTGCCAATTCCATGCGCAAACAAGAAACCATTTGCGTGGTAGAATCCATTCGTGATGTTATCGCTATTGAAAGTACCCAGCAATTCAATGGTACGTATCATGTGCTGGGTGGTATTATCTCTCCGTTAGATGGTGTTGGTCCTGATCAACTCAATATAGAGACACTGGTGAATCGTATCCAAAAGGAGCAAACCGAAGAGCTCATCTTTGCGCTTAACCCTAATATACAGGGTGATACGACCATCTATTATATTCAAAAAAAGCTTCAACCCTTCAACATCCGTATCACCACTATCGCCCGTGGCATAGCTTTCGGCGGCGAACTGGAATATGCGGATGAAATGACCCTGGCCCGCAGCCTCCAAAACCGGTTGCCGGTTGAGAGTTATGTCGCTAATCGTTAACCCATCAATACTTTTTTATTAAACTTACTTGTCTTAGCTTTGCCGCTCAACAGGTGGATTTGTTTATTGTACGGCCTGTCTAAAGAACTGAACTAATAAACGCCAAGAAACTCCCCTTATTCAGTTTCCCAACGTTTAATAGTTCTGAACGAATGATTAGCAAGCAGCAATAACATTGTTCAGCTTTAGTTGCGGTTTACTTAGAGCGAAGAGCACTCTTCATTGTTTGGTATCCGGATAGTTATCGGCATTACTGAGCAAAGTTGAAGTTTAACACTAAAAATTATTTTATGGATATCCGGAAAGAATTAGAAAAACGTATACTGGTCATTGATGGCGCCATGGGCACTATGATTCAACGTCATAAACTTACCGAAGCGGATTACCGGGGCGATCGTTTTAAAGATTGGCATAAAGATCTTAAAGGAAATAATGACCTGTTAAGTATTACACAACCCGGGGTTATCATCGGGATACATAAGCAATACCTGGAAGCCGGCGCTGATATTATTGAGACCAATACCTTCAGCAGTACCGTTATTGCGCAGGCTGACTATGATATGCAGTCATTGGCCCATGAATTAAATGTCGCATCAGCCAAATGTGCAAGACAAGCCATTCTCGAATTTAATAAATCTCGCCAAGTCTCCCCCTTGGGGGGGGATTTAGAGGGGGCTTCTAAATATGTAGCTGGCGCTATTGGCCCGCTTAATAAAACACTTTCACTTTCTCCCGATGTCAACAATCCAGGGTTTCGTGCTGTTACTTTTGACGAAGTTGTAGATGCCTATTATGAACAGGTCAAAGGATTGGTAGATGGAGGTGTTGATCTTTTGCTAATTGAAACAATCTTTGATACATTGAATGCAAAGGCAGCCATTTTTGCTATAAAGAAATATTTCCGTGATACCAAACAACCTGAATTGCCGGTAATGATCAGCGGTACTATTACGGATGCTTCCGGCAGAACGTTGAGCGGGCAAACTTTAGAAGCTTTTTATACTTCTATCATGCATGCCAAACCGTTAAGTGTAGGCCTTAATTGTGCGTTAGGCGCTAAAGAAATGCGTCCGCATATTGAAGAGTTATCACAGATAGCGTCCTGTTATGTGTCCGCTTATCCTAATGCCGGTCTTCCGAATGCTATGGGAGAATATGATGAAGAACCTGCACAGACTGCCCATTTCCTGGAAGACTGGGCCAATGAAGGATTTGTAAATATTGTCGGTGGTTGCTGTGGTACTACGCCGGATCATATCAGGCATATCGCGGAGAATGTAAAAAAGATTAAGCCGAGACCACTACCAATAGTAGAAAAGGAATTGGTCGCCTAAACCGGGAAAAGAATTTATTCCAAAGTATATAGAAGATGTCTGAACTAATACATATCAAGCCTTATTTAAGACTTTCAGGCCTGGAACCATTAGTTGTTCGTCCTGAAACCAACTTTGTAAATGTTGGCGAACGAACTAATGTAACAGGCTCTAAAAAATTTGCACGGCTTATCCGTGATAATAAATATGAAGAAGCATTAAGTGTCGCTCGTCAACAAGTGGAGAACGGAGCGCAGGTCCTGGATGTAAACATGGACGATGCCCTGCTGGATGGCGTACAGGCTATGACTACTTTCATCAACCTGGTGCAGAGTGAACCAGATATAGCGAAGATTCCTATCATGCTGGACAGTTCTAAATTCCAGATCATAGAAGCAGGTCTTAAATGTGTGCAGGGAAAATGTATTGTGAACTCGATCTCCATGAAAGAAGGAGAAGAAAAATTTATCGGGCAGGCTATCATTTGCCAGAGCTATGGAGCTTCGGTGATTGTGATGGCCTTTGATGAAAAAGGACAGGCGGATACAAAGGAACGTAAGGTAGAAATATGTCACAGGGCATATAAAATATTAACGGAACAGGTGGGGTACGATCCGCAGGATATCATTTTTGATCCTAATATTTTTGCCATTGCCACGGGAATGGAAGAGCACAATAACTATGCAGTTGATTTCATAGAAGCTACCAAAGAAATAAAACAACTGATGCCACTGACTAAGATAAGTGGTGGCGTAAGTAATATGTCTTTCTCCTTTCGGGGCAACGAACATGTACGTGAAGCCATGCATTCAGTATTTCTTTATTATGCTATCAGGGCGGGTATGGACATGGGCATTGTCAATGCGGGTCAATTAGTGGTATATGATGAAATTGAACCACAGTTAAGGGAGATGTGTGAAGACGTGATTCTGAACCGGAATAATGATAACAACGAAGCCACCGAGAAACTCATCGCATTTGCGGAAACAGTAAAAGCAAAAGGAAAGGAAACTATCAGGGATGAAAAATGGAGAATCGGTTCTGTGGAAGAACGATTAAAACATTCACTGGTCAACGGCATTACAGATTATATTGATGCGGATACGGAGGAAGCGAGGTTGAAATATCCCAAACCACTGGATGTAATAGAAGGGCCGCTGATGGATGGAATGAATGTAGTGGGTGATCTTTTTGGCGCTGGCAAAATGTTTCTACCACAGGTAGTAAAGAGCGCAAGGGTGATGAAAAAAAGCGTAGCTGTCTTAACACCCTACATTGAAGCGGAAAAGGAAGAACGCCGGCAGGCGCATTTGGCAGCGGGTACGGTAAATGAAGAAGGGGCCGGCGCCGCCAAAATTTTATTGGCCACTGTAAAAGGTGATGTTCATGATATTGGAAAAAATATTGTCGGTGTAGTGCTGGGCTGTAATGGATATGATATCGTTGATCTTGGCGTGATGGTGCCGACGGATAAAATTTTAGATACCGCTATCAAAGAAAATGCTGATATCATTGGCTTAAGCGGATTAATTACTCCATCACTAGATGAAATGGTGCATGTGGCGCATGAAATGAAAAGAAGAGGGATGACACAGCCCCTGTTAATTGGCGGCGCCACTACTTCAAGAATGCATACGGCTGTAAAAATCGCTCCGCAGTATGACAATGGCGTTGTACATGTATTAGATGCTTCAAGAAGTGTAACCGTGGCAGGTTCTTTATTGAGCAACGAACAGAAGCCAGGCTTTCTCAATACGATTAATATTGAATACACTAAACTCAAAGAAGATTTCGCTAATAAAAAAACAACTAAAGAGTATCTGTCTTTTGCGAAGGCACAAAAAAATACCGCTAAAATTGATTGGTCTGATTACACACCACCTGTTCCCTCTTTTACCGGAACAAAAATATTCGACGGTTACGATTTAGCGGAATTAAGAAAATACATCGACTGGCAACCTTTCTTTATCGCCTGGGAGATGCATGGTAAATTTCCACAAATATTAACTGATGAAATAGTAGGTAAAGAAGCTACCAAACTATACAATGATGCTAACCTTCTATTGGATAAAATAGTCGCTGAAAAATGGCTAACACCAAAAGGCGTAATTGGTTTTTGGGAAGCGAATACTGTGGCGGCTGATACTATTTTAGTCAATAGTCAAAACCCGATAGCTATCGGGTCAGAAGTCAGATTAGAATTTCTTCGACAGCAAATAAAGAAGGCTGCCGGACAACCCAATCTTAGCCTCGCTGATTTTGTTAAGCCAAGCCCATCCCACACAAATAGTCTGAGTATAGAAGACCCTGCTAAAGCCTCTTCCCGGAGAGAAGGGGACAAAAAACCCGGCTATCATTGGGCTAACCAGGCTACTTATGGTTTATTAAAGGAATATGCAGAACACCACCGTTCTCATCCCACAACAGCTGAAGATATCTTGTGGCAATTAGTAAAAACAAAACAACTGGAAGGTTATAAGTTCAGAAGACAACATATCATTGGAAATTATATTACGGACCTTGTTTGTCTAAATAAAAGATTGATTATTGAAATTGACGGCCTGATACATCAACTTCCGGAAAATAAAGAAGCAGATGAAATACGAACACACTGGCTGAATGAGCAAGGTTTTAAAGTATTAAGCGTTACAAACGAAGATGTAATAAATAGAACAGAAAAAACACTTGACTTAATATCTTCAACTTTAAAAGATCAACCGACTATTAAAGAAAGCTCTGACCTAAGTTCCTCCTTCGGGGGACAGGGGGCTGATCATATCGGTGCTTTCTCCGTTACCATGCAGGGAATAGAACCGCATATTAAAAGATTTGAAACGGCATTAGATGATTATAGCAAGATCATGCTCCAGGCATTGACGGATCGTTTTGCAGAAGCCTTTGCAGAACTATTGCATGAAAAAGTAAG
The DNA here is from genome assembly GCA_040007815.1 of Chitinophagaceae bacterium. Taxonomy (GTDB): domain Bacteria; phylum Bacteroidota; class Bacteroidia; order Chitinophagales; family Chitinophagaceae; genus Terrimonas_B. Next base: position 25,506 of record JBDTUH010000025.1, read on the forward strand.
AAAAGAATATTGGGGTTATGAAAAACAAGAAAATCTCAGCAATGAACAATTGATCAAAGAAGAATATAAAGGTATCAGACCGGCGCCGGGTTATCCTGCCTGTCCTGATCACACGGAGAAATATAAACTCTTTGATTTGCTGGGTGGCGAAGAAGCTACCGGCATTCATTTGACCGAATCATTGGCTATGTATCCTGCCGCTTCTGTCTGCGGCTGGTATTTTAGTCATCCGCAAAGCCAGTATTTTGGCGTCGGCAAAATACAACGTGACCAATTTGATGATTATGTGCAACGCAAAGGAATGAGCAAAGAGGAAATGGAAAGATGGCTGAGGCCGATTATGGAATAATTGCAAGGAAAAGGCCTGCGGGCCGTGTTTTTTTAGCACACGGGTTAGACGGGTAAAAACAGATTTGATTCTGCTACGCGGAATAATGGATTTTAATCCAAAAAATAAAGGTGAACCGAATTCTGCATGGCACAATAATCCGTATTAGTCCAACTGTTAAAAATTATCTATCCTTAAGACCCATCTCATCTGTATCATCCGAGTGCTTTTCCTTTCATCTTTTAATAAAAGTGATTTAATTATCAATATCCTCCTCTTCCTCCTTTTGTTCTCCTAAAGGCAGTTGATCGCCCTTCCCAACCTTTACCCTTGGATTTTCTCCGGTACCGGTGATATTCATCGGGATACCAATAATACCCAGCGGCGGTAAACCGAGACGGCATTTCAATTTGATCTTTCCATCAAAACTTGTTTGCCCCTGCAGGCGGATACGGAAACCAGCTACTTTTATCCTCGTTTTGTCCAGTGTGACAACATTATTCTTAATGGTCGTTTTAAAATTAATTTTACTCAGGTCAGGGTCATTGATCTCACTCTTGCCTGTCTCTTTACTCATAGCCGAAAACAACCTGAAGCCTTTCATTTTTACTTTTTTTAAAGACAATGCTCCTCCGCCTTTTAGTGATGGCATAATGGGATACATATCTCCATCCAATTTTCCTTCCAGGTTATAATCCAATGAAATGACGCCTTGTGCTTTTGCAGCCGCGGGTGCCAGTTGGCGAAATAATTCAACCTGTTCATACATTTTCTTTACATCAAAATCATTCATAGTGACATGGTACGTAAACAAAGCCCTTGCGGGCGACAAACATTTATAAGTAGCATCCATGACGGTCACTGCGTCCGCCAGTGTAAAGCCTGTTTCCTTCATTTGGATTTCTCCATTACTTACCGTTACATTTCCCTTCACATTTTTTATCAACAGTTTATTATAATCAACATTCTTTATATCCGCAGTAAGCTTCAGGTCAAGATCACCCGGCACCATGATCACTCCACTGCTTCCCGCAGTCAACGAATCTGGTCTTGCAGAACTGCTATCGGATTGATAAGCCATTAGTTCATCTAACAGTATGCGATCAGCACTTAACCGGATGTCACCTCTCAGTGGGCCATTTCCGGCCACATAATTGAATACATTAAAGACCTCTCCATTCATTTTTAGTGTTGATGTTCCATACCTGGCTCTGAATTCTTCAAACCTCATTTGATCCTGGCGGAAACGGAAGACACCGCGGTCGATTAAAAACGGAAGCGGGTATAGGTCGGAGTTAATTATAAGACCATTTACTTTCAATATACCGCTGTTGTTCAGATTGCTGAATCGGCGGGCGGCAGCATCGGCCTGGTTGCCTTTGAGAGAAAGATCTGTTTCGATCTTTCCTTTTACATTCCATCCATCCTGTGAGAATACCCGGTATATTTTGCCAAGATCAATCGTTCCTTTTGAAACAATATCATACTGGATATTGTCAAAATTGCGGAAGTCGGCCTTCATCATGAACGGCTTTCCTTCAAACTCAAATGAGATAGGTTTAACATCAATGGAAAGATCATACAAAGTGCCTTCCTTGTTTTGCACTGACGCGTCAATGCCTATCTTTTCTATCGGTGCAGGATAATACGTTGTTCGCAATGAAGCATTCTCCACTTTTAACAAGGCTTCTGTTTTCGGAAATATTTTTTTAGCCGGTTGATAATTTCCCCTGGATTTTAATTTAACCATTAAATTCCCATTGATCTCCATACTGTCTAACGGGTAAAATTGTTGGATATCCGATAACCGGATGATGGCATCAAGATCCGCGTCTACGGGAAAATTGTCCGCGTTCTTTAAACGAATAAATCCTTTGATATAATTATTCAATGCCTTTATATCGATGTTTTCTATGGAAGCACCTATATGACGATAATTATTATCCGGGCAATCCGCATTTAAATTAAAACTGACCTGTTGTACCGGTTGTGGCAATGAAGCATAACGAAAAAATCCATTCTGCAGGGAAGCCTTTAAACTAAAGGATGGAATACTGGTAACAACTATATCCCGCCTGATCCGGTTGGAGTTCTGGCCTTTGGTATATTGTCCATTGGCTGATAACTGCAGTTCAAGTTTACCTTTCAGGTCACATGTTTGTATACCCAACGCCTGATCAAGCCTTTGCAGATCCAATACTGCACTTGTTCTTGTGAACACTTGTGGCGCATCATATCCTTTCATGCGGAGAACAGAGTGGAAATGATCGTTCTCTACGTTAAAAAAAATGGAATCAATACTAAGAGATAGACTATCGGTGTTCAGACCCGGCATTTCCGATTTAATATCAATATACAGGTTACTTAATGGAACCCCCGCTTTTTCATAAGCGATATAACCTTTCCTCACCTTCATGTCCAATTGAAGGTCAGGCATTGTTTCGGTTCCGGCAATGTATTTCCCGGAAAGACTGGCGATGATATTGGCGTCTCCTTTTATTTTTGTCTTTTTCAGCCATCCCAGGCAGGAAGGCGGCAACACGGTGAATACCTCATAAAGATCCGCATCATTACTCTTCAACCTGAAATCCATATCATATCCCTTGCTTAGGAAATCAAATTTCCCGGTAAATTCAACTGGCAGGCGGTTGATCCGTAATTTGTTCTTTTCGAATTTCAGCGCCAGCGAATTGGTATTGACACTTGTAATAAGATCAGCTCTCACTTTCTTTTTTAGAACATATGGTTGCTGATCATAGTAAAAATCAAATGAATCAATTTCAATATGGCTACTCAGATCAAATATGGCTCTGCTCAAATCGCCCTTACCGGAATAATTCAGGCCTTTGGCATTAACAAGTATATCCGAAGAACGGTCATCATAAACAAGATTGCTTTTTTCAATTACGATGCTTTCTATCTTAAGGGCGGCGGTTGTATCACCGCCTGATGAAGAGCCGGTACTTTCCCCCGTGAACTTGTATACGTTATAATTAGCTTCTCCCTTTTCGTTTACAAATACATTAATACCGCCTTCGGTGATAAAAAATTGGTCAACATTGATATTACCCCTTATTAGCGAAAAGATATCAATCCCGAAAGCCACTTCACTTGCCGACAGGAGTGTATCTTCCTGGAAAGGTTTAGCACCTTTCATGGTAAATTCATCAAGTGTCAATGTCAGCGCCGGGAAATGGTTAAAAAAGGAAAGTCTTGCTTTTGAAAAATTAACTTCCCCGTCAATAGACTTGTTCACCAGTTTTTTGATCTTCTCTGATATGGTATCTGGTAATAGATAAGGAAGAAGGAATAAAAGAAGCACCAGGGATATGATCGTAACGCCGATGATTTTCCCTGACTTTTTAATAACTCTTATGACTCTTTCATTCATCCGGTTTACTTAAAGAATTTCCTATGCTATTATACTACTCATTACCCGTTGCAGAATGATGTCCGAAAACAGGTTGTTGTAAATCCCGTGCGCAGGAGTCATTTGCAAAATAAGCCTATTTGAAACAACATTTCCTGCAACCATACTTGTCAGATACCTAATCAAAAAATCCATCTGCATACCAATCCTACAAATTTGCCAAAGTTCCCCTGACAGGTGTCAAAAATAACTTATCTTATGCTGATGCATACTACTGCTATCAATAAAGAGATGGAAATTATTCGTCTTGTCGCTGGTGACTTTTCCCGGCACCCCCTGCAGGTAAACGGGCTACTGGAGGCCGATGCGGAAATAATCAGGTGGCCAGGCAAAAACGAAGAATACCTCGTACTAAAAACAGATGGCATACACGAAGAAATAAAAGAAAAACTCTATGAAGATCCATACCTTATCGGCTGGATGGCGGTAACTGCGCCAATTAGTGATATCGCGGCAGTGGGTGCGCAGCCAACAGGCATTCTTCTTTCCGTAATCTTACCGCAAGAATATGACGAGAAATGGCTGGAGCAATTCAAAGGCGGCATAAATGAAGCCTGCAGTCAATACAATATTTATGTACTTGGAGGTGATACGAACTTTGGTGACCATTTTTCTGTTAGTGCAACTGTCGTAGCGGGTATCAAATCTCAGCGGCCGTTGCTACGCAAAGGAATGAAACCCGGAGATCATCTATATGCCACAGCTCCTTTAGGGCTGGGAAATGCCTATGCATATGCCCGTTTTTTTGATACTTCATTAAAAGTAAATTATCAGCCTGTTGCAAGATTGAGCGAAAGCAGGCTGATTAGTAAATATGCAACCGCCTGTATGGACAGCAGCGATGGATTATTCCCGGCCCTGGCTCTGCTTGCAGATATCAATGAAGTTGGTTTTAACCTTGATGTCCCTTTGCAGAATCTATTGGAAAAGCAGGCTTCAATGATATATCATAACGCCAATCTACCTGCATGGATGCTAATGGCAGGACCACATGGTGAATATGAATTACTTTTTTCTGTTCCCCGGGAAGTAGGTTTGGATTTTGAACAGGCTATTAAAAATGAAGACTGGCAACCTGTTTATCTTGGTAAAATAACAAGTGGGCAACAAATAAATTTTTCATCCGGCGCGATGCAGGTGCAATGTTCACCTGCTACCATTCCTAACCTGTTCTATGAAGCAAATGGAAATATTCAACTGTATTTTGAATTACTAATGCAGCAACACAAGACCTGGGTTCAACAATAAACCTGTTTTATGAAATCGGAAAACCATAACCTGCAATCTATTCATCTGAATACGAGAAATCAAAAGTTGTCGGACCGGCTTGATTTTTTTAAACAGGCCATGTCCATGCTGACGCTGACTTACAAACGAACCGTGTTATCGGCTGCAGACAGGGAAGTAATTGTAAAAGATCCTTTTACCGGTATCCACCGGAATATGCTCATGTTCGCTTCCAACAATTATCTTGGCCTCGCTACTCATCCACATGTAAAACAACGTATAAAAAAAGCCATTGATGAATTTGGTTGCGGTATCGGAGGACCTCCATTATTAAATGGCTATATCCGGCTGATTGAAGAAACGGAAGAAAGGCTTGCCGCATTCAAATCACAAGAGTCCGCTATTATTTTGTCTTCAGGCTTTATGGCAAACCTTGCTGTAGTAAGCGCATTGGCCGAGCAAAACGATACGGTCATTTATGATGAATTGAGTCACGCCTCATTCTATGATGGTATCAGGCTGACAAGAGCTAAAGCCATTCCCTTTGCACACAATGATATAAAACAACTGAAGAGGCTAGCTGAACAGCATGGCAATGAAACAAAAGGAACTGTCTTTATTTGCATGGAAGGCGTTTATTCTATGGATGGAGATATTGCTCCGTTAAACGAGATCAGCAGGATATGCAAGAATACAGGCGCTGTGCTGATAGTAGACGACGCCCATGGAACAGGAGTTCTGGGTGAAAACGGGAGTGGCACAGCTTCACACCTGGGATGCGAAAATGAGATAGATATTACGATGGGAACATTCAGCAAGGTATTCGCTACCTGCGGCGGATTTATTACAGCATCTGAAACACTAATAGGATACCTGCGTTATTATGCAAGGCCCTATATGTTCTCCGCCTCCATCCCCCCTCCCGTCGCGGCTACTGTGCTGGGCGGACTTGAAGTCATAGAAAATGAACCCTGGCTCCGTCAGCAACTGCTCAGCAATGCTGAATATGCTATCAAAAAACTAAACCCATTCGGATTTTATTCGCCACCGCAGGCAGCTATTATCACATTAGGTTTGCCGGAAAAAATGGATATACGAAAAGCAGCCTACCTGTTTCATCAAAAAGATATTTTTCTAAATCCTGTAGAATATCCGGCTGTACCTGCCAGCAAACAACGGTTCCGGATTAGTATGATGTCAACGCACACTAGGCAGGATATTGACAGGCTGGCGACAGTAGTGGAAGAAGTATGGAACGATAATAACGCTTATTCAGATTGATATGCTTTATTATTCCCATGTAAATGAAGACAACAGGGTCGAAAGGAAATTGCTGCAAAAAACAGGGAATACAACCATCGTTGCCGTAGCTGGCAGTGGCGAAAGGGTAATTGCCCTGATGGATATTGAAACTTGCAAACAGGTACATATTGTTGACGTAAACGAAGAAGCATTGTTGCTGTTGCAACTCAAACTGGCCGCGCTTGAAGAACTTACTGTTGAAGAATATCTTCAGTTCTGCGGGCATTATGCAGCAACACACAAAATTCGAAGTCACTGGTTTGATCAATTGAAAAACAAATTAACATCTTCTTGTAAAATGTATTGGGAAAGTAACCTATCTGGTGTTGAAAAAGGGATATTGTACACAGGCCATTTTGAAAAATTCCTGCAACGGATGCGGCCTTCTGTCAATTTTTTTCTGGGCAAGAATTTCCTGGTGGCATTTTCTGGAAATCCCATTATGTTAAAAAAATTCCCAAAAGCAAAATGGAAATTATTGAGCCGCCTTTTTTCCCTTCGCTGGATATATAAGCTATGGGGAAATAAGGATGCCGCATTTGTCAGTAAAGATGCTGTGACCGCTCATATTCCTTCAGCGTTGAATGAGGTCATCTATAAAGGTGAAGCCGGCTCCTGTTTTATGGCCCACCTTATCTTCAAAGGCCATTTACGGGAAATGAAAGAAGATGACCTTCCTCCTTCATTGCAAAAAGAAGTTTTACTAAAAATAAAAAATAAGCTCATCTCGTCAGATATTACAATACGCTATCACCATACCGACATACTCGATTTTGTAAACAAAAAAATAACGGCGTTTAACAAGCCTGTCTTTTATTCTGTCTCCGATATTTTAAGTTTCGAAAATCTCCACTATTTGCAGCAACTGATAGATAAAACAACATCGCCTGGTAATTACTTAGTCTGGAGAGCCTTTCTGCGCAACCGGGCAAACACCGGTGTAAATACTTTATTAGCCAGCAAACCGGGAGAGTTACAGGAACATACAACCGATGAATCTACCAGGATGTACCAGGTCTTTTCCATTCAAAAAGCATTATCGTAATATGAAGAACGTGGACTATCATATTATACCCTACAACGAAGAATATAACGAAAGCCTGGTGGAGCTTGAAAAAGGTATTATACAAGGGAAAAGAATACAGTTGGAAATTATCAAGGACGATTTTTTCAGCAGGGCAAAAGCATTTAATAATACTTACTCTTGTATCGCACTGACCGATAGCCATAAAGTGATAGGATCGGCTATAGGCGCACAAACAATGATAAAAGTAAACGGGCAACAATATGAAGCTGGCTTTGGTTTTGATACAAAAGTTCATCCGGAATGGAGAAGTAAAAGAATAGGGCGGATGCTCGCAAAAGACCTGTATAAACAATTTTTCGGGCCGCAGGGATTATCCAGGAATTTTATGACAGCAAAACTTTCCAACGCCCCGGTATTAAAATTGGTCTCCCATGCTGTCTCCAATACATGGCTCTACGATTTTATTTATCTTACTATTCCAACCAATACAAGGGTAAAACAAACGGTTCTAAAAGGAGCCGGCCAGCAATTCAGTATTCAACTTTCTAAAAGAGAAGAACTTTGTAAAGATTATTACATACAATTAGATAGTGGGCTTGCTTATTTTAACACCTATAAAATGTATCGGTTAAACATTCAAAGAATCAGCTGGCTGTATAAACAGGGAATATCGATTTTGAAAAGTATGCAGCCTTCAAAATATGCAGGCCTGCCAGGTGAACATGATACTATTTCTTTTGCCAGTTTATTTAATCATACCTCCGAAAACATCCGGGGTATTAATGAAGTACTGGAGAACCTTGAATCAAACGGCATCAAACAACTCCTGGTCTGTTGCCGGAAGAATGACGTAATTTATCAATTTTTAAAAAATACCGCCATTAATCAATACAGCTATTATCTGGTCGCCGATTTTAAATTGAATAAGCATGATGAAGTAGGTATAGATGTAAGATGTCTTTAAAATAAAGAATAAAGTGACAACTCCCGGTCAATATAAAAATAATAAAGCAGGAACCCTTCACGTGGTTCATACTGCAAAAGGGCTTCCTCTATTTGGCAATACATTGTCTGCTTTAAAAGATCCACTTGGTTTTCTTGTCTCTTTAAAAGAAGACTATGACGATGTTGTCAAAATAAAAATAGGCGGGAAAAGATATTTTGTTATTCAAAGTCCAGAAGTCGCCCGTCATGTTTTGCAGGAAAACGCAAAAAACTATTATAAACCAGGAGCCGCGAAAATGATGAAAAGATTCCTGGGTGATGGCCTGGCAACCAGTAACGGAGACCTGTGGTTAAAACAAAGACGTTTGATCCAGCCTGCCTTTCACCGAAAAAAAATTGAAAATCTCGCAAAGACCATCGACGAAGAAACTTCCCTACTCGCTAAAGCCTGGTTGAAGCAACCATTGGCTGACCAAAAAAATATTAACCAGGAATTTCTAAAACTTACCCTGAGCAATATCACCAAAACCATGTTTGGAACGGATGTAAAAAAAAATGTTGACGAGATCGCCACGATCATTAACAAGCTATTGTCATTTGCATCATCATCCATTACTTCGTTAATAAAAATCCCGCTTTCTTTTCCTACGCCTTCCAATTTTCGGTTTCATAAAGCCAACCGGGAATTTGATACATTTATTTTTTCCCTGATAGAACAGCGAAAAGCAGAGAATAGGGAATCATCATCTGATCTGCTGGACCTTTTGCTAAACGCATACGATGATGAATCAAAATCATATATGACTGCCAGGCAACTGAGGGATGAGATCACCACTATTTTCATGGCGGGTCATGAAACGACAGCACAAACCTTGAGCTGGGTATTCTATCAATTGGCTTTATACCCGGAAGTATGCAGGGACATAAGAGCGGAAGCCGTCGCTATTAACACCGGGGTGATCAATATGGAAGCATTCCAACACTTAAGTTATACTAAAGCTGTAATAGAAGAAACAATGCGCCTATATCCCCCGGTATGGATCATGGCCCGTAAGTCTGTTGCAGATGATGAGATTGATGGTTTTCATATACCCGCTCATTCGACTATACTGGTCAATGTATATGGTATGAATCATCATCAGGTTTATTGGAATTGTCCCGGAACATTTGATCCTTCCCGTTTCAATAATAATAAAGAACAATCTCATCCTTTCGCCTATATACCCTTTGGTGGTGGACAGCGGCTTTGTATTGGCAACTTGTTTGCCATGATGGTGATGCAAACTGTTGTTTGCGGGCTGGTACGTGAATTTGATTTTGAAATTCCGCCTGGCTTTAAAGCCATTGCGGAACCTAATGTCACACTGCGGGCAAAAGGAGGAATTAAGTTACTGGTAAAGCCCCATTCATCAGTGCAAAAAACAAAAAGCTATGCTAACACCTAACAGCAGGATAATGTCGTTTACCGAAGCCTTGTACAACAAGGCTGAAAATTATTTTCGTCAACAAAATGCCGGTAAATACGCCACAGGAGCTTTTTATCTTAAAAACGCCATTCTTCTCATTACTTATATCCTTGTGTATGTATTTTTCGTATTCTTTAGCCAAAGTTTTGGAGAACTTTTATTAGCGGCATTTATTTTAGGCATCTGCCATGTTTTCATTCCTGTCAATCTTTCGCATGATGCTATTCATGGATCTATTTCCCCCTGCAAATGGATAAACAACTGGGGGTTATATGGTTTTGAAATAACAGGCAGTAATTCCTATATGTATAGCAAAAAACACCTGGAAGCCCATTACAATAAAGAAAATGGCAGCAAGACCAAAGCCATCGAATCGCAGGGCTTGTTACTGCAAAAACATAATGCTTCACGAACTACCAATCTTCCTTTTATTTCCTATTTACTCTATGCACAATATATGATCTTCGCGAGGGATTTAATCCTTTTCTTTAGTTCCCGGGAAGCCATTCCGGCAAAAGAATTTATCAAACTATTTTTCTTTAAACTACTTTATTGCATTGCTTTTATTATTCTGCCTTTTATTTACATGAAAGCCCCTCTATGGCAAATTATTACTGCGTTACTGTTCATGTATCTCATCGTTACGGTTGTGCTGGTGATCATTTTACTTATGCCTACTTCAAAAATGGAAAATGCCAGGATGAATGATAATAAAAATGCTGAAGAAAAATGGGTAATAGAAATACTGGAGCACAATGTTGATTTTTCACCAAAGAGTATCTTACTAAATCAAATTGCTGGGGGTGCCAACCTCAATGTAGTCCACTATTTATTTCATTCAGCAAATCATATGCATTATAATAAACTGGCAACGATCATTGAGGAAACCGCAAATGAATATGGACTAGCTTACCGGAAACAACAGGTTAAGGATGTTTTTGGAATTCATTTTAATTATTTGAAAAATATTCAAAGCAGCAACAATTAGTCATATTCAATGTATCAATCCACTTATATAATTATTAACCCCAATTGTCACCAGGGCAGGGGCTGGAAAAGATGGCTCTCGATAAAAAACGACGTACTAAAGCAAATTCCTTCGGCAAAAGAACTCGTTACAGAAAACGGCATTGATTTGAATGACCAGTTAAGTGGTTTACTTCAATCAAATAATGAAATCTGCCTTATTTCCGCCGGAGGGGATGGCAGTATTCATTATTTGGTCAATATGCTTTTACGATCCGGTGGAACTGGCACGCCTAAAGTTACTTTAGGCGCTATCGGGCTTGGCTCAAGCAATGACTTCTTAAAACCATTTCAATCCACGATTAAAAACATACCTGTCCGCATCAATATAGCAAAGCCGACTTTGTTACACGATGCAGGAAGGGTTTTATACACAGATGAAAAGAACATTCGAAAGGAAAAATTCTTTATTGTCAATGCAAGCTTTGGCGCCACGGCACAGGGCAATTGGAATTTCAATAATCCGGGCAAGCTATTAAAATGGTTAAAAAAGAATAGCACTGCAGCCGCCATCAATTACACAGCCATAACAACTATTCTGTCTTATAACAATAGCTTTTGTTCAATGAGTTTTAATGGCGAGGAAAAATATACTGCCATATCCAACATCAATATTCTTAAAATACCTTACGTTTCCGGCAGCCTGCATTATAAACAGGCGATATTACCGGATGATGGCAAACTGGGGTTAAACATTTGTATCAATATGAGTAAACGGGAACTTCTACAAACCTTATTCAATCTTGAGAAAGGCCGGTTTATTGAAACTGAAAAGAAGATCTCAACATATACAGACAGTTTTCATTTAGTATCAAAAACTCCGATAGTTTTTGAATGTGATGGTGAAACAGAAAAAGCAACTGATGTACAGGTATCTGTCATACCACAAGCTATAAAATTACTCCACAACTAAATAACCGGATGAATAAACCAGCCAGTCATCAATATCCCATACATTCACTGCAATTCTGGAAGGCCTACCTGGTACAAATGCGTCCTTACCTTTTATTTATTTCAGGCGTTGCTGGGGCAGCAGGTATCGCGATGGGCAAAGGATCGGATACAGCCGGATGGAATTGGTCCGTCGCATTGATACCCTTTTTTCTCGGATATGGCTTCGGACAGGCATTGACAGATTGCTTCCAAACTGATACCGACAAACTATCAGCCCCTTATCGCCCGTTGTCAAAAGGTATTGTTTCAATCCGGTCTGTCTTTATTATAAGTATTATTGGTTTATTGTCATCCGGTCTTATATTTTTCTGGCTCCATCCCGTATGTTTTAGGTTAAGTTTATTTGCCGTTTTCGGGTTGGCGACTTATTCCTTTATAAAAAAACATTTTTGGTTTGCCGGACCCTTTTATAATGCCTGGATAGTGGCATTGCTACCGGTAATGGGCTATTTTGCCACTAAGGATCGTGCTATCACTCAATTTCATTCTGGCCTATACCCGTATATTTTTATTACTTTCTTTTCTTATGCCAGTTTCGTGTTAATAGGTTATTTAAAAGACATTGAAGCAGACAAGGCTACTAACTATAAGACATTTTCTGTAGTTTATGGATGGAACAAGACCATTCTGCTGGGAGATATTTTTGCATTGTTAACATTATTCATTTACTGGTGGCAACCTGGTAAGAATCTTTGGGAAATTCTTTTAAGCCTGGCAGGAACTATCATTATTATTTCAGGACAAGTGGTTGGACATACTACGAAAATAAAAAATGAAAAAGGGGCTTTGATCCCGATACTATCCACCGTCAGAGGTTTTGTATTGCTACATATAGCGATCGTAATACATTTTCAACCTCAGTACTGGACACCGGCCTTAGGCTATTATAGTTTGTTTGAATGGGCATTGATAAACCGGCCTTCAAAATACCAGGTTTAAAATAGCTTAGATTACAAGGGAGCAATCCTTAGAATAAATTATGTTTTTTAAGCTCATCGTCTAATTGCGCAGAAGATTGAAAATGTATGGAAGTGATCCCAAGCTTTTCCGCGGCTTTTACATTTCTCAAATTGTCATCAATAAACAAAGCCTCCGCGGGGTTTATATCATAACGACCCAATAAACGCTGATAAAATTCCGGAAATGGCTTTCTCGTTTTTTCTTCACCGCTAACTACCCGGCCATCAAACCAATGCAGAAAATTATACCGGACCAACGCGATGTCAAAAAGACCTACCTGCCAGTTGGTGAGCGCATAAATTTTATACCTGTCTATTTCTTTTAATTGACGGAATAGTTCAACCGTTTCATGTATTGGTCCACCGAGCATATCCGTCCATCGGCCATAATAATCACGGATAGGTTTTTCCCAGTCCGGAAACTGGTTGACCAGCACTTGGGTTGCTTCCACAATGGAGCGGCCGGCATCCTGTTCTTCATTCCAATCGTTGGTACAGATGGTATTAAAAAAATATTGCCTCTTTTCCTCCGATCCAAAATAGTTATCATCAAAGACATACTTTGGATTCCAGTCTATCAGTACACCACCCAGGTCAAAAATAATCGTGTTAATAGATTTGCTCGTCATATTCCAATGCAGGATTAAGTGATAGTTTATTTGTCAGGAATTTATTTTTCCATGCTACATAAGCGGCGGTAACCGTTAGCAAAATTATTAAGGACAACCCGGTTGCCAGTGTTGACTTTTCTGAAATAAAACCAATAATGGACGGCCCGGCGAGGAAACCGATCAACCCACCGGTAGTGACCATGGCATATCCTTCTACGGGACTTACACCAGGAATATTTCCGGAAGCGCTGAACAGCACCGGCACAATACAGGAGCAACCAAATCCTACCAATACATAGCCGGCGATAGCTACAATAATTGAAGGAGCTAATACCACCAGCAAAAAACCAATAGCGGCAAGAAGGCAACCTGTTATCACCACTTTTTTACTCCCCCTTTTTGTTGTAAGATCATCCCCGTTAAGACGGCCAATGGTCATAGCCACGGCAAAACCTGCATAACCCAGGCTAACTAATTCTCCGGCGCCGTGCAATGTTTCTTTAAGATAAATAGCACTCCAGTCCGCTACACATCCTTCAGCCATAAAAATAACCATGCATAAAAATGAAATACTGAGAATACTTAATGACGGAAGCCGTAGCCCGGAGCTACCATGTATAATATTTTTATGGGATAAAAGATGCTTCCGGTTGAGTGTAAGAATAGACCAGATGGTCGCGGTAATGATAACAACCTGCCAGCCGGATGGGATATGCAATCCAAAGAAAAGAACAGCCAAGCCCGCACTAATGCCACCCCCGATACTGTACAAGGCATGGCTGGTACTCATCAACTTTCGTTTATATATTTTCTCCAGCCTGTTCACTGTAGTGTTTGACGAAACACTATTTAAAAAACTGATCATACCAAATAAATATAAACAGCCCCATAGCATGACAAGGCTTGACGAGTTTACCATGGCGATCATGACAAGACCATTCATCATATAGCCACCCAGCATCCACCAACCTACAGGGATTTTACTGAATAAACGGGTTGATAGCGCCACGCCGGTTAAAGCGCCGAGGGGTGAAAGCAATAAGGATAATCCGAGAGTTCCATCCGTCAACCCTAATCTTTCTTTTATGCCGGGGATAGATGCCACCCAGATACCAAACAAGAGGCTGGAACAGCAAAACAAAAAACCGACAGCCAATACCGGTTTTAATTTTATATACGATGAAAAATTTTTAAGTATCAACGCTGTTCAGGCTATTTGTATTTAACGCTATCGTTTGCATTTATAATGCAGCGAAAAATTAGTGCAACAAACCTACATGAAAAAAATCAATCGGGTATGATATTGCTAAATTCATGACCATTTGCTTATCTTTTTTCAAAAAAGGCCCAGAGCCTTTTCCTTGGCTTTACTTTGTAATTGCTGGTAATATACTTACTGATATGATCCATGGCTTCATTAAAATCATCAGTCAGTAATACAAGATTCATATCTTCTTTTGATATCGTTCCTTTGACAGCCATATCATTCATGGCTTCCATCAGCTCTTTATAATATTCCTTCCCAAATAATACAATGGGAAATTGGGTCAGCGTTTTTGTTTGTACCAGTGTCAGAGTTTCAAAAAACTCATCCATGGTTCCAAAACCACCCGGCATAATAACAAAGGCATAAGAATACTTGATCAGCAAAGTTTTCCGGACGAAAAAGTGTTCAAAAGTGACAGAAGTATGCAGGTAAGGATTGGCCTGTTGTTCAAAAGGCAATTGAATATTACATCCTACGGATTGGCCCCCGTTTTCAAAAGCTCCCTTATTAGCAGCTTCCATAATTCCAGGCCCACCACCCGTCATGGTAGTAAAACCCAATTGTGCGATGCGTTTTCCAAACTCCACTGCTTGTTGGTAATATGAATGATCCTCTTTAAACCTCGCTGAACCGAATACGGTGATACAGGGACCGACAAAATGCAGCGTACGGAATCCTTTGATAAACTCTTTGAAAACTTTAAAGGCGAAACCAAGTTCATAGCTACGGCTCTTCGGTCCTTCGAGATAAACCTGCTCTTTCGCGGGAATTATTCTTTTTAAACTACTCATTTAATAACAGTTTGAATAAACTAAAATAAATCATTTCAATTCAGTAAATCATCTTTCCTCCCAGAACGATGCTTCAGCTGCGATTCACGCAGAATTCGTTGAATTCACACAGATGAATCAGGAAAAATTACTCTGCGTGCCCTATGCACCCCGTGTGATATTTCTAATTGCTAAAATCATCATTTCGCTCATATTTTGACAGCAATAAAATTATACAGTACTTTGAAAGAATAAAAAGATCGTATCAATGCGTATCATTTCATATAATGTAAACGGAATAAGGGCTGCTATTAATAAAGGGCTGATAGACTGGTTGAAAAAAAATCCCGCCGACATCATCTGCTTACAGGAAACAAAAGCTGAAAAAGAAAATGTAAATCACCAGCTTTTTACTGAGCTCGGCTTCCATGATTATTGGTTCAGCGCACAGAAAAAGGGATACAGCGGCGTAGCCGTTTTTACCAAAATAAAACCTGATCATGTAGAATATGGCACAGGGCATAAAGTGAGTGATGATGAAGGAAGAGTGATCCAATTGGATTTTGGTGATATCCGTTTAATCAATGCCTATTTCCCCTCAGGCACCAGTGGCGATGAGCGGCAAAGTTTTAAATATGTTTGGCTGGATGAATTTTATGTTTACCTCAACAACCTTAAAAAAAAGTATCCCAAACTTATCCTTTGCGGCGATTATAATATTGCGCATAAAGAAATTGATATACACGATCCGAAAGGAAACAAAAAGTCATCGGGTTTTTTACCGGAAGAGAGAGAATGGATGACAAAATTTTTGGGTCACGGCTGGATTGATACCTTTCGTGAATTTCATCCTGAGCCTCATCGTTATAGCTGGTGGAGCCAGCGTTTTCCTACCGTAAGATTACAGAATAAAGGATGGCGTATCGACTATATTAATGTTACCGAAAACTTAAAACCATCATTAAAAGACGCTGATATCTTCCCCGATATAAAACATTCTGATCATTGTCCGGTATATTTAGAGTTGAAAAAGTGACCACAGCTGTTTTACCCGTATACCCTGACTAACCTGTTCAATTGACTATTCCGAACCGTCGCGGGTATTCTTCACCAAAACCACTTGTATGGATGGATTAATTCTTCTTGTCATACTAATCCCCCTTGTCTATCTTATTCTATTATTGGTTATTCTCGGCAAAGCCTCGTCACAGCAGGAATCCATTGAGTCGTTAAAAAATATGCTGAACCAGGTTAGAGATCAGTTATATGATATTAACCGACAGGTGAAAGACCTGAAAAAAGAGGAAATCATCAAACCGGATATACCCAAAGAGACCTTGCAGGCAACTGTAAAACCTGAGCCGGTTGCAGATACTGTGGCAATGGTTATACCGGAAAATGAAAAAACTGTTGTCATCGTTGAAAAACCGGTTACAGAACCTGAAATAATCGCCGCTCCTGTTGTTAAAGAAGAAATAGCTACTGAACAAATAACTGTCCCGGAGCCAGAACAAGAAGTCAGGGAAAAATTTTCGCCAACATGGAATAAGAAAACAGACTGGGAAAAATTTATCGGGGAAAATCTTGCCAACAAAATTGGTATCGCTGTATTAGTGTTGGGTATATCATTTTTTGTAAAATTCGCTATTGATAATAACTGGATCAATGAAGTTGGCCGTGTTGTTATTGGCTTAGCCTGCGGTGGCATACTGACTTCATTGGCTCATTACACAAGAAATACTTACCGGTCCTTTAGCTCGGTACTAGTTGGTGGAGGATTATCGGTTTTCTATTTTACGATCGCTTTCGCATTTCACCAATACCAGTTAATAGGTCAACCTGCGGCGTTTATCGTCATGGTAATTATTACCGCCTTCGCGGTGGTACTATCCTTATTGTACAACAGGATGGAGCTTGCCATCCTGGCGACGATTGGTGGCTTTATTACCCCCTTCCTTGTAAGTACTGGTCAGAATAATTATGTGGCCTTGTTTACTTACCTCGGCATTTTAAATATGGGAATGCTGGTTTTGTCCTGGTTTAAAAGATGGAAAGCCATTAATAGTATCGCTCTTTTCTTTACCACTATCATTTATGGTGGCTGGCTTATCAGCCAGGCAATGAATAATAATGAACCATTTCCTTATAAATGGGCTCTGTTTTTTGCTACATTATTCTATATCCTTTTTGTAGCGATGAATATTATTAACAACCTCAAACTAAAAATAAAATTCGGAGCCTTTGATTTTATCCTTTTACTCGGTATCAACTTTCTTTATTATAGCGAGGGAATTATCATTTTGGAATATTGGGACAGTGGTGACTATAAGGGGCTATTCACCGCGGCGTTAGGTGTAGTGAACCTGGCTCTTGCCTGGACTTTCTTCAAACAAAAAAAGGCGGACAGAAATTTTATTTACCTGCTCATCGGTCTTACGCTAACCTTTATTTCGCTGGCGGCACCGGTACAATTAAAAGGAAATCATATTACGCTATTCTGGGCGGCGGAAGCTGTTGTATTATTTTGGTTGTACCAGAGATCCCGTATTATACTTTTAAAAATCGCATCGCCGCTGATCGTGTTACTTATGTTCATTAGCCTGTTGATGGACTGGTCGCAGTTATACAGCAACATTCAGTATCTCATTACTATAATTGCCAATAAAGGTTTCATAACTACTTTGATATCCGGGGTGTCTTTGCTGATATACTATAATATGATGCGAAAAGAAGCTGACACTCTTTATCTGCCGGGAATAGATAATAAAACACTTCGCGACATTTTACTGGTTGGTGGTATACTCCTGGTCCATGCCGCAGGCGCATGGGAAATATATTACCAGTTTATAACCCGTTTACCCGGTACAGCGATTTATGCCATGTATTTGCAGTTGTACAATATCACGTTTATTACTCTCATTTTACGGATATTCAAAAGTTCGTCTTCCTTCACGGCGCTAGAAATTGTATTAACCATCGCCGGAATGGTATTTTACATTTTCAATCTCCGTATTAACTATACCATTTCACTGGAGATGCTTACTGCGGGTAACAACAGTCTTCATTTTATAGCACATTGGATCAGCGTAGCACTATTGACCTGGCTGCTGTACGATCTTATTGTTTATTTCCGGAAACAAAATGAGAAATTGAAAAACTACGAGGTTCCGTTTACGTGGATGGCGGCAGCCTGCCTGATCGGTTTATTAAGTGTGGAAATGCATCACATTATTATGTGGATGAATTATCGTACTACCAGTGACTGGGCCTATTGGGAAAATCTTTATTACAAAGCAGGTCTTAGTATTTTATGGAGTTTATGTTCCTTTAGCATGATGTGGTTGGGTATGAAGCATAAATTCAAAACACTTCGTATCACTTCACTGACACTGTTCACAGTTACCATTATCAAGCTTTTCATTTTTGATATTCAGAATATACCGCCCGGTGGAAAGATCGCAGCGTTTATTTTACTGGGCGTATTGCTGCTGATTGTATCTTTCATGTACCAGCGGCTTAAAAAAATGATCATTGATGACAAAGAAAAAAACTAATATATTACTGACGGCATTTTTATTCCTGTCATTGCATTCCATATCGCAGTTTCACTATGCTGCTTTATTGGACACGGTAAAGACAACTGGTTTTTATAATATTCCTATAACACCGGAATTAAGCAGCTATTTGAAAACCGATCTTAGCGACCTGCGTATCATTGACGGGAAGAAGCAGCCAGTTGCCTTTATTTCTGATATCCCTTCTGCCAGAAAAGCGATTCTTCCTGTTCTCCTTCATCAGGAAATAATAAAAAAGGAAACTATTGATTCAAAAACCATCCTGGAAATTGCAAACCCTGGCAAGAGTGAATTATCTAATTTTATTATTGAATTGAAAAGCGCTGCGGCAGAACGCATAGCTTCCTTGAGCGGAAGTGATGATAAAGTTAACTGGTTCGCAATACTCGATAGTCTTTTATTACATAAATCCGGTGAATATAATAATACTTCGCATTCGCAACGTATTAACTTCCCGCCGGGCAATTATAAATATTTCAGGCTAACCATTAGCAATGACAAGAAAGAAGCGCTCAATATTGTAAATGTAACATCATTCGATATCAGTCCTTCGATTGATATCAACCAGTTTTTTTTTGATAACCCGGCACCTTCACTTTCCCAAACAGACAGCGGCAGATATTCCCTGGTAAAGATAATTAATGATAAACCCTACCATATCAGCAGGATCAAACTCAATATTTCGGGGCCGTGGTTTTATAAAAGACAGGCAAAATTATTCACTGAAATGAAACCCGGTTTACAGGAAACATGGAACAGCAATAGCCATATTGCCCTTACCCTGTCATCCGATGAATTTTCCCCTTACTTCATTCCCTTTTTAAAGTCGAAGGTATTGTACTTGCTTATTGAAAACGGTGACAATTCCCCTTTGAAAATCGACTCCATAGCTACAGCACAGGTAAAGAGACGTGTAATCGCACAATTGGAAAAGGGAAGTATCTATTCACTTTTGCTGGACAATCCAGGGGCAATAGCTCCGGATTATGACTTGCAACATTTCAGGGAAAGAATACCTGATAACTCAGTAATTAACATTAAAAACATAATAGCTTTGCCCCAACCGGAAACTATCACATCAAAAAAACAAACAGGTAAATGGTGGATATGGCCCGCTATTATTTTTATTGCATTGCTACTGGCTATTTTGGCCTGGAAGCTGACGGCAGATATGAAAAACAAAAAATGATCACAAAACAGGAAGCACTTAATACATGATTGTTTACAATATTTCCATACAAATAGATCCTTCCATCGAAAAGGAATGGGTGCAATGGCAAAAAAAGGAGCATATTCCTGAAGTGATGTCTTCCGCTCAGTTCACTGATTATAAGTTTTATCGTTTGCTCGAGCAGGATGAAACTGAAAGTATATTCTATGTGATGCAATTTTTTGCCGCTTCGGAAACTCAATACAAAAAATTTATCCAGGAATATGCCGGAAATCTTCGCCAAAAAGCATTTGACAGGTGGGGTGATAAATTTATAGCTTTCCGAACAGTCATGGAGGTTGTGCATTGAGTGTGCAAAAACAATTATTTAAATTTTACTGACAAAAAACAATTGTATATTCCTTTCAAACCCCATTCCGGCCTGCATTTCAGCATATAGCACTGAAACCCTTTACTGGCCTGCTTTCCAGGATAGAAAGTAAAACTACTGTATAAATCTACGATCAGGTCAATCGCTTAAAATCCTTATCCCGTGCGGATTAGCGCCATTTGTTGACTTTCATAAAATTTAAATATTTTTTTGTTGGTATTAAAAAGCATATAAATTTGCCACCGTTACTAAATCATTTAAAAAAAAGACTATGAACAAAGCTGAATTGATCGCAAAATTATCTGATGATGCAGGTATTACTAAAACGCAGGCAAACAGTGCACTTGATTCTTTTATTGAAGCAGTTACTAAAACGTTGAAAGGTGGCGGAAAGGTTACGTTGGTTGGTTTTGGTACTTTCTCTGTATCCAAAAGAGTTGCCCGTAACGGCCGTAACCCTCAAACAGGAGCTGTTATTAAAATCAAAGCCCGTAAAGTGGCTAAGTTTAAAGCCGGAAAAGAATTAGCCGCAAAAATGTAATCCGACCTGTCGTAAACCCACGGTTACCGGATGCGCCATTACTGCATTAAAAAGCTCCTGTGCTTCTGTTAGTACCGGAGCTTTTTACTTTTAAACAAGTTAACTTCGCAGTTATAACACTTAAAAAAATAATTATGGGAAGAGGAGATAAAAAAACAGCTAAAGGCAAACGTTTCCAGGGTTCTTTCGGTAAAAGCCGTCCGGCGAATAAAAAAGCAACTCCTGTAAAGAAAGCGGAAGAAAAGAAAAAAAGCTAATCAATTCAATTAGGGACTTAATTAGTTGACAGGTCTGAAATTTCTTGCCTGTCAACTAATTAATTACTATTTTATTCATGGCGCTAGCCGTTCAATCTTCCAGTTACCATCTTCCTGCAATGAATACTCTATCCTGTCATGGAGGCGGGAAGGCCTCCCCTGCCAAAATTCCATAATCACCGGCTTCACCACATATCCTCCCCAATGATCGGGGCGTTGAATTGGCGAGTCATTTACTTTTTTCTCTAATTCAGCATATCGTGTTTCCAGCCACTCACGGGTTTCAATAGCTGTACTCTGTGGTGATACCGATGCGCCTATTTGACTTCCGGCTGGTCTTGAATAAAAATAATCATCGCTTTCCTGTACACTTGTTTTTTGAACAATCCCTGTTATCCTTACCTGTCGTTCCAGTTCTTTCCAGAAAAAAACAAGACAAGCTTTAGGATTTTCCAGCAACTGTTTTCCTTTGTAGCTATCATAATTTGTAAAAAAAACAAAACCCTTTTCCGAAAACCCCTTTAATAAAACAATTCTTGCGGATGGAATGCCGTCTGCCGAAGCAGTGGCCAGTGTCATGGCGTTTACCTCATCAATATCCGAAGCAATAGCTTCCTGCCACCATTTATCAAATTGTTTAATGGGATTGGGCTCAATATCTTTTTCCGATAAAGTTTTCTGGGAATAGGTTTTCCTGATACCGGCGATATCGCTTTGCATAATCACTTAAAATTAGGAAGCGAAGTTAAATGCTTTGTCAACTCTTTAAATGACAAAAGCCCTTTTTAAGGGCTTAAGCTTGTATGATTTTTATCAATTTATTTTTACAGTGCTTTGTTTCGTATGAACTGCTCTCTTTCTTCAGCTGCTACGTTCAGCAGACTTTCCAGTTCACCAACTCTTCTTAACTGAGCCTCCAGTTTTTTATTTGTATCTGAAACCACCTGCAGATCACTATTCAATTCTTCAAGATATGCTGTCCGCTTCTGTAATTGCTGCCGTTGAAAGGTAGCATCCCTCAATTTATCTTCCACCTCCAGTAATTGTGCCTGCAGTTGCTGATTTTCGATGGTTAATGTATTCGCCTTCTGTTTATACTCTTCGAAATCACGGCTCATTTTGGAATGAGCTTCTTTCAGGTCTTCGTACTCGAGGTTCATCATTCTTGAGGAAGTAAGCTGCGTTTCCAGTTTCAGTATCTTGTTCTGCAGTATATTAAACTCCGTGTACGTATTATCCAGCATGGACTTCATTTCATTGGTCAGGTGTTCTTTTTGCCTGCTGTTGTTGATCTCTATTTCTTTTTCCGTAAGCTGTATCCTCAACGTATTGATCTGTGCGGACAATTCGTCATTTGCCCGGAGTACCTCTCTTTGCATTTCTTCTTTTTCCTTTATCACATCAATATTTCCAAGTAGCTGATTGATCTTTTGATTATGTTCCATCAGGCTGCTCTGCGCCTGCCGCAACTGTTCAAGATAATCTCCCCGTTCTTCCGGCTCCTGCGGCTTTACTTTCTCTGCTGGTGGTGCTGGAAGAGGTGGGGGAAGAGATTCTTCCGCAAGCAGCTTTTTCATGTTGGTTATTTCCGCTTCCAGCTTCCGGTTCTGGCGGTGCATTTCTTCCGCTTCCGTTGAATATATGTTGGCATTCTCTTCCGCTTCCAGCAATTCCTGTTTGAGCGAAGAAATTTCTTTGTCACGCAACTCCATATCATTGAAATAACGAAGTTTCCATTCATCCTGCGCCAGGTTGTTTTTTTGTAACTCGCCGGCCGTCGCTTTCAGGCTTTTATTACTTGCAATAAAAAAATGAATGGTGATGCCGAGAATAATCGCTCCGAAAAGCAATAAAATAATCTCTAATACAGAGAGAGTAAGAATAGCGGCCATAATAAATCCCGTAATTAAAAATTGTAGCTGAAACTAAAAAAAATTAACCAGATACAGGTTAATTGTTTTTCACAAGAGAGGGAATGATGTATGCACAAGATAGGAGGTATAGCTTAAAGTTAAAGCATCCTGGCATCAAATCGATAAAATTCTGGCTGCTCCCGGCAACTATGGCCGGCTTCAGTCAGCTATTATTCTTAAAAAATGAAATGCCGGAACAAGCCAAAGGTGGCGGTATATCGGGAATCCTATGATCACCATCACTTTGTATAAAAGAGGGAAGAACAATTGCTCAATACCATCAATAATTCAATGGCCGTTTAGGGGATTTGAACCGGCGATTGATTTTACCCGCTTACGAGGGTTCCTACTTTTTCGCCCGTTACCACCCTGCGGAGATTGCCGTCCTTATTCATGTCAAAAACAATGATGGGAAGATTGTTTTCCATGCAAAGAGTGAAAGCCGTCATATCCATTACCCGCAGGTTTTTGCTCAGGCATTCCTGGAAAGTGATGTTTTCAAATTTGGTTGCGGTGGGGTCTTTTTCAGGATCGGCGGTATAGATACCGTCCACCCTTGTTCCTTTCAGAATTACGTCTGCTTTTATCTCAATAGCCCGCAATGAGCCTGCTGTATCCGTTGTAAAATACGGATTGCCTGTACCGGCGCCAAAGATTACTACCCTGCCTTTTTCTACGTGGCGTATGGCCCTGCGACGGATATAAGGCTCGGCTATCTGTTCCATTTTAATAGCACTTTGCAATCTTGTATAGACTCCGACCTTTTCCAAACCAGCCTGTAATGCCATACCGTTGATAACCGTAGCCAGCATCCCCATATAATCGCCATGAGCCCGTTCGATACCCGTTTCAGCCTCATTCATCCCACGGTAAATATTCCCTCCGCCAATCACTACGGCCACCTGAACCCCTAAGTCGGTGATGGATTTGATGTCCTGTGCATATTGGGCAATGACGGTGGTGTCCATCCCAAAATTCTTGTCGCCCATTAAAGATTCACCGGAAAGTTTTAGCAGAATTCGTTTATACTTAGGTAGCATGGATTGAGATTTTTTGCGCTGCGAAGATAGGGGAATTCGGGGTGCAGATAAACGGCTATCTGAAGTGCGGGTTGATACTACGCTCACTTATTATTATGTACAGGTAAATCGTTCAGCATGGGAATTAGCCATGAAACTCATGGCAAATATTGGGATATATCTGCGGAATTTCTCCCGGCTATTCAAACACTTTCTTACTGTATCAATTTAGCAATCTGTGGTAAGGGAATAGTATTCGCCATCGCCAATATTTCCGTGTCACTGCAATCATCCACTGTAAAAGTGATCAGGGCGCTGCCCAGGGGAACCTGTAATTCATAATCATTTTTATCCTCGGTACTACCTGGTTTTTTTTCTAACCTGGCCTTATACCCCTGTACTTTAACGGTTTTAGTATTAGCGTCTCCCGCCATTCCGCCAAGTATTGGTGAATTCAGAACAGTATTCAGCATGGAAACCATTGGTGAATTACTGATGATAGACAGGTCCGCCTTTTTTGTAAACTTTCCATAACTGCGATGAATGGTAGTGCCTACAAACCCTGCATTCGCGGACACGTTATCATCCTTCGTATTGATAGTTAAAGAGTCCATTTTAGGAGGCAGCAATTTCAATACTTCCTTACCCACGATAAGGTCAATTTCCTGCATAGCCTGTTGCAATGCAAAATGTGATTCTTCGAGCTTACCGGCTGCATAGGCGGTTTTAGCCGTGGTCATATCTTTGGTGAAATCCTGCTGCGCCAAAACATTCATCGCAAAGAAAACCGTGCATAGTATGATGATGATCCGTTTCATAATTAATTTTTTAGTTGTGATAATTACTGTTCTCCCATCTCTTTTTTAATACCGTCAATATCAAAACTGGTGGCGGCGGTCATTACTTCCTGTTCGTTGGCAAAGTTGATACATTCCCATACGATCAGTGAAGTTTGGCCCATCTGCATCATCAGCGTGTAGCCTTTACTGTCATCATATTGTATGATCGCTTTATTACCCTTTACACGAACCTGTTTAAAATTTTGTTTATCGTTGCTGGCTTCCATCATACCTGCATTGGCGAAATACATATTTACAAAACCGGAATAAACGCCATTATTGCCAATAGTAATAGTTAGCTGTTTATCATCTTTCCGGTAAACCCTTTGAATGCTCAGGTTGCTCCATCCCCATTGTGTACTCATTACTTTATCCTGCAGGGTATCCGCCGGTACCGAAACTACAGTGGGTGGTAATGATTTCAGGATTTGACGCCCGAGTTGAATTTCGATACCCATTAATGCCTGTTGCAGGGAGTAGCGGGCATCGCTGTAGTTTTTGGCTCCATGCGCCGTTTCTGCTTCGGCCATTTGTGCTTTTACATCGGGTGGTTCCGTATTCGTCAAACCCCCACCGCCTTTATTAGTGGGTTTACCCGACGAAGACGAATTATTATTATTATTTCCGTTTTCAGATGATTCGGCAGGAACTCCGGTTTTCTTTTCTACTTCTTTATCTATCGTTTTGTTAACCACCTTGTCTTTGAGTTTCTTCAAAAATCCCTGGGCAGGAACAGCAGTTGATAGTGCAAGAGCAGCTACCAGGCAAACAAAGCACATAAACTTTTTCATGGCGTTCTTATTTAATGTTAGGAAAAAGGCCGAACCAAATGTAGGTACTTCTACCTATTCCGCAATACCCTTTTCGGGTAATATGGACTTAATAAAATGGCGGCACAGATACCATGATTTAGTCCCAGTCAAATGTTTCTATTTTCCCATTCAACTTCCATTTTTTAGGGAAGGGATTTTCCATCCAGTCCAATGGCTCGCCAACAGGTAATTGCTGAGCGGCTAATTTGAAACATTCTTTGATAGAAGCCTTTTGCGCAGTTCCCATCGCTTCGGGTTGTGCTGATATGAATAAAGGAGTGCCGCTTTTAGCTACCAGTTCCATCCATTGTTTATTTTTCTCCCAGGCCACATTTGGAGTTAAGCCAACACAATCACCATCGGCCCCATAAAAGGCACCCTGGTGAATACCGCGGAAAGCAATAGTATTCACTCCCATCTTTTTAGTTCTCGCCCATTCTTTACCGGATGTATCATCCCCAATGCGATTCAATTCAAATAAGCCGGCGGACAGGTGGCTAAAAGTATTACACCCGATAATATATAGGTCACCGGCAGCGTGGCGGATGGTTTTATATAAATTCAATACGATCTCCGCGTTTGTTTTGGATGTATCATACATACGCCAGTTATCAGCCGTCAACGATGCTTCTTTCAGCATTTCAAAGCCCCATTTGCCAAAAATATCAAAGCTTGTGAAATCGAATTTTACCAATTCATATCCCCATTGATCATAAAGCTTGAAATAACTTTTTACCCGTTCTAAATTCTCCGGGATTGTTGGATCAAGCACCGGCTTGTTTTGTTCCCGACCTTTTATCATGGGCAGCATCAATGATTGGGAATCTTTATAACTTCCGCACAAGGGGCGTGTCCAAATACCTGGTCTCATGCCCAGCTTCTTTATTCTCATAGCCAGTTTTCCCATATCACCAAAATGGTCATCGGGTGTATTCATATTATCACCCCAGCAACAATCATTGGGCATGGATGGCGGATTCACAAACCATCCCGCATCAATAACAGAAAAAGGCCGGTTACTTAACCCTTCAGCCATCGGTGCCATCATCTCCGTATGTTCAATAATTAATTTTTCAGAATTATCACCATAGCTGAAATACCAGTCATTGATACCATACACCGGTTGTTTGGGCATTCTCACTTTCACACACATTCTCTTCATAAAACGCCGTGATGTTTGGAAAGGCGATTCTCCAGGATTACTTTTTATTGTTACGATTTCAGCTGCGGATAATTTTCTGTCACCTAATTCAACACCATTACCACCTGACCGTGTATCTAAGGTGAGATTCAGTTTATCATTACTTATTTGCCAGGAACAAAAAGAACGGGTGCCGGTCTTTACGCCAAAGCCATTAGTATTTTTTCCATTGTATTCCATAAAATACCAGGGCAATATTTCTGTTGGGATAGGCGTATGCCAGGAGGCATCACCATAGGTTCTTTCCCATTGATCATTTAAAATATTGGAAGAGGCTTTAACAGGTGTTTTCCATTGCAGGGTAACAGCGCTGAGTTTTATACCAGGAGCTTGCAAAGTGATGGCCATACTTTCTCCTGTATTCTTTAAACTAACGATCAGATCCTGGTAAGTCCATACTTGATTTCCCTTGCCGGTCAATTTCACTATTTGACCGTTTACAACAGCTGATACTTCATCCGGGAAATTGATCAGTTGGCCAATCGGTGAACCGAAAATGGAATCGCTTAACAAAATAGCGGCTAATGATAAGCCGGAGGTCTGAATAAAATGTCTTCTTTTCATACTGACAATTGAGTAACACGTTTATGGCACGGAAAAAAAATACAGTAAATATCATTTTAATAAAATAGCCAATTCCTTCTTCTTGATAGTAAAAACAGTACCATGACGGATGCCTTCCGGCATTTGTATTTTTTCAGAAATATCCGTCCAGTTAACGAGGTCGGTTGAAGCCACCGCTCCGTATTTGTGATCCTGGTATTTATCAAAATAAACGATCCATTGATTTCTGATCTTTAAAGCTGTAGGTCCTTCGGCCCAGTAGTTACCAGTGATGGGATCAGAGGGTTTACCAAATCCTTCTGTTAATTTACCGCTTGTCGCTATTCGTATATTTTTTTGCGGTGGATAACGGGTCTCATCTTTCAGGAACATAATGAACCGGTTGCCATCGGGTACAATGCTGGCATCAATGACATTAAATCCCTTGTCGTATAAGAGTGTTGTTTTACTGAATATTTTAAAATCTTTGGTAGTCACATAATATATCCGGTGATTATACTTCGCATCGCCGGACTCATCACCGGCAGTAAAACGGCCTGGGATGGTAGTAGCCCAGTAAATCATATATTCCCTGCGCTTTGGATTCCAGGTCAGTTCCGGCGCCCAGCAGTTCCTGGCCGAATCTTCATGCGCCATCACCGGTATATATTGTTGTTTGCTCCAATGAATAAGATCAGGCGATGAAGCATAACCTATTCCTCCTTCATTCCAGCTTACTGTCCATACCATATGGAATTTATTATCTGCTCCGCGAATAATACAGGGGTCCCTCATCAGCGAATCTTTACTTAATACCGGGTGCACAAAAGATTGATCATTTTTTAATGCCGTCCATTTATATCCATCATAACTATAGGCCAGGTGCAAACCATCCTGTCCATTGTCCTTAAAATAAGAGAACAGGTAAACACTATCTGCATGTTGGGCCAATAATATTTGTACGGAAAGCATCAGCGTCAACCCAATTATCCATTTCTTCATATAATGAATTTAGTCATAGTTTCAGTATCGCATCCCATACCTGTTGCATTACCGGTATGCCGCTGCTTAAATTTCTTTCCCTTGTTTGTAATACTCTTTCACCCGGATAAGTGATGGAAGCAAATGCATCCTTCGGTATTGATTGTTTATAGTCAGTTATTATACTTTCGATAAGCGATGGAATCATTGAATGACCCGGCAGCTTTGCAATATCAATAGCAACAAATACCTGCGATAATCCGTATTCCGCTTCCTGTTTACTAAGCTCCTGTGTTGATAAACCGCCTGATAGTATCGTAGCGAGTATGTCTAACAAAAGAGACAACCCGGCGCCTTTCCAGTAGCCAACAGGTATGGGTCTTTTTGATGCAAGAATACTCGCGGGATCATCGGTCATATTTCCATCGCTATCAAATCCGCCATATACCGGTAGTTTTTCTTTTTTCATAACCGATAGTTCCATGGCGCCAAAAGAATATTGCGACATGGCCATATCCAATACGATCGCATCATTGTTATAAGGTAATGCTATAACCAATGGGTTATTGCCCAGCCTTGCATCCGTTGCGCCCCATGCCGGCATATTGGCGATGGTATTGGTCCAGCCTATAAAAACATATCCGGCCCTGGTGGCCTGCCATCCATAAGTTCCTCCCCGCATCCAATGATTGGTGTTGGATAATGTCACACAACCAATTCCATTCCCATTCGCAAGCTTCATACATTGGTTCGTAGCGAATATGGCATTGCTGATACCAGGTCCAAGGCTTCCATCCCATTGTTCAATACCATTAAATTTACTTTTGAGTAAAGGCGCTGCGTCTTTTTGTATATATCTTTTCTCTGTGTACTCTATGAACCGTGGAAAACGGTTTACACCATGTGTATATACTCCATCCACACTGTTAGCTGTAAATACCGAAGCAATTTGCGTGGCTTTCTCATTTTTGAATCCCTTGTTCAACAGGATATTTTCAAAACACAACTGCATTTCCACCGCTGGTATCAATACCGTATTAAATTGATCGTTCATGTTACAAATTACTAATAGAAATTATAGATCATCACCCAATAGCTGACTATTTATCCGGAATAAGCCTGATATTAACCGGTTCATCCCTGTCGCAGACTATTTCTCGATTTACATAATGCAGTTCTGCCCACTGAATCACACTTCTTTTATCATCAAAAGAATTCATTGCGGCTGGGCTATTTTTCCGCATAAACTTCATCGAGCTGGCGGGTAAGGTATTTAAAAGACAGTGGCATATCATTGCCTGGGTTGCTGGTATTGCCTTCGATAAATATATGGCCCCTGTATTTTGCTTTTCGCAAAGCTCTCAGATATGGCTTAAAATCATCGCCCTGGACGCCGGGCAGTGATCGCTTTTGTTTTTCGGCGATTTCACAATAAACTAAAATATCCGCGGCATCAACAATACTTTGTGGCGATTCACCTTCCCTCATCATGTGAAAAATATCCGCATTCAATTTAAAACTCGGGTGATCAACAGCCCTCACTACCTCCGCCGCATCCTTTAGTGTAATGAGAAAATTAGATTCCGTAGCTTCCAGGCTTTCGAGGGCAATCATGATTCCATATTTTTTTGCAACGAATGCCAGCTTGCGGCATAACAGGGCGAAATCAGCCTGTGCTTTTTTCACATCATAGCCTTCGGGAATTCTTCTTGCTCCACCACTCCCCAAAACAATAAAATGTATCCCTGCTTTTTTGGCTCTTGATAAAACAGTATCAGCATAACCTAACACCCGGTTCTCATCTACAGCAGGTCCTGCGATCTTTATACTGCCGGGAAAAAAAATATTACACATGAAAACCTTACATCTTGCTTCTTCTATCCGTACAAGATTTAGCCGAAATTGTTCTTCGGTCAATGAAGGAGAAAGCATCCTTCCTACAGATTCACCTAACATGCGAAAGCCTGATGCATAAATAAGGCTATCCTGTTCTATCGGGGCTACAATACCCAGGCGGGGAATTGATTTTTTCCGGGATGCAAAAGCAACCAAAATAAGTATCGCGGCAAATATGATGGCAGTTTTTAATTTCATCTGTGATTTTTGGTTTAAAAACTCATAAATTATTTTACAGGTTTAACTCCTTCTGAAGTCATTATTATCCGTTTCACCGCGCCATTTTTATTATAATACAAATAATCGATAAAAGTGCAATGCAGCCGGGTAAATAATTTTTCACCAACTCAACTTCAACAACGAAACACCTTGTCTTGGTAACTGAATACTGATCTTCATTTTATCTTTTACTTTCGTTTTCACCGGTTCATTTACCATCTGTAGCTGCCCCGCTTTTTCCAATAAAGCTATCTCCTCTGCAGTCGGATTTTGAGGTGAACCCATTTTCTTCCATGCTTCATAAGAATTACTATGTTCGTTATCTATCCGGTACTCCGTGAAAGTAATTGTTGAAGCCGGTAATCCCCCTACATTTATCGTGATCTCTTCCGCCGGTGCCTGCCTGTCTTCATCATGATAATTCCAAACCATGATTGTCGCCGCTCTTTTATCCTTCGCCGCTAATGCACCAATATCGGTTTGCCCCCGCACACTGGAGTCAATAAAAGTTTTGAGATCATACATCCGGTTGCCTGTTACCGCTACCCGGTTTCCATTCATCATACCAAACATGCGAAACACATTCAGCACCGGTTTGTCAACACCATTGGTCGCTAAATCACGAAAACCGGCAAACCATGGCTGGTCCTCAAATTCAAATGACCAGGATACGGCACCGATAAGATTCGCTTTGAGTTCATCCGATAATAAGTACTTACGTGCAAAAGAGGCTGCGGTATAACTGGAATACATCGTCCCGTTGCGATAAGCATTTTCAGGATTGGTACTCATGCCACAGGCTGCACAACCTTCTGGATCCGACTCACCAATCACCAACGGAATATTTTTCAATGACGGAAATTCATTCACCGTTTTTATCGCATCCCGTATGTTGCGCATCTGTGTACCCACATTCATTACCACCGTTCCATTCACTACTTTCGGTTGTCCTTTTGCATGAAACAATACCAGGTCAAGCGGCGAACCGATCTTACCTGTAGCATAATTGGTATCGCTGATGCAATGTTTGATAAACGCCGCCAGGAATTTTGAACCGCCACCGGTAACATCGCAGCCACCGATCCTTGCGGTTGGCAGTGCTTTTCGCAAACCATCAGTAGCATAATCATACATCTTACAAAATTCCTCCAGTGTTCCCTGCCAGTATGGAATATTAGGTTCGTTCCAGACTTCCCAATACCAGCTTTCCACTTCCTTTTTTCCATACCGCTCCACACAATGATTACCCCACTGATAAATGAGTTCTCTCCATTTATTATAATCGTTCGGTGGATAGGTCCAACCAGTGAAAACTTCTTTGTACGGTGTACCGGGTTTCCAGTAATGCCTGTATGGCTGAGGTTTCGAGGAGAGCGCCTCAGGCATAAAACCAATTTGCGCCAAAGGTTTCATACCGCGCTGTATATAGGTATCAAAGATGCTGTCCACTATTGTCCAGTTATAAACCGGTTTTCCATTCGCATCTTCTGTGTAAGCGTTGGTAGATCCCCATTTCAGTGCGGCCGTGCCATCACCAGTGGTTAATAAATTATGAGCCCTCACAAAAACCGGTACCGGGCTTAGCGCGGCGATTTCCGATAATAATTTTTTCCCATCCTTCATGTAAGTATAGTTCGGTTCGTCATACCCAAACCATGCCCAGATGGGTTTCATATCGCCGGCTACTTTTTTAAGATCAACATGAATCGTAGCTTGTTGAGAAAAGCCGGGTGAATAAAAAAACAATAAGATCAGTAATTTCTTCATGCTGATAATTATTCTTGTGTGAAAATTGCTTACAATACAAACCGTTAATTGATACTCTTCATTAGAGCTGAATGTGTATCGCAAGGATATTCCAGAAAGGTATTAATTATTTAATCGATTGAATCAAAATTCCTGCAGGTACACAGAAGTGACCAACACGGGGAGCGATCTTTATTTTCCCGGTTTCAGCAATCCCATTATTAAATGAGTTTCCTTAAAATTACTTTCGAAATAAAAGTTTAGTGATCGGTGTTATCAGGAGAAAGATTCTGGTATCCCGCAATAAGAAGGTTTTTTAACTATCGGTCATTTATTAAAATCATTTATTCACCAACTCCTTCAAAGCCGGTAAGTAACTTTCGCTTACCGGCAATTCGGCAACACTCAGTTTTATTTTCCTGTTACCGATATATTTTATTTTATCAAGTGGTATGATATAACTGCGGTGTATACGCACAAACTTTCCGTGTGGCAATTTGTCTATTATGATTTTTAACGGCATCAGCGTCATAACAGGTTTATCGCCGCTAAGATGTATTTTACTATAATTCTCCACGCTTTCGATATATTCTATTTCATTGAGATTGATTTTCACCAATTGATAGGTTGAGCGAATGTATATGGTACCGCCGGTTTCTTTTTCGCGGGTTATATTATGATAACGGTCGGTTATTTTAGTAATGGCTTTCGCAAACCGGTCAAATGTAATGGGCTTCACGAGGTAGTCCAATATATCCAGGTCCAATACCTCGGGTGTGAGTTGTTTGCAGGCAACTGTAAAAATCACCACTATTTTTTCTGAGATGGATCTTACCAGCTTAATCGCTGTATTAGCCGGCATACTCAGTTCAATAAACAAAAGATCAATGCTGTTGTCGCGTATGTACTCGCTGCCGGCGATCACATTGTCAAAAACTTCGAGGAGTTTTAAACCAGGAAATCTTTGGATAAAGTTACCCATCAACTCTATGGCTGAAAGTTCTTTATCTATTACGATACATTTTAATGACATAGTTCTTATAGGATATTGATCAAGATAATTTACCCCTATGTCTTATCATTCAGCAGTTAGCCGGGTATTCAGCGAATTTATATCCATCCTGCAGGGTAGAATAATATCAACCCCAGTCATCAGCAAAGAAGAGACCAAAACAAAATAGAAGACCCATATTGAAGTAATAATCGGGTAAGTATCGACGAATGCCTTCAAGTGAATCATTTATCAATACAAAATAGGGTTTGGTCAAGTAGTTTGACTTACGGAGAAAGTATTAAATAACTTAATAGTGATTTCTGAGAATCGCATTACATGAATTTTTATATACGGTATCGAAGATACACGGAGTAAAATTGCTATAATTTCTTTCTGTCCGGGTATAGAAATCATAAATGCAGGTCCGCAATATTTATTATCAATTTTTTTAATAG
The DNA here is from genome assembly GCA_040007815.1 of Chitinophagaceae bacterium. Taxonomy (GTDB): domain Bacteria; phylum Bacteroidota; class Bacteroidia; order Chitinophagales; family Chitinophagaceae; genus Terrimonas_B. Next base: position 59,350 of record JBDTUH010000025.1, read on the forward strand.
CATAGACAGTTAGCCTGTTGTTCAGTAAGTTATTGCTGCATTAATTATGATATAACAAAGAATTTTTCTGAATCACTCTCTGTTATATCATAATCTTTTACCAGCTGTTTAAGTTTTTGATCGTTTCAGCATTTTATACCCTCCACGATTTTTACCACCTGCGTGGGCCTTGCAAGTGCCATTTTTATTGAATGTATTTATAACTCAGATCAATCTGTACAGATGTTCTATAAATATTATCGCCTTGCTCAAAAAATCAGGCAGCCTCCATAATCATGTTGAGTTTTTATCTGCCGTCCTAATTCGATAAGGGTTCGGCAGAATTTTATGAACAACCAGTATTCTTAAAATCTAAATTCTAAATCATGTCCAGGAAAACAATTTTACCAACAACGCTGCTTATTGCTTTCATTGTGATGGGTACAACTGGTGTCATTGCACAAAGAACAACCAAAGGCAGACTATTTATGTTTGAACCCCGACCACGATTTAATACAAACACCTTATCAATAAATCCTGGGGGGAGACATAGTAAGTTCAGATCTTATGACGGGAAAAACAATAACGTGTATAATAGTCAAACCTTCTCATGGGGAGCTGCGGATATTACATTATTCAGAGAAATGCCAGCAGCATACGGTCCTTCTGATCCCAGGAACGCGATGAATGGAGTAAATCGTCCTTCAGCAAGAAAAATATCCAATGTGTTGATTGATGAACCAGTCACTGTGTTTAATACACGGGAATTAAGTACACTAGTGTATCAATGGGGCCAGTTTTTAGACCACGAAATGACATTGACCCCTACCGATACCATTGAATCTGTTCCGATAGTGTTGCCCGCAGATGAAATAGTATTTACTGAAAACATTCCCTTTACAAGAAGTGAATTCAGGAAAGGAGCCGGATTTCAAAATTCAGTAAGACAACAAATCAACCTGAATACTTCCTGGATAGACGGATCAGTCGTGTATGGCTCTGATGCCAAAAGAGCAAGATGGCTCAGAACGCTAAGCAAGGGTAAATTGAAAACTTCTACCGGCAACCTGTTACCTTATAACACGATAACCGGTGAATTGACAGGAGCGATTGACCCAACAGCCCCAAGTATGAAAAATGATAATGGCGGAACAACAAAAACTTTTGTAGCGGGCGACGTGAGGGCTGCTGAAAATCCTGTACTGACTTCCATTCAAACTTTATTTGTGAGAGAGCATAATAGAATTTGCGACCGGCTGCTGAGTGAAGGCCAAAGAGACGATGAACAGATCTATCAAATGGCAAGGAAAGAAGTAGGTGCCCTTATACAGGCTATTACTTACCAGGAATTTTTGCCGGCTTTAGGAATCACACTGCGACCTTATCCGGGATACAGGGCTGATACCCGGCCTGATATCACCAATACGTTTGCAACAGCGGCATACCGTCTTGGACATACCATGGTATCCGATGATGTTTTACTTATCGACAAAGATTGTAACGAAGCCGGCCCCGGAGAAATGGACCTGATCTCAGTGTTCTGGAATCCTCAGCTTGTTGCGGACTATGGAATAGATGTTTTTTTGAAGGGCTCAGCCTCACATGATCAATATGAAACAGACACCAAGATCAATAGCGTGTTAAGAAATTTCCTGTTTGGAAATCCAAACGATCCCGTACGTTTTGGAATTGATCTCGGAAGTTTAAATATCCAAAGAGGAAGAGATCATGGATTGCCTGACTATAATTCAGCCAGGCGATTTTACACTGGAAGAGCGGCTACTAAATTTTCAGACATTAGTTCAAACGATACAATCGCTACGGCTTTAAAACGTCTTTACGGCAGTGTCAATAATATTGATCTGTGGATAGGTGTTCTTGCTGAAGATCATTTACAGGGAAAATCCGTTGGAAATACATTGCATGAAATGATAAAAGCTCAATTTGAAAAATTAAGAAATGGTGATTATTATTTTTACTTCAATGATCCGAATTTACCCGCCAATATTAAAGCCCGGATAAGAAACACCAAATTTTCAGACGTCATCAAAAGAAATACAGAATTGACGAATATCGTGGCAAATGTATTTCATACAGAGGAGTGCGCCGAAGATGTTGTGGCTGTAAGAGGAGTGCCAGTGGTTGCGAAGGTGAATTCGACGGAATCGATTAAGGCTACCGGTATTAAAATATTTCCAAACCCTGCGAGCGATATTTTAAATGTTGATTTTGTTAATGCTAATGAGCCATCAGTCGTTAAAATATTCTCAGCGAATGGTGAATTGGTAAAAACATTTGCAACAGGAATTAATAAGGGCAACCTGCAAATAAATGTAAGCGGTTTAGCGAAGGGTCTTTATGCCATCAATATAATCACCGGTAAAGAAATGAAGTCATACACTTTTATAAAATTGTAAAAATATTCAATTTGACTTTCTAACAGGCGGTTTGGTTAAACAAAAAAGCGTCTCCTTCCGGGACGCTTTTTTATATAGATTTCAGTTTTTTATTTATCCTAAAGCTACTCTTTTAAATTCCGTCACTTTCACATCACCGGATTCTTTCAGGTAGTCAGCAACAGATTTGCCGGCATCCTTTACGAAAGCCTGTGCCGTCAATGTTTGTTCTTTGAAGAACGCACCTAATTTACCTTCCGCGATCTTTGAAAGCATTTCATCCGGTTTGCCTGCCATCTTCGGGTCCTGCTTCATCAGTTCCATGATGATATCTTTTTCACGGGAGATCACTTCGGCTGGTACACTGGCAGCATCAACAGCTACAGGGTTCAGCGCCGCTATTTGCATAGCCAGATCTTTACCTACTTCTGCCGCTTCTTTGTTTAATCCTACCAATACACCAATACGGTTAGCACCATGAATATAAGAAGCTACATAAGGAGCTTCTACTCTTTCTAATCTGGTGATACCAATTTTTTCACCAATAGCAGCCAGCTTATCATTGATAAGATCGGATACTTTAGCGCCCTTCACGGTTACTTCATTTAATTCTTCGGCACTTTTTACATTATTGGCTATCGCAGCATCAGCAATGCTTTGAACAAAAGAAACGAAGTCCGCATTCTTTGAAACGAAGTCCGTTTCGCAGCTTACACATACGACAATACCTGTTTTTTTATCAGCGGTTGTTGATGCGATCACCACACCTTCTTTTGCTTCACGGTCACTTCTTTTAGCAGCAACTTTCTGACCTTGCTTACGCAGCCAGTCAATAGCCGCTTCAAAATCACCATTGGTTTCTGTCAAAGCCTTACGACAATCCATCATACCAGCGCCAGTTGCCTGGCGTAATTTATTGATATCAGCTGCACTTATAGTTACTGTGCTCATAATTTGATGTTTACCCCAAATCCGCCGCGGCGGACCTAAGAAATTTTTTAATTATTAAGAACTCTTCCCAAACTCCCCGCCAGCTGGCGGGGATGGGGGCTTATCTTCTGCCGCCACCGGGACCTCTGCCGCCACCGGCTCCACCACCACTGGTGCGACGTCTTTGTCCACCGGGACCGCCGCCTCCAGGACCACCCTGACCAGGACCGCCGCCTCCAGGACCACGGCCACGACCACCACGACCTCTCGCAGCTTCAGATTGTGCTTCTGCTTCTAAACGGGCCGCACTTTTTTCTTTATCGTCATCCACTGTTTCTTCGGTATCGTCATCTTTAGCAGCCTGGCGCTCCGCCAATCCTTCTGCTATTGCAGCTGTTAAATAATTAGTCAGAATAGCTATAGACTTTGTAGCGTCATCATTCGCAGGAATAGCGAAATCAACTTTGTTAGGATCGCAATTGGTATCTACTAAACCAAAAGTACTGATACCTAAACGTTTTGCTTCAGCCAGTGCAATATGCTCATGACCGATATCAACGATAAACAAAGCAGCAGGTACACGACCCAACTGGGCGATACCACCTAATACTTTATCCATTTTATCGCGGTCACGGCTCAGTGTCAAACGCTCTTTTTTAGTGATATTGTCGAAAGAACCATCGCCCAGCATTTTTTCAATGCTCTGCATTTTCTTTACGCTTTTACGAACGGTGTTGAAGTTGGTCAACATACCACCCAACCAACGTTCCGTAACAAAAGGCATGTTTACCCTTTTAGCGCATTCGCTAACGATATCTTTCGCTTGCTTTTTTGTACCAACAAAAAGAATCTTCTTACCGCTGCGGGCAATTTGTTTCATAGCAGCCGCGGTTTCCTGCAGACACTCTACGGTTTTATTCAGATCAATGATGTGAATGCCTTTCTTTTCAGCAAAGATGTAAGGCAACATCTTGGGGTTCCACTTCTTTTTCAGGTGACCAAAATGTACACCGGCGTCCAAAAGTTGCTGTTGTAATGAAGTGTTATTTTCCATTGTATTTGATGAATGATCGTTTTTAAAAATTGTTTTCTTTCGCCGCGATTAACGTTTAGAGAACTGGAAGCTCTTTCTTGCTTTTTTATGACCGAATTTCTTACGCTCAACAGAACGCGGGTCACGTTTCAGTAATCCGGCCGCTTTTAATGACGGACGAAATTCAGGATTCAGTTCAACCAGTACACGGGAAATACCAAGCATCGCTGCTTCAGCTTGTCCTTTCATTCCACCACCGGTAGCATTGATCTTAATATCAAATTTGCCAACAGCATCCACTGCTTTCAAAGGACGCTCTACCTGGTTTTGCAGGTAGACCAATGAAAAATATTTTTTATAGTCTTTGTCGTTTACTATGATCTTGCCATCTCCTTTGGAAACGAATACCCTTGTCACAGCTTCTTTACGACGTCCAACACCTGTTGTTTGTTTTTCCATTATAATAAGTTAAGAGTGTGTTTAGATTAGAATTTTAATTCTTTTGGTTGTTGCGCTCCGTGCGGATGATTCGCTCCAACATATACAAATAGTTTTTTGTACATCTGGCGACCCAAACGATTTTTGGGAAGCATACCCTTAACTGCTCTTTCGATTACCACTTCTGGTCTGCGGTTGATAAGGTTTCTCGCTACTTCTTCTTTACGACCACCAGGATATCCGCTGAAAGTGTCATACACTTTCTGGTCCAGTTTGTTTCCCGTCAATACAACTTTTTCGCAGTTGGTCACGATGATATAATCACCGGTGTCAACGTGAGGAGTGTAAGATGCTTTGTTTTTACCGCGCAGTATGGCGGCAATCCTTGCACACATACGTCCTACGGTTTGATTAGTACCGTCTACAACATACCAATTACGTTGTACGGTAGCCGCATTCGCATGCTTGGTTGTGAAATGTAATTTGCTCATTCTTTTTTCTTTGAACTGCTGATCCGCCGCAGCGGACAACAGAAGGTTTTAAATATTACATCCGGGCCATCCCCCGGTCTGTACCCACTAAAAGCAGTAGCTTTTTTTGGGGCTGCGAAGATAGGTGCGAGGAGAGTATTTTTCCAAAAAAGAGGTAAGTATTTTTTATGACACCTTTATAAGTAATTGATGGTCAATAATAATTTTGTCTATTAGAATTCATTGACGTTTAAAGTTGGTAAATTGCCAACCAATATTTAGCTTTACCCGCCTCCTTTATCAGACAATAGGAAATACGCAGATCATGGGTCCTGGTTTAGAAAAAATTGCTCTCTATGCGAATAGTCTATTTAGAACGCCTGAATGAATTCGCAAAGAAACATGCTGATGCCCGCAAAAGTCTTGCGACCTGGCAACAGGTGACCGGGCAAAAATCATGGAAAACCAAACAGGATGTTTTGAATGATTTTCCAAATGCTAAAATGATAAAGAATAACCGGGCAAGATTTGAAATAAAACATAACACTTACCGACTGATAGTCTTTATTAGTTATGATGCGCAAACGGTTTTTATACGTTTTATTGGCACACAAACCGAATATGACAGAATAGATCCCGAAATAATTTAATAAACTAAAATATGAAACAGTGGTTACCGATAGAAACTGAGCAAGAATTTAAAGAAGCTTCGCGCCGTCTTGAAGAAATATATGAGGTAAAAAGAGACTCCCCCCATTTTAAAGAAATGTTACTCCTGGCTATTCTTATAAGCGAATATGAAAAGAAACATTTTAGCCTTCCGGAAGTTGACCCCATTGAAATGATAAAAATTCGTATGGAGGACTTTGGTTATACAGCTACTGATCTCGCAAAAGAATATGGTGATAAAGGAACGATCAGCAAAGTATTAAACTACAAACAACCTCTTTCCCTGAACATGATCCGTATTTTCAGTAAAATGCTTCGCATACCCGCCGATGCGCTGACTAAAGAATATAAGCTATTGTCATAAAAAGTTTATACACGCTCCACCACAATCCGGCTGCTGCTTAAATAGCTAATGAGCACTTTTATTTTATCACCCGTTTTTATGTCTTCTAACCCTTCTGCCGGCAATTGAATTTTAGCCTGCATTTTATTGTTGCCGAAAAGATCAAGGTAAACAGCAAATGGAGATACTTTTGTAACTGTTGTTTCAATTGGTCTTTTATTATTGAAAATTTCCAATGCCCTCCGGTATTCCGGGATAAAATCATGAGAGAACAGTTCGGCAACAACAGCATGTGGCTTATCTAAATTCAACAGCCTAAAACTGATCGCCTCATTAAAAGCCGATTCAGCCGGCGGGTTTTCCCAGTTGGATAATTTTAGCGGAAAAAAAATATAGCTATCCCATTCTTTCACGAAAAGTTCATCATCCACCACTTTTAAATATCCTGAAAAGCGGTTTTCTATCACCGCCCGGTTGATCAACTTCTCCAATTCCTGGTTGTAGAGGAATTTTACATTGTAAGCGATCATTTTGTCGCCTTTGTCAGCCCGTTTTACCTGGAAATTTACTTCATCTCCGATCCGGAATTTATGCGGCTTCTTCGTTCCTTTTTGCCCATCCGGCTTTGACTTTTCGGATTGATCTGTTTTACAATTAACTGATTTTTTCTTTCCAGTTTGTTCATAGTCGATCGTAGCATATTGCTTGTCATGATTGACATAAGAAATTGTTCCTCTTAATACCGTTTCATCCATTAGCCACCACTTTGTTTGTAAGGCAAAGGTATAAGAGGTGCTGGCCTTCTGTAGATTTTTTATTGCCGGTATTTTCTTACATTCAATATCACATTACAAAGAGTAGAAAATATGAGCATTCATCAGCTTGGACGGTCCGTTTTTGGCGATCCGAAAAATACCGGCAATTTAATGACGATAGAAGAAGCCAACCAGTTATTAAATGATTGGGTGCCAAATGAACGATTGAGGCTGCACATGAAACAGGTAGCCGCAGTGATGAAAGCCTGGGCTATTGAAAAAGAGGGAGCTGATGCCGTAACTGCATTAAAATGGGAACTGGCGGGTTTGCTCCACGATGCGGATTGGGAAAAATTTCCGGATGCTCACTGCCGCATCATCATTGAAGAACTGGAAAAACGAAATATTGATCCCGATGTGATCCATTGCATAGCCTCTCATGGGCCAGCCTATTTTGGCGTAAAGCCATTGAACAGTATGGACAAAATGATTTATGCCATCGACGAGCTTTCCGGCTTTATTCATGCCGTGGCTCTGATCAGACCTACTCAATATGAAGGGCTGGAAGTAAAAAGCATTTTGAAGAAATTAAAAACGCCCTCCTTTGCAGCGCAAGTGAACCGGGATGATATTACGGACGCCTTATCGCGGATCAACCTGGCCCTTGAAGAACTGATCGGGTTTATCATTCAGCATCAAAAAGATGTACAATAGTAGTGCCTGCAAACGGTTGCGGCTAAAAAGCTGGATTTGCTGTACTTTCAATATTGATTCTGGATTACTTTCCGAACTGGAATCAGGGCCACCACATTTATAAACGATTGCTTATGACTTTTAAGAAACCCCACCTCAGTTTCTGGCAGATCATCAATATGAATGTTGGCTTTTTTGGCATTCAATATAGTTTTGGTTTGCAACAAAGTGCTGTGAATCCTATTTATGATTTCCTCGGGGCCAAGCCTGACGAAATTCCCTGGTTAAATTTAGCAGGACCCCTAACGGGTTTACTGATTCAACCGATCATCGGTGCGTTAAGCGATAAAACATGGCATCCAAAGTTTGGTAGAAGAAAGCCTTATTTTTTTATTGGCGCAATTATGTGCAGTATCGCCCTTTTTTTATTTCCTTTTAGTTCTGAATTATGGATGGCCGCCGGTTTATTATGGATATTGGATGCTGGTAACAATACAGCGATGGAACCTTACCGGGCTTTTGTGGCCGATAAGTTAGATGCGAGCCAGCAACCCGTCGGTTTCCAGGCACAAAGTTTTTTCACTGGCTTTGGGCAAACACTCGCTAACTTTTCTTTGTTTCTTTTTCCTTCTATTATTCTTGGACACACCGGCAAAATCCCCAATTGGGTTTTCGCTTCTTTCATGTTAGGCGCAGTCTGCTCTATTGGTTCTGTTTGGTGGAGTATGAAAACGACGCCTGAAATTCCACCTACAGAAGAAGAATTAAAGGAAATACGATCAAAACCGCTGAATATTACGAGCCCTTTTACAGAGGTTTTTAGCGCTATAAAAGATATGCCCAGGATAATGTGGCAACTCGCACTAGTATACTTATTTCAATGGTATGCTTTGTTCTGTTACTGGCAAAACAGTTCCAAGAGCATTGCGCAATCCATTTATCATGCTACACCTGACAACAGGGATCTGTATGAAAAAGCCGTTAGTCTTGCCGGCTCGGTAAATGGGTGGTATAATATCGTAACCTTCCTCACTGCTTTCGCCTTAGTTGGATTTGCAAAAAAATACAGCCCCAAGTGGGTTCATTTTATGTGTCTTGTATTAGCAGGCTTAGGTTTTATCGCATTCCCTTTTATTGAACACAAAGCACTATTATATGTTGCCATTTCAGGCTTTGGCATCGGTTGGGCCAGCATGATGGGTATTCCTTACCTGATGGTAGTGAAAGAAATTCCCAAAGAAAGATATGGCGTGTATATGGGCATTATCAATATGATGATTGTAATTCCTATGCTTCTTCAAACGATGACTTTTGGTTATATCCTGAAACATTTTTTCCATAATGACTCAGGAAAAGCGATTCTTTTTGCCGGGGTGATGTTATTGATAGCGGCGTTATTTACAACTTTTTTTAAAACAACAAAACCTGAAGGTGATTTTGTAATGCCTGCGGGAGGCGGACATTAATCCTAATTTAATGATCTATGACATTGCATAAATTTAATATCGTGCTGCTGTTAGCGATATTTTTTTGTTCCTGCAAAGAGGGGCAGAAAAAGGAAGAAAAAAAATTGGGTGCCGCAACAGAACAAAAATGGTGGAAAGAAGCCATCGTATATCAAATATATCCACGCAGCTTTAAAGACAGCGATGGTGATGGCATCGGCGATCTCAAAGGTATCATCTCCAAATTGGACTATATAAAAACCCTTGGTATCGATGCGGTATGGGTAAACCCCATCTATACTTCTCCCAATGATGACAATGGTTATGATATTAGCGACTACCGGAATATCATGAAGGAGTTTGGTACCATGGCTGATTTTGATGAGTTGCTGAAAGGTTTACATGCCCGTGGAATTAAGTTGGTCATGGACCTGGTAGTCAATCATAGCAGCGATGAACACGAGTGGTTTAAACAAAGCCGCAGCAGTCGAACAAGTCCTTACCGGGATTATTATCATTGGTGGAATGCCGAAAGAGGAAAACCACCCTACCGGTATAGCCTGTTTGATATAAACCACGATGCCTGGAAATATGATTCGCATACGAATGCTTATTACCTGCACTATTTTTCGCGCAAACAACCTGATCTCAACTGGGAAAATCCTAAGCTGCGCCGGGAAGTGTATGGCATTATGAAATTCTGGGCTGATAAAGGCATTGACGGTTTTCGTTTGGATGCTTTCCAGTTTTCTTCCAAAGACACCAGCTTTCCTGCTTATCCAAAAGGCTTTGAAAAGAATTTTGTAAAGTATTATGCGATGGGGCCGCATTTGCATGATTACCTGAAAGAGATGAATAATGAGGTATTCAGCAAATATGATGTAATGAGTGTAGCGGAAGGAGCAGGTAATACATTTGAAGATGCACATAACCTCGTAGATGCTGACCGCAAAGAGTTAAATATGGCTTATCCGTTCGAAGGAGTTGATGTGGGTAATCCCAAAGGATACAGTTTGCTGCATTTTAAGGAAGTATTCAGCCGGTGGGATAGCGCCTTCGCCGAAAAGGGATGGCTATCTATTTTCCTTGCCAACCATGACCAGGCGAGGATGGTAAGCCGTTTTGGAAATGATAATCCTGCGTTCAGGGATCTGTCTTCTAAAATGCTCACGACATTCATCATGACCATGCGCGGCACTCCTTATTATTACAATGGTGATGAGCTGGGTATGACCAATGCCGGCTTTACCGACATCAGCGATTATCGCGATATGCCGACGCTGAATGAATATCAAAATCAAAAAAATATTGGTGGCGACATTAAAGAATTTATAGAGACCATAAAAAATAACAGCCGTGATAATGGCCGTACGCCTTTTCAATGGAATGACTCAACTAATGCCGGTTTTGGTACTGGTACTCCGTGGATAAAAGTGAATCCAAACTATTCAAAAATAAATGTTTCCGCAGAGGAAAAAGATCCTGCCAGTGTACTGAATTATTTCCGCCAGGTGGTTAAATTAAGAAAAGAAAATCCGGCATTAGTCTATGGCAAATACACCCTGTTGGATAAAAATAATCCTGACGTATATGCTTATACCCGGGAGCGGGATGGTAAAAAAATGCTGGTAGTATTAAATTTTAAAAGCACCATTTCTGCTATAACTACAGGTTTTGATACCAGCAAAGCAAAGATTTTATTAAGTAATTATTCCTCTCATTTACCGGATGGAAAATTGCAGCCGTATGAGGCCGTCATTTATGAATTATAAAAAAATGGATTTAAAACTCAACCATATTCAACACGCAGGCATCCCGGTTACTGATATAAAAAGATCGGAGACATTTTATGAAAGCCTGGGCTTCAAAAATGTAATGAGCACCGGCTTTGAATATAACGGCGGTAAAGGCGTAGCGGGCATGATGAAACAAAATGAAATGATCATTGAACTATACCAGATGCCGGAAAATGAGCTATCGGAAATAAGAACAAGAAAGAATGGTCATATTGACCATATCGCTTTTGATGTGGATGATATTGATATGACATTTGAAACACTGAAAAAGGAAGGGTTCAATGTATTAGAGGATCAACCGGTTTTTCTTGCCTTCTGGAAAAATGGTTGTAAGTATTTTAACATCACCGGGCCCGATGGAGAAAGGCTGGAGTTCAACCAAATTTTATAATTAAAAAATTTGCCGGTAACGGTGAAGCAATTATTATGAAAAAAATTTTATGTATCGGCGAAGCCCTGATAGATATGATCTGTACCGATAAAGGCAAATCATTATCAGATGGAAATAATTTTTTAAAAAAAGCGGGCGGTGCGCCAACGAATGTCGCAGCCGCAATCGCAGCATTGGGAGGTAACGTGGAGCTATTAGCGAAAGTTGGTATCGATCCCTTTGGCAGGCACCTGATCGACGTAATGCAGGAATTTAATGTAAGTACTAAATGGATCATCCAGGACCCTGAACATTTCACCACCTTCGCATTCGTGTCATTGATGGAAAGCGGTGAGCGGGATTTTTATTTCAATCGTGGCGCTGACGGGCAATTAAGTGTACAGGATATCGAACCAGTTAATATGAGTGAGTTTTCCATTGTTCATTTTGGTTCCGCTACCGGCTTTTTGCCCGGCCCTTTACAAGCGGCTTACCAGGGAATGTTGCAGCAATGTTTGCAAAACGAAGTATTCATCAGTTTTGATCCCAACTATCGTCACCTCCTTTTCCAAAACAATTCACAAACTTTCATCGACCAGTCCTGGAATTTTTTAAATAGCTGTCATTTCTATAAGGTAAGTGATGAAGAAGCGATGCTGATAACAGGCAGAGCCACACTCGCAGATGCGGTCGATACATTATTACAAAAAACTACGGCAGTTTTTGCTATTACCCTGGGTAAAGACGGAACCATGCTTGGCATCAATGGCGACACCGTCATTGTTCCGAGTATACCCGTTAAGCCTGTTGACACCACCGGCGCCGGCGATGCTTTTGTAGGAACCGTGCTGTACCAGTTAAGTTCATATACACTTCCACAGATACAAAAGCTATCGTTGAACAACTGGAAAGAAATTATATTAAATGCGAACAAAGCGGGCGCCAGAACCTGTGAATACATGGGAGCGATGGAAGCTTTCAAACATTTAAGCAGTAATATTTTTAATTAGAAGAGTATGTATAATTATGGGCTGCATCAGCGCATCAATCAATCTATACAGGAAGCCGGGCTTGACGTCAGTGGAGAAGATAATTTATTCTTCACCCGTTTTATGGCCAATGCAGCGGTTATTTTTGATCTGTACATGCGGCTGTACGAACATCATCCGGCATCGGAAAAAAATTTTCATGAACTGATCCAGGTTATTTTAAGGGCGCATATCAACAGGGCACCGGCTTTAAAAGAAAGAGATCTTCAAAAAAATGAAAGCAATCCCTGGTTTTTAAGCAATGAGATAACCGGGATGAGTTTATACGTAGATAGATTTTGCGGCAACCTGCAAAAGTTAGAAACTACGCTTGATTATTTTGAAAAGCTGGGTGTTAATTTTTTGCACCTGATGCCTATGTTTGAAAGCCCGGAGAATGAAAGTGACGGCGGCTATGCCGTATCTGATTTTCGTAAAGTAGATAAGCGATTCGGTTCACTGGAAGACTTGCAGCAACTGCAGGAAAAAATGCGAAAAAGAAATTTCTTCCTGATGCTTGATATCGTGTTGAATCATACATCGCAACAACATGAGTGGGCTAAAAAAGCGAAAGAAGGGGATCGCGAGTACCAGGATTATTACTATTTCTATAATGATCGCAGTCTTCCTGATCAGTATGATCAGACGATGCCGGATATATTTCCTGAAAGCTCACCCGGCAATTTTACTTATATCCCGGAATGCAATAAATGGGTGATGACGGTATTTCACAAATACCAGTGGGATCTGAACTATAATAACCCAAAGGTTTTTGTAGAAATGATGGATACGATATTTTTCTATGCCAACCTGGGTGTAGATATTTTACGAATTGATGCGCCGGCATTTATCTGGAAACAATTGGGAACCACTTGCCAGAATCTTCCGCAGGCACATACCATTCTCCGGTTGATAAAACAATGCGTACAAGTCGCTACTCCCGGTATGGCTTTGTTAGGGGAAGCTATCGTAGCGCCAAAAGATATCCTGCCGTATTTCGGCACCGGAGAATTCACTGCGAGGGAATGCGATTTCGCTTATAATGCCACGCATATGGCTTTGCAATGGGATATGCTGGCCACCGGCGATACAAAAGTAATGCTGGCCGCCCAACATGAATTATTGAAAAAACCATACGGTGCATCATGGATTACTTATACAAGATGTCATGATGATATTGGATTGGGTTATGAAGATTATATGATAAAGGAGGCGGGGTTTGAACCTTACGGACACCGAAAATTTTTGAAAGACTATTATTCCGGCAATCATCCCGGTTCTCCCGCCAAAGGAGCATTGTTCTCCAGTAACCCCAAAACCGGTGATGCCCGTATCAGTGGTTCACTGGCTTCACTCTGTGGTTTGGAAAAAGCATTGGAAAATAGAGATAAAAAGGCGATTGATATCTCTATTCAAAAAATATTGTTGATGCAGGCGCATAGCTTTTTTCTTGGCGGCGTACCCATGTTATTTTATGGTGATGAATTGGGCTACACCAACGACTATTCATACCTTAAGGAACCGGGAAAAAGTTATGATAACCGCTGGATGCACCGCCCCGTTATTGACTGGGAAAAAAATAAAAAGGTAAATAAAAAAGGTAGTGCAGAGCAACGGATTTTTTCCGGCACTCAGCAACTGATCGCTTTAAGAAAAAGGTTGCCTGTTATTGCGGATCATAGCAACCTGGCCTGGATGACCCCGCACAATATTCATGTAGCTGGTTTTATTCGTTCGCTGGGAAATGACAAACTATTTGGCGTTTTCAACTTTGATTGTCAACCGTCCTTTCTTACCTGGTTTGCTTTTAAAGAACAGAATCCGGGTTCAGGAAAGTTATTTGATCAATGGAAAGAAAGGACACATGACATAGGAGAAGACAACGACTACCTGGTTATTGAACCTTATGGATTCCTTTTATTGGAACCGGTAAAAGAATAATTGCTTATTGAGATGTTCCGTATTTTTCTATCAATGCCAATAATACACCATTGGTCCATCCAAAACCATCCTGTCCTGCGTATTCACCACCACCGGCTTCAAGGTGAGTATCTACGACGTTGTATTTTTCCATTAGCTTACCGGTACGTTTAAATACATGCGTGTTTAGATTTATCCATCGCTTAGCAATTTCGGCAGCCAACTCGCTATATCCATAATTTTCTAATCCTTTAATAGTCATCCACTGCAGCGGCGCCCAGCCATTGGGAGCATCCCATTGCTGCCCTGTTGTTTCCAGGGTAGTGACGACACCACCGGGCATGAGGAATTTTTCTTTCACAATATTGCCCACTTGTTTTGATTGTTCCTCGGTGGCTATATTAAACGTCAAAGGAAATAATCCTGCAAGTGTGAGTGCCTGCTTTTGTTTTTTTTCTATAAAATCATAGTCGACATAAAAATTCAGTTCCTCATTCCAGCAATATTTTTCAACGGCTTGCTTTCTTTTCTCTGCCAGCAATTCATATTGTTTTGCTGCTGATTTATTTTCTTTCAACCGGTATGCTTCAGCGATAGTTTGTTCCAAATGAACTAAGAGGCAATTCAGGTCAACAGGAACAATATCGGCAGTATGAATGCTGGTAAACTTATCCTTGTCTTTAAACCACCGGCAACTGAAATCCCATCCCGACTCAGCGCCTGCCCTTAAGTGGCGATATACTTTTTTTGATTCTTGTCCTGATTCACGAGCTAATTCAACATCTTCTCTATATGATTCAGGTCTTGCTGAATCATTTTCATCCCAATAACGATTCATTACTTCTCCTCCGGGCATTATTACTGCACGATGCAATGCTGAAGCACTTTCATTTAATCCTTCGCTTCCCTTCATCCAGAATTGATATTCCTTCTCTAATTGTGGCAGATATTTTGTAAGTATCTCTTTCCCTTTTATATCCGCCAGCAATTTTATCATTAAGGAATAAAAAGGAGGTTGTGAACGGCCGATAAAATAACTACGATTACCATTAGGAATATATCCAACCGTATCGATCAAATAAGAAAAATTATTGACCATGTTTTCCAGCACGTCGTACTTACCGGAAACCTTCAAACCAAGCATGGTAAAATAACTGTCCCAGTAATAAATCTCTCCAAATCTGCCACCAGGAACAATATAAGAATGAGGAAGAGGTATAAGAGAACCTCCAACTTTGTCAGGCTGTCTTATTAAAACATCCCAGAGTTTATTAATGTTTTCCGCAACTTTTTTATCAGTATCGCTGTGATAATTGTTTGAATGAGAAACAGGCAATTCAAAATTCGTCAATACAAATTCCTGCAGGTTGAAACCAGGTTTATCTTTTTGCTGAATATATTTCGTGCTGATCTCTTCCGGCGAAAATTTAGGAAGGCAGTCAACAAAAGTTTTTCCATCAGGGAATAACTTGTTCAGCTGAACATCCTCAAACAAGGGAGTGATATTTTGTATTTCAATTGGCGCCATTACAAAAAAAATTTAATGTCCTCCTCCCGTGATCTTTAGCTCAGCATTATTGCCGGCCCGGGGTTGCAATCTTTTGAAAATAAAAAGAAGTATGCAAAGAACAGATACTGGTATCAATGAAAAATAAAACGCAGTTTGCCCGCCATAAGCGCCGAAAATATGACCAGTAATGATAGATCCGGTTGTTCCCCCCAGGGCGGAAAAGACCACAATAAGTCCGGACATCGAACCATGTTTATGAGCAGGAAGATTGCTGAGTATAACTGAATTGATAGCCGGGTAAACTGGCGCCAGGAATAGCCCGATAACAGGAAAAGCAAAGGCCACTAAGGGTATATCACTTAATTTATTGACAGCCATTGGTGCTATATTGCTGGCAAGCGGAACCGTCAATAGCACCAATCCTCCGGCAGCGAGAAGACAACCTACCAATACATATAACCAATCAAACTTTCGCAGGATAATACCTGCCAGGAATCTGCCCAGGGCGATAGAGGCCGACATAATACTTGCCATTTGTATACTCAGGCTGGTAGATAAATTCAGTACATCCTTATTAAAAGTAGGCAGCCAGCTCATGATACTTTGTTCTATCAAAACATAAAAGAAGGCGCAAAAAATAAAGATCAAAACCAATGGCAATATGATAAGCTTAAGCATCCCGACAAAATCATCCTTGAGTGATTTTGCTTCCGCCTGTTCTGCCTGCTTCACCGATGTTTCATCCAATTTTGTAGAAAGTAGCAGTAAAAAGGCAAGTGCGGAAAGCCCGGCAAGAATATAGTATACATTAAACCACACTGTTGATTTAGGATTATCATTGTCAACAAAAGAGCTAAAAATAAAATAGCCGGCCAGCACACCGATCATAAAAAAAGATTCGAGGAAATTCATCAGGCTGAGGTGCTCCTTTTTGCTTTTAGTTACCAGGCTCAGCGTAGCAAAAACAGTAACCTTAATCAGGGCGAAACTTACACCCACTGTCGCAAACAATAATTTGGTCATCAGGAAACTACCGGCGGATGGCATAATAAGACACATGACCGAAACCAAACCCAATGCTATCAGCATAGTTTTTTTGTAGCCGATACGAACTACATACGATGCGATAAGAAATGAAGTAATAGCGATACTCAGGTCCTTAAACGCTTCTAATGTACTGGCTGATCCCTTAGAAATACCGAAATTATTTTGCACCTGTAGTATAACAGTTCCTACGCTGTTCAATAAGATGGCGAAAACAAAATAGTTGAGAAATAAGGAAAGCTTAATTCTGAAGTTAGTCATGCAGCAATCGTTTGGTAATGAAGTGGCCTGGCAGATGCAAGAATCGTAAACTAAGCTAAAGAAAAAGAACAACAAGCAGGCAAATAAAACTATAACGTTTGCTGTGTAAAAAATTGGCGAACCCGAATTAGCAGTTTTTGAAGTCCCTGAATATTTAAACCATTTATTACAGTGACGCTCCCTCTACCAGCGGTGATTCCACAATAACTTCTTCCGCTGTTTCTTCATTTCTCAGGCAGGAGAGCATTTGCGTAAACGCCAGCTTTCCCAGCTTAAATCCACTGGTCTCAACATAGGTAACCTTCGGATCATACAGTGTTGGGATGAGACCGTTGCTGATACCGATAATGCCAATATCTTCAGGGACTTTCAATTTCAATTTATGAACAGCATGCATTACGCCCATCAATATCATATCGCCCATGCAAAAGATAGCATCGGGCCTGTTCTTATCTTTTAATGCCGCCAACGCCACTACTTCTGATTTGGCAATAGTTTCAGGATAGTCTATCGTAAGTTTTGTTTTAGGAGATTTTTTTTTAAATGTTTCTTTAAATGAAGCGCAACGGATTTTTGTAATGCTAAGATGCGGATGACCAAATAACCCTAATACTCTTTTTTTCTTTTTTTCAATAATAGCCTCCGCCGCAATTCTCGCTGCTTCCGCATCGGCCAGGCATACTTTGTGATAACCTTCCGCCTCCGCTACACGGTCAAAGAATACGACGGGAATTTTTAATTCTTCGAGTTTATGAAAAGGAGTCATATCCTCTGTTTCTATAGAAATAGCGGCAAACAAACCCATCACCCTGTTCTTACGAAAAAGATGAAGATTAGCCGTTTCCAACTGCACTTTGTCTCTTGATTGCATGATCATGACTGAATAACCATGCGCCCTGGCGTCTTCTTCTACGGCGGCAATAAATGAATCATAAAAAAAATTGTCAATGGTAGGAACCATTATTCCCAACACATTACTTTGCTGCGTACGCAGTTGAACAGCATTATTATTCGGTTCATATTCCAGGGCCTCCGCTAATTCTTTTACCCTGGCCTTTGTGGTTTTTGATATATCAGGGTGATCTTTCAGGGCACGGGAAACAGTGGAAATGCTGATTCCTAGAACTTCCGACAACTTTTTCAGAGTGCTTTGCTGCATTGGTAGGATTTGTGCGATTGTTCAATTAGATAAACAAAGTTACAATTTTCCTACCTCTCCGCCTGCCCTTCATATTTCGTTGTGCCCGGGTTAAAGGTTCTCCAACTGTGCCAGAATTCCTGGTAAGCCGATAGTGGTTTTAATGAAAAAGATGTATCGATTCCTTTACCGTCTATTCTCAGGTATCGGTTATTGAACAGGATCGTATCCTTATTCAAAGAAAATCGTGCATTTTCATTGGGCCGTTCAAAAGCGAAAAAACTTTTATCATCCGGCGCCAGTACTAGCAGGACGGAAGTATTCTTAATTTTGTCATGAATAATCCGATCACTTTTTAATTGGTTCCAGTCATAGGCTTTTCTTTCTTTACCTGCTTTTACTCCTATTACCCATGATTTATCTTTCCAGGAAAGGCTGTCGGTACCGGTTAAATGACTCTTGCTTTTACCTTTTTCATAATTCCCGGTGGTATCATAAAAATCTATAAAAGAGGAATCAACTTGCATTACAAGAGACCCCGGGTTTAACTGTAACCATTTTGTCAGTGAGGTTTGCGTACTGAAAAATTCCGGCAATTGTTGTCCTTTTAATTTACCTGCAATGGCTTCACCGTTCACCTGGCGCCACCAGCTTTTTGTAGTCTCGTCTTCGAACATAGCGTTAAAATGATCCATTCCTACCAATCTGAATTTTTCCGGCTTTCCATTTACCACCGGTTCAAACACGCGACCGGTCCTGCATACCGTACAATATGTAATAATAAGCGGTTTGCCGCCAACGGTGTCCTGTACCTGGTGATGATAACCTAAAAAACGTATCGGGTAAGCCTTGGCTTCCCCATTATTGACAATACCAATCACTAATCGTTGTGAATCTACTTTATTCTCCGTCGCATTGACCAGTAATAATTTATTAGGCTGATAAAACATATGATCGGCAGCCATTTTAAAGTTGGCCATATACGCCACTGCCGCTACGATGGCTATGGGAATAATCAACAACCATTTTCTTTTCCAGGTAGTTTTGAAAAGACCTGCTATAATCATTAGTCCAAACAAAATCCTGAATATCCAGCGCCACCTGTTTAGAAAATAAGCCAGGTCTATACTATTCATTTGCTGGCTGCCAGGCATGGGCATGATGAAATAAACATTCGCTGCTTCAAAGAGTAACAATCCTATAAGACCAAGCCAAAAAAGTTTTTTCATGTGCCGTTTGCGTTTAGTAGTATTTAAGCATCTGTTCTGTAAGCAACTAAGATAATATTTTATAAGCCGTCTGGTGCGGATTTAAATGCCCCACTTGAAAAAATTATATCATTGCCGGTTATAGAAAATGGCATTCTCTGCGCACCTGAAATATTCCCTGTGAGCAGCGGTTGCTAATTGAACCCTTATTTGTATTTTTCCGTTATATAAAGTACAATGGCTAACTAAATAATGATGGCAAAATGATCAGCCTTGACCAGGCTTTCAACAATGGGCAAAACCTCAAACACAAAGCAAAAGATGCAAAACGTTTCTTTCAGAAATGTTGAGGAGTTTCTTGAATTTCTGCCAGAAGACGAATTGAAGGTGACAGAATTGTTGCGCAAAATCATTTTCAATTGCCTGCCACAGGTTATCGAAAAACTATCCTATAATGTTCCTTTTTACAAGCACCACAAGAATTTCTGTTTTATCTGGCCTGCTTCGGTACTATGGGGTAAAACAAAATCGTATGCCGGTGTTCGCTTAGGTTTTACCAACGGCAATCAACTACTGGATGAAACCGGATACCTTGACAAAGGCGACCGCAAACAGGTGTATTGGAAAGACTTTAAAAGTTTAATGGAAATTGATATGGAGTTTGTGAGGTTATACATTTTTGAAGCGATAATGATTGACGAGCAATTAAAAAACAAATCCAATGGCATACAACGAAAAATTAGCCGATAGAACAAGAGAAATCATTTCTCTTGGACATAAAAACATTGAGGAGAAAAAAATGTTTGGCGGCCTGTGCTTCATGGTGAACGCTAAAATGTGTGTGGGTGTGGAGCAGGAGCGGTTGATGATTCGCGTTGACCCCGCAAAGTATGATGAGGTAATGGAGAAAGAAGGATGCAAACCCATGGATTTTACCGGAAAAGTGATGAAAGGTTTTGTGTTTGTTGATGCAGATGTGTTGAATACAAAAAAAAAATTAGAATACTGGATTAAGCTTGCGCTGGAGTATAATAAAATCGCAAAGGCATCGAAAAAGAAAAAATGAAATTACTGAATAAATGATTTTGATATAAACTATTCAACAAAAAAGAATTGACAGCGCAATCAGAAATAAACCTGCTCATTGACCATCTGTTCCGCCACGAGTCCGGAAAGTTGGTTTCAATTCTGACACGAATATTTGGTGCTGAAAATTTAGACCTTGCAGAAGATGTAGTCCAGGATTCCCTGATTGAAGCTATTAAACATTGGACATACAAGGGAATACCTGACAATCCTTCCGCCTGGTTATTTAAAGTTGCAAAGAACAAGGCACTCAACATCATCAATCGCGAAAAATACAAACGACGATATTCTTCTGAATTTGCTCACTTTTTACAATCTGAATGGACCGCCGAACCGGCCCTCGATCATCTTTTTTCAGGTAAGGAAATTGAAGATGATCAGTTGCGGATGATTTTTACTTGCTGCCATCCTGCTATTTCTCCCGATTCACAAATTGCACTTGCGCTCAAAACACTTTGCGGTTTCAGTATTTCTGAAATTGCAAAAGCATTTCTCACCACTGACGAAAATATAAACAAACGATTAGTAAGGGCAAGACAGAAAATTCGTGACGACAAAATTCCATTTGAAGTTCCACAAGAAAAGGATTTGGAAAAAAGACTGCAAACCGTTTTGGAAACTATTTACCTTTTATTTAATGAGGGGTACAGTGCATCATCAGGTAAAGATTTAATTCGCTTTGCAGTTTGCGGAGAAGCGATACGCTTAACAGAAATGATTATAACGCATTCCGCCATTTACCACAAATCAAATGTATATGCCTTACTCGCATTGATGCAATTAAACGCATCACGATTTAAAGCAAGGCAGGACGACGATGGAAATATTCTGACTTTAGAAAAACAAGATCGTTCGTTGTGGGATTACCAGTTAATGAAAAAAGGCTTTTCCCATTTAGAAAAATCAACATCAGAAGAACAAATTTCAATTTATCACATTCTTGCTTCCATATCCGCCTGCCATTGTTCCGCGATTAACTATCAGGCCACTGATTGGAAAGGTATTCTTACACTATACGACAGGTTAATTCAGATTGATAATTCGCCGGTTGTTTTGCTCAATCGTGCCATTGCGCTTTCAAAAGTAAGCGGTGCCGAAAAGGCAATTGCAGAATTGGAGCAAATTAAAAATTCAGCATCTCTGAAAACTTATCATTTATTCTATTCAACTAAGGCAGAATTTCATATGCAGCTCAATCAATTTTCAATTGCAATTTCAGCTATTGAAACAGCAATTAAATTAGCCCCTTTACAAAAGGAAAAATTATTGCTCCAGGAGAAATTAGCGTTCTGCCGCGAAAAGATAATTTAAAAACCATGTCCCTTTTTCCGAAAGTCATTTGTCGTAATGGCACAATCCAGATAATTCACCATTAAAAAACAAAAAGATGAAGGACTTCTTATTAATTCTAAAGACCGAAGGCAGTGTTTGGACTGATCTTTCACCCGAACAACTTCAAAAACACATGGAGCATGGAAATACTTACATCAGCAATCTGGTGAAAACAGGTAAATTAAAAAATGCCAATCCTGTTGACAAAGGAAGCCGAATCGTAACAGAAAGCAATGGGGTAATGAAAGACGGGCCGTTTAATGAAACCAAAGAAGTAGTTGCAGGCTATTTCTTAATTTCTGCTACCGACATCAATGAAGCAGTTGAAATTGCTAAAGCCAACCCGATTTTTAAAGACATCCCCACAAAAATTGAAGTGTATCCAATGATGGAACCAGGAGGAAATTAATTTTTTTTTAAAATGTCCCGTTTCTATTTAGCCGGTTGTCTTATAGGAGAACAACTAATAATTTCTAACTTAAAAATCAAAACGATGAAAGAATTTATGTTAATCATTCGCACTCAGGGCGACCACTTAGAATCTCTTCCGGCAGATCAGCAACAACCCCACCTTCAAAAGTTGATGAATTACATTGGTGGTTTGATGAGAAACGAAATACTTAACAGCGCACAGCCGCTAGAGATGGAAGGAACAATTATCTCAGGCAGCAAGGGAAAATTCAAAGACGGCCCTTTTAATGAAACAAAAGAAGTGATCGCAGGATATTTTCTCATTAAGGCAAATAATTTGCAGGAAGCTGTTGAAATTGCGAAAGCGAACCCGGTACTTGAAGATGGAGAAAATGCAAGAATTGAGGTCCGTCCGATAAAAATAATGGCGGGTATAAATTAATTTGGGGGATCACCATTACATCAGGAATTATTATAAAGAAACTATAAACTTCTGCGTAGATTTCAGGTTGAAATAGATACCATTTATTTATAATCAATCTAAGCAAAATGAAAAATGCGATCAACTGGTTTGAAATCCCGGTAGAAAATTTCGACAAAGCAAAAAAATTTTATGAGGCAATTCTTGGAGCTGATTTGAAACGATGGAAGCAATGGGTATGAAATCCGCTTTCTTTCCGGCAGAATTGCAAACTGGCGGCATTGGTGGATGTATTATCCAGGGTGAAGGATATGAAACCGTCACCAAAGGGTTCTTTAGTTTAACTCAATGGAGGGGATGATTTAGGTGTTCCGCTTTCTAAAGTTGAGGCCGCAGTAGGAAAGATAGTTTTGCCTAAACTGCGATAGGTCCAAATGGTTCCATGGCGCATTTCACCAACATCGAAGGAAATAAAGTAGGTCTTCATTCAAGGGAATAAAAAAAATTTACCTCCCTGAATTTCGTGTCTGAAGAAGACAGTTCCGGTGCCTGAAATCAGGCACCGGAACTGTCAAAATAAAACGGGCTAGTTAAATTAGCGTGATCCCTTTTCAAAAAAAAATTTAAAACAGTCTTTCCTGCGGCGGTTTTATATTATTCAGCCGTATATAAACAGTGGTTTGGCCGCGGTGATGCGTCTGGTGTTCAAAAGTTTTCTGCATAAATGCATACTTGGTGGCTTCAAAACCAAAGACCGTCCTTTTTTCTTTCCATTTGCCGGGATCGCTGTTCTTAACTGCATTTAAGCAATAATCGTAACTTGCACTCACATAATACATCACCGAGTCTGCTCTCTGGGCAGTCTTTCTGTTTTCAAGTTCAAAGCTGGTCCATGGCAGTGGTGGTTGATCGGTTGCAGTTGACATCAGGAATACATTGGCCGTTGCGAGATGCAGCATTTGCATGGCAAAGCTGCGTAAGCTGTCAACCGCTTTAAATGAATACTTATCTGCAGGCATGGTATTCAGGTATTCAATGGTATAGGCCTTTGCCCGTTGCCAGTCACTTGCCATTTGCATTTTCAGGTCATCATTACTCAACGCCTGTGCAGAGACATTGATTGACAAAACAAATCCAAAAAGCAAGAGGAATAAAGTGTTTAGAGAAATGAATTTTTTCATACCAGTTAGTTTTGAAAAATTAAGGTACTAAAAAGTAAGAATCAAAACAATTTCTTTCATTGCTGGATGTAATTTATGTCTCATTTCATGATTAAATATTTTTTCATTTATATAAATCAGTATTTATATATCCTTCTTCCGCTCTCACCTTCGCACGTTGTACATATATTTCTCTGTCAGTAGGCGCCCAGGTAGCCAGGCCATCCACATACCGGTTAAACATACTGAAGGAGGCCGCTATTAATACCGTATCATGTATCTCCCTGTCTGTCGCACCAACATTTTTTGCTTTATCAATCTGATCTTTAGTAACAAACTTGCCACCTTTCTGTACACTGCCCGCAATGGTCAATAACGCTTTTAATTTTACCGGGATGGATGTTGACTGAAAGTCTTTTTTTATTTCATCAATAAAGCTCATTCCGCACTGCATGTAGTGAGCCGCTAAAGCACCATGTACATTCTGACAAAAAAAACAGTCATTCAGGTAGGACACATAGGCACCGATCAGTTCCCTTTCACCCGGGGGTAACGTATTGTTGCTTCGAAGTAATATTTCCGCCAGTTCATTTAATGGCCGGGCAGTCTCCGGCCGGAAAGCCATTGGCCCGCGGATACCAGGGAGATCATTTTCCAAATTTATATGCGCCATAGAAATTTTGTAGTTGTTTATATCATGAAACAACTGGTGAGTGACAAATTTGTATTTTGTCACTCACCAGTTATTACTATTATAGTTCTGTAGATGGTATGGGCATCTCAGGCCATACATCGTCGTCAGTTCTGTCTTTAGGTAAAGTATTCAACCTGTCATACCTGCGCATATCGATCCAGCGATGACCTTCAAAGAATAAAGAATATCTTCTTTGTTTCAGCATTTCATCTATTAATGCGGCTTTTGTCACCGGGCCACTATAGTCAGGCAGGCCATGCCCGTTTCTTATTACATCAAGGGCGTCTTTTCCAATCGTCAATTGATCTGTCTGAATATTAGCTTCCGCATAAATAAGGATCAACTCCTCATTACGAATAATAGGTATGGGTGCAACGCTCGATCTGTATACCCAAACATCCCTGTTACTGGTGAGTCCGGAATTAGAAGCCGATGTAGTTCGCAAAGTAGCTTTACCTATCCTGTCATCATTGGCCTCCAGGTCAGTAACGTAAGAAGGATGCGCCAGCCTTACCTCTCCATTAGAATTCTGATCAAAAAAAGCGGAATTTAATTGATCGCCGCTATTCGTACTGAATATCTCACTTGCACCTGTATTAAAATCACCAGCCAGGCTAAAAAATGACAGACCCAAATCTGTTAACGCAGTCGTCCATTGCTTACGATAAACATCAACCCTGGCCGCTAATGCCCGGTTAAATTTTATCAACCCGGCTGCATCCTCGAAACCGGTAAAACCACTGTTGAGTGGAAAACCAACTGCTGAACCAGTAAGGTCTGCTTTTCCTTCGTCAAACAAAGCCGCAATGGCTGTTATGGATCCGTCATAACTATCAACTATTGGTCCTAAGTTAGCCGGATCAGCCACATCTATCCTGACACCATTTTCATATGTGAGGTTAAGGTTTAATAAAAGTTCGTAGGCTTTAAGAGTCTTAGCGAAACCAGTATAGCCTTTCTTTTGTTCAGCCGAGATCAATGTCGAATTAGTAGCCGCTTCAATAAGCACATTACAGTTTTTTACAGCGCGGTAACGTGATGCCCAGGGATTGGTGATATAAAAACCCGTATTGTTTAAGGTAGTATTGCCGGAGCCCAACAGTTCAGTTACAAACCTCGGGTCTGCATTGGAGAAGCGATACATTTCACGACCCATCACACCTACTACATCAAGATAAGCGCCTTCATTATTCCGCATACCGGAAAGTAATCCCGTCACAAGACCATCCAACTGGTCCTTTGAAGCATTTTTTATATACTCTTCGATAGTAGGATTGTTCAGGTTACCATATTCCTTTTTACAGGAAGGCAATGCGGCTACAATAAGTAACAGCATCAGCATATTAAAATTTATTATTCGTTTCATAATATTTTAGGTTTTGTTTTTTAGAAATCAATTGTTACACTAAACATAGCACGTTTGGATGCAGGAAACGGATCCACATCTATACCAGTTGAGAAGCCTGTTCCAAAATTAGAAACCTCGGGATCGTACCCTTTATATTTGGTGATAGTAATATAATTATTGAATGAAACACCGGCACGAAGACCACGAATTATATTACCCGGTATTTTATTAAACGTATAGTATAACCCGATTTCCCTGAATCGCAGGTAGCCCGAATTCTGAACAAATCCTCTTGCGCTGCCTCCGAGGAATTGCCCGATTCTTTCCGGTCCATCCGGTACGTGGTTGTTGTTAGCATCCGCGTCATAATCCGCACTGGTGCTGCCAAAATCATTCAGCAGGTTTGTAAGGTTCACATTATCGCCTTTATACTTCCAATGAGCCAGGAATCTTAATGTGATCCTGTTTAAAAAAGTAACCTCGTTAAAACTATTCATCTGGAACTTAGGCTCCTGGTTTCCTAAAACAACAAGTCCTTCCTTACCGGGTGCGTCGGTACCTACAATTTGAGTGGCCGATTTACCCTGCTCAATTTGGAAAGTGCCCAAACTTGTACCAAACGATCCCAATATCACTGGTGGTATGGTAAGCTTTGTTACTTCTGATCTGTTGAACCAAAAATTTACGGATGTACTCCACTTAATATTCTTTGCAGCTATCGGTCTTGCGTTTACACCGAGCTCTATTCCATGATTACGCAGATCACCCGCATTCACGAATTTGGTGGAGAATCCGGATGAAGGTGGCACGGTGGCTAATAAAAGAAAATCAAAAATCTTCTTGTTATAATAAGTGATCTCAAAATTTAATTTACTGTCAAGAACACTAAAATCTATTCCGGATTCAAATTCAGTTTGTCTTTCAGGTTTTATATTCGGATCTCCACCTTGTATATTCACAAGATAACCCTGCAGACCACCTATATTGGAAGCCACAAAGGTGGTAAACTTACTGCCGAATACAGGGAAGTTGGCCGATTGACCATAAGCAGCACGCAGTTTCAGGTTATTAAACAAACCATTTTCCCATACTCCCATTTTAGTTAGATTAATGGAGAGGCCACCCTTTGGATATACATAAAATTTTCCCGGGTCGCCATTATTGGTTGACCTGTCGAAACGAACACCCGCGGTCAAATTGATCGCATCATTTATACTGGCTTCTTCCTGTATAAATATTCCCTGGTTTTGAAATTTATTCCTGAATTGTTGTGCACTTAAAGCGCTTCCCTGGTCAACGTTTGACTGGCCAGAAGCAACTCTTGTGGCTACATTCAGCAGGTTATTGAAATCTCCGTTTTCCTGGGTAAAACCGGCAGACGTAGTTAACCCGATATTTTCTGAAGGATTAAATGTGTTGACCAGCGACAAAATATAATTCGTATTCAGGCTTTTTGTAAAACCCTGCAGGGAAGTACCCTTGTTAAGAACCTGCGACTGAAGTTCTCTTGGAAACAAAGCCGTTGTATTAAGATTATAAAAATCAATCCCTCCTCTTCCAATGAATTTTGTAGTGGACTTATTTCCTTTTAATAAAATAGCCTCGGTATTAAATCCGGTTGTAAAACGATTTACCGCTTCATTATTTCTCATCAAAGCGATGGTCTGTAATACATTAGAGGCGCCAAACGGATTACCCGGATAGATTCCAAACTGATTGGGATGCAGTTCGGCAAAATTGGGTGTCGACGATAAGGAGATACTATAGGTTACTCCATTATTATCATTACCTGTTAATCCCCTGTCAGCGGAAGAGTTTACATAGTTGGTGCTTATCCCGATTTTAATATTGTCATTTACCCGGTGATCCAGGTTCAAGCGTAAACTTGTATTGCGGTATCCTGTGCTTTTTACAATACCATCTTCATTTTTCTGCGCAGCGGAAAAATAAAAACTAGTCCTTTCGTTTCCACCGGTCATGCTTACCACACTGTTACGTGTAAATCCCGTATTGCCATAAACTTCATCCTCGTAATCATATAATTTACCGGCAGATTGTGCATCAAGGAATTGTTGTTTCAGCGCCGCCCTCGCAGCAATTACCTCTGGTTTAGTACTTGTAGCGCTACCGCCCAAATCAGCAGCCGTTTCCGGGGTAAACTGTCTTACGCCCAATAACCTTCTTACTTTAATAAAACCAAGGTCCTGAGAAAAGCTGATTTTGGTCTTGCCTTGCTTGCCGCGTTTTGTAGAAATTATGATTACACCAGCGGCAGCTCTTGCTCCATATATTGCCGCGGCAGAAGCACCTTTCAATATTTCAATGTTTTCAATGTCTTCCGCACGCAGATCCGCGATACGGCTGGATGGATTATCCTGTGTAGAGGCATTACCTCCCGCTGCGGCACCAGTAACCGCATTTAAACCGGCAGAAGTAGCGGTATTATCCATAAATACACCATCTACAACATATAGCGGTTGCGTATTGCCAAAGATGGAAGTAACACCCCGCAACTTTACAGATATTCCTCCACCCGGTGCACCGCTGTTTGCATTGATGTAAGCCCCGGTTACTTTTCCATTTAATGCCGCATCAAATGTCTGTGCAGGCGCGACACCATTTAATTCTTTATTAGAAATCGTTCCAACAGCATTGGCAAGATTCCTTCTCTTAACATTGGTAGCGAGTCCCGTAACGATTACTTCATCCAATTTCGCAAAATCTTCCTGCATCTTTACCTGGATATCCGTTTGTGAAGATTCAACTTTAATAGTTTGTGATTTGAAGCTAGCCGACGTGATAATAATAGTAGCATTGGCCGGAACACTTACCTGGAATTTTCCATCTGCATCTGTTACAGTTCCCTTGTTGGTTGGTTTTACTAATATGCTGGCTCCCGGCAGTGGATTACCAACACCATCCGTTACTTTACCCGTAATGGTTTTTTCCTGTGCAAGCAGGTAGCCGGGCAGCAGTAAAATGAATAGCAGCCCCGCCAGGCTTTTCGTTAATTTTCTCATGAGAGTTTTGTTTTTATGAATAATAATTATGAACCCGTTTTACTAAAAAGATTTTCGTTTCTTATAAACTATTTGCTTTCGACTGGTTGTTTACTTGTATAAATATGGCTGCCATAGCCATTGTCCGCTACTTGTTTTGCACGAAGCGGGTAAGATGTCATATCTGTTGGCGTTGTAGTCGCCAGTCCATCCACATAGCGGTTATACATACAGAAAGCCGCAGCGATAAGCACAGTATCATGTATGTCCCTGTCAGAAGCTCCCTGTTGCCTGGCGTTTTTAATATCGCTCGCGACAACAGCCTTACCACTTTGTTGAACTTTTGCCGCAATGGCCAGTAATGATTTTAGTTTATCGGATATATCAGCTTTATGATAATCTTTTCTTACCTGTTCAACCAGCTCACGGTTACCCTCTAAATAAATACAGGCGATTTCTCCATGGGAGTGATGACAATAGAAACAATCATTTAAATAAGAAACATACATGCCAATCAACTCTCTTTCGGCTCTTGTCAACCCAACGCTATCTCTTAATAAAATTTCCGCCAACTCACTTAGTGGTCCGGCTGTTTCCGGCCGGTATGCCATGGCACTCCTGATGCCGGGAAAGTCGTTGTTGAAATTGATATGTGGCATAAAGTATTTTAAAATTTTAATTGCTCTTTTTCTCCGCCAGTTTAGTACCCTCTACCCTTGATTTTATTTTCGCGAAAGCAATATCTCTTGACGTGGAAAGATCATCCGCAAAAGGAGAAAATCCACAATCATCTGTTGTACCAAATTGTTCTGCTGGAATTATTTCGAGAGCTTCCAAAATGGTTTCCCTAATATCTTCAGGTGTTTCTATTTTGGGATCAAGCACATTGGTGACGCCTATAAAAACCCGTTGACCGGGTTGTAAACTTTCTTTAATAGACAACAGTACGGCTTGTTTATTTTTTTCAGCTGCATATTCAAGATAAAAGTTACCCGCCTTTAACTGAAATAGCTTTGGCAACAAATCCGCATAATTAATATCGGCGCTATGCGTAGAATCATGATCCCCTCCGGGGCATGAATGAACACCAATCTTTTTTCTTTCTTCATCCGTAAAACGATCCAGCACCTGGTTGTTGAGATCAATAAATGATTGAAGCAAGCCACCACTGGGATCTAATTTTAATGCGAGCCTCGCTTCGGTAAAGTCAATCTGTACATTGCAGGCGCCGCTGTTTAAACTTCTTCTTATGTCAGCTGCGGCTTCATTAATAAGATCGCTGATAAATTGTTCCCGTGAATAACCCGCAATACCTTCTCCGGGATAGAGCAGGCTGATAGCAGATGCCGCAATCACGGCTTGCTTTACCGGCAGCTTTGTAAACTGTTTCGCTTTTTCAAGATAAGAACCCGCATAAGTACCATAATGAAATGGACCGGAAGTAATAATGGGCAACCGGCGTGTGTGGCCGTCTTCAAAAGGAATAACAACGCCTTCAGCAGCAAGGTTCGTTAAGCCATGGACGGGATAGGTAGCAAAGCTGGGCTTTGTTTGTTCGCCGTCTGAAATAACCGGCGAGCCCGTTGCTTCAAATCTTTCAATGGTATCTTTTAACGCCTTGTCACAAAGATTTGAAAATTCGGCTTCATCAATTTGTTGCTGGCCGAATGCACCGAATGCATCAATAAGATACTGCGGCCTTGGTACACTACCGACGGGTTCTGTTAATATTCTCATGCGCTCTTCTTTTATACTTTAGAACCTTAATACATAAAATAATTTATCCTGCTACCCGTTGCGGTACTACATAACCTTTTGCCATTCTTTTTCCCATTTCTTTATATACAGCCGGATCTGTTGGCGTAAAAGATGCTAAGCCATCCACGTAACGATTAAACATAGAAAAGGATGCTGCTATCAATACGGTATCATGTATCTCCAGGTCATCCGCACCCAATGTTCTTGCTGCCTCTATATCTTCAGGCGTTACTTTATTACCCAGTATCTGCACCTTGCCTGCTATAGTTAATAAAGCTTTCATTTTATTACTCACCGGCGACTGCTTCATATCGGTCAAAACATCATCCACTATGTTTTCTTCTTCGCCATATAAACATCTTGCAGCGGCGGCATGACTATCCCTGCAAAACACACAATCATTTCTATGAGACACATAGGCCGCTATTAATTCCCGCTCTGCTTCTGACAGAGGAGACGGGCCGCGTAATAAAACCTGGGCAAGGTCATATAATGGCTTTCCCGTCTCTGGTCTGAATAATACGAGGCTTCTAATTCCCGGAACACCCTCTTCAACTTTTATATGAGCCATACAACTGTTTTTTTTATAATTACTCATCCTTGTTACTATTTCACTTCTGTCGTCAACGCCGGTGGCACGCCTGCTGTAACCGGAAGTTCCCGGTCAATCGCTGCGGCGCTATGTTTTGAAAAAAATGTTACCGCAAACCCAATAACAAAAACCAACGAGAAGATAAAAAGCGAGTTACCATAGCCACCCAGTTCAGTAACCAGCACACCAACAAATAAAACGGCCGTTGCGGTAACTAACCTCCCTATATTAAAACAAAAACCCGTTGCCGTACCACGAATACCAACCGGAAATAAATTAGGAATGTAAACGGATAATACCCCCTGGCTGGCGCCAAAGAAAAGAGCCAGTATAATAATTTCAATATAAATAATGGAAGAAAAAGAGGTATTGGTTTTAAATAAAACAAAAGACATTACAGCACATACAGAAAAGCATAGCAGCATGGACTTTCTTAAACCAATAGCATTGGTTAGCCATCCTGATAAGAAGCCGCCGGTAAGTCCACCCATACCCAGCATCATCATACTTAAGCCACGGGCTTTTTGCGCATCACCTGTTCCGATAAGGCTTTGTATCCAGGTAGGCAACCAGGAGAAGATGGCCCATAAGCCAATAAGCATGGTACCAAAGATGATAGAACCTGTGATTAAATTGATGCGGTGGTTATTGGCAAAAATGCTTTCCTCTTCCTTTTTCTGATTAACGACAGCTTCCCGGTCATATTTCCACTGTTCAGATTCACGTAACAGCCAAACAGAAAGTATAGCTATAGTTAATGGTAGTATGCCAATTAAAAAACCCTGCCGCCACGATGAAACGAAATAGTCAATTACTCCTGCTGAAAAAATACCCACCGGTATCGCGATAGATAAAAAACCTAAAAAAATAGCTCTTGTTTTTTTAGGCCATTCTTCCATCATCAAAGTAGTAGTAGTAACCAATACAGCTCCTAAACCAAAGCCACTAAAGAAACGACAGATAACAACAGCCCACCAGTTCGGCATATAACCAGTGAGGATCGTAAAAATTCCATAAGTGGCAATGGAAAAAATAACAGCGGTTTTTCTACCTGCTTTATCGCTGATAATGCCGGAGATAAAACCCCCGAACGCACCGCCGAAAATAAAAATGGCGTTGATATAGCCGCTTATATTATTTAATTCATCTTCGCTTTTATCGCCCAGCAGATCCTTTACAGCAACCGGTAGATAAACTGACATCAGTGTGGAGATAGTGCCTGCAAAGGCGGTACCTAAAAAACAGATAATAAAAAGCACCCAATGATAGCCGGTAATTCTTTCAGCCTGCTTGTAAATTTTCATTTCTTCCTTTATTAATTTATCCATACTCTTAATCGCTTACGTTCTGTTTATACTACAATAATTATCTCTTAGGTGAACATTGAATAATTCCAGTTTTATGAGCTGTGAAATCAACTTTTCGTAATTGCATTTCCGAAAAGGAATTAACACCCTCCTTTATTTTCAATGTGTTACCCGGTTGAAGATTTTTGAAGACCTGTGTAGTATCAGTAACAGGCCATTTTATTTCAATACTTTGAATAGTGGTAGCCTGGCCGATGCCGATGTGCTGTGTTAAAGGATTGGAGCCAAAACTTCCCCCTGAGTTCACATCCCGGTAAACAGATCTTGTTACTCCGTTCTCGTCGAATGTTACTTTTATTTTTGCTCCAATAGCAATGCGGTTACTGGTAGTTCCTTCCAGGGAAATATTTATCCAGCGGTTATTATTTTGACCGGGGTTTGTATACAAAGAGTTTTGATAAGCGTCGCCTTTATAGATGCCACCCATGTCTATATAGATGTCTTCATCGCCATCGTTATCTAAATCGGCGAAAGAAACACCATGCCCTTTTTGCAGGTTGCCGACACGGGCGGAGGTGGTTACGTCGATAAACCTGCGACCCTCTATATTTTTAAACAACTTATTTGGCACTAATGATTGATACAGCGGGTTGCCTGTACCTAAATACATATCGAGGTAACCGTCGTTGTCAATGTCGCCAAAATTAGAACCCATCGCAAATGCTATCCTGTTTAACCCCACTTTATCCGATACTTCTTCAAATGTTCCGTCATGATTATTCCTGAACAAGAATACTTTTCCTGATTTGCCAGGAGATACTCCCAAAGCTTCCGCCGCCGCATACCAGGCTAATGATCCGCTAAACTCATAACCGCAAACAAGTATGTCGAGCCAGCCATCATTGTCATAATCCCAAAACCATGTAGGAAATGTACGTGTAGTATTTTTAGACAAGCCGGCCTGTTGCGTTACATCAGTAAACTTCACGATGCCTCCTTTGGTGCTTTCGTTTTTTAATAAAATTTTACGGCCATCCAGTGTTGAAATAAAGATATCGGCTAATCCATCATTGTCATAGTCTCCCGATGTTACACCTTTTACAAAAGCAATTATCTGGCAACCTGATTTTTGCGCCGTTTCGCTAAACGTGCCGTTCTTATTGTTGATATACAACTCGCAGGGGTTTACATCCTGTTCAGATGATGTTTCATTGCCAATGAAAACATCAAGCCATCCATCATTATTAAAATCGGCCCAGGTGGCTGTTTGAGTAGGGTGAAAGGAAAGAAGACCGCTTTCTTTTGTAACATCAGTAAATGTCCCATTGCCATTATTTCTCAATAATGATTTGGGTTGTTTTCCAAACTGTTTCATCCAGCCGCCACGTAACACAAAAACATCTTTAAATCCGTCATTGTTATAATCAGTCTGTACGATATTTAAACCACCTGTGATATATCCCAGTTCGGAAGAATCTGATACTTCTGTGAAAGTGCCATTGGTATTATTCCGGCAATAATGCATGCCTTCTTTTAATGACGCGCTGCTGGTTACAAGGTCCAGATAGCCGTCATTATTAAAATCATCAACAATGCTCCCGCCGGATAAATTTTTTATATTCAATCCGACATTTACCGCTGCGTCCACAAATGGTTTTACCGCAGCAGACGTGTCGGTATCCAATCCTTTTATCAGGAAAATGGGAGGAACCTGTCCGGGATACCCGCCAACAGTCATATAAGCAATATTCAACAACCACCTTGATTCAAGATCCGTCGGGTCAGTATTTAAAACTTGCTGATATAATTCAATTGCTTTCCCGGAGCTTGTTTTGTCTGCATGTACCCCTCTTCCTGCAATAGGGAAAATACAGGATTCACCAGAGTGGTCTTTAATACAATTTATTCTTTCGCCCAGTCTTAAGTAAGCAAGGGCGAGAGTTTTCATCGCAACCTTTCTCTTTTCGGCCTCGGAGACCGATATTTTTCGAATTAAATCTTCCCCTTTCGCTACTGCTTTTTCCTCATCCCCAAGTTCAAGCAGGGTCAAGACAATTATGTTTTCTAAAGTGTCAGAACCATTTTTATCTTTAGCTTCTTTTAACAGCGAATCATAATAATTCAGTTTCGCTTCCGCGTTAAAGGAATTTTTTGGATTGTACCCACTTTTTTCAATATCCGCAAGCAAGTCAATCATCTCTTTATTGGGGGAAACTTCATTTGAACATGAAATCAGCAGGAATAGCGTTACTGCTATTGTGATCCGGGATAAATTCTTATTCGCTATCATAGTTTTGAGCCTGTTTTTTACCAGGCTTGTGAGCAAATTTGATAACAATATTTCTAATTTCACGCTATTTAATATAAGTGGGTTATCGGCAACTTATGGGGTCTTATTTTTTAAATGGTCGTACCCCTGCGGTAAACGATTGTATCCGTGGTTTTTTAATCTTTCTCCCAACCCTTTATAGAATGAAGGGTCAGCAGGGGTAACGGTAGAAAGACCATCCACGTATCGATTGTACAAACAAAACAAGGCCGCAATCAAAACGGTATCATGTATTTCTATATCCGTCGCTCCGTTATCTTTCGCGTTTTGTACTGATTCAGCAGTTACTTTCTTGCCGTTTTGCTGTACTTGCGCCGCGATAGTTAACAATGCTTTCATTTTTTCGCTGACCGGCGCCGTGCTTATATCTTCTTTTACTTTAGCCGATGTATTTTCTTCACCCAGTAAAATATTGGCAGCGGCAGTATGAGCCGTAACACAAAATGTACATCCATTGCCGTGCGAAACAATAGTAGCGATCAGTTCCCTTTCCCCTTCTGTTAATGTCGATGGGCCACGAAGCAGGATCTGTGTCAGTTCACGAATAGGAGCAGCTGTATCTTTCCGGTATTCTAACAAACCGGTAATACCCGGCAAATGATCTTCCAATGGAATATATGGCATACTATCTTTTTAAAATGAGTGATCCGAAAAGTTATTTAAAGAAAGGGTACAGATTAAAAAATATTTAAATTATCCTAGAGACGAATGATAAATGATGTACTGAAATTTCTTCCCTCCGACGGCC
This sequence comes from Chitinophagaceae bacterium, assembly GCA_040007815.1. Lineage (GTDB taxonomy): Bacteria > Bacteroidota > Bacteroidia > Chitinophagales > Chitinophagaceae > Terrimonas_B. Next base: position 94,961 of record JBDTUH010000025.1, read on the forward strand.
ATACTCCCGGTCCCGGATAAAATGTTGGCCGCTTGGTAAAATATTGTTTATCGGTTACGTTATTAATATTGAATCTTAGTTCCAGGTTTTTAGTAAACTTGAAAGAAGCGTTCATATCCAATATTCCATAAGCAGGCACCAACCCGACAGCACCCGTTGTCTTAAGTGGTTCAGCAGTATTTAATGCATCCGCAAAAGATTCCGCCGTATAACTATACAATGTGGAAATACTGAATCTCCTGTATCGCAACGATACACCATTACGTGTAATCAGGTTAGGAGCACTCTCTACTTTGTTGCCATTTATGTTAATGTTTGTATTTCCGGATTTTACAATCGCACTTTTATAACGGGCATGTAAAAAAGCCGTGGAAGTAAAAAGAGATAGTCCCGTTTTCTTTCCCAACAGCCAATCCGCCTGGATAAAGATTTCCGCTCCTGTGGTAAACGAGTTACCGATATTTGTCCGGTACGTATAAAATGTTCCTGCATTGTCTGTTTCAGCCAGTGTACCAAAGCGATTATCATACTTCAGCAAAAAGCCATTGACATCCCATCTTAAGAATCTCCAATTACCCCTGAAGCCAAACTCGGCATTGTACCCTTTCGCGTCTTTTATATTGGGGTCAACCCTTTCAAATAACGAGCCGGGAATAAGGTCTTTGAATAGCATGGGGTGATAGGCCTGTGACCATCCTCCATATACTTCCATATTTCCAGTGGGCTTATAAGAAATATTAACACCTAACAAAGGAAACTCATGCTTAATAGTAACAGGAAGATCTCCGTTCGGATAATAATTGATCGTTCCACTCATATCCGTTTGGCCAATTTCTACTCTTGCTCCCGCACTAACAGATAATTTTTTTGATAACTGAAACCTGTTCTCGGCAAACAGCGCTATATTCTTTGTTTTTAAATGTACATCCCTTCCCCAGCCCGGTTCTGCAAGTGTAAGATCGTAGTCACTGCCCGTTGTACCTTTTCCTAATTGTGTACGATGCAGATCATTATTCATATACTGTACTCCGGCGGCTAATACATTTGTTTGTGCTCCTAGCTTATACTGTTGTAATAACCGGAGTTCCGTAGTGTAACTATTAAAGCGATCAATATCTACCTGCCGGTTGTTATACTGACCTGTTGCTGTATTAATGGTATCTCTTATATTGGTGGGCTTATCAAACAGTACACTATTTCTTTTTCCCAATACGGCGGACACAGTTAATTGTAGTTTTGTTCCCGGAGCTATCTGCCAGTTTAAATTAACAGAAGGGACATGAATATCAGGGCTGAAATAATTTCTCGACCGGGTAGCCTGTGTCGGGTCTGCATGAAACATACTATCTGTTAATGCTCCGGGAATGCGATAAAGATATTTTGAGCGGGCCCATTCAGCACGGATGGATAATTTAGCAGATGGATCATAGGTAAGTATGATAGCTTCTGATTCCGAATCGGTATGTTCATTATTACGATAACCATTTCTTGATTTCTTTTGCACATAAGCATAGTACTTCAACTTACCCGACTTTCCACCAATAGCGTTATAACTACTCAGCAGGTTAAAAGAACCAACCGTATTGATACTTTCAAAACTGAATGGCCGGGTAGTATCACCCTGTTTAGTTATATAATTCAACATGCCGCCAAATTGCGCCCCATACTGAAGCGAACCTGTTCCTCGTACTAATTCAATACGGGCGATACTTTCTAACGGCATACTGTAATGACTGGCAGGATAACCATACATATCAGAATTGGTAATGATACCATCCTTACGGATATTAAATTCCCAGCCCCTGTGCGGGTCAAGTCCTCTTGAAGCGATATTGATTTGGTTTCCGGCTCCATCCATATCATATACAAAGACACCGGGAATTTTTGCAAAAAGCTGGCGGCCTGTTTTATTGGTGATGTCCGCAGGTAACTGTGCCAGGTCAATCACTTCTGTTTTTTTACCGGAAAAGATATAACTACCCTGTACAAGAGGCAAAGGCCTGACTATATTTTGATTCAGGATAGAAATAATAATAACACTGTCCAGTGAACGGGAATTTATTATTGTATCCTGCTGAGAATTCGCAATGATATGAAACCCCAGCAAAAGCAAAATTATATTTATCGTTTTCACGCCCTATGTTTTAATTTAATAAAGAAAGAGGCATCAGCCAGGAATGACAACACCGTAAGTGCTTATACCCAAAATATTATTCCTCATTATTTATTATTAGTTCTATTATTAATCATCAAACAAGAGAAAAGGGCGCCCGTAAAGAATTACAACGCCGTAAATGCTTATGTACCCTACCTATTATTATGTTTATTCATTTAGATTTTTTGAAACAAAGGAGGCATCAGCCAGGAATGGCAACGCCGTAAATGCTTATATATCAAAAAAATTATTGTTACTCATTTAGAGGTTTTTAGAAAGCTAAGAAAAGAAGGCGTCCGTAAAGAATTACAACGCCGTAACTGCTTATAGAAAAAACCTACTCTGCTCCATCTGTAGTAGCTCTTTGTATGGCGTAATTGCCAATATTTTTTCCAACATCCAATCCTCTCTGGCAATCGCTCCGGTAATGAATACCACCGTATATTCTTGACAAGGAGGCTTCTGTTGCCATAGCATCGTAAGCGGTCTTTCTTTCAGGAATGATATGTCCAAGTATCGTAGCGGCGGCAGCACTGAAAGTCGAGTGTCCGGATATATAGGCCGGGAAATTGGGAATACCTGTTAATGTTTTAATGCGGGGGTCTAACTGTGTTGGCCTCGGATTGAAATAATAGTATTTCGCTTCCCAGCAAACTATCGCTGCATCCATAAGAGACATATTTATCAACGCCATATTTCTTGCCCATCTCACTTCACTGAAATTTTTGGAAATAAAATCTTCCGCCGCAATAGCATCCCAATGACCGGGCGGTGTATAAGTAGCTACGCCATCCGCCCAGACGTGTACGATTCTTATGTGTTCCCGGGTTGGGTTATTCACAAAATCGTATACCTCTTTTGTTTCATCCAACATCTGCGGACTTTTTACCAACGGTGGAGGTCCGGGACGCAACGATATCGCTGTCAGTGAATCAAACAAAAATGGTTTTACTTTTCCAAAAAGTGGTAACATAGGAGGTCTCTTTGGAACTTCAAGGCTATACCAGGGTGTTTCACCACGGGCAATAGCATCATCCTCCATTTTTTTCCATTGAGCCGCATTACCGATTGCCGCACCCGCCCTGTCGCCACGTGCACGGGCGACAAATTTTTGTGCTACGGCTTTACCCAATGCTTCACCGGCTTCTATATCACTGCGTACATTGGCGCCTGCAATAATGCGGGAGCGTTTATGCTCTTCCGATTTTTGCTGAATAAAATCCTGGTCGCCCGGGAAAAGTAGTTTCATCACTTCTACCGCTGCTCCAGCGATTACTGCATCTTCAGAAGGATAAGACGGCAGATCAGATTTGGGAATTAATACATTTACTGTTGCATCCACTGTATATGGAGCAGCACGATTGTATAATTTTTTATAATGCCAGGCGGCTATCAACGCATCATACTGCGCAGCGCTCACATATGCGTAAGCTCTTGCCGCATACGGAGGATTAGCAAATGGAAACTGCGGATAAGCTAATGGATTGTTCGCAGTGGGAAATGGATAAGTACCGTCCTCATTCTGATAAGGAGCTAAATTGTGTTTGGCTACCAGTTCTCTTAAAATTTCATTCCACCGCAGTACAGCGCCGGCACTCCAGTATTTCACGATATCCTTTTCCGTACTGGTCAGCTCAGCCTGCCAGGTTTTTATTTCATTGACTTGTGCGATATAATCCGGCGTAGTAGTAGCTGATGGTACCGGAACAGCAAACTCATCGGGGGCTGTGAGTAATACAGGTTTCCAGGTTCCGGCATTCAGATCAATGTTTGCAGGTTGAAGTGAAGGTAGGAATTCTGTCCGGCCTTCCACGTCCTTATTGCAGGCAACAATAATTGTTATCACTCCTGCAACCGCTATTACTGAGAGGAAAAATATTTTTTTCATGTCACTTAGTTTTTGAAGACTTGTCAGATGATCTTGTTTTATGGCTGAAGTCAAATACATAAAAGAAAGAGCCATACACGGTAGTGGCCTGTCCTACATTTCTGCTATCAACAATTTTGCGTAATAGTTTTGATTTACTATCAACAGTAGTATTACCGCCGGCCACAATGGATAGCTGCGGCAGGAATGGAAATACATATTTAACATTCACACCAACAGTCGTCGCGTTCATTTTATTACTGGGGAAAGGCATATTGTTCCGGGTGATATCGAAACCGCCCAACGTTGTCCATTTATTATACACCGCTTCGGCAATCAGGCGATGATTGCGAAAACCTATCCTGAAATTATAATTGGATGCATCCGGCATTTCTACTTCGTTGGTCAGGTGCAATTCGGTAGTGTAATAAGAACTACGGTCAATCTTAACATTATCTCTTAATACATAAGTAGCGGATCCAGTCGCGAAAAGATTACCCCGCTGGTAGTCTACCATCACCCTGGCGGATGCTGTTTTACTATGCAGACCAATGGACAATGGAAGAAAGTCAGCGACGTAATCAGTCAAAGGAAGAGAAACGCCTGCTATCCCGAATAAAGAAAGTTTTCCATCACCTAATTTTATTTGAACAGGCCGCCATTTCAAAAACAAACTAAGATCCTGGATACCATCTAATCCATGCAAAGTGCCTGCGGATGCTTTTGTTTTTACATACGGTACGCTGAATAGTGCATTCAGTTTACGGGTAATGCCATAATTACCCATTACACTGTACATCTGGGTGGATACTTTTCCAAGGTTTAGATTTTCTCTTTTCAATGTTCCTTCCCAATAATTTTTCCAGCTACTATAGCTGTACATGGGACCGACACAAAAAGCGTTTTTTTCCATCATGATGGCGTCAATATCTGTTTGTGCCATTACGGAATCCGACCATGCTAAATTCCCCAACAGCAGTATGGAGATTGCTATTTTTTTTGTCATTTTTTTCATCGTAGAATGTTTTGGTATAAAAAGTATCCACAACTAATAATTATCTCATGCTGGCGAAGCTGTCCTATAAGGACAGGCTTCGCCAGATGAAATACAATTAATCTGGTAGAAAGGCTTTTTTTCTTTTAAAGGCGAAAGGTTAACCCTGCACTTATGAGATAATCTGCAAAAGCGGCATCACCCTGTACGTGTGTACCGGTGTCTTTAGAGCGGCGCTTGTCAGAATCGCTTTGTACACGATCTCTTTTTAAAGCAACAGGAACAGAAATATTAAAGCTGGCTCTTTTTGTTACTAGTGTTACAGATGGTTCCGCAGATATTATATAGCCTGGTCTTCTGAAACCACGGCTTCCACCAATTAAATCTTTAGCTGGAAGCGCTTCTATACGTCCACCACCTGAAAAAGTAAATTTATTGACCGTATAACTAACCCCGGCACGGGCCATATACAAATCAGGTACGCTCATTACATCTGTATTATACTTTTTTGCAGTAGCGGATGCAGCACCGCCTCTTGTAGTAGAAGTGCCGTTTACTTCCCTGGGGTTACTCAGGTAAAAGAAAGTTCCGTATATACCTACATGATGGCTGAAATTGTAAAAGCTGTTTAGTTCAAAAGTTATTCCAGTACCACCATCGCCGGGTTGAATAGATTGATCGACCGGGCCAATAACGCTTGAGTCCGCCTTTTTATAAAAATAGTCGGTGTAGTTGTAGGAGCCTGTTGGCAATTTTATTCCGAGACCAAGTTGTACATTTCCCTTATGCGATTTCGCCGGATCAAACATCCACCTGTAGGCGGAAACCCTGGCGTCACCAATTCCAAAAGAATTAGTGGCATGTCTTGATTCACCATCATGCTCATACAATGAAGTTCGTTTGAAAGCCATGATTGGCAACGTTAATGCGACAGACCATCTTGAGTTAATAGTCCTGGTAGCGGTAATATCCAGTTCATATGCATGATTGATCACATTGCTGTGTTTTTCAATCCGCTCTTTTTGTTCTTCGGTACCTACAAAATGTTTATATGATTTAAAATATCGTTCATTGAGATTCAGTTCCCAGCCTTTTGCGTCAGAAGGGCGGCTGCAAACACCTGCAGTACCTTTAATAGCTACACAACCTTGCGCGATTGTTTTTAACTGTGTAAAAAGTCCTGAAATAAGTAAAAATATATAAATGCGTTTCATAAAAAGTTCTTTTGGTTTTTGTAAATCAATTCTTATTTCTTTAATCTGAGGCGCTGAACGATAAACTCGCCCAACTTAGTACCGGCCTCGTTTCCTTGCTCGTTGTCGAAACGATAGTGAATACCGCCGTATAAACGTGACATCGCCGCTTCTTTGGCCGCGTCCCGGAATGAAATGATCTTCCGGCTTTCGATACCGAATTCCAATGATGAAGTATCTGTGAAAGAAAGTTTATCGCCGAACCAGTAGGTCATTGATTCTGCTGCCGCTGCCGAAATAGTACCATGACCGCTTGTATAGGATGGAAAGGGCGGGGTTTGAATATAAGGTCTCCACTCTTCATCCACGTATTTATTAATGGCTGTTTCGGGCCTTATGTAATTACTGCGATACTTTTCGTCCCAGCAACTGATAAATGCTTCAAATAAAGCAATGGAGGTTTCCGCATAAGCAGCAACGGTAGTGGCAAAATCCGCCTTTGCCTCCTTGGCCGCAATGCCTACAATATTCATCCAGTGACCAGCGGGTGAAAATTTTTTGGTTGCAAACATGACATGACCGCTAACATTTAACTTAAAGGGATTATCATCCCAGAAATCAGCGATATGTTTTTGTTCTTCGGTTAAACTATCCCCCATTTTTTTTACTTCTGAAAGATACTTGTAGTATTCGCTGTTCTTATTTTTTACGTCAAAGGCAGGAGGCCTTGGAGGCATAAACTGCGAACAAGAATCCATGACCAGGCACCGTATCGTGTTCCACTTGGGTTCTACAGCCTGCGCATACATGGGTGGCGTTGGCACCCACCTGCCATCCTCATCTTTTACGGTATATTTTTCAGCGCTTCTGGTCTGTGCGTAATTATCTTTTTTGCTCCATTTTAAAACAGTGGCCACAACAGTATCAGAAAAAGCTAATGTATTTTCCAATATCTCCGAGGTCATACCCGCTTCCCTGGCTTTTGCTTTCAATTCATCATAGTACGCCATCATACTTCCTTCAGGAAAAGTTACCGCATTACCCACTTTAGTAAAAGAGAACAAAGCAGCCAGTGAGAAATCAATTATTTTTCCCGCTTCTGGTTTTGGCATTGGCGGCAGATGTTTGATCTGCCCTGACAGGCTTTGAAATTGAGAACTACCTGCCGCCATCGTTTCATAAGCCGCAACATTTGCATAAGCATAATTCCGCGTAGCGATCATGGGCGGGAAATTATTTTCCAGCACTACATCGTTCAGCTTTTTCACTGTCTTGCTATACAAAAGCGGATCTTCCGTGAACTTTTTATAGTCACCTGCTTTCTCTGTGCACGACGACAGCAGAACAATACCCATAAGGGCAGTTCCAAAAATATTTCTCACTTTGATAATTTAAATGTGGATGACATTCTTCCCGTTCTAAACTATGGGAGGAATAAACCTTAACCTAAAGGGGAAGTGTTGTGTTCCGGAGGCTGACCGGGTGAAGAGAGACAGATATCGCTTAAAGAAAAAGCGTTATTATAAAAATGATTGTTGATTAATTCCGAAAAAATGTCAATTGTAAAATCAGTTTCCCGTCCATCATATTCACTCCAGAAATTCTTAGCGAGGTTGGAGTTATTATTCTGCTTTTTATCCGGGTGATCCTGGTCCAGGCCGTTGGCTAATTTGAAAAAGTTATTGCCTGCCGCTTTGATTTTTTCCTTGGAATCATTTGGAATGCATTTTAATACCAGGTATCCATTCTCAATTTTTCGCTTTACGTAAGTGTAGTATTTGCCTGCCACTTCCATTTCCCCGTAATGCCTTTCAAACTCTGTTTGATCATTCTGGTAAGGAACATTTAATGCAATCCGAACCTCAATCAGCTGTGATTCATCATACTGATTATTGTCTAATCTTAGCTCCAATTGCTGATCTGCTCCATCCGCCAAAATATTGGTCAGGATACGATAACCGTACCAGTTAAAAAAGAGTAAAGCAATTAATAATATGGCGACAATTTTCTTCAAAACAGCATAGTGAGTCACAAATTAAGGCAAATTCTATATACAAAAAGCTGCACCCTGGTTTATTTCACCAAAAAATCTTTCTTTTTCAGTCCGCTTCCTTTGTTAGCCCGGTTTTCCTGTCCTCTATAAAAGCTGTAAAGGTCAGGGTATCCGGCGCTATTTTACGGTATACGTTTTTTTATCGTTTCCAATTCCGGTTAAGGTTAGCGACTTCCATCCATCCGGTAAGACAGACTTTATCTGAATGATACCTTTGGGTGTTATTTCCAATCCCCCGAAGCCCATCAATACGCTTTGCAAAACACCACCAGCACCAGTAGCGAAATAGGGATTGGTGCCTCCCTTTGTTTCCGCCACCACCCTGAACGGTGGATTAAGGTTCGGCAAATAAGCATCCCTGAACCAGTATAAGGCCTTTTCTTTGTTGCCCAATCTTGCATACAATAAAGTGAAAATAGCCTGTGTCATTGCCGGGGTGCCTTCATTCGGTACTCTTGATTCATAGTATTCCAAATCTTTCCTGATCTGTATGGGATCAGCCACTTGTTTCAATGGATATGCAAGCAGGTTTACATCAGCTTGCTTTATACCTTCGCCATTATAGCCTGCATGTTCTCTCGTCACACCATTATCCATTTTCAATATAGGGATATTATCCGCCACTGTCATCCAATCAGGATCAGGCGACATCCCCAATAACTTAGCTGCTTCGGTAGCAAATTGCAGGTTGGCTTTTGCCGCTGCGTTTGTGAACGCATTATTATCTACGTTCTCGGCCCACTCATCCGCTGCAACCACATTTTTAATATCATACTTGCCAGGGCCATTTCGTTCTACCCGGCTGGCCCAGAAATCAGCTGTTGCTGAAAGAATCGGCCAGCCTTTTTCCCGTAACCAGTTTTTATCCTGCGTTACACAATAGTAATTCCAGGCGGCTATAGCAACACAGCCTGTAATATGATGTTCAAAGGGCCCGCTTAAAGCCCATACAGGAGTTTCTTCCACACCCGTTTCCGCACTCTCCCATGGATACATAGCACCTTTATACCCTTTGCTGAATGCATTTCGTTTAGCGGCTTCCAATCGCTGAAACCGGTATTCTATCATACTTTTTGCAATCGCAGGATGCAAGACCAGCACTGCCGGAAACATCCACAAATCAGTATCCCAAAATACATGTCCGTTATATCCTAATCCACTTAACCCCATTGGTGATGGTGACAGAGCCGTGCCTTCCCGTGTAAATGAATATAAATGATACATCATACTATGAATATCCTGCTGACTCTGCGTATCACCTGCAATTTGTATATCGCTTTTCCATAATTCCTCCCATGCTTTAGTATGAAAATTTATTAAGCGTTCTCTTCCTTCCAGTTTCGCAAAAATGGTTGCTCTTTCCGCTTCATTCAACGGGTCATTATGATGGGCGGATGTAATGGAAGAGCCAGCGATAGTGAACCGATAAGTTTCTCCCGCTTTAATTTTCCTGGTGAATTTCATCAAATGCATATTATTGTCCCACATTTCATGTATCACTCTCGGCTCTTGTCCATGAGGTTCACTGAATAAAAAAGTATTACTGGCACACATCAACAGTTTCCCGGTGGGACTTTTCGCAGTAGATGTTAATAAGCTAATTACCACATGCGGCCGGTCGATCTCATTGTAATAATTCTGTACGTCACGTAACGCATCAGGTGCTTCCATGACACTGGCTCCGGTGATTGAAATATCTTTTTTTGCCGTTATCGTGATGTCCATTAACACTGTGTAGGGTAAATGACGAAGGGAATAATAGGTATAAGAAACTGATGATTTATCGGCATAGTCAAACTGGGTAGTGAAACTCGCCTTTTGCATATCCAGTTCCTGGGTCATATGAGTGGCGTCCTTATTGCCTATTCTGCGGCCATCAATCTCGAGGTACATATTCAACAGGTTAAAGCTTTTCAAAAAATTACTGACCCGGCCCCGGCCATACAGATCGTAAGCGCCGGCAAGAACAACCTCTTTAACCTTGAAGGGCTCAGGTGAAGACACTATTCCGATCATGCCATTGGCAACGGTGATGCCATAATAATTATTGGGATCAATGGAGTTAGCTTTTATTTTCCAGGGGTCCTGCGTGAAAACAGCCATATGGAAAAAGAGAAGTGTAATCAAGAAAAATAAACGCTTCATAAAAATTATTTTTTTAAGACAAGCAATCAGTAAATTTAGCTTTATTTGATACACCCTGACCAAAGCTTTTTAGATTTTACTTTATGAAAAAATGGATCGTAATCGGCAGCTCTCTGATTTTTTTGTTTTTTGTTAGTATTTACATTTTTATCCCTGATAAAATAATTGTCGCGAGATCGATTACAGCAAAAGCTAACCAGGCAGCTGTTCTTAGGTTTTTAAATGATGAAACTAATTGGAAAAAGTGCTGGATGGCCTCTTCAAATTCTTCTGACACTAATTCAAAAAGCGTATTGGAATCAGAAGATTACCAATTTGAAAAAACGCAGATGCTTTATGAGTCTTTCGAGATCGCCATAGAAAAAGAGAAGGATATCCATCGGAGCGTTCTCTATGTTTTGCCATTGAATAACGACAGCATTAAAATAGTATGGAACGCAACTACCCTAACCGGCACAAATCCTTTCAGTAAAATCAGCCGTTATTTAGACGCCAGAGAGTTGGGCAAAAGATTTGAAATTATCCTGAATACTATCCAAAAATATGTCAGCGACACTAAAAATATTTATGGAATAAATATAAAACGGGAGAAGTTTCAACTTGATTTCATGGTTTCAATCAAAAAATCTTTTACTCGCTATCCTACTACAGAAGATATCTATACTATAATGGGTCAAATCAGAGAACATATCGCAAACGTCAAAGCGACAGAAACTGATTACCCCGTTTTGAACGTAAGCCCCAGGGATAGCACTCATTTCGACCTGGTCGTGGCTGTACCTGTCGACAGGCAAGTTCCCGACTTTGGTATTTTTACCGAAAGGCGAATGCTAAAAAACGGAAACTTCCTGTCAGCCGAAATAAAGGGTGGTAAAAATACAGTCGATGCCGCACTGAAGCAGCTAGATATATATGCACATGACTACCAGCTTCTCAATGTAGCTATTCCCTTTCAACAGTTTTTGACGGATAGAACGAAAGAAGCCGATACCAGCAAATGGGTAACAAGAATTGGTTATCCATTTCTATAAATATCGAAGCAACTACTTTAGTGAATTTAACAATCGGTATTATTGTTCAGAAAACCTGATCACGACAGTGCCATCATTGTTCTTTGCTAATACAAGAGCTTTTTGGTCACCAATCCTAAGCTGCTTTATTCGTCGAACCTGGCCTTTTATTACAAGACCATTCATATTCTCGCAGGTAAAGTTTCCTTTTCCTTTATTTAGCAATATTGTTCCAAAATCAGCATCATACCTGCCCATCTGGATATTATTGTCATAATAATTTCCTCCCAGCAAGATGTCGGGCATTTCATCATTATTAGCATCAATTATTATTGCATCCCGATAGGTACTTAATTGCGCCTGCCAGGGTAAGGCAGTTGTAGTAAAATTCAAATTCCCATTGTTTATCAGAATTGAATTATCAAAATAATTAGCTGTTAATTTCTGCGCATTCTCCAATTTCTCTGAACCAAAAATCTCTTTAATGGATGCCCTTGCAAAATCACGTGCGTACAGGAATTCTTTCTTTATAAATGGTAATTGCTTTTGAAGTTCATCCTTACTTACAAAAGGGAATTCCTTTCCATGAACATAATAAGTCAGCACCTGTTCTTTTTTACCATTACCATCAAAATCATTATAGTAAAGACTTACCGGCTCATTCACTGAGACTTTCAGACGACTGTTCAAACCAAGGTTGCCTGCAATCA
>JBDTUH010000026.1:0-102191 GCA_040007815.1 Chitinophagaceae bacterium
GGAGCAAGTAACCTGTCAACATTATACTTTAAGAGTACTTCAATATTCAGCTCACTTGCATGTTTAAAAGGGCCATCCAGTAATTTTACATCACTTAATGAAAATTCATTTGAATATAGTTTATCCTGCGCATGAATACTGGTGCTCAGAAACATAAAACAGGTAAGCAGCCTCAAAGTCCAATTACTTTTTATCATACAAATCTGTATTCACTTTTGAATAATCCGGCAATATCCGGGTTGAATTTTTATCTAACGTTTTTATACCCTAAGATTGAAAGCATTTTTTCCGCATACCTTTTCCCAAATTCTTTATATCCCTCCGCATTAAAATGTAAATTATCCGCGGCATCTGTACATCCTGCAGATGAAATAACGTACGAGTTTTTAATCATCTGCGGCAGTGTTGCGATGATCTTGTTCATGCCTGCACAAATTCCTCCCTGGTCGGCATTAACTGTTTCACCCGCAAGCAGCGGTACTTTTTTTGCTTTGAGATGCAAATCCTTCAAAAGATTATCATAAACTACTTTCACTTTTGTTGTCCAGAGTGAATCGTTTGGATTTGATTCTCCCTGGTGAAGCAATATGCCTTTTATCACTCCGTCTTTTTGTGCAAACTTTGCCATCTCCATTAGCCTTTGATAGGGGTTTCCATCATATTCTTTTATCATGCCCAGCATCCAGGATGGAGCTTTCGTTACATAAGATTCATAACTGTCTTTATTAAACAATTCAATTTTACAACCGCCTACCGCTACATTAATGATACCAACCCTTACATCTTTTGGTAAATTGGCCACCATTGTTCTGCCATAATAATCAGTGAGTGTGAGTCCGGTACGGCAGCGGCATAATGGAGGAATGGCAGTGTACCATTTTCCTTTTTCCCTGCCAAGATTAGGACAGTCAACAGCTTCCATTACCTGGAAACGGCTATCTACACCTACTGTATCTTCCGGCCGGATTCTTGCATTGCCTTCCATGTTGGATTGGCCGAAACTGAGGAAGATGTAGAAGTTTTTATCCTGTGAAAATGAAACGAAGACCGCCAGGATAAAAATCGCTGATAAAATAATTTTGCTTTTCATTTTTGTATTGGCTTTCTGGCTTTATAAAAATAACTTTCTTATTTTACCACCTGCAATTGTAACACACTTACAGAGTATGGATCCAGCGTTCTTTTAAATTTTGAAGCAACGCCTTTTACTTTCAAACTTGCCGGTACAATTTTTTCAGGCTCCGTTATTGTATTCGTGTCCTCTGGCTTATCGCCCTTAATTACAAATAGTGTTGCATCTGGCAATACTTTAGCAACACCATTCAGGTTAATATTAACTAATTGCTTTTTGCCTGTTGTGTTGACAAGTTTAAGATAGATGTTTCCTGTTTTTTCATCCATGGTTGCGCTGTAAAAAACAGTCGGCACCTGCGGCGCTACTTTTATTCCATTGGTACTATCTCTTTTGGTAAGGGGTTTTGGTTGCGTCGGAATATGGTCGGCTGTGATGGGAATTACTTTATCCCCCAAATAGCTTCCGAACAATTTTTGAACATAGTACGAGGGGGAACCAAAACTGGTTAATGCATCGTATCCAATTAAATCAGAATCCCATTGCCATGCTTTAGGAGCGGTTGCAGTTGCTGTATTTACATTTACAAACAGCGGTGCATAACAAGACATAATTACTAAATCGGAATTACGTTCCATGCCCGTCATCCATGCAGCATCGCCCAGTGCGGCATTTAAATTAGTGGTGGGCGCACCTTCACGTGTAGCCCATTCGCCCACAAATATTTTCGGGCCTTTACGGTCGTAGGTATCGTATTGAGAAGCATGTTCCCACATAGTCCAGGCATCACGGTAATAATGTTCATCTTCAATTTCAGGTTTGTTATCTCCGGTTATTTGCATATCAGGAAATTGTTTGGCATCCACTGTAGAAATTGCATGCAATGATGGATATTTTTTTTCTATTGCAGCCCTGAACTGTTTGAACCTGGCATCATAACTATTGGACCTGTCAAAAAAGTCTTCATTACCAATTTCTATATAGGAAAGTTTAAATGGTGCAGGATGCCCATCTGCAGCACGTTTGGCGCCCCAGTAAGTAGTTGCATCGCCCATCACATATTCTATTTCTTCCAATGCATCATCTATATAAGGTTTTAAAAGCGGGCCTGCATCTACATGATCACCCTGTAAAGAATACCCGGCAAATACTGCCAGCAAAGGCTCTGCGCCCATGTCTTCGCACCACAATAAAAACTCCAGCAAGCCCAAGCCATCCGAAGCACGGTAACCCCATGAACCATTGTGGCCGGGCCTGCTTTCTAACGGACCAAGCGTTGTTTTCCACGGAAACGCATCTGTGATCAATGGTCCTTCTAAATAATTACCGCCGGGAAAACGCAGAAACTTTGGTTTCATGTCTACCATCATTTGCATCAAATCGACACGGAACCCATTTGACTGATTGTTGTAGGTTGGCGGAAAAAGTGAAACAAGATTGAAATGATACAAACCTGTACGATTAGCAGTAATAACAAAGCGTGCATCTTTTGTTGGAACAACATTGGCAGCGGTGGTTAACGTAAGCTCATACTTTTTCCAGTAAATACTTTTTTCAAGTTGTATAGTACCGGAAGCATAAATTGTTTTTCCATCATTGCTTTCAATAGAAACTGTTACCGGGCCTGGTGTATTGTTTTCAATATCCGGCGGCGGAGGCGTGGTTGGTTTTGGTTCCCAGGGCCAGAGTGGTGGCGGTGTTCTGCCTGTTCCCTTTAAATAAAAAGAAGCCTTGTAATTGGTGGATGGCTTTACGGGTATACCCCAATAACCTTCATTCGCTATACCAGTTCTTCCACCGGCCTTTTCTACTGTAAGCATTAAGCAGGTAGGCAGTGAACCATTAATTGAGTTGCGGCGTTCATCATTAGGAATATTTTCTCCTGCTGCTATTAATTTTATACTTGCCTTTGCTGCAGCATCATCCTGTACAAGACTCCAGCCTTCGGGTGTTGTTTTACTGTCTTTAAAAATCCTGTTGCGAATCAATTCTGCATACAAGCCGCCATCATACGCATGGTTAATTTCTTCTGTCATTAAACCATACAACATGGGACTTACATTGGCGCCTGGCTTAGTAAAATCTAAATTTAAATTAGGTGTTTGAGCAACAGCGCTGCCGATAACCAAACAACAAATAGTCCAGACAAGTATGGCAGTTTTCAATATATTTTTTTTCATATTTTCTTTTTAATCGTTTAAAACTTTATCCTTACAACTTATTTTGCTTCCCTGACACAAAGTGATTTTATATCAACTGTGGTGGCGGCATGATAATGACAAAACTGAAAACCAATACTACCGGTAGAAAAGCCTGCATCAAATCCCAAAGCTGTTACAACAAAAAATGATTCACGAGGTATTAAAAATTTCATTGTAATACTTATTTAAAAAGTAACTGTACAAAATTGTACAGGTTGTTTCTCCATACCGGCCAGGTATGTCCTCCCGGGTATTCGGAATACGTATGTTTGATTTTCATTTCGTCTAATTTACCCAACATTAACTGGCAATTTTTATAAGCTATATCTTCTTTGCCACCCATCGCGATCCAGAATTCTTTCACATTAGTATTGATTTTATCTGTATTGTTTTTCATGAAATCGTATTGTTTGTCCGCCACCTTACTCAGCATAGGCTGTATCCAACCGGAACTGAACACGCCGAGATAAGAAAATATATCAGAATTATTGATGCCGGTGTAGAGCGTATGTAAACCTCCGAGCGACAAACCTGCGAGAGCACGGCTTTGAGCATCCGTATTAACTCTATAATTCTTTTCTATAAAAGGGATAATAGCTTGCTTCAGCTCTCTCTCAAACATTTTCAAAGCGTCTTCAATACCACTAAAGCCGCCGGCGCCAATGTTTGCATCAGGCATTATTATCAGCATGGGCTTTGCTTTCTGAGCTGCGATAAGATTATCAAGAATTAAATCAGTCTTACCCTGTGTTGCCCAGCCTCTCTGATCTTCACCGCCGCCATGTAAAATATATAGCACCGGGTATTTCTCCATTGTATTTGCATCATAGCCTGGCGGTGTATAGATAAACATTTCCCGCCATGAGCGTGTAACAGGAGAAAAATATTTTTTAATCCTGATGTCACCATGCGGCACATCCCGCAAAGCATAATAAGCGCCACCGTTAAAGGGTATTTCAATACCACTTGCCATTCTTCCCATTCCATAAAATGATTCACTGGCGGGGTCGGCAACAGCTATTCCATCAATAAGCAATGAATAATAATGAAAACCTTCTCCAATAGAATCTGTTGTTGTTATCCAATAGCCACCTGTATCTCTGGCCATTTCATATTTTTTACCCAAATCGATTTGCACTCTTTGCGCATCGGGAGCTTTCACCCGGAATATCACTTTATGATCTGCAAGTACCTGGGGATAATTTCCGGACCGGATATTTGTAACCGCAGGGGCGCCCACGACCGGGTATTTTGAAAATGTGGAAGTATCTACCGCTTTAAATATAAGTTGTGAAAACATATATAAGCCATTTTTCCAAACCTTAAAATCATGTACTCCAGGTTCAATGTAGTAGATATGAGGAACGTTGTTTTTCACCAGGTAATCATGTGTGCGGTAGCTAAATGAGATCAATCCATCGCTTGCGCCGCATGATATCCAGAGCAGTTTTAATTGCTCTCTTGTTTTTGCAGGATCAGGTACCAATTCCTGAGGTGTTTTGGTATTGGGTGCGGAAGAAAATCCGCCCACCCATGCAAATTTGTCAAGATTACCCAAACCAAAATTTAATGATTGTCCGCCACCCATTGATAATCCTGCGATGGCACGGCTCTCGCGGTTTTTAAGAACGGGATAATTCTTTTCAATGAAAGGGATCAGGTCGTTGAGTAAGTCTTTTTCAAAAGTCGCGAATGCCTGCACCTTCGCGCTATCAAAAACATTTCCCACTGCACGGTCATCTTTCATAGCCCTGCCATTCGGCATTACTACAATCATCGGTTCAATTTTATTGCTGGCGTAAAGATTATCCAGGATTACCTGCGGGTTGCCACCATTGAGCCATTCCTTTTCATCTCCACCGATGCCGTGCAGGAGATAAAGCACAGGGTATTTTTTGGTTTTAGAAAAACCAGGAGGAGTGTAAATAATAGTTCTTCTTTTTACGCCAACTGTTTTGGATTGGTAAGTTAATGTATCGACCTTACCATGTGGTACAGCACGAACGGTATCAAAACCAATAGATGCAGGTTTAACGGCTTCCTGTGCATTTATGATCCCGCTGCATAAAAATAATCCTGCAATGAAGTTGAATATCTTTTTCATACTATTCATTAGTTTTTATTTAAAAAGCAAACTCGCGAATTGATTCAAATCTCTTCTCCATGTGAGCCATTCATGACCTGTTCCAGGTGATGCGTAGTACACATATTTAATACCCTGCTTATCCAGCATTGTCCTGAAAGCACCAACAGAACCGGGAAATGGCTTGGGTTCTTTTGTGCCAAGGCCCAGCCAAAAAACTTTAAACTGTTTATTCAACTTTGCACCGTCCTTAAATTTTCCATCCAAAAAAGTGGCGGGGTCTATCGCATCTTCACTGGGATAATTAGATGTGCCGCTAAAGCCGCCATAATGAGCAAATTGGTCAAGGTTGTTCATAACAATTCTCATGGTTTGATTGGCGCCCATAGAGAGACCGGCAATGGCTCTATGCTCACGGTTTGCAATGGTTCTGAACTTTCCATCCATCATCGGTATGATTTCAGTAATCATTACTTCTTCAAAAATTGACACCGGGCGGGTCTTATTATCCGGAACTGCATTTTCGGGTGGTTTGTACGCATAGCCATTATCCATTACGATAATCATGGGTACTGCTTTTTTTTCTGCAATCAGGTTGTCAAGAATAAGATTCGTTTTTCCCTGAACGGCCCATCCTGTTTCATCTTCAAAACTTCCATGCTGGAGGTATAACACGGGATAGCGGGTTTTGGAATCTTCAAGATAATTTGGTGGAGTATAAACAAAGCAACGCCTCCAGGCGTTGGTGAGTTTGGAGAAATAAATATTTTCACTTACCAGGCCGTGAGGCACATTTTTAAGTTGGTAAAATTCACGGTCGTAAGCAGGAACTTCTATTCCGCTTCCTGTGCGGCCAGCACCGTAAAAAGTAAGGCTGCCGGGATCTGGCACCGAAGCACCATCAATATTTAATTGATAATAATGAAAGCCCTCATCCTGCGGTAATGATTCACCGGTCCAAACACCTTTATCATCCTTTAGTAGATCATATTTTTTTCCGCCTAAATCCAATTGCACATTATTTGCCTGCGGTGCAAGAATACTTGCCCGTACCTTTCTTTCAGAATTTACCTGCGGAAATTGTTTGCCGGGTTGATTGGTAACTGCCGGCTTAAAATCCTCAACGGTAGTTATATTCAATTGTGCACAACAATAGTTACTGATAATAAAGACCGCCAGCGTTAAAAACTGCTTTGTATTTATTTGATAAAATCTTTTCATGTTCAATTAATCTGTTTCAATTTATCCGGAATTGTTTTTAATCTTTAAACAGCAGTGGAGCTAACTCATGTAAACTGCGGCGCCAGGTAAGGAATTCATGAGCCGTGTTTTCCGAAATATAAGAAACTGCATTATAGCCAGCTTCTTTAAGTGCAACAACTGCGTTCTTAACGCCATCAGGCCTTTCCTTGCTGCCACAACTCAGGAAAATAAGTTTCACTTTCGATTTGTCTTTAATATCCGCCGGGGCATACGTGCCTCCACTTAATAAACCATAGTAAGCAAAAACATCCGGCTTGTTAAGTGTAATGTTTTTTGTTTCCATGCCACCCATTGAAAGCCCGGCCATGGCACGGTTCGATTGTTTTGCAATGGTGCGAAAATTAGCATCGATATAAGGAATCAGTTCATCTACCAATACTGTTTGAAATGGCTCAATTTTAAAATCCCTTATACCACCCCATTTAATCTCATTGGTCATACCATACGTCATTACAATAATGAAAGGCTTTACCTTTCCTTCTGCAATCATATTATCCATGATTAAATTTGCATGCCCCTGGTTGCTCCATGCCGTTTCGTCTTCACCCCATCCATGCTGCAGGTATAATACCGGATATTTTGATTTCCCTTTTTCATAGCCCGGTGGCGTGTACACAAATGCCCGGCGGGAGGTATTGGTACTTGGCGAAGGAAACAGCACTTGCTGTACATTGCCATGCGGAACTTTTTTTAGTGCATAGAAGTCCTGATCGTGTGCGGGGATTTCAATACCACTCTCCCAACGGACAGAACCATAAAAATTTTTTGCACCCGGGTCATTGAATTTACCTCCATCTATTCTTATATTATAATAGTGAAAGCCCTCATCCATTGGTCCTTCAGTAGCGCCCATCCAGGAGCTATCTGCAGCCCTTTGAAGTAAAGTTCCGCCTCTTCCCCCCAAACCCAGACTTACCCTTACGCTGTCTGCAGACGGCGCAATAATTTTAAATCTTACATAGCCTTGTGAATTTACCTGGGGGTATTCCTGCCCGGGCTGATTTAATGATGAAGGTTTGAAATCTTCTACTATAGCCGTTTGGGCGAAACAAAAACCACTAATAAGGAGGACTGCGACAAAGAAAATGATGTTTTTTTTCATATACTTTTTTTTACGCTTACTAAATATGTTTGTTTATACTAATCAGGCATCTTTATAAAACGGGTCTAATTCCGGAATATCTTGTTTACTAATTATAAATTTCATCATGGAGAATTTATTGTTTCTATTAATTCAAACATGATTACTCAAGAGTGAGTATAACCACCGAAAAAGGCGGAAGCTTCACTGTAAGTGTACTTCCGTTTACCGATGCATTCCTGAATGCCGATGGTTTTACTTTTTGAGGATTATCAAACGTATTGTGATCCTGTAATTTGTCAGATCGCAGAATACGGCCTGTTACAGATTTTGCAGATAAATCACCCAAATCAATATTCAATTCCTGGTCATTGTGCGCATTTATGTTTACCAATGAAATATGCACCACTCCATTTTTGTCTTTGGATGCTGATGCGGAAACTGCTTTCAGCTTTTTTTCACCAAGTGTATAATTATCGCTTGCTATACTTAATGGCAGCATCAATGCATTTTGGTGAACATTATACATTTCCATGACGTGATAGGTGGGCGTCAAAATCAATTTTTCCTCTTTGGTCAATATTACCGCCTGTAATACATTAACGCACTGGGCGAGATTAGCCATTTTTACACGATCGCAGTGGTTATTGAAAATATTCAACGTGAGCCCGGCGATCATTGCATCCCGCATGCTGTTTTGCTGAAATAAAAAATCGCCGTTGGTACCGGGCTCTACTTCATACCATCCGCCCCATTCATCTACAACCAATGCCACTTTTTTTTGCGGATCATATTTATCCATTACTTCACTGTTTCCACTAACCATCTGTTCCATACGGTAAGCTTGCTCCATGGTGCTGAAATATTCATTTTCCGTAAAGCCTGTAGCTGAACTCTTTTTACTCCAGTTGATAACCGAGTAGTGATGAATAGAAATACCTTCAATAAGTTTACGGGGAATATCACGCATTAGTGCTTCGGTCCATTGAAAATCCGGCGTACCAGGTCCTACTGCAATACGAAATAATTTTTCCGTATTGCTGTAACTTGTCAGCAGCGTTGCATACTGTTTATAAAGATTGACATAGTAATCAACAGTCATGTGACCACCGCAATCCCACGATTCATTGCCAATGCCCCAATATTTCACATGCCATGGAGTAGCTCTTCCATTTTTCTTACGTAAATCGGTTAAAAAACTTTTACCATTTGCATGATTGACATATTGTACCCATTCTTCCGCTTCCTGTACGCTACCACCGCCAACATTTACTGCGAGGTATGGATCGGCATTCATCATTTCACACATATTGAGAAATTCATGTGTACCAAAACCATTACCTTCTCTTACATTTCCCCAGGATGTGTTTTCGGTTGCTTTTCTTTTATTTTTTGGGCCAATGCCATCCTTCCAGTGATAATGATCCGCATAGCAGCCACCCGGCCATCGCAATGCAGGTATCTTTAATTTTTTTAAAGCTTCTATGATATCGAGACGTATACCGTCTTTATTGGCAATCTTTGTATTGCCTTCTCCTACATAGAATCCGCCGTAAATACACCGGCCGAGATCCTCTGCAAAATGTCCGTAAATATCTTTACTGATAGTGTCTTTTGCGTTGGCTGCATCAATAACAATTTTATTCTGCGCATTCAAGGCGCTGCTTAGAAGAATAGCAGTATTAATAAGCATAAATACTCTTTTGTTCATCTTTATTTTTTATTTATTTGTTCTGAAAAGGGGACGCCGGCAATCCTTCCTTGTTGTACAAATTCGGATTGACCGGATTATCGGCCCATGCATATCGCACATACAATGGTTCCTGCACAGCATCATTCCAAACAATTATCTTGTCACCCTCGACCTGTGCCTTTGCCCAAACGAATTTTTTATCTGCTCCTGCAATGGCGAACTCACTGATTTCTTCCCCATCATTGGTGATTAACCCGCTACCTGTATGATCAAATGTTATGATGATTTTATTGCCTTCTGTTTTCAATGATTGATAAATAGGCCCCGAGTGAACTATATTTTCACCATAAGCAATTTTTTTGGCGGCTAATGCCATGCGTTCACCAACCTCTTTTTTGTTGTCGGGATGAATGTCATTCCATTCACCCAAATCAATCGCCACCGCCATGGCCGTATTGGGAACTGATAGTGATTTTAATTGTGATTCCCTCAGTGTAGCCCATTGACTTTCGGAGGGCAGATAGTTTGCATCCATAAAATTGGGAAGCTGTACATAAATAAAAGGCAGTTCTCCCTGTTTCCATTTACTCCGCCAGTCTGTGATCAGGGCAGGTTGAAGTTTTGCATATTCTTCCGGACGGCTGGCATTGCTCTCGCCCTGGTACCAGAGAAATCCTTTGATGGTATAATTAATAACGGGAGCAAGCATGGCGTTATATAATGCCGTGGGTTGATTCTGTAAAGCAATTCCACCGCTACGGGATGCAGAACCCGGCGAATAAACTTCACCCACTTTGTATTGCCAACTGCCCTTAAGATCGATAGTATCTTTATCGTTGAATAGACAATATGGCTTACCGGGCACAAAACCACCTTTGCCAGCAGTGTTAGAAACTCTTATCACAAAAATATTTTTACCAGGTTTGAGCAAGTCTGCTGGTACAGTATATCTTCTTTGCGGATATTGATAAGTCGTATTGCCAATTTGTTTTCCATTGATATAAATAGCGTCGGCATCCACAATTCTTCCTAAAAAAACTTTAGACGGCACACCGGCCATGGATGCCGGTACTTCAATTTCTTTTCGGTACCATACGACGCCATCAAGATCTTTAATACCCTGGTCTTCCCAGTAGCCGGGTATATTGATGGTGCGCCACTCTTTTGGCACGTAAGAAGTATCATACCATTTTTTTTCACCTGTCAATCCTTTATCCTGTTGGGCTGGGGGGATGCTGTTATTGGCAATAGCTTTCTTGTTTATGGCATTTACCCAGGCGGTGTCTTTATTTTTTTGAATGCTGTTCCAAATAGCGGGAAAGTTTTTAAGTCCTTCTTCACTTGTCCACGCTTCAATAGGAGTGCCGCCAACACTGGCATTAATCAATCCTATGGGCACATGATATTTTTCGTATATACTCTTTGCAAAAAAATAGGCGACGGCTGAAAACTGCGTTACATCCTGCGGGTTCGCCCATTTCCAGTAACCTGTTGGCAAGTCGTCCTGCGATAACAGCAGGTTGGTTAATGCAGGGATAGCGAATTGCCTTATCTCCGGATAATTGGCCCGGGCGATATCTTCGGCATAGGTAATATTGTGCAGTGCCATCTGGTGTACCATATTCGATTGGCCTGAACAGATCCATACATCGCCTATCAATATATCTTTTAGTATTATTTTATTGCGGCCGGTAATATTCATCGTGTAAGGGCCACCCACGTTCATGGCAGGGAACCAAACAAACCATTTACCATCGACGGCTGCAATAGCTTTAAAACTTTTACCATTAAATCGTACAGTTATTTTTTCTCCTTTAGCAGCCCATCCCCAAATCTTTATGGTGACGTCTCTTTGCAAGATCATGCTGTCCCGTATTAATCGCGGAAGTTTTACCTGTGCGGTAACTACAGGAAGAACCGACAAAAGAAAAAATAAAATAACAATAATTTTTTTTGTTCTCATCAAATAAATGGTGTTTCAATTTCTCCATTGAAAAGCGAAATATTCGCATTGGCCTTCACCGGTATTTGTTAAATTATGCGGAACACGGGATGATAAAAAAACTACATCACCCGCGGATGCATTGTACCTGTCACCGTCGATATACATTTCAACATTACCTCTTAAGACCAAAATAATTTCTTCCTGCACATGTGTATGAGGTGCATGACTTTCTTCATTTGCATTCAATGCGGTAGTATGCATTTCAAATTGCCCCAGTTGCGAAGTGGGCCGGTTAAAAAAATCCCTGCGATATCCTTTATCCGTGTTTGTCGTCGCCAGTTCATTCCAGTCAAGCATAAAAGAACCGCCGGCCCGTTTTGCACGGTCAATATCCATTGGTAGTTTCCCTTTATACTTCAAGAGGTAATAAGTAGCCTTCGTGTTGCCGGCATTACTAACTCCATGCACCATCCGGGGCATAGCGAATGCAACGCTGCCAGCTCCCAATTTTTTAGTGACGCCATCTATAGTAATATTCAATAGCCCGTCTTTAACGATCAGGAGTTCTTCCACATCGTAGCTGGCAGATGGTGGGGGAGAAGCCTTTCCTGGTTCCAATGTGACCGCCGTTACTTCAAACCGGGAGAGTGAATTAGTACTGCCTTCTATTATTGCTCTTGTTGTCCATGTCTTTTGTTTTTTTGCCGCAACGCTATCCCACCGGTAAACATGCGAAGGCAAAGAATCTGTTTTCTGTGCCATCAGCACTGTTGCATTAGCGAAAAGATAGATCAGTAAAAAAAACTTCATATTAATTGGTTCTCTTAATGAATTGGGTATTGCCATATCTTTCTAACTGGAAGCCTTCAGGCTTTCCACTGTTGATTTTAAAATGAATGTTGAAGAATTCGGCTGTTGAATAAAAATCCGTTTCGGCTGCCTCATATAATAAGTACCTGTTATCCGGTGAAAAGTAAATGGCCAGTCTGCCGTTGTCGTTCTTCAATTCAATTTTATTTCCGTTGGCGAATTCATAATGGCCAACGTATTTGTTCAGCAATGCTGCAGTAAGATCCAGTTTTGGTTTTTCAAAAATATATTGCATCCCGCGGCCAAATGTTTCGCTTTTAGTTCCGGAGTGACCGGTGTTCTCTAATATTTTTGAACGCAGATTGACCGAAGTATAATTATGATTTACCATGGTAGCAGCAAACTTCTCATACACGGGGCGGCTTCTTTCCACATCACCTATAGTCATATAGACACGAAGATGTTTAGATAGCTTTTTCTGTGAAAATTCCTTTTCATATTTATACAAAACTTCCTTGTCCCAGCCAACGGCAGGGCTGGCGGCTGCATAGCCGGCAAATAGTTCAGGTTGTGTAAATAAAGTGTACAGTGTTATCAGTCCGCCTAATGAACAACCCATCAGCGTTCTGTTATTGGCGTCCGCTTTATAATTTGTTTCAACAAAAGGAAACAATTCATTTTTCATGAACGATAGGAAATTATCAGCGCCACCACTTTGCGGTAACCTGTTTTCTTTCGTGGGTGTATAATCCCTTGCCCGCAAGCTATCGGGATTGGGATTAACGCCGCCCCATGTTACACCAACAACAATGAGCTCAGGAATAAAACCGTCAAAATAGTGCTCACCATATAATGACTTGACCAAAGGAAAATCCCATTGTGAATCCATCAGGTAAACAACAGGATATTTCTTTTCACTGTTTTTATAACCGGCGGGCAGCAGGATTTGTAATTCGTATTCCTGCCCCGCCACAATAGAGGAGGTTATCTTCCTTGTTTCGGAACCCGGGATAGTAACCAATGAGTATTGGGCATAGCTGTAAAGATTACTGGCGATTAAGAAAAGAGTGATTAATTTTTTCATTAGTTGGTCTTTAACGCAATTTCCAATGCTTTGGTGGTGGTATAATATTTAGCCAGCATATTCGGTACTTCCCATGCAGGCATATTTTGATTTTTGAAATAATTAAGATAATTCTCGGTAACGCGGGCAAAATGGGATTCATGTCCTTCTTTATATTTATCAGGAATTATTACTTCCCAGCCTTTGTCCAACTTTTTTAATTCTATACCTGGATAAGTTGCCTGTATTTTTTTTACCTGTTCCAATAAATTTTTTTCATAAGCCATGTCAGTCGCAACCGGTTCAATATACAATACAGGTTTATATTGCTGCTCCATTCCCTGTCGTATCACGAGGCTGGCTTTTGTACCTCTCATTATCGCATAATGCGTATCATTTCCACCAGGCCCCTGGTAATCCCATTTTACTGCGACTTTTGCCTGCACACCCCGAACCTGGTAATTGATTTCACCGTTTGACCATACCTGCAACGTAGTATCATTGAGCAAATTATTTTTGAAATAGGAAGGAAAACTATCAAGTTTTGTAATCGTTTTAAATTGGGAAAGGGTCATGATAGTAGGCCATCTTTTCGCAGTCTCCACGTTAATGTCTTTTTGATAATCGAGACTTTGTTCCGGGAAACATACCCATTGTACCAGGTCAACCAGGTGAGTGGTTACATCCGTAATGCCTTCTCCCTGTTGCGCGGCGTCCATGAACCAGGCAGGTCTTGTAAGTACGCTACCTGAAACATATTTATAAAAACTATGGCCGCTTTCAATAATCATAGCCGGGTTATCGGCTGTTCCCTTTTCTAAAACACCAAATACTTCCGGCATCAGGGAAAGCTCGCGTTGCAGGATAGTTGTAATCTCGAATCGCTCGGTCATGATATCATATAAAAGAAGATCTTTTTGTTTGGCGGTTTCGAATGCTTTTTTCAATGTTTCAAAATCATTGCTGTTAATTGCCATCGGTTTATCGGCCATCACGTTGAACCCTGCTTCCAGTGACCTTAAAATGTATGCTGTTTTCTTTTGATTGTTTCCCGCCAACACTACCGTATTTCCTTTCTTCTCGGCCAGCATTTTTTCAAAGTAGTCATTGCCAGTATATACTTCTTCTTTCCAGTGTGTGGGATTATCCGTTCTTTTATTGAAAGCTTCAATACGGCCCAGGTGTAATTGCAGATCGCTTCCTTCCGGTGCATACACATGAACAACGGAATCAACGTCAATATACATGGCCTTCTGAACAAGCGCCGCATGAAAATGACCTGGATCCAATGTTATCAGGTGAATGGCTTTGTCATTCTCCTTATCTCCAGGCTGGCAAGACATGGCTGATACGATTAAAAGGAGTAAGAAAATGTTTTTCATTGCTATTTATGCTTTGATGATATAAAGAGAACGTTGGTGTCCTGATAACCTCCTGTTTGTTTCCCGTTATTTTATATTTTTCTTTCACGACCTAAATATGATCTACAGCCCGGTTTCATTGCAATTTCCAATTGATACTATTCCGGATAAAATTGTCATGACAACAGCCGGCCTTCAAACATTTCTTTTAATTTATCGTCACTGTTTTTTTTACCACGTTGGAAGTTGTTAACTTTTTTTCATCAGGCTGCCCGCCTCCAATACTGATTGATAGTTTTCCTTTTAATAAATTATAAGCACCGGTTTCATCTGGTACAGACAAATCCTGCGGCGTCAATATAAATTGTATGACCCTTGTTTCACCAGCTTTCAGGAATATTCTTTTAAATCCTTTCAACGATTTTAATGGAGACCTGATCAGTTTATTTTCATTGGAAACATATAACTGAATTACTTCTTCGCCATCCTTTTTGCCCCTGTTTGTTACTCTTGCACTAATCGTTATCTTTTTGCCTGCCTGCACAACGGGCGGTGCTGTCAACCGATCATAAAAAAAGCTTGTATAACTTAAACCATACCCAAAGCCATACAAGGGGTCGCGTTTAAAATACCGGTAGGTCCGGTTTTCCATGGAATAGTCGTTGAAATCCACGAGGTCGTTATCGCTTTTATAAAACGTAACAGGTAAACGTCCGGCAGGGTTATAATCTCCAAATAGTACATCGGCTATCGCCGTACCTGCTGATTGACCACCATACCAGGCATTGACGATGGCGGGAATGTTTTCAGCTTCCCAGGGAACCGCAATAGCGCTGCCGGTCATCAACACAAACACAACCGGTTTGCCGGTTGCTTTCAGTTGTTTCATTAATTCTGTTTGTACTGCTGGTAATAATATGGAGGTGCGGTCACCGCCATTAAACCCAGGATAATCTACTTTCATCTCTTCGCCTTCTAACTGTGGTGATATTCCTCCAACATATATGATGACATCCGCATCTTTAATCCGGGTGGTTAATGCTGTAAAATCGGTTCTTTCAAAATGGCCGGTCCTGAGTCTTATATTAGCTTTTCCTTCCGCCTGGAAATATTCAATGACCAGTTTATAAACAGAGTCTTTCTTTGTGTTCAATTTATAGGTCCTGGCGCCAAAACGATTTCTTGTCCAGGTATTGATCTGTTCCTTATCATTTACCAGTAGCTTATATCCATCATCACCATCCAGTTCAAAGGTGATATCGCCATCCCCGCCCGCTATGAAATGAGTGGAATAACGGGCTGAAAAATTATTAGCCCTGATATTGCCAACTACGGCTTCACCTTCCTGCCAGGAATGATCAATGTTATTTTCTGTCCTCGTCGCTTCCGGTTCACCTTTTAATTCTTTATTATTATAATATTCAGCTTTGAATCCTGGTTTTCCGTCCCACTCATATTGGTTATTGCCATCGGCATAAATCAGGAGCGTATCATTGGTGAAAGTGACGGCTCTTTCAAAAATGATTTCCGCATCACTACCCAGCTTACTTTTTATTCCCTGTAAAGCCGTTACGATATCCGATGGAATACCATTATAGTTGCCCAGTACAGCAATGCGATTGTCAGCATTGGGCCCAACAACTGCTATCTTTTTTAATTTCTTGCTTAAAGGCAACAGGTTGTTTTCATTCTTCAGCAAAACGATGGATTGCCTCGACATTTTTAGTGAATGGGCTTTATGTTCCGGGCTTTCTAAAACAGATGAAGGTGTTTGTGCATATTTGACGATAGATGGCGGATCAAACATGCCAAGGCGAAAACGGATAGTAAATAATCTTTTTAATGATACATCAATTTGCTTCTCCGTGATCTTTCCTTCCTTCACTGCCTGCACTAATGATTTGTAAGCATCAGTACCGCAGTCAATATCCGTTCCATGCAAAACAGCATCAGCCGAAGCGCTGGCGGCATCGGGATGTGTTTTATGATTTTTAAAGAAATCATCAATCGCCCAGCAATCAGAAGTGACATAGCCGGTGAACTTCCATTGATTGCGTAGAATATCTACCATCAGTTCATCATTGCCGCAGCAGGGTTGTTTGCGGAATGCATTGTAAGCACACATCACGCCGGCTACTTTTGCATTTACTATCAATTCTTTAAATGCAGGTAAATAAGTATCCCACAGATCATAATTACTTACCTCGGCGTTAAATATATGTCGTGATGGTTCTGGTCCGCTGTGTACCGCGTAATGTTTGGCACAGGCGGCGGCCTTTAAATATTTCGGATCATCGCCCTGCAATCCTCTCACAAAAGCTTTCGCCATCATAGCTGTAAGGAATGGATCTTCGCCATACGTTTCCTGCCCTCTTCCCCAGCGTGGGTCACGGAAGATATTTATATTGGGTGTCCAGTAAGTGAGACCAAGATATCTTTCGTTTGTTCTGCCAAGCTCAATGGCTTTATTGTGAACAGCTCTTCCTTCCAGTGCGGAATAATCAGCCATCCTGTATAAAGAATTGGTGTCAAACGTGGCTGCCATACCAATGGCCTGGGGATAAACAGTAACTCTGAACGGAGTTCTTGCCACACCATGCAACACTTCATTCCACCAATCGTAAGCGGGAATGCCCAATTTGGGAACAGCAGGCGCCGCATTCAGCATCTGTGCTACTTTTTCTTCAAGTGTTAAACGATTGACTACGTCATTCACCCGTTGTTCGACAGGAAGTTTGTAATTCCACATCGGGTAATTTTTGTAATCCTGCGCCTTAACGAGGATGGATGACAATAAAACGAGAAGAACAATACTTCTTTTCATTTTTTTATTTATAAGCTGATATAGGTTGTATCGTTCCGTCATCGTTATATTGCAGCTCCGTTACTTTTACATTACGTAAATGCGTTTTACCGGATAACTGCACATCATGGTAAAACAAATACCATTTGCCATTTACTTCCACGATAGAATGGTGATTGGTCCATCCGTCAACGGGATTAAGGACTACTCCCTGGTAAGTGAAAGGACCGTAAGGATTGTCACCCATTGCATAATTTATAAAATGCGTATCGCCGGTGGAATAAGAGAAATAATACTTGCCCTTGTATTTATGCACCCATGAGGCTTCAAAAAATCGTTTATCATTGTCTTTCTCCGTAAATGGCTTACCGTCTTTATCAACGATCTTTATTTCTTTTACTCCTTCGGCAAAACTTTTCATGTCCGTATTCAGCTTTGCTATTCTTGGTAAAACAGCCAATTCTTCAGGCATACGATTTTTAGCTGTTGAGTCGTACTTATTATTATTCCATCTTTGTAATTGTCCGCCCCAAATACCTCCAAAATACATATAGACTTTTCCATCATCATCTTTGAACACGCAGGGATCAATGCTGTAACTTCCTTTGATAGGTTCTTTTTCCGCAGTAAACGGGCCTTGGGGTTTATCACTTGTAGCGACACCTATCTGGAATACATCCTTTTTATTTTTTGCCGGGAAATACAAATAATATTTTCCATTGGCAAAAGCCGCATCTGGCGCCCACATTTGTCGTCCCGCCCAGGGAACATTTTTAATATCTAATGCATTTCCGTTGTCAGTTACTGTACCGCCTACTGAGTCCATAGAAAGGATATGATAGTCTCTCATATCGAAATGACCACCCAGGTCATCCTCTTTTGTACCAGTAGCAGTGTCATGCGATGGGTAAATATAGATACGGCCGTTAAATACATGGGCCGAAGGATCCGCCGTATAAATCGCTGAAACCAGGGACTGAGAAATTGGCTCCTTTTTCTTTACAGCCGTGGTGGTATCCTGTTGTTCAGTTTTGGTTTCCGTTTCATTATTGCAGCTTGTAAATATTGACAGCGAGATGACCGCCGCGACCAGGATTGTTTGTTGGTTAGTGTTTAACATTATGATGATTGATTTAAATTATCCAAATGATAGTCTGTTTTCACAAGTTAAAATGAATAGCATATTGCATATCAAAACCCAATTGAATTGCCGCCATCTACGGGCAATACTACTCCTGTAATATATTTAGACGCATCGCTGGCGAGAAATAAAGCGGCGTCACCGATATCCGATGGCTGACCCATATACCCCATAGGTGTTCGTCCGAAAACTTTGCCCTTTCGTTCCGGGTCCGCATTCAAAGCCGCATCCGTCATGGCTGTTACGATAAAACCAGGAGCTATCGCATTGATGCGAATACCTTTTGGTGAAAGTTCAACCGCCATAGCTCTTGTCATTCCATCAATCGCCGTTTTACTCGCACTATAAGCGATCACTTTTGGTAATCCATATTGCGCCGCCATAGAACTGATATTGATTATTGAACCGCTTTTCTGAATCAGCATTTGCTTAACCACTTCACGGCTGATGGCAAATACCGAGCATAAATTGGTAGTGATTATTTTCTGAAATTCTTCATCGGTTACTTCAGTGAATTCCTTTTTCATATTGATCCCGGCATTATTAACCAGAATATCCACCTGGCCCATTTTTTTAATAATGCCCTCAACTAAACCGGGTATGGATGCAAGTTCACTCAGGTCACAGGCAACCGGGTAACACAGTTCGCCGAGTTTATCCTTTGCGATTTTAAGTTTTTGCTCATTGCGCCCAACGATCACAGTATGTATACCAGCAGCAATAAATTTTTCTGCGATGGCGTATCCAATGCCTGAGCCTCCCCCGGTAATAATTGCGACCATTTTGCTTTTTGTACTCATATTTTAATTTTATTCAATAAACCCTCTTTGGAACAATGGGAGCTTAAAGTTTAATTTCCCGGAGCGTACGGAAAACGCAGGCTTTTATAGTAGTCCAGTGTTTTATCCGGTTGTTCATAGGAGGATGGTATTTCCATACGCGAAAAAGTTTGAAAATAAAGCAGGCAGGCATTACGCCACCAGGTGGCTTCCTTTACTTGTATGACCAATAGCATCTTCACCCGTTGAAATCTTTCCTTGTCAACATATTTTTCCAACTCGCTCCAGTGTTGTTGAATAGCTTTTATTTCATTAACACCGTGATAATATCTATAGCAAAGCTCTTCCCACAATGTTCTTCCTGATTTCATGATATGTTTCCAGCTTACATGATGAAACCAAAGCAGGTATTTTTCATCGCAGCTGTTTAAATCTTCATACTGTTTCCGAACCTCCGGTGCATACTGTGCTAATGCATTTGTTCCGGTAATTGTCCTGTCAAACCCGATTCCAAAAGAATCAGCTCTATGATAGTAGACAGGATTCCAATCGGGTCTTGGTAAATTATCACTCCAGGGTGCGGGACCATAGTGATGGCCATTGCCCATGATATGATGCAAACCCAAAGGAGTCATATAATTGACCAATGCTTCATGCGATGCCAGCATTATTTTTTTTGTCGTAGCTATGAAGGATGAGTTATTGGTAAACGTTTGTCGTATCCATTCATCCGCAATTTGTTCGCTGGTTAAATGATAATCCCATTCTAAACGGCCCAACGCATACCAGTTGGCCTGGCCGAAAAGATGCCCTGTCCAGTTCCTTTCATTCCCGATATTGGCGACACCTGCTATGCCATTCAATGCCTGATCATACAAACTTCCATCAATCACTTTAGCAACGGTAGAGCCATTGCCTTTTGCATAGGTGTCTGCATCCAATACTTCTTTAAACAATGGCGCTTCATATACAAGATGTGTTCCCTGGCCCAGATATTCCTGCGTCAATTGAAATTCCATCATCAGTGGTGTTTTCTCCATCGCCCCGAATAAAGGAGAGAAAGGTTCTCTTGGTTGAAAATCGATAGGTCCGTTTTTTACCTGCACCAATACATTCTTTCTGAATTTTCCATCTAATGGTTTGAACTCTTCGTAAGCTTGTTTAAAACGGTCATTGGATTTATCGCTATAAACAAATGCACGCCACATTACAATTCCGTTGTAAGGTGATACAGCATCAGCCAGCATATTGGCGCCATCGGCATGATTTCTTCCATAGCTCTGTGGCCCGGGTTGTCCTTCTGAATTAGCTTTTACCAGAAAGCCACCAAAGTCGGGGACTAATTCATAAATTTCCCTGACTTTATTATTCCACCATTTTTGTATTGTGTCATTTAGCGGATCTGCGGTTTTTAAGCCACCGATTTCTATCGGGGCACTGAATCTTGCCGTCAGGTAAACTTTAAGACCGTAGGGACGAAATATATTGGCAAGAACTTTTACTTTTTCTAAATAAGGTTTGGTAAGTACGATGGCACTGGAGTTTACATTCGTTAATGAAACACCGTTAATGCCGACAGATGCATTAGCTCTTGCATAATCTTTATACCGGGGATCATGGTAATCCGGTAATGTATGCCAGTTCCATATAGATATTCCCGCATAGCCTCTTTCCACATACCGGCTCAAATCGTCCCAATGATTTAAGAGACGTAATTGTAAGGCCGGAGAAGAAATTATGTTCAGGCCAGCAGTAGATTGATGGGTTTGCAAGAGCCGCAAAAAATGAAAACATCCGTATAAAACCCCAATATCATTATTGGCGGTAATAATAATGATCTTTTTTCCCCGGTAACTGTCAGAGCGAATGATAAATCCTTCTTTACCTGCAGAAGCCAATTGGTTTGGTGAAATCAGCTGCTGAATAATGGATGTTTGTGATGCCGTTCCTGCAAGGATGGAGCCATTCTGCAACGAATTTCGGAACGGGATTGTTTTCCCAAACAATCCTTTCAACCCATTCTCTAATTCTTCTTTCGCCGCAAGCAGGGTAGGTGAGCCGGTACTGATATTTATTCCAGTGATCGTATTTCTATAGCTATAAAGTAGTTTGGGGTCATCTGTAATTTTATATCGCAACCACAAATCGTAACCATCTTCCGCCCGCAGACAGACCGATGCAATCAATAGAATGATTAGCGAAATTGCCTGTTTAATATTTGATATCAGATGGCTCAAACAGGGTTTTGTTTTTTAAGAGAAGATTTTCTTATAATTAGTTCCGAGCGAACAACTACAGTTTGGGTATGCTTAATGTTTGAAATACCACGGAGGTGGTTGATCAGGTGCCGGGCCGCGATCTCTCCCATCTCTATACCCGGGTAGTGAATAGTGGTAAGCTGTGGTTCTACTATTTTGCTGATCGTATCATTATTAAAACCAACAATGGCGATCTGTCCCGGAATCTTTATTCCGTGCTCCTTCAATGTCTGCATGCACACCGCAGCGGAAAAATCATTGGTGATAAAGGCGCCGTCGGGCATTGGTTTCATCTTCATTATCTGCATGGCGGCTTCTACACCGCATTGCTCACTCAGGTCTTTGATCAGCACCAGGTCTTTTTTAAAAGGAATATTATGATCGGATAATGCGTCCACATAACCCTTATGCCGTTGTGCGTAAACGTTCCGTTTCAGGCTGGCCGTTACCAAAACTATTTTTTTGCAGCCCTGTTCTATTAAATGCCGTGTAGCCTCGTAGCCGCATTTGTAATTATCGATAATCACTTTCGTACTGTCGCTTTTTTCCTCCACCCTGTCAAAAAAGATAATGGGGATGCCCTTATCTTCAAACGTTTTGTAATGATCCAGACCTTTTGTGTTGAACGCTAAGGATGCGATAAGACCATCCACCCTTTTATGGAATAAGTTCAACGCATTGGCAGCTTCT
Source organism: Chitinophagaceae bacterium (assembly GCA_040007815.1). Lineage (GTDB taxonomy): Bacteria > Bacteroidota > Bacteroidia > Chitinophagales > Chitinophagaceae > Terrimonas_B. Next base: position 22,244 of record JBDTUH010000026.1, read on the forward strand.
TTTTCATAGCTCTCGGAAGAGTGAGCTATGATGAGATCATAACCTGCCGCTGTTGTTATTTTTTCAATACCCGCAAGTACGGAAGTAATAAAGTGGCTGTTCAGCTCATGTACTATAACACCGATGGTATTTGTTTTTTGTTTGCGCAGGCTGCTGGCGAAATTATTGTGCCTGTAACCAAGCTCCCGCGCTGTTTGCTGTACCTTTTTCCGGGTATTTTTATTGATAGAAGGATTATCCTGCAGCCCACGGCTCACTGTGGCGGAAGACAAGCCCAGCTTTTGGGCGATATCATAGATAGTAATATCTTTTTTGGGTTTCATTTTGCAATCGGTTGCATAAAATTCGCAAAAAAAAATCAATTAAAAATTTTTGTTTTTAAAGGGTAGTTACGGATAGTAAGACCGGAATGTAATGGGGTCAATGGGTAGTATAAATAACGGCAAAATCATTCAGACGGCTGATAAAAATTGTCAGGGTATTTTCGGTGGAATTTATATCCGGGATAATTCTGTTTACTGCCGCTTAATATTCAGCTGACTAAATTTTAAAGTGTTTGGTTGTTATTACTTTTTTACGGGACTTATCTGCCGTTTATTCCCTATCCGAAGTGTATTGTTAAAAAAAATGCAATCGGTTGCAAGAATCCGGATAAATCTCTTTACATTCGAATTACTAATTACAATTTCGTGCTTGCCATACTAACAACAAGAAGCTTTTGAGTACCAGTTAAGTTCTTGTTGGGCGGTGAATACATCGGATACATTTTTGGGTTTTTGATGTTTTCCCTGTTTATCTCCCCGCTTTTAGGGTGAGCTCCGGATTGAAATTTCAAACTGATTATTAACTGCTGAATTTACCTATATGGGTGGGCGGCATTTGGTTCCTGGTGCCTCGTGAGAACATCAATACTTCTGTTCACGACAGTGTAATGTAATGATTCATGGAAATGGATAAATAGCAGCCTTGTTATGCAGATCCGGCAGGTGGCTTCGAAGAATATTTTTTTAAAGCAGAACAGGTTTTCACAGAGTCGAAGCAGTCGCAGGGGATGAGTAAATTGCTCATCCCTCTTTTTTAATTTTGTTATATCTTATGGCCTCAAATTTTTCAGATGCTTCTTTTAGGAATAGATCTCGGCACTTCTTCTATTAAAGTTTCTGTCGCGGATGCTCAATCGCAGCAAAGCGTGGCGACGGCAAGCTATCCCGAAACGGAATCGGATATTATTTCATTGCATCCCGGCTGGGCCGAGCAAAGCCCTGATCAATGGTGGGAGCATGTACAACAGGCGATCCTTAAATGCCATGCTACGGGAAAATATAGTCCGAAAGATATAAGTGCTATTGGTATTGCCTACCAGATGCACGGACTGGTATTGGTAGATAAGCAACAAAATGTACTTCGTAATTCAATAATCTGGTGTGATAGCCGTGCTGTTGAAATTGGTAATAAAGCTTTTATAGAGATAGGAGAGGAAACTTGTTTGTCGCACCTGCTTAATTCACCCGGAAACTTTACGGCCAGCAAATTGGCCTGGGTAAAAGAAAATGAACCCGCTGTCTATAGTAAAATAGACAAGGTAATGCTGCCCGGTGATTTCATCGCAATGAAAATGACCGGTGATTGTACAACCACTATGTCTGCATTATCCGAAGGAGTATTCTGGGATTTTAAAGAAAATAAGATTTCAGATGCCATCGTCAAATACTTTGGTTTTGATCAGTCGCTCTTTCCAACAATACATCCATTATTTGCCCCGCATGGATATTTGAAAGACGCAATCGCCGCCCAACTATCATTAACAGCAGGTATACCTGTTTCTTATAAGGCCGGAGATCAACCCAATAATGCTTTGTCATTAAATGTATTAAAACCAGGTGAAGTAGCTACTACGGCAGGAACATCCGGTGTTATATACGGTGTATGCGATGAACTGAATTATGATTTGCAATCCCGCATCAATAGTTTCGCTCATGTCAATCACGAAGTAAATAAAAAAAGAATCGGTGTATTGTTATGTATAAATGGAACAGGCATATTTAATCGTTGGATAAAAAATATTGCTGGGGCTAATAATACTTACGCCGGGTTAAATGAAGCGGCTTCAAAAATGCCCGTCGGATCAGAAGGATTGATCGCTTTACCATTTGGTAACGGAGCAGAACGAATGATGAATAATCTTATCGTAGGAAGTCATTTTCATAATATCGATTTTAATATTCATACTCCTGCTCACATGGTTCGTGCCGTCCAGGAAGGTATTGCTTTTTCTTTCCGCTATGGTCTGGATATTATGCGGGAAAATGGCATTAATCCAACTGTGGTCCGTGCAGGGAAAGCGAATCTTTTCCTGAGCGATGTCTTTACTCAATCATTTGCCAACGTCAATAACACGGCTGTTGAATTCTATGAGGGTGATGGAAGTTTTGGTGCGGCTATCGGGGCTGGTATTGGCGCCGGTATTTATAAAAACGCGGAAACAGCATTGCAAAACAGGAAGCCTGTTGGTATAGTGAAGCCGGCCGCTATAAAACAGTATGACGAATTATACGAACAATGGAAAGAGCGACTGAATGATCAGTTGAATAAAATAAATCAAACGAATCCCTTGTCTTTTAGTTTATCTTAATTATACAACTTTAACAACAAACAAGATGTCAATTACACTTGGACAGAAAGAGTTTTTTAAAGGAATCTCTTCCATAAAATATGAAGGCACCGGCAGCGACAATCCATTAGCTTATCGCTGGTATGATGAAAATAAAGTGGTGGCAGGAAAAACGATGAAAGAGTATTTACGGTTCGCCTGCGCTTACTGGCATTCCTTCTGCGGCAGCGGCGCTGATCCTTTTGGCGAGCCTACCCATTTGTTTGCCTGGAATGAAAAAGCCGATGCCGTAGAAAGAGCGAAGGACAAGGCAGATGCTGCTTTTGAATTCATCACGAAGCTGGGTTTGCCTTATTATTGTTTTCATGATCTTGATGTAGTTGATTATGGTACCGATGTTAAGGAAAATGAGAGAAGGTTAAATGCCATCACCAGTTATTTAGGTGAGAAGCAAGCCGCAAGCGGTGTAAAACTTCTTTGGGGCACCGCGAATCTTTTTTCGAACAGGAGATATATGAATGGCGCTGTTACCAATCCTGATTTTCATGTATTGACTCATGGCGCGGCACAGGTAAAAGCCGCATTGGATGCGACGATTACATTGGGTGGAGAAAATTATGTGTTCTGGGGTGGGAGAGAAGGTTATATGAGTTTATTGAATACTAACATGAAAAGAGAGAAGGATCATTTCGCCAGGTTCCTGCATACAGCGAAAGACTATGCGAGAAAGAATGGTTTCAAAGGAAAATTCTTCATTGAGCCTAAACCTTGCGAACCCTCCAAGCATCAATATGATTATGATTGTGAAACGGTGATCGGTTTCCTAAGGCAGCATGACCTGCTGAATGATTTTAGTTTGAATATTGAAGTGAATCATGCTACACTGGCCGGACATACTTTCACGCACGAATTACAAATTGCTGCTGACGCAGGAGTATTAGGAAGTATTGACGCTAACCGTGGTGACTACCAGAATGGATGGGATACCGATCAGTTTCCGAATGATATTAATGAATTAACCGAAGCGATGCTGGTTATATTAGAAGCTGGTGGTTTCAAAGGCGGCGGTATTAACTTCGACGCGAAGATCCGTCGTAACTCGACAGATCCTGCCGACCTGTTCTATGCACATATCGGTGGCATGGATGTTTTTGCAAGGGCATTGATCACCGCGGATACTATATTGAATAAATCAGATTATAAAAAGGTGAGAACGGAGCGATATGCTTCATTCGACAGTGGTAAAGGCAAAGAATTTGAGCAGGGAAAATTATCTTTAGAAGATCTTCGTGCTTATGCTATTGAAAATGGCGAACCGGCTGTTAAAAGCGGTAAGCAGGAATACCTTGAAAATATTATCAACCGGTTCATTTAACTAACTCCAATTATTTTTATCAATAGCAACCATCAGCTAATTAAAATTTGCCATTATGAATTTCCTGGGAACTCTTGACTGGATATTCCTTATCCTTTATATGTTAATTATAGCCGGTATTTCCATCTGGTCTATCCGGAAAAGTAAAAACTCTCCAACCGATTATTTTCTCGCTAACCGAAATCTTGGCTGGTGGGTTATCGGCGCTTCTATTCTTGCATCTAACGTAGGATCGGAACATATTGTCGGCCTGGCAGGATCGGCCGGCGCTTCAGGAACTGTTTTAGGACATTATGAATTGCACTCGTGGATAGTATTAATATTAGGATGGGTATTTGTTCCTTTTTATATGCGTAGCATGGTTTACACAATGCCTGAGTTTTTGGAAAGAAGATTCAATGCGAAAGCACGGCGGTTATTATCCATCATTCAATTGCTCAGTTATGTAATCGCCAAAGCATCCGTTACTATTTTTGCCGGGGCATTAGTGTTTAACCAGATACTCGGTGTGGAATTTTGGACAGGTGCTATTATCCTTGTTATCGTAACAGGAGTGTACACCATCTTCGGCGGGCTTCATGCGGTAATGTACACTGAAGCGATACAGGCTTTTGTTTTATTAATAGGTTCCGCTGTATTGTTATACATGGGATTGGACAAAGTGGGAGGCTGGAACGCTTTGATGAGTTCTATCCCCCCCGAAAAACTGAACATGTTCAGACCACTTAGTGATCCTGAATTTCCGTGGTTAGGCATTTTATTCGCATCGCCGATAGTAGGTATCTGGTATTGGTGCACCGATCAACATATCGTGCAGCGTTGTTTGGCGGGGAGAAATGAAACAGAAGCAAGACGGGGAACCATCTTTGCCGCTTATCTCAAGCTGCTGCCTTTTTTTATCTTCCTTATTCCAGGCTTGATTGCTTATGTTTTACATTCAAGAGGAGAACTAATACTGCCGGTAAATGCGGCAGGACAGACTGATTACAATGCCGCATTTCCCGCTATGGTTGAACAGATCATGCCAATGGGATTAAGAGGATTATTGGCGGGAGGACTACTCGCAGCGCTTATGGCTTCTTTGGCTTCAGTATATAATGCTTGTTCTACTTTGTTTACGATGGATATTTATCAGAAGATGAAGCCTGAAGCAAGCGGTAAGGAATTGGTAAGAGTTGGAAGAATTGCGACAGGTATTGTAGTAATACTGGGCATGGTATGGATACCGATGATGGGTCGTATCTCCAATACACTATACACGTATTTACAAAGTGTGCAATCCTATCTCGCGCCACCTATCGCCGCTGTATTTTTGTTGGGTGTGTTTTTTAAGCGCCTGAATGCTACCGGCGCCTATTCGGCCATGGTAATAGGTTTTGTATTAGGTCTTATTAAGCTGACATTAGAGTTATTTCAAAAAAATCTGACCGGCCTGCTTCATGATTTTGCTACCATTAACTTTCTTTATTTCTGTATTTATTTATTCCTGTTTAGTATTGTGGTCATGGTAGTGGTAAGTTTGCTGACGCCAAAACCGGATGAAGCCCATATTAAAGGATTGACGTTCGCAACAACAGTAGCCGAAGACAAGGCCGCAAGCCGCGCCAGTTGGAATAAATGGGATGTAGTACTTTCATTGATCGTTGTAGCAATCATAGTTTCAGTTTTCATTTATTTCTCTCCACTGGGAATTGCGAAATAATCAGGTGAAGCTGAATGGTGATTTGAAGCTATAGTGTTGTTCGTTATTTATCTTCATTTTTTTAAGCAACGTTTAAAAGGAGAATTATACTATGTTGATGGAGCAAACCATGCGATGGTTCGGACCGAATGACCCGGTTAGTTTATCCGATATAAGACAATCGGGATGCACAGGTGTGGTCACTGCATTGCATCATGTAGCCGTTGGTGAAGTATGGACAACCGAAGAGATCAACAAAAGAAAATTACAGGTGGAAGAAGCCGGGATGACATGGACAGTGATTGAAAGCCTGCCGGTGCATGAAGATATCAAGAAACAAACAGGAGACTTTCTTAAGTACATAGAAAACTACAAACAGAGTTTGCGGAATGTAGCTGAGGGCGGACTGAAAGTAGTAACGTATAATTTCATGCCGATACTCGACTGGATGCGTACGGATATTTCCTTCACGATGCCGGATGGAAGCAAAGCATTGCGTTTTGAAAAATCCGCTTTCGTGGCTTTTGATGTTTTCTTATTGAAAAGACCCGGTGCGGAAAAAGAATACACAGTTGATGAAATTAAAAAGGCGCAGCAGCGGTTAAAATCGATGACCGATGAAGAAGAGGAAGTGCTGTATAAAAATGCTTTATTGGGTCTGCCCGGAAGCGAAGAGCGATTTACACCCGAACAAATTTTGGCGGCGTTAAAAGCCTATGACCACATCGATGCCGCTAAATTAAAAGAGCATTTATTTTATTTTCTAAAAGCCGTTGTGCCTGTAGCGGAAGAAGCAGGTTTGAAAATGGCGATACATCCCGATGATCCTCCTTTTCCTTTGCTTGGCCTGCCAAGAATTGTCAGTACGGAAAAAGATGCGAAGGAATTATTAAATGCTGCTCCTTCGCCGGCGAATGGTTTATGTTATTGCACCGGATCTTATGGGGTACGTGCGGATAATGACCTGCCGGGAATGGTGAAGCGTTTGGGTGATCATATTCATTTTATTCATTTACGCAGTACAAAGAGAGATGCGGAAGGAAACTTCTTTGAAGCCGATCACCTCGATGGCGATGTAGATATGTACGCCGTGATCAAAGAGATCGTATTACTGATGAAAAATAGAAATGTTTCTATCCCGATGCGGCCCGATCATGGTCACCAGATGCTCGATGATTTGAAAAAAGCAACCTATCCCGGTTATTCCGCTATTGGACGGTTGAGAGGTCTCGCCGAATTAAGAGGTGTTGAATACGCTGTGAGTAAAAGTTTATCATGAACCAGGTAATTGCAGCAATACTGATTATTTAATCGAAGACATTCCTACCTTTAATGGCCGCTCTAAAAATTATGCGGCCCGATAATTCTTTCTATTTAATCAGTATAACATGAGAATAAAGTTTTTAGGCTTATTATCATTGCTGCTAGCTATTACCGTTGTTACCGCACAGAAATCAAAGAAGACAACAGCCGTTATTCCAATCACGGGAACGGTATGGTCTGCCGAAAAAGCCGATGCCTGGTATAAAGAACATACATGGATTACCGGTGCTAATTATATTCCTGCTACTGCCATCAACCAGTTGGAAATGTGGCAGGCCGAAACATTTGACCCTGCTACTATTGACAAAGAATTAGGCTGGGCGCAAAGTATCGGGTTCAATACCATGCGGGTTTTTTTGCATCATATCGCCTGGGAGATTGACAAGGATGGCTTTAAAAAAAGAGTAAACGAATATCTTACTATCGCTGACAAACATGGTATAAAAACCTTGTTTGTTTTTTTTGATGATTGCTGGAATAAGGAACCAAAAGCGGGTCTTCAGCCCGCGCCTAAAACAGGCGTTCATAATTCAGGTTGGGTGCAGGACCCGGGACAAAAAGAGTCGTATGACAGTACCGGCTTTCCTGTATTGGAAAAATATGTGACCGACGTGTTAACCCATTTCGGAAAAGATAAGCGGATATTATTATGGGATTTATACAATGAACCTGGCAATAGCGGCAAAAGAGATTCTTCTTATCATTTATTGACCAAAGTATTTCGATGGGCCAGGGCTGTTAACCCTGATCAGCCACTCAGTGCCGGTTTATGGGATTGGGGTTTTGAAAAATTGAATGCCTTTCAATTTAATAATTCAGATATTATTACCTATCATAATTATGATGAAGCGCCACAGCACAAGAGAGTGATAGAATTACTCAAAGCCAGTGGCAGACCTTTGATATGTACGGAATATATGGCCCGTACACGTAATAGCCGTTTCTCCACTATTCTTCCTTTATTGAAAGAAAAAAACGTGGGAGCTATTAACTGGGGTTTTGTGGATGGAAAAACAAATACCATCTATGCATGGGATACACCGCGACCGGATGGCGGACAACCCATTGAATGGTTCCATGATATTTTCAAACGCGACGGAACGCCCTACCGTGAAGATGAGGTGAATCTTATTAAAAAATTGACCCGATAGCTATCGGGTGGAATAAAATAAAGCAATCACTTTTTTAATAAAGCGATTATGGTTTCAAAAAAAGTTTTTATTATTTCTGTTGCTATCTCATTTGTTGTACAGTCAACTATCGCACAAACACAGGTGGCCACAAGTACCAGTGAACTTGTACCCCTGAAGTATAAAGAAATTCCTTTGGGAAATATTAAACCCAAAGGATGGTTGCGTAATCAAATGGAGATCATGCGGAGTGGAACAACCGGTCATTTGGATGAAGTGTATGCTAAAATAATGAATGATAATGGTTGGCTGGGTGGCCAGGGTGATAGTTGGGAAGAAACGCCTTATTGGCTGGATGGTGCCGTACCGCTGGCTTATCTTTTAGGAGATATAAAACTCAAAGAGAAAGTATTGAAATATATCAACTGGACGTTGGACAATCAAAGACCTTCGGGGTATTTCGGACCCATCACCAAATGGGAAAGAGAAACCAATAATAAGGTTACGGCGGAGACCTGCGATAAAGGAGAAGACTGGTGGCCAAAAATGATTATGCTGAAAGTGCTGCAGCAATATTACTCCGCTACCAATGACGGCCGTGTGATTCCCTTCATGACAAAGTATTTTAATTACCAGTCAGGCGTATTGAAGAAATGTTCTATTGGTAAATGGACAGAGTGGGCTCAGTCAAGAGGATCCGATAATGTATTGATCATTCAATGGCTTTATGATATTACAAAAGATAAGTCGCTGTTGGATCTGGCTTCAATGATACAGGCTCAGTGTTTTCCCTGGAGTAATTGGTTCGGCAGCAGGGATTGGGCGATCAATGCCGCGACTTACCAGAATGATAAAAACTGGATGAGCCGTCATGGTGTAAACGTAGGAATGGGTTTGAAAGATCCTGTGGTAAATTATCAGCGGACAAAAGATGAAAAATATTTAAAGGATTTGAAAACGGGGTTTAATGACCTGATGACTTTGCATGGGCTTCCCATGGGTATCTACTCTGCGGATGAAGATCTGCATGGTAATGATCCTACGCAGGGAACTGAATTATGCGCTATCGTAGAAGCTCAATATTCATTGGAGCAGATCATTGGTATCACGGGTGATGTAAGTTATGTGGATGCTTTGGAACGAATGACCTTTAATGCGCTGCCCACCCAAACGACAGATGATTATAACAGCAAACAATATTTTCAAATCGCCAACCAGGTACAGGTGAGCAGAGGTGTATTTAATTTTTCATTGCCTTTTGACAGGGAAATGAATAATGTATACGGTATGCGTAGCGGTTATACCTGTTGCCTTGCTAACATGCACCAGGGCTGGACAAAATTCGCATCGCATCTTTGGTATGCAGCACCCGCCAATGGTTTAGCCGCTTTGGCTTATAGTCCTAGCCAGGTGACCGCCAGGCTTGGCAAGGATAGCCTGGAAGTAAGCATCAATGAAGTAACCGACTATCCTTTTGATGGTCTTATTCGTTTTGATATTTCTACTAAAAAGGAAGTTGTATTCCCATTGCAATTACGTATTCCCGCATGGTGTAAAGAAGCAACGATAACTTTAAATGGTCAGAAGCTTCGGACAGATAAAGGCGGACAGATCATTACCGTTGAAAGAACCTGGAAAAACGGCGATAAGCTGAGCTTGCAATTACCGATGGAAGTTACCACTTCTAACTGGGGACGAAATTCAAGAGCAGTAGAACGGGGGCCGCTGGTATATGCATTAAAGCTGGAAGAGAATTGGCAAATGGGCAGCGAAAAAACGGAAGGAATGTATTACAGTGTTTCTACAAAAGCTAATTGGAATTTTGGCTTACTGGAAGCAATAGTAAAAGACCCTGTGAAAAACTTAGAAGTAAAAAATGTAAAACCGGTCACCGCTAATTTTATCTGGAATCTTTCCAATGCACCTATAGAAATTACTGCCTCCGCTAAAAAAATCCCGGATTGGAAAATCACAAACGGTGTAGCGCCGCAACCCGTAACTGATCGTACCGGAGTTTATAAAGGCAAAGTGGACGAGACCGTTGAGAAAATTATTCTGATACCCTATGGTTGTACCAAAGTGAGGATAGTGGCTTTCCCGGTGGTGAAGTAAGTATGTACCGGGAAAAAATTTGAATAGAGCCGGGGAAATTGTATTATAAATAATGCGATTAAAATTTTTATTGGTGCTTTAAACGGTTGTTTGTGAAAATAAACGAAAATGGCATTGCTGTCTTTGGTATTCCACTGGATGAATTAAAAAAATGGGATATGAAAAAACATGGATGGACATGGTATCCCGGTGATTACAAAATCGTAGCAGGCGGTAATTCCGCTGATGAAAAATTATCATCTGTCATTCCGTTGGGAAGGAAATCAAAAAAATAAAATTTCTATGAAGCCAGGCGCGATTTTTATTTTTTTCATTTTTGTTTTGATGTATCCTGTTTCAGCGCAACAAAGCAATGGCCATAAACCGGCATTGGGGTTAAAGGATTTTTTAAAAGACTTGGATGATGTTTCTTCTTTGCCTTCCTATGCTTCCGGAACATATTCAGCTGAAGTATCTACTTACGACAGAACCGGGATGAATAATGATGGCTTTGCAGGCACTTATTCGTTTATCCGCCGGAATGCCGATAGCTCACTGGTAATATTTGACGTAAAAGGCACGGGACTTATAAACAGGATCTGGACGCCTACACCGTCCGATGACAGTCTTGATTTTTTTATTGATGATACAACTAAGATTGCCTTTACTATTTGTTACCGCGATTTATTTTCCGGCAAAGTTTATCCTTTCATAGCTCCTCTTTGTGCCAACCAGTTGGGCGGATTTTATTGTTATTTGCCTATTCCATTTAATAAGTCCTGTAAAATTGTTTTTCGCGGTAAAAGAACAAGATTTCACCAGGTTGGGTATCGTCTTTTCCCGGAAGGCGCCACGGTTAATAAATTCGGGCTACCCTTGAAAAAGGAAGAAGAAGAAGCTATTGAAAAAATTAAGTTGAAATGGAATAAACCGTTTTCCGGTGTAAAAGATATCAATGACGAAAACCTTGTATTTTCTTCTGTTAAAAAGAATTTGTCTTTGCGTCCGGGCCAAAAGACAACTGTATTTGAAACGAAAACACCGGGACGGATTATAGGGTTTGAACTATCATCGCCAGATAACCTTGAGAACATCGCGAAGGATATTGATTTGAAAATAACATGGGATGATGAATCAGCACCAGCCGTGTATTGCCCGCTGGCGGATTATTTTGGTTATGCTTTTGGAAAGTCTTCCATGAAAAGTTTGTTGGTTGGATCAGACGGAGAAAAAAATTACTCGTATTTCCCGATGCCGTTTGATAAATCTGCCCGTATTGAGTTATTGTATCGTAAACCCGCTGATGGAAGTAAAGAAAGAATCATTAATTTTCAAAGCGACTTTTTTTTCACCAAAAAGAAAAGAGATATAGCAAATGAAGGAAAATTTTATGCTTTATGGCGAAGGGATAATCCCGTGCCAACCGGCCAGCCACATGTAATGCTCGATATAAAAGGGAAGGGACATTTTGTGGGTACGGCCCTGCAGGCACAGGGTTTAAAAACCGGGATGACGATTTTTTTTGAAGGCGATGATTCAACGGTTGTGGATGGTGAATTAAGAATGCATGGCACTGGCTCAGAAGATTTTTTTAACGGGGGATGGTATGCTTTATTAGATTGCTGGGATGCGGCCATGAGTTTGCCGCTTTCAGGTGCATTGGATTATTCTATTCCTTTATGCAGAACAGGTGGTTATCGCCTCTTTCTCGGCGATAAAATCTCTTTTGAAAAATCATTTTTTCAGTCTATTGAACACGGCGGAGAATATAACCTGGTCCCTGCGGACTATACTTCGGTGAATTATTATTATTGCAGTCAGCCCGGCCGGCAAAAAGTTATTCCTTCCGCGGAGAATACGAAAATATATATGCCCGATACATTAATGCTCTACCCGCAATTATTGAATATAGGTATGGAAGGGAAAGTGTTAACCGAAACGAAATGGGCTTTCCCGATCAATGGACTTACTTTTTATTATACGGTAGATGATGATGCGAGGGTGAGAATATCATTAAAGGATATTCCTCCCGGTAAATACCATGTGTACCTGGACTATGTAAAAAGCCCCGGCGGTGCCCAATTCTCTTTGTGGCAAAGACAAACCGCGCTGACTGACTGGATCGATAGCCGTAATGATGTGGTTAAGCGTGATGAAATGAAAGCTATGCCGGATATTTTGCTTACGCCTTTGAATAATACGATCTCTTTTCGTTTTAAAACAACAACCAGTAAGAAGCAATTTATTTTAAACCGTATTATCCTTATTAAAAATAAATAAGCATGAATGGATTTTCGCTAACAGAAGCATTGAAGCAAAAAATATTACCGGCTATTACTTTTGATGAGGCGGAGCATGCGTTGCCGGTTGCGGAAGCTTTTTTGAAAGCAGGGCTGTCTGTAATGGAAATTCCTTTCAGAACCCAGGCCGCAGAGCAATCCATCAGTGCAATACGAAAAGCATTTCCAGAATTGAATGTGGGGGCGGGAACATTGCTTACTCCTGCACAGGTACAAAAAGCAATGGATGCGGGTGCGCAATTTGGCCTGAGTCCGGGTTACAATCAAACCGTATGTAAAGAAGCGAGACGGCTTGGTCTGCCTTTTATTCCGGGAGTAATGACACCTTCGGAAATGGAATTGGCCAGTGAGATGGGTTATAAAATTCAAAAGCTATTTCCCGCAGCGCAATTGGGGGGAGTTTCTTTTTTAAAAGCAATGCAAGGACCCTATGAACAACTGGATATAAAATTTATACCTATGGGAGGTGTGAACCCGGATAACATGACTGATTATTTAAAATTGAAGAATGTAATAGCGATTGGTGGAAGCTGGATGGTAACAAAAGAATTGATGAGTAATTCAGATTATAAGACGATTGAGAACAATGTCGCAGCGGCTTTACAAAAAGTGAAATAATTAACCGGCAGGGTACGGAGCAGCATAGCCTGGTAATAAATTTTTAAAATGCGTGATCGATGAATAAGGGAGAGACCGATATCACCCTGTTGCTTAAATCAATGAAGCCTGTCCTGAATGAAGGCGAGTATGTTTTTTGTACCGTGGAAGAAAGTGAGGTAGTTGATCGTAGCGACCCGGTAGCTTTTTTTAAAGAAAAGGAGGGAACCACGATTGTTATAGAAAAATCTGCGGCGGATAAAATGAATTTGACTTATTCTTTTGTTTCTTCCTGGATCACACTAAGTGTTCATTCATCGCTTGAGGCTATTGGGTTAACGGCCGCATTCAGCAATGCATTATCTGATGCCGGTATAAGTTGCAATGTAATAGCAGCGTATTATCATGATCATATTTTTGTTCCCGTCAACGACAAGCAAAGAGCTATGGAAGTATTGACAAGGTTATCCCAACAATAAATTAAATATAGTGCCTGTTTTTAATCTGGTATCATTTTCCCGGCGGGTTAAATTTTTCCGCGGGATCATCCAATACCAATACCCAATCGTTTTCTATTCCTGTAGTGGGAGGAGTAAATTCCATTTCAGCCGTCCTTGTAAGGAGACCAATTTTTGTCGCGACAGCATCTCTCGGATTAAACCACCAGGCGATTAATTTTTCTGTTTTTATAAAAGAGCCATCGATAGTAATAGTTTTTCCAACGGGCATATAAATCATGGCATAACTATTTTGAGCCCCGCGACAGGCTTCAATATGCAATGCATTTATTTCGTTTTGTCCTTTTATCACGAGGCTATTGTCGGGAATACGCTCTTTCATCGGCCTTGATTCAACAAGTTTGCGGAGATAGCCTGCCTGGAAAGCCCCGGGTCTGTCTAATGCATTCACCCATCCACGATCCGCATAGTTGATCACTTCTTCTCTTTCACTCATGAACTGCCAGACGGAATGATGACCATACGTGATACCCAATCCACCTGCAAAAACACCACGATATAATTGTTTGCGTACATCATAGGCACGGAAATAGCCGCTATCAGCATTCCATTTGGGCCAGGGATTCACCGGGTGATCTTCATAATTGGGTTCGCCGTCAAGAGATGGTTTAACGGGTAAGAGGCTCCGGTCTTTGCGGATAAATTCCCATACCGGCGCATCATGACGACCGTGACTGGTTTGTATCATATTGAAATTTAGCCACGATTCCTGGTGTACCCATTGGGAAGAAGAACGATAACCGCTCGGGTGATAAGTGATCAGGCATTTATTGTTTGTCGCTTCGCGAATTCCTTTGGCCATATTTCTCCAAACCGGAACATAGCTTACAGAATCTCTGACCGCGGCGACATCACCGCCCATCATCCAGATGATGTTCGGAAATTTCTTATATCGTGTCGCGAGCCATTTTCCAAAACGATAAGCTATTACACTATCAAAAATCACGGTATTTCCGGGCGCCCGCACTACTTTACTTCCCCAGGCGGGTAATAATGCGAGCATCATATTTTTTTGAAAACATAGTCTTACCACGCTGTCAACTAACGCAAAATATTTTTCATTGGGTTGAAGCGGATCGTTATTGATCAGAGGGCGGTGACCATACCGGTTGGGTTTTCCCAATTTATCTTCGCCCAGCAGGCAAACCTGTATTACATTAAATCCTTTGGTAGCCCTGTTTTCGAGGTACATTTTTATTTCCGGTAAAGTAAGCCGGCTGAATAGTTGCCAGCCGGTATCACCCAACCAGAAAAATGGCTTGCCATTTTCGTACTCGAGGTAATGTCCGTCGGAAGTGACCCGCAGGCGGCCATTATTTTTTACCGGTTGAGCGTTGACATTTATGAGTAACAAAAAAAACAGAAGCGACAGCGATATTCGTTGCATCAAGGAGAATTTTAAGTAGAAGAAAATCAAAACGAATGTAGCAATCTTTCATGTTTGGTCATGATAGTAAATTGTTGATTCGTCATACTTTTTGCTGGCTGTATGGCAGTTGATTGATTGCGTTTTGCCGGGTATCGAAACAATCTCATCTTTAACAAGCGTTTCAAAGCTTGATTGAACAGAATCAACTGCTATATATGAAAAGTGCTCCAAGTACCGGCCGTTCACAAATGGCTCACCCGCCGGTTTATTTAATACATTTCCGGCATCCGATGAGTTCGCACCGGTTGTCATAACATTTGATTTCTTCGCCTCAAATATTAAACCCTTATTTTAAGGGAATTTACTTACAAAAAAAAGAGTTTAAACTACAGCAAAAGGCGTTGACTAACTACAGGCAAAAGCGCTTTAATTGTTCATATTTGTAGGTAGAAAAAATTCTGAAAAATACTGACGAAAACACGTGCACGTTTTTAACGTTTTTGATTCAATATCCTGACACCGGAGAACTAAACATCTTTTCATAGGAACTTGAGTTGTTTTTAATCGACCAGTCATTTATTTTGAAGTATCCCTATGAAGAAAACCACTGAGTATAATCCAATAGCTGATGCTTTTCCTCAAGACCCAGGTGCGGCAGCGCCGATACAGAACGTGGCATTGCTGAAAGCCTGTTCCGAACAAAATTTTTTACTCCTTGACGCCAGTTTTAAAATAGTCACATTCAGCCGTTCCTTCCGCCAATTCTGGATAAATTTTGCGACAGATATCTGTGAAGGAGATTTCTTTTTCGCGGGAGTGCCGGCTCAATGGTTAGTAACTTTTGAGGGTTGTCTGCTAAATGCGTTATCGGGGAGTAAAACAGAACTGGAAATTGAAGTGGCCTTCCCCGATCAATCCATCCGCAATTTGCTGTTCAGATTTGAGCCTCGCTGCGATGAGCATAAAGGGGTCACCGGAGTATCTGTTTTTTTAACTGATATCACTGAATCAGCACAACTGAAAGTAAAAAAAACCGAGGAGAAATACCGGATGCTGATTGAACAGGCTTTTGATAGCATTATTATTTATTCGGGCGAGGGTACCATTCTCGATTTCAATGAAAGCGCCTGTGCCAGTATGGAATATTCAAAGAAAGAATTTCGCCAAATCAGCATTTATGACCTGTTTTTCCCTGAAGATATAGTAGAAAACCCGCTTGAAATAACAACGATGAAACCAGGCCAGTCTATTACGGACTACAGGGTATTAAGAAGGAAAAATGGATCTTCCGTCGAAATGGAAATTACTAACAAACTACTCCCTGACGGAACTTTTATGGCAATCGCCAGGGATATAACCGAATGGAAGGAGTCGGAGCAGGAGAAAGAGTTCGACAGTAATAACCTCAAAGCTCTGATAAATAATACGAGTGACCTGATGTGGAGCGTAGACCGCGACCTGCATTTAATCACTTTTAATAAGGCTTTTGAGGAAATGATGAAACAAGTGATGGCAAAACCATTAAAGACGGGGAGCAATATTTTTGCAATTGGATTTGACGAAGAAAAGCTGGGCCGATGGACTGAGTTTTATCACCGTGCACTTTCAGGAGAAAGTTTTACTGAAACGGAGTTTATTAGTTCCCCGGTGCATACGTGGTCAGAGATTTCTTTTTATCCCATTCTTAGCGAAGATAAGATCGTAGGTACCGCTTGTTACTCCCGTAACATTACGGAAACCAGGAAAGCAACTCAGTTGCTGCAAAAAGCATATAGCGAAAATTCGGCGATCCTCGAAAGCATTACTGATGGGTTTCTTACTGTTGATAAGATTTGGGTGGTCAATTACTGGAACAAAGAGGCGGAAAGTATCATGGGCGTGCCAAGAGAAAGTATAATTGGTAAAAATATTTGGGAAGTTTTTCCTGTAGCTGTCGGACTTAATTTTATTCAGAAACTCATAGAGCGATGGCTGAACAAGTTCCGCAGCGTTTTGAAGAATTTTTTGCTCCGCTCGACATTTGGATCGATGTGAGTGCTTATCCCTCGGAAGAAGGGCTTTCGATCTATTTTAAAAACATATCTCAGAGAAAACTGGCGGATGAAAAGATCAGGGCGGCTAAACAACGCTACGAAATGGTGGCCATGGCAACCAATGATGCCATCTACGAATGGGACATGGCCAGCGATACGATTTACTGGAACGAAGGCTTTGAGACTCTATTTGGCCATAAGAGGACAGGAGATATTATGCCTACCTCAACATGGATAGATAACCTTCACCCGGATGAAAAAGAAAAATTATTTGCAATTACTTATGATGCTTTTAAAAATAAAAAGACATCCCTGACACGTGAATTACTGTTCAGGTGTGCCGACGGCTCTTACAAAATTGTTTTCGACAAACTGATTATCCGCTACGACACCAACGGTCAGCCGACGGGAATCTTTGGGGCCATGCAGGATATCACTGATCGTAGACAGAACGAG
The DNA here is from genome assembly GCA_040007815.1 of Chitinophagaceae bacterium. Taxonomy (GTDB): domain Bacteria; phylum Bacteroidota; class Bacteroidia; order Chitinophagales; family Chitinophagaceae; genus Terrimonas_B. Next base: position 39,728 of record JBDTUH010000026.1, read on the forward strand.
ATAGCGATCAGGGAATTGAATGCTCAGCTTAATAAAAGGGCCGAAGAACTACTTAGTTCCAATAACGAATTGGAACGTTTTGCCTATGTAGCATCGCACGACCTGCAGGAACCGCTCCGAATGGTTAGCAGTTTTCTGCAGTTATTAGAAAAGAAATATAAATCCAGCCTTGATGAAACAGCAGATCAATATATCAGGTATGCGGTAGATGGAGCCGAAAGAATGAAAAGATTGATATTGGATCTGCTTGAATACTCAAGAGTGGGCACCAGTAAAGAAGTGTTTGTTGAGACCGACATGAGCAAGGTAATAACGCAGGTGTTGGAAACCTTCAGTAGCAAATTGAAGAAGACCGAGGCTATTACCAAAGTGCAACTCATGCCAGTGATAAAGGCAAGTGAAACACAAATGACGCAGCTGCTGCAAAACCTGGTTGGTAACTCATTAAAGTATAATACATCCGCCGTTCCCGAAATTGAAATTGGCTGCGAAGATAAAAGTGATTGCTGGGAGTTCTTTGTTAAAGACAATGGAATAGGAATAGAGAAAAAATTTTTTGAAAAGGTGTTTGTTATTTTTCAGCGTTTGCACAATAAGAACAGGTTCTCTGGCACGGGCATAGGTCTTGCCATTTGTAAAAAGATCGTTGAAAAACATGGAGGAAATATTTGGATTGATTCTGTAGCAGGAGCAGGCACTACTTTTTTCTTTACCATAAAAAAATAAATAACATGCCGGTCATGCAGAAAATACACGGGTTACATTTTTGTAAAATATTATGAAAGCTGTTATACAATGAAACCGGCGGACCCAAATGTATATTAACCGCTTTGTAAAAAGTAGTAAGAATTTCTGGTTAAGCATTATCAGTTTAATCTAAAAAATAAATGAGTTCAACTTTACCATCAGGCCCTTTAAATATTCTTGTTGTAGAAGACAATGCGGGTGATTTCCTGTTACTTAAGGAAAGTATTCATATGTCGGGGATCGCTGTAGCTAACATACAATTGGCAGATACATTAGCCGCTGCGAGCGGACTGCTGAAGCGCGGCAAACCCGATATTGTTTTCCTGGATTTATATCTTCCCGACAGCAGTGGTTTAGATTCCTTTCATCAGTTGCGGGAATATATGACCCATTCTGCGGTCATCATACTTTCCGGGCTTTCTGATACAAAAGTGGCGCGGGAAGCGATAGCCGGAGGAGCACAGGATTTCCTGGCCAAGGGAGAGTTTGATGAAAAATTGCTTGCAAAGACGATATTATATAGCCTCGAGCGCAAACGAAGCGTAGAGACGCTTCGTGAAGCAAATGACAGGTATAACCTTGTATCTAAAGCGACAAATGATCTTATATGGGATTGGGACGTGCTGACCGGGCAGGTATTCAGGGATGAAAAGGCAGTAAAAAAAGTATTAGGATTGTCTTCTAATGCTCTCATTCATGATATTGATAGTTGGAATAAACGGATTCACCCTGATGATATTGACAGGGTTTTAAAATCAATAGAGGAAGCCAAAGAATCGGTCATACAAGAATCCTTTGAAATAGAATTCCGGTTCTTAACGGAAGCCGGTACCTACAAGTATATCTGTGACAGGGGTTATATAGTAAGATCTCCCGGGGGTATACCTATCCGTATCATTGGCGCTGTGCAAGACATCACTGAAAGAAAAAATAGTGAAGTGGTTATGGCCCGGCAGCAGGCTTTATTCAGGGTGCTTATTGAAAGAAGCCCCGACATGAAGATATTGACTGCACCCGATGGGACGATCCTGTATGGAACCCCTGCTATCACCAGCATTCTTGGGTATACTGAAGCAGAATATATAGGCGTCAATGAAAATGAGGCTATTCATCCGGAAGATATAGCTGCGTTGATCAGGGAAAGACACAAAGCGATTATCAACCCGGAATATATCGGGAGGATACAAGTGCGTGTACGGCACAAGAAAGGTCATTATCGCTGGTGTGATAAAGTAATTACCAATCTGCTGAACGACGCCAATGTAGGTGCAGTGGTGTGTAATTTCTGGGATATAACCCAGGAGAAAGAGGCGGAGGAAAAGATCAGGATATCGGAAGAGAAATACCGCCAGGTATTTTATGACAATCCTTTCCCCATGCTCCTTATCGATATAGAAACGTTGCGAATACTGGAATGCAACAATGCTACTGTGAACAATTATGGCTATGCACGAGAAGAGTTCCTTCAACTGACCATCCTGGATATCGGACCCCCGGAAGATAGGGAAATGGCCAGTACCTATGCTAAATATCCCGAGCGGTTTGAAGGTACCGGCAATCGCATTTGGCGCCACATCAAGAAGAACGGAGAAGAGATGATGGTCGAGATATTTATCGCTACTATTGAGTATGGCGGCAAGAAAGTAAGACAGGCGCAGATCAATGATATAACTGAAAAACTAAGATTAAGTGTTGAACTGGAAGAATCACGCCTCCGGCAACAGAGAGCTGTTAACATAGCTACCATCCAGGGCCAGGAAAATGAAAGGAAGCAACTGGGGATAGAACTTCATGATAATATCAACCAGATATTGGCTACCGCCAAGTTATATCTCGATTTTTCGATGGCAACCCCGTCGGTAGACCGGGAGATGCTTTTGAAAAGTAAAGAATACATTCTCCTGGCTACGGCGGAGATCAGGAAGTTGTCACATGCATTGCTGCCACATTGCCTGGAAGAATTCGGACTGATCATGGCACTGGAGGAACTCATTCAGCCTTTTTTCATTACTGGCAACTTTGAAATAATGACACAATGGGAAAGTATCGATGAGAAGGGTATGAAAAAAGATCAGAAACTTACCATTTACAGGATAGTCCAGGAGCAGTTGAATAATATACTTAAACATGCGAACGCAAAAAAAATTGTCATCGCTCTCCGGCTAAAGGAAGATGGTGAAACTTTAGAGCTTTTGATAAAGGATGACGGAAAAGGTTTTGAACCCTCGTTAAAAAGGGATGGTGTGGGTATAAGGAATATCATCAGCAGGGCGGCCCTGTTTGAGGGTAAAGTGAACATTGATTCGCAACCAGGACAAGGCTGCGAATTGAAAGTAGTATTTGCCGTTAAAAAACCGCAAGTCCTGCCTGTCATGCATTTTTATAATAATTAAAATATTCCCGAAAAAAAGAAGTACAAAATGGAAAATATTATGGCAAAAATTTCTATCCTGATTACCGATGACCACCTGCTGGTTAGAGAAGCCTGGAGTTTTATCTTAAATACCGATCCGAGGTTTAAAGTGGTCGCGGAAGCAGGCAGCGGTGAAGCAGCTGTAGAACTAGCGAGGCAACTATGCCCGGATGTTGTAACGCTGGATATTAACATGCCAGGAATGAATGGTATTGAGACGGCTGCATTAATACGAAAATCTTCTCCGTCCACGAAGGTACTTGGCGTATCCATGCACACTCAGCCAGCATATGTCAGGAAAATGCTCCAGAACGGAGTAATGGGATATGTAACAAAAAATTCTTCACGCGAGGAAATGTGTAAGGCAATTATTGAAATTCATGGTAACCGGAAGTATATCTGCGATGAGATCAAAAATATCTTATCGGATCATATGGTGCGGGGTGAGGAAAAAAGCGGTTTTAATGATCTCTCAGGAAGAGAAATTGAAGTAATTGAGTTTATTAAAAAGGGCTATTCATCCAAGGAAATAGCAACGCCTTTAGGTTTGTCTGTCAAAACCGTCGAAGCGCACAGGTACAATATTTTGAAAAAACTCAAACTCAGGAATACCGCGGCTATGATCAATTGTGTTAATAACAACCAGGCATTTTTCTGATGATACCGGTCTTTCAAAAATTGATGCTGATTCATTCGCGGCGGCCGCCTGTCGATTATATTTGCGCAAGCGACAAACCAACCTTTGCGAAGTTGTGCGCGGGTATGAAAAAGAGTGGTGATCTTTTTTTTTCAGCTATGAAACACCCTTTCAAAAGATGTTGGCTAATTCCCGGAGGATATAATTTTTTGTTCCTGTTATTTATTTTTTTAGTTCAGGCTTTTTCCCCCGCGGAGGCACAACATGAATCCGATTATGCAGTTCATGCTAATATAATTTACCATTTCACCAAGTATATTGATTGGCCGGACAATAAAAAATCCGGCGATTTTATAATAGGAATCATCGGTGACACTCCTTTGTTTGATGAACTGACAAAAAATGTCGTTAATAAAACGGTGGGATATCAAAGAATAGTTATAAAAAAGATATCGGTTTCAGATGCTTTGTCCAACTGTCACATCTTGTTTATCGCTGATGAAGAAAGCGGAAGCATGAAAAAGATCGTTTCCAGGACCGAAGGCGCCCCAGTCCTGTTGGTAACCGAAACTGAAGGACTTGCGCAGAAAGGCGGCTGTATAAATTTTTGTATTGTATCCGACCACCTCAAATTGGAAATTAATAAAAATAATATTGTGGAAAGGGACCTGGGCATAGCTTCAGAACTACTTCAACTCGGAAAAATTGTAAAGTAAATCGTATAAAAAACCACCCGTCTTTATGAAACCATTTTTACTCAATATCGTTTTATGTATCGCCTTTTACCTGGCAGCCATTACAAATGGTTTTAGTCAGTCCGATACAACAAGCAGGAGCTACTATGAAGGTCTGAGCTTAAAAGATCTGTTGAATGTAAAAATTGTTTCGGCTTCTAAAAAAGCTGAATTCCTGTTTGACGCCCCCTTATCAGCATCCGTCGTTACAAAAGAGGAGATACGCAGAACAGGGTGTACTTCCATCATGGAAGCGTTAAGGCTGGTACCTGGAATGATCGTGAGGGAACAAACTAATGGCAACTACGATATTTACCTGCGCGGAATGGATAACGTTCCGCCTAATGCACCATTTGAAGGAAACTCTACCACAACATTGGTAATGATTGATAGCCGGCCAATATACAATTACCTGAAGGGAGGAACATTCTGGGAGACTTTGCCCGTAGATCTCAACGATGTAGAAAAGATCGAGGTAATAAGAGGACCTGCCGCCGCCTTATATGGACCGAATGCTGTCAGCGGGGTTATCAACATCATTACGCGGCAAACAAAGAAGGACGGTTTATATATGATAGCGAATACGCAACAAGGCAACTATAATACATTTATCAATAATGCGTCCATAGGATACCAGTCAAAGAAATGGAGCATGATAGCCTCTGGTAATTACCAGGGTCGCGGCCGGAGCCAGACATCCTATTTTGAGATGTACAGGAACCAATGGCTGGAAAACCCGCCCTACTTTATCACTGTCTTAGGTGATACGCTAATCAGAAACAATCCATCGGATCCCGCCATGGCGATGAAAAAATATGCAGGCAACGCTTTTTTGAGGTATGATCCATCAGAAGAAATAAAATTAACTCTCTCTGCAGGCATTCAGCATTCAATGGTGCAGAAAGTATCCACTGACAACGGGTCGACTCCGCTTTCTACCGTTGCCTCTGATAGCCGGTACGCTGATCTCAGGGCCAACATAAAAAATATTTCGGCACAGGTCTCTTTTATTAATGGCACGCAGAACCCAAACTATCCCGGCAACAAATACGATTTCCATACTATAGATGCCGCTATAGAATATAACTATATAAAAAATAATCTTTCACTTAAACCGGGTTTAAGCTACAGAAGCGCTATTTACGATGATACCAGATATTCCGGTATATCAGGCAGCGCAAAAATTTTCAATGCCAGGGGCCAGATCACTACAAAGACAGCATCCCTGCGCGGGGAATATAAATTATTCAATAATAAATTGAGACTGGTTGCAGGTGTAGCGGCTAATAAATTCAATATCCCCGACACTACATATATTTCTTATGAGTTTGCCACTACCTATAAATTGAATAAAAAACACCTGCTCAGAACAGTTTATTCCAGATCGCCGCGTTCGGCTACTATTTATGACGCTTATGTTAACCAGCAGGTAGCTAATTACCAGATAGGCTATCAGAAATACATGATGCTACAGGTAGAGGGAAACAAAAATCTTAAATTACTTACAGCAGATATGTTTGAAATCGGGTACCGCGGCCAACTCGCAACAGGTCTGTATTTGGATATTGAATTATTTAATATCCGCTCTCGTAACTATAATAGCCTTGTCTTTAACCCATCTTACGTCAGGTTAAATGGTAGCGACACCATACTGGTAACGCCGCTTGTTACTACTAACCTTCCGGTCAGGCTGCGCCAGCAAGGCATCACAATATCATTGGCATACCAGTCGGCGAAAGTTCAGGCAAAACCCTTTATTACTTTCCAGCAGTCCCGGGTAAAGAATTATGTTCCTTATGCAAATACTCCGGATGCCACCTGGCCCCAACTGGATGATCCAACTCAAAATAATATCTATTCCGGAATGGGAACGGAAGCGGATCTTAAAAGCACACCTGCTGTATTCGGCGGCGCTTCTTTGAATTACTTACCTGTAGCAAAATTCAATATTAATGTCAGCGCTTATTACTATGCGGCGCAAACTTATTATCATGCTTCCAACATTGTATTCAATGATGGTGTAAGGGGCATTGATCATTTCAAATCAAAACTAATCCTCAATGCCAGTGTATCTTATGAAGCTGTAAAAGGGTTAAACATTTTCTGCAGCGGCAAAAACATATTGAATGATAAATCGAGAGAATTTTTCCGGTCCGATGCTGCACCCTTTATGTTACTGGCAGGCTTGAATTATGAATTCTGAGAAGGCAGACCGGGACGGAGAAAACCCGGTGCGTTAACCTTACTATCCAATATGATAAACAATGAAAACCAGGATAAATATTAGTATTAAAAAAAGGATCTATTGGAGTTTCTTTCTTTTGGTTAGTTTATTCGTGATGAACGGAATAGTCACGAACCTCACTTTAAATAATAACCGGAAGCTCACCGAACGGCTTTCCAAAATAGTGGACCCCTCCCTGGAGGCATTGGATGATTTCAAGAAGATGATGGTTGAATCTAAGATGTATACTACCAATTGGGTCTTTCTAAGATCCAGCCAGGAAGATAAAAGGCTGTTGGAAAAACTACATGATTCCGATTATCATGTATTGAAGTCAAAGATCCGGGCGTATTCATCGCATTGGATAAATAAGAACTGGGTAGACAGTCTGAACAATATATTTGCCGGCTTTGAAGCATTGCTGGTTATCGAGAAAGATATAATGGGCTCTTTAAAAAAATTCGAAGATTATGATGACCCGGTCATTAAACTTGAATCGGAGAGGAAAGTTGAAGAAGAAATACTGCCCAGGACCACCGCACTGGTAAATGCCCTCCATGCAATTCATGCATTTGGATCGGGCGTCAGGATGGAAGAAAATGCCAAACTTGAAAAAGCTTCCATGAAACTCAGAATGTTTATTCTCCTGATAGGCGCCACTATTATTTTCGCGGGCTTCGTTCTTTCCATCTATCTGACTAAGATTATCATTGGTCCGGTAAACAGTATCAGGCACATCATAAATAATCTGGGCCACGGAACTATACAAAAAATAGATCAGCCGGTAAAAGACGATGAAATAGGACGGATGGTGCAGTCAGTAAATAAGCTTTCCGAAAAATTACAGGCAGCAGCCACTTTTGCACATGAGATAGGGCGGAGAAATTTTGAGATGCCCTTTCAGCCTTTAGGCGATGACGACAACCTGGGAAAAGCACTTTTGGCCATGCGGGAAAATCTGAAAACCAGTGAAACCAGCCTTGAGCTACAGAATAAAGAACTGGAAAGAAAAAACAAGGAACTGGATCAGTTCGCTTATGTAGCTTCACATGACCTGCAGGAACCACTACGAACAACGTCCAGTTTCGCACATTTACTTCAGCGACAATATAAGGGCAACCTTGATGATCGTGCGGATAAATACCTCTCTTATATTATCCAGGCTTCTGACAGGATGAAAGTGCAAATTACTGATCTGCTTGATTATTCCAGGATTGGTAATAAAAGAGAATTAAGACAAGTTGATTGTAATGTAGTGCTAAATGAAGTGCTTGTCGGTCTTGATACGGCCATAAGCGAAACAGGCGCGGAAATTAGTTCAGGCCCCTTACCTGTTGTCAGCGGCTATCAAACGGAAATCAGGCAGCTTTTCCAGCACCTGCTTTTTAATTCGATCAAGTTCAGGAAGAAAGATGTTCCTCTCATTGTAACCATCTGTGCCTGGGAAAAAAACGATTGCTGGCAATTTGCATTTGCCGACAATGGTATTGGAATCGCAAAAGAGCATAATGAAAGGATATTTATAATTTTTCAACGGCTGCACAACCGTAATGAATACAACGGCTCGGGTATCGGCCTGTCCCATTGCAAAAAAATAGTTGAACTGCATAAGGGAAAGATATGGCTGGAATCCCGGTTAGGTAAAGGCACCACTTTTTATTTTACCATTCCCTATAAAAACAATAACAAATGAAAAACAAATTAAACTGTGTATTGGTCATCGATGATGATGAGCCTACGAATTTCTTTACCCACATGATACTTGAAGAATCCGGTTGTACCCGCCATATTAAAATCGCGCAAAGTGGCCAGGAAGCACTTGATTACCTCATAAAAAGTGAAGCAGGAAACAATGCGGATGTCTACCCAAGCCCGGATCTTATATTCCTCGATATAAATATGCCCGCCATGGATGGATGGGAGTTTTTAGAAGAATACAAAAAGTTGAATGTGGACAGCCGGATCATAGTTGTTATGCTAACTACTTCACTTTTTCCTGAAGACAAACTAAGAGCTGAACGAATGCCGGAAATTTCGGGATTTGAAAATAAACCTTTAACCGCGGAAAAGGTAGCCCTCGTATTAGAAAAATATTTTGCAAATGTTACCGCGGAATAAATTGTTGCGATGGTCGTATAAGCCGGTTGTTAAAAAATTAACAGCAGCGCATCGACGCGCCTTTGTAGAAAAATTACACTGCCTGTTTTTATTTGTGGCGCAGTTTGTTTGTTTTCTTAGTTTTTCACAAAGGCAGCATTTTAAATTTGAACATATCGGGACCGCTATGGGGCTTTCCCAAAGCAGCGTAATGTCCATCTTCCAGGATAGCCGGGGGTTTATGTGGTTTGGAACTTCTGATGGTCTGAATAAGTATGATGGGTATAAATTTATTGTTTATAAGTACGATAAGCGGAATGAGAACAGCCTCAGCAATAATGCCGTTACAAGTATCGCTGAAGACGAAAAAGGCAATATTTGGCTGGCAACCTGGGGGGGCGGGCTGAATATGTTTGATTGGAAAAAGGAAAAGTTTACCCGCTACCGGCATAACGCGAAGAATTCGCCAGGTATTGGCAATGATTACATCAATAAACTATTGCAGGATAGCGAAGGTATTTTATGGATAGCGACAGAGGGTGGCGGATTGAATATGTATGACAAAAACAACAACAAGTTTATTCAATATGTAAATGATAAAAATGATTCAAAAAGCCTGAGTGACGATCTGGTGAAAGACATAGTGGAGGATGAGCAGCATAACTTGTGGATTGGGACGAATAGCGGTGGATTGAATTTGTTTGATAAGAAAAAGAAAACATTCAAGCGCTTTCAGCATGATGCAAAGAACAGTAAATCTATTTCTGGAAATAGTACCTGGAATCTTTTCATGGACAGCAGAAAAAGATTGTGGGTTGGCACCCGTGGCGAAGGCCTCAACCTCTTTGACCGGAAGAAGGAGGAATTCACGCATTTCAAAAATATTCCCGGTAATAGCGAGAGTTTACCCGGAAATGTTTTAAGAGCAATAAATGAAGATGACCAGGGGAATCTTTGGATAGGAACCGAGAATTGTGGGCTCGGCCTTTTTAATTCCCACACGGAAACTTTTGAAAATTATTTACAGGATGATATTGACCATACAAGCCTGAATAATAATTCCATTTCATCTATCTGCAGAGACGACAAGGGAAATATGTGGGTGGGGACATTCAGTGGCGGCATAAACTTTGCAAGCCGGGATGCCAATAAATTCGACCACTATCACCGCTCCTCCCTGCCCTTTAGCTTAAGTAATGATGTTGTGATATCTATTTTTGAAGATTCCAAAGAAAATCTATGGATTGGTACTGATGGCGGGGGGCTCAACTTATTTAACAATAAAAAAGGCAACTTTACTTCGTATAAGCATGATCCCTTCAACAGGAATAGTATATGCGGAAACTATGTCTTAGAGATATTTGAGGATAGTGACGGTAATTTATGGATTGGCACCTGGGGTGATGGAATAACCGTTTTTAATAAAGATAAAAATACTTATAAGCATTTTAAGTATGATCCATCGAATGTGAAAGGCATACCCAGTCCTAATATCTGGACTATTGCCGAGGATGCGGATAAGAATATCTGGATAGGAACTTATGGTGGAGGAGTTAGCCAATACGACCGGAAGAATGACAATTTTATTAATTATCATAGCGACAAAGCAAATCCTTCAGGCCTCAGTAATAACTATGTAAACAGTATATACAGGGATAAAAAAGGAAATTTGTGGATAGCTACCAATGGTTCAGGATTAGATTTGTTTCATAAAGAAACTAAAACGTTTACCCATTTTTCTCATGAAAATGGCCAAGCAGGAATTAGCAACAATCATGTATATGGGTTGGTGGAAGATGGAGAAGGAAATTTATGGATAGGCACCGGCCTTGGACTGAACCGTATGGATGCTAAGACCGGGCGGTTTACAAGCTATGATATAGAAGATGGCCTGCCCGGCAATACAATTGCCGGCTTATTGTTTAATAAAAAAGGTGATCTCTGGATAAGCACCTACAATGGATTATCCCGGTTCAACCCGGCTACCGGTAGCTTTAAAAATTTTAATGTAAGTGACGGGTTGCAGTCAAATGAATTCAAAGTAAATTCCTGTTATAAGAGCGCTTCGGGAAAAATGTATTTCGGAGGAATTGCCGGTTTCAATGGCTTTTTCCCGGATAGCATACATAGCATCCCATACGAACCGCGACTTGTCTTTACCGATTTCCTGGTTTTTAACAAACAGGTTCAGATCAATGACAAGAGTAATAATAAACCTCTCTTAGAACATAGTATTACAGGTATTAAGGAGTTAGTATTATCATACGATCAGTCTGTGATCACTTTTGAGTTTGCTTCCCTAAATTATGTTTTCCAGGAAAAGAGACAGTATTCATATATGCTGATAGACTTTGATAAAGACTGGAATGATATCGGCAGCAAGCATACAGCTACCTATACTAACCTGGACCCCGGAAAATATGTATTAAAAGTCAGGGGGCTGAACAACGATGGAGCATGGTCTTCTACTATTGCATCTCTTCAACTCACCATAACACCTCCGTTCTGGCTAACATGGTGGTTCAGACTTTGCCTGGTAGCAGGTATTGCAGGAATTGTTTTTGCATTTTACAGGTTTCGAATCAATATTATCGAAATGCAGAAAAGAAAATTGCAGTATAAGGTAAATGAACAAACCCGCCAATTATTGCAATCAACGGAAGAAGAACACAAGGCCAGGGAGGAAGCAGAACAGGCCAACATAGAACTGGGAAGAAAAAATAAAGAGCTGGAACAATTTGCATTTGTAGCATCACACGATTTGCAGGAGCCGCTAAGAACAACTTCCGGTTTTGCGGAATTGCTGCAGCAACAATACAAAGGCAGACTGGATGAAAAGGCTGACAAGTATCTCACGTTTATGACTCAGTCTTCCGACAGAATGAAAGTGCTTATTAAAGACCTGCTTGACTATTCAAGAATAGGTAAAAAAATGGAGTGGAAACCGGTTGACTGTACTATAATGCTACAGGAAGTACTTGCCGATATTGACCTGGTTATTAAAGAAACAAAGGCTGAGATTCAGTTTGATCTGTTGCCTGTTATTAAGGGGTACCCTACCGAGATCAAACAGCTTTTTCAGAACCTGGTTATCAATGCCATCAAATTCAGGAAAGCCAATACAATACCTCAAATTAAAATTGCCGCTTGCAAAAATAATGGTTATTGGGAATTCACCTGCAGCGATAACGGTATCGGGATAAACGATCAACATAAAGAAAGAGTATTCATAATTTTTCAACGCTTGCATACCAGGAGTGAGTATGAAGGCTCGGGCATTGGCTTAGCGCACTGCAAAAAAATTGTGGAGTTACATAAAGGAAAAATCTGGGTGGAATCCAAACCCGGGGAAGGAAGCACATTTTATTTCACCCTGCCCGTAGACAAGGCAGACATTCAAACCAATATAAACTCATGAAACAGAAATTAAACTGCGTACTCGTCATTGATGACGATGAACCGACAAATTTTTTTACCCAGATGATCCTGGAAGAGTCTGGTTGTACCCATCATATCAAAATCGCGCAAAGCGGCCAGGAAGCACTTGATTATCTCATACAAAGCGAAGCAGGAAATAACCCGGTTCTCTATCCGTGCCCGGACCTTATATTCCTGGATATAAATATGCCGGCCATGGATGGCTGGGAGTTTTTAGAAGAATGCAAAAAGTTGAATGTGGACAGCCGGATCATAGTTGTTATGCTAACTACTTCGCTTTTTCCTGAAGACAAACTAAGAGCTGAACGAATGCCGGAAATTTCGGGATTTGAAAATAAACCTTTAACAGAGGAAAAAGTGGCCGCCGTACTGGAAAAATATTTTACAAATGTTACAGCGGGTTAATAAACTGCTATTCTATTTTAAAGCGCCTGGCAAAAAATTCGTTCCAGCGCATCAGCACGCTTATGCAAAAAAGCTGCGTTGCCTGCTTTTAATTGTTTTACACCTGGTTTCTCTTCTTGCCTTTTCGCAAAAGCAGGAAATAAAATTTGATCGCCTTGGGATCGCTGAAGGACTCTCTCAAAGCAACGTACTTTGTATTTTGCGGGATAGCCGCGGTTTTATGTGGTTTGGCACCTGGGATGGATTGAATAAATACAATGGATATACATTCACCGTATATAAAAACGACCCTCTCGATCAAAAAAGTATCAGCAATAATTCTATCAGGTGCATTGCGGAAAGTAAAAATGGTGATCTGTGGATAGCAACAGGAGGTGGCGGCATATGCCGTTATGACCGCAACAAAGAGCATTTTATAAAATATATGCATGATCCTAAGAATACTAACAGCATCTCTCACGACATGGTCAACAGCATTCTGGAGGATGAGCGGGGAAACCTATGGATTGGCACTAATGCAGGGTTGGATATGTTTGATCCGGTCAAAAATAAATTTGAGCATTTTACGAATGAACAGGACAACAAGAATAGCCCCGGCAGTTCATCCGTAAAATATATTTTTAAAGATACACGGCATAACCTGTGGATATGCACTTCAAATGGGCTCAATTTATTTAATCCGCAAACCAACAGGTTCAAATCCTTTCAGCACGATAAAAATAATCCGAAATCTATTGGCAGCAATACTGTGAATACGATGTTTGAAGATAGTAAAGGTCGTTTATGGATAGGCACAGATGGCGCCGGATTAGATTTGTTTAACCGGGAAACCGGTACATTTCATCATTTCTTACACGATGAAAATAATGCTAATTCTTTAATCGGCGACTTTGTGTCCTCAATAAATGAAAACGCTGAAAACAAATTATGGATAGGTACCGCAAACGGAGGTCTGTCTATCTTTAATTACAGCGCCGGGTTATTTGCGAGCTATACAAATGACCTGATCGATAAGGAGAGTATCAGCAATAATTCAATCAATTCAATTTACCGGGACTCAAAAAACAATATGTGGCTCGGCACATTTGACGCTGGTGTTGATCTGGCTAACTGTGATGAGATCAGGTTTGCCCATTTTAAACGAACGATGCTGAAAAACAGCCTTAGTAATAACCAGGTGTTAAGCATTTTTGAAGATAAAAAAAAGAATATATGGATAAGTACTGACGGGGGCGGCTTGAATTTATTTGATCCGGAAAGCGGCAACTTTAAACATTTCCGGCATGAAAAAGACAATGAACAAAGTATTTGCGGCGATTATGTAGTAACTGCATGTGAAGACAGTAAGGGGAATATATGGATAGGAACATGGGCAGATGGCGTATCGGTATATAACCCCGCAAATAACACATTCAAACATTTTAAAAATGATCCTGCCAATCCTTCTAGTCTAAGTAATAATAATGCCTGGATCATACATGAAGACAAGGATAAAAATATCTGGATCGGTACGTCCGGAGGTGGGCTGAACTTATTAAATCCTGACCATAAATCTTTTACGCATTATCAATATGACAAGAACCGTAGTGACGGGATATCGGCTACTAATATTATATCCATTTTTGAGGATAGTGACGGGGAACTGTGGATATGCACCGAAGCGGGGGGCTTAAACCTTTTTAATAAAAAGAGCAAAACGTTTTCCCACTTTATGCATGACGAAACAAAGAATAGTATCAGCGATAATAATCTGAGCTCAATGTTCGAAGATAGCAACAAAAATTTATGGATAGCCACCAGGTCAGGCCTGAACCAATTTAATAAAAAAACCGGGCGGTTTAAAGTTTATACAATGGCAGATGGCCTTCCCGGTAATCTGATTTTAGGAATCCTGGAAGATGGGAAAAAAAATCTTTGGCTCAGTAGTAATGGCGGTATTTCCCGCTTTAACCGTGTTACGGGATTATTTAAAAATTTTAGCAAATCCGATGGCTTGCAGTCAAACGAATTTAAAGTCCAGGCATTCTGCAAAAGCAGCTCCGGTATGATGTATTTTGGCGGCAATAATGGCTTTAACCAGTTTTTCCCGGATAGTATAAAAGCCACTGCATTTGAACCTCCATTGGTGATTACAAGTTTCCAGGTCTTCAATAAGGAGGTAGCTATTGCAAAAGATAAAAACGACCCTTCTCCGTTACTAAAAAGTATAACTGAAACAAAAACGATTACCCTTCCCTATTCAAGTTCTGTTTTCTCTTTTGAATTCGCCACACTTAATTATACGGCTGCGGAAAAAAAGAGATATGCATACATGCTGGAAGGCTTTGATAAGGATTGGAATGAAGCAGGCGCTAAACGTATGGCTACCTATACTAATCTTGATCCCGGAACATACCTGTTCAAAGTAAAAGGGTTGAATAATGAAGGAAATTGGTCTACCAATATTGCAAGTATTCAACTTACCATAACACCTCCGTTCTGGTTGACATGGTGGTTCAGGATAGCTGGCTTACTGAGCATCGCCGGCAGCATTGTCTTTTTTTATGTGGTACGGATGACAGCGATAAAACGGCGACAACAAATATTGGAGCAAAAAGTAAAAGAGCAAACAATCCAGTTAATACATCTCAACAGCGAAGAACGGATAGCCCGGATCGATGCGGAAAGGGCAAGAGAAGAAGCCGATCATGCAAACAACGAACTTGAAAATAAGAACCAGGAGCTCGAACAGTTTGTGTATATCGCCTCGCATGATCTACGTGAACCATTGCGAACTACTTCCAGTTTTGTGGAACTATTCAAGAAGCAATACAAAGGAAAGCTGGATGAGAAAGCAGATAGTTATCTTTCTTATATCACCCAGTCTGGCGACAGAATGACGACGTTGATCAATGATCTGCTTGATTATTCAAGGATAGGTACGAATAAAGAAATGGAGACGATAGACTGCAACGCCGTCCTGAAAGAAGTTTTGTCTGACCTGGATATGGCAATCAAAGAAGCAGGGGCGGAGATCACGGTTGGGCAGTTGCCTGTGCTCAGGGGTTACCGTACGGGGATCAAACAACTTTTTCAAAACCTGGTAGCCAACGCCATTAAGTTCAGGAAAAAAGATACGGCGCCTGTTGTCAAAATAGCTGTTAAACGAAACGAAGAGTGCTGGCAATTTTCGTTCGCAGACAATGGCATTGGCATTGAGAAAAAAAACAGTGAAAAGATATTCGTCATTTTCCAACGGCTGCATACAAGGAAAGAATACGAAGGGTCAGGGATCGGCCTGTCTCATTGCAAAAAGATAGTAGAAATGCATAAAGGAAAGATCTGGATTGAATCCCGGGCAAATGAAGGCACCGCTTTTTATTTTACCATTCCACATAAAAACAATAACAAATGAAAAACAAACTGAATTGCGTACTGGTCATTGATGACGATGAACCAACAAATTTTTTCACTCAAATGATATTGGAAGAATCCGGGTGCACGCGACATATAAAAATAGTGCAAAGCGGCCGGGAGGCGCTTGACTATCTTATCCAAAGCGAAGCAGGCAATGATCCCGGTATCTATCCCAGCCCGGATCTTATATTCCTTGATATTAACATGCCGGCGATGGATGGCTGGGAGTTCCTCGAAGAATACAAAAAATTGAATACGGATAGCAGGATTATCATTGTAATGCTTACTACCTCGCTGTTTCCTGAAGATAAGATAAGAGCTAAGGGGAGGCCTGAAATTTCCGGTTTTGAAAATAAACCTTTAACAGCGGAAAAAGTAGCTGCCGTTATCGAAAAATATTTTACTAATGTCCCCGCGAATTAATAAACCGGTGTTGCTTTACATATCGCCAATTAAAAAATTAACGATGGGAGACCGGGTCGCTTTTATAAAAAAGTTACGCTGCGTGTTTTTATTTTTCGCGCAGCTGGCTTGCTTTTTTGCTTTCTCACAAAAGCAAAATATAAAATTCGATCACATAGGAATCACCGAAGGCCTTTCGCAAAGCAATGTACTTTGTATTTTACAGGATAGCCATGGATTTATGTGGTTTGGAACACAGGATGGATTGAATAAATATGACGGGTACAGGTTTACCGTATACAAAAACGATCCTAATAATAAAAATAGTCTCAGTAATAATTTTATTAGCGATATTATTGAAGACAAGGAAGGCAATCTATGGATTGCAACCTGGGGCGGCGGTATCAGTAAGTTTGACCGGCAGCGGGAACAATTTACTACGTACAAACATAATAATGGCGCTAACAGTCTTTCCAGCGATTTAGTAAACAGTATTATCATGGATCACGAAGGAAATTTCTGGATTGGCACGCAGGAAGGCGGTCTTAACCATTTTGATGTGAAAAACCAGCGCTTCACTCAATATGTTTATAATAAGAATGACCCGAAAAGTTTAAGTGATAATGATGTGGTTGACCTGATGGAGGATGAACAACATAATTTGTGGATAGCGACACAGGGAGGAGGGCTTAATATTTTTGACAGTAAGAATAGCAGTTTTACCTGCTTTAAACATAATAGGAACAACAACTCTCTTAGCGCAAACAACGTGTTTGTCATTTACAAAAACCGCAAACAGGAAATCTGGGTTGGAACGGGAAAAGGGATTGACCACTTTGATAAATCAACGGGGAGTTTTGAGCGGATAAAAAAAATCGCTTCCGATAACAATGGCATCAATGATATTGTGGATTGTATAACAGAAGATAATGCCGGCAACCTTTGGATGGGGACACAAACCAGGGGTTTGTATATTTTAAACCGCCAGACAGGAACATTAAGCTGTCACCGCCATGAGAATAGTGAAAGCCCCGGCATCAGCGATAATGGCATTTATTCTGTTTATAAAGACTCTAAAGGAAATATGTGGGTGGGCACCTACAGTGGAGGTATCAATTTTGTCAACAGCGACGCCGGTAATTTTGTGCATTATAAACACAGCGGTTTACCAAACAGCCTGAGCAATGACAAGGTTTTATGTTTTTACGAAGACTCACAAAATAATTTGTGGATTGGTACAGATGGCGGAGGGTTAAACATCTTAGATCGAAAGAACGGCACATTTACTCATTTTAAACATAAGGGACCAAACAGTATTTGCGGCGATAATGTGGTGAGCGTTGTTGAAGACAGGGATCAAAATGTATGGATTGGCACCTGGGGTGCAGGTATTACAGTATGGAACCGTAAAAAAAATACCTATAAGCATTTTAAAAAAAACCCGTCAAACCCTTCAGGTCTAATCGGCGATAACATCTGGGTTATTTTTGAGGATAGGGATAAAAATATCTGGATAGGGGCTTATGGCGAAGGGTTGGATTTGTATGACAGGGAAACAGGAGGCTTTATTCATTACACGCATGATAAAAAAGACCCGCATAGTATAAGCAGCAATAACGTAATAAGTTTTTTTGAAGACAGCAAAGGCCTGCTTTGGATCGGTACCGATGGAGGAGGATTAAATTTATTCGATAAAAGTACAAAGAAGTTTAGCTCGATAAAGCATGAAGAAGGTAAAAATAGCCTTAGCAATAATTGTATTAACGCTATTTTTGAAGACAAGCACGGCGATTTTTGGATAACCACCGATGCCGGGTTAAATTACTGGGACAGGAAAAAGAACATCTTTTCCGCCTACCTTGCTCCGCATGATCTTCCGCACAATACTACCATTGGCATATTGAATGATACCCAGGGAAATTTATGGATAAGCACATTCAATGGTCTTTCTAAATTTAACCCGGATACGAAAAAGTTTAAAAACTATAATGTTACAGATGGTTTGCAGGCGCAGGAATTCAGATATAGTTTTTTAAAAAGCCGTTCCGGCGCTATGTACTTCGGCGGCAGCAATGGCTTTAATGAATTTTTTCCTGAACGCATAAAACAAATTGATTTTGACCCGCCGCTTGTCATAACGGATTTCCAGATATTTAATCAACAGGTGGCTGTAGCTGTCAACAGTAACGACGGATCACCGCTGAAAAAGCATATCAATCAAACAAAAGAAATTACACTTAGCTATAAACAATCCGTATTTTCTTTTGAATTTGCTTCTTTAAATTATACCAGGGCAGAAAAAAAACAATACTCGTATAAACTGGAAGGATTTGACAAGGACTGGAATAATATCGGGAGCAGGCATACGGCAACATATACCAACCTTAACCCGGGCAAATATATTTTTAAAGTCAGGGGATTAACGAACGAAGGATCCTGGTCTTCAAATATAACCAGCATTCAGCTAATCATTACACCACCATTCTGGTTGACATGGTGGTTCAGGATATCGGTATTGCTGACAGTGGGTGGAAGCATTATAGCTTTTTTTGCTGTAAGAATGAATGTTGTAAAACGGCAGCGGAAATTATTAGAACGGAAGGTGAAGGAACAGACGGTGCAGCTAGTAAAAGTTCATGAAGAAGAACACCATGCCCGGCTGGAGGCGGAAAAAGCAAGGGAAGAAGCCGACCGTGCCAACAAGGAACTTGAAAGCAAGAATACGGAGCTGGAGCAATTTGTTTATATCGCTTCGCATGATCTTCAGGAGCCTTTGCGAACAACCGCGAGTTTCGTGGAATTGTTTCAGAAACAATATAAGGGCAGACTCGATGAAAAAGCGGATAGTTACCTCTCTTATATTTCGGATTCCTCCGCCAGAATGAAAACACTTATTGGTGACCTGCTGGAATATTCGAGGATCGGGGGTAAAAGAGAATTGCAGGAGATTGATTGCAATGTATTACTCAATGAAGTTTTAACAGACCTGGGTATAGTAGTGGCTGAATCCGGCGCAAAGATCAGCGCCGGCCGGTTGCCCTGCCTGTATGCGTACCCTACGGCCATTAAACAGCTTTTTCAAAACCTGATCACGAACGCAATTAAGTTCCGGAAAAATGATATCATTTCAAAGATTCAGATAAGCGCTGAAGTAAAAGGCGATGCCTGGAAATTCTCGTTCACGGATAATGGTATCGGCATAGAACCAAAGCATAGCGAAAAAATATTTATTATTTTTCAACGATTGCATTCCAGGAAGGAATATGAAGGGTCGGGGATCGGACTTGCTCATTGTAAAAAAATAGTCGAATCACATGGCGGTAGGATCTGGATAGAATCAATACCCGGTGAAGGAACAACTTTTCATTTTACACTGCCTTCGGGGCAGGCAGGAATTCGTATTAACAACAACGGATGAAAACAGAATTACTATGAAATTCCTGCACTATTTTTTTTTGGGTTGCCTGCTTAATAGCCGGTGTTTTGCTTTTTCGCAATGACCAGGGTAATCTTTGGATAGGAACAGAAAATGGCGGGTTAAACCTATATAATATACGTGCCGGAACATTTGAAAATTACTTACAGGATGATATTGATAATACAAGTCTGAACAATAATTCCATTTCTTCTATCTGCAGGGACTACAAAGGTAATATGTGGGTAGGAACAGCCAGTGGCGGCATCAACTTTGTAAGCCGGGATGCTAATAAATTCACTCACTACCGCCAATCCTCCCTGCCCTTTAGCTTAAGTAATAATGTTATGATATCTATTTTTGAAGACTCCAGGGAAAATCTGTGGATTGGTACTGATGGAGGAGGCCTCAATTTGTTTGACGATAAAAAAGGCAACTTTACCGCTTATAAGCATAATCCTTTAAACAGGAATAGCATATGCGGAAATTATGTCTTAGAAGTATTTGAGGATAGTGAAGGAAGTTTATGGATTGCTCCCTGGGGAGATGGAATAGCCGTTTTTAATAAAGAAAAAAATACCTATAAGCATTTTAAATACGATCCATCCAATGTAAAAGGTATACCCCGCTCTAATATCCGGACTATTGCTGAGGATGCTGACAAAAATATCTGGATAGGAACATATGGAGGCGGAATTAGTCAATGCGACCGGAAGAAGGATAACTTTATTAACTATCATAGCGATAAAACAAATCCTTCGGGCCTTAGCAATAACTATGTAAACAGTATTTACGGAGATAAGAAAGGAAATCTATGGATAGGAACCAATGGTTCGGGATTAGAGTTGTTCAATAAAAAAACAAAAACGTTTACCCACTTTTCTCATGAGGATGGCAAAGCAGGCATCGGCAACAATCATGTCTACGGACTGGAGGAAGATGAAAATGGAAATTTATGGATTGGCACCAGTCTCGGGTTGAACCGGATCAATCTGTTGACCTGAAGGCATCGGGATTACCAACGATGTAAGGCACGTCAAATCCTTCTACGTATGCAAATCCCAGATCTTTGATCTTCTTCAATGTTCCTGGGACATCCTTTTCAAGATCTCCACGGAAGGTCCACAGTTGGACTGCTATCGCGCCAGTCAAAGAGCTATTTTTGTCCGCCCGTTTAACATGGTCTATACAGGAGTTTAACAACCCGAGAACAATCATGGCAAAGAGAATTGGTCTCATTGTATGAATCTGACTCATTTTAAAAATTTCAAACGAGGTATGAAAAACATCATTTCAGGTCCATTAGAATTTTCTCATGAACAGCAATCATGCCCGTAGGCAATATGCTATGAGAGAATTGGATCTTTTGAACCAGATAAAATAATTTCAGGACTTGGCGACTTATTGATAACAGACAACGTTAAAGAAAAATTGAACATCTGATTTAAAAGGTTTTCAATTTCAACCGTAATTAAGCGACACGTGTCGATTCTTAGCTACCAAAAGACTGTCAGTGCTCTTTCTGAATAATTCAATTAAAACCGCTAAAGGCATATCTGGTAAAGTGTCCGAGCCAGAGCTTCCATCCGGCTTGTTTTAGTATTCTTGTTTTTTTTTTATTGATAACGGATTTTATTGTGTAAAAGCATTTTCATATTTGAGGTATTAATTAAAAGTGCCTACTCTTTCGAAGGTTTTTGGAAATTCCGGGTTGTTGGCAAATAACAAGAAGAACCTGGCCCGTGCGGTAGGCGAATGCCAATTGAATTTTGCGTTGCTATATGAGGGAATTGGAATTTTTGCAACGCCATTAGTCAAAAGTCTATGGAGGCAAAAGCGTTTCAAAAAGGATGAAATTTACAATATTCGTTAATCTTTGATTGTACTATTAACCTTTTCAAGATTTAAATCAGAAAGGGTCTTTTCATCTTCTGCGATTCGCTTTTTTAGAACCTTGATATCCTTTTCTATTTCTTCAAAATTGTTGGAAGCCCGCCTGGCCTTTTTGGCGTCATGCTTTGCGTCATCGGAATATTTTTCAGCTCTTTTCGCCTTTTTCCTGTCCTCCGCATCGTTGCTGAGTTTCACAGCAGCCTGGCGGTTTTTATCCGCAGATTCCTGCGCCTCATTGGTGGCCCTTTCTTTATCCTTGGTTTCTTGCTGAAGTTTTATTTCTAACCGGGCCAACTTTTCTTTACGATCATTTATCTGCTTCGTGATCTCACCGATACGTTGTTGTTGCTTAACTTTTTTAACTGAATCCTCCGGAGATTGCTGTGCCATTAATTGAGCCGTTACCATCACACTTAATGCCAGTAATAAAATTTTACTTTTCATAAGCTGTATTTTAATGATAAGTACCCAAATAGTATGCCCTATACATTTTCCATAGGTAAGGGTGATAATGAGTGCTTTACAACAAAGAATTTCAACATCTTTGAAAAATTCCAACCTGATTATTATTAATGGGAAATAAATACCTCCTTTCATTTAAAATCCCACAATCCGGTAGACGTTCGTTGAAGCAAAACAGCAATTGGAAAAATCAGCAATTACATTGAAAAAGCGGGTTATTGGCGGACGTTTAAACCATATTAAAACTGAATGGCAAAGATTCGTAGTCGTAAGTTGAGGTGCTACTCAGGAAGGATATAACGGTTAAAACCATCCCGGTACTAAACCGACGCCGGGCGAGAGAAAGTTATCGTAGCGCCTGGACATAAGAGGGTAAATTATCGATTGATCTCTCCGTGAGGTGGATTCGTTGCTTACAATAAAAATAGGGCACATTTATTGATTTTTAGTTGCAAATACTGCAGTGTGGAAATATTGCTGCAGATAAAGCAATATGACAAAATACTCATTTTTAATAAACAGGAAAAATGGTTTACACACCGATAAAAACGCATGCAAGCCTGATTGAACTTACCCAAAAGAAAATTTATCACTCTTATATTAAAAATCCAAATACGTTAATGTCAAAACGCAGTAATAGGTTTATAAAGCTAGCTCATGGAAAGTAACGTACACAAGTCCGGTGAATATATCATTTCAAAAAAAATAGATCTGTTTTTTTTGAGATTTTATCACGCTTTTTCATTTGCCGCCCGTTTTTTTAGAGTTGTGTTTAAACCGCCTTATCAGATAAAGGAGATTGTCAGGCAGTGTTACAATATTGGGTACAAGTCTCTTCCGCTGATTACATTGACGGGTTTTATTACAGGACTTGTATTTACTAAGCAGTCCAGGCCATCACTTGCGGACTTCGGTGCGACATCCTGGTTGCCTTCATTAGTATCCATAGCCATTATGCGTGCGCTTGCACCTCTCGTTACCGCCCTTATATGTGCCGGAAAAGTTGGCTCAAATATAGGTGCTGAACTTGGTTCAATGAAAGTCACGGAGCAGATAGATGCAATGGAGGTTTCTGCTATTAATCCATATAAATACCTGGTAGTTACCCGGGTTTTAGCCACCACGTTCATGCTGCCATTATTAATGTTTTACAGCGCATTCGTGGGTATGTTGGGTTCTTTTCTTGACATACATGCTAATGAACAAACAAGTTTTATTACTTTTTTTGAAAACGCTTTTTCCACTATCAGCTTCCTTGACTACTTCACTTCGCTTGTAAAAGCACTTGTGTTTGGGTTCACGATAGGTATTGTAAGTAGTTATAAAGGTTTTCATGCCAGCAAGGGAACAATGGGTGTAGGCATAGCGGCTAACTCTTCAGTTGTAATGTCCATGTTTTTAGTTTTTATCGAGGAGACTATTATCGTTCAAATTTCCAACTCGTTGAGGGGCGGTTAAAATCGTGGGAAAAATTATATGATACCAGTCGACAGTAAGGAAAAAGTTATTTCAATCAGAGGTTTGTATAAATCGTTCGAGGGGAATGGTGTATTAAATGGAATTGATCTGGATGTCAACAAAGGTGAAAATGTAGTGGTGTTAGGACGCTCGGGAAGCGGTAAGTCAGTGTTGATCAAGATAATTGCAGGCTTGCTGAAGCCCGATAAAGGGGAAGTGAATGTTTTGAATATGAAAGTTGGACAATTAAGTGAAAAACAATTAATGAAACTTAGGCTAAAACTTGGTTTTTCATTTCAAAACAGCGCTTTATACGACAGTATGACCGTAGGGGAAAATCTTGAGTTTCCATTGGTGCAAAATTTACATCACCTCAAAAAGTCCGAAATAGATAAGGCAGTGGAAGAGGTCCTTGATGCCGTAGGCTTGTCAAAAACCATCAACCAGATGCCCTCAGAATTATCCGGCGGACAGCGAAAACGTATTGGTATAGCACGTACACTTATCCTTCAGCCAGAGATCATGTTGTATGATGAGCCCACTGCTGGTTTGGACCCTGCCACCTGCATTGAGATAAATAAACTGATCAATGAAGTGCAGGAAAAATATCATACTAGTTCTATCATCATTACCCATGACCTGGCCTGCGCTAAAAGTACTGGTCATAGAATCGCGATAATGCTTGATGGAAAATTTATACGCCAGGGTAGTTTTGACGAAGTCTTTGCTACCGAGGATGAGCGGATAATGAGTTTTTACAATTACAATTTTATACAGTAACAATGAAAAGTAATAACAATAAAAGGGCTGTAATACTCGGAGCCTTTATAGTAGTGGGTATTGTAATTTTTATTACAGGCCTGTTGACGCTGGGGAATCAGAAAAAAACATTTGAAAAAAAGGTAACTGTTAATGCTACCTTTAACGACGTCGGAGGCTTACATGTTGGAAATAATGTGTGGTTCCTTGGGGTAAAAGTCGGAACTATAAAGAAGATGACATTTACGGGGAATTCGCAGGTGCATATAGTCATGAATATCGAGACGGATGCGCAGAAATACATTATGAAAGATGCAAAAGCCAAGGTTGGTTCTGATGGTTTTATAGGCAATAAAATTGTAGTTATCTACGGTGGCTCGTTGAATTCATCATCCATTTCCGAGAATGATGAATTGGAAGTGGAAAAGGGCCTGAGTACGGAAGAAATACTTACCACGTTTCAGGAAAACAATAAGAACCTTTTGGATATTACGGGTAACCTTAAACTGGCCAGTAAGCGAATGGTTGATGGTGAAGGTACTATTGGGAAACTGCTCTCAGACAAGGCTCTTGCAAATAATTTAGAGGTGGCGATAGCAGGGTTTAGGCAGGCATCTTTTAATGCGCAACGCCTTACTGCTGATATTTCTCAGTATACCGGCCGCCTTACATCTAAAGGCTCGCTTACCAACGACCTGATTACCGATACAGTAATCTTCAGCCAGTTACAATCCGCTGTTTTGCAATTTCAACAAATGTCAAAAACCGGCAATGAAATAACAGAAAACCTGAAACTCGCAAGTAATAGCATACGGGAAGTGAGCAGTTCCCTGAACACCAATAAATCCCCCGCCGGAATACTATTGAATGACGAGGAAGCCGGAAATGATCTAAAGATTTTGTTAGCTAACTTAAAGACCGGTTCAAAAAAATTGGATGAAAATATGGAGGCGGTGCAGCACAATTTTTTACTTCGGGGATTTTTTAAGAGGAAGGCCAGGAAAGCTGAAATAAATAGTTCCCAGTCTTTGAACGTTGAGAAATCTAATTAGAATATAATACTTAACTGCCTTGCAATTAGTGTTCTTTTAAACAAACCGATTCAATGACCAGGAAAGGCGTTTTATGGGACTTGTTTACTATAGTTGAATTTCGTATCCATAATAGTAAGTACATTCACTTACCGAAAACTATTGCTACTTTATGAAAGATGAGCTGAGTAAAAAAATAGATGATCTTAAAATGATTATCGACGTTGCCGAGGAAAATTATAAAACCGCTTTGCAAAGCAAATTGGATTTCACTACCCTTCGGGAAATGAAGGGAAACATAAGAAAGCTTAAAACAGATTTGCAGGTTTTTATTGATCAGGACAGCGTAAAAAAAACCGGCGAATTGCCTGATGATAATCCGCCTTCCGCTACATAAGTAATTCTTGATAGACCGTCCATACAGCCTGCCACTCACCCGGCGGGCTTTTTGTTACCTAAATGTGTGAATTGTGTAACACATTCAGATAATGGTATAACAACATAATGAAAGTATTGACAGAGCTTTAACTAGTCGTCACCTCCCGGTGACTTCAACTCATTACCAAATTAAAACACGGCCTGTATTTCTATACGGGCTTTTTTGTTGCCTGATGGAAACGGCTACGACCAAAAAGGAATAACTTTATTTCACAATATGTTATATGAATAAAGGAGGCCCTATCATTGTAAATGAGGACGATCCCGACGATCTTGATATTTTCACTGAAGTATTTAAAGACCCTGTTGTCGGTAAAGTTCTGATTATAAGGTTTGGTTCGTAAAATAATAAAACCTGGGGTGCCTCCCTATGTCATCCTTAGTTTGTTTCGAAAGGACGATCGAAATAAATAAAAAAGTTGAATGGTTGTGCTTCGTTTGCAACGAAGCAGCAGCCTCAAAGAGGCTGGAATAGAAAAGCCACCCGGAATAGCAGGCGTCATTATTTAATCCTGAAAATAGATTGGAAATTCGACCGCGCTAAAAATGCTTATCATTGTCAGAGACCAGGAATAACTTACTCTACTTCCCTTTTTGCAATAATTTCTTTCTCAAATATTTGAAGATATTGTAGTTGAAGTGTTCGAATCCCCGACCCTCCGTTTCTATTTAAAAGAGCTGCTGCATATGTAATATTTATAGATTCAATGAACCCGTCTTTTGTGAATAATTTATAAAAACATTATTCACACATTATGAAAAATACCAAAGAATAAACTGCTCGATCATTTCTCATGGGTGTATGAAACTCCTTTGGCAATTATTCTTCACGGGTAGCGTCCGTTAATAAAAATAATTCTGATGGCACCCGAAAGATTAAAATGGTTGCCTGCTCTTTCACGTAATCGCCTGGATGATCTGTCTTTGCTTTATCTTCCGTCCACTTATTAATGCAGCTGTCCTTGCTATTGGCCCCGACCATTCTCTGAAGGGTCAGGGCCGACGCCGTTGCCATCTATTTAATTACAAATTGTTACTGTGCCCTATTAGCCTGCGTTTCTTCACCATCCTGATCTTTTTCTTCGTCGGTCTCAAAGACTTCGTGGGTAGCGAAGTTTTCGTTTTCGCTATGCTCGTGGGAAGAAATATTCAAATTAGAGCAGGAATTAGGAGCGAGCTCAATTGACAGATCGAACTTGAATTTGATAGTCGAAAAAGGATTGGAAATTGCGGAGAAACTAAGCCAGTTGTGGGTTTCACGCAATTTCATTAATAAGCAACGTTTGCAGTATTTGGTATTTCCTATGGGAATTCTGTATAATAAAGAAAAGGGCGCATATCGAACCGAACAAATAAATCCGCTTTTCGCTGAAATCCCGCCACTGGTGCAGGTTTTGGAGAAAAATAAAAAAGGCAATTTTAAAAAAAATTGCCTTAAATCGTGTTCTGTGCACATAACTAGTCCTGATTCGAACTATTTAATTGATAGTTTAAACGCAATATTTGATTTTGATCTTTAATGTTCAATTTTTGATTAGGTTCCGATTACTTAGTTTCCATAAATCAGTGAAGCCGCTGAGCTAAGATGTTACTTTGGGTGAGATTTTTATTCACAATTAAAAGCGGGCACACCGAATCACTTTTCGATTTGTGCACTTTGGTGAACAGAACAGCATTTAAACCCGCATATTCTTGCGCGTGAACTTTTTATTTGATTTGTGTTCTCTTCTCTCTTGAGCCAATCGAAAATGTTGTCTACCCTATATATTTTTGTATAGTTTCAATAAAAATGTTAATAGCAAATGGTTTTTCAATATATCCATCCGCATTTACTTTTTTAGTTAAGTTTTTTATATCCGCATTAGCAGAAAAAATGAGGATGGGTGTTTTAATATTTTTATCCTCTTTTACAATAGCGATAGTTTTTTCACCACCAATATCGGGTATCCATAAGTCCATCAAAATGAGGTCTGGCTTGTGCTTTTCTATATCAGCAATGATATTGTCACACCTTGAGAATGTTTGCGCTTCGTAATTGTATTTTGATAAAATAGCGGTGCAGAGAAATAATATTTCTGGATCATCATCATAAATAAGTATATGCTTTTTCATAAGCAGTAGGTTTAAAAAGCTATGTGATACGAAATTATTGTTCTGAATAAATTGGAATGGTAAAATAAAAAGTGCTGCCTTTGCCAGGTTCGCTATCTGCCCACATAGTACCATCATGCCTTTGTATAATATTACTGGATAAATAAAGACCAATGCCCAATCCCTGGAAATAAATAGCATGTTCCTGCACTCTGTAGTACCGGTTAAAGATTTTATCTAGATGCTGACCAGACAGACCGATGCCAAAATCCTGTACCGATACCTGGATTTTACCTGGTTGTTCTTCCACTTTAATGAACACCTTATCGGCATTTGGGGAATATTTTATTGCATTACTTAGCAAATTAATTAAAACCTGTTGCAGCCTGTTTTTATCGCCCGTTACCGGATGAAAAGCAGTTCCGGTTTTTTGGATGGTATGTATCTTAGTGGTATGCTGTATGTTTTCAATAGTCTCATCGAGCATTGCATTAAAATCAAACGTGGAGATATTATAATTAAGCTGGCCATTTTGTATTTTACTGGCATCTAATAATTCAGTAACAAGGCCATTAAGCCTTTCTAGTGCCTGGTTAGCTTTACTGGCATATAATAAAATAGTTTGGTTTTCTTCACTTAATTGCATCTGCAGTAGTTCCAGGTAGCCTTTGGCCGTAGTTAAAGGCGTTTTCATTTCATGGCTTGCAATGCTTATAAAGTCGTCTTTTTGCTGGTCCATTTGTTTTATCTCCTGTATATCGGTGCTGGTACCCACCCACATCTGAATGTTTCCTTCCTCATCCCGTTGGGGAACAGCCCGGCTTAACTGCCATCGATATTCGCCGTCATACCTTCGAAAGCGATGTTCAAAATGAAAATCAGTGCCTGCATTAACCGAATGTATCCACGCCTTAATATTTTCTTCCCGGTCATCCGGATGAACAATCTGTATCCAACCATCTGTATCAATTTGCTGCGGGGTTAATCCCGAATAATCATAAACAGATTGATTGTAATAATTCAGGTTGCCATTTGTATCCGCTGTCCAGATATGCTGTGGCATCGAATCGGCCAGTAGCCTGAATTTTTGTTCTCTTTCTTCAATTTTTTTTCTGGCAGTTAATTGGGTCGTTACATCAATAGCCACAGCCAGTATGCCCGAAATGATACCGTTAGCTTCTCTATATGGTTCATAAACAAAATTTACATACACCAGTTCTATTCCTCCATTTCGTGGAAGGGTAATAGGCACTCCATCTGCTGAAAAAGTTGTTCCTGTTGTATAAACTCCTTGCAGAATTGCTTCAAAACCCTGGTCTTTTGCCTCCGGCAAACCTTCAAAAATTGGTTTATGCATTACGTCATTCGCGGTTTTGCCCCACAGCTCAAACATTTTTTCATTTGACAGGTCCACAATAAAATTTTCCCCTTTAAAAAAACACATAGCAACAGGGGCCTGTAAAATAGTGCTTCTTAAATTTTCTTCGCTTTTTTGGATGGCGAGTTTTGCAAGGTTCAGGTCTGTTACATCTGCAGCAGTATTCATTACTCCATAAACTTTTCCAGTGGAATCAGTTAATGGAGTAAAGCTGTAATTGAAATAAAAACACTTAGTTTCTCCATCAATTACAAGATCAATTTTCTGATTTTTTGTATGGTAAGGAACACCTGTTGTATAAACGTCATCAAGTTGTTTAAAAACGTCCTGATTATCCAGCTCGGGTAATATTTGCTTAAATGATTTGCCAATAACATCATTCCCTTTTCCCCATGCATTAAGTATTGATTGATTGGCAAACTGTATGATCATTTCCCTTCCAATGTAAACACCGATTGGGAATGGTGCGGTTTCCACCATTGCCCGCATTTGTTGTTCGCTTTTGAGTAAATCTTCTTCCGCCGTAGTAATGTCAGTAATATCCCGTGTGGTTCCGGCAATTGCCTCCACATTGCCCTCACTATTAAGCACGGGAGCAAAAATATAATCATAAATTCTTTTACCTAATTCAGCATGAGGAAACGAAACAGTACCCCGGATTGATTTTTTAGTTAACACTATTTCGCAAATTTCCCGTTCATGCATGGCTGCATGCCAGGGCTCATAACCATTTTCCAGTAAATTTTTTCCAATGGCTTCGTCCCAGCTTTTACCCCACATGGCAAGCAGGGCAGGATTTGCATAAGTAAAACGGCAGTCTAGATCCAATATATAAATAAGGTCAGGCGTATTAGCGGTTACCGCCTCATAAAGCCGCTGTAGCTTTTCTGTTTCGGCCTGCTGGTCATATAACGCCTGTTCAATTTTTTTTCTGTATGTGATGTCTATTCCCACACCGATCATGCCGGCAAAACGGCCGTCTTTTGTAATGCGGGGAATGCCTTTCCATAATACCCAGCAATATTCACCGTTTGTATTTAGCTGTCGTATTTCAATTTCATAAGGCTTTTGATTGGATACCGCATCTTCATAAGTGCCTGACATATGCTCCACGTCATCGGGATGCGTTACAGTTACCCATGCTTTGCCAAGGCCCTCTTCCGTTTTCAGTCCCACAAATTCCAGCCATTGCCGGTTTACAAAATCCACATTCGTTTCGGCATCTCCTGTAAACACAAAAGCAGCCATATCATTGGCGAGCGAACGGAAGCGTTCTTCACTTTCTTCAACTTGTTTTTTGGCTTCAACCTGCCAGGTTACGTTCGATGCTATTACGAGAACCCCGGTTATTTTTCCATTTTCTTCCCGGTAAGGTTGATAAGTGAAATTGAAATAAATAATTTCTTTTGTTCCATCCGGGCGAATGAATGTGACAGGCGTTTCATTTCCTTTGATTATTTTATCATTGAAATAAACATCCTGCAGCATGTCAAAAAAACCCTGCTCTTTCATTTCGGGAAGTATTTCCAGAAAGGGTTTTCCAAGGGCGTTTTTGTCAACACTCCAAAGCTTTAACAAGGGCTCGTTTGCAATTTCAAGCACCATGTTTTCACCTTTTAAAATCAGAATGGGGTCAAGCGAATGTTCCAATATAAAGCGAAAACGGTGTTCGCTTTCTTCAATTTTTTTTCGTGCAATTGCCTGATCGGTAATATCCTCCAGGGTTCCGTTAAAACGGTAGGCTTTCTTATCTTCACCAAACCATGCTCTTCCTTTGGCACTTACAATACGCTCTTGCCTGGTTAGGGCATTGATTATACTATATTCAATATTGTAAAGTCCGCCCGATTCATATTTCAGGGCTCTTTGTATGGCTTGCTCAACACGGCTTCTGTCCTTTTCTGCCATCACCGCCAATGCCAATGGAAGTTCAATTTCGGCATCATGCTGCAGACCAAACCAGTCTTTAAGGCGGTTGTTGCCAATAAATTTATTGGTTAATGGATTATAATCCCAGGTTCCTAATTCTGCGGCTTCTATAGCAAATTGCAACTGGTCTTTACTTTCCTTTAAATCAGCTTCTGCTCTTTTTTTATTAGTGGTTTCAATAACTGTAACTAATACGCCGCCAACTTCACCGTTTTCTTTTCTTATCGGGCTGTAAGAAAAATCAAAATAACAGTCTTCAACAAAATTATTCCTGTTTAAGGGCAACATAAAATCAGGAAATCCTACTGGTTTTCCATTCATTACGCCGTCGAACATTGATTCTATAATATGCCATATTTCTTTAAATGTTTCCCTGGTACTTATCCCAAGTGCGTAAGGATGTTTTGTAGTTCCCAAAATAGGACGGTAGCCATCATTATAAATTTGAGTATATTCTTTACCCCAGGCTATATACATGCCAAAAGGATTATCCAGCATTACAGAAACCATGGTACACAGACTTTGCGGCCAGGTTCCCGGCTCGCCCAATGGCGTGTTGCTCCAGTCTTTTGCCCTAATGAGAGCACCCATTTCCCCGCCTCCCTGAAGAAAGGGATATTCATGCGAGGATACCACCTGGGGAGCTGAATTTTTCATATTAAAAAATAAAATAAATTTAATAAAAAAAGGTATTTCGTCAAAAAAAAAACCCCTGATAGTCAATACCATCGGGGTTTAGAATTAATCGTGCACATAACAGTCCTGATTCGAACTATTTAATTGAGAGTTTAAACGCAATATTTGATTTTGCTATTTAAGGTTCAATTTTTGATTGGGTTCTGACTACTTAGTTTCCATAAAACCAGTCTGGCCATTTACATCATACATAAATAAATATGTTTGATGTAAATTATTAAAGCGGCGGATATTCGGACACTTTTTTATACCAATAATAATGTTTTTACTTTTTCAATTTTAATCCTACTGTATTTATTATATTTTCAGTTTTAGGTAAACTATATCTTAACCACTCTTCATGCATGAGCCAATCATTGATTTGATCCATTCGTGATATTTTTTCGTCCAGTTAAACTGCGGGCTGCTGTCATATCGACTTTGAACCCGTTAAATTTAATATTTGTCCCACCAAAGCTTTGTTTCCACTTCGTCCCCTCCAATTGCGCTTGATGCCGCTTCATAATTTTTCGTATTGACATTTTGTTCATTTACGGGATATGGAAATCTTTTTGGAATCTCAGATAATGCATCGCTGGCGGGTTGCAATTGTGGATAGTCAAATTTTCGCCAGGATATCCAGGCATCCCAACCACGATTATAGAAGGCGATCCATTGCTGCAGTCCAATGCTCATCTTCCAATTGACAGGATTATACAAAACTCCGGGACGTAATAAATAAGCAGTCGCATCTCCCGCAGTGCCGCCCCAGTACAGTATCGAAGCTGTCACTGCATTGCCATAATGCGAGGCCGCAGTACCGGCTACATCATACCCTCTTTGTGCAGCTTCGGCGAGGCCAAATTCTACTTCTGCATAGTCCATAAGCAAGCCGGGAAAATCAGCCCGGGTAATGGTTGGATTTACATGCGAATATTGAGCAAAGGCTGATTGTTCACCGGGAGGTGCTCCAGAATAGCCCGTACCTGTCTGATCAGGCGTGAAAAAATCATTTAACCTGGGATCGCTAAACTCTTCAAGTTGGTCCACCAGCGTACTGGCACCGACAAAATCATCCCGGCCGCTTTGCACCAGGTCAACCCAGATAGGGTTGGTGTTGGGTGGTGCGTTTAAATAATGAACTTCCGCATTGTCACTGTTGGAAGTAAAAACGCCGCCGGCTACGGCTGATTCTACAGTAGCTTTCGCTTTTTCATTATCATCATCTGCTATCAACAATCCCATTTTTAGCTTAAGTGAATTAGCAAATTTTTTCCACTTGCCGGTGTCCCCGTTGTATATAAGATCTGCCGTTCCAAAACTTTCATTAGCTGTATTTAAATTTTCAATGGCCACATCCAATCTTGCCAACAGGTCGTTGTAGACAGTTTTCGCGTCATCATAAACCGGGAATGGGTTCTCGATATCTAAAGCCTGGTTGTAAGGAATATTTCCGAAAGTTGAAACCAGATAAAACCAGGCATAAATTTCCATTACTTCTATTATGGCAAGTTGGTTGGTTTGCTTGTCTAAATCTGGCGTACCGTCCTGCTTCAGCACATCAGCAGGAATAAGCGCCTTAGCCTCACGTAAATCCCTGATCACATCACGATACATCGCATTCCAAACAGCATCATTTATTTCTCTTGTACCCAAGTCGTATTGACTTTCTTCAGGGTATTGCGTTTCCTGCCAATGCTGAACAATTAAACGAAATATATTCAGGTTTACATTGGAGGAAGCTAAGGTGTTACTGAATGATCGCTCTGCGTTAGTAACAAAAGCATAGGAAGGAGCGGTGGCCGGGCTCTTCGGATCCCGGTTTAACTCAGTGAGATTTTTTGTGCAGGCTGTGATAAGTATAACAGCCAATAGTGTCAGATATATATTCTTTTTCATTGTTTTCATATTTAAAATCTGAATTTGGCATTAAATGCTATTGTTCGGGTGCTGGGATAAGCACCGCTTTGATACCCCTGGAGATTGCCGGAACTAATGGATTCTTCAGGATCAGCGTACGGCAAATTCTTATCGATGATCCAAAGATTTCTTCCGGTAAGAGAAATATCTATTCCTTTAAAATATTTGAGCTTGTTGACAAAGGTCTTCGGCAATGCATAACTAATTGCCGCTTCTCTTAGTTTTATGAAGCTGGCGTCAAAAATCGCAACAGCCGCCGGCTGACGATAACCTAATGTACCCTCGGAATTGGCGCGGCGCTTTGTATTGGGGGTGCCGTCTGGTGCTACGCCCGGCAATATAACGCCACCACCGTCAGCTATACTATTCCGGCTTGGATTTCCAAGTTCATTCAACTGAACTGTTTCCGGATATAACCCCGTTCCAAGTCCATAATATAAATCGAGGGAGAATATATCACCACCCTGCCGTGTATCGATAAGAAAACTAAAAGTAAAATCCTTGTATCGCAACGAATTACTGATACCACCTGTCCAGTCAGGGTTAGCATTTCCGATCACTTCGTTTGAAGTCGTTGAAAGAAGATATCTTCCGTTAGACTGGCTTACAGTTTTTCCAAAATTTCCTTTACCATCATCAGTATATACATAATTACTACCGCGAATCGTGCCGTAAGGCTGACCCAGCGTTGCATTTAAAGAAACGCCGGCCTGAAAATCTCCTAGTACCAGATTCTGAGCTCCTTCAAATAATGCTAATACCTTGTTGCGGTTTCTTGCAAAATTTATATTAATAGTCCATGTGAAATCTTTAGTCTGTATGGGAGAACCAAACAAAGAAACTTCAATGCCTTTATTTTGAATAGTACCTGCGTTTAAAAACTTGGAATTATAACCAGTGGATGTTGAAACGACAACAGGCACGATCTGATCGATAGATTTTGCGTCATAGTAGCTTACATCCAGTCCCGCACGATTCTTTACGAATGCCAGCTCCAAACCCACTTCAAAACTTTTTGTTCTTTCTGGAACGAGATTGGGATTGTTCTTAGTGGCATCAACAGTAAACTGCGGATTCGGACCAAAGACAGGTATAACTTCATACGTATCATTTACACTAAAGAGAGGAGCATCATTGCCCACCTGGGCGTAATTCCCTCTTAATTTTCCGTAGGATAACCATGACAGGGAAGTAAGCAATTTTGAAAAGGTGAAACCTGCCGATACCGATGGATAGTAATAAACATTATTATCTTTCGGTAATGTTGAAGATTTATCTCTGCGGATCGTAGCGTCCAGCGTTAGCATGTCCTTCCAAGTTAACGTTGCTCCGGCAAATGCACCCTGCACTTCCCGGGTTCCATCGAATTCAATAGGTGCATTAGGAGTATTTAACGAATTAGACAATGAATACCATTTCGGAATGATTAATCCGCCATTGGTAACACCACGAATACTTTCTGTGTGCTGACGGCGAAGATTAATACCCAGTAAAGCCTTAAAATTGATATCAGTTGAGATGTCCTTATCAAGGTTAGCCAGAAGATCATAATTAGTTTCTCTATATGCCCTGTTGAATCTTGAGTAAGAAGAAGTAGTGACGCTTCCTTCCGCTTGTCTTTCTTCCTGTAGTTCATCATAAGAATCCAATGATATCCTTCCCAAAATATTAAGCCAGTCAGTTATTTTATAGTTGAGATTCACATTACCGAAATACCTGTTCCTTGAATCATTCTCATAGTTTTCATACCGGGTAAAATAAGGATTGTCCCAAAAATTAGCAATCAGGTTATCAGGATCCTTCCAATTCCATGTCACATTTTGGCGATTCCGGAAATAAGCGGCCTTTTGATCTTTGATGTCGATATTGGTTTCCCACCATTGCCTGAAATTTGTCATCAGGTTTTTATCATCATACCCCGTTCCGAAACGACCTTTACCAACAATGTTTGAAAAATTGACGATGGCGCCAGCTGTAAGCTTTGAAGTAATATTATAAGTACCCGCAAAATTGACCAGGTTTTTTTTCACTTTACTATTCGGTAAAATTCCTTTGTCATCGTTTCGGGTGTATCCAAGTTTAAAAGTTCCTTTATCCGAACCACCATCGATAAAAATACTTTGGTTGGAATTAACTGGTGTTTCAAAAAAAGTGGTAGGATCGTTGGCGGCTCCCACCCAAGGTCTTGCTTTACCAAAATTTGGCGAGAATGGATCAAATGAATCCCACTGGTACACCATTAAATTTGGATCAAATTTTCCTCCATACGAAGCATCTTCAAGAAACGGAGCGACCAGGTCTTCGGTTCCATCGCCATCAATATCCCGGAATAAAAAATATCCGGTCGGGTCTTCGTAAAAAGCACCGTATCCTGCTCCATATTCTTTTTGATATTTGGCAAAAGTTGATTTATCCACTTTACCAACCGTGACACCCGTGTTAACAGTTATTCCAAGCCCTTTTACTCCTTTTTTAGTGGTAATTAAAATAACCCCATTCGCACCTTGTGAACCATACAAGGCACTGGCAGCAGCACCTTTTAAAACAGTGACCGACGCTATATCATCTGGATTAATATCTGCAGCCGAATTGCCATAATCATAGCCCCCGCGACCGGTTTTTTGATTTGCAGTATTTGTACTTGCATTATTATAAGGCACTCCATCAACCACGAACAGCGCCTGATTATCGCCGGTAATAGATTTTGTGCCCCGCAAAATAACATTGGTTGAACCTCCCAGTGTGTTAGTTTGTTTTATATCCAGTCCCGCAACCTTTCCGGATAAGTTTTGCACGAAATTCGAAGTTCTTGCCTTGTTTACTTCATCGCCCTGCAACTGCTGTGCAGCATAAGGAACCTGGTTCCTTGTTCTGCGGATTCCTAATGCGGTAACAACTACTTCTTGTAAATTCCCTTGTGGTTGAAGTGTAACAGTAAGTGAAGATGATGAGCCGATTTTTACCTCCTGTTCAGCAAAACTTGTGGAACTAATAAGGAGTGATTCCCCGTCCTTTACTTCAATTTTAAAATTTCCGCCAACATCTGATGAAACACCTGAATTAGTACCCTTAATAGTTATGTTGGCAAAAGGGACGGGATCTCCTTTGCTATCCTTTACCTGCCCCGTAATGGTTCTTGTTTGCGCATAGACCAATGCCACATTGCATAGCATCAGCACTGCACACAGTGATGCAATTTTTCTCATGTGAATTAAATTTAAAATGTACAACAATATAACCGTCTCTAAACGTTCAGCTTACGAACCGGTGGTTGTAATTAATATGCAGATTTTCTGAATAAACACTAACTAAAGATTTGTCAGTTAGTACTAACTATTGGTGGGTAGCCAGTGGATTTAATAAGCAGTTAGCTTGTGGAGTCCATCTATAGACATCAAATAATTTGTAATTGCTGCTTCAGAATTGCGTTATCAAAAAAAAATCAAAAAAAATATTGGAGATATGGTTGGGACGAAAGAAAAATACAAGCCTGTAATTACTTCTCTGCGATACTATATTTAAATCTGGCTAAAATATTCTGGCTGGACATTATGACGCAGATATATAGCAAAAGAGATTAATATTTTATTCGTACAAAGTTGAAGAAGTCGCAAAGGCTTTTAAAACAATTTATTCGAATAGAAATAAACCCAAAAAAGTCCAACAGCACAAGTCTTAAGAATTTATTTTATTATAATATTAAGGAGTAAATTTCCCGGTAAATTTAAACCGCGGGAATTAAATATAAAAGGGCGATAAAAATCGTCCTTTTATTGAATCAAGCTTTTAAAATACTAATACTTCAGATCTACCAGTTTTGTGCCAATTTTTTAAGACTTACAATATTTTTCTATTGCAACAATAGATGGCCGGTTAATTAATACTATTCTTCAAAGAAAATTTAGTGTACCTGGTTGGGTCAAAACCAAGCGTAGGGAGAGAGACCGGAAAAATCTGGGCAGCCAGCTTTTGCATTTATAAGATCTCCGCCTATTGCCGGGCACTCTCGTAATCCGACTAGATAGTTACACATAATTTCGTAGCTATGAAGTATCCCTTATTTGAAAATTTGCCTTTTTACCAAGTTCAACAGGTTCGGAATTTTTACAATTCCATACACCAAATATTCTCTTTAATAGCTTGCTGTCTTTATGCCCATTGGTCTACGGGTAAAATTATTTTAGACCCGTGCCAATGATAAAAAAGCCCCAAAAATCGAATGGACTTGAGGGGAATGGAGCCAGTTCGAAATATTTGGTTGAGAGTTTAAAAGCTATCCGAGATTTTATTCAGCATTAATCTTTTCAACGGCTTTATTTGACATGACCTGTTTTTAAAGGAAAAGCATAATCAGACACCGATGGGTTATGATAATCTAAAGGCCAAGCACCGTGCCTGTGAACATCAATATGTGATTAATGATGCAGGAAAATGGTTGAAAAAAGCTTTTGTACTAAAAGCCGAAGGAGTACTAACAAACATAGAAATAATAGAGCAGCTAAACAGGAAAGGAGTGCCTCTTATAGAAAAGAATTTTCGTTGGATAATTTCCAATCCATTTTATGCTGGATATGTGACCGGTAAGTTAGTGGATGGTAAACTGATAAAAGGGCGTCTGAGGCATCCTGCATTGATAGATCTCAAAACCTTTGTAAAAGCTAACAGCATGCTTATGGCAGACCCGAACACCGGTATCGCTAAAACACACCAGGTAGAAGAAGCCCCGCTGAAGATATTCGTGAAGGACGAAATATCGGCCTGTCCCCTGACAGCCTATCTGAAAAAAGGCCATTGGTATTATAAAGCAAGAAATAAGCCCAGCAAATTAAACATCAATGCCGTGAAGCTTAACAACCAGTTTGAAACCCTACTTAGCCAGTTTGAGTATAAAAAGGAATATAAGGACCAACTAAAGAAAACATTAGTGAATAAATTAAATATTAGGCTTGGACAACAACTAAGGGACGGAGTTCAACTAAGAAAGCGAATTACAGAATTGAAGAATCAATTAGAAACGATAGAAGAAAGATTTGCGTTTGGAACTTTAACGAAGGATTTGTTCGAAAAAGTTGCCTCCAAAAAGAAGGCAGAATTAGTCAAATTGGAGCAGGAATTGGGGGGAGGCTCAATTGACAGTTCGAACTTGAATTTGATAGTCGAAAAAGGATTGGAAATTGCTGAGAAACTAAGCCAGTTGTGGGTTTCACGCAATTTCATTAATAAGCAACGTTTGCAGTATTTGGTATTTCCTATGGGAATTCTGTATAATAAAGAAAAGGGCGCATATCGAACCGAACAAATAAATCCGCTTTTCGCTGAAATCCCGCCACTGGTGCAGGTTTTGGAGAAAAATAAAAAAGGCAATTTTAAAAAAAATTGCCTTAAATCGTGTTCTGTGCCCGGGACTGGAATCCCAACCCCCTGACTATAATACCTTAGTAAATGATTTGTGTCAAATATGCGTCAGGTTTTTTAAAACCCGCTGTTTTTTCACGCTTTCCATCACATTCTCCCTGTCTCAATAAAAGTAAATAATCTTACAGAAGCAGGCAAATCATTTTTAAAGCTGCAAACAATATTCACTCACCTACTTTAAATCAACAAAAAAATCAGCCAATCAGATTCATACTGATACACTACCTATCCGCATGAAAAATACGGCTGTTCGTATAATAATAAAACAAGAAAAAAAATATATTCTTAGCTTGCCAGTTCTTGTGTTAAAAGTATCAGATATACAATTGCTTCAATCCGGAGTACCCGACAATATGCTACCCCATCCGCATGATTCATTTATATCCGTTCTCTGTCATGGATATCGCATCAGGATACCATTTGATGATATTATATATGTAAGCAGGGTTGCCGATGCTACAATCATTAATACACATACAGAAAACTACAAAACCGTTCACAGAGTCAAAGAAATACTTGAAGCATTACCCGCAGACAAATTTTTCCGTATCCACCGATCTCATATTATAGCAACAGCATATTTAAAGGATATCCGGAATGATCAAATTATTATCAACGGCCACTGTCTGACTATTTCATATTATTTCAAACACCAGCTCTTAGAACGGCTTCAAAGCAAATAAGCAATTTTTCAAATTTTAATCTTTCCTGTTAATCCCTTTTTCTTTCAGGAGCTGTCCCAGGGTTTTCACCCTGTAGACACCTTAATTAAAGGTTAGCCCAAAAATTTTCCATTCCGATAGTGTTCGCCTTTCTGGCAATCGTCTTATATTATGTAGAAGTTATGAAATGATGAATTTTTCAGAAAAAAATTTGAACTTATACTCAAATGAGTGAGCTCAATCAACAAATAACCACCTTACTCCAAAAGCTGACTGACAATACAGCCAGCCGACAGGAGTTAGATGAGCTCTTCTCCCTTCTTGAAAAAAGCGAAAATGAAGACCAGGTAAAAGCAGTGCTAATGGAAAGCTTGCGCAACGATTCCCTCAACCTGGTTAACAAAGCAAAGCTCGATCTTATATTACAGAAAATTCTTCCGCCTGGGCAACCAGCCATAGTAAAAAGAATCTTCCCCTGGAAACGTATCGCTGTCGCCGTGTCCATAACATTAATACTCGGACTCGGCAGCTACTTCATCTTCTTCAATAAACCAGCGAAGCAAAATGATATTGTCAAAAAAACGGGGCCGCAGGATGTAAAAGCCCCGCAATCAAATAGGGCCATGATCACGTTAGCCGATGGACGAAATATCTATCTCGATAGCGCAGATAACGGCACCTTAGTCCAACAGGATAACATCAACATCATTAAGTCAAGCGATGGAAAAATCGTTTACACAAACTCTGGCTCCTCTCCTTCAGGAGGAACCGACGGTTCCGAGCGTAGCTCTGGGGTGAGGTTAAATACGTTGAGCAACCCACGTGGCTCCAAAGTAATCGACATGACATTGAGTGATGGCTCTCACGTCTGGCTCAACGCCGGTTCATCCATCACTTACCCAATAGCCTTCATCGGCAGCGAACGCAAAGTTTCTATTACCGGAGAAGCCTACTTTGAAGTAGCCCACGATAAAACAAAACCTTTCTTTGTTAGCAAAGGCGATATGCAGGTAGAAGTATTAGGCACTCATTTCAATGTAAATGCGTATGATGATGAAGATGCAATTAGAGTGACATTGCTTGAAGGTTCTGTAAAAGTATTGCCCACTGCTTTAGCTGTGGGTACAAAGTTGAAACCAGGGCAACAGGCACTGGTTTCAGCAGGTGTGAAAGTTGTTAATGATGTAAATACAGAAGAAGTAACAGCCTGGAAAGACAACCGCTTTATATTTAACAGCCTGGATATAAAAACCATCATGCGACAACT
Organism: Chitinophagaceae bacterium; assembly: GCA_040007815.1. Taxonomy (GTDB): domain Bacteria; phylum Bacteroidota; class Bacteroidia; order Chitinophagales; family Chitinophagaceae; genus Terrimonas_B. The sequence continues at coordinate 81,014 of JBDTUH010000026.1, forward strand.
TTCAAGATGGTATGATGTGGATGTAGTGTATGAAGGAGAGGAGATCACCAATCACTTTACCGGTGTGATATCGAGGGATGTAAATGCATCGGAAGTGTTCCAGATGCTACAGCGAACCGGGGTATTAAAAGTAAGAATAGAAGGGAAGAAAGTGTATATAGGAAAATAGCCACGAAGTAAAAGCCAGTTGTATTCTTAGGCCTTGGTGGAATTAGAAGTAAACGACCACCCTCTCCTTTGGAGAGGGCCAAATTAAAACTCTAAATGCTTTAATGACTTTAGGGTGAGGCCCAAAAAACAAAAACCGCTTCGTGTACTAAACGAAGCGGCAAATGTTCAGATAAATAAAATAAGGCGACGAAACCTTCATTACTTAACCAAACACAATGCAAACTTATGCATTTAACTGCTCTTTTCACCTTCCTCAACTGTGGTAATAAACCACCATCTCCAACAAGGAATACAAACGACTCCCTCTCCTTTGGAGAGGGCGGATTTAAACCTCTCTCTGCTTTAGTTAGCCGGGTGAGGCCCCTGGGTGAGGTCCAAATCATTCGGGTTATGAAACTAACCATCATCCTGCTCACAGCCACCTGCCTTACCGCAGCTGCCACCGGGCACGGCCAACTGGTAACGCTGAAAGTAAAAGACGCCCCGCTAAAAACGGTGTTTGTCGAACTCAACAAACAAACGGGCTATAATTTTTTGTACAGTGATGAAGTGCTTGCCAAGGCCGGGCCTGTTACGCTGGATGTTAACAAAGAAGCGTTGGCGAATGTATTAAAGCTTTGCTTTAGCGGGCAACCATTGGAGTATAGCATCGAAAATGAATCTATAGTGGTGAAGACAAAGCCGTTGGCGCAAGCGGGAGTCATTCCGGACTCCGATCCGGAATCTTTCCCCCCCATCTCCCTCCGCATCTTCGTTACCGATGCCGACAACAACCCCCTCGCTGGCGCCACCATTTCCATCAATAAAAAGCCGACGGGAAAAACAGACGCCGAAGGCGTGCTTAGTCTAAACGTTTCTGTTGGTGACGTCCTCTCTTTTTCCTTTGTTGGATACGAAAATCAGTCCATTACTATCTCTTCTCAAAGTTCTACTTTGAGTATTGTTTTGAAAAGAAATGAAAGCCAATTGGATGAAGTTGTAATCAACAAAGGCTATTACACCGAAAAGCAACGCAACACAGTAGGCAACGTTGCTACGCTGACGGCAAAGGATATTGAAAAACTACCTGTACAAAACCCCTTATTAGCATTACAAGGCCGGGTGCCTGGGATTGAAATTACTCAATTAACGGGCATGCCCGGTGGCGGCTCTACCATACGCATCCAGGGACGCAACAGCATTAACAGTGGACTTGATCCCCTTGTAGTGGTAGATGGTGTTCCATTCTTTACTCAATTAACAGGTTCCAGTGATATTGAATATGATATTGTTCAGGGAGGAAGCCCCCTTAATTATATTAATCCCACCGATATTGAATCCATTGACATCTTGAAGGATGCAGATGCGACCGCTATTTATGGCAGCCGGGCCGCCAACGGGGCTATTTTGATCACCACCAAAAAAGGCAAGGCCGGCCGTACAAAATTTAATTTCAATTTGCGACAGGGCTGGGGGAAGGTAGGGCGCAAAGTAGAAATGTTGAATACTCGGCAATACCTTGATATGCGGTATGAGGCGTTTATGAATGCGGGGGTGAATTTTGCACAAACCTCTGTTAGTGCTAATGATCTTAAAGTGTGGGATACTACACGTTATACGAATTGGCAGAAAGAATTAATCAATGGCAATGCCCAATATACCAATCTCAATGCCAGTGTATCTGGCGGAACGGCTGTTATGCAATATTTGGTAGGCACTACCTATAACCGGCAAACCACCGTGTTTCCGGGTGATTTTGACGACAAAGTAGGGAGTGTTCATTTCAATGTGAACGGGGCTTCCGTCAATCAGCGTTTCAAAATGCAATTGTCTGGTAGTTATATATACGATCAAAACCATCTGCCGGGCGTTGATCTTACGCAATTAGCTTTGTACATGGAACCGAATGCTCCAGCTTTATATAACGCGGATGGTACATTGAACTGGGCGCCAAACGCAGCCGGCAAGAGCACCTGGACAAACCCATTGGCAGATGTTGTGTCATCCGATTTTAATAATACCACTAAAAATTTGATAAGTAACATCAACCTGAGTTACAAGCTAATAAAAGGCCTGGAGATCCGCACCAGTCTGGGATATACCAATATGCAAACCGAATTGTACAGACCCTTCCGGCTGGAACGATTGGCACCGGAAAATAGACCATATGGAACAAAAACTGCATTTTTTGGAAACCGTGATATGAATACCTGGATTGTAGAGCCTATGCTACAATATTCTGGCAATATTAAAAAAGTTAAAATAGAAGCTTTGGTGGGCACTACTATTCAGAAATCAAATTTTACTTATTTAGGTATTAAAGGTTCGGGCTTTCCAGCAGATGGCTTGATGAATACTTTAACCGCTGCAAAAACGATAGAGATAAGGAATTCTACTGCTGGGATTACCCGCTACAATGCGCTTTTTGGCCGGTTGAATTGTAGCTGGGATGATAAATATTTATTGAACTTGACTGCCCGACGGGATGGCAGCAATAAATTCGGGGATAACAATAAGTTCAACAATTTTGGCAGTGTGGGAGCGGGCTGGATCTTCAGCCAGGAAAATTGGATAAATAAGTACATGCCTTTCCTGAGTTTTGGCAAACTGCGGACTAGTTATGGTATTACTGGGAATGATCAGATTGCTGATTTTAGTTACCTCAGTATTTATGCCATTAACAATCCTTCCATATTGTTTCAAGGCAACATAGGCTTGTTTCCTACAAATATTCCCAATCCGTACCTGCAATGGGAGGAAACCCGCAAATGGCAATTTGGAATGGATATAGGCTTATTTAGTGATCGTATCTTATTGGGTGCCACTTTTGCCCGTAACCGCTCTTCCAACCAGTTAATTAGTTATGTATTACCATCGATTACGGGTTTTGAAAGCATTGTAAAAAATCTGCCTGCTACTGTTCAGAATACAAGTTGGGAATTTACATTGAATACGGCAAATATAAAAAACAGCCACTTTACCTGGAGCAGCAGCCTGAATTTAACCATTCCCCGGAATAAACTGGTGACTTTTCCAGGTATTGAATTGACCGGATATGCCGGTGGATTCGATGGTATCATTGTTGGACAGCCATTGGGCGTAAAAAAAATATATAGATATGCAGGCATTAACCCGGCCAATGGAAAACATTTGCTAGTTGATAGATATGGGAATGCTAGTATCAACCCGGATCTGCCCGATACGTATTTTGCTGCTCAATCCACTTTATATGGGGGAATAAGTAATACGATAAGTTACAGAGGGTTTAACCTGAATGTTTTGCTGCAGTTAGTTAAAAAAAGGGGACCACGGGATTTTTATTGGTATAATGGCACGACTTATCCAGGTAGATTTTTTGCAGGTTCTAGCAATCAACCGGTTTCTGTGTTAAACCGCTGGCAAAAACCAGGCGATAATACACCCATTCCTCCTTTTTCAACCTCTAATTATTCACTAACGGTTACCTCCACCGATGCATTCTATAGTTATGAAGCTTCTTTTGTTCGGTTAAAAAATGTATCCCTTAGCTGGCAGCTACCTGCCGGATGGATACACAAAGCACATATCTATAATGCACAATTATATTTCAGCGGACAAAATTTGCATGTGTTTACAAAATTCCGGGGCATTGATCCGGAGTCCGGCCCCACTAACCTGCCGCCTTTGCAAATGTTGACGATGGGATTAAAACTGGAGTTATAAACAGAGTTTATGTAAATTTTTGATGGTCATTCCGAACTAGATTCAGAATCAATTTCTTCAGATTATTAAAACAACTGTTATGAAAAATAACACAAACCGTAAAGTCACTACCAATAGCACACCGAACCAACGGCCGCAGCTGTTCGTACCGGTAGCCACTCGGATGAACAACAACCCTGTGTACCGAAGGAGTACTGCTTGCTTGTTATTTATTCTTTTTTTTCTCTCAATTTCTTCCTGTAAAAAATTAGTAGAATCAGACCCTCCTTCAGATTATTTAACGGACATTTCTCTGTATAAAACAGATGCTACTGCTATCGCTGTATTGAACGGAATTTATATTGCCATGAACGGGCAGTCGATACAGGGGCGTAATAGCATTGGGTTGCTAGCGGGTTTGAGTGGGGATGAATTGAACTTGTATAATGGTGTTGCTGATGCAAACTATCAGGGCTATTATTATAATGCCTTAACCCAGCCATTAGGTCCGCCACAAACTGGTACAGACAGTTGGAGTCCGCTTTATAATTTGATATTTACTTGCAATGCGGCTTTAGATGGTTTAGGATCTTCTACCAGCCTTACTCCTATAGTGAAGCAGCAATTAGTAGGGGAAGCCAAATTTTTACGGGCTTTTTTTTATTTCTACCTGTTGAATTTATTTGGAGATCTACCCTTAGTGTTGACAACCGATCCAAAGACGAATACCCTATTGGCTCGTTCTTCAAAGGCTGCAGTATATCAACAAATCATTACAGATTTAAATGAGGCAGAAACCAATTTAAGCGATAATTTTTTAAACGGGACTTTGTTAAATACGACCACTGAGCGGGTGCGACCGACCAAATGGGCTGCCACAGCTTTGATGGCAAGGGTCTATTTATACCTGGGAAATTTAACAGGCGATGCTAGTAATTATGTTAAGGCAGGAGACAAGGCGAGTGCAATAATAAATAATAACTCTTTATTCGGCCCACTGCCAGCATTGAACAATGTATTCCTAAAGAACAGCCGGGAAGCCATTTGGCAATCGCAGCCAACAGATATTGATTTTAATACTACGGAAGCTCAAACACTTATTATTACATCATTTGGCCCATCTGATGATAATCCTGTTTATTTAAGTAGCGACCTGCTTACTAGTTTTGAAACAGGTGATCAGAGAGCGATTAATGGCAATTGGATAAATTCTGAAACGGTAGGAACCGACACTTACTACTTTCCTTATAAATATAAGATCAACACATCTCCTGGTGTAACTGATGCTGCTGGTATGACAGAGTATTTTATGATGCTGCGCCTCGGCGAGCAATACCTCATCCGGTCTGAAGCAAGTGCCCGTCAGGGAAATATTGGCGGAGCGCAATCTGATTTGAATACAATTCGCAATCGTGCAGGTCTTGTTAACACAACTGCCGGTGATCAAACCTCTTTGCTCGCTGCTATCTTGAATGAACGCAGACATGAGTTGTTCAGCGAATGGGGACATCGCTGGCTGGATTTGAAACGAACAGGAACTATTGATGCTGTTATGACAATTGTAACACCACAAAAAGCAAATGGAGCTCCCTGGCAATCTTACCAACAATTGTATCCTTTGCCACGAAGAACAGATCTAAATAATGCCCCTAACCTGGTGCAAAACCCGGGGTATTAAAAGTGTAGTTAAAAAACCAACTGATTTGTAAAGAGAATTGACTCGTCAGAGCACCGGAAAATAACAATTGTAGATATGAAACAGATTAAAATATTAATGGGTCCGATGTTATTCCTTCCCATATTAGCAGCAGCACAGATCGATACTTATTCAAAGGGAATAAAATGGAGTGCGAACCTATCCTGGGAACAAATAAAACAAAAAGCAAAAGCTGAAAACAAATACATTTTCCTTGATGTATATGAAACATGGTGCGGCCCTTGTAAAATGATGGATAGGAATGTATTCGTTGAAGATAGTGTAGGTCAGTTTTTCAATGATAAAATTATTGCTGTAAAACTCCAAATGGACAGAACCTCTCACGATAATGAAGATATTAAAAAATGGTACAAGGATGCTGATGCAATTGGCAAACAATATCAGATCAATGCTTTTCCAAGCTTCATTTTTATAAATCCAGAAGGAGAAGTAACAGACCTTCAAACAGGCTACAGAGAGAGTCATGATTTCCTGAACATCACACGTAATGCATTAAAGGCCGGTAAATTATATACTGACCCTTTTCTAAGATATTGGGTTTTATTAAATGATTATAAGAATGGTATTATTAAGTATGACAGCCTTGATTATATGATAAGGAAAGCGGGGGAAATTAATGACAGTGTTGCCAGGCCTCAGATGATGAAAGTCTATAAAGAGTATATAAGTTCACTAGAGCCAAAAGAAAGATATACAAAAAAGAATGTAGAATTCTGGGAAGGATTAAACCTAAGTAGTAAAAGTATTATGTTTCAATACTTAGTAAAGGATGAAAAAAAAATCGATAAAGTAAAGTATGAAGGCTTTGCTTTTTCTATAGCTTCAAAAACTATCCATAATGAATTGGTGCTGCCGTTTTTTGAGAATCAGAATAAGAATAGTACAGTTGCTATTACAGGTAATTATGCAACATTACTTGTCGGAAAAATAAAAACAGATAGCTCTGAAGCAGATTGGAGCAGGCTGTTTTTATTGCTTAGAAAGGAATACTCTAAAGAAATTGCTGAAAGAATGGTTTTATTATCTAGGGTGGATTGGTATAGGCGGCACTGGAATAATGATGGAGTGTTTAATGTTTGGGTTGAACAGGTTGCAAAATATCCAGAAGATCTAAGGCTGAGCTATTTTGATATTAATAATCAAGCCTGGCAAGCATTCATGAATGTAACAGATAAAAAAGTATTAAATAGTTATATCAGCCTTATGAAAGTTTTGGTCGGTTCTTTTTCAAAGAATGCTATAATTATCGATACATATGCCAACTTGTTATATAAAATCGGTAAAAGAACTGAGGCGATTACGTGGCAGGAAAAAGCCTCTATACATTCACCAAATAAAGATTACATAGTTACCATTGAACAGATGAAGCAGGGAAAACCCACCTATGGGGTCCAGCCATTGAATGATTAATGCATATATAATTCATTTTGAGATTTGAAAATTTTAATATGAGCTGCTTATTCAAATATTGTGTAATAGTTTTTTTCTTCGCCATTGTAGCGGGAAACTCTTTTTCGCAAACAGCCAATGAATCTAGCTATTCCAACAACAAGAACGACAACGAATCTGAAAAATGGGGCCTGAATAAATATGTTTGGAGCCATGTAAATTACAAAACGGTCAATAGTGATAAAGTAGCTATTGATTTTGATGCCGTTAAAAACTGGGAGAGTTTGAGCAAGTATATTGCAATTAGTAATAATGGCAAATACACGGCCTATAGTATCGAAAAACAGGGGATTGCCGATAGCTTAGTAATCCAGTCAATTGACAATGCATGGCGAAAGGTTTATACAAACTCATACGATAAAGGCTTTTTCTCAGCAGACAATCTTTATTATATCTTTCAAAGCAAGGAAGGTCTCTGCATTTTGAAATTAGGAAGCGAAGAAATTCGGATAGTTAGAAATGTTGTTCCCTATTCACTATGTATTAATAGGGAGGATAACTATATAGCTTACCAATTGCAAAATCAAGAATTGATAATAGAAAATATAGGCAGAGCGGATCAAAAAAAATTTGTTGATATTTTGAAGTATGACTTTAGCCCTTCAGGTCGATGGCTTATTGCTGAGCAAAAAAACACTTCAATTGACCTAATCGTTTATGATCTTATCAATAAGGTAGAGAAAAAATTTTCAACGGTCAAGTCTTATTCTATTTCTTCAAATGGAGAATCAATGCTGCTATTCATAGGGCCTGATTTGAAATATTTAGATATGATTAGCGGAGATGTCAAAACGATTTGGTCTCAAAAACAAAGCATTGACACTGTCGGCTTTTTTGTCTTGGATGCTGTCGGTGATCAAGTTTCGATGATACTAAGTCGTAAGATGGCCGAGACAGCCGAATTGAGTGATCCTTCTATATGGTATTGGAAAAAAGGTATGAATGAAGCTGAACTTAAAATTAACAGCAAAACGATAGAGCAAAATATGGCAATAGTACCAAACTCTTGTGAGTTCGCTGGTAATGGCCGCTATTTGAAATTCGATATTCAAAACACCCAGATTCCCGTAGCATTGAGCAAGACAGTCCCGGTTGAGGTTTGGGGATATAGGGACAGTATCATCCAGTCAGGTCAAAGCAAACAATTTAAATCACGTGAAGTTTTCGTAAACCTAGAAACAGGTCTGGTATTTCAAGTAAACGAATTGGAGGAATGCAAACAAATCAAAAATGATTGCGCCTTAGTAATAAAATCTGGGAACATGACTGCCGGTGACCGTTATTGGAAAAACAGTTATTATGAAGATAGCTGCTGGATTGTTTCGTTGAAAAATGGATTACGAAAATTGTTGCCTACAAAAAGCGGTGAAAATATATGGTTTGCACCCTCTGGGGACTACTTATTATGCTATGATGGCGATAAGAGCAAAAATTATTTTAGTTATAATACGAGAACTGGCCATATAGTAAACATTTCAAATTTAGCTTCGGATAAGTCTCATAAAATTGCTGAGCATGTCCAACCCAAGAAATCAAAAGGCATTGCGGAATGGTTGGAAGGTATGGGTGCAATTTTGGTATATGATGATTTCGACATCTGGTTGTTGAATCTTGAAGGTAAAAAATTACCAATTAATATTACCAATGGATTTGGGAAGAGAAATGAAATACAATTTACCCTGATGAACAGTGATCGTTTTGGAGCAATAACACCCGAAAGCCCATTTTTTAATGATAGTCAAACACTCCTGTTGAGGGCATTCAATAACCATAATAAATGGAATGGATTTTATAAAAAGATGATTACTGCGGTTGGTGATCCTGAACTGTTAAATATGGAACCGGCATTGTTTTCAGCATTTCAATATACTGTACATAGTATTAATGGTGGAATGATTCCTTTAAAGGCTGCTGAAGCGAAAGTATGGATTGTGAAAAAAGAAACTGCAAAGAATGCTCCTAACTATTTTGTTACAGCAGACTTTAAAACATACAAGCGAATAAGTAACCTTGAGCCAGAGAAGAGTTATAATTGGCTCACAAGTGAATTGCATTCTTTTCGTCAGCTCGACGGAACTGTCAGTCGAGGTGTACTATACAAACCGGAAAACTTTGATCCCACAAAAAAATACCCAGTTATTGTTTCCTTCTACTTTACTGTTTCGGATCAGTTTTTCAATTATTTAAAGCCTGAATATATTTTCGTTCCAACGATTCATAATATGCCTGCTTGGATGGTGAGTCATGGCTATCTGGTATTTGCACCCGATGTTCATTTTACTGAGACAAATTGGGGGCCTAATGTTATTAATGCGATGGATGGTGCCGCAAAATATTTAGGCAGCCTTTCGTATGTGGATAGCAAATCTATTGCCGCTGTAGGTCATAGCAATTCTGGAAGGTTCGGGTATTATTTACTAACCCATTCTAATTCTTTTGCTGCTATTTGTACAGGATCCGCAGCAACGGATGTGATAAGCAAAGCATTTAAAAACGATTATTGGTTGCATTGGGTTGAAAAAGGAGCACTTGGTGGAGGCCTGGGTAAGCTTTGGGAAAACAAGAACATATGGTATGATCATACAGCAGTATTAAATGCTGACAAAGTCACAGCGCCATCACTCTTTTTCGACAATCAAAAAGACGGCGATGGACCTTTTGCCGCTGGCCAAGCCATGGAAATGTATATGGCTCTGTGGAGATTGGAAAAGAAAAACTGGTGGCTAAACTATCGAAATAGTGGTCATCATGCCAGAGGTGATGATGCGAAAGATTTTACTATTCGGTATACACAATTCTTCGATCACTATTTAAAAAAAGCTCCAGCGCCTAAATGGATGACAAATGGGTTGCCCGCAAAACTTGTGGGGTTAGAAACAAGATTTCAATTGGATGCTGAAGGTAGTTGTGCCTTGAAAGGAAAGACAACTTGCAATGTATGTTATGCCTGGAATCAACAATATCATCGCAATCCTTTAATGTTTAAAAAGCCAATGGCTGAATGGAGTTTAGATAAAGACATTAAAGATGAGATGGATAAAGATGACGCAGCGGGGTATAAAGAAAATATGAAAGGGCAGGCGCAGAGGGTAAAAGAGAATAATGCCAAGTTGAAAGGAACCTGGAAGGGAGAGAAATATTGATAACAATAAAAAATATACATATGAAAATGATAAACCAACTAACAGTATTGTTTGTAGTAGTCTTACTAAGTACCTCATGCAAAAAAGATGCAGCAGAAACAAAGCGGATCGCTTCTTTAACACTAGGCAATTATGTAGCTGGTGGTACAACAGTAAAATTGGGTAGTAGAATACAAACGGTTTCCAACAATGGTTCTGCTCAATTGGCCTTATTTGTTGGTGAGAATGATTTGTATGCATGGCCAATCAACGATTCATTGAATCCCTACTTCACACGATCAAAATTCAATGCAGAAGATCGGGCAGTTTATTCATTATTTCTCTGCGGCACACCTGCAATGCCAGAAGGAATTATAATTAAGGAAACAATTCCATATCGTACAGATAGTACTGCAGGTATACGGTTTATTAATTTATCCCCTAACAGTACAGCCCTCAGTATTACCAGATCTACATCACCAACCGTAAATGAAGTAACAGGTCTTGGATTCAAATCTTACACTGATTATATCTCATACCCAGGTTTTTACAACAGTGCATATACCTTTCAAATAAGAAATGCTGCAGGAGCTTTACTGACCAGTTTTTCTTTTTCAGCCTCCTCAATTCCGAGATTTGCAAATGTCACGTTAGTTATAAGAGGAATGGTGGGTGCAAGCCCAGCACTTGGTGTAACACGGGTAAACCAGGATAGATAAAAAGAGCACTAATAAATCCTCAACAACATAAACAACAAAGGCAGCGAAGCCCCCGGGATATTCATCAAATATTCCTTCACATTCCGTACCGCCTCGTTCAAATGATTATTCACCGTATTAACTGACAGGTTTAATTGCTCCGCGATCTGGCTGCGCGTCATCCCTTCCTGCCTGCTCATCAAAAAGATCTTCTTTCGCTGTGGAGATAAATGCGCTACCGCTTCATTGATCAACTCCTGGCTCTGGTGCAGGTCGAGGGTTTCAGAGGTATTGTTGGTAAAATGCTCTATCGACTTCCAGACGGTTTTTATGGCGTTCTTTTCAGATGACATATTCCTAAACCAATCCACTATTTTATTGGCTACCATCCGGAATATATATGACTCGTGATTCTCTACATGAGCCAGGGTTTCTTTCTTTGCCCACAACTTCATGAACACTTCCTGCACGATCTCTTCAGCTGCATCTTCGGATTTGGTCTTGGTGAGAATGTACGCATACATCCGCTGCGTGTAGTGGTAAAATATTTGGGTAAATGCTGCTTCATCACCGCTTGCCATCAGGGCAAAGAGTTCCTTTTCATTCGGCAATATTTGAGCAGTAGCAGGCATGTAGTTATAGGTCTAAATGTAAACATTTGCATGCAAAAATTCAATAACGTACCCGTTAAAAAAGCCCCGCTAAAGAGCAGGGCTTAGTTGAAATGATTTTATGTAATGTCGGTTGGTCAAAGACCAGACCTGGGCGAAGAATTTCCATAACATACCCATTAAAAAATCCGTTCGGCGAAGTGTTCTTTTACCGTAGTGTTGACGCAAGTCTCCTAATTTAATGAATCACCAAACTAAAACGACCCGGACTTGTGGCAAAACTGAAATGAAGGGTCTATATACCAGGTCACAGTGAGGTCGTTTAAAGAACAGAGAGTATGACAGGAAAACACTTGCGACAACTTTTTCGGACACTTGCGACAATTTTTTTGAGTAGAGAATGAAAAAAAATCAGTAGGAATACGGTAACGGGTAGTTTTTTGAAATAGTAAATTCGCTCAAAATAAATGAATGAGCAATGCCTACAAATTTGATGATCCGGACGGATGCTATTGCTATTTTATTACATATGCTGTTGTAGAATGGGTAGATGTGTTTACCAGGGATGAGTACCGGAATATTTTGCTCGATAGCTGGCGGCATTGCCAAAAAGAAAAAGGATTGCAAATACATGCCTGGGTAATAATGACGAATCATGTTCATCAGATCATCAGCAGAAAAGGCGAGCATAAATTGGAAGACATAATGCGGGACATGAAAAAGTTTACTGAATATTCCGGAGTTTACTGCTTCAAAGATCATCACAGCCATCATGTGCAATGAAAAAGAAAGCAGAAGAGAATGGATGCTGAATATTTTTAATGAAGCGGGTAAAGCAAATAGCAACAATAAAAACTATCAATTCTGGAAACAGGACAATCATTCGATGCTTTTAAAGACTGAAAAATTCTTATTTCAAAAAATAAACTACCTGCATGAAAACCCGGTACGTGCAGGCTTTGTAAACGAATCTGATCATTGGAAGTAGTATAGTAGCGCAGCCGATTATTTAGAAAGCAGGAAAGGAATGGTTTAGCTCTTGCAGGTGTTCGATAGATGATTAGTTCTTTTTATAATGAATGCTTAAGGTGCCGTTGTTGAGTCTTGCCTGACCAACAACAAATACTAGGGGATGTAAGATGATATGCAGGTGTTCTTATAAATAGTAGTTCTTTGAATTCAGAAAGCTGATGGTGCTATCTCAAAACCTCATTTTCCAGTTGGTTTCAGCATCCTGGGCAAAGCCGAGAACAGCTTGTATTTTAATCAATCTGTTCTTTTCTTCAATTGTGTAGTGAGCAGCGTATGGAAATTTTTTTACGACCGCAAAACGCACTTCATTATAACGGAAAGAACGGGTAAAGGGGTTTTGTTTTAAAGCTGCAATTTCTGTCAACAGATTTTTCCTGAATCGGTCTCCCAGTCCAGGGCTTATTTCGTTATACCAATGGATGATGCGTTTTATTTCTTGCAACGACTCCGGGGAGTAAGCTACTTTGAATCGGGGCACTAGAATTTGTTTATCATTTTCAACGCCTGTTTTTCATCTATGAGCAGTTCCGGGTGTTTGTTGTATTTTTTAATGCGTTTACGCACCTCTTGTTTTTGCCACTCTGGAATAGCATCTGGTGTATCCTGCTCTAATACATCAATGAGTTGTTGTTTTTCTTTTTTGGGTAGTGTTTTAATAATATCTACTAACTGTTTGAATTGCAGAGGAAGGTATATGTTTGAAGTAGAAGGCATTGTATAAATTTTTATACCGGAGAATTTATTGTTTTAAGTAGATACAAATATAGTCAAAAACCTAAGTATTACACAATACATGGTTGTTGCTGTTCTTCCCCGGCAGGGTGTTCGATAGATGATTCGTTCCCCGTTCGCCGAAGTGTTCTTTTACCGTAGTGTTGACCCCGTTCGCCGAAGTGTTCTTTTACCGTAGTGTTGACGCAAGTCTACTAATTTAATAAATCACCAAATTAAAACGACCCGGACTTGTGGCAAAACTAAGAAATGAAGGGTCTATGTTGAGGAAAAGAATCAGTGGATGGGGATGCTGGGGAGAGTGAATGGTAATAGTAAAGCTAAATGAACGATGCCAAAATACACAAAGAAATATATATTGACCGAAGAAATCATGTACCTGCCGATGTCAGATGAATTTAAAGTGGCCGCATCAAGAATGGGATTTAAAACCATTCAGCAAATTTTGGATACACCACAGCAGGAACTCAACCGCCGCAATGTGCACTACGATCAATTTATGATAGACCTCGGAGAACTTGCAGAGGAGTATGGCTTTTTGCATACGCTGGAGTCCAGGCGGTGAGAGAGGATGTGGGAGATGAGGAGAAAGATTCCAGATCATCCCGATAGCTATCGGGACCGAAATGACAGGGGAGCAAAGGACAGGCATTTCGATTAAAACGACGCAACAAATCGTTCGTCATTGCGGGGAGCCCGGCATATAAGGGACAGCGACGAAGTAAGACCCTCGTATTTAGTTTAGAAGATGGGCGTTGGAAGTTCTTTGAAATTATGAATCTAAAAAATAGTTCACGAAGTGAAAAATTGTATGTTATTGCCGAAGGCACTCCAATTACGCAAATCAAATATATAGGTGAACGATCAACATGAAAATACTCTTCTCTCTACGCATTAGTGAAAGTGCCGAAATATAGTAGAAATGTTATCACTCAATGAAACAGCTTAAATACAATCATTATCGGAATACCGGCGGCCCCGGCAGATTTCTTAACATGCTCCCGAATATACTTTAAGGCATCCACCAATTGATTACTTACCGTATTGCGGGATATATTTAATTCGTCCGCTATCTCATCATAGTTCATGCCCTGCTGCCTGCTCATGAGATATATCTTTTTTCGCTGTGCCGGCAGTTGAGCCACAGCTTCATTGATCATAGCCTGGCCTTCCTTAATATCCATCATCTCATCTATCGCATTACCCTCCCTCATTTCCTTCATCCTCGCATACAGCGTTTCTATTTTCCGGCTGTCGGTGGCTATCTTCTTTAAATGATCAAAGGTTTTATTTGTCGCCATCATATAGATATACGATTCAAAGTTGTTAACCTCTGTGATCTTTTCTCTTTTGGCCCAGAGATTCATAAACACGTCCTGCACCACGTCCTCCGCCATCGTCTCAGACTTTGTCTTTTTCAAAACAAAAGAATAGATCCGTTGGCTGTAATGTTCAAAGATTTCGGTAAAAGCCGCTTCACTTCCCCTGGCCATTTGGCTAAAAAGTTCCTTTTCATTCAGTAGTATATGCTGAGTAGCAGCCATGCAGTTTATTAACCCGGCAAGTTACTTAAAATGATACAATATGTATTGTTTTCATACCATAAACCAGGAGCAAAAAGCAACCTCAGAAGCTGCATTCGCCGTAACAAGCAGCTATTTTTTTAAAACAATTCCCTGTAGGGCGGGGTCATTCATAATTCTTTCCATTTCCGCATTCACCAGGTCTTCTACATCCTGCTTTATTTGCACATAAGCCTTTTGGATCAAAGTCGGGTTAACTTGCCTAACAATTGGAATGGGTTTGTAACCATCCTGCTCCCTTTTTAAAGCGGCATGGTCATTCAGGATAGAGCAATGAAATGTTTTCAGTTCAATTTTAGCAGTAGGATCATCAGCCACCATACCCACAAACTCCCCGGAACTAAGCGAAGCAATTCTGGAAGCGGGTACGGCAGACTCTAGTTGTTTCGACCGGCTGATTGAAGTATCGCTGCGGTTAATAGACATACTCGTTCTGTCCTGCATGATCTTTCCAAATCTGTCTGAGAGTTGCTTAGCCGTTTCGCCGGTTACCTGCCCGCTGATGATATTGCCCGTTATATTCATGATCACATCCGCCAGATCTTTTCCATAGTCTTTTTTCAACTGGCTAAAATCCTGTACACCTAATGTGGTCGCCACCTTATTGCTTCTTGCGGTGGCTATCAGGCTATCCATATTGTTGATATATATAGTTGGGAATTCATCAAATACTAAACTGCTCTTTTGCTTTCCCTTTTTATTCACCATCTTAATCAACCGGGAAATATATAAGGATAACACCGCGCCATATACCTGAAGCTTCTGCGGATTATTTCCCATGCACACGATCTTCGGTTCTTTGGGATTATTAATGTCCAGGGTAAAATCATTGCCAGACAATACATAATACAACTGCGGTGAGGATAGTCTTGCCATGGAAACTTTAGCGGCGGCAATCTGTCCTTCTAATTGCTCCATTACATCATTCATATAGGCCGAGACAAAGGGATTGATCAGGGCTTCTATTTCCTTTTCTGTTTTAAGAATGGTAAACAGTTTATCGTACTCCACCTGCATCAGTTCTATTACATGCGGCAGCGTGCAAAACTCTCCATCATTATACCGGCGTAAATACCAGATAATGGCGGTGAGAAAATTAATAGGCGACTCCACAAAAAAATCTCCCTGTCGCTTGATCCATTCCCGGTTCAGTCCCATCAGTATTGTCCTGGCGGATTCGGAAGCATCTGTTATATCCAGCATATTCTCTTTGTCCAGCGGATTGCAACGATGGGTGCGTGACAGGTCCTCAAAGTTGATAATATAAAAAGCTGGCGTAACAGGGTAGAGTTGACGGCATTTTAAAAAATGATTATAAGCGATTACTGAAAGGTCATCAAACTTAAAATCATAAACAAACAAAGTAAAACCCTTCCGTATATGCTGGGAGATCACATGCCTTATAACAAAGTAAGATTTACCCGATCCCGGCGAACCTAGTACCAACAAAGAACGAAACGGATTAATTATATTGATCCAGCTTTTACGAAGCTTTCCCTTCAGGTTATACTCTGCCGGCAGGTTAATGGAATATTCATTTTGCAAAAGCCGTTCCTCCTGCGGAAAAGTTTCATTCTCCTTATTGAAAATATCTTTACTGTCCAGTTTCATCTTTATTACCCGTGAAAGCAAATTACCACCTGTTAAAATAAGCAGGTAGCCGGTAGCCGTGACGAGCATATAAATAATACTCTTACCGGTAAACGAAAATGGAAAAGATAAACAGAAATAGCTTAAAAAATAAATCAGTAATCCTGTGATGATATAAGCCGTGGCAATCTTATAGTTTAGCTTCTCCTCCTTCTTTCCCCTTGCTCCAAATAAGGATATGACAAGAAAGCCAAGAGCTATCAATTTTGAGCGAATGAAATGAGCGAACAAGCCGGTATTCCTGATATTGCTCAATAACCGGTCAGAAAGCGGCGCCGTCAGCTCCCAGGCTTCAAAAGCGCGGTAACAATAATAGTAGAAATGCAAGGACAGTACTACGATGCTGATAAGTCTTGTCATATCCAATACTTTTCTCAATCCCTGTTCATTCTCTCCTGTATTCATAAGACCTCCTCCAGCCTCTCTTTTGCTTCGCGTTGCTCAGCAATGACAGGGAGGCAATTTTATTAAATGGATAAACGTTTTTTCTTTCTTTTCTTTTTCTTTAGTTGATAAGGGACATAGCTGCTGATTGGATCAGCATCCATTAACAGCTCCAGTATTTTATTGCCCGGTTGCTGCGATGATAGCGCTGAATAGTTTTTATCAACGATCACCTCAAAACGCTGTGGCTTCTGTCGTTGATCAGTGTGCGTTTCTTTCATAGTCTCTTCATCACATCGTTCCTGTATCATCTTCGCACTATAGGCTTTGCCTAAGTCACTTCCATTAAAGACGCATTTCGATTGATGATCCACATAGGTGATGCCATAGAGCATCCCTTCTTTATTTACCCGCAGTACGACACTGATCTTTTCTTTTTCCAAAGCCTGGATTAACTTCGATAACCCTGGCTTTTTTTGTTTTTGAAAGGCATAATCAATCGCCGACCTTAATCGCTTTGCGTGGGGTTGTTTAAGTTCATCGTTCAGGGCGAATTTTTTTTCGAGAGAGGGCAGGGTGGGCTTTAAATAAAAGGCACTTGCTTTGATCGGCACACCTATCTTGTTTCCGTTCTCATCCAGTACCCGGTACGTTAAGCCCCCGCCTTCATACATTCTTGATCCTTTCTCACCTCTTTCAGCAACTACATTATATAATTTAAGAATAGCATTCAGCTCAGGCAAAGAGCTGTACTTGTATTGATTGATCACCAGTCCCAGCACATTCGAGATGGCTTGCTTCGTTTCCGTTTTACCATACGCTGCCTTCTGCGCATTTACCGGGTGTATTTGAAATGCGGATTGCAACTTTTTACTCTCCGCTTTTACCAACCCAAACTCCATCTCTATTTCCTTCCTGGCTTTTTCTGATTGATTCATTCCCATATTGTGCATGGAGATCCTGCTCCCATCTCTTTTTATATTGGTGGTTACAATATGAATATGCGGGTGGCCCGCATCAAAATGCTGGTAAATCAAATAAGGCTGGTTCTTAAAACCAATCTTTTCCATATAACTATGCGCTATATCAATTAATTTATCTTTTGACAGGTTCTCTGACGGATCAAAATTCAAAGAAGCGTGCAGTGTATTAGTAGTAGTTCGTTCATTCAGCTGCATCAATTTTTTGAAGTTGTTCAGCTTGTCATAAAAATTGAGCTGTGCAGTGTCCTTTGAAAAGTTCTGGGCATGTAAGGTCTCCGCCTTCTTTTGCTGCACTTTTTGCTCGTTGTAGTTAAGCACTTTTGAGATATTTTTACTGGTATTTATTCTTGCAACCATTTATCAGAAAATTGGGCTATTCTTTTTTTTATTTCTTCTACTTTATCCATAAAAATTTCTTTGCTTCTTTCATTCTGAGCCGCCCAGCTTTTTATGTCGGCAACGCGATCCATCGTGTGCAGTCGTTTTACTGTTTGATTGAAGTTGTTGCCAATGGCCGACAGCTCATTTCTCAGCAAGATCATTTCCGCCATGAATTCATCCAGCGATTGATTGCGTGTATAGACGGTTACCGGTTTATCCAGCAAGACAAAACGCACATACTCACTCAACTTCCTTTTGGTAGTTGTCTTAAACGAAAGATTGACTTTATTAAATTCATCAGGGCTAAACCTTACCGTTAGTTTCCTTGTACGCTTAACCTTATCATTCTTCTTCATCTCTTTCCCACTTTTAATTTCTACCCGAAGCGACTCCGGAGCGAAAGGGAACCCGTTTGTCCGACAAACGTACATTTAACCGTTTCCTGCGATGGAAACTAACCGCCCTGGAAAATTCACTTCTTGTATTTTCATCCCTTCTATATTTATAAAACAATTATTTAATACGCTGTTTCATCGAAGAGTTCTGCTTTTTACCAATTTGCTGAGCCCACTCGTTAAGATCTTTATAGCCTGTATATAATTCACTTTCATCGTTGTATTTCTTACTCCATGCCAACGCACGGCGTATGCAATTTTGTCCGGTGGCATCGCGATCTAAAAACAATTTGATATGCTTATGCTCTTCCATCACAGGACGGCTTTTCTCAAAGAAAGAAGTGGAATTAAGAATCAGGAAATTGGAGTCTTGCAACTCCTGGTTTTGATGAATCGTTTGATAAGATAAAAAATCAAAAAACCCTTCAAACACTGACAGGACTTTTGAATTATTACCGATGAACGTAATAGCCTTGGGAGAACTGCTTCCTTTAAACCATGCATTGCGCAGTTCATAGCCTTCTTCACCATTAGCAAAACCTATCGCATGATATGCCTTGCCATTTAGTTCAAAATTGATTTCCCTGCAATAGGTATTAGCGACGGCAAGCGATATGCGTCGTTGAGTCAGGTAGCGAATCAAAGGAAGGGAAACCAGTGGGCGTTCAGCCAGCACTTTGATCTGGCTTTCCGGTTTGGGTTGGTCTATCGTTTTTGATAATGGAAGGGGTTGTTGCGGGAAAGATTTATTACCAATTTGTAAAAGAAAATCTTTAACGGAGCAAAGATGATATTGTATTCCAAAATCTATCAAATTACCTCCCTTTCCCAGTCCATGATCGTACCAGCTGTTCAGCTTACGATTTATTTTAAAAGATGCCGTCTTCTCCAATCGTAGCGGTGATAAATACCAATAGTCATTATTTCTTATTGTTGACGGATGATATCCTAATGATGCCAGGTAGTCCACCATGTCTATTTGTTTGACCTGTTCGCAGGTCAGCACATTCTTGTTATTTTTCATACTACACTATTTTCAAACACACAAAAAATCAGTTACAAGGTGAAATTAAACACAACTACCTCCCATTCAATATCCCCTCCAAATTTGAAAGGGGATGTTATGCTTTATTCAGACTATTTTTGAAAAGTGAAAATGATCAGTGAATAAAAATAGTATGTATGTTGGCAAAAAATGATGTAGCGCTTATCTATGAAACAGTATTAAGCATTCCCGGCATGGGCGAACCAGTGAAAGTAAACCTGCAAACTTCCCGAAAAAATCTGTTGCTCCTGAGTAAAGTAATAGAGCGGGGACTCAATGGCAAAGAAGTGTCTGAAAAAGGAATCAGCATCTTGGATATTGTCTCTAAAGAAACGTTGCTGGATCTTTCCGCTATCGCCGGGGAATTATTAACAAAAGCCGGGCTAACAGAGATGAATGAAAAATTAAAAGCCTTCTGATTTAATCCGTACTCTGCGGCAATTACCCAAGCTGCCGCCGCCTGTTCTCCGCGGCGGCAGCTTTTTTGGGATTTATAACTTATCGCAAACAGCTACCCGGTATCCCGCTTTCACCAGCTTATGTAATATCCTATCCATTTGGTAATGGTTAAAACTGCATTGCCATTCTTCCTGGTCACAGGGCCATATTTCAACGGCGGTTATTTGCTGTGTTATCATAGCATCCTTATTAAAAGTTTGGTAGTTATCCGCTATCCGGATTAATACGATAGAATCACCATACTTCTGCTTTATATTTCTCCAGGTCTTTATCGTTTCCGGAACCGCATTTGTTTGTTTTGTTTCTTCAGTCATAAAAAAATGCGCAGCTATTTTAACCGGCTGCGCTTCGGGTTTTGAAAAAAATAAAACATTTAGTTATTATTCATAAAATCAATACACAGGTCAAAAGCCCGCTGTGTTTTTAGCAATCCATTTCCATACATAATAGATTTTAGTCTTGCCTCATCGTCTTTATAGTGCCTCACATTCTGAAAGTAGCCGGTTACTGCATTGTAGGCGCCAAATAAAGTTCCCTTCGTTGTTTCCTGTAGCTGGCTGGTATTGCTCATCGCATATTCAAAAGTCGTATCACAGATATTTTTGAAACAGGTGGACAGTTCATCGTCTTTACCGGCCTGTATATTTTGCAGTACTTCTTTATTAGGAACCATCGCCAATTGAATCAATTTTTTTAGTTCGGGGTCTGTTATTCTGAGCGATGCCCAGCGGTTAAAGATTTGTTCCAACTCCAATGAAAGTTTATTGCTGATACCCATTACTACATGCGCCTGCTCCAATCTTTCTTTGGCGCCCATGGTATGGCGGATCTTAACACTGTTGTTTTGGGTCCGCAAAGCGGCATTTAACGTATTGTTACAAACAATTCTTACAGGAGTAAAAGCAGCGGTAATACTTCCATATCCATCGTGCGACGTGGTTAAAAATAGATACTGCTCTATCAGGTCTTCGCGGCCTACTTTGATATAGCCGGGCAGTTTGGCGGTAATAAAAATGCGTTCCCCGTTTTTATGTAAAGCTTTACATAACACAGGTTATGCATAGTAGATTGTTATGTAAAGTAAAACTCGCAAAGTATTATCAGTC
>JBDTUH010000027.1:0-96263 GCA_040007815.1 Chitinophagaceae bacterium
CTGCACTGGTCAACTTAAACCGGCCAAGGGTGGTCAACTTCACCGGCGCTTGCATGCAATGGCATATATTTTATTAGAAAATGAAGATAAAGCTATTTCGATAATTCAAAACGCAATCGCAGGAAATCCTGCGTGGAAGGAGAATTTACCTGCATTTTATTGTTTATCCGATCATCCGGAAATCAAACAGTTAATAAGTGTTGATTCATTTTCGTTGAAAGATTGGAATAACGCGATCAACTTTATGACCGAAATAAATAAGTATAAAGAAAGCATTGACCTAGCATTGAAAATATTGCAAAAATTTCCAAGTTCATCTTTCACCTGTTATTTACTCGGAAAAGCATACAAAGGGAGAGGGAATATAAAAATGGCAAAAGCCTATTTGAAAAAAGCTTTGGTTTATGATGAAAAAAATCCCCAGGCAAAAAACTTATTAGATACTCTTGACAAATAATTACCCCCTTTAGCCAGGTGCAATCAATCGCTGACGTTTTAATAGTCAATGGCGGCAAGGTTGTTTTAACTACTACTGCTTCAGATCTGGTCAATGGAGCGGGCGTGGGTTAAGTTGATATATGTGTTTAAGTGCTACTGCCCAACCTTAGTTCAGACCGGCTGCTTGTCACAACTACTTTCACTCCTGATTTTCATGATAGAAATGAAGTATTCTGGGCCTTTACTTATGTCACATATTCTGTTTTCAGGAATAACCCATAGGCATTAATAAAGTCGAAAGTAACCTTGTCAATGGTGACATCTAAGAGACCATATTTTTGACCGATAAATTTGGCAAGGGTCTTCTTCGATTGCTCATACTTATTGAGCGAAACAGCCTTTATTTCGTTTTTAATCTTTAATTCAGCTATATATTGAGCTAAGTGCTCAACCAGGTTTGGTTGAACTTTGCTTTTTCCGGTGTAGAGCTCTTTTAGGATCGCCGCTGAGACGGGTTTATTATTTTTCTCAAGATCAATTTTAAAACCAAAAATCTTTGCCTTCTTATCAGGTAACTCTTTATTGACTGTGGATTTTGATTTGGTCAGGTTGAGCTGACGAATTCCAGTCTTGCTTTGTGCTACTATACCCTGAATGACCTTCGGCTTTTTTTCGATTGCAGGTAATCCTTAGATAAATTAGGAAGGGATCCCGCTTGAACCTCGACCTTCAAAAAGGTAATGTTTGAGACTGAGTTTTGCTTCCATCGTGTTGAAACATTTTTGAGTTCGTCGAAACACTGTTGAAACAACCTACGAAAAAAGCAAATCAAAGCAAAAGGTAGTATAGGAAAAACCCTTCAGTATCCATGCATCTGAAGGGTTTTGAAACTTTGAAATTAAACCTTGCGGACCGGACGGACTCGAACCGGCCTTTCAATATAATTCTTAATCAATCTTTTACAAACTTACTCCAAACGATACTCCACGAATTGCTCACTGAACTTTCTATTCGTAAAGTAACTGCAAATCTTGCTCAGAAGTAAATAAAAAGTTCTAAAGTAACTGAAATTACGTGATCTAGTGATGATGATAATCTGATTTGTAATGGCCTGGCTTGCTGGCTATATGACCTGAAATTCTTATTAACCCATCATCATCCGCATCACCAAGTACCTATATTGCTTCTAAGTACCAGTAATTTGCAATCATATCAAAAATGCCTGTGCCATTCGGTCCTTTTCGGTGTTAGCGATTTTATATTTCATAGCGAGTTCATTCCAATTACCCACAGCATTTTTTATTTGCTTTATTATTTTATATGCCTTGTCCTTTTCAATTCGAAAATATTCGGCCACTTCTAATGCCAAGTCCAGGTTCAGGGAATTGTCTTTATCTGAAATATTGAGGTGCAATCCTTTTCCATATTCGTTTGGATTGACATCATAAGCCGGAGAGAGGAGCCATCCAGAATCGGTAAGAAGAAAGCCATGGTTTCTCAGATGATCATCAGTGTTCTTTACGCAAATGCTGAATACAATTCTTCTCCATAATTCCTCGAGATCCCGGTCCACTTCAACGCCGTACCTTGTGATAAATTCAACCAGTTCCAGGTAGCTTGCCCCGGCGGATTTTTCTCCATCTGTATAACCCAATAAAGTCATTGCGGAAGCAAAATGAATTCGCTCTGCTTTTTTGGTTCTATCGAATCGTTTGGTGAGATAAGTATGATGCCGGTTATTGAATCGCTCAACCATTCCAGTCGAAATATTCAGGCCGGCTTTTTGAGCCAATTCATTTACCACCATTTCCCATGCCCCGATATCCTTATCATCCATTCTGCTTGGGAACTTTGCAATCCATAAATTGCCGGCTGGATCTATTACGCTTGCTTTAGGTCTTGCTCCTCCTAATGAAGAACCTGGCGCAATAAGCATGTTGACCCATTTGAGGTATTCAGGGTCATCCATATTGTCCTCTTCAAATTTCTGACTTGCTTCTTCCAGTTCTCTTAGAGACGTCCATGGTGGTGATGCCATTTTCTTATTATCATTCAAGAAAGGACCTTCTTCATCCGTTTTAAATCGTAAGGCTCCCATTCTGTGACCATCAAAGACGCCAAGCAAGTAATCTGACTCCGATAATTCCCTGGCGGCTCGTCCTTCCATTCTCGCAATTGCCGCTTCTCTTCTTTGCATCAACACCCTGCCCCATCTGTCGGGACATGAATCAAGGAAAACTCCGAAATTAACTTTTTCTTCCCGCGGATAATAGGCACCCGAGTATAGTTGTAAATCCGGATCGAGCATTTGGGTGAAACCTGATTTCAGCCAATCTGCACTATATTCAAATGAGAATATTTCTTTGCCCTTTCCATGGGTAACAGTGAGGATACCCATCCTTGCTGGGTCCGCCAGACCTTGCCAGTCGGCATAGACCAGTATTTCCTTCTTTTCATAAATTTTTGCCATGGTAAGGTCTATTTCGATTTTTTAGGTGCTCTTTCTTTTACTACGAGGCCTGCATCCTGGAGCTTTCTTCCCAGCTTATCATCCTCAGCGACTTTGAGCAGGTCTTTTTCCAGGCCCAATACAAAAAGTACCTGCAGATAAGAATTCATGGCAACTCCAGGAGCGCCTTTTTCGATTGCCAGTAAAGTGGGGCGGCTTATATTAGCTCTTTGGGCCACCTGGTCGGCACTATATTTCCTTCGTAACCTCGCCAGCTTGATATTTTCGCCAAGTTGCTCCAGGATTTTCTTAATCGATGGCAGTAAAGGCGCCTTTCTAGTATTCATAATGATAAATATATCTTACAAATATAGTCAATTTTGTAAATAATATTTTACATTATTTTTTCGATAGATTTACGAGTGTATAATCAATTTAAAATAAACATATTAGGTCGGGGCTTAGTGAGAAAAGGAATTACCGATAGGAACCGTAATGAGAAAGTCTGGTTCATTTGCTCATATGTCGCCCGGAAAAAATTATCCAATTAGCCAAATTAAATGACCGAAAAATCCTTTAAGTCAATTACTCTTCCAAAGTTCCTTTCCAGGCAACAAATCCTTTCTTCGGATCCGAATAATCATGAACGATCCGGCTAAATGATAGTAATGACTTTTCAATATTCTATCAAATAGACAGGTATCTCAAAGATAAAGCCGGAATGGTATCTCCAGCTACTCTTACGGTTATTAGAACAATGAAAAAACATCTGTTATCGTTTCAGGAGTAAATAGGTTATAAAATAACTTTTGACACTTTTACCGCAGTGTTCTATGAACAGTTTGTACGGTATTTAACTTTTGAGATACCAATTATGAGAAGAGCTCGAGTGATAAAGGCGCTTGGAATAAATACGGTAGGCAAAACAATTAAGCAACTAAAAACTTTTATCAAAGACAGGATTCAGAAAAAAGTAATACCATATTTGGATCTCAGTTGTTTTAAGTGCCTGGAGGAAGATGTTGAAGGTGTCTTCCTAAGTTGGAAAGAGCTTTCCAAAATACATCGTCTCGATATGGATAAGCATCCCTGCTTGATTAAGTACCGTGATCTTTTTATAATTGGATGTCTTACGGGTCTCCGGTTCAGCGATTATTCAACATTAACCAGAATCATTTCAAGGATGGAATGCTACATGTGAGACAACAAAAAACCGGTACTACTGTAGTAGTGCCGTTAAGAAACGACGCCAAAAAGATTTTAGTAGAAAAGTATGAGTTGAAGTTGCCAAAAGTCAGCATGGTCAATTTCAACTATTACATTAAAGAAGTTGTCAGGTTAGCCGGCTTAAACGAACCAGTCAGAATATCCCATAAACGAGGGAATAAAATCCGGGAAGAGATAAGACCTAAATATGCCTGGATATCCTCATACTGCCAGACGGTCATTCTGTACTAATGAATACCTGGCCGGGACCCCAGCAGATCTTATTATGTCTATCAGTGGTCACAAATCAGAAAAATCTTTCAGAAAGTATATAAAGGCTGACCAAATAAAAAAAGCTTCACTGATCAAGCAACTATGGGATAATCAGCCAGGTTTGTAGTACACCGATTTGGTCTATCAAATGATAGACAAGCGGATAGACCTAGAAAAATAAAACCCGCTACCAGAGCAGGTTTTATGGAAATTTTCTGCGGACCGGACGGCCGACTAGAACCAATTTCTATCCTAACACAGCTTGACACAACAGGTCTCATAACTGCTAATTTTCAAGCTTTTCCAACATTTTTCTATTTTTCTGGAATCTACCTTTACGTGGAGTAACAACATTGATTTCGACTAAAACTTCGACTATTATGTTGGAACCGCAAAACGGTCCGCATAATTGTTCGACTAAAATTCGACTAAATTATGTTGTTACCAATCACCCCAATTTGCTCAAGCAGCAAGATCCGCAGGGACGGAACCAGCCTCGTTTTTATCCAATATTGCAAGAGTGCAGACAACAAGACTCTCCTGAATACAGAGATTGCTATTCCTTCTAATTTCTGGCACAAGAAGCTGAAACGAATAACAGAGAAGTTACCAGAACAATTCGGTAAAGCTGACGAATTAAACGCTGAAGTAAAAAGGCAAATTCGCCTGGCAGAAGACATTATCAGCTTTGCCATCGAAAGGAAAATGGCTGACCCGGTAAAGTTCGTCAAAGCCGTATTTAAGCCCGATTTCGACCTTCAGCAACTGGAAAAGGAGGCAATAAATAAACCTGAAGGGAAGCCAAAACTGAATAAAGATTTCTTTTTCCAGTTGGAAGCTTATATCAAATCAAAGGAGAGCACGGTTGCACCCGCCACACTCCATATCCTGAATAACCTGAAGGATATACTGCTTGAATTCCAAGTCTTCCGGGAGAAGATTATAACCTTCGATGAAATCAACCTGGACTTTTACGAAGAGTACAGTCATTATCTCACGTATGAGCATATCCATAAAAATAGGCGGGAAATCGTCAAAGGCTTAAAGACAAATACGATTGGAAAGAACATCAAACAATTGATCGTCTTTTTAAAAAATAGGAAGCAAAAAAGGATTATCACCGAACTGGATTTGAGCGGGTTTAAGATCGTTGAGGAAGATGCTGATGCTATTTACCTAACACCAGAAGAAATCAATACCGTTTTGCAGATGGATCTTTCTGGAAAACCGCATTTATGCAAGTACCGTGATTTACTTGTTTTCGGCTGTCTGACCGGCCTTCGCTTCTCAGATTTTTCTATCATCCGTTCAGAAGATGTCCGGGATGGTATGTTATATAAGAAGCAAATCAAAACAAAGCATTGGGTAGTCGTACCGTTACGGGATGAGGCCAACCACATTTTCATCAATTCTTTTAATAGAAATATTCCAGTAATCAGTAACGCTGATTTCAATTACTATATTAAGGAGGTTGGAAAAGTAGCCGGTTTCCTGCAACCTATCAAGCACTCATATCTGAAAGGGAACAAAACCATAATCGAAACAAAGCCAAAATACCAATGGATCACTTCCCACACTTGTCGAAGATCATTTTGCACTAATGAATTCCTGGCAGGTACGCCAGTTGAACTGATCATGAAAATTTCGGGACATAAAAGTTTGAAAGATTTTTACAGGTATATCAAGATAGCGCCGGAGCAGGCTGGACAAAGGATAAAAGAACTATGGCAAAAGCGCGGAGAGTTAAGTGTTGCATAAAATGATCAATTAAAATTTAAAAACAAATATTTATGGAACTACAAAATCATTTTGAGAATATTCGGCAAATCATCCGGCAAGGCCAGGTGAAGGCCTTACAGGCGGCGTATACCGAGCAATTAAAAGTTTACTGGAATGTGGGTGCTTATGTAAATCAAAAACTCGATGCCGCTGATTGGGGTGCAAAGGTGGTTGACACGTTAGCGACCTGGCTAAAAGAAAACGAACCGACACTAAAGGGATTCGATAGACGGACTTTGTACAGGATGCAGGAGTTCTATCTTACCTGGTACAGTGTTGATTGGAAAGCATTAAAGACTGAAGGTGCTGTAATTGTGGGTTCAAAAAACCCACAATTACAAAACGCTAAAAAACAATCTGTTGGGATTGTGGGATCAGAAACCCCGCAATTACTTGAAATGCCTCTAGCGCTAGGGAAGCTCAGCTGGACCCATCACATTGAACTTCTAAAAAGAGCCTCGTCTCTGGAAGAAAGGATATTCTATCTCTTATTGGGAATCAAAGAAGGTTACACCGTAACAGAGCTAAAAAGACAGATTAAAACTTCCCTGTATGAAAGACAAAAAATGAGTTCTCAAAAGATTATTGCGGATCAGCATCCGGCAGCAGATAAAATTCCTCAAATTTTCAGAGATAAATATATTTTTGAATTTCTTGATTTACCCGAGCCTCATAATGAATATGATTTTCAAAAGGCACTGATCGGTCGTCTGAAACAATTCATTTTAGAATTGGGCAGGGATTTTATTTTCATGGGCGAAGAGTACCACCTGCAGGTTGGAAAACGGGATTACTACATCGATTTGCTTTTCTTTCATAGAGAGCTGCAATGTATTGTTGGATTTGAACTTAAAGTACAGGAGTTTGAACCAGAGTACCTCGGTAAATTAAATTTCTATCTGGAGGCACTTGACAGGGATGTTAAAAAGCCTCATGAAAACCCTTCTATCGGAGTGCTGTTATGCAAATCAAAAGATAAAGAAGTAGTAGAGTATGCACTAAGCCGAAATATTAGTCCTGCATTGGTTGCAGCCTATGAAACGAAAATGATTGATAAAGGCTTGCTTCAACGTATGCTACATGAATGGGCCGAGAGTATTGACTCCAATGAATAAATCCGTCTGACCTGGATTAGTAGTTATCATCAGATGCCTATATATGTGGTTTCTAATAATAGCTTTTTATATTCCTCGGCAGAGAGATTAAGCAGTTTAAAATCACTCGAAATCTTAAACGTTTTAGCCTCATCTTTCAATGCACTGCCTAAGAAATACAGGAAACCTGAATTATCATGAAAGGGAAAAGGATAGATAATTGTGACTGCCTCTTTTGCACCGGTAATGATATTGCCTTTGGCCACTTTCAAAAGGGAGGCGAATACTACGGCTATTACACCTTTGTCTGTCTGACAGCTAACTTCAACGGCATTAAATCCTCTTATCATAATACATACTGAATCTGGATTCTCCGGGAACGAGTTGCTGGTTTCGGACAATACGAACGTGCCTTTCACTGGAAATCTGTCTTCCAGTTTTTTGATTTCCTGTATTATTCTTTCCTGCTTCATATACCGTCTTGTATTTTTTGCCCGCTAAAACGATGGGATACAAAATTACAGGTTATGTTAGCGAGATGCATTGGCATCGAAAAGCAGGAATACAATGTGGGATTTTATGCTGGTACGGGAAAGCCACTATTGCTCGCTACTGGCTGTGGATGGTGGGCTTTGAATTTCTTCATTTTTGGAGTTGTCTCCGGTGAGAGGAATATTGTAATATTTTCCGTCCTTTTTGAAATACCACTTCCTGGGAGTAAACCAAAATTCGAGTGCTGACTGCGCTGGAGTTACAATTTCCTTATCACGGTTTGATCTAAATTTAAATTTTCTGACTGAATGAATATCGTTTGGGTTCTCAATTATCATATCAATTTTCTCTTTTGATTTAGTTATCTCCACGGAAATTATTTCCGCTGTCACTTTATCTTTTATAGGATCTTCATAATGTGATACGGTGCGAGCCATATCTGTTTGCTCTAACCAGCAAAATCCTTTTATTTTAATATAGTCAACCAGAGCATCCTGACCGGTATCTGTAAGAATGTATAATTCCGGATTCGTTTTCACGTCAAAGAATATCATGAAATCACCTCCATTGGCCCGTCCAATTTTCATTCTGGGTTGGAGAAAGTTTTGAAATGCGCGGGATAAGCTTGGCAAGTGTGCCAGGGCCTCCCCGGTTTTCGTTTTTAATATCAGCGATTTTTGATTTGAATCCAGCTGAGCCAGAACAGAATGATGAGGGACAATTATTTTATCATCCGATTTATTCAAAAAAAATATCTCTGAATTTTCCGTATTAAAAGTTTCTTCGATTATTGTGGTGTTTTTTGTTGACAAGCTCCAATCAAGAGTCAATGCATCTTTGAGGGAAAACAGCCTTATGCCGAGTTTATTTGCTTTATCTATCGCGGTTTTATAAAATCCCTTATTTGAAACTATGACACAAAAATCTGCACCAACCGATATTTTTTTGCTGTGTACCTCCTCAATATAACTGACGCCAACGGGCCTCGACCTGTCTCTGGCTTCGACTATTCCTAGGATTTCAGTTGGACCATTCTTTATCCGAATTGTGACATCAATTTGTCTTTTTTTTTCGGTATGAATATCTGTGAGTTTTTCATTTTTGGTAACTTCCGCCGTATAGAGGCTTTTGGAAATCCAGGTGACAAGTTCTTCAAAAAGTTCTCCGGGCATGTAGATGTTTTGAATAGGTGTAAGAGATGCTGAAATTTCCATATCGCCTCTTTCGTATTAGGCTTTTACTACGCCAAATTTATACCCTTTTGCTATAACTAATTGGAAATTGGGACTGTAGTATCTAAAAAGCGCGTCGAAAATCAAACTTATAAGTGCGCCAGGGATGATTTGTTTCGTGCGAATAATTTTGACATAGCCACTTTTGCAGTAGCCTGATTAATCATTTTCACCTGCCAGTTTTCAACGACCTTCGGATGAATCATTGTGCTTTCAATGGATAATAAAGCAGGTACTTCACTATCAATGACGATGCAGGCTGCTGGAGTCAGTGGAAAAGCGAATAGGTGCGATCCTCCTAAACCTCCAAAATTTAAGACTTCTGTGCCGCTCAATATAAATCCTGGGTTGTCCGACGTAATAAACTCTATACCCGGAGGTACATACCAGATATTTGTTTGTGAGGCAAGGAGAGTTTCCGTTACCTGTTTTACAATGGAGGGATAAGGATCCAGGAAACTTGAAATATACAAATCTGACGACTTGGACGGCTCATTCCGAAATTGTTCCTTTACCGTTTCAATATAGATCTCCGGGTCTTGTTTGTCGATTTGCCTAGCTAGCTCCATATAAGGAGCAACCTGGTTTTTGAATGCGTCAGAAGCAGCATGGTTTTTTATCTCTCCGGTCATTGTTTCCTTGAAAGAAGGGTTCCTCCTTTTTATGGTGATGAGTGTCGCTACTAATAATTCCAATTGTTTTCTTGCGATCGCAAATGGGCTGTCTGTATTACCTGTTATCTGGCTGACCAATTTTGGGTAATTATTCTCTTGTTCAGTAAAAGAATTTTTTTCAATCAGATATTCATCAGTTATCTGGTTTATAATTTTGGTTTCCGGCCGTTGTATTTTAAAGTAATCGATTTTGTATCCTACCTGTGCGGGCTTTTTCTGGGCAAAGGTCTTATATTTTATATCATATTGAATTAGATCACCCTTCTCATTGGTGAACCCCTTGAGATAAACCTGCGGAACATAATGGTGTTGTATGGGGTCGTTGGATTTCAAGAAAAATCGCTGAAAATTAAATTCAAATTTAGCCTTATTTCCAGAATTGGCATTCGATATAACCAAGTTAAGGTTTGTATGCTAATCAAGACGCCCGGGCATGCATGAAAATTCTTACCTGCCCGGACTATGTGTTATAATTCATCCATCTCCTCTTTTGCCATTTTCAACCGGATTACTTCCTGCTCGATTAATGCCCGTATATCCAGTTTTACCTGAAAATAATTATCCATAACCTGCTGTGGCGTTACGTCCGACACCTTGGGAATATTCCTATATCCTTTTGCTTCTGCGTTTAATTTCTCCGTATCATTTTGGATTTCGCAATGAAACATTTTCAATTTTATTTTCTCATGCGGATCATCAGCGACCATGCCGACAAACTCGCCGCTCGACAGCGAAGAAATTTTGGAAGCAGGTATTGCAAAATCCAGTTGCGAAGAACGACTGATTGAAGTATCAGTACGGTTAATGGAAAGGCTCTCCCTGTCCTGCATGATTTTACCGAAACGTTCCGATAAAAATTTAGCTGTATCACCCATTACCTGGCCACTAATGATATTGCCAGTTATATTCACGATAACATCTGCTTGCTCTTTTCCATAATCTTTTCTAAGTTGGCTAAAGTCCTGCATAGCTAATGTAGTTGCCACCCGGTTACTTCTTGCCGTTGCAATCAGCGAATCCATATGATTAAAAAAGATGGTTGGAAATTCGTCAAAGACCAGGCTGCAGGGAAACTTACCTTTCTTATTTACAATCCTTACCAATCTTGAAATATACAAAGACAAAACTGCCCCGTATATCTGTTGCTTTTCCGGGTTATTACCCATGCATACAATCGTTGGTTTTTCCGGATTATTGATATCCAATGTAAAATCATTACCAGATAATACCCAATAGAGCTGCGGTGAAGCTAACCGTGATAAAACAATTTTAGCCGATGCTACCTGTCCTTCCAGTTGTTCCATTGCATCATTCTGGTAAGCTGTGATAAATGGATTTAGGAAAACCTGTATCTCCGGTTCAGTATTCAGCACCGGAAATAATTCATCATAATCAGCTTGTATCATTTCAATAACATGCGGTAAGGTACAGTATCTCCCGTTTTCATATTTTCGTAAATACCAGATAACAGCCGTTACAAAATTGATGGGCGATTCTACAAAAAAATCTCCCTGCTTCTTGATCCATTCCCGGTTAAGCCCTAACAGGATAGTTCTTGCAGATTCAGTTGCATCCGTTATATCGTGCATGGCCTGCGGGTCCAATGGATTGCAGCGGTGTGATGTTGAAAGATCGTCAAAGTTGATGATGTAGAAAGTTGGCTTAACCGCATATTTGTTTTTATACAATTGCAGCCAGTTGTAAGCGATGCGTGAAAGGTCGTCATACTTGAAATCATAAATGAACATACAAAATCCTTTTTCAATGTGCTGTTTGATCACATGCTGGATAACGAACCATGATTTACCAGCGCCGGGACTGCCTGTTACTAGCAATCCCCTGAATGGATTTATAAAATTGATCCAGCTGTTGCGAATTTTTCCTTTCAGGTTATAGTGGGCAGGTAGGTTTATTGAATAAGCATTATTGATTTTTCGCTCTTCCTGCGGAAAGGTTTCATTTAACTGGTTGAACACATCTTTACGGAGTCTTGTATAAATCATACAACTTAACAAACTACCGCCGGATAAAATCAATAAGAATCCAATTGCCGTTGCAATCATGTATACAATGGTAATCGTCTCAGGTGATGCCTGGAGTTTCAGCAATAAAGGGCTGACGAAATAAAAGAGCAAACCAGCGACCAGGTGTATCCAAATGGTTTTAGGTTGCAGTTTTTCGCTTTTCCTTCCCCTTGCACCCATGAGTGAAATAACCAATAGCCCCAATGCGATTAGCCTGGAAGTAGATATGTAATCAAACAAACCTGTTCTCTTGATATTGATGAGCAGACGATCGCTGATCGTACTGGTCAATTCCCATTGTTCAAATGCACGGTAACAAAAGAAGTAAAAATGCAGCAGCAATACAAAGATGCTGGCAAACCGGGTCATGTCCAGTATTTTCCGAAGCCCCATTTCATTTTCGCCTGTAACTGACATAGTGAATTATTTTAGAAATTATAAACCGAGTGATCTTCTCTTTCTTCTTCTTTTCTTTTTTAATAATTGGAACGGGATACCATCCTGTTGCATTTTTGCTGAAAGCAAATCGTCTAATGGCGCTGTGTTGCTGTTAGATGCAACCTGCTCTTTATCAGAGGATATATTTTTCTCCTGGTGAACTGTACTGGATTTATTAGTTGCCGCTTGTTCTTTTCCGATTTCTGATTTCACGGACAGTATGCTGTTTTGCAGTTGCGAAACACTATAGGCTTTACCCAGGTCACTGCCATTGAAAACTGTTTTGTGTGTATTGTCAACCAATGTAATTCCGTATATCCTGCCTTCTGCATTTTGCCGCAATACGGTGTAAACATTTTTTTGCGCCAGTAACTTTACCAGTTCACTCATACTTGCAGGTTTCTTCTTTAGTATTTCATCAATCGTTGCTTTAAGCTGTTGCTTCAATGGTTCTTTCTTTGCTTCATTCAATACAAACAGTTTTTCCAGTTTGTTGAGCGTAGGCTGGCAGTTAATAGAACTGGCTTTGATAGGTGCACCGGTTTTGTTGCCTTTATCATCGAGCATCCGATATACTAATCCCCGATGTTTATAAATCCGTCCCTCTTCTTTTCCCCGATCGGCTACTACGTTGTATTGTTTTAATACCGCATTGAACTCAGGAAGCGAAGCAAATTTGTAAGTGTTCAATACGGCATTCACGACGTTGGTAATACCTTTTTTTGTTTCTGTCTTTCCATAAGTAAGTTTTTCAGCGTTTACTGGAGTGATATTATTATTCTGTAATCGTTTCTGATCTTCTGCCCGGATCAAACCATATTCCGTCTCAATTTCCTTTCTGGCTTTTTCAGATTGGTTGCGCCCGATATTATGCGTATTGATACGGCTGCCATCTTTTTTGATCGTGGTTGAAACAATATGGATGTGCGGATGGCCGGCATCCTCGTGTTTATAGACAAGAAACGGCTGATCTCCAAAGCCGATCTTTTCCATGTAATCAGCCGCAATCTTTACCAGTTTGTCAGCAGATGGCTTTTCGGAAGGATCAAAATTGAGCGATATATGAATTGTTTTTGTCTGTGCCCTTTCATTGAGTTCGTTCATTCGTTCAAACCCTTTGAGCTTATAATAAAAATTCATGTCGTTTGTATCTTTTAAAAAGTTTCCGGCATACAAACACTCCGCCTTGTCCTGATTTACCTTGTTCTCATTGTAATTAAGGGCAGCAACTACTCTTTTAGGGAAAGTTATTTTTGCAACCATTGTTCGTAGAGTTGAATGACTTTTGAATTAATGTCTG
Source organism: Chitinophagaceae bacterium (assembly GCA_040007815.1). GTDB lineage: Bacteria > Bacteroidota > Bacteroidia > Chitinophagales > Chitinophagaceae > Terrimonas_B. The sequence continues at coordinate 13,400 of JBDTUH010000027.1, forward strand.
CTACTTTGGTTACTACTGACTGGTTCAGATCCATGTAAAACTTTATCCATGTCCGAAACTCCGGTATCTTATCCAGTATGTGCAGCTTATGCACGACCTGGTTAAAATTGTTACCAACTGCATTGAGTTCTTTTTTAAGCTGTACCATCTCGGTTAAGAAATCATCAGCCGTCTGATTTCGATACTTGATGATGATAGGTTTTTGTAACGCTACTTTACGGACGTAATTACTGACACTTCTTTCCGTGCTTTGCTGCTGCAGCTTTTTTAATTGCTGCATTTCGGCAGGATTCATCCTGACTTTGAAAAATATTTTCCGCACTTGACTTTCCTGTTTCTTCATCTTCTTATTGTTAAATTCTTTTACAATTATTTGCAGCATCTTTCACAAACCCCGCACGACTTCGGAGTGAAGGGGCAAGATTCAAACGTGGCCACGTTTGTACATCTTGCCGTGTGCAAACCCTGGCACACTGACCCGTCTTTGAAATAGTAATTATCCATCACACCGCATTTCATTCTTCACTTTATAAAGTAGAGGTGAATAAAATTACCCCCGTAAAACTCTTTAAAGAATACATGGGTAAATTCTGCCCATGTCATTGGGATGATTTTAAAAGGAAGGTGAGCTTTTTTCTTAGATGAAAAAGGATGGTGGCGTTTGGGTGATAGACTGAATAAAAAAAGGGTCTACAAAACCCCTTCATCCGCATAGCTGTAATAGCCGTCTTTGCACATAATTAAATGATCTATTACTTTGACATCAAGGAACCTTCCGGCTTCAGCAATCTTCGCAGTTAATTCATCGTCCGCTTTACTGGGTTTGAGGTTCGAACTCGGATGGTTGTGACATAACATCACAGCCACAGAATTACTTTTTATAGCAGCCGCGAATATCAGACGTATATCTGCTACTGTTCCGCAAATTCCACCCGTTGAAACTTCATAAATTCCCAACACTTTGTTAGCCCTGTTCAACATTAATATTTTGAACTGCTCCACGAATTCAATTTTATTTTCATCCCATGTTTGCAACAGCACCTTGTACGCATCCTGCGAGCAGGTAATCTTTGGTCTTTCCGCAGCCTTTACTTTTGTCTTGTACACCAGTTCAATTTCAGCAACCTGGAACATTCCGTTTTCGATCATTGTCGTTTCCATAATCATTGTTTTAAAATGAATTATGGAACCCTGCCCGGTTTCAGGCAATCAAGGCAAAGAAGCAACGGAATAAATAGTATCTTTTACCGTAATGGAGAGCATTTCTTTATGCCGGAATTTCGTTGCCGCTTCAGCAGACGGAAACCGAATTTTGTGAAGAAATGAATGACAACTAATTAATTCAAAATCACTTTATGCAATCTTTACCATACTTCGCTTCTTCAGTCATGGCTCCAATGTTTGAAGTGTATGAGGTTTATGATAAACCGGAACATGAAGCATACAAAGCGTTGCTGAATGATCTGAATGAAATTTCTGGCGAACAGGTGCTTTTCTATGTGAATGAAAGTGAAATAAAACATCTCTTTGGAAGACACAAAACAATAATTGACAGGAAGCTGCTAATTTTTATTTTCCTTATCTCAAATGAAATCGATGCCCTTAGAATCAGACATCTCCTAAGCAGAAGTATTTTGCCACCTTTACCTTATAATCATCCTGAGCTTTCCGCTACAGAATTAGACAATAATTTTCTTGTAAAAAGCTCGGATTTTAATACCGAAAATGGCGGTATTTGTACTCCTAACACAGCATTTATCTTATTACCTGGCACAGATGCTATCAATTCTTCGTATTGGTTGCATGGTGCACTATTTAGTATAGGTCATAATGAGCTTATTCGTGTTCGGCTTGACCCTTTAATATATGCACCGGTGGAGAGTTTTAATCCGATGATGTATAAGATGCAGGTGTATGGCACTGTATTTAATTGGAACAGGATTAAGGCGCTTAGGAATATTGAACATACTCAATTCTTACCGGAATTTCCTTCCAGCGGCGATATAGAAAGAACAGACGTTGTGTGGAAACCGGTTGATGATGAAATTCATTTTACTTGTGAAGAGATGCCAAAATCTGAAAGGTTGTCTGTAAGAGGAAGCCGCTATTTCCATGCAATTTTTCAACGTGATAGTGGAATATTAAAGCATTGCGATGCTGCCATCAGATTCTATACTGATGAGGAGTATCAAACCAGACTTTCCAGGCATATTAAAGCGAACGAAGTCACCCGGATTGGAAAACGAATTAAAGTATTTCAAATTGATGTTCCTAAAGATCAAGTTTTATCACAACCCATCACTCACCAACATTTCATTAATCTGGTCACAAGTTTCTATGTATGGAACGAAGATGTATTAAACTATTTTAATTCCAATTAAAGCAGTACAACCCAAGCTGCCCCGCCCATTTATAACATCTGTCACATATAGCGGGGCAGCTTTCCAGTCTTTAAAAATCAAAGGCAGCCGTAGCCGCCTTTGATAGTGTGCAATTATTTTTTCTTTAGCTTGTTCAGCTTCTTTTTGAGTTCCTGTATTTTCACATCCTGTTTCTCTTTTCTTTCCTTTCTTTTTGCTGCCTGTGTATCTTCTATTGTCTTTACAGGTATTCCGGCATCTTCGGCCATTCGATACAAAAAATATCCTGCTTCTTGGCTTGGATATTTGCTATCCGATTTACAGCAAATAGCCATCCGTATCAGGTAGGTAAATTCACTTTCGGAAAGATTACTGAACCGTTCAAACAAATCCTTATTGGTGTCATCTGTCCGTTTGCCTTTACGGGTCAATAGTGTTTCAGCGACTTTGGATTTTGCCGTATAATCCAATGCCTGGTAAACTATGAGTTTTAACCCGGTCTTATCTGCATCGGTCAGTCCAGTATTATTCGCTGGACTGTTTACAAATTCTGTAAAGTCATTGTGAACTATCAACTGTACTTTTTCGGTGTCCAGTTCTTCGGCTCTTTTTTCCCGTTGTTTGATTCGGTCTATTTCGTCCTGTAATAATTCGGGAGTTGCGTTTCCTGTTTTGATAGCGGCCTGTACTTCTTTTGCCGTTACGGTTTGCCCTCCTAAATGGTATTGCTTGGGTTTATCCATACTGAAATAAACAGGCTCAAAAGTTTTGTTACCAAGAAAAACGGCAACAGCATAATGCCCGCTTTTCACATGAAGGTTATAGGCTCCCAGTTCGCTGTAATAATTATCCATTGCGCCGTTGAATTCATCCTCGTCCAGTTCTTCACTGTCATAGTCCAAATAATCTTTCTTATCGGGTAAAGCTGGCTTTTGAATAACGGTTATCTCATTGGCATTGTGCCGGGTTAACTCGGATGCGCGGGGAATAAGGATTATTATTTTTTCCGCCATATCCGTTAACTGGTTATTGTATAACAGTGCCGTTGGCTGATAAGTATTGATAGCTTCACTTAATGCCGCTATAAAGTGGAGTGTACACTTATTGTTATAACATTCCTTATTAGAGCAAACGGATTGCTTTGCCATTTCCGGGAACAGGCTTTTTAGTGTTGCTGAATTAGACGGACAGCCGGAACAAGCCCCGACCTCCTGCACTAAGTTTTTATCCTTTGTATTGAAGGGCGCATTTTTTAAATCATAACGGTATTGATTCAGGTAATAATCGAGGTTATGGATTTCAAAATTCTTTTGCTGTTTCCATTTGTTGCAATGCTCGTTAAAAAATTCCGCTTGCGATTCTGCGGACAGCGCAGCAATCAGCAAAGCCTCCTGCAAGCTGATAACATTAGCCAACACCATTCCCCGAAAGGAATCAATCAGCGATAACAGCTTTAACCGGGTATAAACAAACTGTTTTGATTTACCCAGCCGTACGGCTATCTCGTCAATGGTCTTGCCTGTTTGCTGCATCTGTCCAATCGCTTGTGCTTCGTGCATCGGGTGGGGATTTTCTCTTTGAAGATTTTCTGCCAATTGGATTTCTATTACCTGCTCATCGGTCAGCGAAACAACGGCAGCCGGAACGGCTTCCAATCCTGCAATTCTTGCAGCCCTTAACCTTCTTTCACCTGCTACGAGTTCGTAGCTGTTTTTATTGATTACTCTCACTGTTAACGGGGATATGATGCCATGCTGTTTGAGTTCCTCGGCAAAGGCTTGCAGGGCGTCTTCCGAAAAATACTTGCGGTAATTCAAGGGACTAAAATCTATATCATCTGTTTTGATTTGTGCAAAATCTGCATCCCTTAGTAATGTTGTGTTTGCCGGGATTGCTTTACCCTTACTTAGTTTGGTGACAGTTGGTTTTCTTTTATGTTTGATTGTTGTAGTCATAAAAAAGTTGCGCCCCTTGTCCGGCTGCGCCCCCGCTTTTACATGGTTTAAATTGTTGTGTTATCCCACACTATTTCCTTGTTTGCATAGACTTCGATCGTGGCTTGCCCTTCGTTTTGTTCCGGGGTTAACTTTGCTTCGGTATCATACAGGGTTTCCGATTCCAAGAATCCCAATTTCTCGTCTATGACTTCTTCCAAACCGCTTTCCCGAATTAGTTCGGTGAGGCCGCTCATGTTGGATTCATCGGCAAAATGAAGTCGGTTCCAAATGGTTACCTTAACATCTATATAGTTTTGCATTTGCTTAATATTTAAGTAATAATAATAATAAAGGATAGCCCAATACGAATTGAGCTATCCTTTGTGGTTTAGTTATTCATAAAGTCCATGCACAGGTTGAAAGCCTTCTGTGTCCTGGCTTGCGCCGTTCCACCGTACAGAAGGGATTTTAATTTCGCTTCATCATCTTTGTAATTCCGTATATTTTGAAAGTAGCCTGTCACGCTGTTGTATGCGCCGAACAATGTGCCTTTGGTGGTGTCTGTTTGTTGCGTGGGGCTGTTCATGGCATAATCAAAAACCGTATTGCACATATTGTTAAAGCAGGTAGATAATTCATCCAACTCGCCTTTTTCAATCCTGTCCAATACTTCTTTGTTCGGCACCATTGCCAACTGGATAAGCCTGTGCAGGTCGGGGTCGGTTACCTTGACTTGCGTCCACCTGTTAAAGATGTTCTCCAGTTCAACGGATAACTGGTTAGAAATCCCCATTACTTTATGGGCTTGCTCCAACCGTTCTTTGGCGTTGGCGGTGTGCCGTATCTTAATGGAATCACTATGGTTACGAAGGGCGGCGTTTAATGTATTCTGACAAACTACTCTGACGGGAGTAAAAGCGGCTGTAATGCTGCCGTAACCATCATGTGAAGTCGTTAAAAACAAATACTGCTCTATTAAATCCTCCCGGCCAACTTTGATATAGCCCGGCAATTTTGCAGTAATGAAAATTTTCTCACCCTTGCCGAGTGCCCCGGCGGTTTCGTATTGTATGCCATCACCACCCACGATGGAATCAAAGAATGAAAAGGCATCTACGTTTTGTACTATCTCGTAATCCTTGCCGACTACTCCCAATACCTGCTCCGTATCGGTTCGCATCGTAGCGAAATATCCCGGCACTTCGATTTCAGGAATGATGATTTCATTGTCAGGGTCGCCGTTTTGATTCTCATTGTCAAACGTAAAAAGTTTACGTTTCTCTACCGTGTAATCCAGCCCGGCGTGTTTGATGGCTTCGCCGCTTGTGGGATAGTCCTGTATGATTTGCCCTAAGCCATGCCATGCTTTCTCTTTGACAGAGAAGAAACTGTGTTGCCCTGTTTGCTCGTTAAAATTCAGGTTATGCGCCATAATTGATTACCCAGCTTTAATTTCTATCCCGCAGGCGGTACTGCTGCGGTTTTGTTAATAAATAAAAATGAATTGATTAAAACGGTAAGTCGTCAACGGGTTCGGTAATCGCATCCGCAGCCGGAACAGTTTCTTTAGTAGCGGCATTAGATTTACCGTGCAGTTTGATGTTGTTTACATGAAAGTTCAAACTGGCTTTGGCTTCCCCTTCGGCGTTAGTCCATCCATTCACGCTGATACGGCCATAAAGTTCTACCAATGTGCCTTTGGTTAAATACTGTGCAATACCGGGATTGAGCCAGTACGAGCAATTGAAGTAAGTAGCAATCTTAGTGGCTACTTCGCTGCCTTTGGATTTGTAGCTGTCGTTAATCGCTACGCTAAAATTGACAACTTTACGTTCGTCTTTCAGGTTGCTTACTTTGGCATCCGCTGTTAATCTTCCTGTGAGTTCCATAACTTTCGAGTTTTAATGATGAAAAAAAAATTGTTTTGTAAAAGAAAAAATGGAAAAAAAGAAAGCTGAGTGAGTAAGCGGCTGCACTGGAAGCAAAAAGGAAACGGAATAAATAGTATCTGAAAAAATAGGGGAAAGCACTTCTTTATGCCGTAGTCTTTTTGCCCTTTCAATCATCTTTATTGCAGGCGCATAACTTCGCTTTCGCCTTTGCCCCATTTTCTTACAAAACAGTCTGCTCAAAAAAAATTGATGATCTGTATTTGGAAAGTTTGCAGTTGACCCGGAGTGAGCGAAGGGTGAAATGCCGATATAATCTTAAAGGCATTGTATCCGAAGCATGAGGATAGTATGCCGGAAATCTTTATGTTAGATGCCTAATGAACAGAACGATGAACGGAGGTCGCAAGGGACGATGCCATGCAATCCTGCTTTTCCATAACATTTGTTTTGAAAAAAAACTAGATTGATGGAACGAATGTATCATTGCTGCAGAGCGATACCATTATTTTACATGCGTAACTGCTGTTACGACCCGAGTCTACCCGGATAAGAAAAAGATTGCAAATTCATGGCACGCCTGCGAAACCGAACCATTGCCTGAACTGCCAGAAGCAGATCATTAAAGAAAGGTCGGATAAGAAGTTCTTTGACTCGAACTGCAAGGATGAGTATAATAATTCGGGGAAGATTGCAGAAGGGGAAAGAGATCAGTAAGATCAGTACGATACTGAAGAATAACAGACGGGTCTTGCAAAAACTATTTGACCCAAATAAGCCCGATAAGAAGTTCAGCCGGGATATATTACTATGTGCTGGGTTTGAATTTGATTTTTTAACACATATAGCTGTGACAAAAGGTAAGGCGAATGAAATTACTTTTTGTTTTGATTGTGGTTATAGGGAGATTGAGCCAGGGAGTTACCAACTCTATCATTCTTTTTCCAAAGTGAATGTGAAGGATGGATATGAAGTCAAAGTCCATTAACTGTATCTAAACTTACTTTTTAATTCTTTATTGAAAATGAAAGAACTTTCTGAAGCAGTCGGCCCTTTAAAGAAAAAGCTAGACAAACTTAAGGGAGAGACCGCAACCATCCTTAATACTGTGTACGAGCATTTACATGCTATTGATGGAATTCTGATTGATTTCGAAAATTTATGGGTTGGAGGCTGGGGCCGAAAAGATTTCAATTATTATCGGGAATATGGTAACGAAGGGCAGGTCGTACAGGTAGTAAATGAAGATTATTTTTATGATATTATTGAAAGTAACTTTAAGCTTAGTCTTGATAAGCTTGCAGAGCAAATTAAAAAGGAATTACCCTTTTTCAAGAAATTTCAAACCCATTTGGTTACCGAGCTGGCATTGATCAGGGATGCCGAAAATTTCAAGAATGAAAACGATCTGCTACAATCATTGGAGAATTTCAAGTGGGGATACGAGGCAGATGATTTTGTAAAACTTAAGATTCCTGCCAATATCCCGATTTACGACTACAAAGCTCTTAGCCGGGGGCTTGATATACCTCCTCATATAGTGGCCATTGGCTATATTCTTGCTTTAACTACCAAGTCTTATTCTTCGAAAACATTCATTGAACAAGCGGAACGTTTGTTACGGCAAATCGAAATAAAAGTCAGACATAAGCCTGGCTTTAATGACACTGACTACTCAAATAGAATTCTAACTGACCTTTTTGACAACTTTCATTCATTCTATAACCAGTTACGCAATCGTCATAATAACCGACCATCGATTGAAATCAATGATGAGTATGATGTGCAGGACTTCCTCCATGCCCTTTTAAGACTTCATTTCAAAGATGTTCGTGAAGAGGAGCATACGCCTTCTTATGCGGGCTCATCTACCCGAATGGATTTTCTGTTGAAAAATGAGGGAATAGTGATCGAGGTAAAGAAAACAAGAGAGCGGTTAACTGATAAAGAACTTGGCCAGCAACTGATACTGGATATTGCTCATTATAAAAATCATCCGAATTGCCAAGTGCTTAAATGTTTTGTGTACGATCCGGAAAACAAAGTTAAGAACCCCCGTGGCGTTGAAAGTGATATAGCCAGAGCATCTGATGAAAGCTTAACAGTAGAGCTATTTGTCCGGCCCTGAAATATTTGTTTCCTTTGATTACCGTACACTGCCGTCCGTGTTGACAAATTGTATTTCGCCGGACTTCACATCTTTGATAATGGCTTTCACTGTTTCTTCTGCTTCTAAAATCAATTCAGAAGAAACATTTTCAATATCATATACAAACCCAACGAACTTGATCTTGATCCTACCCAAATCTGACTCGACATATGCGTTATCAAAACTAAATGCATGTTGTAGATCTTTTCCCTCCTTGTACTCATGTGGAAGTTTTTCCTGAAGTTCAATAATGCTATGAATTTTTGACCCTCCTTCATTGTAAACAAATACTTCCGAATTCAATTGATTCTTAGGAAAGGTGATCTTTTCTTTGTCATTGATAGAATCAATCATTTTATTTTCGATCAGCCAATCTATATCAGGCTCGATATAAATTCCTTTGATTTTTCGGGGCATGATATGAATGTTCAGATGAAGTGTTTTCAACCGTCCTTTCCAATCCTCCTCTTCAGGAAAGCGAACTTCTTTCAAACTGATAGCGTAATAATCGGCAAACAACTTTACACCGCTCTGAAAACCTTTTTTTGATACGAAGATTCCTTTGATGTTGCCGACATCATAAAGAACTCCAAAAAAATCGCGAACCTTGGCTATGGAGACTTCCTTATTGTAATTTTTGCATTCTAATGCCACGCGATGCGTTTCACCTGCCAACTTAAATTCCCAGTAAACGTCAATTTGATGCATGCAGCCTGACCTGCCAGCAAGTTTTATGTTATGTTGAATATCGATATTTTCAATTCCATCAGCCCTGAAAAGACTCTCGTAAATTTCTTTGGTGAAAATCTCGTACTCTATATTTTCATTCGTTGTCGCTTCGGCTTCCATTGCTAATTATATGGGAGTAATAAATTAAGTGGCGTCAATAATGATATTCTTTTTGAATAGAACAGTTTTTTTATAATCCAGGTAATAAATAATAGTGCAAACAGAGTGGCGACCACTTTTCGTATGTTTCTCATCCAGTTATGGTCATTTTGAGTTTGTGTGTAAGGTGTAACAGCTGGAGTAACAGGCATGGCTTCCGGTTTCGGTTCCCCTATTAATGTCTTTCCCGAAATTTCTTCAATAATAACCTGCTTCAGTTCCGACTTAGTGATATCACGCTTCACTTGTGACAGGTCAATTTCCAGTACCTGCAATTTATTATCACAATAAAACTTTTGCTTAACGTATCCTATAAAATGAGTGACTGTAAATTCGATGTACAAAGTATGATCGACATTGATTACGGTGGCATCAGGCTGAAAGTTTTTCACTTTCTTTTCTATCCGACTTTCGCTATAGTTGAAAACATTATTATCCGGTAATCTGATATAATTACTTTCATACACAATTTCCTTTGCAAGCTGATGAAGCACTGTTTCCAACGCAAACTGGCAAGCTCTGTCACCGGAATGCGCAAAATGCCAATCATTCACTTCCCCCTGCCGTGCGATCAAAATTTCGCCACAGGCGAGACAGGTACAGCCGCACTTTTTGCCATTTACTGCTGAGGTGATGTCAATGATTTTGCCTGTCGCTTCATGGAAAGCCTTTTTCAATTGTTGATTCATGTCTTAGTCTTTATTGTAAAGATCTTTTTAAATGGTGATTTGGAGAGATTACATTACTGCTACTCATTTTTCCCAGACTATGCTTATAGTATAATTATATGAGGGAGCATGTAGGCAATATTCGAAGAATTTCGAATCTTGTTCATCCTCTTTCATTTCAAACCAATCCGATTTCCAAACATCCTGTTTTGCTTCATCGCCGGCATACGCCTTTTTACCGGAAAATACTTCGTATGCTACCGAACCTGATGGCGGGGGATCATTTTTTACGAATGGACAATATGGCCAGAAATCGACAGACTTCTTCCACCATTTCATTTTGTTATCCTTGCAAAACATGATGAATACAGGATGGTTCCCCCTCTTTACAAACCGTAAGATGGCGGCTGTTTTGCTTACCTTGAAACGATCAGCAAGATGGTGAATTACTTTTGGCTCAAATACTTTCCTATCACATTCTTTATAGAAAATTTCAGAAGGCATCAGGAACTCTGCAGCAAATTCGTTCGCCTGTGTTTCCTGCGGCCCAGCCTGGTACCAGTTCATCAACTCCTCTTCTGTGTCTGAAAATATTGACTTCAGATCGCGATGCATTTCATGATGCCCGAGTTCATGTGCCGCGACGAACCTTTTTTTAGGTTCATACTGAATATTTGAATTCACTGTAATAATTGACCTTCCCTCTACAGATACAATCTCACCTTCCTTCCCCTCCAGTGGCAACTCCTCGTAAAATGCTTTTCTTCCGAGAATTATTCTGTTCAAAGGCATATCCACAGGATCAACAAGCCCGCACTCAAACAATACCTTTCGTGCCTTAATTTCTGCTTCAGAAAATATAAACTCTTTCATTAGTCTTTATCCTTCTTCTCATTACTGAACTTCAATGTAAAATATTTGATAAGTATTCCTCTTTTATCAGCATCACTTAAGCTTTCCACATTCCGGAAACTCACTACCAAATCTTCCTTTTTTACAAAATCGGAAAAAGAAAAATCAACTTTGTTTAAGAGTTCATCCACCCATTTAATCGCGCGATCCGCAGCAGTGGCCGTTGATTTCATCTCTATCTCAGTCCTTTTTGCTTCCGACTCCATCAAAGCCCGCCTGATTTTCTGCATCCCCTCGTCAAGCATACGATCCACGTTAGCACCTTCCGATGCCAGAAATTCACGAGCTGATTGATTATCCCTGCTGTCCTCTTCTGCCATTTGCAAAAAGAACTGCGCGATTTCAGACTTGCTTTGATTTTTTTTGTTGCCCATGCGGTTTTGTTGCTTTTAAGTAAGCCAACGCCTTGTTTGCTATCGTCTTTAGTCTTCGAAACGCATTATTATATTGATCTGGCGTCATTCCACTGTCCTTTATTATTTCGTCCCGGGCCATTTCTAAAATCTTACCCATATAAATCTTCTCCGCCTCAGAATCATCTTTTACCCTTTCCTCTATATACTTTTTCAGTTCTTCATAATCATAGTCATCAGTAAAGGCCGCTTCCGTATAAGGCAATAAACGTTCCGCATACGGCACGCCATCTTCCGATTCATCGTGATCATCTCCGAAAATATCTTTCGTTAGTTTATTCTCTTGGCGCCTTACATCATTTCCCACGGCCATACGGACGAAACTATAGTTCAGGTATTTCAGCAAATCACCCAGTTCAGGATTATACTTTTCCGGTCGTTCAATATGCTTCAATATTGCATCCATGGCATAGTCATGACCCTCCTTCCCTTGATAAAAAGAAGTAGTGCCTTCTCCCCTGAACCAAGACTTGCTTCCGGCCCAGGAACAGGAAAAAGCTTTAAGTTTTACATATATATCCTGCCAGTCAATTTCCATTTAAATGCATTCATATTGGTATATGGTGATCAATAGGTACTTTTTGCAGGTGGCAGTTAAATTTTTTTTGAAAAATCTTTTTTAGCCTTACCTGCAAAAACGACCTGCTTGTAACCATTATAAGGTATAAACAAATTTTAATACAATGGAAACAACAGAAATAGTTGATTTGGAGCAGTTTACAAAGGAAGGAAAGGTGCCGCCTTCTGACAAGCACTACAAAGTGAAGGTAGGCGAAAAAGTGGTCATTTTCGATAAGCAAATAGTGACGGGAAGGGAAATTTTGGAAAAAGCCGGGTATAAGCATCCTGAGTGTCACTGGTTGTACCAGAAACTGAAAGGATGCGATTTTGAAAAAATTGACCTGGAAGAAAAAGTGGATCTGGCCAAGGGTGGTATTGAGCATTTCATAGTTAAAGCCACAGAAGTGTTCCACTATTTTGTAGACGGTGAGCCGGAAACTACTGACCAAAAGGAGATGACACCTAACCAAATTCTGGGAGATGCTGGTCTTAATCCGGTTAAGGATTATTACTTGGTCAGGGTGAATCCGGATGGCAGCCAGAATTCCTTCAAGGACTCTCCTAATACACCAATTAAGATGGTATGCCCCGCAGCAAAATTTGTATCTGCTTTCCGGGGAGAAACGCCGGTATCCTAAACTAATTAAAATGGCAAAATCGGATTTCATTAATCAGCTACAGTCTCTTGGATACAGTGTGCAGGAACCTGTAGCTGGTTTTTTATCGTTCAGCTTTGCAATTCCTGTTGGAAAATTTGAAGGTCAAACAGTACAGATGGCATTCCAAGTTCATGATAATTTTCCGATGAGTCCGCCGCCAGGGCCTCATTTCAAACCTCACCTCCTACCTGTCACTGGTGGCGGGGGTGCCCATCCCTACGGCGCAATTCATACCAGCCCATTGGGTGCTGAATGGCAATATTGGAGCAGGCCTTTTGCTTCGGAATGGAACCGGACCGACCATAGCGTGAAATCTTATTTAGCACACATCAGAAACCTTTTTGCTACCATACCATGACAAATTATAGTATAATTATGACTGAAGATATCCATCTTCAACTTGCTACCCACCTTGTCCGTGCGGATATGCAGGAGGATCTTTGTTTTGCAACTTATATTCCAGGAACTGGGAGTAAACGAACCACAGCTATTCTATCACACATTATATTTCCTGTCTCAGGAGATAGGAATGTTCATGGTAATGTCGGTTTTATGCCGCAGTATTTGGAGAGAGTATTAAAAATTGCAGGTGAAAGAAAAGAAGGAATCGTTTTCCTTCACTCTCATCCTTCGAGTGGCTGGCAGGGCATGAGTAACGATGATATTGTCGCCGAAACCAGATTGTCTCCGACAGTAACCGGTATTACCGGAACACCTCTGGTAGGAATGACCATAGGAACAGACGGTGCATGGAGCGGCAGATTTTGGACAAAGGATGCAACTCAGAAACGAAAGTTTGACCGCCACTGGTGCGGTGATGTCCGTATACTTGGCAAGGGCCTTTCAATCACCTATAACGACAGCTTGCGTGCTCCTGTTTTTGATTGCTCAAAACAGTTACGTACTATCTCGGCGTGGGGAGGCCAAACACAGGAAGACTTATCAAGATTAAGAATTGGAATTGTAGGGCTCGGTAGCGTTGGTAGTATAGTTGCGGAGATACTGGCCCGCACTGGTATTTCAAATTTTACGTTGATTGATTTTGACAGCGTTGAAGATAAAAACCTGGATCGCTTAACTAATGTGTTTGCGATTGACACAGGCAGGGCAAAAGTTCTTGCGGTTGCAGATGGTATCCGGCGCAGTGCTACCGCACCAAAGCTGGAGATTGATTGTTGTGAATATAGTATTTGTGAACCACAGGGTTTCCACGCTGCCTTGAATTGTGATATCCTTTTTAGTTGTGTAGACAGACCGTGGCCGCGCCAGGTTCTCAATTTTATTTCTTATGCCCATTTAATACCTGTGATTGATGGTGGCATATTGGTTCGCACTAATAAATCAAATACTAAAATTATCGGCGCAGACTGGAAAGCCCAAACAGTTGGATATAGAAGGGCCTGTCTGGAATGTCTTGGTCAATATAAGACGGAGAATGCTGTTCTTGAAATGGATGGCAAGCTTGATGACCCTGACTACATTAAAGGTCTTGACAAATCCGTATTTACAGAGGCACATGAGAATGTATTTGTGTTCAGCAGTCATCTTGCTTCGTTAGAAGTCCTGCAAATGCTGAGTCTTTTTATCGCTCCCTCCGGTATAGCGGATGTGGGCCAGCAAATGCATCATTTTGTTATTGGCCAGATGGACGTTGATAGCAGTAAAAAGTGCGACGGCCATTGCTTTTTTCAATCTGTAATTGGCCGAGGTGATTGTTCAGGCATTACAGTTACCGGCAAACATATTGTAGCTGAAGAAGCCAGGAGACTGCGTTCTGCGATAGTAACGCATAAGGCTAAACGGAAAAATTTCTTCGTTCGAATTTTTAAAAAACTGTTTTTTTACTAATATTTTAGGTAATCCCACAAGATATGCTGAGTATGAGTTACAGTGAATTTAATGTGGAAAAACAGTGCGCAAACATGGCTGATAGTTGCCAATAAAATTAGTAATATTTTGTAAATTTGGTATATGCTTTCGAGGGCATTTTTGAAATTGGAATATTATAGAAACCATACAGTCTGTATCCCGATCGACCTGATCAAATTTATAGTGAGCCGCAAAATGTCCAAAGCATTTCAATTATTCATTTTTCTTAAATGCAATTCGAGTGGGAAGGTTCACCAGAACTCTGAATTGTTCAAAGCAATTTCAACAGAACTCCATATTCAGGATAAGCGAACGATCAGGACATATATCAACGAACTATTAAAATTGAACTGGATGGGTCATAATCCTTTGTCAGGATACTATTTCATCCGGAGCTTCGATTTTATACGCAAGGCACAACAATTTAAAGGTCGCAAAGCAGCTATTTTTGATTACCGCGAAATACTTTCACTTGCTGATGGGTTTTTGCCAGGAGCATTAATCTGTGAACAAATCAAAGCGCAGCAATATTTCTGGGAGGTATCACAAAAGAGGCAGGTAAGATCCGCTACCAAGAAACTGGGAGTAGCCAACCAAGGTCTTCCTGTCTCTGATACACCCCGTCCTCCATATTATGGTTTATCAAACAAGACAATTTCAACATTGCTTTTCTGTAAGATGACAAGAGCGTGCGAACTAAAGCAGCAGGCTGAAAGTGCCGGGTATCTCACAACAAGGAAACATTTTAAAGAGATTGTCATGCTGCCGATGCCTGATTTCAGGATTCGTGAAGTCATCAAAACGAATTACCCGGAGTTAGGAAAGAGAATAAGATTTCGCACCCGCAGAGTAAACCGGCAAACTGTGATTCAGGTGGTGCAACAGTTGCACGACGAAATTTTGCCGCGAATTGAATTTAAAAATGTGAAGAGATATAACCGGATATCATAGGAAGATTGTGCGGATGAATTTTTTCGAATTTTGGCGCGCGGGGTTTTCACTCATTAATTGTGCAGATTTTGCACAATTATTTTACTTATTTGAGTAGAAAGGAAGAAAAAGAGGGATACAGGAGTATCAAGAATAGCCAAGGGAGGCTGCCAATATTTACCCTAATCCCAGCTTACTAAGTTTCGCTTTTTTGCACGCAATTAAAAACAGCCATAATATGAGACACAACGTTACACGAAAGGCTATCCTCATTGAAGCTCCCGGAGGTGATGGCAATCCATACCTGAATGGCTTAAAGGCGGATATCCGGGGAATCGCAGCGCACCTACGGTCCCAGCGGGGCGGATGCTGGTACGACCAGGAAATAACTATCCTGCATAATCCTACGGCAGATCAGGTACTGGCTGCTACCCAATTCGCCAAAGCAGATTATCTCCTGATTTATTTCTGCGGGCACGGTTATACTGATGGGCACTCGGTTCACCGTATGCTGTGTCTCAGGGGCCATTCTTCGATAGCTGATATTGCGCTGATCCAAAGCGCCTCCCCACGTATCCATTTGTTTAGCGACGCCTGCCGAACTTTTACAGGCGATGCTATTGGCAGTATTCCTTTGCCCGATGATCAGTACGATAATTTCACAGGTGAACCTTCTGAAATCCGAAAGCTTTATGATGCATACATTCAAGCTTCTCCCCATGGTAAGGTTATTATTCACGGCACTCAGAGTGGAAATTCTGCTGGCGAGGCTTCCACTGGAGGGCATTTTACACAGGCCCTTCTGCACGTAGCCGGTCGCATGAATATTAAAAGCGGTAGTCAGGTAGTCGGGATTGAGCAGGTCCTATATCATGTACTTCCTTTCCTGAAAAACAAGGTTTATAAGCAGGAACCACAGGTGATTTATCACAGCGGTGATCTGAAAGTTCCTTTTTGTGTTGCAATGCCTTTGCCTTTTAAACCTGTAAATGTATTGGCCAATAATTTGGTCTTTTCTAATAATACTACTCCGACCGATTGGGGCCAGGTTTTGCTTGGGTTGGGGCTTCTTGTGGCAGTTGCTTACGTCGCAGAAAGCTAGTATGAGTAATTACTGGAGAATACCAGGAATACCACATAAAGGGTGGGAACTCCAGGGAGTGATTGATCTCGGAGAGGATGGCCATATTATGTGGGAGAATGATTATGAAACCTGCATGATGTGCGGCAATGAAAATATCCGGTACATCCACCTTGTAACACATAGCGAAGTGCAAGATGAATTCAGAGTCGGATGTGTCTGCGCAGAGAAGATGACAGGAGATTATAACAGTCCCAAACGAATGGAAAATAATCTTCGCAATAAGTCAACGAGGAGAACAAACTGGGTAAAGGCGAACTGGCAATGGAGTATCAAAGGAAATTTATTCCTTAAAAAAGGTGGCCATATACTTACCATTTTCAGAGACAAGAAATCTAATAAATTCAAATGCATAATGGATAAAGAATTTGGATCGGTGGTGCATCGCGATATCGATGCTGCTAAGGCAGCCTTATTTAATAAAATGGAGGATATGAAGGAAACGGGAAAATGGTAACAACAAGTTCTATTATGAAACTACCTGCTGAACAATACCGCTTGCTGGAGGATACTTATCTAAGATATTTTCCTGTCGCTATTCCTGATGAATGCCTTTCTGATTATAATAGTATAATTCTTTACAAAAATTTACTGAAAAGAACGATGCCTGATCAGCGGATATTAAACCGGCTGGTTAATGTCTTAGGTGATAAAATAAAAGGTAAGCAGCGTTACCAGAAAATGACGATGTTGAAATTGATAAAACAGCAATTACATTCGTCCATACTGCAAAAGGAGATTGTAGATAATTTATTCTTTATTTTTCAATCCCTGATCATTGAAGCTAATGAAGAAGTTGGCTGGAAATTAACGACCATGATCAAAGATGTTGAATTGTCAAAGGAACAAATTGACTGGCTGGTGGATCATCAAAAGGAATCATTTCATATTACTAACAGACTTTTGCGTTATCCAAAGGCCAATAAAGCCATTTATGAATGGGCCTTGAAATGCCTCAGTAATGATGAACTGGAAAGTCGCCTCTCTGAATTAATAGGAATACAATTGAATTTTAATAAGAAGTATAAGCATTCAAATAATGTTGCCTATGTATGGGGCGTTCACTATTCCAAACTTGATGAACGAGTTAAAAAGGATCTTTTACTTAAAGCTGTCACTTTACAGACAATTGATGAAGTTATTAGAATCAGCGAAAGAAATTGCTATATGGATATCATTGCGTTTTTATACAGCAAATGCGATTGAATATTGAACAGGGCGAGATGAACTTCGGGAAGCTATATTAGGTTTCAGGTATCTTTGTAAATGACGAATATAGGTCAACTATGGAAGAGCAGCCTCCAATAGAAATAAAGCGTAATCAAGAAAATTTAATTCCAGAAGTCAAAGGAGAGATAAATTTGAAGTATGCTCTTTGGTCGCCATTAGGAGATGGCAGGTGCTATCATCAATAAACTTTGTGTGTATTATGCATCTTTACAAGCCCAGTTTACAAGGTACGTATAAGCCAACGCTGTTTGCTTTAAGCATTAATAAAAACAAAGTCCTTAATGGCCAAAATCAGCTAAAGGATGAATATGGGAATATTTTCTTTCATGAATACATTCATTATTTGCAGGATATCCTTACATCATTTGGGCTTCAGAATATCTGCAGCCTTGCAAGAAAATTTTCTGTTGTAAACCATGAAATTCTGGGTTCAGCGTTGTCTGATTTTGCCATACCCTATGTATCCACCAACAAAAGTTTACAATTAGATGAGGAGCGATTTGAATTAATTGAAGGCACTTTCATGCTTTTAGACAATAGCCGGAATTTTGAAGTTATCAATATTGAGTTGGACCCCTATCTACTAAACCCTGAATTGGCTGATCAGTCGTACATCAATGTTAATATACTATACAGGGATAATTCGGAAACAGATGCTTTTTACCTTGGTGCCTTCCATTTTCTGGAAAATATGGCTCATATACTTGAAAGAAACTTCAGTATAGAAGACCGGGTACCTCCATTCCCATATAAGGTAATAGAAAAAATTACTAAATCTGCTTTTCCTTATGGAGATTTTTCCGATATCAACTTTATCAGGATAATTGAGATGGCGCTTGAATCTCATGACCCCGCGAACTATTATTTTACATTTTATAGGTTCTGTATGGATCATGACCTGGCTTTTACGAAAGAGACAATTGAGCTATACAAGAACATCAATGCACTAAATTGGGGAAGGGAAAAGTATGATTATAATAATTTTTACTATCCGAATGCGACGATGGCGCGTAAAGCATTTGATGCAATGTTTATTCATGATAACCTGAAGCCTTTGAAAGAATGGGGTCGATTACTGATTAGCAATGGGATTAAGATTCGCAGAAGCGGTTTTTCCTTTAACGACTTGCTTGTTGTTAACGGAGATTATGACAGGGTTAAAAAAAAGACTGGATGGTTAATTAAGCGGTTGGGAACACCGATCATGACGGACAATGGTTTTGGTGTGTTTTTATCATCCCCCGATGGAAAAATTTCAGAAGATTCTATGATCTATCTATTGGGGCTTGAGGCAGTTTTGAATATTTTGAATGGCGATACTGCCTGTTCAATTTTTCCATACTGTTCCAATGGCCAAGGTGGTCCCATTGTTACAAATGCATCTTGTAAAACTGCGCCCTGGGATAGAACTAAAATAACTCCCCTGTGTTTGTTAGCTCAGATGTGGATCATGTGGGGGTTTGTAAAGAAAAATTGTCATGTGTAAATCAATAGAATTAATTTAACTGTTATTCGTTACCACTTGGGGCATCCTTAGTCCTTTCAATATCCAAAGTTGCAGTGACTTTACGAACATTGGTGGATTGTTTGTAAATGTCATGAAAAAAACTTCTTCAAAGGTTGAGCTAATAAACGAATTATGTATCTTGTCAGCAACTTTCTTCTTGTCAAATGCGCCAATTTCAAACTCGTCACTCCAGATTAAGAGCATATTGGATGAGCCGTTATTTTTCTTTCTTAGAATTTGGTGAACAGCGTCATCTGCATCAGCTTCCTCAAATGCAACATCATCTATATCGTAATTGATGAAAACATTCTTTCTTCCATAAAACCGGGGAAAACAATTCGGCGGTACCCGGTTCAGCACAATTCTTCCGTAGTGCTGACTAAGTTTTGGATTAGTAACATCAAGCCAAATCGGGGATGAACTCGTAAAAAATTTATCCTGATTCTCTCTGAGAGCAAAAGCGATATGGTCGGCTAATTCTGATAAGATCTTTGATTTTCCATTCTTAATTTGAGAAAGCGGAATTTCTGATTTATTGTCTTTTGGAAAAACATTTACAATGATTGGAAACCTTGGTACTATGAGTTTCAGTATATCGTTAACTAATTGTTCGGCTATCCTCCTTGCATGTGCTTTCCTTTCTTCATGCCTTGTAAATTGAAGTTGGGTAATCTGTAAACCCTTGGATAAACTATTCTCACAAAAAGTAATGTCAGCCTTTTTATCGCTATCATCTTTATTGTGAGTGTAATTTGTAATCGAAGATTCAAATTGCTTTCCTAAGAATTGACAGAAAAAAGAACCGAGAATATTTTCGGCAAGCTTTTTATCATCATGTGGAATAAACCTGGGATCTGGCTTTACTGGCTGGCGACGGGAATATTGAAACTTCATGGTACCGAAGCCTTTGCCGTTCATTCCATTTATGATCATGTCCATGTTTGCAAAATTATCACAAAATAACTCTTTGATGTCTGGCTTTGCGTTTTCTTCAATAAACTTTCCAGTTCATTGAGTCGCTTGTTATAAAAGTCTTTCTGAATACCCATACTATTAAATTTATGAATCGGGAGCATTGTTGTTGCTGATCTGCACCGGGTGACCCTTTATAATCAAAATTGAATCGGCGCTTTAATCCGGCTTTCCTCTGATAACTCCATTTTGGTATTGCAAAGTAATATGACTGAATATCTGAAAGCTGTATGCATCCAGGTTAACTGCTTAATCCATATTTGCTCTTCGGATAATTTTTATAAAACTCCTTGTTATAACCGGGCTGCATGGCATGGATCAATGCTTTTTCGGTATCGAGTGAGATTGTTTTTTCAGAAGGCAGGTTAGTATCCCTGATATACGCGTTGATAATGTGAATGGTTTTGCATACCTGACCAATTCCAGTGAAGGAGGCCTGGTTGTTTTAAATATTGCTACAGGAAAAACCAGATCTGTACTTAAATTCCATTCATCGACATTGTCTGACACTGCTTATCATGGTTCAACTATTGGAGCCTCCCGTGTATTTACCGTTCTTATAAAAAACTAATTTCATTGTTTGTATTCCTACGTGAGGGGTTATCAGTGTTTTTATTAGATTGAGCCGGAAATGTTAAATGAGCTTAAAGTAGATTATTTCAACGTCAATAATTTTGCATCAATTGCGACGATATTCTTATGGGCTGGCTCATAGTAGTGATCAATAATCGCTGTCAATACATTCAGTATCAATGAAATTATTTTCAGTTAAATTTACGATGCTGCTGAAATTTGCGGTGATCATTCTAACTAAATAAACATGTGGTATTCAAAATCGAAGGAACAGGTTGTAGAAGAGCTTGATGTAAATCCAGAGAGTGGGCTAAGTGAGAGTGAAGCCGAAACGCGGTTGGCAAAGTTTGGAGCTAACCAGTTACGCGCCCAAAAACGGAGATCCATATTGCAAATGTTTTTGAGGCAACTCAGGGATGCGCTTATCTACGTATTGTTTGGGGCGGTACTCATTACTTTTTTCATGGGCGAATACATTGACGCTGTTATTATCTTGCTCGTAATACTAATTAATGGGATACTAGGGGTTATACAGCAAGTAAAGGCGGGGAATGCCATTGAGGCACTCCGGAATCTGTCCGCACCCAAATCATTCGTAAAAAGAAATGGCATAGTTAAAGAGATCGATTCTCAATACTTGGTTCCTGGGGATATCGTAGTGTTGGACGCCGGACGTTTTGTAGCTGCCGATCTGCGCCTGGTTGAATCGGCCAACTTACAAATTGAAGAATCGGCTTTAACTGGCGAATCAGTTCCTTCTGAAAAGAACGCGGAGGTTGTATTAGCTCACGAGGAAACCGCCCTGGGTGATATGACAAACTCAGCTTTTATGTCCACCCTTGTGACATCTGGGAGTGGTGTTGGCGTAGTGGTGGAAACGGGTATGAATACGGAAGTGGGTAAAATAGCAGGGATCATCGAACTGGAAAAAGAATCCCAAACCCCGCTCGAAAAACGATTGGCAGAACTGGGTAAAACACTGGGCAAAATTGCCGTTGGCATTTGCGTGGTCATGTTTGTCCTCGCCTGGTTCCAAGGAAGGAATATCGTTGATATGTTCCTCACTTCCGTTTCTCTGGCTGTAGCTTCTATTCCCGAGGGACTGGCCGCTATCGTAGCCGTTGTGCTTTCCATCGGCGTTACTAAAATGGCGAAGCGAAAGGCAATCATAAAAAAATTGCCAGCCGTTGAAACGTTGGGTTCCGTAAACATTGTCTGCTACGATAAAACAGGCACACTTACACAGAATAAAATGACTGTGGTAAGCTACTTTAACCTCGGAGAAAGTGAAGTAGTGCCAGAACCCGGGCGTACTAAATCCTCTGAAGAAGCAATATTGCTGGCTAAAGCCATGATACTCAGTTCCGATGCGACTTATGAAAATGGGACTGGCACCGGTGACCCTACCGAAATTGCGTTACTTATTTTCGGTGATGCACTTGGTATTGACCGGCAAGAACTCGCCAACAATAATACCCGCGCTGGTGAAATAGCATTTGACTCGGATAGAAAACTAATGTCAACGCTGGAAGATGATAATGGACGTTTGCGGGTTTTTGTAAAGGGGGCTATTGATAGCCTGATTTCCCGTTGTACACATGTAAGGGTAGGCGGTGAAGTAGTTCCACTGGCGGAAAATCAAATCAGGGAATACAATAGGGCAACAGAAAACATGACGGCGAAGGCGCTTCGGACATTGGCAGCCGCATACAAACCCGTGGATTCGGTAATTGATTCTGTTAAAATGGAGTATGACCTCATCCTGATAGGAATGGTTGGAATAATTGATCCTCCAAGAGCCGAGGTGAAAGATTCTATATTAAAAGCAAAACAGGCGGGCATTACCACCATTATGATTACCGGTGATCATAAGAATACAGCCTTTGCCATTGCAAAAGAGCTGGGTATAGCAGAACAACCCGAATAGGCCATTGGCGGTACAGAAATGAATAAATATTCCGATGATGAACTGGTTGCGAACATTACCCGCTTTCGGGTGTTTGCCCGTGTTTCACCGGAACACAAAGTAAAAATTGTCCGTGCTTTCAAGTCACAGGGAAACGTTGTTGCCATGACCGGGGATGGTGTGAACGATGCCCCTTCTTTGAATACTGCAGATATTGGTGTGGCCATGGGTATCACTGGTACGGATGTTGCGAAAAATGCTTCCGACATGATTCTTGCCGATGATAACTTCTCGACAATTATCTCCGCCATCGAACAGGGCCGTAATATTTACAATAACATCAAAAAATCTGTGGTCTTTTTGCTGGCCAGTAATGTAGGAGAAGTGGT
The DNA here is from genome assembly GCA_040007815.1 of Chitinophagaceae bacterium. GTDB lineage: Bacteria > Bacteroidota > Bacteroidia > Chitinophagales > Chitinophagaceae > Terrimonas_B. The sequence goes on from JBDTUH010000027.1 coordinate 36,353, forward strand.
TGCGATGGTATTAGCGATTCTGATTGGTTTGCCGGCTCCGTTGATCGCAACACAACTTTTATGGATCAACCTTTTAACCGATACACTACCCGCCATTGCCCTTGGTATGGACCCGGGAGACCCCGATGTAATGCAGCAGAAACCACGCAACCCCAAGGAAAGTTTTTTTGCGCAAGGCGCAGGGCTTCGGATCATACTTGGCGGCACCTTAATCGGCTTGCTGACAATTTTTGCCTTCTGGCTTGGCTATCATGAACATGGGTACAGCCCTTATGACAATGCTATTCCGGAAAATGTTCACGAATATGCCAGAACAATGGCCTTCATGACGATTGTGTCTTGTCAACTGCTGTATTCCCTAACCTTCAGGCATCATATAAAGTCTCTATTCAAGACCGGTATTTTTTCAAATAAATATCTCATCGGGGCCGTAGCGATAGGACTATTGATGCAATTGTTAGTGATGGGAATTCCTGTAATGCAGAAAGCATTTAAATTGCAAATGCTTGATGTACGTGGGTGGATATACGTAATACTTTAGGATTGGTTCCTATTGGGGTCAATGAAATTGGAAAAGCAATTGTCCGATCAAGGAAGAATCCAGGCACGCCCAGGGTATCATAAGAGCGGCGACACAAGTCTTGCCGTTTTTTCAAGCAATTGTTTATTCCATGCTCGGCTTTTCCATTTCGCTATGTCAATTTGAAAGGACCAGTTAATAATTATATTACTGCGAACGGTTGGCTAGACTTTGCCGACTATAATTTCCACCTTGCACCGTTCAAGTCTGCCAAACAAATTGACCTCTCGTTTGAATGGACGCCAATCGTATAGCAGAATATCTGCAGGACGCCAAAGAGCAACCCATCCCAGGATAATAAGTATCTCCCGGAATGTGGTGGATAAGCTTCCTTCTGGCAACAGCTTTATGATAACTAGAGTCAATGATACGAGAAAACTTAAGAATACAATTGAGATCCCGAGACTTCGCCATCCAAGTTGCAAAACCTTCTTTAATTGCCTTGCTGATTTTTTCTTTCGATAACTAAAATGTTGATGAATAGCACTTGTTATTTCCTGTTGTCTGCTAATTTCATCCTTATGCAAATGAATCTTTAAATGGATGTATTCCTTCGCGGTCGTTATTTTCGCTTCTTCAATGATGACTTCTTCAGCATCAGGACTCAACATACGTTTACCATAAAACAGAGAGTCGGGTCCAATCAGCAATTGGTCCACATCACTTAACTCAAGTATTATTTCTGAGACCCTCATTGTTTCTGTGAGATATGATTTTCTTTTCAATAAACGGCGGCAGGCACAATTTATCAAATATATGCGTCTACCGTCGTTTGTGTTTAAGGCCGGGAAATTCCAGGTGAACCGCTATTTTCGCCGGTTTTTTTCCTTTTGTGAAACGGTTCATTTTTTTCAAATCTCCGATCCGATTTCTTAAACTTATAAATCTTAAATGCCTCGATAAATCTAGCAATAAAAATTGACCGAAGTGAGTTTTTGAGCCCTTTGCGGAAGGCATAAATCAGGTGAATTTAATACCTACATAGCCATCTGAGTAATATCCCTTAATTGAAGGGTGCTTATTTGATATTGAATCTTTTTTTCCAGTATTGGGACCTCTTTAATCTGTGAGGCAGATCACCCATGTCGTCAAGCGTTTCGTGAAAAAATAGAAAGTTTATAATACCATGATTATTACTTAAAGTCAGTTCCATGATCACCTTCTGAATGCAACCGCTTACTTTATTAGTAGTTTTGATGATTTGACAAAACATTACTTCGTCCAAGCTGATACATTTTTCCCACGTAATGCCGTTTTTATAAACAACTAATACAAGTTTACCCATGGTCCGGTCTATGGCAATAAGTCTGTTTCCAAACTTATTCACTTCGGAAATTGACAACGTATACCTTTTTATCACCCTCTTGTAAGCATCCTTAACAGCCTGAATACCTTTCCGATTATGCTTATTTTCAAAAAGTGATCGAAAGGCAAAATAAATTGGGATGGGTATCAGTAACATGAGGACCACCAAAACTACATACATATAAAGGCTTTTACATTTTGAAAATAATTTATTTTACTGTTGGTTTATTACATCAAGTATCGTAAAAGTCTTTTTACCCGAAGGCACCTGCCATTTTACTTGTTGTCCTTTTCGAAATCCTATCAAGGCAGTGCCTATTGGCGCCATAATTGAAATTCTCTTTTCTTTTATATTTGCCTTGTCTGGCGTTACAAGCATTAACTCCATCACTTCATCCTTGTCTTCTGCCTTTATTCTTACTTTAGAATTGAGCCTAACTACATCAACAGGGAAATCGTCCTTATTTACCAGCTTCGCCTTCTTTAATTCGGTGTGCAAGTCTTCGGCATTCCGTCTATCAAAGGCCGTTTTACCGTGCCCGCCATTTAGATATGAAATCAACAATTTATAGTCATCTTTACGGAGAACGAGCTGGCTATTTATCTTTTTCATGATTTTTAATTTAATTGTGATTGAAAGTCTTTATGTTTTTTATACCCTTTTACTTTTTTAAAATATATTTCTTCAAAGCTTCTGATTGTTTGCTGATCTATTCTTCGAAAAAACTTTGAAGCATGAATTTTTTGAACATCTGAAAATCCGCAAGCTTCCATCATTTCTTTAGTTGCCTTAATTGTATTTAGATGAAAATTGAATACTCTTACTCCTTTATCTGTTGGATCTAACCCTTTATACAGAGCCGGGTTTTGTGTAGCTACGCCAACAGGGCATTTGCCGCTGTCACATATAAGCGCCTGGATGCAGCCCAGCGCAAACATCATCCCCCGCGCAGTATAACAAGCAGATGCTCCCAGTGAAAGAGCTTTCAGTATGTCAAAACCAGTAATGATTTTACCTGCAGCCAGCACTTTAATGTGCTTTACAAGCTGAAATTCTTCCAATGTTTGCTTTACAAAACCAAGCGCTTCATATAATGGCATTCCAAGGTGATCAGTAAACTCCAAGGGCGCTGCACCAGTGCCACCTTCACCACCGTCCACCGATATAAAATCCGGAATGCAGCCACTGGATTTTATGGCGTGGCAGATATCAATGAACTCTTGTCTGTCGCCGATACATATCTTAAACCCAACCGGTTTTCCATCTGATAACTCCCGTAAAAGCTGAAGAAACTGTATCAATCCCTCGGGCGCATCAAACTCCGCATGGTTTGCCGGAGAATGAATTGTAGTCCCTGCTTTTACTTGTCTTATTGCAGCGATCTCAGGCGTGTTCTTTAATGCTGGTAAAATTCCACCATGCCCAGGCTTGGCTCCCTGCGATAATTTTAGCTCAATCATCTTTACCTGCGGACGCAATGCATTTTTGCGGAATGACAGGGGATCAAATCTTCCTTTTTCATTACGGCAACCAAAATATCCTGTTCCTATTTGCCAGATCAAATCACCACCTTTAAGATGGTATTCACTAATTCCGCCTTCACCTGTATTATGTGCAAACCCGCCTAACCTGGCTCCCTCGTTTAAGGCAGTAATAGCAGTTTTGCTTAAAGCGCCAAAGCTCATCGCTCCGATGTTGTAAATACTTGCATGATAAGGTTGCTTACACAAATGATTCCCGATCCACACACGTAAATCTTTTTCATCTAAACTTACCGGGTAAACAGAGTGCGCTGCCCATTCAAATCCAGATCTATTCGGATCAGTCTGCATACCAAAGGCTACCGTTTGCTTTTCATTTTTCGCTCTTTGATAAACGATTGAGCGCTGGCGCCTGTTAAAAGGTTTTCCATCCAAGTCAGACTCAAAAAAATATTGTCTTATCTCCGGCCGGATGGATTCAAAAAAATAACGCAAATAACCTATTACAGGAAAATTCCGTAAGACAGCATGCTTCTTCTGACGAATATTTAAAATAGCCAGTAACAATAATGGCAATGTTACAATAAGAACCCAGTACCATTTTTCATTACTGATATAGCCCTCTTTCATTGCAATAGCACTAAGTAAAACGAGAATTAATATAATAATCCCGCTTGCCGAAGCCGGCTTTTGTTTGCCTGTCATAGCAATTAATTTATAAATTAAAGAATGAATGAAAAGATGCACCCCGGACCTCTGCTAATTATTAATGAGACCGGGGCTTACTTATTAAAGTCTTTAAGCGGTAGGTAATACCTCGACTTTTGGTCAAATGAGAAGAGAATACAGGCATAACATAGCTGACCCGCAAGCGAATTTGATTCGCACAGAACAGTATGGTAAATATGTTTATTTATACCTGTCATGAGTAAAATTATAATGTAGATGAAAACTTTCACACATGCCGATCAATCGGCCATTTGTGATTCTCTTTTTTCTCTATTTGGGTTTATATTTTTTATACCGATCATTTTTGAAAGGATCATTTGCCAATTCTTAATTTTTCTTTCTAATCCGGGTAAATCGTAAACGCTATCTATTTTACTTTCGTAAAAGGGCAAAACAATATCTTCTTTTCCGTTTCCGAACTCGAATTGCAGTTGAATGGTTTTCAAAAACGCTTCTATTCTTCTTTTTTTCAGCTCGCCCGCTTTTATACTGCTATAAATCTTCTTCACTGATATGGCTTTTGTTTCGTCCAGGTCAATAATGTAAGAACGGCTCTGACCACCGGTTTGTTCTAAAACCAATAATTTCTTGTTTATTCCATCCAGCCCCATTATTTTATCGCCCAATACTTCATGACTGGAAAAAGACATGCTGAACTTAGAACCAAGTTCACTCAAATGCAAATACCTGGTCTTATTATACCTTATACTTCTATGTTTCATAACAATAAATATTAGTGTGTGTAAATAATCTATCTCTGCAACTACAATCAATAAAAAGATAATAGTTGACATAAACAATTTGACAGATTACTAAACAAGTCCTTTTATAATCCTATTGCCTCAGTGGTCTTAAAGTAACTAATCACATTTATTAAAGGGAACAACAGAAATCTAAAGACATCGTAAACTAAATAGAAATAGACCGGAACCCCAGCCTGATAAATTAAAGAGGCTGGGAATAATTATGAAAGTCTTTGGAAGTTGGGAAATAATTCAACTTTTTGTCGAATCTGGAGAAGCTACAGGTAAAACATGGCTGCGCCACAAGCAAAAGCTCGCAACAAACAGTATGATTTATATATTTATTTGTACCTGGCATGTTGCAAAGATAGCAATAATATATGTCAAAATGAGATAGAAATCACTGATAGCTTGTTAAAGTTCTTGTCATGAATATACATATTTTAAAAACTCATTTTTTCGCCCAGATTCCAAGAAAACACCACTGTATTCACATGTAATTGTACTGCTGCTTGTATCCTTAATTCCTCTTGAAGAAACACATAAATGTGATGCATCGATTACAACTGCAACATCCTGTGTTTTCAAAACAGATTTTAGCTCATTTGCAATTTGAATAGTCATCCTTTCCTGAACTTGAGGTCTTCGTGCATAATACTGAACAAGCCTGTTAATTTTTGACAATCCAATGACCTTACCAGAGGATATATAAGCGATGTGTACTTTGCCAAAAATTGGAACAAGATGATGCTCGCAATTTGAATAGAATGTAATATTTTTCTCTACCAGCATTTGATTATACTTGTATTTATTATCAAATAAGGTAATGAACGGCTTATTTTTTGGATTTAGTCCGCTGAATATTTCCTTTACAAACATTCGGGCTACACGTCCAGGTGTCCCTTTCAAACTGTCATCTTCCAGGTCTAATCCCAGGGCATTCATTATTTCTTTCATATGCCCTGAGATAGTGCTGATCTTTTGTTCATCTGTAAGATCGAAGGCGTCTTTCCGCAAAGGCGTATCCGGTGAAAACCCGATATGCTGCTTACCTATTGGATGATCCACTTCTTCTATTGAAAGTTTGTCTTCTGCCATTTTCAACATAATTCCAGTTTGCTTCATATTGTATTATAATTTGTGATCCATTAAGAAAACTAATCCTGAGATTTTCCGATTATTTCTGCTATGATACCCGTCCAGCCGGTTTGGTGTGAAGCACCTACTCCGCAGCCATTGTCCCCATGAAAACATTCATAAAACAAAACCAGGTCTTTAAAATGTTCATCCTTGTTGAATAGATCTTCCTTCCCGTTTAAAAGCCGTTGCGCTCCCGAATTCATTACAAACAAGTTGGTAAGCCGCTTGCGCAATTCGTCCGCAACTGCTTTGAGGTTTGCCATATTTCCGGAATGAGCCGGCAATTCAACCTGTAATTCATCCTGGAAATAGTTATGATATTTTTCCAACGCCAGGATGATCAGATAATTCATTGGCATCCAAACAGGGCCACGCCAATTAGAATTGCCCCCAAATAAATCTGAGTTTGATTCGCCCGGTTGATAGTTGAGACCAAACTCTTTTCCATCAACAACGATCGTATAGGGCTTTTGATGAATTTTTGAAAGTGAGCGGATACCGCCAGGTGATAAAAATTCATTTTCATCAAGCAGTGCTCCTAATATCTTTTTTAATTTTTTATACGGCACCAGTGAAAGTAGTATTCCACTCTTCTCATCTACTTCTTCTATAACCTGGTACAGTTTATTTTTTTGCCGGTACCGCACAAACCATTTTAAGCGACGATGAAATTCCGGCACTTTTTCCAGCAAATCTTTATCAATAACATGTACAGCAAATAAAGTAACAAGGCCAACAAGGGAACGGATCTTTACCGGATTGAATTTGCCGTCAGGCATTCTCAGTACATCATAAAAAAAACCTTCTTCTTCATCCCATGACCCCTGGAAATCTTCTCCAATGCGATTTAATGAACTGGCGATATAAGTGAAATGTTCAAAAAATTTTGTAGCCAGGTCTTCATAAGCAATATTAGTTTGCGCTAATTCAAGCGCTATTTCCATCATATTCAGGCAATACATTCCCATCCAGGCGGTACCATCGGCCTGCTCTAAAATTCCACCACCGGGTACGTTATTCCTGTCAAATACACCAATATTATCCAGTCCCAGGAAACCAGCTTCAAAAACATTATTATTGAACCTGTCCTTACGGTTAACCCACCACGTAAAATTAATCAGCAATTTTTGAAATGTTCGCTCTAAAAATACGGTGTCAGCAGTGCCCTTTCGTTCCTTATCCATTTTGTACACCTGCAGACAAGCCCATGCATGAACAGGAGGATTTACGTCACTAAATGACCATTCATAAGCCGGCAACTTGCCATAGGGATCCATATACCATTCCCTTAATAATAATACCAATTGGTCTTTTGCAAACTGAGCATCCAGCATAGCCAATGGAATACAATGGAAAGCCAGATCCCAGGTTGCATACCAGGGGTACTCCCATTTATCAGGTACAGAAAGAATATCTTCGTTATTTAATGTAAGCCACCCGCTATTTCGGCCAAATTTTCTCTGTAACGGTGGTGGCGGTCCAACCGGATCACCATTTAACCAACGCGGAATATCAATATGATAAAATTGCTTGTTCCATAACATTCCTGCAAAAGCCTGTCGTTGTATATTTTTTAAATCCTCATTCTTTGACTTGATAAGATGACTATAAAAATCATCTGCTTCCCGTAATCTTTCGACAAACACTTCGTCAAATCCACTTCCGAGGGGATTGAGAAGAGGTTGCTTGCTTAAACGTAATTTAATAGTAACCGAACCGCCAGGCTCTATAATGAAAGAAAATACCGGTGAACACTTTGTGCCACTTTTTTTATTATCGAACAATTTAAAATCATTTTTAAGAACGGTGTCATGAAATACATCTTTTACAAAAACGCTTTCATTCGGTGCGCGGTATAGCCGCTCTGTATTTGTTTCGTTTTCCGTAAACAAAACCGCTTTCGCATTTTGAAAATAAAATGAATAATCACCCATTTTCGCCTGGGTGATTTTTACTTCACTGGCCAGTTCATCTTTTCCTACCCATTTAATCACTGGCTTATCACTAGTTAATTCGTACGACCAAATATTTCGCATCCACAAAGTTGGTAATACTGTAATGGGTGCCTTTTCTGCAGACCTGTTATAGACAGAGATCATGATACAAATATCTTCTTCATCATTTTTAGCATACTCCGTAAAAACATCAAAATAGCGGTTGTCCTTAAATATGCCGGTATCGATAATCTCATATTCATTATCCTGTTTATTCCGGCTTCGGTTTGTTTGTTCCAGATCATGGTAAGGAAAAGCAAGCTGCGGATATTTATACAGATACTTCATGTAAGAATGAGTAGGTGTATTGTCAAGATAGTAATACAATTCCTTTACATCTTCGCCATGATTACCCTGACCGGGTGTAAGTCCAAAAAGTCTTTCCTTCAAAATTTCATCCTTGCCATTCCATAATGCCAGGGCAAAACATATTCTTTGGCTATTATCGGAAATACCGGCTATACCATCCTCGCCCCAGCGATAGGCTTTGGAGCGGGAAACATCATGTGTAATATAGTTCCATACATCACCATTTGGGCTATAGTCCTCTCTAACGGTGGCCCATTGTCTTTCGGACAAATAGGGGCCCCATTTCAACCAGTTTTTAGTATTAGAATAATTTTCCTTTATCCTTTTTTGCTCTTTGGTAATGATATCACTCATTTATTTATGATTATGGCCTTAACGATTATAGTTTGAAGAAGCATTAGCAAGACAAATACTTTACGACGATTTTATTTTTTTAACACTGCATATTTGGTAATCAACGTTCCTTGTTCATTTACCTTCTCAAAGTGTAGTAAACGTAAATTGATATCTAGTTTTACATCTGTTGCAAAATTGGCTCCTGTTCCAAATATCTTAGGTTCCAGTGTCAACCATAATTCATCTATTAATTGTTCTTTTAAAAATGAGGTAGCAACATGGGGTCCGCCAACGACCAGCATATGTTCATACCCCTTACTTTTAAAGCGGTCCGTTAACTGAGCTGGCGATTCGTTTGTAAACTCAACTTGTCCTGAATTATTCAAATTTTTATATTTACCAGGATGTCCTGTCATAACAATAAGTTGATGATTTAAGAAAGGGAATGACCCGACATTAAATGTGTTGCTTCCCATAACAATAAGCCGCGATTCATTCAATGTCTTTTTATAATAATCCTGATCCTGGTGAGATGACCACGACTTGACGTGAGACTCACCCCATTTTGTTACCTTACCATCAAGCGTTGAGACAAATATGAGTATGGTTTTCATTTTATTTATTTTTAAGATCATTAAACCAATAGCGGTTTGATAACTATTCTTTGCCGGCCGCTATCTTTATCCTTCTTCTCAATGCAGGTATTACCTCCTTCATAAACCAGGGGTTTATTTTAACCCAGTTTTGATTTCGGGGAGAAGGATGCGGCAACGGGAAATATTCAGGAAGAAATAGTTTATAATTTTTTACGGTTTCCGTAAGGCTTCCTTTGAATTTCCTATTTAAATAATAACGTTGAGCATACTGCCCGATCAATAATATGAGCGGTTTAGTTGCTAGATTCTCTAAAAATTGAGAATGCCATAACGGAGCGCATTCAGGACGGGGTGCAAGATCTCCGGAATTTCCTTTCCCGGGATAGCAGAAGCCCATGGGCAGGATTGAAAAAAACGCCGGATCGTAAAAAGTTGCTTCATCAACATTCATCCATTCTCTTAATTTTATTCCACTTGCATCACTCCAGGGAATTCCTGTTTCGTGAACACGTCTGCCGGGAGCCTGGCCGATAATGATAATTTTTGAAAATGCGCTTAATTGGACAACCGGTCTGGGACCTAAGGGCAAATGCTCTACACAAACTTCACATCTCCGTATTTTTTTTAAAAAAGTATCCATTTCAAATTCAAAAAAATATGTAATCAGTATTAATGTAAAACCGAAGGACATTTCCTATATGTGAAATAAAAAATGGGCTCCATTTCTATTTTAATTCCAGCTCATAATTCAACTTCCCGTTTATAATTCTTGCAGGTGTTGTATAAGGATGCTCTTCTGCTTTCCTGACACCCATTATGTGCATGACTTTCCAACCCTGTACTTTTAAATAGTCGGAAATCATAGAACGGTGACAACGCCACCAAACTGCTTCGGAACACATATAAGCAGTTCGTTGTTGTAATGCACTCTTTATTAGTTCTTTTATTCCATCCTTAAAAGCACTTGTTTCCATATAATCAGCATATCCGCGAAAGGCAGCAAGCCTCCATCCCGTATTCTTTGAATCCGGATTTACTTTTCTTCGCCCGCCAAGATCTCTCAAATGAACATATTGGATATTGTTTTCCGGTAAAGAAATTTCCAACGCTTCTTTATTGAATTGCGGGAACTTTCGGGACCCGGGATAACTTCTGATATCCGCAACCAATTCAATGCTGAATGAATGCAGCATCGTCCCTAATTCTTCAAAGGAACGGGTAGAATGGCCGATTGTCCATATCATTTTATTTTCTTTCCTCATGCCTTCTTTTGCGTGAATTGCCTGGTTTAAAAAACATCTTCAAAGCTAAACCCGCGCACCAGTCAGGGCTTTAAATTGCTCTTTCTTTTGATTCCATCTCATCTATAGCTAATGCAGAATGAGCAAAAGAGCCTCCGGCCCGCATTTCAACAGCTACCCAAATCGCTTCCATGATCTCTTGTTTGCTTGCTCCTTTTCGCATAGCCTGCGCAGTATGGCCGTGTATGCAATAAGGGCATTGTGTTACATGTGCGACCGCTACGGCAATAAGCTGTTTTGTCTTTTCAGGTAGTGCACCTTCTTTAAAAACCAGCTTGCTGAAGTTCCGGAATGCTTCTGAAATTTCAGGAGCAAGAGCAGCTCTCTTTTCAGCGATCTCCATCGTGGCTTCGGGATAAAGTTGATTATTTTTCATTCTATCGTTTTATTATTTAGAAATAATTAATTGGCTTCTGCCAGGAACTGCCTCAATACATATTGCAGTATTCCTCCATGACGATAATACTCGATCTCGATCTTTGAATCCATCCGGGCAATTGCCTGGAATTTTATTTCCTGTCCATCTTCTTTTTTAGCAATAACATCCACTTTTTTTAATGGCCTGATGTCTTCGGCTATGCCTGTTATCGTGAAGGTTTCATTCCCGGTAAGTCCTAGTTTTTCAGCAGTATCGCCATCCATATATTGAAGTGGTAATACTCCCATTCCTACTAAATTACTCCTGTGTATTCGTTCATAGCTTTCTGCCAATATTGCTTTAATACCCAGCAGGAATGCGCCTTTTGCAGCCCAATCTCTTGATGAACCGCTACCGTATTCTTTTCCAGCTAATACGACTAACGGTGTTTGGGTTTCTTTGTATTTTACTGATGCATGATAAACAGACATTTCTTCACCCGAAGGCAAATGCCGTGTATAGCCGCCTTCTTTTTGTGCCAGTTTATTTTTAATACGCACATTGGCAAAAGTGCCACGTAACATTACTTCATCATTTCCCCTTCTTGAACCGTAGGAATTAAAATCTTCTTTTTTAACCCCTTGTCTTATTAAATAGTCACCTGCAGCCGAAAACTCATTGAATTGTCCGGCCGGAGAAATATGATCGGTAGTAATGCTATCGCCTAATACCAATAAAGCCCTTGCACCATGGATATCTTTCAGGAGTTCCGCTTTATCAGAAATATTATTAAAAAAGGGGGCCTCTTTGATATATGTTGAGTTTTTATCCCATACATATAATTTATCATCAGGAATTATGAGATTTCTCCATATCTCATTGCCTTCAAATATTTCTCCATAATTTTTAGCAAAATCTTTGGGTGAAAGCACCTGGCCCATCAACTCATTAATTTCATCATCCGTTGGCCAGATATCTTTCAAATAGACAGGCAGTTGGTTAGGATCGAAACTTATCGGGTCATTGATCAGGTCAATGTCGATTCTTCCTGCAATGGCGTACGCCACTACCAGCATCGGCGACATAAGGAAATTCATTCTTACCTGCGGATGTATCCTGGCTTCAAAATTCCGGTTGCCCGAGAGTACAGAAGCCATTACCAGATCATGTTCATCGACTGCCTTGGCAACAAAAGCTGGTAAAGGCCCAGAGTTGCCAATACAGGAAGTACAACCATATCCTACCGTATGAAATTGCATGGCTTCCAGATCATCTAACAAATCTGCTTTTTCAAGGTAATCTGTTACCACTTTTGAGCCGGGGGCCAGGGAAGTTTTAACCCAGGGTTTCGTTTTCAGTCCATGTTCTCTTGCCTTCCTGGCTACCAGACCTGCACCTATCATCACAAATGGGTTGGAAGTATTGGTGCAGGAAGTAATGGCAGCAATAGCAACAGCGCCATCAGAGAGCATAAAACTTTCCTCTCCAAAAGTTACCCAAACATTTTTCATCCCATTTACAACTACTTCTTCAATTTCCGGTTCCGGAGTCGGTTCAGGTGTTTCCCGCTTTATTTGCTGGCTGCCTCCTTCTGCCATCCAACTGCTTAATTGCTTTACTTCTGTATATTTACGGCCATAGGTTTGGTCTAACAGGCCTATAAATTCTGATTTAAAATTCTTTAATAAAATTTTATCCTGCGGCCGTTTGGGGCCGGCCACTGTAGGTTCTATTGTCGAAATATCCAACTCTACAATATTGGTATAGCTAATATCTTCAGCACCGGTACGCCATAGCATATTGGCTTTGCAATAATCTTCAACCAATTTTATATGTTCTTCCGAGCGGTTGCTCTTACGCATATATTCCAGGGTCTTATCATCAATCGGAAAATAAGTGATGGTGCATCCAAATTCAGGAGACATATTGCCAATGGTGGCCCGGTCAGGAACCGAAAGATTATCGAGACCTGTACCAAAAACTTCTACAAATTTCCCTACTACACCATACTTTCTCAAAAGTTCTGCAATGGTCAGTACCAGATCTGTAGCTGTAGAACCCAATGGAAGTTTACCTGTAAGTTTCAAGCCTATTACTTCAGGCATAACAAAATAAATTGGCTGTCCAAGTAAAGCAGCTTCGGCCTCAATTCCACCAACGCCCCAGGCCACTACGCCAATTCCATTGACCATAGGGGTATGGCTATCTGTGCCCACTAACGTATCAGGAAAAATTTCTCCATTTCGTTCAATCACTCCTTTGGAAAGATATTCCAGGTTGACCTGGTGGCAAATGCCCATTCCCGGCGGAACAACGCTGAAATTATTAAATGATTTTTGTGCCCATTTCAAGAATTGATAGCGTTCTTTGTTGCGCTTATATTCCTCCTCCATATTGCGGTCATAAGCATATTCAGTTCCAAAATAATCAACCTGTACAGAGTGATCGATTATAAGATCAACAGGTATTAATGGATTTATTTCATCAGGATTTTTCCCTTTCCTGGCTATTTCCGCACGCAGTGAAGCAATGTCCACAACAGCCGGAACACCGGTAAAATCCTGCATCAATACACGGGCCGGTTTAAATGGAATATCCTTATCTGACCCAACGGGTTTCCATTGAAGAATGGTTTCAATGTTATCTTTTGTTACTGCAAAATCATCAAAATTACGTAGGGCATTCTCCAATAAAATACGAATGGAAAAGGGCAACTTATTGATGCCATGACCTTGTTTTTCAAGTTCTGCAAGACTATAATAAGTGAAAGCCCCGTTTCGGGTATTTATTAACTTTTTTATTTGATAAGGATCTTTAGACATAATTTTTATATTACAATTAAATAGTTCTTATTTTTCTTCAAGAGCCTTAGTAGGGATAATAAATACCGGTATCAAACTGTGGTGCAAAACTTTTTCCGCAACACTTCCTACCAATATTTTTTCTAACCCCCGCCTGCTATGAGTGCCCATAACAATTATATCAACGTCTAATTCTTTTGCGGTTTTTAAAATGGTCTCCCCATAATCACCATTTTTTACAACTGTTTGAATCCTCTCATCACCCAAATGTTGTTTTGATTTATCCAGGTAAGTTTGGGCAACCTTTTTTATTTCCTCAATTGTATCTGTCTGAACTGTATCTACACTACTGAACCCTCCGAATCCCATTATGGGGGAATAGTTGAGAGAAGAATAATAGGTTACATCGGAAATTACATGCAACAAAATCGCTTTCGCATTCATTGCTTTTGCTAAGGTATAACCGGTTTCCGCCACTTTTTGTGCAGATGGATTATAATCCAATGCGATTAATATTTTTTTCATTTTACACGATTTAAGAGATAATGTAAGCTCATTTGTTAATTACCTGCACTAATGGCTAAGCCATTCTTTAAGAACAAGTGCTTCATTGTGTTGCTCATCCTTTGCTCCATAAACCAATGTAACCACTCTTTTTTTAAGCTGTTCGTACAATATTGAAACTTGTTCTTTATTATTTTTTAGTTCCTGGTGGTATCTTTTTTTGAATTCTTTCCATTTGTCAGGATCATGGCCAAACCATTTCCGAAGTTCGGTAGTGGGGGCAATATCCTTCAACCATAAATCAATACTTGCTTTTTCTTTTGTGAGACCCCTTGGCCAGAGCCTGTCTACAAGGATACGTTTACCGTCTCCTTTTGCTGGTTTTTCATATACTCTTTTGATCTTGAGTTCCATATTCCTGCCCTCCTTGTTTAGACGTATTACCGGATATGTTCCTTTTAATGATAGATCACAAATCACGGGTTCAAGGCTGTTTTATCTTCAGCTAAAGCCATATCGCCGGACTTAGTTTGTAATTCCTTATCAAGGATATATAAGGCTTCCCCGCTTGCATTCACCCCACCCGCAATTTTTATTTTATCTAAGAGGTTTAAAGCTAGTGTTTCTTCTTCCGTTTGTTCCTTTACGAACCATTGCATAAAATGCCAGGTGGCCCAATCCTCTTCATCAAAGCTCATTTTTACCAGTTTATAAATGCCTTTGGTATTATCAACCTCCTGTTCAAATATGCACTCAAAACAATTCTGAATACCTGTTGGATCTTCAGGAGGGCCTGGGATAGCTTCCACTTTTACTTTAGCTCCCCTTTCCAATATGTATTCTAAAAGTTTCATCATGTGGTTGCGCTCCTCATTGGCATGTCTGAATAAAAAATTTGCAATACCTCCATATCCTTTGCTTGACACCCATGCTGCATAAGAGAGATAGATTTGAGAAGCTAAGGCTTCCTTTGTCATTTGAGCATTAAGCCCTTCTTGCATCTTTTTTGAAAGTCGGTTCTTTTCCATCGTAATCCTTTACTTTTAGTTTGAAGTGAAAGCGGTTAATAAACTTTTAATAAATCCTTTTGTCAACTAAAATGTTCCTTTGAATTGACTTCACATAATCTTTCAACTTCTTCATTTCTGTTTTCTTATGTGCCAGAGACAATAGTTGTCTTGCCGTTTCACCAGATGAAGCCGGGTTCTGCCCAGTGATGATATTTTCATCAGTAACAACGTAGCTGGCGAAATCAGGGCCCTTACTATACAATGCCCCTAATGAAATAAGCTTCGACTGTAAATAAAAATCCGGCTCCCCGCTTAATTGTGCTGATTTTTCCTCACTGTTACTGAAAGAAGTAAGTTTTCTTCCTTTAACCAAAGATTCCCCATTATCCTTTGTTAAGGATACCAATGCCACAACACCATGACCTACTAAACCAATGGGTTTTTTATGCCTGTTGAAGTCTTCCAGTATTTGTTTCAATTCCTTATTGTTCACCAAATCCCACATGGAACCATATCCACCGGCAACAAACACCAGGTCAAAGTCTTCTGCATTTACTTCATTGAAAGGGAGGGAGTGAGACAAATGATACATTGCCTGGGGATCTTGCTGAAAACGGGTTGAACTTTCAGCGGCAGCAATAGAAAACTGGCTATTCGGATCAACAGGAATTTGTCCTCCCTGAGGCGATACAATCGTAATGTATTCACCTCCGTCTTTCAAAATATAGTATGGCGCAGCAAGGGCTTCAAGCCATACGCCCGTTTTTTTTGTCGTGCCAGGTATTTTGCTATTCGATGTAGTTATTATTAGACTATTTAAGGAGTTCATTATGATATAATTTAGTTGACTATTTACAAGAGCTGAGCGCTTTGTTCGCTTTTCTTCAATGATTTCTCATTTGTAATTACTTCCCGAACTTTAGAAACGGTTTGGGGATCACTGCAATGTACAACACCAGTCTTAGGAGCAGATTAAGAAGGAATTAGAAACCGGTTAGAAGATTTTCTTATGATTTATATTAAGGCAGTGTGCTTCAATTCAGCACTAGTAAGTTTATTAGAATAGCAAGAACTCTTTGTGGTTAATTATTGTCAAGAAGTTGCACAATTACATTTTTTAGGTCTTCATTTATTTGAATCTGACAGGATAATCTTACCGCAGGATCCACAATACCCATTTTTCTAAGTGTTTCGTCCTCATTTCTATAAGATAGTAGGGCATCCCTTGATACCCCGGAAAGTTTTATCAAACAAGTGCCACATCTTCCCATACCTCCACACTGCCCAAAATCTTCCGGACATATCTTATCTTTTAGTAAACTCATCAAATTCCTATACTCGTTCTCGTTACTTTCTAAAGAATAGCTTTTGTCTTCATAATGACCTGTAAATTTAATTGCATATCCCATTAAGCACTTTTTAAAGTAATCGATTTAATGATCCCCAGTCTTTATACCGTCAGAAAACCATTTCCTTTTAATAACTGTTCCCGGCAATGGTAATTTTGGTATTTGCAAGTTCATCACTTATCTGAACCTCACAGGATAAAACAAACCGCTCGATTAGTGAGTGCTTTTCGCTGATCTTAACCATGCAAGTACCGCAACTACCCATACCACAACATAGCCCAAAGTCAAGTATGGATAAATGATCTGCAATCAACGTCATTAAAGTATGATATTGATCTCTACTGGTCTGTACCGGGTTCTGTTTGTCCTGGTAAACCAACGTGAGTAGTATCGTATTCTTTTCAGTTTCCATCAGGTCTTCCAAAAAGATTTCAGCTTTACTGTGATGCTTCAGATTTGGAATGAAATAAACTCTTACCTTCTCCATTTCCATTTCCTTCTTTCTTAATATGCAACGGCAACACTCCAGCCATTTCACCAATAATATTTACTAATTCTGTTCCTGCAGGAATAACAATTTTGGCATTTGATCTTAAGGAAGCTTCTACGGTTTCTAATTTCTTTAATAGTTGAGCATTCCCTGTAAAGTATTTATCGGCAGCTTCATTGACCAGCATAATCGCTTCTGCTTCCCCTTCGGCATGTAGTACCTGGGCCCGTTTGTATCCTTCCGCTTCCTTAATTTTTGCCCGCTTTACACCGTCAGCCACTGTTTCCGCCGCCGTCGCATAGTCAATAGCAGCTATTTTTTCATTTTCCGCTTTTACGACTTTATTCATTGTTTCCTGCACATCCCTTGGTGGATCTATTTCTTTTAACTCCGTTCGTACGATTATAATTCCCCAGCTTGCAGTTTCATTTCGCAATGTATTATGCAGTTCTGAATTTATTTTCCCTCTTTCACTGTTTGCAGACCTTAATGTAAGTGTTCCTATAATATTTCTTAATGTTGTCCGTGCAAGGTTTACGATCTGAACTTTGTAATTGTTTACATTGTATTGAGAACTCTTTACACTTTCTTCCGTTTCTATTACCCTGAAATAGACCTGCGCATCCACGCTGGCATTAAGGTTGTCATTGGTTATGATTTCCTGTGGCTGGGCATCTACCATTTGTTCGGTTGTATTTACTACATACATTTTATCAACAAAAGGGATAATCCAATGAAAGCCCGGGTTAGCGAATTTGTTATATTTACCCAGTCTTTCAATCAAACCTCTGTGGGTTGGCCTAACTATCTTTATGCCAAGAAAGAATATGAATAATATCCCTCCGGCAATAATTAATAATATTTGTGTTTCCATTTGATCCTCCTTTTAGTTGCTTAAAAAGCAATAGTGATTTAATAATTTTTTCTTGAAAATAATTTCGTTTAAGTGAGATTAATTATTCTCTCTATTTTAAAACTCTTCTTTAATAATTGATTTTAGGTCCACGTCTAAATTGGATAGTTGCTTCTCCACTGCTTCCATCATTGGCTCAGGACCGCATAAATAAATTCTCTTATTCAGGTTTGTTATGTTTGCCCTAAGGAATTCTTCCGTGATATACCCATGAGCGTATCCGGTTGCGTTTTCATTGGATAAAATATTTATAAAATTTTCTCCCAGTAAATTTTCAAATTCTTGCCTGAGGATTATATCGACTTTCCTTGTGTTGGCAAAAATGAGTTTGTTGCTACCAACCTCATTTTTTGACTGAAGGAATCTAAAAATAGAAATGAAAGGCGTTACACCTGCACCTCCGGCAATAAAGACGCCTTCTCCCTGATAGCCGATTGCACCAAAAACATCATGCAATATCAACTCATCGTTTTGTTTGAGTTGCAGCAGTTCGTTAGTAACACCTTTATGCGAAGGATATGTTTTAATTGTAAATTCAAGGTAATCATCGTCCGGAAGACAGGTGAATGTGAAAGGCCTTTTTTCGTCCTGCCATCCGTTTTTGTTTATGGAAACCTCGGTTGCTTGCCCCGGAGTAAAACTATACGCCTCGGGTTTTTCAGTTACAATCTTCAATACATTGTGAGTAACGTGATTAATTGACTTTATTTTTACAATGTGCTGCTCCATTACGGTTATACATTTATAAATGAACTCAGTTTACTCCAAAGTAGTAGTAAGAGTTAACAGAAAAATCGTTTCTTTTATAGCCAAAATGCTATGCGGAATACCCTCATGCAAGGCGAGCATTTGCCCCTCGCTTAATTCAACGGATTTCCCATCTGTATTAAATTGCATCTGACCCTCCAGCACCTGCACGCTAATAATGCCATCAGCGGTATGCCTGGCCATCTCTGCCCCTTTGTGTAAGGCGATTAACAAAATGCGCATTCCATTTGTTTTAAATACTGTAATAGCATTTCGTTGACCGTCTTTCCAGGATGACTCCTCTTTGATTTGTTTCATAAACACCGGCAGATCAATTTCAACCAGCGCCGCATCAATTGGACGATCTCCTTCAGGACGTTGCTCTGTGGCCTCATTGTGTTTTTCTTCCATTTTATATTATTTAGAATCCAATGAAAAATCTAACGTTTCAAGATTTAGTACGATAAGCCTTTAATAGGCATCGGAAAAACAAAATCCTGAAAAACGCTGTGGGCCGCCGCCTTCACATGCTTTGTATATTTCTCAAGACTTTTGCCTAAAGCTTCAGCATATTCTTTATCCAATTTCTTTATTATTAAATTGGTGTTTTCCATTTCTTTTTTAAGTTCATTCCGTTTAGCCTCATCAAACGGAAAATATTTTTTTATTGCTGCTTCAAACGCTGCTTTAAAACCTTTCTCTACTTCTGCATAATAGGGAAGCAGTATAGGCATCGCTGTAAAAGTTTTTAAATGCGCCAATTTAATGGCATCAGCTTTTTGTGATTTATTTATTTCTATCTCATTAAAAGAACCGGATGCAAGTACTGATACTAAAACAGGAGCTTTATATAAAAGATTCTTCTCTTCGTTTGTTAATTTTTCAAATTGTTTAATCATAATATTTTGATTTATACCGAACAATACTTTATATTATATCTCCTGAATCTGGCGGATCATCTGATTGGTAAACCCCCATTCATTATCATACCACGCCAGAATTTTTACCAAGTCTCCGTCTACAACCCTGGTCATGTCCAAATCAACAATAGAGGCGAACGAGCTTTGAACAATATCTGAAGAAACAAGCGGTTCATTTGAAACAGCTAATACGAATTTGTACCTGTCTGTTTTTGATTCATCTGATAGGATACTATTAATTTCCTCAACAGAGGTTCTTCTTGCGGTTATAAAAGTAATATCCGATATAGAGCCAACAGGTACAGGGGTGCGTATTGCAATCCCGTCAAACTTACCTTCCAATTGCGGCAGGGCCTTTATTGCAGCAGTTGCTGCGCCCGTGGAAGCCGGGATTAAATTAACGGCTGCGGCTCGTCCCATCCTTGGCTTTTTCTTCGAAGCACCATCTATCAAATTTTGGGAAGCTGTGTAAGCGTGCACTGTATTTAAAATGGCTTTTTTTATGCCAACCCTTCTATCTATAATTTCCATGATAGGAGCAATATTATTGGTAGTACAACTGGCGCATGAAAATATGGTGGTTTTACCATCTTTGTTATTAACACCATGTACTACCGTTGGCGTGTCCTTACTTTTGGTTGGCCCTGAGAGTATCACAGTTTTGGCTCCAGCGTGAATATGTTTTTCAGCGTCCTCTCTATTTGTAAAGAGCCCGGTGCTTTCTATTACGGCGTCGATATCCAGGTCTTTCCATGGAAGTTTACCTGGATCTTTCTCCGTAATAAATAAAATCTTCTTATCTCTGATATGTAAATGATCATCGTGGACCGTCACGTCATTTTCATACTTACCATAAACACTGTCATACTTCAATAAATATGCAGCGTTATCAATACTCATGAGGTCATTGACAGCTATGATCTCCAATGCCGGAGTATCGATAATTATTTTCAAAGCCGCCCTTCCGATCCTGCCAAAACCATTTATCGCTATTCTTTTCATTTTGTTTAGATCTTTAATGTTGCCGAAATGAATCTCTATTAACCGCTATAATCTTTGCTAACACTCCCAAACAGTTTCCAACTATTGTACCACCAACTTTCCTTTCATTACCACATGAATGCTACAATAATAATCTGCGCTTTGAGTAACAACCAGACTCCATGATTGACCAACAGGCATTAATGAAGAAGTCCAGGCTTTGCTTGATTCTTCGGTTACATCATGTGCCACTATATCATTGTTTATCCAAACCACCGTATCTCCTTTTTGTACAACTAGCTCTGCCGGTTGAAATTTCATCTGCTTAATTTCAACGGTATAAATCTTCGGTATGTGTTTTTTCGTTTCACTTGCACAGCTATTCAGGAGAAAAATGGAACATAACAGGTAGATGCAATTCTTTAATATTGATAATGACGTTCTCATCTATTTTGGTAATTTATTTTGTACCATGATAGCATGTTCAAGGTGGGTCTTTAAGGCAGGAACCACTTTCTCAAGCAGGGTCTTTAATTCCTGGTTTTCTGTTTCGGGGATCAATAGACCTTCTACGGCTGCAATCACAGCTTTGTGGTAGGCAACCTCATTATCAATGTATGCCTTATCGAAAGCTTTACCGGATTTTGATCTTAATGCCTTCTTCGTTTTTTCTGCATCTCCCAACAGCTTTTGACTTACTGCATTATCCTTAGGAGTAACGCCTAATTTTGTAACCAGCGCTGCAGCCTGGGCAATCACAGCTTTATGATCACTAATCATTGTTTCCGCGAATTTCAGAATATCAGCATTCTTTGATTTTTTCTGGGCAATCTCCCCGTAATTAATGTCTATCTGATTAGCAACTACTGCGACAGAAGCTACTTCAGCGTCTGAAAGTTTAGGATTTTCCTGAGCAAAAGCAGGCATGGAAAGCATAACTGTCGATAATATTGCTATTGTGGTTAATGCCATAAAAGGCGTAATAATTTTCATTTTCTTCTTTTTAGAAATGATTATTAATGAATGTTAAGTGGCAATGTACGATGCCCGTATTAGGGACCGGTTAAGAAGGAATTAGAAACTGATTAGAAGGTTAGGTTGCCTGATATTTCCGAGGCTATATATAATTAAGTATTTGCGAGTAAATCAAAATACTCATCATCTTCATTTTTGCCGCCAAAACCTTTTCCAATGGTTTCATGCGTTTGCAAAAACTCAATTGAACTTATCCATTTTACCATTTTATATCCTAACTGATTTTCTACCCGAAGGCGAAGAGGAGCCCCATGTACTAGCGGCAATGGTTCATAGTTCATTTCCCATGCCAATATGGATTGCGGCTTCAGGCAGTTATCAAGGGTGTTGGTATCATAATAAAACCCACCATAAAGTCCCTCGCCAAAAGAATAAAACGCTACGGTTGTTACAGCTGCGTGTGGCCTGACCACTTCAATAATCTTACTCATGGGCAAGCCGCCCCATTCTGCTATACCCGACCAGCCCTGGATACAATGATGCATGGTAATGTTTTGCTGCATCCCTAGATTTTTAAGCTCTTCCAATGACAACTCTACAGGGTTATCTACCAGTCCGCCTATTTTTAATCTGTACTCTTTAAAATTATTTTCTGCCAATTTCCTCCATTCTTCCGAGGAAGGAATTTTTCCGTTGGGCCAGAAGTATGGAGAAATATCTTTTCCCTGGTAATAAGTTTTTGGCTTAAACCGATTCAAAGTAATATTCCATAAATTCCCATTAATAGCAGCATTAAGATGTTGGAGCAAACGTGGTTTACACCAGGAAAGCCAATGTGCCAAAACGCAAAAGGCACCAGTGGCGATAATAATTCCTATACCGATATAGAGGCCTGAATAATTATCAGAATTATCAGTTCCCAAAACGATATGATTCATATTTCTGACCAATCCCGTTGCGGCCACCAGGGCAACATGTATGACTATGAAGATCACATAAGCTATCATTACTAAAAAATGAATAGAACGGGCAGCCTGGCGATTGCCAAATAATTTTGGATACCAGTGAAACCGGTTTTCAATGGCGGGAGACATGGCCATGCCCGTAAACATAGCCAATGGTGCCAGAATAAATACTACACCGAAATAAGAAAGTTGTTGCAGCGCATTAAAATGATAAAACCCATTCGGCTCCTCCGGTATATTAAATGTTGCATAATGAACAAAAACATTCCAGGAATCGGGAATGATTTTCCAGGATACAGGAACAAGACGTTGCCATTGATTGGTATAAAATAACAGGATAATAAAAACAACTCCATTCAATATGAAAAAAGGAACCGTAAGAAAATGCCATGCTCTTGCAATGCCAATTGTATGACGGTAACCAGGCAGGCCTAATGCCGGACTGATATAACGGGCATCTTCTTTGGCAGTCCATGATTTATCCTTCGGCTCTTTCAGTGGAGTAAAACGTATCCAATCTGTGCCGGGTGTGCAGCCATTATTCCAGTACAAGCGGGGATGATCCATTAAAATGGAAAGCCCGCTTCTTATTATCAGTATAAGGAAAAAGAAGTTGACCCAATGACTAAGGTTTAACCACATTGGAAACCCTACAGGATCAGCAGATGTTTTGGAAGGTATAGTAAAAGCCGGGTCAACCGGTAACCCTAGTAGTAGATATTGTAACCATGCAGCGGCTATTGGAGCTAATATGAAGATGGAAAAAATTGCCTTCATATATGGCTTAACAGAAATAAATGTACGCCTGTCCGTTGGATAGTGTATTGCCTTTTCTTCCTTAGTAAAATGCGTAAACACTGCTAAGATGATATTTCCTTAAGTGATTATTTTCTTTATAATTCAGAATTTATTTGTTTGCGCCAGGCCTGAATATATCTTTCCGGTTCTAATTTTTTCCTACGTATAATAATGCGGGTAAGATATCTGGTTATTTGGTTCATGGATTACATATTAAAACTACGCAATTTCAATTTGCTTATTTAAATAAACATCCTGTATTGCATGTAAAAGTTCCACACCTTCATCAAAAGGTTTTTGAAAGGATTTTCTTCCGGACAGCATACCCATACCTCCTGCCCGTTTATTAATAATGGCCGTGCGTACTGCTTCTTTTAAATCTGTATGTCCGTCTGATCCGCCACCGGAATTGACAAGCCCTGCTCTTCCAAGGAAACAATTGATCACCTGGTACCGGCACAGATCAATTGGATTGTCAGTTGTAAGCTCTGTGTACATACGCTCATCATATTTGCCATAACTAATGCCATCCATATTCAACGCTTTATATCCGCCATTATTTTCTGGGAGCTTTTGTTTTATGATATCTGCCTGAATAGTTACACCAAGGTGATTTGCCTGACCCGTAAGATCTGCTGATGCAGCGTAGTCAATTTTATTTTTTTTAAAATTGCTGTTACGGAGATAGCACCATAAAATAGTAACCATGCCCAAACGATGAGCTTCTTCAAATGCATGAGAAACAGCGGTAATTTGCCTGTCAGATTCCGGTGATCCGAAATAAACAGTGGCGCCCACCGCAACCGCCCCAAGGTTCCACGCGTCTCTTACAGAACCAAACATTATCTGGTCGAACTTATTTGGATAGGTAAGTAATTCGTTGTGATTGATCTTAGCAATGAAAGGAATTTTGTATGCATATTTTCTGGCAACAATTGCCAGGCCTCCCATGGTACTAACTACAGCATTGCATCCACCTTCAATCGCCAGCTTAATAATATTTTCAGGATCGAAATACATTGGATTTGGACTGAAAGATCCACCGGCGCTGTGTTCAACTCCCTGGTCAACTGGCAAAACAGAAAGGTATCCGGTGCCTGCGAGCCTGCCTGATTTAAAAATTTTATTCAGGCTGCAAAGCGTTTGTATATTCCTGTTGGAGTGGATAAATGTCCTGTCTATAAAATCAGCGCCGGGAAGATGTAATTTTTCTTTAAGTATAGTTTCGCATTTGTGGGAAAAGAGGTATTCCTCTTTTGTTCCAATTAGCTCAACAATTTTATTGTATGTCATAATTAATGTTTTTCAGGAAAGAACCCAATTCAAACTGTACTGGTCTTTTACAAAGCTAATATTGGAAGAAGCATTTTGTTCCCGGGAACTGAGCTGCAATTTTACAGGCAGGTACCAGGTTATGTGCCATGGTTCAAGCGCCAATTATTGTAAAAGTATTTTTATTTTCCGCTGGCATCTTTTTTAAGTTCCTCCAATATTTTTTTGGTAGTTGAAAAATCCTGGTGATGAAAACTTTGTATACCCAATTTTTGAGCAGCTTGTACAAGCAATAGCCGGTCATCAAAATAAACACATTGCTGTTGCGAAACCTGTGCTATGCCCATTGCCAATTTAAAAATGCCGGGATCTGGTTTTCTCATGCCTGTTTCACAAGAAGAAACAAATGCATCGAAGCACCCATGCAAGCCAAATGTTTTAATACGAAAATCATTAAGTTCTCTGCCTTCATTATTGATAGCAATAACCCGGAAGCCGCAAGCCTGTTTCCATTTTTTAAACCATTGCAGCATATCGGGTAACTCTATAGATTGAGCAAAAATAAATTCTCTTAAATCTTCTTTTGTAAAATTCCTCGGACGATTAAACACGATTGTTTCCAGGTAATCGTCGAGGCTAATCCTGCCGATTTCATAAACATTGAAAATAAAATGGTGCAAAACATCCATTTCTGCATAGTCAAAGCCAAACTTTTCTGCGGCTTTTTGCCGTGATTCATGGCCCCAGCCATTGCTGAGTAATACCCCGCCAATATCTGAAAAAATTACTTTGATCTCAGATGTCTCCATACGTTTAGTTTAATAGACTACTTGCCCTTTCCTTTTTAATAGCTTCTAAAAGTTTCGCGTAAGCCTTATTGAACTTTTCGATGCCTTCATCTTCCAACTGTTGAGTAATGGCGTTAATATCAATTTCTTTTTCTTTCAACTGCATCAGCAGATTCGTTGCTTTTTCCAAGTCATCCTCCAAATGACTTTCGGCCTGTCCGTGATCATTGAAAGCTTCCAGTGTTTCAATTGGAATGGTATTGATTGTTTCAGGACCTATCAAAGCTTCTACGTATTTCACATCGCTGAAGGATGGATCTTTACTACTGGTACTGGCCCACAGCACACGTTGTCGTTTTGCGCCCTTTGCTTCCAGATTTTTAAAACGTTCACTATTGAATACTTCTTTATATGTTTCATACGCTTTTTTTGCCGAAGCAATGGCTACTTCGCCTTTCAGTTTACTCAACCCCTTTTCTTCCAGCAAAGGATCAATCAGTACATCAATCCGGCTAAGGAAAAAGCTAGCCACTGAAGCAATTTGATCAATGGGTTGATTCGCCTTGATGCGATCTTCCAGTCCGGAAATGTATGCTTCGGTAACTTGCTCATAGCGCGGCAAGCCAAATAGAAGGGTGATATTAATGTTTGTCCCCTCACTGATACATTTTCGGATGGCAGGCAAGCCTTCTGCTGTGCTTGGGATTTTGATCATTACATTTTTGCGGTTAACAGCTTTCCATAATTCTCTCGCCTGCTTAATAGTCCCTTCCGTATCATGGGCCAGATGTGGCGAAACTTCAAGGCTCACAAACCCATCTTCTCCGTTAGTTTTTTTAAATACCGGTTTAAACAGATCAGCAGCACGCTTGATATCTTTAACCGCAAGACTAAAGAAAATAACCTCGTAACTTCTTTTCGTTTGGGAAAGAGCTGCGATATCTTCATCATAATCTGAGCTGGTGCTGATCGCTTTTTCAAAAATGGAAGGGTTGGATGTGATGCCACTGACACCATCATCGTTAATCAGCTTTTGTAATTTACCGCTATCCATAATTTCCCGGTCAAAGAAATCAAGCCAGATACTCTGACCCAAATCCTGGATGCTTTTTAGCTTATTGTGTTTCATAATATATTTACTTTTATTTGTTTCCTAATTACTTTCACATTTTATCAAAGCAATGCCTTCGCCCTTTTTACAATATTTTCTACAGTAAAACCATACTCTTTCATCACTTCCTCGCCTGGGGCAGATTCCCCGAATTGATTGATGCCAATTACATCTCCTTCATCTGTTACATACCGACACCAGCCTAAGGGCGATCCTGCTTCTACCGCCAATCGTTTCCTCAATATTTTTGGAAATATCTTTTCCTTATAAGTTTCATCTTGTTTGTCGAATAATTCCCACGAGGGCATGCTTACAACTCGTGCAGCAATGTTTTGCTCTTTCAATTTCTCCTGCGCAGCTATTACTAACTGAACTTCTGAACCCGTGCCTATCAAAATAATTTGTGGAGTTTTTTCTGATTCTGAAAGAATGTAAGCCCCTCTTTCCAATTCGTTGGCTTTTGTATATTTTTCCTGGTCAATCACAGGAATTGCCTGCCGTGTTAATATCAATGCAACCGGGCCACCTGAATGTTCCAACGCGACACGCCATGCATGCGCAGTTTCATTTGCATCTGCCGGCCGGATCACCATTAAATTAGGAACAGATCTTAAACCAATCAGTTGTTCAACCGGTTGATGGGTGGTGCCGTCTTCTCCCAATCGTATACTGTCATGTGTGTAAATAAAAATGGGACGAATTTTCATTATTGCTGCCAGCCGGATGGGCGGTCTCATGTAATCTGAAAATATCAGGAACGTCGCACCATAAGGAATGATACATTTGCTGAGCGCTATCCCGTTTAAAATTGCACCCATGGCATGTTCTCTAATCCCAAAGTGAAAAATACGGCCGTTACGATTTGTAGCAGAAAATGATTTGTATTTTTCGAGGTCTGTATTGGTTGATGGCGCAAGGTCAGCTGAACCACCTACTAAAGCGGGCAAATAATCAGCAATTGCATTCAGCACCTTTCCCGAAGCTTTACGGGTTGCTAATTTTTCTTCCCCGGCCTTAAATACCGGTAACTTTTCTTTCCATCCCTGAGGTAGTCTACCAGCAGTTAATAACTCGTATTCATTAGCAAGCTCCGGGTATTTTTCTTTATAGCTTTTATACAATTCATTCCAGCTTCGCTCTTTTTTAATTCCTCTCTTACCAGCATTGCGATAATAATTCAATACTTCATCGGGTATTTCAAAATACTTATCAGGATCAAATCCGAAATTTTGTTTCACCAGTTTTACTTCATCTTCCCCTAAGGGAGAACCATGTGCACTTGCAGTGTCTTGTTTATTGGGACTTCCATAACCTATATGTGTACGAACCTTAATCAGTGAAGGACGATCCGTTTCTTGCTGAGCATTGCGAATAGCTTCAGATAAGGCATCGGTATCGTTACCATCTGCAAGCACCTGCACATGCCAGCCGTAAGCTTCAAAACGTTTAGGCACGTCTTCATTAAATGCCAGATCCGTATTTCCTTCAATAGTTATATGATTATCGTCATACAAGTAAATTATGTTACCTAGCTGAAGATGACCGGCCAAAGACGCTGCTTCAGCAGTTACACCTTCCATCATATCCCCATCACTGCAAATCGCATAAATTTTATAGTTGAAAATATCAAAGCCTGGCATGTTGTAACGGGCGGCTATATATTTTTGTGCAATAGCAAACCCCACTCCATTAGCAAAACCCTGCCCTAAGGGGCCTGTGGTTACTTCGATGCCTGCTAACAATCCGTATTCAGGATGCCCTGCAGTTTTGCTGTGCAATTGCCGGAAGTTTTTAATATCCTCCAACGTGACATTATAACCGGTTAAGTACAGAAAACTATATTGTAACATACAGGCATGACCCGCAGACAAAATAAACCGATCGCGGTTGGCCCATTCCGGATTTTGCGGATTATAGTTCATGCTATCCGTCCACAACACATGGCCGATGGGGGCAAGTCCCATAGGCGTTCCGGGGTGGCCGGAATTTGCTTTTTGTACAGCATCAGCCGCTAATATTCTAACAGTATTGATGCCGGTTTGCTCTATAGTTTGTGTTTTCGTATTCATGATTACTACATAAAGGGTTTAATTTATTTACGAGACGTACTACAGGACTTGATAAAGAGCCCCTCATTAAGTTGCCATAGCCTGGCGCCGCCCTTTATCCCATCTTTATTAGTGATAATTTTTATATTTTCATCAAGCTTAAAATTTAGCTTTCCAGAATTGCCTCCACCTATGTACAGGCAATCATAATTAAATACAGTTTTTAAAATATCAAGAACCCTTTTCATTCGTCTATTCCATTCTTTTTTACCTGTATTTTTTAATGCATTATCTCCTATATAATCGTCATAAGTTTTACTTTTTGTAACAGGATGATGAGCCAGCTCAAGGTGTGGCAACAGATGCCCGTCCAATAACATTGCGGTACCAAAACCGGTGCCAAGCGTAATTACCATCTCCAACCCTTTTTCGCTGACGACACCTAGGCCCTGCATGTCCGCATCATTTGCTGTACGGACAGGTTTATTTAATGCATCGGTAAGGAGCTTGTTCAGGTTTACTCCTTTCCATAAACCGGTACCCAGGTTAGGGGCCGTCTGAACAATCCCTTTTTTTATGTAACCGGGGAATCCAACCGATATCGAATCATAATCATGAAAGTTCGTGACCAAATTATTCTGTATGGCTTGTAAAATTTTCTGGGGTTCAGCAGGATCGGGAGTCTTTATTCTTTTATAGTTTTGCAAAAGCTCTCCTTCCTGGTTTAAAACTGTTGCTTTAATAAATGAAGCTCCAATATCAATAGTCAGGATATTTTCGCGTAGTGAAGTGGTTATCATTTTAATTTTATTTTGTTATGCTGAGCATGGATGATTTAATTCTGCTTACTGTTCTTTGTTTAAGGGTTGTATTAATGACTAAGTAAATCTTTGTCTTCCTGTTGCATATGATCATAAATCTTGCCGGATAATCTGACAGCTAATAATCAAATAGGAAGTTTACACTACATATTTATTAAATTGCTTATTGTGAAAAAGAAATGGTACAGCAACTGAAGCCAGCAAACCAAGAATAATAATAATCCCGGAAGATAAATACCTGAATTGCAAATTTACCAGGTCATTATCGGTGCGTTGCACACCCTGCATTTTCCAGATGAAGAATCCTGTCATCAGAATAAAAACAATAATGTATATCCGTTCTCCGTACCTTGAAATTGTGATAAAGCCATAAAACAAAAAGCCAATAACCAGAAAAACAAGATTAACGCCAAAAATCAGGGTAGCGACATTTACAATGGTTGATAAAGGATATTTAAGGTATTCCACGAAAAACAAATCATAAAACATACACAAAAGGGTACCGATAATCCCTACAAAAACACAAGTCAGTAACGACCTGTCAAATATTGATTTTTGAAAAACTTCTTCCATAACAGTGTATTTGTAAAAATTAATAAACGGGTTAACAATAGCGTATTACTTTTTCCCAATCAATTAAAAGTTTTGTTTCCTGGCTTAAAATAGTTGAATTAATAAATGAGCCTCCAATATCAATTGTCAGCATATTTTTCGGGAAATGGCGTTTTTTTCATTTTAATTTATTTT
This sequence comes from Chitinophagaceae bacterium, assembly GCA_040007815.1. Lineage (GTDB taxonomy): Bacteria > Bacteroidota > Bacteroidia > Chitinophagales > Chitinophagaceae > Terrimonas_B. The sequence continues at coordinate 66,466 of JBDTUH010000027.1, forward strand.
TCCTGCCTCATCTTATTTAATGTTCCAGAATTGATCTTCATACTGATCCGGCAATGATGATGGATGATGCTTCTGAATCAGCTTGCCGATATTTTCCAATTGTTCTTTACTTAACTTTCGTTCCAAATGAGGGAATAACTCTCTTTCCTCATATCGAACGTGTTCATCCACCATATCAGCTATCTTGGCAAGGTATTTTCGTTCGCTATTTTCTGAACCTCTCAAACCTTCTATGTGTAGCTTTATATATTTGTGTTCATTTATCGCTCTTTGAACCTGACTATCCTTAATTGGTACAAAGAGGATGTTTTCTTCTTCGAGGAAATGCGGTTGCAAATGTTGTTGCCAGAAATATTGCACATATTTCCGTATCCGCTCCATGGCTACATCCGTTTTCAATCCTTGCCTGATTTTCCAACAGAAAAGCAAGCTGAAATGATGTTCCCGGGAAAGTTTTTTTATATGTTGGTTCCGAGTGACCGGCTTTTTTAGCATACCCATTATTTTTCGGTGTTTATATTTACGGACTCATTTTCGTCAAACTTTTTATTCTCGACTAGTGTCTTGAGAAGAGAATACTATACTCAAGATGAGTATTCGATAATAACCCGCTTTCAAAGTCTTTCATATTTTCAAACCAATGTACGATGCCCGTATTAGGAGTAGGTTAAGAAGAAATTAGAAACTGATTAGAGTGCTCATCCGGGTTTTATATCGGGCACCTGGTAAGCGTATTATGCGTGTCGCCTTCACTAATATCTGCGTTTTTGAAGCCCTGTTTTTCTGGCTCAAAATCAGTACAAAGCAGAGGCTATGGAATGTTTTTGGCTTAACTTCAAGCGACCCGATAATGAAAAAAGTATAACTAATGTCAGCATTCTATCAGCTTAGCAAGGAAGAGATTTTACATCGACTTAATACATCCCTTTCAGGATTGAAGAACGAAGTGATCCCATCGCTGCAAAAAGAATTTGGAAAGAATGTTTTACAGGAAGCCAAGCAAAGAAGCAAAGTATCCATACTTCTAACTCAGTTTACTGATGTAATGACCATTATATTGATTATTGCTGCCATAATTTCATTTCTTGTGGGAGAGCATACCGACGCTTATGTTATTCTTGCCATCATTATTGGGAATGCCTGGATAGGTTATTCACAAGAGAATAATGCAGAAGAATCCATCAGGATGTTGCAAAAAATGTCGGCACAATATGCGTTAGTGCTTCGTAATAATAATCCTTCCAAAATTGAAGCAAGTGATCTTGTGCCTGGTGATATAATCGTATTAGCTGCAGGGGATATCGTTTCTGCTGATGCAAGGTTAATTGAAGTCAATTCCTTTAAAACTGATGAGGCCTCCTTGACAGGAGAAAGCCATTCTGTAGAAAAACAAACTAAAGTCATCACTGAGCCAAACCTGGTTCCCGGAGATCAGCATAATATGGTTTTCAAAGGAACCATTGTTAGTAATGGTTCTGCAAAAGCAGTGGTAACCACGATCGGAATGAATACCGAAATAGGTAAAATTGCCGGCTTGCTGGAAGTAGGATTTCAAAAAACACCGCTACAAAAAAGACTTGCAGTATTCAGCAGGCAATTGGCTGTTGTGGTGATCCTCATTTGTGTGCTTGTCTTTGGTTTTGGATTGTGGCGTGGCGAGCCTGCTTTCCAGATGTTTCTGACAGCGCTATCATTGGCCGTTGCTGCTTTGCCTGAAGCGCTTCCTGCGGTAATAACAATAGCGCTTGCCATGGGTGCAAGACGCATGGTGAAGCAAAAGGCATTGATGAGACAATTACCTGCTGTGGAAACATTAGGTTCTGTTACTTATATCTGTAGTGATAAAACAGGAACGCTTACACAAAATGTAATGATGGTAGAAAAGATTCAGTCTGCATCCGGGAAAGAGGAATTGTTAAAGTATGCCATGATGTTAAGCAACGAGGTGAGATTCTCGAACGATGACGGGTTATTAGGCGATTCAACAGAAACCGCGTTAGTCAAGTATGCCTTGGAAAATGGTCTTTCAAAACAAGACGCAGATAATCATTTTCCTCTTTTATCAAAGTTACCTTTCGATTCCGTAAGAATGCGGATGAGCACCTTTCATAAGCACCAGGACAAATGGATCTTATTTGTAAAAGGAGCTCCCGTAAGGGTGGTTGAAATATTGTCGGAGAAATATAAGCAGCAGGTTTCTGAGTGGCTTGAATTGAACCGCGAATGGGCGGCAGATGGATTGCGGGTTTTATTTTTTGCCTATAGGATCTTTGATATAAAGCCTCCTGAAATAAAAATGGAAATGGAAACCCGTTTAGATTTTTTAGGAATGATAGCAATGATTGATCCGCCCAGAGAAGAAGTGATTGATGCAATAAGGCAATGTAAAACCGCAGGAATCAAAACAGTCATGATAACCGGCGATCAGGCGCTCACTGCTAACGCAATCGCAGAGCGTTTGGGAATGATTGATAGGATGTCGCAGAAAGTGATGACCGGCGTTGATCTTGATAAGTTGACAGAAGAGGAGTTTAATACCAAAATAAAAAATATCTCCGTATATGCCCGTGTATCCCCGGAGCAAAAGTTAAATATTGTAAAATCTTTACAAAACAACGGAGAGTTTGTGGCCATGACCGGGGATGGGGTGAATGATGCGCCCTCGTTAAAACAGGCGGATATCGGGATAGCAATGGGAATAACAGGGACGGATGTATCGAAAGAAGCGGCAGATATGATATTGCTTGATGACAATTTCGCCACTATAGTTAAAGCGGTACGTGAAGGCAGAAGAATTTATGAGAACATCAGGAAATTTATCCTGTATGTTCTTTCCTGCAACCTGGGTGAAATATTAACTATTTTCTTATCTCCTCTACTTGGGTTTTCCATTCCTTTGCTGCCAATTCATATTCTTTGGATCAACCTTGTAACAGATGGTTTACCGGGGCTTGCCCTTGTAGCAGAACCTGCAGAGAAAGATATCATGAAACGTCCTCCGCGCCCTCCCAAAGAAAATTTGTTCGCAGGAGGATTGATTACAAGAATATTGCTGACAGGAATCGTAATGACCCTGACCGCAATCTTCATTCAATGGTGGGCAGTACAGGAGGGATATGATGTAAAAACACAACAAACAATGGTATTTACAACACTGTGTTTTGTGCAACTGGGCAATGCACTTTCGGTACGTTCAGTTTATCACTCGATGTTTTCTTCCAGGATATTTGCTAACCGTCGCATGTGGGGGGGCAATTGTACTGACAGTTATCCTGCAACTATTGATTGTAAATGTACCATTTCTGCAATCCATTTTTAAAACGACCGCTTTAGGATGGAATACTATGGCAATGATTCTTATGGCCACTCTTGGTTGTATACTTTGTATTGAATTTTTAAAATATCTTAATAAAAGAAAATACATTAAGAACTGAAATCAATATATTGTTCAGGTATCACCAGGTTTCAACGTTTCTTTCCTGTTCCTTTAATTCTTCATCCAGCGATATCGCCTTTGGAAATAAAATGTTGTTTTCGAGATGAACATGTAAAAACAAGTCATTTTCAAATTCTTTCATTTTTTCAAAGAAGGACTTGTATGAAATACAAGCATCGGCCGGTAACAAATAATCATTTGTAAGTTTGCGAAATAACTTCAATTCATTACCTGCTGCCAAATGTTCCTTTTTCATTCCTATTGCCGACTCTTTAATAAAACCAAAAGTGGTATAAGTAATTCCTTCCACACAACTTTTCTTTTTCACCAATTGCCTGATATTGGGAAACAGTATTTGTTCTTCCTTCTTTAAATGGTTTAGCAAATCATTGAGAAAGAGAAAAAGGGCTGTAACTAATTTTTTCAATTCAGGATGTTTTTCGCTGTGACGATTAGCAACTTTTTGTGCCAGGTCATAAATAATAACTGCGTTCTCTTTGGCATAGCGATGATGAGTATTGATAATATAATCAATAAGCGCATCAATATCCCATTTATTAAATTCCTGTGCAGTGGTTGGTTTTGGTAAACTGTTCTGCTCCAACGCCACTTTTACTTGTTCTATAGTCACGCCAGCTTCCTTGCTGGCTTCTTCCAGGGTTTTATTGCCGGCATAAATAAAATTAATACCCAGTTGCCTGAATACTTTTGTGTTGCGGTAATCTTTAGCGGCAATGGTGCCTACCGTTTCAGTAAATTGTAGTGTATTCATAATAAAATATTTAATCTGTTTTTTATTTTATGTCTATCAGCTACTAAAAGACCTTCAAATTGTTTTCGTTATTCTTCTTCCTATTTACCTTTGATTGTCTATTGATATAAGTCAAATACCTATTTATTAGGCTATTCTCTTTAAACCGGTATTTACTATTTGCGAAAGAATAGTCTCCCACTTCATAGCTTTTTGTTCCAAATCCGACATTGTAAGTATGTGGTCGGTGAAAGGTTCAAAAAACAATACATGAACAGGTTGCCTGTTATCTATAAAATCAAATGCAAGTACAATTTTATCAATCTGATTTTCAAACTTCTCCTTTTTTCTCGTTCCAATATTGACGCTTCTATATACTTTCTTTTTAGAACAATTTTTTACTTCATCCAGATTTAAAAGGAGGGGCTCATATTTGTCTTTATCGATTTTGTTTAGGATCAATAGTTTTCTTTTTATTCCATCCAACCCAATTATGCAATTCTCTAAAATTTCCTGGCTTGAGAATGATAGATTATTTTCTGTTCCCAATTTGCTAAATTGAGTAACAAGCGCAGTAGTTGTTTTTTGCCTATGCTTGTTATTTACGGAGACAAGAATCAGGCTAATGGATACAATTCCTGCAATAAGGATTGCTGCAACAATAAAAGTTGACATGTTAAATAGGTTTATAGTAACGAAATGCCGCTTATTATAAGTTAATCGCACTCAAGGCGGTTAGTAAAGAATAACCAATGAAAGTATTAGAGGAAAGCCCCAGGACCTTCTGGCATCAGGCCTGGGCAGGCGTATTAAAGTCCTTGAAATTAGAGAAGTAATATAGCTTAAGACAGAAGGGAAAAAATTCAATAAATGAACAGGTACAACAATCCTTAGTATCAAGTATGATATGCCTTATCTGCGTTTTTAAACTTCTATTTCTAATAATACCCGCCATGCTCTTGAAAGCATAGGCCTGATTCGAATATAATCTTGCTTTCGTGGTCATTTAAAGTAGGTTTTTGAATCTTTGTTTTTTATAATACTCAATTTTGCTTTCAAAAAGTTCTGTCATTTTCCCGGCCCGCCACTTCGCTTCGTAAGCTTTTTCTCCCTGGAATAATGTGTCTGCTGTCAGAATGAAAAGCTCCATCCATCTTTGAAAGTGTGAATGATTGACCTCCAACTGGGCATGTGGCGGGAACGGACTTCCAAGGTAGGTGCGCTCATCCAGTAATACGGTTTGCCAAAAGGCATACATCTTTTCGAGATGTTGCGGCCAGCGGTCCTGTATTCGTTCATTAAATATGGGAGCAAGTAATTCATCTTGCCTTACTTTTTCATAAAATGCATCTACCAATGTTTTTATATCTTCCAGCGTCAGTATATCTGTTGTTTCTTCCATAAATATTTATTGATTCAGCGTTAAATAAGTAATGAGGTAATAAATGACCCACCCGCCGATCCCGATGATCAGTATCCATACCCAGGAAGGAATACTTTGCGGCGTTTCACTGCCTTCAATTAAAAATTTCTTTTGATCACCCTTTCCATATGCACTTATCATCAGTGGCAACACACCGTCCACTATGGCATTTTTTTTAATCCCTTCAATAGCAATGGCCGGCCCGTTTCTAACTTCAAACGGAATAATGCGTACGCCTTCCTTTCCTGTCGGATCCTTACCTACTATTTTAAGACTATGGTTTCCATCTACCAGTTTCCGGGTATCCAATTCAAAATGCACCGGTGAAACGAAAGAGGCAACAGGTTTGGGCTGATCATCAATGAAAATAAATATGGTACTCTTATCTTCCATGCTATTCATAGTTTAGTATAATTCTTTTAATATGCTTTTCTCCCTTCTCTTCAGGCCATATCAACCATTTTACGGAAAAGAAAAATGTTGCCACCACAATAACGGCAGCCACAGATACAATCAAAAAATCCCAATTGCTTTGCGGACCGGCGCCATGTGTAATACCTTTCAATATTTCAGGTCGTTGCTTTTCGCATACGGAGCATGCATTTGCTACTAGAAACCCGTTAAGCAGAACAAACGAAAAAAGGATCTTTTTCATAACAATAGTTTTATAATTAATTGGCAGGAGCTTTTAATTTCACAAACTCCATTATCTTTTTTATTTCATCCGGAGTAACTTTTTTGACATTGTTTCCCCAGCTTGTTTTTTCATGATTCATAATAGCGGCTACTTCCTCAGGTGTCAGGTTAGCATTGGTACCAACTGCCGCCATTACCCCATAATTGGGTTGGGCATCATAGCCATTCATAATGATATCAACCATCCGTTCAGGATTTTCATCCAGCACAATAGCGCTACCCTTCAATGGTGGAAACGCTCCTGGGAGTCCCTCTCCATTGGCCTGGTGGCAACTTTGACAATTGGCGGTATAAAGAGTTAGGCCATCCAATTCTTTTGTTTGAGATGAACCTGCCTGCTTTTTTTCTTCCCTTTTATATAGAAATTCGGGGACAGGATTGCCATCCGGTAATTTCGTTTGCTTAAGCGATTGCAGGTAAGCTACAAGGTAAAGAGCTTCTTTGCCAGCGACTACTTTCCCCTGTTTCCCACTTAAGTATTCTGCAGGTACATTGACTACCACATCTCCCCTTGCCGGTTCTTTTTTAATAGTAAACATCCAGGGATAAGCAGGCATGATAGATTCTTTCACAACTATTCTCGGGTTATACAAATGAACCAGGTTCCAGTCAATACTGGGTTGCCGGGTACCAATATTTGTAAGATCAGGACCCGTACGCTCGGTACCCATCAGGGTAGCAGTATTGCGCCAAAAGTCGGTGCGTCTATCGCCTGCATAGTCGGCAGCCAGGCCGGGTCGTGCGCCCCACATTTTATCCATGTCTACATTGCGCACCTGTTGAGTATGACAACCGACGCAACCATTGGCTATATAAATAGCTTTGCCTTTTATTGCCTGTTCGCTCAAAGGTTCAGCATTAGGTAATAATGAGTTATTCTTTTGATTATTCAATGCCGGAATAATCGCTACCAGTATAGTGAGGCCAATAAAAAACAGGGCGGCTGTTCCGAATAATTTTTTATGGTTATCAAATAACTCCATAGTCTAAATTGAACAAATGACTAAACATTATCCTTTATTAATTCCTTTTGCAATTTTCGAAATGCTGCTTCCTTTACATCAATAATACCTGTGCCTGCCAGCATCCGGTAAATGTTGTAAGCAAAGAATATATGTGAGAGCCACATGAGACTCCCACCAATAGCCCTCCAAAGCCAGTACGGAGCCATATGAGTAACGGTATCAATAAATGGCTTACCGTGTACCCACATCCATCCGCGCATGGTGCTGCCATACATTAATGGAATAGTGTAAAACAATAGACCGATCAATGCCAGCCAAAAGTGAGCTCCAACAGTTGAATGTGGCGGTTCTTTTCCCGTTAGCCTGGGGACTACAGCGTAAATGGCAGCCCACACGAAAAAAGAAATAATGCCATACATGGTAAGATGAGAGTGAGCCACCGTAAAATCAGTAAAATGCCATATTAAATTGGTAGAGCGAAATGCTTCTGCCGTTCCCTGCATGGAACCGGTAAAATAAAAAACAATTCCTACCAGGAAAAACGGTAACGTATAGCTGCCTGCTATTTTGTACCACGCACCTTTAAATGTCAGGATGAAGTTTGTAGTACCTGCCACTACCGGTATGATCATGCCCACACTACCCACAATAGCTACTGTTTGGAGCCACCACGGAATAGAACTAAAAACAAAGTGATGTGAGCCAATAACTGTATAAAATAGAATTTGCGTCCAGAAAGCAAGGATACCAAGACTGTAAGAATAAATAGGTTTATTTAACTGTTGCGGAAGAAAATAATAAACGATACCAAGTGTAAATAACATAAACCACATACCAACGCCCTGGTGCATATAATAGCCTTGTATGATAGTTTCTCCCAGCCCATTTTGCCACAAGGGTATATATGCTGCTAATAGAATGACAATGGCAAAAATGGCAGAAGCCACAATGTACCAGTTGGAAATGTAAATTTCATTTGTCTTCCTCCTGGCAATAGTTTGCAGGAAATTAAATAAGGTCAATGCAATACCAATACCAAAAAGCAACATCACAGGCCAAACATATTCCCGGTATTCACCCCCGCCATTATTGATACCCGCCATCAGACACACGGTACCTAAAATAACTGAAGCATTAATCAGGTAAAGTGCATACCAACCTTTTTTTATACTTGCTAATGCTGTATTACTGACCATCGGCACTATGTAATAACCAAGACCCAGCATACCCAATGACGCCCATCCCCAAAAAACTGCGTTGGTGTGCACAGGCCGGAGTCTCCCAAAACTCAGCCAACTGACATGATCTGAATCGGGAGCCACGAATTTAATTCCAAGATATTCTCCTACAGTAGTACCAAATAATAGCCAGAAGGTCGCACAACCTATATACCATAAGACAAGTTTAGATAATTGGGGATCTACATTCGGCCGCTTTACCGCTTTCTTTTTAATAGCCACAAAAGTCAAACCACTGGCAGTGCCGGCATGGTTGATAATACCCTTTTCATCAACCGCAGAAAGGGAACCAGCCAATTCAGTATGTGAAAGCTGGTAATCAAGAGCAGCTTTACGCTTTTCCAAAGCGTTCACAGTTTCCCTGTCAGATAAATTAGAAATATAATTAGCCAGTTTATCTGCGTCTTCCAGGTTTTGCTTATTTCGGTATTTTTTTAAAACATTTTTAATTTTAAAAAGCATCAGGATAATTCCAAAAAAAATGGGAATAAGGATTAATATTATAGTTATAATTATACCGGCCTCGTTAATTAAAGAACTTGATTTTTCATTACCAGGCTGTGCATTCAGCATCAGGCTGCTGAATAAAGCGCTGATTAAGAAAAGGGAATTTCGCTTTAAAGTATCAGTTTTGCTTTTAGTAGCCAAGGTCTTTTTTTTCTTTAAGAAGGTTTCAATCTGGTCGCTATCCAGGTTTTTCAAATATTCTGTAAACCAATTTTCGTTCTTTATTACCTTTCTTTTTTTATTTTTAATAACCATTTTTTTAGTAGTTACCGCCATCATTATTGTCGCCAGCAAAATGATTATTAAAATAATGATCAGGAAAATAAAAAGACCCGAGCCAGAAGTTGTTCCGGCTTTTACTTGCGCATTTGAAGTCAAAGAACATAATACTAGCCCCGAAGGAATTAGCAAATGAAGCATTAATATATAGATTCTTTTATGCATTATTATATCAAGCCGTTTACGCTCATATAAATAAATATTGTTTACTCATTTTCACTTTCCTTTCTATATTCTGATCGGTTAGCCAGCCGATAATTGATTACCGTGGTATGGCTCTATTGATAGAATTTTCAATTTAGAAGATGTTGGTAGTACATCATTTATATGTTTACCTGTAAGATTTGAAATTTTAGTTTCTGAACCAGGATTAACAAGTATCAAATCAGCCCCAATACACTTTGCATACTCCAGAATAGCCTTCGGAAGATTGTTACCTTTTAAGATATGGTGTTCGATAGGGCTTGTAAGACCGTTTTTTAAAATCCTATATGTCTCAAGAAAAGAATTTCCTTTTGCTTCTTTGAAGTCAATCTCATTTGGAATTGTGACAAGATGAATTGCCGCTCTGTATTTTTTTGCAAGTTCAATCACCAATTCGATCTTACGGTTTGGAATAAAGGAACCGACAGGAACAACAATGATTTTTATCTTTGTATCATCTGTATTTTTCATAACTGTCAGAACTGGGTAACCTGTTGATTTTGCAAGGCCATTGGGACAGACTGAATTAGACAATGAAAAATATTTGTGATTACTGTTTTTACCAATAACTATGAGTTCCGGTTTTATTTCTTTTGCGGCATCTTGAATATTGCGATAAATAGTACCTTCCGTTACATAAGTATTAACCTTGCAGTATGAAACAGATTCTTCTATTGCACACTTCAATTCATCTAGTTTGCTCATTACTTTTTTCGCATGATAATTCTCCATCAGTGAAGACCTGGATTGATTGACAACAGGAATTACACTCCAGAGCGTTTTAGGCCTAACTACATGAAGTAAATGAATGGTTGAACCGCTTGTACATGCCAATTCAATTGCTTGGTTAACAGCCACTTCTGTATTGCTGCTAAAGTCAACAGGAATCAGGATACTTTTGAATAAACTTGACATTGCAATATTCTAATAATTTGAATGATGTTACCAATTTTGGAAACAAATCTATAGCTGCATTCTTAGCCTGGCATTAAAGAGGTATTAGAATGTGATTAGAATGATTAGTTTTTATCCTGGTCTAAAATGATAAGGACTATATTGCTTCAAATAAAATATGTTGTATTTCTATGGAGACAAGAAAAATTCTAATTGTAGAAGACGAGAAGAAAATTGCCGATACACTTAAGTTTGGTCTTAGTGAGTTCGGTTTCTTCGTTGAAGTAGCCTACGACGGTACTTTAGGGTATCATTTATTTAATGCTCAGGATTTTAACCTGGTTATTCTTGATATAAATCTTCCGGGAATGAACGGATACGATCTGTGTAAAGCAATTCGCTTGAAAGATCAGCACATTCCTATAATTATGCTTACCTCAATGATCACCTTGAAAGATAAAATAGAGGGATATGATTCAGGGGCAGATGATTATATGGTTAAACCGTTTGAATTTAAAGAACTGCTCTTTAAAATAAGAGCGCTGCTTAAACGTACAATGAATCAAAGTTTACCAGTTGGGAATATCTTAAAAGCTTCTGATCTGGAAATGAATCTTGATCGTAAAGAGGTAAGAAGAGATGGCAAAATAATCAATCTCACAGCCAAAGAATTTCAATTACTGGAGTACCTGCTCCGTAATAAAAATAAAGTGGTATCAAGAGTAGACATAGCGATTAGCGTATGGGATGTAGATTTTGAGACTAATACTAACGTGATTGATGTCTACATAAGCTATGTTAGAAATAAGGTGGACAAACATTTTGAACATAAATTAATTCAGACCCATGTAGGTATGGGATATATATTAAAGGAGCACTAATGTCAATAAGGGTTAAGATAACATTGCTATTCACCATGATAATGTTTCTTTTGTTATCATTATTATGTGGCTTTATTTACTATTTTTCTTATACCAGCAGGATAGAGAATATGAAAACGCATTTAACCAATCGTGCATTGGTTACTGCCAATATGCTTGACCGGCCTAATATATTCGACAAAAAACTGATGAATAAAATGGATTCTGCGATCCTAAGGTCGATGAAAAATAAATCTATACAAGTATATAATTCTTATAATGAAAAGATATACACCTATAGTGTTAAACCTGAAGATACTTTTAATATCATAAATGATATACTAGATGAGGCAAGGGTAAAAAATAGTGTTTATTTTACTGTCGGCAAAAAAGAGGCGATTGCTTACAACGATAACAACAATAAGGATGGACTGGTTATTGTTGCTGCTGCTTTTGATGAACAGGGAAAGGTTAACCTCCAGCATCTTAAACTTATTTTGGGTTTAAGTTTCGTTGGCGGCATATTGATTGCTTGTACATCAGGATATTACTTTTCGAAAAAATTGTTACGACCTATCAGGAACATTGCTGATGAGGTAAACATTATTTCTGCACAAAGTTTAGCACACAGAATAAAATCTGGAAAGGGGAACGATGAGTGGCATTATCTAACAGATACCCTGAATGATTTGTTAAACCGATTACAGGAAAGTTTTGAAATACAACGCCGGTTTATTTCTTCTGCTTCACATGAATTATCTACCCCGTTAACTTCCATTTCAAGCCAGTTAGAAGTATCTCTTCAAAGAAATAGAGCTGCTGAAGAGTATCGTCAGGTGATGCAGTCAGTTTACCAGGATGTCCGACACTTAAGTAAACTCACACAAACATTATTGGAATTTGCGACAGTATCAGGTACTGCAGGAGGCATCGATATTAAACTAATCAGAATTGATGAGGTATTAATGAGGCTTCCAGGAGAGATGACAAAAATGAATAAAGGGTATTCCGTAAAGCTTGAATTTGAACAATTACCCGCAGACGAAGAAAAATTACTGGTATTTGGGAATGCCGACTTATTATTCACGGCTATCAAAAATATTGTTTCTAATGCCTGTAAATACTCCCCTGATAGCCTCGCAAGAGTAAAATTATCAGTCGAACAAACTGAAATTGTTGTTGCAGTCGAAGATGATGGGAAAGGCATCCCTGAAAATGAATTGAAAAATATTTTTCAGCCATTTTACAGAACCGAAGACAGCCGCGCAATAGTCGGTTTTGGCGTTGGTTTACCATTAGTTAATAGAATTATGAAATTGCATAAGGGTCAAATTAAGGTTCTCTCTACTGTTGGGAAAGGAACTACCTTCTTTGTACACTTACCCGTCGCTGGTAAGACGAGAAAGACATGATTTTTCTAATTGCTTTCTAATTTACGCTTAATCTCTTCCTAATATCAGCACTGTACATTGTGCAGGATATATCGCAAATGTAAATCTCATAAAATATAAGCGATGAAAAGTAATAACATAACACACATCCTGGTTCCTTTAGATTTCAGCGAAAGTTCACTGAATGCTTTGGAAACAGCCATTGCTATAGCAAAACAACATAATGCGGCAATCACTTTATTGAATGTGGTAGATCCCAGCCTCATGTTTGGATTCAAAGGTGTTTATTATATATCTGAAAAAACAATCGATAGCATCATCGATGTTTCCGTCCGCAGGCTCAGTCCCTTAGAAAAAAGGGTAAAAGAGGAGCATGAGTTGAACTGTACTTCAGAAATAAAAGTTGGCCTGGTGTCCCAATCCATCATTAAAACTGCTTCTGATATTGATGCCGATTTAATTATAATGGGAACCCATGGTGCATCCGGGTTTAGACAATTCTTTATTGGTTCATCGGCGCAAAAAGTTTTAAAAATTGCTTCTTGCCCGGTATTGACCATCCCTTCTAACAGAAAGTGGGTAGAATTTAAGAAAATACTATTCCCAATCAGACCGATAGCTGGAGCAATAGAAAAGTATGATTTTTTAAGAAAAATAATCACCGATACTTATGCATCTATAAATCTTTTGGTCTTAGCACACACTTACCATGACGAGGAAAAAATGTTACTTCAAAATTTGGTAAAAGAGCTTAAAACAAAAACCGCAAAGGACAAGATTAAAGTTTCAGGTACTTTGAAGGTGGGAGAAAAGATGCCTCAAGCCGTGTTAAAAATGTCGAGATATGTTGATCCTGATGTGATAGTATTAACTTCCTCTCTTGATTCCGACCTTAAACAATTCTTCATCGGACCATTTGAACAACATATCGTTAATCATGCGTCTGTGCCTGTATTAAGCATAAAACCCAAATTGGCAAGCCCCAATTTGTCAGTCGTCATTCAACAAGTACATGAATCATTTCCGGCCCAAATACCCTTATTGGTCTGATTTGAGCCCTAGAGGATATCAAATAAGTATTTTTTTACTTAAAAAGAAATTGTATGGAAATCATTATTAGCACGATAAATTTTAAAACAGACACTACAATAGAAGCATTTGTAAGGGAAAAAGTAAGCAAACTGTTTAATCACTGCAAGACAATTATCCGGGCCAACGTAATTCTCAGGGAAGGGGAAAATGGTAATCTCAAGAATAAGCAATGTGAAATAAGATTGATGATACCTGGCTATGATCATTTTGTGAAAAAAAGCACTGGTGTATATGAAAAATCAATTTCACAGGCAGTGGAAGTGTTACAGAAAATTTTACGAAGGAAGAAAAACAGGATAATCGCTAAAAGATATTCTAACTAATTGCTGGCTGAAGACAAATATTATCTCTAGTCAAGTTTAAATGACCTTAATATGTATCCCTTGGCCAGATTTTTCTTAATGTCTTGGGGTAATATTTTCATCCTGGTGTTTGTCATTTATTCAAATCTAAATGTCCAGTTATGCTTAAAGTTCGAAGACCGGCCTGGGTAGCCATAGGAATTATAGTCCTTACCTTATTACTAAATGTCATCATAGTTAAAACCGCATATGCTGATAATCAGAATTTGTTCTGGATGCTGATAGTCTCAATCCCCTTATTGCTTATAGCGATTTATAATGCATGGCAAACTGATCATTTGTTTCAGAAGCATTTCACTGACAGCCTGCAACCATCTACACCGCAAAGCCATTTCGAATGGTTGTCCCATTCAATTTATCCAAATAAGATTGCAGCAACCGATTTAAAAGTCCAGATCGGGAATGATCAATGCAGCCAGCCTTATAATGCATGTATTTTTAACGTTGGGTCAATGGAAGATACAGATCTGGGAAGCACCTTTATTCACGCAACAAAGGAGAACGAACTTGAGTATTCCGAATATTCGGTCGGTGAAGGATTGACTACTTATCATCTGGCGGCAGGAGGCCTTGTATGGCAAATAGGGTCAGGTTACCTGGGATGCCGGACTGAAAATGGCCATTTCAATAGCAAGGCATTTAAAAAAACTGCTCACAGGCCAGAAGTGAAAATGATTGAATTAAAATTGTCTTCCGCAATAAAACCTATCTACCCTGTTGATTCATTTTTGGGCTTTGCAGAACCAACCGAGAGAAAAATAGATAATAGCATTTTTTCAGGTTCTGCATATACTACCTTCAGAGATGCGGAAGGAATGATTCATTTTCTTAACAACTTACGAGAGCTCTCTGGTGGAAAACCAATTGGTATAAGGCTTTGTATAAATGATAAAAAGGAATTCTATCAAATCTGCCATGCCGTTCGAAAAGCACAACTTATACCTGATTTTATTGTTGTTGAAGGTTCTTTTGAAAGTACAGGAATAGTCCATTCAGACCAGGCTTTTCATACCGGAATACCCTTATACGAAGCGTTATTGTTTGTTTCGCAAACATTACAGATGTATGGATTACAAAATAAAATCAAGGTAATTGCTGATGGAAAAATTATTTCATGCTTTGATATACTGAAAGTGCTCGCATTGGGTGCTAACGTAGTTTGTACTGAAATGCCCCGTTATACGACTATAAAATATCCTGGAGACGGCCGAAAATTATCTCTTCACTACAAGAGCCGCAATGTGTATGATTTCCATGATGACCTTATGAAAGACACAGTTCAAATCATGAATGTCTGTGGATTTAAGAGTGTTAGTGATATTACTTTATCGAAGTTCTTCAGCAGGCTGGATGTATTACATTCAAAAAGCTTTGAAGAGCTAAATGGTCCTGTTTTATATCCAGGCTCAGTAAAGAAAATATATAATTCAAAAATGAAATCTCATCGACCGCAGGATGGGAGGAAAAAAGTGAGTATTTCATAACGGTTCTTCTTTTCATATAGATGTAATGACTGATTTTTAAAAAATGTTCGCTGCAGGTATTCGCACCCTACACCTTTTTATCCATCTATGCTTATTTCTTTCAAAAAACTACTGGACTATTGTTATGTAAAATATAGAATAAATAATAAGGAATATGTCAATACAGTCTATCATCGAATCCTCATTAAAAACAAAAAGCTTCTCGAAGGGTGAAATGGTCTATAACCAGGGAAGTATTGCAAGATATTTTTTTGAAGTAATAAGTGGAGAAGTGAGAATAGTAAATAGCAATGAAGAAGGCAAAGAATTTATTCAGGGCGTATTTAGGCAAAGTGATTGTTTTGGAGAGCCTGCACTGATACTAAACAAAGTTTATCCTGCTGCCCCTTTTTCACATACAGATTGTGTGCTGTACATCGTACCGAAAGATATGTTCTTTAAGCTGCTTGAAGGTAACTTTGAGTTTCATTTAAAGATTACCAGAATATTAAGCGAAAGGCTTTTTTATAAGGCCATGATGCTGGAAGAAGTAGCTAATGAGGATGGTGAACACCGTCTGTGTACATTGCTGGATCATTTAGAAAAGAAGAGAAGCAATGGCGACAAATCTATTCATATAACCAAACAACAATTGGCGGATATGTCAGGATTAAGGGTGGAAACAGTAATTCGCCTCATGAAACGAATGGAAGAGAAAGGGGCAATTGAAACACAAAGGGGAAAAATATTTGTAACGAATGCTAACTGAATAAATGAAAAGTTGATGAGCGACATAAAAAAGAGGCTTCTATGACATACCTCATAAAACAACGCTTTCAGGCAAGGTAAATTTGTAGCAAAATTTATAAATCATGAAAGCGATAATAACAGGCAATTCTTATTCTTTTCACAAAAAAGTATATCCGGGAATAAAAATTTTAATTACTACCATCGATAAGTGGGTACAAAAGCAAGAACCTATATGGGAATACAACCGTTTAGGCATAGCAGCTACCGGGATTTTCATCCAGGTAACATTCGCCGCAACAATGATTGCTATACTTGGGTTAGCTGGTGGTTCTTTGTGGGTTGCGTCCGTCGGGATATTATTTGCATTTCTTGCCAATAGTTTAGCCTTCGGACAGATGACAATGCGATGGTTGTTGGGATTCTTTTTGTTAAGCATAATAGTAAATACCACAATTGCTATTTATTATGGGATACAACTTTTGTAATGAACCAGGGAAATGGCAAAGCAGGTTTATACGGGAAGCCTTTGGGCAGTTGAGCCTCATTTTTACATTTGCTTCACTAATGGCTAATTCAGAAAAGTAAAGGAGGCGGGAATAATGATCCCCAAATCTGAAAAGTTCAACTATCTCCCCGGAAAATGGTTGGAGGGAATTGTAGAAGGCATGGAAATAAAAGTTGTTGGTCCAAATTATCTTAAAGACAAAAGTATTAATGTCATCCAGGTAAAAGATGAATCAGCAAGAACGATTGTGTATATAGTAATTGACAATGTGATTGCAGGATTCTTCTCATTTTCTAACCAAATCAGAGAAGAATCATTTGAAGCAATTCAACTACTGAAAGAAGCAGAGATTAAAAATTTATTGCTTACCCCGATAATGAAAATGTGTCTAAAAAAGTAAGTGAAGAATTAAAAATGGACGGTTACTTTGCCAATGTATTGCCACACGACAAATTAGAAAAGGTGAAGAAAATACAAAGTAAGGGAGATTTTGTTGCGATGACCGGGGATGGTGTAAATGATGCTCCGGAATTGGCACAAGCGGATGTGGGTATCGCTATTGGTTCCGGAACAGACGTTGCAGCAGAAACCGCAGATATCATTCTTGTTAATTCCAACCCGAAAGACATTGCCAACTTAGATAACGTTATTGGATACACCCGTATCCTGTTTCGCCAATGCTTCTGTAATTTTATCTGAATGATCAAGCTTGCGAAGCTGATCAATAAGTGTGGTTTTGGCGATGCGGAATAGCTGTGCATCTATGGAAATGTCTTCGTTGAGACTGTGACGGTATTGCCAAAGCTTAATGAAAGTGGTTTGAACAACCTCTTCGGCACAGAATGCCGATTTCGTTTTACTTAAAACGTAGAAATAGAGTTTTTGGTGAAACTGGTTAAATTCCTAGTTGAATACCAAAACATCCCCCTGTTTAATATATGCAACAACATTCAAGACAATCTAAATTTACTACAAGCATATAAATAATATTACTATGCGATTATCTGCGCTTCCATTTATACTGTTCAAAAAAGGTTACTCAATAGTCAAAAACTCCTTAAGTATTTGCTGGCAGTACCATTCCTGTCTTGGCAAATGGAACGGCCCTTTGAATAAATTTCCTTTGGCAGTTTGTGCAATGCTTCCATCTCGATGCAGGTAACCAAACCATTCTCCATGTTGCTTATCATGAAAATGTTTGTAGGAATAATCATGCACCATCTTATGCCAGTTTGAGTATTTTTCATTGCCCGTCATTATGTAAGCAAGCAGGGTGGCAATGATCACTTCATTGTGCGGCCACCAAAATTTCATATCCTGCCAGTACTCCTGCACGGGCTTGTTGTATACATCCCGGAAATATAAAATACCGCCCTGTTCTTTGTCCCATCCCCGCTCCCACATATAGTCAAGCATTTTGCAACCCAGCTCAATCAAATGCGGATCATTGTTCCGGCATTTGGCTTCATGCAGGATAAACCAGGCGCCTTCAATAGCATGACCGGGATTGAGTGTTCGTCCGTCAATATGATCAATAATGCTGCCATCGGGAGCCACCTGCTCCATCACGCATTGAATATCATCTTTTACAAAATACGTTTCAATCTCGGTGATCCATTTGCTGATCCATTCATCGCAACGGTCATCACCAATTGTTTCTCTTAGCTGCTGCGCCGTATTCATCATGATCATCGGCACACCAATCCCTCTTGCCGGTCTTGTAGCAGTAAACTTTGGCTGCAATAAACCCTTCGTGGTGGCATATTCAATACATTTCCCAAAAACAAATCTTGCCTTAGCAGCAGCAGTTTCATCACCACTTGCTTTAGCATAGGCCGCAGCCGCAATTACATAAAAGGTTTCGGAGAAAAAATATCTTCTTTTGCGGATTGGTCGCCCGTCTTTTGTAACATGGAAAAACATTTGCCCGTCAGTATCAAAGCAATGTTTATTCAAAAAATCATAACCCAGTTTTGCGCCATCCAGCCATTCCTGTTTTTTTTCAACACTATTGTATAAAGTAGATAGCAGCCACGTTGCCCGGCCCTGTATCCACACGGCTTTATCATCATCAATCAACGATCCATCTGCATCACGCATTAATAGAAAACCGCCGTATTCTTTGTCGAACGAACGGGGAAACCAGAAGGGAACCGTATCGTTCAATAACTGATCCGAATAAAAATCTTTCAAGGCAATAAGGTCTTGTTTTGAATAAGTCATAATCAGTATTACTTTTTAAATGCCTTTTTTATTTTATTTGCATGCGATCAATTTATTTTCACTTTAAAAGTTGAAGCAGGTAGCCCCTCCGCATTTACAAGATTCGCATCCGTGTATGGTTCCCATCCATACAATATCTCAACCGGTTTTTCATTTCTATCCAGTGGGATGACAACCTGGTTTTTCCGGACATAAGCCTTTACTTCCTGCTGTATTCCTTTTTCATTTACCAATTTGAACCCACGCAAAGGTTTACCATCCGTTGTTTTTAATAAATTGTCGTACTGAAATGAAATTGTGATCTCGTTGTTTTCTCTCACCGCTTTTACTGGCATTGGCCCATACGGTACAATGCTTTTTTGTTTGTAAGTAAAATTCAACGCCAGCCTTGCCAGCCTGTCGCCCACTTCTTTTTTACGGCGTGGATGTACATTCGTCGAATCACCAATATCGCTTGTTACGGCCATGCCCGAATTGGGAATTGTTTTTAGCAGTTGCAACTGGCTGTTTCGAAACGACGGCCATGAAGGACGATTGAGCGATGATAACTGCACATAATAAAATGGAAAATTGTAACCCCATTTCTTTCTCCAGCCAGCCACCAGTTTTGGAAAAACCGTTTCATGCAATTCTATATTATGGGCATTGCTTTCGCCCTGGTACCAGATAACTCCCTGAATAGGAAAGTTGACTAAATGACTAATACCTGCTTCATAATTATAACAAGGCTCGTAGGGATGCCGCTGTTTTGGATCAGTGCTTTTCTTTAAATTAGTGTCTGCTCTTTCTCTTGTCCATGGCTGATAAAAATCAGACTTGCGCCAGTCGTGCAATTCATTCACCATTACAGGGTCATGCTCCATGGTATAACGATCCATCCACGATTCAGTGGTAGAGCCTCCAACCGCCACTTCAATCAAACCAACAGGGACATGTAGTTGCTGTTGTAATTTTTTTGCGAAATAATAAGCCACAGCAGAAAAAGTTTTGACGCCAGTAGAATCGCAGCGCTGCCAGGTTCCTGAAAAATAGTGCAGCTTATTCACTTTATCTAATGTAACAGAATCCCATGCAGCATTATTGGTTTCTGCAACTGGCTTCATTAAAAATAAACGTACCTGGTTATTCTCTTCCGCCAACTTCATTTCTTCTTTCTCATTGATGGCGTCTCTTAAAGGAAAATACATATTACTCTGGCCTGAGCATATCCATACTTCACCAATCAAAATATCGTCGAGCACAATCGTTTTGTCTGGCGATGAAATGGTTGCCTGTAAGGGGCCACTGGCCCGCATGGCAGGAAAACTGATTTCCCAATTTCCATTATCATCCGTAACAACAGTTTGTTTTTTTTCATTAAACGCAATAGTTATTTTTTCATTACTATTGGCGGTTCCATAAAATTTTATGGGCTTGTTTCTTTGCAGCACCATCTGCGATGCAAAAACAGCGCGCAATTGCAATCCACCGAAATCTCCGGTGATCTTTTGATAAACAGTTTTTGCAAGAATGGCTGCGCCTTCTTCATTGGGGTGCAAATTATCGGGCAATAGATCGGGGTGTGAATACAGGGGGGGATGAAAATCGATCAATCCTGTTTTATTGGCTTTTGCTATTTGCGGGATCAATTTCTGTATCTGCCAAAACCAATCCCTAGTACCGGATTTAAACCTGGGATGATCACTAAAAATTGGAGACAACCTGCAGATAAATATTTTTACCGAAGGGTTCGCTTCTCTGATGGTATTAATGAACCAGGAATAATCCGTCATAAATTCATTGCCATAATTTGGCCAGTCTCTTGGATCCGTATCATTTAATCCTAAATGAATAACCGCCACATCAGGGACAAAAGAAAGCATATCGGCAAAAGCGGATGTCTTATAATAAGGCCGATGGCCGTTCTTTAACAGCGTACTACCGCTAACACCAAAATTTTTTACTTCATAAGTTTTGCCCAGGATGCTTTGCAACTGCGAAGGATAAGAACTAAGCTGTGGATTTTTATGCGTCATTCCATAGGTAACAGAATTGCCAACGCAAGCTACCCGGATCGTTTTGTTTTGTGCAAAAGAAAAAACACTGATGCATAGTATCAGTGCAACGATCAATTGCTTTTTTTCAAATAAAAATTTCACTCTTTAGCTAAATTATTTAACGATATCTTTAACAAGGATGCGCAGGAAGTAAAGATCCCTGCTGCCTTCATAGATAATGCCAATAGTATTATCATCAATTTTTGTAAGCGCAGAATAACCAAATGACCTGCGTTCATCCAGGAGCAATTGATTAGCAGGCAACCAGGTTTCACCCAAATCAAGGCTGGCTTTGACCGTCATATTTATTCTCGCTGTGGATGAATTTACATTGCTGAAAAACAATACATCCTTCATCACTCCTTTCACCTTCACTTTTGCTTTGATGATACTTGCCATACAAACCGGGTCGGGCAATGCCTGGTAAGATGTTGGATGTTCTGTCCAACTTGCGCCCCGATCTTTTGTCGTAGCTACACTTCTGTAACTGCCGCGGTTATCCCGCATATTCAGCATCAATGTACCCCGAGTGGTTTCCACCACCTGGGCTTCAGTGGTATTTGATTTGGCGCCCACACCACTCTTCCATGTTTTACCATGATCATCACTGTAAATAATGGACGAATGTGGTAATCCCGGCTTTTTGCTTTCATCCCAATACTGCGATGCCAAAACCAGTCTCCCGTTTTGCATAGCAATACCATTGCCGGGTCCATTGAAATATAAATGCCAAACAGGATTTTTTACCTGTGGGGTAATGGATACCGGCTGCGACCAGGTGAGGCCATCATCATCGCTGCTCACCAAAACCAATTGCCCGGTAGTATCTGGTGATAAACCGGGTTCGGAACCGGCAATAGAACGATTGCCCTTGCTCCATAATGCAGCAACCCATATTTTTTTTGTAACAGGATCAAACAAAATAGCAGGATCGCCTACGCCATTGTTTTCATGTGGCGCCCCCATATCCGTGATGTTTTTCATCGGCTCCCATGTTTTGCCGCCATTGGTACTGCGGTTCATGCCTACATCAATATTGGCTGGTAAATCTCCGGCATGTTTATAACGGATATCATAAACAGTGATCAGGGTTCCTTTATCAGTGGTAGTAATGCCGGGTATGCGATAAGTATGTACACTGTCATCCCAGGCTTTTCGCAAAGCAATACCGCTGTATTTTTTATATTTTCCTTTTTGCTCCGCAATAAACTGTGTTTTGTTTGCAGCGTCTGTTAACTTAGTTGCGTGCAATTCTATTTCGCTATCTATATCTGCATTTTCTTTGAGGGTTGCACTTAACCAGATATAATTCCAACCGGGTTTTGCTGTAATCTCAATCGGGATAGAAAACATTTTTTCAGCAGAATTTATCGTTGCTATACTATTCTTTGTGGCAAACAACGGTTCATTACCATTAAAAAAAACTTCCAGCTTCTCTATTACTTTTATTGCGTCGGCATTTAGTGTACAATGAATTTTCTTATAACTAATTGAAGCTTTTCCTGCAGGAAGATATACTTTAATACATAACAGCGGATTTGCGTCCAGCCTTTTCAATACAGGATTTACCGGGGAAGTGGATGTTATAATTATTTTACCTGCTGAAGATATTGTTGTTGGTTTTTGGGAATAGCCTATACTAAGCCCAGCAAGCAACAGTAAACAAAAAAATGTATAAACAAGCTTATTCATTTTATGACTCTTTTTAAGTTTAAATTTTATTTTTTATTCAAAAGGGTTTTTAAAGGAATGCTGGTATAGATGATTCCGCCGTCACTTCCTTTCTCATATATCAAACCAATTTTACCAGTATTAATATTTATCAGATCAGAGTAAGAAGCATCTCCTTTATCAACCAAAAATGAAACGGGCCATGATCTTCCATTGTCCCTACTAACCCGGATTGTCAGTTTCTCTCTTTTCGTTTGACTTGCGGCATTACTAAACAGAACAAGATGTTCTCCTTTGTACTTAAAACTAATTGTACTTCCCTGGCAAACAGGGTCAGGAAGCTCTTTACAAACGTAAGCCGTGTCCCATACTTTGCCACCACTTTTGCTAAACGCCAGCACCCTGTATTTATCTGAAGGGTTCTTATACCGTATGTTCTGTAATACACTTCCATCTGCTAACTCAGCTGCACTACTTTCATTACCACCAGGCATTTGAACAGTTGCGCCTAAGCGCCATGTATCACCATGATCATCACTGTAAAAACAATGGGCTTTATTAGTTTCCACATTATCAGCTTCCAATTTATTTCCTGAGGAATGATTGGCAGCAACAAAAATTCTTCCTTTGTTTTTACCACGGGTCAATTGCAAAGCATGACCAGGTGTTAATGCGTTGGTTCGCCAGTCTTCAGCAAAATTGTAAGCTGCATTATAAGATATGGCCAGGGGTTTATGAACAGAGGTTGTAATGTTTGAGGGCTTGCTCCATGTTATTCCATTATCCGTACTTGCCATATACCATACTTCTCTTACACCTATTCCTTTTCTCGCATCTCCTTCAGATGTTGTTGCTGTATTATATAAAAGAAAGATCCTTCCTTTGGGAAACCGGGGATCCTGCAAATCAACAACAGGAGCTGGATTACCTGCTTTTAATGAGCTATTGTCCACTACTATATCTAATCCGGACCATGTTTTCCCATTATCGGCGCTTCTTTTCATAACAAGATCAATATCGCCAAAGTCATTGCATCCTTTTTTTCTTGCCTCAGCATAAGCAAGCAGATCACCATTGGGTACTTTTATGATAGCTGGTATCCTGTAGCATTCGTAATTGTCTTCTCCGTTTTTAAAAACAAAATTTAACTTGTCCTGCGCCAAACAAAAAAAAGGAGCATGAGAAAAAGCCAACGTGCAAAAAATAATTTTTAAAATAAATCTTTTCATTTAATGTATTTTAATTCCATTTCTAATATCCAAATGAGCACCCATCTTTCCGGGGATCGGATGCACCGATGTAACGCCGGGGTTCTTCCATCCGCCAAATTCCCTGGTAGCCTCCGAAATAGCGTGTTTGCTCACTAAACCGATGCCCCATTTTTTCCAACTGTTGTTTCACTTCTACTGAGAAGCCCGGCTCTGTTACGATCATGCCCGGGTCTTTTGCTTTCTCACCGGTACACTCAAATCCTTCCCGATGCCATAGGCGGTATTGTTCTCCAGCTTTTTGGCCAGACATTTTGTGATCAATAATGTTCATGAGAATCTGAACCTGCCCCTGTGGTTGAAAATCGCCCCCCGTGACCCCGTAAGAAAAAACGGGCTTATTGTTTTGTGTAACAAATGAAGGGATGATCGTATGTAATGGCCGTTTATGCGGTTCCAGTTTATTCCATGCTTTATCATTGAGCGAAAACAAAGCGCCTCTGTTTTGTAAAGCAAACCCCAACCCATCCACTGCATAATGCGAACCCCAGGGAGAATACACACTTTGTATCAATGAAACCATATTGCCTTCTTCATCAGCCACAGTGAGATAAATAGTTTCGGAAGAATTTTTGATGCGGCCCGGCTCTGCTGATTGCGCTGCTTTACGTGGATCAATCAATTTAGCCCGCTGTTCAGCATACATTTTACTTATCAATTCTTTAACCGGCACTTTGGCAAAATCAGTGTCAGCATAATAAACTGCTCTATCCTGGAAAGAAAGTTTTTTTGCTTCCAGAAATAAATGATATACTTCTGCCGAATTTGGTTTTAAGGAAGCTATATCAAAACTTTCCAGCAGGTTCATCATTTGCAGCACCACAATACCCTGACCATTGGGTGGAAGCTGCCAGATATCATATCCCCTGTAATTACTGCTTACGGGTTCAATCCAATCCGCTTTGTGATTGGTAAAATCTTTTTTATCAAATCTTCCGCCATGTTTCTTTGAAAACCGTACGATCCTGTCTGCTATTTCACCTTCATAAAAAACATCACCGCCATTCCTTGCTAATAATTCAAAAGTTTTAGCCAGACCGGGGTTGCTAAAAATATCACCAGCTTTTAATTTTTTATCAGTGAAGAAATAAAGTCCGTTCAATGTGGAGTAATCCGTCACTCCATTTTCAGGTTTCCACTCGCTGGCAATAATATTGGAAACAGGAAACCCTTCTTTAGAATAATTAATAGCAGGCGCCAGCAATTCCGTTAATTTTTTACTGCCAAATTTTTTCAACAACTCTGTCCAGCCGCTAACACAACCGGGTATCGACCAACTTAACGGACCAAAAGATGGAATAGATTTAAATCCCAGGTTCTTTGCATCATTCATTGACCAATTGTAAGGAGACCGTCCACTGGCATTGAGCCCATATAATTTCTTTTCTTTCTCATTCCATACAACTGCAAATAAATCGCCACCCATACCGCACATCATTGGCTCAGTCAGGCAAAGCATTGCATTAACGGCTATTGCTGCATCAATTGCATTTCCCCCCGCCTTCAAAATATCATATCCGGCAGCAACAGCCAGCGGCTGACTGGCACAAACCATTGCTTTGTTACAGATAAGTTCTTTACCATTCCAACCAGTCCGTGTGTCAAAATCAATTTCCTGATCGTTTGGGTTTACTTCACTTCTTTTTGATTTAAAACCAAAAGCAGTTGAAAGCAAACCGGCTGAACTCCATTTTAAAAAATCTTTTCTTTCCATATTATTTTTTTGATCTCAGGAAATTAGTTTTTTCAAATGTGCTATCACTTCAACAACCGGGCTTTGCGCTTCGGTTAAAGCAAAAGGATGTTTTCCTGTTTTTCTTAAAATGGCTGCCTTGGCTTCATTAAATCCTCCGCAGGTTGTCATATACTGTCCCCATGCCCCCGGCCCGAATCCTCCTGCTTCATTCAATACTTTTTGATTTTGTTTAAAACTTTCAGGCCATAGTTCCTGAAACTTTGGCAATTGATTCAGCCATGAACCACAACTGACAATTTTAATATTGGAGTAAGCAGCAATAGCTTGTTCAACTGCCTGCAACATGGTCATCAGAAAATGATTTAAATGATCAAAAGGTGAATCCGGCTGATAGACATTAATAAGATGAAGGGCAAGATGTGTATTATCATCATGAACAGTGTACCACCAGCAATGAAACATTCTTTTAGGGAAATGATAATTTTCTTCAAACCGGCTTTCCAGTATTGGTTGAATATATTTCATACAGCTATGCACCATTGCAGGAAGCTGCGTTTCATCTTTACACGCATCCAGGCATTTGATCAAATACTCCCTCACTTCAGGCCATCCCTGGATTTCATTTTGCAGGTCGCTGTTTAGCACACGGTTATCTAATGTTATTAACCGGCCAATCCAGCCGCTATACAGCAACTCTTCAAACGTTGAAGTGTTCTTTGCTCTTTTCTGTTGCCAGGCATGTTCCAGCATCAGCGGAATAACTTTCGTTACATACTCTTTAAGCGGAGCATACATAACAGGTATCGCATCAGCAAATTCCTTTTGTGATACTATTGCTACATTTTTATATTTTCTCTGATTGTAACTCATTTCAGCATACAAGCTAAGTATCAACAAAGTCATTAACCTTTGGACGAAGGAAAGAAAACTGAACAATAAGCGCTAACAAAACAATACCGGCCAGCATCGCAAAACTTTTACCTAAGTTTCCTGCATCAGTAGATTTGCCCAATAGATCAGTAATAAAAGCTCCGGCAAATACTCCTACCATATTCATCAACCCATAAGCTGTTGCCCTGTATTTTGACGATACAAACTGGCAAAGTATCGGCATGTTATTGGCATCGAACATTCCAAAACCAAAACCAAAACAAAACGCAGCGCCAATAACATGAAACAAAGAGTGACCATATCCTATCAGCAATAAAGCAGGAATGGTTAATGCAATCCCTATTGCACTGGTATAAACTCTTCCACGGATATTTTTTTGCACCCACCTGTCAGATAAAATACCCCCGAAGATCACTCCAAGAAACGAAGAAGCGGCAATCGTAATGGTTGACAATGGCCCTGCCTTCGACATATCTATACCCAGATTATTAGCAAAAAGTGTAGGCAGCCAATTTTTAATTCCCCATCCTGGCAAACTTGGTATAGCGAAATAAAAAAGGATGATCCAAAAAGAAATATTGGTAAACAAAAGACCTAATCCTTTAAAAAGGGATGATTTTTCAATTGTCTTTACTGTGTTTGCTACGGCCACCTTCACTGCTTCACCTTTTTTCTCTTTTAGAAAAAGTATCAACACAGCGGAATAAATAATACCGATGACGCCAAAAGATTGAAACGCTGTATTCCATGAAAATTTATCGGCGATAGTAGCGCCAAAGCCACCAAGGGCCTGGCCCATATAAAGACCCGTCATGTGAATACCTATGGCCAATGATCTTGTTTTTGATGTATGAAAATCGGCGATCAATGATAACCCTGCGGGAATGTATAACGCTTCGCTTACGCCCATGATTGCTCTCAACCAATAAAGCTGATCAAAAGTTTTAGCATAGCCCATTGCGAACGTAACACCGGACCACACAAACAAACTTCCTACGATCAACCATTTGCGATTGAACTTATCAGCTATCATTCCAGCAACAGGACTCATAAAACCATAGATCCAAAGAAAGATAGCCATCAATCGTCCGAAATTAGTAGCAGTTTGAAGCTCTGCAATATCAATCATCATGGAAGGCTTCATGGTTGACAACATTTGCCGGTCCATATAATTCAACAAAGCCACCACCCACAGCAAGCCTACCAAAATCCAGGGATAGGCCCGCTTGCCACCCAAGAGGGAATTAGAAACATTTTCGATTTTAGTATCAGCCATTATAAACAATTAAGCCTTCATTCCTGTTTACTTACCGAAACTTTGCTTTCAAAATTTGTGGTGTACGAACACCCGGTTTAATTTCACCGCTGGGAATAAAAATTTCATCGTTCCACTTAACAGCAGTAGTAGTTACAGGGCCGAACCCAGGTAACTCGCCAATTTTTTCCCAGCAATCCTTCGCCGTATTATAAGCCAGTACATCCCTGCTAAAGCCCGGATGATTATTTAGTAACTGAATTTTTTCAGCTTGCAAACGTTCTTTTTCTTCCGTTGTTTTTGCAGCAGCGATATTTATATTAAATGTTTCGATCTTGTGAAAAATATTCCCTTTGTCTCCACCCATCAACAGGATACAAGTTTCGCCAAATGCAACTGCAGTAGCCGCCGACATATTAGTTGTCTCCTGTCCGTCGCTGATACTACTTAGTTGTTTCCAGCTATTCTTTTTTGGATTATAACAAAAAACAGTGTTATGTAAATCACTCAAACCTGAAGCCGCCTTAGTTCTGCCGCCAATCACATATACACACTGGTTTTCACCATTTGATTGTGTAACAGCAACCGAATGAGACATAGCAATTGGCAGAGCAAGCAGTACTTTCCATTGAGGCGATGGAACAGACATATCCAGTTCGAAAAAAGCATCGGATGCTTTTTGTCCATCTTCACCACCTGCTACATAAATTGTTTTACCAGTATTTGTAACAGCAGTATTGGCCAGCCCGACAGGTAATGATGGAAGCTCTTTGATAATAATATCTTTTTTGACATCATCCCATCGTAGTAAAAAAACTTCCCTCGTATGCCCTGTATCTGTTTCGCCACCTACACAAACTATTCCATCCGGTGTAGTTATATTGCCGCTATAAGCCAGCTTTTGTTTTAAATGCAATGGCTTTGTGACAAGCCAGGAAAATTTATTACCGGCCCTTTTTTGTAAAATATACACCTCGTCATAATATTTTTTCTTTCCGCCTAACCAGGGCATACTATCCGGAAAGTTAGCGCCACCAGCAATGATCAGTTTATTCCCGGTTATACCTGTAACAGGTCCTGCAAAGCCCAATGACTTAGCCTGGCCATTCAAGGGAGGAAGTTCTGCCGCGGTTTTCCATCGCATAGCATTGTCCCCTGCTTTCTGCGCATATGTTGATACAGTAAAAAACATGATAATCAAGAAAAATAATATCGTAGTGCGAAACATTATAGCTTATACATTAACTGCAGATGGTTTTTTTGAAGAAAAACTACTGAAATTTATCTGGTCAGCATCTTTTTTAAATGACTCAAATTGTTCAGCCGACATATTTTTAACCGGCAACCGGAACTCTCCACAATCCACACCTATCAGTTTCATATAGGCTTTGCCGGTGGCAATGCCGCCATATTTTCCTAACAACCGTATCATATCAATAGATTGTTGTTGCAATGCATTTGCTTTTTGCAGATCACCGTTATTAAAAGCATTGATCATGTCATGATACAAGGAAGGTGCATAATTGAATGTGCTTCCTACAGCGCCTTTTGTACCCAATGCTAATGCAGGTAACATATTCTCATCTCTTCCCCATAACATATCATACCGCCCGTTCTTAAAATTCATGCAGGAAAGAAAATCCATAAAATCTTCGTGAGTGTATTTGATACCGGCAAAATTGGAAATCTTACCATCAATTGCCTGTAGCAGATCGTACATGGCAAAACCAACACCGGTCAATACAGGTATATGATAATAATAGAATGGCATATCCGGTACTACGGAAGCGACTTCGATACATGTTTTTGCCAGCATTTCTACATTGGCCGGTTTAAAATAAAAAGGTGATGTAAAAGAGATAGCATACAAACCAATTTGTTTTGCATGCAGTGCCAGTTCTTTACAATCGGCTATACTGGTACCACCGAGGAACATCATCAC
>JBDTUH010000028.1:0-93173 GCA_040007815.1 Chitinophagaceae bacterium
CTGCAATTTGTGAGAAGCCCGAAATATGCTGAAAAAAGTTCTGTAAGTGATATTGACTGGGCGGGGATCGCTTTGCTATCCATATTTGTCGGTTCATTGCAATACATTCTCGAAAAAGGACAGGAGGATGATTGGTTTAACAGCAACACCATTATTATCTTAACGGTCATGGCTGTTTTCGGCGCTTTCTTTTTTGTATGGCGGCAACTGACATTCCGGAATCCAGTAGTGCAGTTGAGGGTATTGAAAAATGGAAATCTTCGGGTGGGAACGATACTTTCATTTATCATGGGCTTTGGTTTATACGGGTCAACTTTCGTTATCCCTCTCTATGTGCAGGCCACGCTGGGCTGGACAGCTACACAGGCGGGAATGCTCATGATACCGGCGGCGTTAATGACGGCGTTCATGATGCCATTGATCGGAAAGATATTGCAGAAAGGCGTGCCGCAGCAATACCTCGTGGCGTTGGGTATGCTGGTCTTTTTCTTTTTCTGTTTCTGGGGTTATAAAATTATAACACCGGATACCAGTAAGCAATCATTTTTTTGGATGCTGATCATGCGGGGAGTAGGGCTTGGGTTATTATTCATACCGATTACCGCTTTATCATTAAGTACCTTAAAAGGAAGACAGATAGGAGATGGAGCCGCGTTTACAGGAATGATGCGGCAGTTGGGTGGTTCATTCGGGATTGCTTTGATCACGACTTTTATGGCGCATCAAACCATGGACCACCGGGCCGGCCTGGTAGCCAACCTCGATACCAATAAACCAGCAGTTCAGGCGAGGGTAGATGCCTATCAGCATGCTTTCATGGCGAAAGGTCATTCTTCGAATATTGCATTGAGCGAAGCGTATAAGGCGATGGACGGCGCTGTTACGAAACAGGCCATGGTACTATCCTATATGGATGTTTTCTTATATATCGGTCTGTTATTCCTGGTAGTTACTCCTTTTGTTTTATTAGTAAAAGGTAATAAGGCGAAAAAGCTGGATATGAGTGAAGCGATGCATTAACGATTTATAATAATCCTTTTAGCGCTTGTTGATCCAATAAAACGATAGTTGTTTTCTTTTCCCAATCATATAACATTAGTTTGCTATTGGGAGATTGCGTTACATAAGCTGCTTTTTTCGTTGCGGGATTATATCTTACCAGGAAAGAATTAATACCTTCTATCTTTTGCTTATTACTGCCATCGGTTCTCATCGTCATTATATTATTAGGAGACCATGTATAAACGATGGTGTTTTTATCAATCCAAGATGGATAGAAATTGTGGGTGGTCGTATCATTAGTGAGGTTGGTATGAAAACTTCCTTTTGAATCGGTCAGCCAGACCTGGTCACGACTATCGCCTTTTTCCAAAAAATAAACGATCTGGTCGCCTTCGGGCGCCCATACCGGGCTATAGCTTTTATATTTGCCGCTTTCCGTTACCTGTTTTATTTCTTTTGATTTTATATCTACCACGCATATTTCTAAGGTAGCATCCCGTCCGCGTCCATTTGATTCGCGGTTGTAGACTATTTTCTTTCCATCGTTAGACCAATTGGGAGAATTCTTATTAAAGGTATCTACTACCAATGCCTTTTCCTGTTTATTAAGAAGATCATAGAGATAAATATCACCTTTGTTATTTTCTTTTTGTTTGACAAAAACCAATGATTTTCCATCAGGTGAAGCTGCACGACCGCCTCCATCAAAGCCAAGAGCTTCTAATTTTTTTCCATCTAATGTAAAATTAAAACCCCTGAAAACCGGACGTACTTTATTGGTCTTATCATATTTCACCACATTTAATAACAGAGATTTTCCATCAGGCATCCAGTTGGCCGCCGTGATCACTGTTACGAAATTGCTGTCTGCAACATTTTGTGAAAATGACCTTAAAGAAGTCATAAGTATTAAGACAAAAGTGATAATATTTTTTATTTTATCTAAGTACATAAAGATTGGAGTTTATTAATAGCCGCTCGCATCTGCCAATTAAGGTAATGAAATCAGGGAATATTTGATTTACCGCTGGTAATAATTACAAAATTTCACATGAGCCTGGCAACAAGGTGTAGGAAGGGAAATTAAAGCAAATTTTTCTATTTATAATCTGAGATATTAATTTTCTCTTTACAAAAACCATACTCCACTTCATCATTACTGCTCACTATCACCAAACGATCTTTGCCATAATCATCAATTAACCGGTGATACAATTCAATACCCGTGGAATCTAAATTGGTACAGGGTTCATCCAGCAAAACGATAACCGTATCAGAAAAAATGCATTGCGCCAGTTTCACTCGTTGCTTCATACCGGAGGAATAGTAGCGAATTTGTTTGCTGGCGGCATTTTCCAAACCAAGCGCAGTGATAATTGAATCAGTGCTGATGCCGGTTAAAAAAGGTTTAAAGCCATGATGAAAATCCAAAAATTCTCTCAACGTCATTTCTTCCACTACTTCGAGGTAAGGAGCGCAGATAGAAATATGATTGTAAACTTCTTCGCTTGCCAATTGTTTATTGTCAATTGCCCAATTGCAAGCCCCTTCGTTAAAAAGCATTGATCCGCTCAATACCTGCAATAATGTGGATTTACCAGAACCATTCGGTCCCGTAATCGCATAAGCATTTCCTTTTTCAAAACTGTATGTGAAATGGCGGAATATCCAGTCGCGGTTGAAGCGTTTGCCCGCATCAGAGAGAGCTATCTTCATCGCCGTTACCTTTAGTGAAACGTTTGATGATGCCCCTGGCGCTTTCATTGATGAACGTAACAATTTCATCCCGCTCATCCGTGGCCGGAAATTCTTCTTCAAGATATTCCAGCGCCTGGGAAGTATTTAATCCTTTATTGTAGAGTATACGATATATATCAAGGATGTGGTTGATTTTTTCGATAGTAAATCCGCGGCGTTTTAGTCCTACTGAATTAACGCCGGCATAACTCAATGGCTGACGGGCCGCTTTGATATACGGAGGTACATCTTTACCTACCAGTGAACCACCAGAAATAAAAGCATGCTGGCCTACATGAACAAACTGGTGAATAGCACATACGCCGCCAATACCCACATAATCTCCTAATACCACGTGCCCGGCAAGCTGTGAGTTATTGCTCAGCGTGCAATTATTCCCAATAATGCAGTCGTGGCCGATATGACTATAAGCTAATATCCAGCAATTATTCCCGACTACGGTTTTCATCCTGTCTGATGTACCGCGGTGGATAGTTACAAATTCCCGTATCGTGCAATTATCGCCGATTTCAACCGTCGTTCTTTCGCCATCAAACTTTCTGTCTTGTGGAATAGCCGCTATAACAGCACCCGGGAAAATCCGGCAGTTTTTGCCAACCCGGGCTCCCTCCATAATAGTCACATT
Organism: Chitinophagaceae bacterium; assembly: GCA_040007815.1. Lineage (GTDB taxonomy): Bacteria > Bacteroidota > Bacteroidia > Chitinophagales > Chitinophagaceae > Terrimonas_B. Next base: position 3,386 of record JBDTUH010000028.1, read on the forward strand.
GGAACCGATCCAGGTGCCTTCACCTACCTCTACATCCTGGTGTATAACAGTAAAAGGATCAACCTTTACATTAGTCGCCAGTTTTGCATTGGGATGTATATACGTATGTGGATGAATCATGTAGTAACGTTACAAAAAAACCTCCGCCTTAAGCGGAGACGGTGCAAAGGTAATTGTTAAGATTAAAAAAGGAAGTTTTTTTAGGGCATCGGTATAAAACCCGGATTTTCGAAAAATTGATGGTTGAAAATTAGCGCTGCACCTGTAAATTTGCAGTTGCATGTTTAATCCCCCGGATATACTCACATTGGCTTACAGGCAGGCTCCCATGCAGGAACAAATGGACTTATTGCATGAAAGGGAACAGCAAATGCCGGGGTCTGTTCAATATTCTATCAGGCGGTATAGCAGGCATTCGCAATGGAGCATTGAAGACACGGGAATGATGGTTTACCATTATGAAAAAAATGAGCCAAAGGAAAATTGCCTGGAGCTGAAATTCTGTGTTTCGGGGAATATGTATTGCAAACAAAAAGAGACGGAATGCAATATGTGCCGGGCGGGAGTGTCCAACAATTGTGCGGACAAGTCTGAAAGTGTGGATGTCCTGAGTTTTAGTTTTTCACCGGCTCTTTTATCCCAATTTGTAAAAGCAAGGAGTACCAGTGATACGCTCAGTGAAAACATTCTCAACTTCAAGCATCAATCTTCATTTACGAAAATTTTACCGCTGTGTAGTAAAACACGGATGGTAATTGAGTCGCTGCTGAATCATAATTATACGGATAGCCTCGAAAATATTTATATCAATGCTCAAATGCAGATGCTGTTATTGTACAGTATGGATTGCATGATAGGTGACAAGACCATTGATGTAATCAATTGTAAATTCCTGGCAAATGAAGCTGACAGGGATAAGGTAGCGAAGGCAAGGGAAGTATTGATCCAGCATATCGGCGAACCCATTACTATCAAGGAGCTGAGCCGTAAGGTAGCTATGAATGAATGTTACCTTAAAAAAGGATTCAAAGAAATGTTTGGTACCACGATATTTGATTTTTACCAGAGCCAGCGGATGGAACACGCCCGTTTTCTTTTATATGAAAAGGGTTTAAGCGTAACAGAGGTCTCCATGCTGCTTGGTTATTCTTCTATTTCTCATTTCTCTACCGCCTTCAAAAAACATACAGGGTTGAAACCTTGTGAATTGCTTTTGAGATAGGGTGTAGTTTTTACTATATCCTTAACAAAACTTACTAAGTACTAAGCATAATTTTTTATAATATATTTCGTTTCTGACGCAATGTGACCTTTGTCACCCGGATGATGGCACCTTTTTTGGATATTGCTTTGTCACAAATGCGTAAAAGTGTAACCATAGGACTGATTGTAGTGCATTTGCTTGCTCATACGGAAGCAGGACAGCTATTTAAAGTACCCACCCTGTTCAACCATTTTTTTCAACATCACCGGCAAAATCCCAATATTAGTTTTTTTGATTTTATTGCCATGCACTATGGTGGCGATGATGGCACTCATGCGGATGATTTTACAGACGATCAATTGCCTTGTCACAATACGCATTATAATACATTGTCGATAGTTTATTCTTCTTTCGAAACCGATATACCCTCATTTGCCATTGATATCAACGAGCCAATGGAATACGGCAGTTGCATATTAACCGGCAATCCAGCCAAGCATGTTTTAATTATCCTGCAGCCACCCCGCAGGGCATAATTGGTCTTATTCCCATGTTCCAATTTTTACCGTGAGTACCGGAAAGAAAAATTCTTTTCCAACTCCTGTAGCATGATCTTGCTCAATAGGGCTGTTGTTAATAACAGCTCTTATACGGCGGGTATGCATCCGGCAATATGATTATTGCTGATTGACCAACTATACAAAACGAACAGTATGAAAAACCGTATAGCTTACGTAGCTATCGCCCTGGCAGCAATTGTTGCTATGGTAATTGCATGCCGCCATGAAATACCTATAATCAATGATGGAGGCGGAAATGGGAATGGTGGTGGAACTCCGCAGCCTGCTTCAACCTGCAGCCCTGATACTGTTTATTTTGTAAATGATATCATGCCCATCATTTCGTCTAACTGTACGATGAGCGGATGTCACGACAATATTACACATGCCGAAGGGGTAAACCTTACCAGCTATTCAAATATTGTGCGATATGTGTCCGCTGGAAATGCCGGCAACAGTAAATTATATAAAGTAATTATCAAAACGAATAAAGACAGGATGCCTCCGTCTCCGATGGCGCCGCTTTCACAGGCACAGAAAGATAAAGTTGCGAAATGGATCAACCAGGGAGCTAAGAATAATAATTGTACAGGCCAGTGCGATACAGCATTGTTTACTTATAGTGCTGCTGTTAAACCGATCATGGATAACAAATGTGTTGGATGTCATAATCCATCCTCATTGGGAGGAAATATTGATGCATCGACATACAGCAAACTGAGGTTAATAGCTCTAAATGGAAAATTATATGGCTCAGTAGCTCACCAAGCGGGGTATTCGCCGATGCCGAAAAACTCAAGCAAACTTTCTGATTGTGAAATACGGCAGGTTCAGCAATGGATCAATGCGGGATCTCTAAACAATTAAATCCAATAAAATGAAAAAACGTCTTTTAATTCTATTTGCCGGTTGTATTTTCTTAATGAGCTCCTGCTATTATGATAAAGAGGAACTGCTGTATCACACCATTAATAGTGGCCCATGCCTTGACACGGTGGGTGTAATATCGTATGCCCAGAAAGTAGCGCCAATGTTGCAGCAGTATTGTTATAGCTGCCACAGCGGAAGTTTTCCATCCGGTAATATAGCCATGGGCACCTATGCCGCAGATAAGGTCATTGCTCAGAACGGATCGTTGTATGGTAGTATCAATCATGCTGCGGGTTATTCACCGATGCCACAGGGGGCTCCCAAAATCAGCAGTTGCGAAATCGCCACTGTCAAAAAGTGGATTGATTCGGGCTTGCAGAATAATTAACGATTAAAATAACGAGATGGAAAAGAAAGAAATTTTATCTGATATCCTGTTTGTCGCAGCGATCTTACTTGCAACGACAGTAATGTATGTTGTTGTTACAGTCGTTACGACCGGAATTTTCAATATACTATAAACACTGTGTATCGCACCGGGAAAATCGAATCGAACATGTGTTCACTATTATTAACAAGTAAATGCCACCAACATGAAAAGGAAAAAAATGATATGGTATATACTGCTGGCAGTACTGCTTGTATTGGCAGTTTCGGCAGCGTATATATATAAAGAGTACAACCGTACCTATGAAGACACGGCCGAAATAAAGCCTGACTATTCAATTACCGCAGCCAGCCTGTTAAAGGAGTTTGAGATGGATGAACCTGCATCCAATAAGAAATACTGGGATAAGGTAATACTGGTAGATGGAACGGTAAAAGACCTGGCAAAAGACGACAGGGGTCTGTATTCGGTAATATTGGGTGATACGGCTTCTATGTCTTCAGTCCGGTGCAATATGGACAGTATTCATAACAAAGAAGCAAGTGCCGTTAAAAAAGGAGATCAGTTGTCGATGAAAGGTATTTGCACCGGTTTTAATGCGGATGAATTACTGGGCTCTGATGTTATTCTCGTTCGTTGCGCTATATATTCAAAAGAATAATTTTTTAAATCTAAAATTACAACTATGAAAAATCTCGTATTGCTGGCTTGCGCCACATTTATTTTCACGACATCATCATTCAGTCAAAAATATTTTACCAAAAACGGTAAGATCAATTTTGATGCTACCGCTGCGTCATCACCGGAAAAAATAGAGGGTATCAACAGGAGTGTAACCTGCGTAGTGGATACTAAAACAGGCAATATGCAGTTCGCCGTATTAATGAAAGGCTTTGAATTTGAGCGGGCACTGATGGAAGAACATTTCAATGAAAATTATATTGAAAGCGACAAGTTCCCCAAAGCTGAATTCAAAGGAGCCATTACAGGCAACGAAAAAGTGAACTATGCAAAGGAAGGAACCTATGGGGTGAAAGTAAAAGGCAAACTAACCATGCACGGAGAAACCAAAGATGTGGAAACAGATGGCAAATTGATTATACAGGGAGGGAAAATAAATGCCACGGCCGAATTTATAGTTCCACTTTCAGACTTCAAAGTGTCTATCCCCGGTCTCGTAGCCGATAAAGTTTCTAAAACGGCTAAGATAAGCGTGGCCTGTGCCCTCGAACCATTGAAAGGATGACCACTAAATTTAAAATCTATGAAAAAAGTATTATTGCCAGTGGGTTGGCTCGTGTTGATAGTTCTCATTCAGCACAATGTAAAAGCACAGGATGATGATTTACTGAAGTTGCTGGGGAAGGAAAAACCCCAAAAAGAAATCGTAAAAAATGCCTTTAAATCATCACGTGTCATCAATGGGCATTCCATGGAATTTCTAAGGCCTGGTACAATGGATCTTCGCATTTTACACAGGTTTGGTCAACTTGACCAGGGGTATAAAAATTTCTTTGGCCTTGACCAGGCAAGTATGCGATTGGGTTTTGATTTTGGGATATTGAACAATTTAATGGTTGGGATAGGACGTAGTACTTATAGAAAGGAATTGGATGCTTACTTTAAGTATGCGCCACTCCTTCAATCAACAGGTACGGGAGCTTTCCCTGTAACTGTGGCATTGGTTTCCGGAATTACGATGGATGGAATGCCCTGGGCCGATCCTACCAGGAAAAATTTTTATACGTCCCGCCTGGCCTATTATTTCCAGGCGATTATCGGAAGAAAAATTTCTGAAAGTATTACCCTGCAGATATCTCCTACGGTCGTGCACAAAAACCTGATACAACTCGCCGCGGATTCAAATAATGTGTACGCTGTAGGTGTAGGCGGAAGGCTGCGATTATCAAGAAGAATATCTTTTACTTGTGATTATGTCTATGTGCTGAATCCATTTACCGATAATGCTTATCAAAATCCATTAGGAATTGGATTTGATATTGAAACGGGCGGTCACGTATTTCAATTGCATTTTTCCAATTCAACCGGTATGAATGAACGGGCTTTTATTACTGAAACTACCGGAAGGTGGGATAAAGGCGAAGTGAGGTTCGGTTTTAATTTATCAAGAGTGTTCCAGATCAAAAAGAAAAAAGTAGTTAAATAAGATAAGGTATGATAAAAAGTTGATTACAGGCCGCCACTGATACCAATCACCATTCTAAACCAGGGTAGGTTATCAGTTGTAACTGGTATTCTGACCTCAATTGTAAATTTTAAAATCCGTACTTATGAAAAAAATGTGGGTAGTATTGTTACTTGGCGCAGGCGTAATAATATTTCAACTCTTAAATTCCTGCCGCCATGAGATTCCGGTCGATAGGTGTCTGGTGAATCCGATCAAACTAAGCGTTACAAAAAAGGATGCGGTTTCTGATGCTATCAACGGAACAATTACCGCATCTGCCACCGGGGGATCTGATTTTGAATTCAGCCTTAATGGCGGGACCTTCCAGGCAAATGGTTCTTTTACCGGCCTGGCGCCTTTATCCAGCTATAGTGTAGTGGCAAAAAATTCATGGGGATGTACCGACACGGTGAGTGTTGCCATCAATTCGGTTAACCCTTGTAGTGGTGTAAAAATCGTTGTGACAACGACCAAGACTGATGCTTCACCCAATCAATCAAACGGGACAATAAAAGTGTCAGCTACAGGTGGTACCGGGTTTACTTATAGCATTAATGGTGTTGCCTACCAGGCTTCGAATACCTTTTCAGGTCTTGCTGCCGGTAACTATACTATTTCTGCAAAAAATTCAAACGGTTGTATTGGTACTACCCCTGTTACAATCGGCACCAGCAATCCCTGTGCAGGTATTACCGTAGCAGTAACAACTACGAAAGTTGATCCCTTGATCGGTCAATCCAACGGATCAATTACAGCGTCGGCAACGGGAGGGACCGGATTTACATATAGCCTTAATAATGGGGCATTTCAGACATCCGGAGCCTTTCCCCGTCTTGCTACAGGCAATTACACAGTAACAGCAAAAAACGCAAACGGATGTACGGGTGTTACGCAGGTAACACTAGGTTCTACTAACCCGTGTGCAGGTGTTACTGTAGTCGTAACGACTACGAAAGTTGATCCCGTGACCGGTCAGTCCAACGGATCGATTACAGCATCGGCAACAGGAGGGACCGGATTTACATATAGCCTTAATAATGGAGCGTTCCAGACATCAGGAGCCTTTACCGGTCTTTCTGCAGGTAATTACACTATAACAGCAAAAAACGCAAACGGATGTACAGGTGTTACGCAGGTAGCGCTAGGTTCCACTAATCCCTGTGCTGGCGTTACTGTAGTGGTTTCACTTGCAAAAGTTGATCCATCCGTTAGTCAATCCAATGGATCCGTTACGGCATCGGCAACGGGTGGTACCGGGTTTACCTATAGTTTGAATAATGGAGCTTACCAGGCTTCCGGAACCTTTTCCGGCCTTGCAGCAGGCAATTATACAGTGACAGCAAAAAATAGTAGTGGTTGTCTTGGAACTAAACAGATAACGCTAACTGCGACTAATCCTTGTGCAGGCGTTACTGTAGCGGTTACTCTTACTAAAGTTGATCCATCCGCTAATCAGTCCAATGGATCTGTAACAGCCTCGGCAACGGGTGGTACCGGGTTTACCTATAGTTTGAATAATGGAGCTTACCAGGCTTCCGGCACTTTTAGCGGTCTGGCCGCTGGTAACTATACCGTGACTGCAAAAAATAGTAATGGTTGTCTTGGTACTAAACAGATAACGCTGACTGCGACTAATCCTTGTACCAATACGAGTATTGTACTGACGAGTGTTATAGTAAATGCATCCCCATGTACTACCGGGGCTAATGGAAAAATAAACGTCACTGCTACCGGTTCAACGGGGTTTACTTATAATTTAAATAATGGTGCTTACCAGGCAAGTAATGTTTTCTCCAGCCTGGCCGCCGGCAGTTACACGATCGGTGTAAAGGATGTAAATGGTTGTACAAAAACGGCTACGACTACAGTAGGTACGGCCGCCGCAGGTGTTCTTTTTGCAGAAGTTAAAACTATCATTAATACACGATGCAGTGGATCCGGTTGCCACATGAATGGAGGAACTGCGGCTGGCTATAATTTTGATAGTGACTGCAGCATAGTATCGGATTGGAGTAAGATCAATAGCTCGGCTGTTACCGGAAATAATATGCCTAAATCGCCCCAGGCTAAATTAACGGCGGCAGAAAAGAAAAAAATAACGGATTGGATAAATGCGGGTCATTTGTATTCCAATTAATCAGACAACAAACGAAAGTGACTAAAAAAAGGCCCTGTCGATTGACAGGGCCTTTTTTAGTATAGTAATTGCCTGGGTTTATTTCTTTCCACCCGGACTCCCGCCTCTATAATTCATAATATCCCTGTCGAATAAATATACACCACTCCTGTCGTCACCAATTAATTCTAATTTATCATTTAAAACACGGGCTGTTTTTTCTTCTTCTATCTGTTCGTTTACGTACCACTGCAGAAAATTATGCGTGGCATAATCCTTTTCAGTAAGAGAAAGGTGTACCAGGTCATTGATACTATCACTTACTTTAAGTTCATGTTTTAAAAATTCTTCAAAAACACTTTTCAGAGACTTAAAAGTAATGATCGGTTGTGCCAGTGCCGGTATGACGGCAAAGCCGCCGCGTTCATTGATAAAACGGATCAGCTTCAGCATATGTATTCTCTCTTCGTCCGACTGTTGATAAAAGAAATTGGAAACGCCATCCAGCCCTGGTTGTATTTCGGCCCAGGAGGCCATCGCCAGGTAAGCCTGTGAAGACTCCGCTTCCATCTGCACCTGTTTATTCAGTGCTTCCTGTATAGGTTTTGATACCATGATAAATAGATTTTGTATGCGCAATGTAAGGTTAATATTCCTGTTAGATATTCCCATTTAGGGGGTAGGGGCATAAAAAAGGAACAGAAAAAATTCTGCTCCTTTATATGTAAAAACCGTCCTGTCAGTAAGCTTATGATCCGCAACTGATACAACCTTCAGGATTGTCCAGCGAACAGGATATCTCTTCAATGGCCTGTTGCTTATCTATCGCCGATTGTTTCATTACATCCATGTCAACAGTAAATTTCACCGCATCGGTAGCTGCCTTGGTACGCAGGTAATACATACCTGTTTTCAACCCTTTTTTCCAGGTATAGAAATGCATGGAACTAAGCTTTGCGAAATTAGGTTGTTCAACAAACAGGTTCAATGATTGAGACTGGCAAATGAAAGCGCCACGGTCAGCTGACATATCAATGATCGTACGCTGTTTTATTTCCCATACTGTTTTGTAGATCTCTTTTAAGTTAGCCGGGATCTCCTCAATGTTTTGCACTGATCCGTTGGCGGCAATGATGCGTTGTTTCATACTATCGCTCCACAAGCCGAGACCCATCAGGTCTTTTAGCAAATGTTTATTTACCACTACAAACTCACCACTTAATACACGACGATTGTAAATATTGGAAGTGTAGGGTTCAAAACATTCATTGTTGCCCAATATCTGTGAAGTAGAAGCGGTAGGCATGGGCGCTAATAACAAAGAATTGCGAACACCATGTTCTTTGATCTCAGCTCTCAATGCATCCCAGTTGTAACGATCGCTGGGTTGTACATTCCACATATCAAACTGGAAAATACCCTTTGATAAAGGAGAACCTTCAAATGTTTCGTAAGCGCCGAGGTCTTTAGCGATATTTTTTGACGCAACTAGAGCGGCATAATATATCGTTTCAAAAATATTTTTGTTCAGCACTTTCGCCACATCACTTTCAAATGGCAAGCCCAGCAGCATAAAGACATCAGCCAAACCCTGTACACCTATGCCAATTGGACGATGGCGGAAATTGCTGCGTCTTGTTTCTTCTAAAGGATAGTAATTGTTATCAATGATCTTGTTCAGGTTCTTTGTAATGATCTGTGTTACTTCCAGCAGCTTTTCAAAGTTGAATTTATTACCTTCTACAAAACGCGGTAAAGAAATAGAAGCGAGATTACAAACAGCAGTCTCTTTATCATCACTGTATTCTATGATCTCCGTGCAGAGATTGCTGCAACGGATGGTGCCTAAATTTTTCTGATTTGATTTTTCGTTGGCTGCATCTTTATACAACATGTAAGGGTTGCCAGTTTCTATTTGTGCATCCAGGATTGCATTCCAAAGGTCACGGGCAGGAATAGTTTTCTTAGCCTTGCCTTCCTTTTCATATTTTTCATACAATGCTTCAAATTCCGCTCCGTATGTTGTATGCAGATTCTTTGCTTCGTTGGGGCAAAACAAACTCCACTGGTCATCGGCTTCTACCCGTTTCATGAACAGATCCGGTACCCACAATGCGAGGAACAAATCTCTCGCCCTCATTTCTTCTTTACCATGGTTCTTTCTCAGATCTAAAAAGGCGAACACATCAGCATGCCATGGCTCGAGGTAAATAGCAAAAGCACCTTTACGTTTGCCACCACCCTGGTCTACATAACGGGCCGTATCATTAAATACACGCAGCATCGGGATAATGCCATTGCTGGTACCATTTGTTCCTTTGATATAGCTACCTGTCGAACGGATATTGTGAACATTCAAACCAATACCACCAGCAGACTGAGAAATGAGTGCTGAATTTTTCAATGTTTCATAAATACCTTCAATGCTATCATCTTTCATACTCAGCAGGAAACAACTGCTCATTTGCGGTTTGGGTGTACCGCCGTTGAACAAAGTCGGTGTAGCATGGATGAACCATTTTTCACTCATCAGGTTATAAGTCTCTATCGCTGCATCAATATCAGTTTTATGAATACCGAGAGCGACACGCATGAATAAATGTTGCGGACGTTCTACTATTTTACCATTTACTTTCAGCAGGTATGATTTTTCCAGCGTCTTAAAACCAAAGAAATCAAAATGGTAATCCCTTTCATATATAATGGAAGCATTCAGCTGGTCAGCATGTTCCTCAATGATGGCATATACATCATCTGCGATCAACGGGGCTTTATCTCCTGTTTTATTGTCAATGTAGTTGTAAAGAAGCGAAGCCGTTTCAGAAAAAGATTTGGTCGTATTCTTATGTAAGTTACTTACTGCGATCCTTGCCGCCAATACCGCAAAGTCAGGATGCTTGGTAGTAAACGAAGCCGCCGTTTCCGCAGCCAGGTTATCTAATTCCGTAGTTGGTACTCCATTGTAAATACCAATGATTACTTTTTTGGCGATCTCGATAATGTCATCGGATTTTAAATTAAGACCATAGCTCAGTTTCATTACCCTGGAGGTGATCTTGTCGAAGTGCACGGCTTCCTGCTTGCCGTTGCGTTTCATTACGTACATGTCTTATATATTTAGGAGGTTAGTAGTTTCGAATAGTAAGTAGTGCGCTGTGAGTCGTGAGAGTTTAAAAATCCTCATCCATGGAGAACGCCTTCGATCCAACATCATTCATGACACCGGATTTCTGGTATTCACCCACCCGTTTCTCAAAGAAATTCGTTTTTCCCTGTAAAGAGATGAGCTCCATGAAATCAAAGGGATTCGTGGCGTTAAATATTTTGGTATAACCTAATTCACTCAACCATCTGTCGGCAACGAATTCAATATATTGTTGCATGAGTTTAGCGTTCATGCCTATCAGGTCAACTGGTAAAGCGTCGGTGATAAATTCTTTTTCAATAGCTACCGCATCAGCGATGATGCCATGCACTTCTTTTTCTGAGAGTTTATTCTTCAGCATGCCGTATAGTAAACAGGCGAATTCGCAATGCAATCCTTCGTCACGGCTGATCAGTTCGTTGCTAAATGTCAGACCGGGCATTAAGCCTCTTTTCTTCATCCAGAAAATAGAACAGAAACTGCCGCTAAAGAAAATACCTTCTACGGCGGCAAAAGCCACTAAGCGTTCCGCAAAAGTTCCGTTATTGATCCAACGCAAAGCCCAATCCGCTTTTTTCCTTACAGCAGGTACAGTATCAATGGCATGGAAAAGACGATCTTTTTCTTTCGGATCTTTGATATAGGTGTCGATCAGCAAAGCATAAGTTTCGGAATGGATATTCTCCATCATGATCTGGAATCCATAAAAGCAACGGGCTTCCGGTAATTGTACTTCACTCATGAAGTTGACAGCCAGGTTCTCATTCACAATACCATCACTGGCGGCGAAGAAGGCAAGCACATGAGAAATAAAATGACGTTCGCCGTTATTTAAGGCATTCCAGTCTTTCATGTCATCACCCAAATCAATTTCTTCCGCCGTCCAGAAACTGGCTTCGTGTTTTTTATATTTTTCCCAGATCAGGGGATAATTGATAGGAAGAATAACAAAGCGGTCTTTGTTTTCTTTCAGTAAAATTTCTTGCTCTTCGTGCATGGGATATAAATATTTTCAAAGTTGTTAATCTGGCAGGACAAGAGACGAAAACCGCTTTTCTTTTTAAGAAAAGTGAATCATCCCCGCCTTTGCCGCAAACGGAAAGGCCCCAATAATAAATTTAATAATGGCTGAACCAGGGTTTAGGCGACCCGACCGCTTTACCGTCCCGCATTGAAGCGGGTCAGTGTCTGCATAATCAAGTCTTTATCCCTTTGAACAGGGTAGGTGGCTTTACATTTTCCAGTGTCAACCCATGGTTCTCAAAGGTTTCGCTGGGAAGCAGGACAAAAGTGGTGGAACGAGTGCCCGGCGCCGATATTAAATTTTTATTAAGAACTCGAACGAATGTAACATCAAATCATAGAAATATCCCTTGGGAGTTTTTCACAGAATGTGCAAAGATTTTGAAAAGCAATAGCAGCGGGAATTTGCGGGCAAAAACTATCGCTTTATACAATCTCTTTTCAATTTTCTTTTTGAAAAATGATCTGTATCTACTTCATACAAACAGGGTGGATTTATATACCAGAATTACAGGAGAAAATTCTTATGTTTTTTACCCTTCAATCAGGAAAAGCCTTTTTAAAATATAGGCAGCTACATTTGCAAAAAATTACCGGCGATGATGAATCCTGAATTGTTTAATGAATTGGCCCGAAACCGGCGTTCAGTTTTTCCCGACCAGTTTGATCCGGGGAAAAAGATAGATGATAAGATCATACGTGAAATAATAATCAATGCCACCTGGGCGCCCAATCATGGGCAGGCAGAACCCTGGCAATTTTCTGTTTTCACCGGGGATGGTTTACAAAGATTAGCCAGCTTTCAAAGCGAATTGTATAAACAGGAAGCCGGTGAAAATTTCAAGGAAGCTACTTATATTAAATTGCAGCGACAGCCATTGAAAGCATCGCATATTATTTCGATTGGTATGAAACGCACCACCACCAAAAATATTCCGGTGACAGAAGATATTGCCGCTGTAGCCTGTGCTGTACAGAATATTTATCTGTCCGTTACCGCCTATGGATTGGGTGGCTATTGGACAACAGGCGGGATAACCTATATTGAAAAAGCCAAATCATTTTTTGGTTTGGGTGAGAAGGATAAATTGCTGGGATTTTTTTATGTCGGCCAGGTGGCAATTCCTTCGGTGAGTGCAACGAGGTCTCCATTAGAAGAAAAAGTGAAATGGGTGGATTATTAAATAGAAAAATTATCTTTGTTAACTGACCATACATTATTCGTTAAATCTTTAATATGAAAAAAGTATTCTTAATTACTGCTGTTGTATTCTTTGCTATTGTTGCCAATGCGCAACCACCTGCTGGTGATGCAAAACCGGGAGACCAGTATGGAGAAAAAATTACTCCTGATGGCGCGGTAAACATTGCCGATGTTGCTGCGAAACTGGGTAAAACGGAATCGATTGATACAAAGATCAAGGCAAAGATCGTAGATGTGTGTCCCAACAAAGGATGCTGGTTAAAATTGCAGGTTAACGATAGTACCACGGCGATGGTAAAGATGAAAGACTATGGATTCTTTTTACCATTGGCTGCTAAAGGAAAAACAGTTGTACTCGATGGTGAAGTAAAAATGAAAACAACTTCAGTAGCGGAACTGAAACACTATGCAGAAGACGCGAAAAAATCGAAAGAAGAAATTGCCGCGATTACCAAACCTGAAAAAGAAATTCGTGTTACTGCAAAAGGAATTGTGGTAGTGGAATAGTATAATTTTATTGAAATGCGGAAAAGGCTGCCCTGCAAAGGACAGCCTTTTTTAATGCCCTGATTTGTCAGCATATTGTCAGTTTCCGGTTTCCGTAAACGGTTTTCCCTTTTCCGTAATACTAAGGGAAAATGATATTGTTCCTTTGCTGCCTAATCAATATCAATATGCAATTTTTGTACTCAATAATAAATAGAAAAAAAAGAATCAGTACGCTGGCTCTCATGCTTTTACTTGCAGCCTCTGCACACGCACAAAACGGTCATTTAAAAGGATTTGTCAAAACAAGTGATGGTATGCCGGCCGCGCAGGTAAATGTTCAATTAAAAGAAATTAAAAAAGGAGTCATCAGTGCGGAGGATGGTTCTTATATCTTGTCTGGTATTCCAGAGGGAAGATATACCATGGTTGTTTCATTTGTGGGATTGCAAACCATACAAAAACCAGTTGAGGTAACAAACGATCAAACCAATAGCCTTGATTTCACATTGGTTGAAAACGAAACTGAATTGGCGGAAATAGTGGTAACAGCCAGCCGCTCAATGAATGAAAAACCGGTAACTATTGGCAAGCTGCCCATTAAGCCAATGGATCTTCCTCAAAGTGTTTCCATTATTGGCAAAGATGTACTGGAACGCCAGCAGGTGTTGCGTCTGAGCGATGCTTTGCAGAATGTAACCGGCGTTTATTTAATGGGAAATACCGGCGGTTACCAGGAAGAAATAGCCGCGAGAGGATATGCATTTGGCAGCAGCAATACATTTAAGAACGGCGCCCGTTATAATAATGGGGCGATGCCGGAAATGAGCGGAGTTGAAAAAATAGAATTTTTAAAAGGAGGCAGTGCTATATTATTCGGCAACGTAGCGGCTGGTGGTATCATGAACATCATTACCAAAAAACCAAAATTTGAAAGAGGCGGTGAACTTTCTTTCCGCACCGGCAGTTATGATTTTTATAAACCTTCTTTAGATGTATACGGCGCATTGGGCAATAGTAAAGTAGCGGCTTACCGGCTTAATACTACCTATGAAAAAGCGGGTAGTTTCAGGGATGAAGTAAAATCAGAACGATTTTATATCAATCCTTCTTTTCTTTTTAAGCTGGGGAAAAAAACAGAGTTATTGGTGGAAGGAGATTATTTGAAGGATGACCGAACACCTGATTTTGGTATCGGCGCTATCGATTATAAATTAGTAGATGTTCCCCGAAGCCGTTTCCTCGGAGTGAACTGGGGTTATAATAAGGCTGAACAAATTACCAGCACGGCGACTATCACACATCATTTGAATAGTAACTGGCAATTGCGTGGTTTAGTTTCTTACCAGGATTATGATGTGGAATTATTTGGAGCGGCAAGGCCTGCTTCTGTTTCCATCAAAACGGATGGTACCTGGGCAAGGGGTTTGCAAAAAAGTAAAACAAAGGAAAATTATTATATCGCACAGCTAGACCTGAGCGGTAAATTTCAAACAGGTTCAGTGGCTCATACTTTATTGTTTGGCGCTGATGCGGACAAGTATAGAACGGTATCCAACACCTACCTGATGACAGAATATAATAATAACCTCAGCAATGCGAGTTTGAAAGGAAAGAATATTTATGATACCATAAATATTTTTGATCCTTCTACTTTCAACAAAAGAAATGATATCCCGAACCTGGCGATTGACAGGGTAACGACTTCACCTATTCTGCGCTATGGTATTTACGTACAGGACCTGGTTGCGATAAGCAGTAAATTGAAAGTACTGGCTGGCGTACGCTACAGTTATCAAAACAATCAACAGGCAAGAGTGGATAGCGTGGCGAAAGGAAAAACAGGCTATGTTGCTGCTTATACCAGTGATGCGTTCAGCCCACGTGCCGGTATAGTATATCAGCCCTGGAAAAATGTGTCGCTGTTTACCAGCTATACCAATACGTTTGCTGTTAATACGGGAAAGGATATTTATGATCAGCTGTTGCCGGCATCTATCATTGATCAGTTTGAAGTGGGTGCAAAAACTGATCTGTTCAGGGGGTTGTTGTCCACCAATGTTACGTTGTATAAAATCATAAACAGCAATTTGGCACAAACGGCGTTGACATTAAGTGATGGCAGTTTGAATAGCAATAGCAATATCAAAGAACTTGCCGGTGAAGTAACCAGTAAAGGAATTGAAATTGATATTTCCACCAAATCCATACAGGGGGTCACGATACTGGCCGGATATAGTTACAATGATACCCGTTATACCAAGGCCAATAACAAAAGTTTTCATACTGGTGATCGTTTGAGATACAATCCGGCTCATACGGCCAATGCACATATTTTTTATACGTTTAGTCCAAAGACGGCTTTGCGTGGTTTCAATATGGGTCTGGGTACTTATTATGTAGGTGATCGTTTGGCAGGCCGCAATCCCAGCACAACAAGTCCAACCAATAAACTGATGCCGTTGCCTGATTATTTCCTGTTTGACATATCAGCCGGATATGCGGTAAATAAATTTTCTGTTCGATTGAAGATGACAAATCTCTTAAACAAATTAAGCTATAATGTGCATGATGATAATAGTGTAAATCCCATCGCACCCAATCAATTTGCTGCCACCGTTTCGTACAGGTTATAATTGTACACTTGAAGTAAAGTATCATGAAGCAGCCGCTCCTCAAAAAATCCGCCTGGACAAAAACCAGGAAGCTATTCAATGATATTCATCTCTGGTTGGGTCTTTCCAGCGGTTTGATTGTTATCGCAATATGCTTCAGTGGTACGGTATATGTTTTTAGTACAGAACTAACGGAAAAAGCCGCACCGCATCTATATAA
This sequence comes from Chitinophagaceae bacterium, assembly GCA_040007815.1. GTDB lineage: Bacteria > Bacteroidota > Bacteroidia > Chitinophagales > Chitinophagaceae > Terrimonas_B. Next base: position 19,405 of record JBDTUH010000028.1, read on the forward strand.
AGTAAATCCGGTCGCAGGTAAAGAACGTATACCGCTTGATTCGCTGACGGAGAAAATTAAAACGGCATCAGGCGGAACAATTGCAAGCATTACGATACCGGCTGATCTCAAACGTACCTACCAGTTTAATGTAAAAAAGAAAGGCGATGACAGCCGCGGCGGCGTAACTTATATGGTCAATCCCTATACCGGTGACATTGTTGGCAACTCAAAGGAAAAAAATGGCACCAGGGAATTCATGAGTACGATGTTTAGTTTACATCGCTGGCTGTTATTGGATAAAGTGGAGAAACCCATTATACAAGGAGTGCCGAATAAGGAGTTGGGAAGTATGATCACCGGTTGGGCCACGATCATTTTTACAATGGGTTGTATTACCGGTTTGATCATCTGGTTTCCGCAGAAAATAAAAACCTGGAGACAGGGATTAAGCGTAAAATGGAAAGCAGGCTGGAAGCGGGTGAACCACGACCTGCATAATTCATTAGCTTTTTATGCATTATTTTTTCTGCTATTAATGGGTCTTACCGGACCGCAGTGGTCTTTTGAATGGTACAGAAATGGGTTGCAAAAAACACTGGGTACTTATAAGCATAAAGATGCGCCTAAAGAAAAAGCACCAAAATCATCAATGCCTGAAAATCAAAAAAGCCTTCTTAGTTTACCCGTTGCTGATTATATAAGGGAAGCTGATAAAGTGCTTGCTTACAGCGGAAACTATACTATTACCTTACCTGCCGACTCAACTGCCGCTACAATCATCACAAAAACAAAATTGGGTTTCTTCGCCCCCGCCGGTGGTGACCGTTTGACAATCGACCGATACAGCGGCTCGGTTTTGAAAACTGATATTTTTAAGGATAAACCTTTTAATGAGAGAATAGCGGGTTCTATTAAAGCCATACATGTTGGTAGTGTATATGGAACTTTTACCAAGATTCTTTATTTCCTTGCCTGTTTGATTGCTACCAGTCTTCCGGTTACCGGTACTTTGATATGGTTGAATAAAATGAAAAAGAACGGGAAAAGGAAAAACAAAGTCAAGATGGCACCAACACTGGAAGAGATGGCGATAGATAACGAACACGTAGCATAATAATTAAGTGCTCTTTTGATCCATTTCCGGCTATCTTATTTTTGCCTTCCAAACCAACCCGGAAAAATTCATTAACCTGGCGTCGAAGAATACCGCCTTTTATTCAAAATCATCCCTTTTATTCAGAAAATCAGGCCGGTTATTTTCCTACCTTTGCACCCTTAAAATCAGGCGGGAAAAGGATTATGTCAGCTAAATACAGAGAATTTACAGGATTGAACTTACCGGCTTTCGAGCAGGAAATACTGGCCCGGTGGACTGAAAGCCAGACCTTTGAAAAGAGTGTGTCCTTACGGGAAGGCGCCACTCCTTTTGTATTTTATGAAGGGCCGCCCAGCGCCAATGGTATGCCCGGTATTCACCACGTTATTTCAAGAACATTGAAGGATTTGGTTTGCCGCTACAAGACCATGAAAGGTTTCCAGGTAAAACGAAAAGGCGGCTGGGATACGCATGGTTTGCCAATTGAGTTAGGCGTTGAAAAGGAACTAGGTATTACCAAAGAAGATATAGGGAAAAAAATATCGGTAGAAGAATATAACCAGAAATGCCGCGAAGCGGTGTTGAGGTATAAAGACAAATGGGATGAGATTACACGCAAGATGGGCTATTGGGTTGATCTGAATGATCCTTATATCACTTTCAAAAATGAATATATTGAAACACTTTGGTGGATTCTAAGTGAATTGTATAAAAAAGGATTGTTGTATGAAAGCGTAAGTATTCAGCCTTATTCACCTGCAGCGGGAACGGGATTGAGTTCACATGAATTGAATCAGCCGGGGACGTATAAAGATGTAAAGGATACGAGTGCCGTGGCAATGTTTAAAGCTATTAAAGATGCTAAATCTAAATTCTTATTTGATGCTGCGGGAAATGAGGAAGTATTCTTTATGGCGTGGACAACTACTCCGTGGACATTGCCTTCTAATCTTGGATTAACAGTCGGGGCAAATATTGACTATGTTTTAATAAAAACATTCAATCCTTATCTACATAACGAGATAAATATAGTTCTGGCGAAAGCATTATTGAATAAGTATTTTAAACTGGAAAATGAAAACGGCGGTTTTGATACGTATGAGAAAGATGGCAAGAACATTCCCTATAAAATTGTTACTGAGTTCAAAGGAAAAGATATCGAAGGGTGTGAGTACGAACAATTGCTTCCTTATGAAGCCAATTCATTGGAAGCGATAAAAGCGATAACGCCTGATGCAAAACCATTCCGTGTATTGGTGGATAGCTTTGTAACCACAGAAGACGGAACCGGTATCGTTCACACCGCTCCTGCTTTTGGCGCCGATGACTTTAAGGTTGGAAAAAAATATGGAATCGGTATTCTGACGATGGTTGACAAGCAAGGCAAATTTGTTGATGGCCTTGGTGAATTCAGCAAGCGCTATGTAAAGAATTATAAAGATGATCCCAACTATGTTGATGTGAATGTTGACATAGCGGTGAAGTTGAAGAAAGAGAACCGTGCTTTCAAAGTAGAAAAATACGAACATAACTATCCGCATTGCTGGAGAACAGATAAGCCCATTCTTTATTATCCATTGGATGCGTGGTTCATTAAGACTACAGCTATAAAAGATAGAATGGTGGAATTAAATAAGACCATTAACTGGAAACCCAAATCAACCGGTGAAGGACGTTTTGGTAACTGGCTTGAAAACATGGTTGACTGGAATTTAAGCCGTTCAAGATTTTGGGGAACACCGTTACCTATCTGGAGAACCGAAGAAGGAGATGAAGAAATTTGTATTGGTTCTATTGAAGAATTAAACAACGGTATCCGTAAAGCCAGTGAAGTATTAGGTGGTGATGTAAACAAACATTATTTACACGAAGGAATATTAGATCTGCATAAACCTTACGTGGATGACATAATATTAGTGAGTAAATCAGGTAAACCAATGAAAAGGGTTCCTGATTTGATAGATGTATGGTTTGACAGTGGTGCCATGCCCTATGCCCAATGGCATTATCCATTTGAGAATAAAGAAATTTTCAAGCAAAACTTCCCGGCTGATTTTATTTGCGAAGGAGTTGACCAAACACGCGGTTGGTTCTATACTCTTCATGCCATCGGTGCTTTATTATTTGATTCTGTCGCCTTCAAAAATGTAGTGAGTAATGGACTGGTGCTTGATAAGAACGGCAACAAAATGAGCAAGCGGTTGGGCAATGTGGTCAATCCATTTGACACGATTGAAAAGTTTGGTGCTGATGCTACCCGATGGTATCTTATTACCAATGCCTCCCCCTGGGATAATTTAAAGTTTGACCTCGCCGGTATACAGGAAGTGCAACGTAAATTCTTTGGTACATTATATAATACGTACCAGTTTTTTGCACTCTACTCCAATGTAGACGGATTTGCTTTTAAAGAAGAATATATACCAGTAAGCCAAAGACCGGAAATAGATCGCTGGATTTTATCAAGCCTGAATACGCTTGTAAAAAAAGTGAATGAATACATGGACGATTACGAGCCTACCCAGGCTGGTCGTGTTATCGAAGAATTTGTAGATAGCCATTTAAGCAACTGGTATGTCAGGCTTTGCAGAAGACGTTTCTGGAAAGGAGAATATGAGCAGGATAAAATATGCGCCTATCAAACCTTATATGAGTGTTTGGAAACAATAGTAAGGTTAGTAGCGCCGATATCGCCCTTCTTTAGTGATGCCGTTTTTCAAAATCTCAATGCAGTAACTAATCGCTATAAACAAGAATCAGTTCACCATGTTGATTTCCCGATAGCTAATGAGGCTGTCATCGATCTTCCGCTGGAAGAAAGAATGCAATTGGCGCAGGATGCATCGTCTTTGATATTGTCGCTTCGAAAAAAAGTAAATATCAAAGTTCGCCAGCCTTTGCAAAAAGTACTGATACCAGTCCTGACGAATTCTATGAAAGAGCAGTTGCAAAAAGTGGAAGACCTGATCAAAGCTGAAGTCAATGTAAAAGAGATAGAATACATTGATCCTGACAACACTTTTATCAGCAAAAAGATCAAACCCAACTTTGTGGCCCTCGGTAAAAAACTGGGCCCGAAAATGAAAGCTGTTTCCTCAGCCCTGTCTAATTTCACACAGGAAGATATCGCACGGTTGGAAAAAGAAGACCAATATAATTTGTCGGTTGATGGTGAGGCTGTAATATTACAGATTACCGATGTAGAGATTAGCAGTGAGGATATTCCCGGCTGGACGGTAGCCAATAAGGGGTCATTAACCGTAGCATTGGATGTGACCATAACGCCGGCACTTGAAGCAGAGGGTAACGCAAGGGAATTTGTAAACCGGATACAGAAGATCCGCAAAGACAGCGGCTTTGAACTTACGGACCGGATAGATGTTATAGTTGCTGCAACAAATGGCATGAAAGATTCTTTGGCACTGTTTAATACCTATATTTGCGCCGAAATTCTGGCTGATAAGCTTGAAATAGTACCTGAAATGCAAGAAGGTACAGTGATCGAATTAAACGATGTTTCGCTAAATGTGATTGTTTCAAAAAAAGGCTAATTTTTATGGCTAATAAGAAAAAACCGGCTCCGAAGAAGCCAGCCCCTAAAAAAGCGGCTAAGCCGGCGGCAAAACCTGTTTCTCATAAAGCGGTGAAGCCTGCAGCAAAAAGGGCTGCTCCCAAAAAAGCGGTTTCTCCTAAAAAAACTCCAAAACCAGTGGCAGCTAAAAAACCCGTTCCCAAGCCTGCTGCAAAACCAGCAGCTCCTGTTAAAAAACCTGAACCAGCTAAGCCAGTAGCGCCGAAAGTGGCCGTAGTCGCCAAGCCCGAACCAAAGCCAGTGGCTGTGGTACAGGAAGAAGCGCCAAAGCCTGTAGTTAAAAAATCAGCTAATGATCCCAGCTCACTGGTTTCCATTAAGCCAGTAGCAAAGCCGGTTATAAAGAAAGAACCACCAAAGGCAGGGAAAATTGTTATTCCAAAGACAACAATAAAGAGTGCGGTAAAATACGAACCCGATTTCACTAAATCAGTTTTAGATACACCTATGTACGAGCAAAACGGACCCTCTATGAGATATTCAGATGCCGACCTGACTGAATTCAGGGAAATTATCAATAAAAAATTGGACGCTGCGAAAAAGGAACTGGCTTATTTGCAAGGGTTGATTACCCGTCGCGATGAAGGCGGTGATATGGACGAAGCCCGCTACATGACCATGGAAGATGGCAGCGTTAGTATGGAAAGAGAACAATTGAGCCAGATGGCGAGCCGCCAGATCACTTTTATTGATCACCTGGAGAAAGCCATCATGCGGATAGAGAATAAGACCTATGGTATTTGCCGTATCACAGGCAAGTTGATTGATAAGGCACGTCTTCGTGCGGTTCCTCATGCTACGTTGAGTATTGAGGCTAAGCAAATGATGAACAAGTAAGAATATTTCTGATAATTAAGAGTAAGGCCTTCCGCGATTGTGGGAGGCTTTTATTTTGTGCATTATTCCGGGATATAGAAATTGTAGATTTGATATATTCGATAGTAAAGAACAAAAACGATTCGTCGTACGTTTGTCTTCAGCAACCAAAATATGACCATACATTTTGAATATGAAAAAGGGCAGGTAATCCAGGCATTACGTTACCATTTTATCAGTCGCCCCGAAATAAGGATCATGATCATCCTGGTAAACGTTTTTGCATTGGGCTCGCTTATTTTATACGCCGTGGAAAAAATCACGCCGTTAGCTTTCCTGGTAGGGTCTCTTTTATGGATTATTTTGATGATCAGCTTTTGGTTTGTGTTGCCAATAATGGTGTATCGCAGGGCCGAAACTTTTCTCCATAAGTTTAGCATGAGTTTTGGGCAGGACGGATTTTCGTTACAACATGAAAGGGGTTCACGTTCCTGGCAATGGACTGCGTTGAGTCATTTTATTGAAAGCCCTAATTTTTTCCATCTTTATTTTGACAGCCGTTCTTTTTTCCTGGTGCCGAAAAGCGGATTCAGGGATAAAGATGAAGTATATGAGATGAGACAATTATTAAAGGAAAAGACGAAGAAGAAATAGAAAAAATGATTAGGATTGGGCTAAAATCGTATAGCTTTTATAGCTGTTTTTCCATCACATAGTGCGGTATGGTAACTTCAATAAACTGTTCTCCTTTCACTTTGTATCCCACTTTTTCATAAAAACCGAGCGCATTATTCCGCGCATGCATGCGCAATATTCTATAACCCCTGTCCCTGGCGATGTTTTCCGCGAAATTCATCAATGCCCTTCCGATACCTTTTCCCTGCAGATCATTCAATACAGCCATCTGGCGCAGGCGGACAACGTATGGCTGCTCTTCTACCAGCATGCAACATCCCAAAATACGCTCATCTTCAAAAGCGGCGATGAGAATATTGTCTTTTTCCTTTTCAATATCTTCTGGCGTAAAACCCAGGCCCAACGGCTTGCGCAGGATAACATCCCGCAACTTTACCATTTGCTGGTATTCCGGACTACCAAAATCAATGATTTTAAGCGCCATTTATGGATTTATAAAGATTGAATATTTTCAATTTACAAAGAACTTATAACACAGCCAACGGAACATCTTTATTATTTTACTGAAAATAAAATAAATAAACCACTCTTATTGTTTTGTTTTCAGTTGCTTAGGTGAAAAGCGGAAAAAATTGAGTTTCCGATGCTGGTTTGGTCAAAAAGTATATTTTTGCACCCAATAACTAAACTACTAAGACATGTCAGACATTGCATCAAGAGTTAAAAAGATCATCGTTGACAAATTAGGTGTTGACGAAGCAGAGGTTACCAACGAAGCTTCCTTCACCAATGATCTGGGTGCCGATTCATTAGACACCGTTGAATTGATTATGGAATTTGAAAAAGAATTCAACATCTCCATTCCGGACGAGCAGGCCGAGACCATTACTACAGTGGGCCAGGCCGTTTCTTACCTGGAAGAGCATGCCAAATAATGCACCTGATGCATTTCATTTCGTTCTTAGGGAACGCATAATGGAAGCCCTGCAGAGAAGTCAGGGATAAACGGATCCGCCTTTGAATCCGATATACTGAGCTTGACTAAGTATCGGGATCGAAGGCGGTTTTTATCTGGAATAAAGAATATCTGAAACAGACTATATGGAATTAAAAAGGGTAGTTGTTACAGGAATGGGAGCTCTTACCCCGTTGGGAAATTCAATCAATGATTACTGGACAGGTTTGGTTAACGGCGTGTCCGGAGCGGATATGATTACCCAGTTTGATGCCAGTAAGTTTCGTACAAAATTCGCTTGCGAAGTAAAGAATTTTGACCCTGTTCAATTTCTCGATAGAAAAGAAGCCAGGAAGATCGACCGTTTTACGCAATTGGCTTTGGTTGCCAGCGATCAGGCTATGCTGGATGCCGGGTTAGACAAAAAAAATATCAACCCTGACAGGGTAGGTGTTGTATTTGGGAGCGGTATTGGCGGGTTGATCACTTTTCAAAATGAAGTCACTGAATTCGCAAAAGGAGATGGCACTCCCCGCTTCAATCCTTTCTTCATACCTAAAATGATATTGGATATAGCGGCCGGCCAGATCAGTATGAGGCATAACCTGCGTGGCCCCAATTATGCCGTCGTAAGTGCCTGCGCCAGCAGTACTAATGCCATTATTGATGCGACAATGTTATTAAGGCTCGGAAAAGCTGATATTATTGTGGCAGGTGGCAGTGAGGCTGTGATTAGTGAGGCCGGAGTAGGAGGGTTCAATGCCATGAAGGCCATGAGTGAAAGAAATGATGATCCTAAAACCGCAAGCCGCCCTTATGACAAGGACAGGGACGGTTTTGTAATGGGTGAAGCCGCAGGGGTAGTGGTACTGGAAGAATTGGAACATGCGAAGGCCAGAGGTGCAAAGATTTATTGTGAAGTGGTAGGTGGTGGAGCCAGTGCTGATGCACATCATATAACAGCGCCACATCCCGAAGGATTAGGAGCAAAAAATGTAATGCTGGCGGCTTTGGATGATGCAGGCATGAAGCCGGAAGACATTGATTACATTAATACACATGGCACTTCCACACCATTAGGCGATATAGCGGAGACAAAAGCGATCACGCATGTATTTGGAGAGCATGCTTACAAATTGAATATCAGCGCAACCAAGAGCATGACAGGACATTGCCTCGGTGCCGCCGGGGTAATAGAAGCTATAGCTTGTATACAAGCTGTTGTAAATGATATTGTTCCTCCAACAATTAACCATGTTACAGATGATCCGGACCTGGATCCCAGGCTGAATTTCACTTTTAATAAAGCGCAACATCGGACAGTAAATGCCGCATTAAGCAATACTTTTGGCTTCGGCGGCCATAACGCCTGCGTAATCGTCAAAAAATATAAGAAGTAGAAACTATTGCAGCTTCAGCAATAGTCATTCGGATCCGATCCGGCTGCTGTTTGAATCTTTTCTTGTTGTTCTATTAAAAAATTTGCTCATTTTAATCAATACTGGAAAGAAATTTGCAGTCTATAAGAACTTTGAGTATTTACCATTACGTTCCTTTAACTTTTTTTCGTAGATTGAATTCCGTGGATTTTATCACTAACCTTTTTAAGAAGCATTCGGGCTCAACCTTTAAAAAGGAGCTTAATAATATTTTAGGATTCAATCCTAAAAACATATCCCTTTATAAAACAGCCTTGACACATCGTTCTGTTCGCGAAGGAGCGGATGAGAACAATGAGCGCCTTGAATATTTGGGAGATGCGGTGCTCAGTGCCTTAGTAGCCGACTATCTTTTCAAACGTTATCCCTATAAAGAAGAAGGATTTTTAACGGAGATGCGCAGCAAAATGGTGAATCGCCAGCAGTTAAATGAGATTGCGGTGCGTATGGGGTTAAAGAAGATCACTTTGTATAACAAAATGGATGGCTCGTTAAAAGTGAGCCAGATCTTTGGAAATACGCTGGAAGCAATGGTGGGTGCCGTTTACCTCGATCTTGGGTATAAAAAAGCGGCTAAATGGGTACAGGAGTATATTCTTATTCCACATATGTTCATGGATGACCTGGAAAACCTGGAGATCAATCACAAGAACAAATTATACGGCTGGGCCAATAAGAACGGGAAAGTGCTGGAATTTGAGACTATTAATGAGCAGTTGGAAAACGGCCGCCGTTTGTTTTCCGTGGCTGCAGTCATCGATGGCAAAAATGTCGCTGTAGGAAAAGCATTTAATAAAAAAGACGCTTCGCAGATTGCGGCGCAGACAGCTGTTGAAAAACTCGGTATTATTAATGCCGATTCCCAGGTGGAAGAAAACAGCATTGGCAAGATCGCCTGATATTCCTTACTTTTTTTCCTCCAAAGGATTTATTACGGACATACACAATTCTATCAAAACGCCATTGGTATGTTTGGGGTGTAAAAAGCAAACCAGCTTATTGTCCGCACCAGCTTTTGGTTTTTCATTTAATAGCACAAAGCCTTCATTTTTTAGCCGCTCCATTTCAGCTTCAATATCATCTACTTCAAAAGCAATATGATGAATGCCTTCTCCTTTTTTCTCAATAAAACGGGCGATGATACCATCCGGCTCCGTGCTTTCCAGCAGCTCGATCTTTGTTTCGCCGGTTTGCAGAAACGCCGTATTTACGTTTTCGCCTTCAACTAATTCCGTTTTATAACACTTGTTATTAAGCAGCTTTTCAAAGAGGGGAACAGATACAGCCAGGCTCTTAACAGCGATCCCTATATGTTCACATTTTTGCATCAAATAAATAGCGATTTTTAAAATAAAAGAAGCGATTAGTTACTGTTTACCAACTTCCTGAACATCTTTTTTGTTCTTGCTTTTTCCCGATTCACCGTTGGTTGTAAAATTAGCTTTTAACCTCAAATTAAGCCCAGGAAATAGAACCTTTTGAGCTAATTTAGTGTTTTAATTTACTGGTTGAAAAGGGAGAAGCAACTCTCAGTGGAATCGTGAAATATTGAATGAAGCTATGCTGAAATTTCCTATCTATCTTGATCATAATGCTACTACTCCCTGCGACCCGGCGGTGGTAGAAGCCATGATACCTTATTTTAGCCAATCCTTCGGTAATGCAGCCAGCCGCAATCACTCTTTTGGCTGGGAAGCTGAAGCGGCTGTTGACAATGCCCGGGAAGAAGTCGCCAAACTGATTGGCGCCAATCCTAAAGAGATCGTTTTTACTTCCGGTGCTACAGAAGCAGATAACCTGGCACTGAAGGGTGTCTTTGAAATGTATGCCGGCAAAGGAAATCACATTATTACCTGCAATATCGAACACAAGGCTGTCTTAGATACCGGTAAGCATATTGAAAAGGAAGGTGGCGAAGTAACTTATCTTAACGTAAAAAATAATGGACTGATTGATTTGGCAGAAATGGAAGCCGCTATTAAACCCAATACCATTCTTATCGCTATCATGTATGCCAATAATGAGATAGGAACTGTTATGCCCATGGAAGAAATTTGTGCATTGGCAAAAAAAAATGGAATACTTGTTTTCTCAGATGCTACACAGGCGGTTGGAAAAATTCCGGTCGATGTCAATAAAACCGGTATTGACCTGATGGCTTTTACAGCGCATAAAATGTATGGACCGAAAGGTGTTGGGGCATTATATGTTCGTCGCAAAAACCCGAGAGTAAAATTAACAGCTCAAATGGATGGCGGTGGTCATGAAAGAGGAATGAGGAGCGGCACATTGAATGTACCCGGGATCGTCGGCTTTGGTAAAGCCAGTGAAATTTGCCGTGCGGGAATGGAGGAAGAAACTGAACGGGTTAGTAAACTGAGAGATAAATTGCAAACGGAGTTATTAAAGATTGAAGAGGCTTATCTGAACGGTGATAAAGAACACCGGTTGCCGCATGTAACCAATATTTCTTTTAAATATGTGGAAGAAGAAGGACTGATGATGGGTCTTAATAAAAATATCGCTTTATCATCTGGTTCGGCTTGTACTTCCGCTTCGCTGGAGCCGTCTTATGTATTAAAGGCATTGGGAGTTGACGACAACCTGGCCCATGGATCGCTCCGATTTGGATTAGGACGCAATACCACAGAAGAAGAGATCGTTTATACCATAGAACAGGTAACCAATACGGTAAAAAGGTTAAGAGAAATGAGCCCTTTGTGGGAAATGTACAAACAAGGGGTTGACCTAAGAGCGATCGGGAGTGTGCATCAATAAAAATTATAAAAAATGAGTACTGTTTCAAATAATACTAATTCTGCTCAGCCTTCACCTGTTGGTGGAGGTCTGATAGAGGCCAACGGAATTTATGTAAGTGACAAAGCAAAAGTTAAGATCACTGAAATCTTAGCAGAGAAAGCGGTGAGCAACGGATCTGCTTATTTTCTGCGGGTGAGTGTAGTAGGAGGCGGCTGTTCCGGGCTCAGTTATAAGATGGATTTTGATAACGAACAAAAACCGACAGATCAGGTTTTTGAAAACAACGGTATTAAAGTAGTGACAGATCTGAAAAGTTTTTTATATCTCGTCAACACAACACTTGACTTCTCAGACGGATTGAATGGAAAAGGATTTTATTTCAGTAATCCCAATGCCAGCCGTACCTGCGGTTGTGGTGAAAGTTTTGCCGTGTAAATATATCAGCATAAAAAAATTGAAACCTCTCCGGATAACAGGAGAGGTTTTTTTATTTCATTACCTGCTGCTATAAATCTTTAATCTTCTTTTTTGGTGCAGGTGGTTGTGGCAGAGGTGGTGGCTCTATATTCACTTCTTCATCCTTTACAATAGCTGGCGGTGTAAATTTTGTCATCTTAACTTTTGACTTAATTGTTTTCACTTTTGGGGGCGGTGGTGGTGGTGGCGGCGGAGGAACAACATTTATCTCTTTATCTTTTACAATGGCCGGTAGTGTAAATTCAACCTTTTCAACAGCAGGTGGTTTTGGCGGAGGTGGAGGAAGCTCTTTGTTTTGTGCTTTTACAGCCATCACTATGCAAACCAGGCAAGCCGGTAATAACAAACTTTTTTTCATATAATAAATTTTCTTTTAGATGCCCGCTTATCTTTTTTCCATAAAACAGATCAATGAGTTTTGAATTTATTACTGGTATCAATGTTAAACTTTTAAACGGTAAACCCTTAAACCTTTTGAACTTTGGCTTATTTTGCAGGTTCTATGTGGTCTATCTGTAAAAAAGAACTCCGTCAATTCTTCAGCAGTCTTACCGGCTATATCGCTATTATCGTTTTCCTGTTGGTTAACGGGCTGATGCTTTTTGTTTTTGAGGATAATATCCTTGACTTTGGATATGCTACCCTGGATCGTTTTTTTCAATTAGCACCCTGGGTGCTATTATTGCTGATACCGGCTATCACCATGCGCAGCTTTGCTGATGAATTTAAGGGAGGAACTTTTGAGATATTACAGACAAGACCACTTAGCCGCTGGCAAATTGTAGGTGGCAAATACCTCGGAAGCCTGGTGGTTGTTTTAATTGCCTTGTTGCCTACTATCGTTTATTTCTTTTCCATACAGGCCCTTTCTTCCAATGAAGGAATTGATACGGGTGCCACGATCGGTTCTTATATTGGTTTGTTTTTTTTGGCAGCCGTATTTACGGCTATTGGTATTTGTATCAGCAGTTTTACCAGTAATGCGGTAGTGGCATTTATTACCAGTCTTATCGCCTGCGTTTTGCTGTACTATGGGTTTGGCGCCATCAGCCGTTTAGCCATGTTTGCAGGCGGAGCTGATTATTATATTGAAATGCTGGGTATCGATTTTCATTATAGAAGCATCAGCAGGGGAGTGATAGATACAAGGGATATTATTTACTTTCTGAGTGTGATTTTTTTATTTCTGACAATTACAGATCGTAATTTATTGAAGAGGTAACGTATGCCTGCTTCAATTTTCGTACAGTTACTTGTAGTGTAAAACAAAGTATGGCATACGGTCCCGGGTAGGATGAAAATTATTAAAATAGTAAGATGAAAAACGTTTTTAAAAAAATATTGGCTTCAAAATTCGGGTGGCTATTGCTGCTCGTCGTTTTATTGGCTATTAACATCCTATCCTCTTTTGTTCATACCCGTGTTGACCTTACGAAGGAAAAAAGATATACATTAACTAAAGCGTCCAGGAATCTGTTAGTAGCTCTTGATGACGATGTGCAGATAGATGTTTTTTTAAAAGGAGAATTTCCTGCTGGTTTCCGGAAACTGGCCAAGAGCACCGAAGAATTTTTACAACTGCTAAAAGACAGGAACGGTTCGAAAATTCATTACCGGTTTATTTCTCCCGAAGAAACGATACCGGGAACAAATACGAATTATGGTGATTCGCTGGTCAATCTCGGAGCTGTTCCGATCAACCTGACTGTTCAGAAAAAAGCCGGGGAGAGCAGTAATATTATTTTTCCCGTGGCAATCATGCACTATAAAGGAAAGCAATCTCTCATTAACTTATATCCTGGAGTTAGTGGCAGGATTTCGCAGGAAGAAATTAATAGCGCTGAAGCATTAATGGAGTACCAGTTTGCCAAAGGACTTGATAAAATTACTAAGACAGATAAAACCGGTATCGCCTATAGCGTTGGTAATGGGGAGCCTACTGATTGGCGTCCTTATGACCTGACACAAACACTCAGCAAAGATTATCAATTCAAAATATTGAATCTGCAAAAGGAAACAGGAGTGCCTAAAGCTGTGGATGTGTTAATGATTGTCAAACCAAAGATGACATTTACCGAAGAAGAGAAATTTAAGATCGACCAGTTTGTGATGCGGGGAGGCAAACTGCTTTGTTTTATTGACAATCTTTTTGCTGAACAGGATAGTCTTGCTTTCAAGCCGGAAACAATCGCTTTCGACAGGAACCTGAACCTGACTGATCTTTTCTTTCGCTACGGTCTTCGTATTAATACTGACCTTATAATGGATCTCCAGTGCGATATGATACCTTTTGTAGTCGGCGGTACAGCGGAGAGTCCTCAATACGAGTTTCTTCACTGGAATTATTATCCTTTGTTTTCGCCGGCTAATAATCAATCGCTGAGTAAGAACCTGGGTTATGTAGCCAGCCGGTTTGCAAACTCCATTGATACGATCAAAGTAGCTGATGTTGTCAAAACACCTTTACTTGTTTCGTCACCCAATTCCCGGATCATTAGTACACCAGCATTAATAAGTTTGAATGAGAATAAGAATGTACCCGAAGATGACAAGTTCAAAAAAAATGCTATTCCTGTTGCGATGTTGCTGGAAGGCAAATTCACTTCTTTGTATAAAAACAGGGCGACAAAAGCGCAGACAGATAACCTGGCCTTAATGGGTGACCAATTCACTCCTGTGTCTGCAGACAATAAAATGATTGTTGTGGCCGATGGGGATATTGTCTTAAATGATATTATACCAGGCGGCGGTGCCAACAGCGAACCCATTCCTTTGCCAATGGGTTGGAATAAATATACCTATGGCGAATACCAGAAACAATCCGATTATGGAAAATTATTCATCCCGGTGGCGAACCGTGAATTCCTGCTGAATTGTATGGAATACCTCGTGAATGATCCTGCTATCAGTCAAACAAGAAATAAAGACATCGTACTTCGCCTGCTGGATTCAAAAAAAGTAACAGAAAAAAAATCTTTCTGGCAATTCATTAATATCGGATTACCTGTTTTACTGGTGATTCTTGCCGGGCTTGTTTATCAGCAATTAAGAAAGAGAAAATACGCCGCCTGAGTTTTGCCGATGTCCTTGTATCTTGTTCCTTGTCCCTTGAGCCTCCGCACGTATCTTTGCCGTTTAATTTATTCCCTTTAATAATGACATCAGACCAGGTATCTTATCTTGTTTTTGGAATTGTGTTGTTGCTTGCATTGATCTTTGATCTGGGGCTGTTGAGTAAAAAAGATCAGAAGGTTACTATTAAGCAGGCTTTGTATCAAACTTTTTTCTGGGTGGGGTTGGCACTCGCTTTTTTCATTTTTATGTGGCTAAAAAACGGGCAGACCATCGCACTGGAATATCTCAGCGCTTACCTGATGGAATGGAGCCTGAGCATCGATAATATTTTTGTTTTCATCCTGATATTTTCCGCTTTTTCCGTTAAAGAAAAAAATTATGGCCGTGTATTGCTGATCGGTATATTAATGGCCATTGTATTCAGAATTATTTTTATTACCGTAGGTGTAGCCTTGGTTGACAGGTTTTCCTGGATATTATATGTGTTTGGTGTTTTCCTTATATATACAGGGTATAAAATGTTCACCACGGATGAAGAAGAAGAATTTGACCCGCAACAAAGCAGGGTGTATAAATTTATAAAACGGTTTTTACCGCTTGTTCCTCATGATGGTGAGGGAAGGTTTGCCATTCGCCAGGACGGTAAAAAATTTTATACGACACTTTTTGTGGTTGTTATAATGCTGGCTACGATCGATATTGTATTCGCCCTGGATTCTATCCCTGCGGTAATGGGAATCTCAAGGGATAGGATGGTGATCTATACGTCTAATATTTTCGCTGTGCTGGGATTGCGTTCATTGTTCTTTTTACTTCGTGGGGCTGTCAGTAAATTCGATTACCTGCCACAGGGTATCGCCATTGTGTTAATATTTATCGGGCTCAAAATGCTCTGTGAACATTGGATCAATCAATGGATGGATAAAACCATCCAGGTCTTCGTATCACTGGGTGTGATCATGTCTTGTATATTCGGTTCTATTTTCTATTCTATTTTTATGGAGAAAAACGGGTCGCCGGCAAAACCAGAAGAAGAAGAAAAACGAACTCCTTATTAATTGATTATTCTTGAAATATTCATTGACTCATATAGCCGGAATTATTGGTTCGCCCGATGAAGTAACGGATACTGTCATTGAATACCTGCTATTGGATAGCCGTAAAGTGTATTCGCCCGCGGCTTCCTTATTCTTTGCACTAAAAGGTCTCCGAAGAGACGGTCACCAGTTTATACCGGAATTATATAAAAAAGGAGTAAGAAGTTTTGTGGTGAGCGAAGAGCAGGATAAGGCTGCTTATCCTGATGCTTCTTTTATTGCAGTTAGTGATACATTGACTGCCCTGCAGCAACTAGCCATTTATCATCGCAGCCAGTTTGCAATTCCTGTTATCGGCATTACAGGAAGCAACGGAAAAACAATCATTAAAGAATGGCTTTATCAATTATTGCATGAAGATTATAATATAGTCCGAAGTCCTAAAAGTTATAATTCACAGATTGGTGTACCACTGAGTATATGGCAGATGGATGAACAACATACGTTGGGTATTTTTGAGGCCGGAATTTCACAACCAGGCGAAATGGAAATACTGGAAAAAATCATTCAGCCAACGATGGGGGTATTGACCAATATCGGGGAAGCGCATGATGAAGGCTTTACAGACAAGCCGCAAAAATTATTTGAAAAACTAAAACTTTTTGCACATTGCCAGGTGTTGATTGGAAGAGGAAAGGATCTTTCTAGTCAGAAAGAATTGGTTGCTTCATTTGAAACTAAGCCCGAATTATTAACCTGGGGAGATTCACCCCAAAATCAGCTGGTGGTAAAACATATTGATAAGAAGGAAGAGACTACCAGCATAGCAGTGTGCTCCGGTTCTGAGGGAAAAGAATTTACTATTCCTTTTACGGACGATGCTTCTGTTGAAAACGCCATCACCTGTTATTTCATTTTATTACAGTTAGGGATTAATCATGATGCCATAGGAAAAAAAATGATCCAGCTTCAACCTGTCAATATGAGACTGGAATTGAAGAAAGGTATCAATCATTGCATGATCATCAACGACAGCTATAGCGCTGATCTCAATTCCCTGGAAATAGCACTGAACTTCCTGGATCAGCAAAGGGGTTATTCGAAAAAAACAATTATTCTTTCGGATGTATTGCAAACCGCCAGGAAAGATGAGCAACTGTACTCTTACATCATTGAACGATTGAGAAAACACCAGGTCAGCAGGCTAATTGGTATAGGAGAACATATATCGGAAATACTCCGGCATATAACAAACAAGCCGGGTGATGGTCCTGAAATAGAATTGCATACATCAACAGAATCCTATCTTCAGCAATTCCGTTCCACACAATTCAGGGAAGAAATTATCCTGATCAAAGGCGCCCGGATTTTTGGATTTGAACAAATCGTTCAGTTGCTGGAACAAAAAGTGCATCAGACCGTATTGGAAATAAACCTGAATGCGATTGTTCATAATGTAAAAGCCTATCAAAAAAAGTTAAAGTCAACTACTAAAATGATGGCGATGGTGAAGGCTTTTGCTTATGGAAGCGGAGGTGCGGAGATCGCTGGTATTTTACAATATCATAAAGTAGATTACCTCGGTGTAGCTTATACTGATGAAGGGATAGAGTTAAGAAAAGCCGGCGTCACATTACCCATAATGGTGATGAACCCGGAGGAAGCCGCCTTTGAATCGATCGTCGAATACAACCTGGAGCCGGATATATATTCATTCACGTTATTACATTCTTTTGAATCTTTTTTACAAAAGGGAGGATTGCAGCGATACCCGGTTCATGTTGAAGTTGAAACAGGAATGAACCGGCTGGGCTTTGCAGTGGGTGAAATAAGTAAATTAGCGGATCATCTTAGATCAACTTCTCTTCTGAAAGTGCAAACCGTTTTCTCCCACCTTGCAGCAAGTGAAGACCCGGCACAGGATGAATTTACTTTACAACAGTTTAACCTGTACATAGAAGCGGTTGAGCAGTTAAAAGGTAAATTGAATTATTCCTTTATACAACATATCACGAATTCAGCCGGTATCTTTCGTCTTCCATACCTGCAATTGGATATGGTAAGATTGGGTATTGGAATGTATGGAGTGGATAGCGCCATAGCACATCAATCTTTGCTTCAACCGGTTGCTACATTAAAAACGACGATAGCACAATTAAAGCATTTGAAAGCGGGGGAGTCGGTAGGCTATAACCGTAAAGGAGTTGTAAAGAAGGATGCTGTCATTGCTACTGTTCGCATTGGGTATGCGGATGGGTACTCAAGAAAGTTGGGTAACGGAGCAGGAAAAATGTGGTTGCGGGGAAAAATGGTTCCTGTGGTAGGTAGTATCTGCATGGATATGACCATGATTGACGTAACAGGCATAGACGGTCTGCAGGAAGGTGATGAAGTCGTTGTTTTTGGAAAGGAATTGCCGGTGCAGCAATTGGCCGAATGGGCCGGTACCATTCCATACGAAATAATGACAAGTATTTCCCAACGGGTGAAGAGAGTGTATTTTGAAGAGTAGTTAAGCAGTTGGTAAGTTGACAGGTTAATAAGGGGTACAATTGATAATAATCAACCTCATTCGTGGCCGGATGCTTTAACTTTTCAACTTTTTAACCCTTCAACTTATCAACTTATATTTGCTCCTTAAAAACCTGAACGTGAAGCTAAGAAATGCTGTACTTATTATTGCCCTGATTATTATAGCGGACCAGGCCCTGAAGATCTGGATCAAGACGAGCTTCCCTTTCGGAGCTATAGAAAATGTAATGGGCTTATCATGGTTCGAACTTTATTTTATTGAGAATAAAGGAATGGCCTGGGGTTGGGAGTTTGGCGGCGAATGGGGAAAAATGATATTAACTCTTTTTCGTTTAGCGGCTGTCATTTTTGGTAGCTGGTACCTTGTTAAAATCGTTAAGCAAAAATATAGCAGGGGTTTTATTATTTGTGCCTCCCTGATCTATGCAGGAGCATTGGGTAATCTTATTGATAGCATGTTCTATGGATTGATATTTGAAGAAAGCTCTTATTCGCAGGTCGCCCGGATTTTCCCGGTTCATGGCTATGCCGGTTTTTTGCATGGAAGGGTAGTAGATATGCTTCATTTCCCGATAATCGATTCAACCTGGCCTTCGTGGGTGCCTTTCGTTGGCGGCGATAAGTTTGAATTTTTCAGCCCGATTTTTAATATAGCCGACGCTTCTATTTCAACTGGCGTCATTACGTTATTTGTTTTTCAAAAGAGATTTTTCAAAAAGAAGCATCCAGACGAAACACATCCGACTGTTGAAACGAGTACGGAGATAAGCGATAAAATGCAGGTGCTTTAAAAAAAACCGGTCTCGCCCATGGCGAGACCGGTTTTTTTATTGCTGCCTTTATAGATGCCATAACCGGGCTTGTAAAGACTGCCTTTCTATAGCATTGTGTTTATTCATAATTGTGAAACCAATCTTTCCCGTCTGGTTCAACATTTTTTGCACGACCAGGTCTTGGAGCCGAAACCTTATCCTTGCTTTTGTAAGGATTGGTCATCGGGTAAACACGGATACGGTTCGCAGGTTTTGTATCGGATGAAAGCAACGCTTTTAAATGCGGCGACTTTTCACCTTGTTCGGAAGCTGCTTGTTCTATTGTCTTTAGCGGGTAGGCAGAATAATAGAATGAAGGTTTCATGTTATTTTTCATACGGGCGGATTTAAAGTATACGGATGGTTAAATTCGATCAGAAAGATAATCCGGGAAAGCCCCGTTTTACTAACGTTACAAGCGAAAAAAAGAGAAGAACGTAAAATTCATCTCTTTTTACATAGGGCTTTTACGCTACCAGGTTTCTTTATTATTTCAGTCTGTTCAGGCATCAATAGGCCATAATAATTCCAAAACTTTAAACTCAGAACTTTGTGTTAGCTGACCTTCCCAACCATATTAGCCGGTACCACCCATTCATCAAATTCTTTAGGCGTTACATAACCTAATTTCACCGCCATTTCTTTCAGCGTTGTTCCCTCCTTATGCGCTTTTTGGGCAATCTCCGCGGCTTTATAATATCCTATTTTGGTATTTAAAGCAGTGACGAGCATTAATGAATTGTCAACATGCTTTTTAATATTAGCTTTAATTGGCTCAATACCCGCAGCACACCTGTCATTGAAGCTTACACAACCATCGCCTATCAATCTCGCACTGTGAAGAAAATTATAGATCATCACGGGTTTGAAAACATTCAATTCAAAATGTCCATTACTACCGCCAATACTAATAGCAACATCGTTGCCCATGACCTGGGCGGCAATCATCGTCAGTGCTTCGCATTGGGTGGGGTTTACTTTACCGGGCATGATAGAAGAACCGGGTTCATTGTCCGGAATAAACAATTCACCAATCCCACTCCTGGGACCGGATGAAAGAATGCGGATATCGTTGGCGATCTTCATCAGGCTAACGGCCACCATTTTTAAAGCGCCATGCGCTTCCACTATCGCATCATGTGCTGCTAGCGCTTCAAATTTATTTTCAGCTGTTACAAAGGGCAGACCTGTTAGTTTAGCGATATGCTTTGCTACTTTGGCTGCATAGTTGGGAGGCGTATTTATGCCGGTGCCAACAGCCGTACCACCCAACGCCAATTCACTTAAATGTGGCAGGGTATTTTTTATTGCTCTTAATCCATGATCTAATTGCGAAACATAACCACTGAATTCCTGTCCTACTGTAAGTGGAGTGGCATCCATAAAATGAGTCCTTCCTATCTTTACAACCTTCATGTATTGCTTACTCTTCCTGGCTAAAGTATCCCGCAATTTTTTAATGCCGGGAATGGTTGTTTCAATTAAGATCTTATAGGCTGCAATATGCATGGCCGTTGGAAACGTATCATTCGATGATTGTGATTTATTGACATCATCATTGGGATGCAGGAATTTTTCTTTGTCGGTTAGTTTACCACCGTTCAATACATGACCACGATACGCCACTACTTCATTTACATTCATATTGCTTTGCGTGCCGCTTCCTGTTTGCCAAACCACCAGTGGAAAATAATCATCTAATTGGCCATCCAATATTTCATCACATACTTTACCGATAAGCGCCGATTTATTTTTTGGCAGCACACCTGCTTCCTGGTTGGTAATGGCCGCTGCTTTTTTAAGATATGCAAATGCCCGGATGATCTCCTTTGGCATTTTATTGATGTCCTGTGCTATCTGGAAATTGTCGATGCTGCGTTGTGTTTGTGCGCCATAATAGGCTTTCGCAGGCACCTTCACTTCGCCCATCGTGTCTTTTTCTATCCGATAATTCATACAATACTATTTTGTGCGGCAAATGTAGGTAATTAGTAGTTTTTATTTGGGGTTAGAAACAGGCCGCATAGCTTATCAAAGCCGGGGACTTTGAAGAACTGATGTAGAAAATTTCTTTGAGTGGCATTAATATCATTTGTGTTTTTGATCTTTGGGTTATGGAAAAAACAATACAAAAAAAATCTCCGCTAATCAACCCGGTTGATCTGGCTGGATTAATGAAGCAGGGAAACATCGTGCTGATCGATGCAAGAACCGGCCCGGATGCCAGAGAAAAATATAATGCTGAACACCTCGAAGGAGCTCAATTTGTTGACCTTGAAAAAGATCTTGCACAGAAAAACGATGATCCTTCCAATGGCGGACGTCATCCATTACCTGCTATTAAAAATTTTGTGGAATTATTAGGCAGGTTGGGTATTGAAAAATCAACTCACGTGATAGTGTATGATGATAAAGCCGGGGCCAATGCTGCTGCCCGTTTCTGGTGGATGATAAGAGCTGCAGGTCATGCAAACATACAGGTGCTGGATGGTGGATTAAGAAATGCAATTGAAGCAGGTGTGCCTGTTACTAATATTATCCCCAATATAAAACCCCGACCTGCTTACGCGGCAGACAAATGGATATTGCCAACCGCAGATGCTGATAAAGTATCAAGGGCCGCTGCAGATCCAAATTATCTTGTTATTGATGTCAGAGAAGCTTACCGTTACCGCGGAGAGAGTGAACCTTTTGATTTGGTCGCAGGACATATTCCAGGAGCGATTAATGTTCCTTATACAGGCAACCTCGATGCAAGCGGATATTTTCTTCCGGCAGATAAGCTTGCTGCTATATATAAGGAAACAATTGCTGACCATAGCCCGGAACAGGTCATTGTCCATTGTGGTTCTGGTGTTACCGCCTGTCATACATTACTCGCAATGGAGGACGCCGGAATTGAAACACCAAATTTATATGTTGGTTCGTGGAGTGAATGGTCAAGAAATGACAGACCTGTTGCAGTTGGATAATAATATCTCTTCATTTTCGGAATAGCTGAATGGTGATACTAAGAAGAAATCTCTATAAGTTGAAGTGACTAGAATTATTGATAAAAATCACACCATGGGTAAAAAAAAACAACAAACGGGTAAAATGTTGTTAATTAAAATTTAATTTTTTTTGGGCCGTATGTAAAATCTATCTAAATTGTGCAAACGATTACATAGATTTTATTAACGAAACTAATTGCTTTGCCATTGAGAACAACTATACAGCATATTGCTGATGAGTTGAACCTTACACCTGCCACGGTTTCCCGGGCACTTAGCGATCATCCGCGCATAAGTGCGGAAACGAAACAGTTGGTCAATGCAACTGCTCAACGTTTAAATTACCGCCGGAATAGAATCGCTTCATCACTAAGAACAGGAAAATCTCACACCATTGGTGTAATTATTCCCAGTGCAAGAATTAATTTCTTTGGTTCCGTAGTTCATGGTATTGAGACACTGGCCAGCGAATACGGATATCATACTCTTATATATCAATCTGAAGAAACCGCTGAACTTGAAATAAAAGCTATTGAGGCCTTTCTTGGTGCAAGAGTAGATGGAATACTGGCTTCACTGGCAAAAGGAGCGACCGATTTTTCTCACTATACTGATCTGAAAAAAAGAAATGTGCCGCTGGTACTGTTCGACCGTTCTAATGATTCATTAAATATACCATCAGTAGTTATTGATGATTATAAAGGGGGATATGCGGCTACCGCGCATCTAATTGGCCAGGACTACAAGAGAATTGCCCACCTGGCAGGCCCACAACAATTCCAGGTTTTTCAAAGCAGGTTGAAAGGTTATAAAGATCTGTTGAGCGATTTAAAGATCGAATTTGATGAGTCTTTAATTTATACCGGGGATCTTTCTATTGAGGGGGGAATAAAAGCGGCGGATTATTTTCTGAGTCTGTCAAATCCTCCCGATGCTGTTTTCGCTGTAGAAGATTTTTCAGCACTCGGTTTGATGAAACGTCTGAAAGAGAGAAATATAAAGATACCAGAGGAAATAGGAATTATTGGTTTTGCCAATGAAGAATTTGACGGTTATGTCACCCCAAACCTTTCATCCATTGATCAGCAAACCGTACAGATGGGTCGCGAAGCCTTCAGCATGTTATTAGGTTTAATTGAGGCCGGCACTGAAACGACAGGTCTTGCATCAAAGATCGTATTGGAGCCCATACCTTTTTTCAGGGAATCATCACTGCGAAATAAACGGGCGGACGATGGCTCTTTTAAAAATGATAAAATAATTCAGAATCTTTTTACTAAAAATCTAAACACACCAGTATGAAACATTTTTATATTACCGATGGATGAATTAAATCTTTTTGTGTAATCGTTTGCACAAGCTTATTGGCTCTAAATATTGCTTTAACTGCTTAACAAAATTATCATGAACAAACCCAACTTTGTTGTAAGGCTTCTAAGCCCAGGCCTTCTGACATTTCTTTTTTTATTGTTGTCTGCCTCTCTCTGGGAAGTGCAGGCGGCCCCCGGTTTTTTTCAGCAGAACAAAACTGTCAGGGGAAAAGTAACCGATGAACAGGGAAAACCTATCCCGGATGTTAGTGTTCTTCAAAAAGGATCCTCGAATGGCACTATAACCTCAGCCGACGGTGATTTCAGTATTTCTGTTCCAGACAATGCGATCCTGGTTATTACATCCGTAGGTTTCACTAACCAGGAAATATCAGTTGCCGGTAAAAGCTCTCTTAGTTTACAATTAAAAGGATTGGCCCAGTACCTCACCGATGTAGTGGTAGTTGGTTATGGTACCCAAAAGAAGGTAACGGTTACCGGGGCCGTAACTTCAGTAAAAGGGGAAAACCTGATAAAATCTCCCGCAGTTGATCTGTCAAATTCTCTTGCAGGTCGCTTACCAGGCCTTGTTGTAATTCAAACAAGTGGTGAGCCCGGATATGATGGCGCAACTATCAGGATACGGGGTACCAATACTATTGGCAGGAGCGATCCGCTTATTGTTGTTGACGGAGTTCCTGATCGTGATGGTGGATTGGGTCGTTTGAACCCGAGAGATATTGAAACTATTTCGGTACTAAAAGACGCTTCCGCAGCCATATATGGTTCAAGAGCTGCTAATGGTGTTATTCTTATTACGACAAAAAAAGGATCTACTGGCAAACCAAAGATCACTTATGATTTCAACCAGGGATGGAACCAGCCTGCCAGGATACCGGAAATGTCGAATGCATTTGAATATGCCAACATCATGAATGAATTGCCCATTTATAAAACTATTCCGGTCGCAGAGTGGGGAGCAGCTTCGCAAGCTATCAAAACAACAGGCACTTATGATTCACCTACACCGGGTGTTAGTACATTAAACGCTAATTATAGCCCGGAAGCTGTACAAAAACATAAAGATCATAGTGATCCCTGGAAATATCCTGATACAGATTGGTTTGGCGATGCTTTTAAAACATGGTCACCGCAAACACGACATAACCTTCAACTGTCTGGCGGCTCTGATAATTTCAGGTATTTCGCATCTCTTGGTTATGTAAAACAGGATGCTTATTATAAGAATTCAGCTACCAAGTACCAGCAATATAATTTCAGAACAAATCTGACAGCCAAGGTAAATCCATATATCACCACCTCACTTGGCATCATGGTTCGCAGGGAACAAAGGCGTTTCCCCACTGAAAGTGCCGGCTCTATCTTCCGTATGTTGATGAGAGGTCGCCCGACAGAACCTGAGGTTTGGCCAAATGGCAAACCTGGTCCGGATATTGAAAATGGACAAAACCCTTATGTTATTACAACTAATGCGACAGGTTATAATGATAATCCAACAGATTATGTACAGGCAAACGGTTCTATAGAAATAACCAATCCATGGGTAAAGGGATTGAAGCTTACGTTATCAGGAGCGATTGATAAAAATACCGAAACCTCCAAAACATGGCAGACACCCTGGACGCTTTATTCCTGGGACAGGACCACCTATGAAGCCGATGGAGTGACGCCTAAATTGGTCGGAGCAATCAGGTCTAATTTCACCGACCCAAGACTGACACAGGGGTTCGGCTCGAAATTAAACACCAATATGACAGCTCTTTTAAACTATGATCGTAAAATCGGCTCAGATCATACCATTGGTATATTGGCTGGTGTGACCAAGGAAATTTATAAAGGGGAGGGTTTCCTGGCTTTTAGAAGAAATTATATTTCTCCGGCAATCGACCAGCTTTTCGCCGGTGGCTTGATTGGACAAAACACCAATGGAAATGCCTATGAAAGACCACGTTTAGGATACTATGGCCGGGCACAATATAATTACAAGGAAAAATATCTTGCTGAATTTCTCTGGAGGTACGATGGATCTTATATGTTCCCCGAGGACAAGCGATTTGGATTTTTCCCGGGAGTATTGTTTGGATGGAATATATCCAATGAAGACTTCTTTCATGTGAAAGGAATAAACTATCTTAAATTAAGAGCTTCCTATGGTCAGATGGGTAATGACCAAATTGTATTTGACGGTGCGCTGCAGGAGTTTAAATATTTATCAACCTACGATTTCGGAAGATATCCCATCAGCAATGCAGTGGCTACTACTTTGCGTGAATCGGTACTTGCGAACCCGGATTTTACCTGGGAGGTTGCTAATAACTATAACCTTGGTATTGACGCCAGCCTGTTTAATAATAAGGTGGATCTTACGTTGGAATATTTTGTGAATCAACGTAAAAACCTTTTTATAACTAACCTGGCTTCTACGCCATCATCCGCTGGTCTTACCCTTCCACCGGTTAATAATGGTCAGCTTGACAACAAAGGATTTGAATTCAGTGTTGGCTATAATGGTAAGATCGGACGTGATTGGACATTCAGGGCCGGCCTTAATGGTGGATACGCCAAGAATAAAGTTGTTGTAATAGATGAAAATCCCGGTGCTCCGAGCTATCAGAAAGAGGTGGGACAGCCTTATGGAGCATACCTGGTGTATAAATCAGCAGGTGTTTTCCGGGACCAGGAAGATATCAATAAAAATACTATTGACTACAGTGGTGTAACCAGTAAGCTGATTCCTGGTGATATGAAATTTGAAGATGTAAATAACGATGGTAAAATTGATGGGGATGACCAGGTTCGTTTGGACAAGAACAATACTCCAACATTCAATTACGGTGCAACTTTTGAGCTTCGTTATAAAGGGTTTGATTTAAATATTCTGTTCCAGGGTGCAAGCGGTGCAAGGATTCGCATTCAAACAGAATCTGGTGATATTGGCAACTTCCTGAAGTATTCTTACGATCATAGGTGGTCAATAGATAATCCAAGTAGCACTGACCCAAGATTGGCAAGCCGGGGTGATACATATTACACTGGTGGTAGTTTTGGTAACAATACTTATTATTTATTCAACAAAAATTATATGCGTCTTAAGAATGTTGAGATAGGGTATAATTTACCGGAAAGTATTCTCAACAAAATAAAGGCTAGCAACCTGAGAGTGTTTGTAAACGGTCTGAATGTATTTACTATTGATAAGATAAAAGTATATGATCCGGAAGCAACTGCGGAAAGCGGCGTTTACTATCCGCAGGCAAGGGTTATTAATGCTGGTTTTACACTAACTTTCTAAATTAACTAATATGAAAAATTTTAAATTAATACTCGGGTTCATATCCATATCGCTGGTTGCCGGTATTTCCTGTAAAAGGGATTTCCTGAGTGTGCAGCCGAAGGATAAAATTTCCAGCGAAACTACCTGGGGTGATGGAGCTTTGTCCGAAGCTTTTGTGTTCGGAGTCTACTCCTATTTTGGTTATGGTGGTTTCGAAGAACAGGCTTTGGCTGCCTACACAGATGAAGCAATGTTTACCCATGCGGGAAGAAATATTGAAAGATTTACGCAAGGAAGCGAGAATGCTTCAGGTCTTGCCTGGGTAAGCCCTACTTATGATTGGGGTACTATGTACAAGGCTATTCGGGCGGCTAATGTAGCGATTGACAGGCTGCCAACATCTACGTTTAACAATGATGTACTCAGGGATAAACTTCTGGGTGAAGCTTATTTTCTGAGAGCTTATTATTATCAGCAGTTGGTCCGTTTTTATGGTGGTGTGCCAATCATTGACAAACCTTACGGTCTTAATGAGGATTACACTATTGCAAGAAACACTTACCAGGAATGTGTGGATTTCATGGTAGCTGATCTGGATAAAGCAGCACAATTACTCGATGGTAAATCAACCAGCCCCGGTCGTACATCTAAAATAGCGGCGATGGCATTAAAGGCACG
The DNA here is from genome assembly GCA_040007815.1 of Chitinophagaceae bacterium. Taxonomy (GTDB): domain Bacteria; phylum Bacteroidota; class Bacteroidia; order Chitinophagales; family Chitinophagaceae; genus Terrimonas_B. The sequence continues at coordinate 46,890 of JBDTUH010000028.1, forward strand.
TATATTATTGTATGCAGCCAGTGATCTCCATGATGGACCTACGGCCAAAGCTAAATCTACAGTATTGTCTTCTTATGCTAACCTTGATTTGTTGGCTTATCCGAGTGGTGACAGGGCGGCAAGATGGCAAGCTGCTAAAGCTGCTGCAAAAGCCGTGTTGGATGCAGGCCAGGGATATAAACTTAACCTGGCAGCTCCTGTTTCAGCTGAAGAAGGTAAAGCGAATTATCAATCTATTGCAATGGGAGGCCAAAGCGCAGTAGGTGATGCAGCTGCCGGCGTCGAACTCCTGTTGCAGCGTTCACACACTGCCCTGTATACCGAAGAGGATGGTTGGCCATTAGGTGGCATTCACTATGGTATCAATAATGGTCCCAATGGATATCACAACTGGGCCGGAAATACCCCTATTCAATTACTGGTCGATGACTATGAAATGATGGATGGAACTAAGTTCGACTGGAATAACCCTATTCATAAAGCTGATCCCTATACCAATCGTGATCCACGTTTTTATTCCACCATATTATATGACGGTGCAGGTTGGAAACCAAGACCTGCAGACGTAATCGGTGCGGATCCTGTCAGCCAGGTACAAACAGGTTATTATGACAATGGCGCTGGCGGAACCATTAATGGTATTGACACCCGTGAATCACCGGTTGAAAACTGGAACGGCAGCCGCACACACTATTATACCAGGAAGTTTATCGATGCTAATCCCGCTCTTCCGGATAATCAATCTAATGCCCAGGTTGTTCCATGGCCGTTTATTCGGTATACTGAAATGGTATTAAACTATGCTGAAGCCTGCATAGCCTTAGGGGAAGAGGCAGAGGCAAAGACCTGGTTAAATAAGATTCGTTTCCGTTCCGGCATGCCTGCCATTACTGACGCAGGTGCTGCTTTGGTGGACCGCTACCGTAATGAGAGAAGAGTAGAACTGGCCTATGAAGAACATCGCTATCATGATGCAAGACGTTGGATGATTCCGGCCCAAACAGTTGGACGGGGAATTAAGGCCATCAACGTAACGGCAACGGTGAAACCGGGTAAAACGGCCCTGTCTCCATACAGGCATGATAAGACGGTTTATAATTATACCTACACAGTAGTTGACAATACGGAAAATGAAACAAGGACATGGAATGATAAAATGTATTATCGCCCCATTAGCAGGGAAGAAATTAACAAGAATGAAAAACTAAAAGATAAGAACAACCCCGGATATTAAGCAGTTAGTTTAGCACATGTAAAAAATCTATCTCTATCTTGAGATAGATTTTTTACTTATGAACCCTTCCAAATGATTTCAAAAAGAGTAGTTTACTATACATTATTGCTGCTAAGCGTTTATGAATTGTTTGGCTGTAACGGGCAAACTGATAAAAACGAAAATAAAAGCGGTCAACAACTGTTTACACTGTTGAGCCCGGAAGAAACAAATATCAGTTTCCAGAATACTCTTACCGAAGGTCTTAACACTAACATATTGGTGTACGAGTATTTTTATAATGGAGGCGGAGCAGCTGCCGGCGACTTCAATAACGATGGTTTAGTGGATATTTATTTCACTTCGAATATGAGTGATAATAAATTTTACCTGAATAAAGGCAATATGCAATTCCAGGATATTACCCTGGCATCACATGCAGGCGGAAGACCCGGTCCATGGAAAACCGGCGTGAATTCAGTGGATATTAATGCTGATGGCAGATTAGATATTTACTTATGTTATTCAGGAGCTTTACCGGCTCCCAAAAGGGCCAACCAGCTTTTTATCAATATTGGAAATGATAGCCAGGGAACCCCGATGTTTGATGAAAGAGCGGAAGCGTATGGACTGGCCAGTACCGGTTTCAGCAATCAATCTTATTTCGTGGATTATGATAAGGATGGAGACCTGGATATGTTGCTGCTAAATCACAATCCCAAAAATCTACCCTTGCTCAATGAAGAAGGCACCGCACAGCTTTTCAAAACAGACAATCCGGAGAAAGGTCTTCGTTTGTATAAACAAACCAACGGAAAATTTGAAGATGTAACGACCGGTTCCGGTATTAATGGATCTGAGTTAAGTTATGGATTGGGCCTTGGTCTCTCCGATTTTAATCAGGATGGCTGGCCTGATTTTTATTTATCGAACGATTATTCGGTACCTGATTACCTGTATATAAATAATAAGAACGGAACTTTTACCAATCAACTGGATAAAAGTATTGGGCACAGCAGCCAGTTTTCTATGGGCAATGATGTAGCCGATATTAACAACGATGCGTTTCCTGATATTTTTACATTGGATATGCTGCCGGAAGATAACCACCGGCAAAAATTATTGCTGACTCCTGATAACTATGCCAAATTTGATCTGAACGTACGCAGTGGTTTTTATTACCAATATATGCGAAACATGCTGCAACTGAATAATGGTTTTGCTCCCTCTCCACCCCGTGGAGAGAGTAGAGGTGAGGTCACTTTCAGCGAAGTAGGGCAGATGTTTGGTATATCCAACACCGACTGGAGTTGGTCCGCATTGTTGGCTGATTATGATAATGATGGCTGGAAAGATCTTTTTGTCACCAATGGTTATGTCAGGGACTATACCAATCTTGATTTTATAAATTACATGAACGAATACGTACAGGAAAAAGGAAGGCTGCAGCGGGAGGACGTAATGGATATCATTAAGGACATGCCATCATCGAACGTCATTAATTATATTTTTCAAAACGAACAGGGTAGCGGGTTTCAAAACAAAAACCAGGACTGGGGCATTAATCAGCATTCAAATAGTAACGGAGCCCTCTATGCTGATCTCGATAATGATGGTGACCTTGATCTGGTAGTGAATAATATTAATCAACCCGCATTTATTTATAGAAATGAGTCACAAAAAATCGATAGCAATCATTTCTTGCAAGTACAACTTAACGGAGAAGCAGGTAATACACAAGGCTTAGGAGCCAGGCTTTCCATTTTTTATAATGGACAAACACAAACACTGGAGCAAAATCCTGCAAGGGGTTATCTTTCCAATGTATCATTCACGCTGCATTTTGGTTTAGGCAAAATCAATAAAGCGGACTCATTGATAATAACATGGAGCAGTGGCAAAATACAAAAGCTGTATGATGTTAAAGTGAACCAACTATTGAAACTGACTGAAAAGGATGCTTTGGATAAAGCATCGCCCGTTAAACCGGGCATCAAATGGTTTGCAGAAATTTCATCCGATATAAAGTATGAAAGTCATGATACAAGCATTAATGATTTTAACAGGCAACCACTGCTGATCAGTGAGTTTTCTTATCAGGGGCCTTGTATGACGAAGTATGATTTGAACAAGGATGGCCTGGAAGATTTGTTAATAGGCGCTGTTGCTGGTCAGAGCACCAGTGTTTTCATGCAACAAAAAAATGGAGCTTTTGTAAAAAGAGCAATCCCTGTTTTTGAGCAAGACAAAGCGTATGCTGACGCAGATATAGTCATCTTTGATGCAAACAGTGATAGCCTTCCGGATATTTATATTGCCAGCGGAGGTTATAATGAGCTTACTCCAACAGATTCGTTGCTCCGGGACAGGCTTTATCTGAATGACGGAAAAAACAACTTTACCAGGAGCAACGGCCTTCCGGAACTGAATAGCAGCAGTAAATCCCGTGTAAGAGTACAAGATATCAATGGAGATGGTTCAGCCGATATTTTCGTTGGGGGAAGAGTGGTGCCGGGCCGTTACCCGGAGACTCCCAATAGTTATATTTTAATCAATGATGGCAAAGGAAATTTTTCAGATCAGACAGCAAAAATTTGCCCTGAAATTTCCAAAATTGGAATGGTAACAGATGCTGCCTGGGTTGATTTGGATCTTGATAAAAAGAATGAACTGGTAATAGCCGGTGAGTGGATGCCGGTTACTGTTTTTCGATTGGAGAATGGGGAGCTGATTAATAGTACTAATCAGTATTTTGATAAACAATATTCCGGCTGGTGGAATACGATAACGGTTGGAGATTTTAATACAGATGGCCGACCCGACCTCATCATTGGGAATATGGGCTTGAACACACAGTTCAAGGCTTCCGGAGAAGAACCGTTGGAAATGTATTATAGCGATTTTGATAAGAATGGTTCCGTTGATCCCTTCTTTAGTTTTTATATTCAGCATAAACGATATCCCTACATTACCCGTGATGAACTAATCAGCCAACTGCCTGTTATGCGCAAGCGATTTTCCAATTTTAAAAGTTATGCTGATATAACCATGGAAACGCTGTTTCAAAATAGTGAGTTGAAAGAAGCCGGTCATCTTGTTGCTGATCACATGAGCACCACTTTATTCATAAGCAACCCGTCCGGAAAGTTTGCTATACGGGATTTACCAAAAGAAGTTCAGTACTCACCTGTTTATACTATCGATCAAATGGATTTTAATAAGGATGGTAAAACCGACCTGTTGCTCTGTGGCAATAATAGCCACACAAAAATCAGGCTTGGAAAATTTGATGCGAACTATGGTGTGTTACTCACCGGTGATGGCAATGGGAATTTCAACTACATTAAACAAAGTGAATCAGGTTTCAATATATGGGGTGATGTCAGGAGTTGCATCCAGATCAATGATAAAATTTATTTTGGTATTAACAGTAAAAATTTAATAGCGTACACATTTTCGAAATAAATGAAATGATGCAAGTGAGATTTTGGATAAAAATTTTTATATCCTGCCTGCTTATTGGTTGGCTGGCTTTCTCCTGCAAACAGGACAATGAAAAAATACCGGAAGATTTTGAACTGGCGACAGCCTGGGCCGACTTAACAAATTATATTACAAAAAATACACCCGCCAATACGCCAACCTTTGCTTCCCGCTGCTTTGGTTATATAGGACTTACTATGTACGAATCCGTAGTAAATGGTTACCCGGAATACCAATCCGTAGCTCCTCAATTAAATCGATTAGGTAATTTGCCCTTACCTGAAAAAGGAGCCGTCTATAACTGGCACTTGGCATTAAATGCCGGCCAGGCGGAAATTCTCCGAAATATTTATATTCAAACTTCTGATAAAAACAAAGCTAAGATTGATTCATTGGAAGATCACTTTGCAAGCCTGTTTGAAATAAAAAGCGGGAGTGATTCCATTATAAGCAGATCAATTTTGTATGGAAAAAAAATCGCACAACAGATTTTTGAATGGTCTAAAATGGATGGTGGTCACCGCGGTTACCTGAAAAATTTTGACAAGAAATTAGTTTTCGCGGATAAACCCGGTTGCTGGAGACCACCACTGTACGCACAATCATTCAGTCATTTTCCATTGCATCCGCATTGGGGAGAGAACAGGACTTTCCTGGCAGTTGATTCTGCCATTGCGCCACCTGAGTTTATTCCTTTTGATACCCTGCCTGGTTCAGCTTACTATAAGCAGTTCATACAGGTTTTTGAAAAGGAAAAAATATTAACACAATCTGAAAAGGAAGCAGCAATATGGTGGAGTGATGACCCGGATGTAACGTTTACGCCACCGGGACATTCCTATTACTTCGCAACACTGGCTATCCGGAAGACAAAACCAGACCTCGTTAAATGCGCTGAAAGCTATGCCAGGCTGGGTATGGCGGTAGCGGATGCTTTTAGAAATTGCTGGAAATGGAAATACCAGTTTTTTACAGAACGGGCCAACACCTATGTACCCCAGCATATAGATCTGCAATGGGAATCGTTCTGGCCCGATCCTCCTTTCCCTGCTTTCCCTTCGGGACATGCGATACAGGCTTCGGCTGCGGCAACAGTGCTGACTGATTTATATGGAGACAATTTCGCTTTTACTGACAGTGCGCATGTTGGAAGACCAAGAGATGAAATCAGGAATACAGATTTTAAAGCCCGGCATTTTAATTCATTCTGGCAGGCGGCGGAAGAAACCGCCATGTCGCGGTTTTATGGTGGTATACATACGCCACAAGATAATGCAAGAGGATTGGAAAAAGGTAAAGTAATCGGTAATAATATTAACCAGTTGAATTGGAAAAGAAAATTATAAACTATTATAATAAAAGGGGATGCGCTATTTCTTAACCAGTATTTTACTTTGCATAAATCTTTTCAGTAACAAAAGCTTTTGCCAGCATCATTTTGCAGATGTAACTGCAGCAGCCGGAATCAAGCATGTATTCAAAGTATATGAGGGAATGTTTGGTGGAGGTACCTGCGTTGTTGATTATAACAACGATGGCTTTGAAGATCTGTATATCACTGGCGGCACTAATGATGATATATTATATAAAAATAATGGCAACGGTACCTTCACTAATGTTTATGAGCAATCGGGCCTGAAGCTGACAAAGAACTATGTTACGCAGGGTGTCTCCGGTGCTGATGTGAACCGTGATGGGTTTGTAGATCTGTTTGTTACTACCATTACCCGTAGAGACCGGAAAGAAATAATACCAAGGGAAATAAATCTTTTATTCCTGAATAATGGTAATGGAACGTTTCGCGATGCCACCAGAGAATATGGCCTCGATCAGATGTTCTCCTTTAGTACCGGCGGAAGTTTTGGTGATTTCAATGCCGATGGATGGCCTGATCTTTATGTTGGCAATTACTTCAATCAATACGAAGGAAAGCTTAGTGTAATTAATGATAATACCATCGTAGGCGCTAACCAGATTGCCAAAGGATATTTGCTGCTCAATGAAAAAGGTAAGCGGTTCCGGGATGTATATGCTGATTATGGATTGGAATACCGCGGCTTTGGGTTTGGCGGTGTATTTACCGACTATGATAATGACGGAGACCAGGATTTATTTGTTAACCATGATTTTGGGTATAAGCGAACACCGGATATGTTGTTGAAAAACCGGTATCCTAAAAAATCATTTGTAGATGTGGCCAAAGAAACGGGAATGGACCTTAAGATCAATTCGATGGGAACAGCCGTGGGTGACTATAATAATGACGGATGGATGGATTATTATGTGACCAACATCAAGTTCAATTATTTTATGGTCAACCAGGGATCCGGTAAACCATTCGTCAATAAAGCCAGGGAATTGGGCATGTCTTTTTTCGCCATTAGCTGGGGCGCCAATTTCGCTGATTTCGATCATGACGGTGATGTGGATTTGTTTGTGGCCAATGGTGATCTCAATCCAAACTGTGTACCCATGGCTGATTTTTATTTTGAAAATATGGGAGGGAAATTCGAGGATCATGCCCGTGCTATAGGGTTGGCGGATTATGGAATCGGCCGGGGTTCGGTCACGTTTGATTATGACAATGATGGTGATCTTGATTTATTAGTGGTCAACCAGGAACCTGTATTGGATTACCCGGTGACATCCTTTACAAGATTATATCGTAACGATTCCGTCAGCGGCAATTGGGTAAAGATTGCATTGAAAGGGGTAGAAGCGGAAAGTCATGGTATCGGATCAAAGATTGAGGTAGAAGCCGGGGGAAGAAAGATGATCCGTGAAATAGACGGCGGCGGCTCCAGTCATATTTCTCAAAATTCCACCATAGCGCATTTCGGATTAGGGAATGCTGCGAAAATTGATAAGATCACTATTTACTGGACAGGTGGAAACAAGCAAATCATAGAAGGCGGTGCGATCAATCAATTGCTAACCATAACAGAAATACCGGCGAAAAAACCAGGTCGTTCTTTTGTTTACCTGCCCATTGCGTTTATTTGCGCACTGATAATTTTTATTGTGTGGGCAAAAAGAAAAAAGAAACAATAATACAATGACAGGCCGCCGGATTCAATAATCATTTAATTTTAAAATCTATAAACACGTTTTCTTCAAATATCTTTTATGAATAGAATAATAGCAGTTTTTAAAAACCAACAAAGAGTTTTCCTCTTCATGGCTCTTTTTTCCGTAACATTCGTGCCCTCCTGCAAACAAGAGGATAGCGATAAAAAAATAAAACAACTGGACCCGGCTGCTGCTGTAAAAATGGCGGCTTCGATTGATTCTCTTGTCAAGCCTGAACTGGCGGATGATCTCACTTTAAAATTGTGGGGCGTTGATTCATTGGTTATTTCACCCATCGCTATTGATATAGATGATGCGGGAAACTTGTATTATACGACTACTAACCGGCAAAAAAATTCTGAATTTGATATACGGGGTCACCAGGATTGGGAAATTCCATCCATACAACTTCAAACGATAGAAGAGAAGCGGGCTTTCCTGCATAAAGTATTGTCTCCCGAAAACAGCAAACAAAACGAATGGTTAAAAGATGTAAATGGAGATGGTTCACACGACTGGAAAGACATGACCATTGAAAAAGATAATGTTTATAAACTTCGGGACACGAATGGCGATGGGGTAGCGGACCAAACGCAATTGATCGTAGATGATTTTAACGATGAAGTAACAGACGTTGCCGGTGGACTTTTAAAAACGGATAACGATCTCTTTGTCGCTATTGGTCCGGACTTATGGCGATTGAAGGATAAAAACGGAGATGGAATACAGGATGAAAAAGTTTCTATTTCTCATGGGTATGGTATCCATATTGGATTCAGTGGTCACGGTATGTCAGGTGTAGAAATGGGTCCTGATGGGAGGATCTATTGGCAAATAGGTGATATTGGTTTTAATGGAACAGACCAGACCGGGAAGAAATGGGAGTATCCCAATAGTGGTGTAATTGCAAGAAGTAATCCCGATGGAAGCGACTTTGAAATATTCGCTTCGGGTAATCGCAACACACATGAGTTTGCTTTTGATGAATATGGTAACCTGATGAGCGAGGACAATGATGGCGATCATCCGGGTGAAAGTGAAAGGCTGGTGTATGTAGTGAATGGCGCTGATATAGGATGGAGAAGCAATTGGCAATATGGTAAATACCGTGACCCGGACAACAACACTTATAAAGTATGGATGGATGAAAAGATGTACACACCAAGATTTGAAGGCCAGCCGGCTTATATTACCCCCTGTATCAAAAATTTTGTCAACGGTCCTACGGGTTTCGTGTACAACCCAGGTACAGCACTAAGTCCAAAATATAAAAACACTTTTTTTGTCGCTGAGTTTGTAGGTAACCCCGCCAGGTCAGGCGTTCATAGTTTTAAGTTAAATCCGAAAGGAGCAAGTTTTGAATTAGGTGAAACAAAAAAAGTACTGGGTGGTATTTTGCCTACCGGTCTTGATTTTGGTCCTGATGGAGCATTATATGTAGCCGATTGGATTGATGGATGGAATACGTCAAGCTATGGACGTATCTGGAAACTGGATGATAAAAATGCAGCCGGATCGGAAGAACGTAAACTAACCCAAACTTTATTAGCGGCTGATTTTACTAAAAGTAAGGATGATGAACTCGGTGAACTATTGAAGAACGCCGATATGCGGGTGAGAATGAAAGCTCAATTTGAATTGGCAAAACGCGGAGCAAATGGGGATGCTGTTTTTCAAAAGTTACTTAAGCAAAGAGACAACCAGTTAGCAAGAGTAAATGCTATCTGGGGCATCAGTCAATTAGCCCGCCAGGATAAGAACTATGCAAAGAGTTTATTGACTTTGCTTCAGGACAATGATCCGGAGATAAGAGCACAGGCTGCAAAATGGTTGGGAGATATTAAATACAAAGAAGCCGGTGACAAATTAATTCCTGTATTAAAAGATGAATTTATCCGTGCACGGTTTTTTGCTTCGGAAGCATTGGGAAGAATCATGTATGAACCGGCGATCAATCCAATTATTGAGTTATCGAAAAGTAATAATGATGAAGATGCTTATATCCGCCATGCCGCCAGTCTTGCTTTGGCAAGAATAGGAAAAGCCGAACCCATTATTGCTTTGGCAAAAGATCCATCAAGAGCGGTGCGGATAGCAGCCGTGGTAGCATTGAGAAGGATGAGTAACCCGGGAGTAGCTAGTTTTCTAAACGATGCGGATGAATTTGTGGTTACCGAAGCCGCCCGTGCTATCAATGATGATCTTTCCATTAAAGATGCTTTGGCTGCATTAGGAAATGTATTGAAGACTACCCGCTTTACCAATGAAGCGTTGATAAGACGTTCCATTAATGCTAACCTGAGAGTGGGTACAGATGAGGCCCTTCAAAATTTGATTGATTATGCTGGCAAACAAACCAACCCTGCGAACATGAGAGCTGAGGCTATTGATGCACTAAGCACCTGGTCAAAGCCTTCTGTTGTTGACAGGGTGGACGGGCGATACAGGGGAATTATACAAAGAGATCCGGCATTGGTTAAAACCAAAGCGGGAGATGCATTGGTCACTTTATTAAGCAGCAAAGAAACAACAGTGAGAATAAGCGCCGTAAAAGCAATCAGTAAAATTGATGCGAAGCAGGGAGCAGCCGGATTACTTAGTCTTTTAAAAAAAGACAAAGAGGCAACGGTAAGAGTAGAAGCATTGAAAGCATTAGCTTCTATGAAGGATGAAAAAATTGGTGAAGCCATTAAACAGTCACTTTCGGATAAAGATAAAATTGTGCGGGTAGCGGGCATTGATCTGATAGGGAAAATGGATATTCAGAAAGAACTGATGGTGTCTTTGCTATCTGATGTTATCAATACAAAGACTACGGAAGAAAAACAGGCGGCCCTGTTAACGTTGGGGAATTTGCCTGCTCAAAATACCAACAAGATTTTTAATGATCTCCTTAGTAAAATGTCTGCTGGTAAATTATCTTCCGATATCTATTTGGAATTAGCGGAAGCGATTGATAGCAGCCGGTCACCGGAATTAATTGCGAATTATAAAAAAATCAGCTCTACTTTATCTCCGGATACGCTGGCTGCTTCTTTTGCCGGAAGTTTAAACGGCGGCAGCCCTGAGCGTGGAAGAAGAGTATTTTATCGCAATGAATCTGCTCAGTGCCTGCGATGTCATTCTTTTGACGACCAGGGAGGAACGGCGGGCCCGCGGTTAAACGGTGTTGCGTCAAGGCTTACCCGCCAGCAGATTCTTGAAGCACTGATTAATCCAAGCGGCAGGATAGCACCGGGTTTTGGTGTAGTTACCTTGCAACTTAAAAATGGTAAAACTGTTTCGGGTATTTTAGCGGAAGAAAGCAATACCAGCCTGACAATAAAAGCGGATAAACAAAGCGATGTGATTCCCAAAGACCAGGTAATAAAAAGGATCAATGCCGCTTCAAGTATGCCGGAAATGCGATTTATACTTTCTAAAAAAGAGATCAGGGATGTGGTAAGCTTTTTATCAGAGCAAAAAGAAGATAAATAAAATAGAACCATTGTAATATTTCTATAGGGGAAAGAACGACAAGGAACGGGTAAAATCAAGCAATAATCAATTGTTTGTCTTTGCGGATAATCAGGTAATTTCCGTGATTCAAATAAACAATTATTTATTGTATGAAATTAGCAACTATTCTTGCCTGTTTTGTTCTTACTACCTGTTTGCTTTCTTCACATGCGCAGGGATATAATCCCGGCAAAGAAAACCTGGAAGCCCGTCACCAGTTCCGGGATAATAAATTTGGCATGTTCATTCATTGGGGATTGTCCAGCGTATTGGGTGATGGGGAATGGGTGATGAACAACCGCAATATCAAAGTAACGGATTACACCCGTTTACTTCGTGCCTTCAATCCTGTTGATTTTGATGCCGCCAAATGGGTTGCAACAGCGAAGAATGCAGGTATGAAATATATCGTATTCATTACCCGTCACCACGATGGATTTTCTAATTGGGATACCAAACAATCCGACTGGAAGATCACGAATACACCCTACGGAAAAGATGTATTGAAAATGCTTTCGGGGGAATGTAAGAAACAGGGAATAAAACTCGGATTATATTATTCAACACTGGATTGGTATCGTGATGATTATCCCCGGGAAACCGGCCGCACAGGAAAAGGTACAGGAAGAACGTCGAAAGGCAACTACGCATCCTACTTACAATTCATGAAAAACCAGTTGACGGAGTTGCTTACCAATTACGGTGATATTATGTCTATTTGGTTCGACGGACATTGGGATCAGACAAATCCTGAAGGCGATAAAGACAGAACCTCAAGGATTGACTGGAAATACGAAGAAATTTATACACTGATCCATAAACTGCAGCCGCAATGCATGATCGGTAACAATCATCATTTATCACCTATCCCCGGAGAAGATTTTCAAATGTTTGAAAGAGACCTGCCCGGTGAAAATAAATCAGGATTAAGTTTTCAGAAAGCATCTGAAGAAGTTCCGCTGGAAGCTTGTGAAACCATTAATGGTTCCTGGGGTTATAATATCACCGACCGGAATTATAAAACGGTAAAGCAGGTTCTGCAATTATTAATTGGCGCCGCCGGACGCAATTCCAATTTGCTATTAAATATCGGACCGATGCCAAGCGGAGCGATACAACCGGAATTCACGGATACATTAGCGGCTGCGGGCAAATGGTTGCAGCAATATGGTGAAAGCATTTACGGAACAAGAGAAGGCCCGCTCGGTCCGCAACCATGGGGAGTAACTACGCAAAAGGAAAAAAGAATCTACTTACACTTATTTAAAACACCTGAAACAAATGGCCTCCTGCTGGCGGGTATAAAAGAAAAAGTAAAACAAGTGACCTTGTTAGGTACAATTAATAAGGTAAATTATAAGCAGCAAAAAGAAGAAGTAACTATTTCTACAGACGGAATTGCTATTGACGGCCCTGATACAGTTATTCTTGTTGAATTAAAATAGAAATTATTAAAATCATTATTTTTTTTATCAGGAGGCAGCATGTATTGATATGAACAACTATAGGACTCTAAGCCCTCTCTTTGGAGAGGGTTGGGGTGAGGTCGATACAGAGAGCCAGCTAATTTTTCAACATAAAAGATAATGCATAAGATTTTAACTAAACCCGGGATAGATTCAATGACTTCTGATTTGCTTAAAAAAATATGGCTCACTTTATTCTGCCTGCAAGTTATACTAGCCAATGCACAGGTACAGGTTTCTTCCGGTAGTTTAAAAATAACCATAGATAGCAAAGGCTTTCTTACAGAACTAACCAATGAACAATCAGGCAAAAATTATTTGTATACCGACACTGTTTCGCCACTTCTTACATTGGTGAGCAAAAACAGTCAATACCTTCCTTCTTCACTATCCTATAATAAATCCGGTAAAATAATCAGTTTGACCTATCAGCGGGTTGGTATTACTATTGAAATAAAAATAGTGCCTAAGAAAACACACCTGGTATTGGAGATTATAAAAGCAGAACCGGAGAAAAATATTGATGCCATCATTTGGGGACCTTTTCCAACCAGCATTAAAAAAACGATTGGTGAAGTCATTGGTGTCGTACGGGATGATGAAACAGCGATAGGTATGCAGGTTCTCAATGTAAAAACAATCGGCGGCGATTATCCCAATAAAGAAGGAAGTAGCTGGGAAAGAGGTATTGCCGCGAAGTCGCATAGCTGGGGCAGTAGCCTGCAGGCTTATAGCATCAACCGCAACCGGGAACGGAGGGTTGATGCCTGGGGTGGCGAGTATAAAAATATGCCTGTTCCTGCTATCAAAGACGAGACTGCAGTGGGAAGTAAGATTGCTTTATTCTCCTGCCCGGAAGCTAAGACCCTTGATTGGATAGAGAACATTACTATCGCCGAAAAATTGCCCTATCCAACCATTAATAAAACCTGGTTTAAAAAATCACCCTTGTTTGGCAAGTCCTATCTTATTTCTTCTTTTGGTGAAAAGGACGTGGATGAAATGATAGCCTACACGAAAAAAGCAGGACTTGTATCTCTTTATCATGAAGGCCCTTTTAAAAGCTGGGGCCATTATATAGTCAACCCGGATTTTTTTCCCAATGGAACAGAAGGGTTGAAAAAATGCGTGGATAAAGCACATGCGGCAGGTTTGCTTTTTGGAGTACATACACTTACTAATTTTATCAATACGAATGATCCTTACGTTACACCCATGCCTGATGAAAGACTTAGTATGACGGGATCGGCTCAATTAGTAATGGATATAGATATGAACCAAAAAGAAATTGAACTGTCATCGCCGGAATATTTCAACCAGGAAAAAAATAACAACCTGCATACTGTAAAAATCGGTAAAGAACTTATCCGGTATAAATCAATAAACAGCCAACCGCCATACAAATTGCTCGATTGCCAGCGGGGTGCTTTTGGTACCACAGCATCCTCTCACCAAAAAGGAGAAACAGCCGGAAAATTATTTGACCATGCCTACCAGGTATTTTTTCCTAATCTCGGATTGCAACGCGAAATCGCTCTCAACATGGCCAACCTGTTTAATGCAACTGGTATAGACCATTTTGATTTTGACGGTCATGAAGGTTGTCTTGCTTCCGGAGAGGGTGATTATGCCATAGAACTATTTGCCAAAGATGTGTATGATAACATGAAGCATGAATTTATATGCGGCACCAGCAATAGCAAAACTTTTTTCTGGAATATAGGATCATATTACAATTGGGGTGAACCCTGGTATGGTGGTTTTAAAGAAAGCATGCAGCAGTACCGGATAGATAACCAGGGCTTGTTCGATAGAAATTATATGCCGCATATGTTAGGCTGGTATTTACTGGGAGAAAACACTGTCATGACCGAGATGGAATGGATGCTTGCACGTGCGGCAGGATACGATGCCGGATTTGCGATGGTAGCACGGCCCAAAGCTTTAAGAAATAATCCGCTTACCCCACAACTGCTTGACGCCATCCGTGAATGGGAAACAGCCCGTACCGGCCATGCGTTTAGTATTGCTCAAAAGGAACAACTGAAAAACCCGGCGAATGAATTTCACCTTGAAAAAATAAATGAGGGTAAATGGAATCTCAGCCAGTATACTTTATCGCCCGTATTTATCCGTGAAAAATTTGAAAGACAACCGGGAGAGCCAACCCATAGCACCTGGATCTACAAGCAGGAATCGAAAGAGCAACCCCTGCAATTCAATTTAAATCTTTCTGGAAAATCAGGAAGCATCAGTAATATTAAAATACAGGTAGACAACTATACGGAGATTAATTTGCCCATTGAACTAAAAGCCGGTGAAAGTATTGTTTGTGACGGTACGGAAAATCTTCGCTTATACAGTGAAAAGGGCAGACCGAATGGAACTTACCATTTATCGGATCTTCCACCAGTTGTATCACCGGCAACACATACCATTATCTTTGATTGTGCCTTTAATGATGGCGAATCTCCGAAAGTAGAGATGCAGTTCCGTGAACTGGGCAAAACAGAAATAGTACAGGTGAATAAAAATAAAATAAAATGAATACTGTCTTTGCATCAGCATGAATTATTACAAAGTGGAGGACCCTGTTTTTTTATGTAAATGAAAAGCACCTGCAGTAAGATAAGCAAACCCGGTTTATTCATTATTTATAGAAGCCATAAGATGTTAAAACTTGTAAAATCTATTTTGATAACCACAATTGTTTTGTGGGCAGTTACAATCAGGGCGCAACAATCAGCCCCGGCAGTTATGAGTTCTCAAAACCAGGAAAAATTATTTAGTGCTGATTGGCTACTGTCAACCGTTACACAAAAGGCCCGGGTTTATAAAAGTGTGGATGGTAAAGATATTCTACTGTACAATGGTTTGATAAAAAGAGCTTTTCGCTTGGCTCCAAATGTTGCTTGCATTGATTATAAGAACATGATCACGGGGCAGCAGTTATTAAGGGCTGTAATGCCGGAAGCTGTTTTAATCATTAATGGAAAGGAATATAACGTTGGCGGATTGCTTGGTCAGAAGGAAAAGGCTTATCTCTTGCCTGAATGGCTTGATAGGTTTACCAAAGGCGAAAATGATTTTCAGTTTATTAATTATGAGATCAACGAGCTAAAGCCCTTTGTTAACTGGTCAGCTAGGACTCCTTCTGAGAAGACCGGCAACTGGTGGGCTTATAATAAAAAACAGCCTGGTGGAAAAGTCATAAGCTTTAGCTATAAAAATGACAAAGCCGAATTAAAAAACGTAATTGTGAAAGTGCATTATGCTTTATACGACGGACTTCCCTTATTGGCCAAATGGGTTACGGTGGAGAATAAAGGAACAAGTTCGTTTAAGATTAACAGGGTAAAGAATGAAGTGTTAGCGATGGTAGAAGAGGAAAGTGCAGTAGTCGGTCAGCCGGATGTAATGAAAAAGCAGCAGGGTATTTATGTTGAAACCAATTATGCCTTCAACAATGCCATGCGTTATGATATCAGCGATCAAACCCTGCATTGGAAAACAGATTCATCGTATACTTCCCAGGTTAATTATAACTATACCACACCTTGTGTTTTGGAAGTATACCCGGACAAGGCGCCGGGAATAGATCTGGAGCCAGGGGAATCTTTTACTTCCGTCCGCAGTTTTGAATTATTAATGGATAGCTATGACAGGGAAAGAAGAGGTCTTGCGGTAAGAAAAATGTATAGCACTATCGCCCCGTGGACAACTTCAAATCCCATCTTCATGCACCTGGTGAGTAAAAATGATGAAGAAGTTAGATACGCCGTTGATCAATGTGCAGCTACGGGCTACGAAGCGTTGATCTTAAGTTTCGGAAGTCATATTAATATGGAAGACACTTCTGCTGCGAATATTGAACGCTGGAAAAAGAATACTAACTACGCACACAGTAAAGGAATAAAAATCGGGGGTTATTCTTTATTCAGTTCACGTCGCATCAGCGAAGAAGATGATGTCATCAGCCCACTCACAGGTAAAACCGGCAGTGCTTTCTTTGGTAACGCTCCCTGCTTTGGCAGTAAATGGGGACTAGCTTACCGGGATAAAATAAAATATTTCTTTACGCAAACTAGTTTTGATATCTGGGAAAATGATGGTCCTTATCCCGGTGATGTTTGCGCATCCACTACTCACCCCGGTCATAAAGGATTGGATGATTCGCAATGGAGGCAAATGGAAATCCAAAAAGAATTGTATCGGTGGTTAAATGAAAAAGGAGTTTACATCAATGCACCGGACTGGTATTTTTTAGATGGTACGCATAAAATAGCTATCGGTTACCGCGAAGTGAATTTTTCATTGCCCAGAGAGAATCAAAAGATACTCAATCGTCAAAATATATTTGATGGCACCTGGGAAAAAACACCATCCATGGGTTGGGGTTTTGTGCCATTGACCCGTTACCAGGGTGGCGGTCCCGAAGCGGTTTTGGAACCACTTTCCGAACACCTTAAAGATTATGAGCAATTAATGATGCAGTATTATGGCGCCGGTGTGCAAGCTTGTTATCGCGGACCGAGATTATATGATACTGAGGCGACAAAGCAAACAGTGATCCGCGTCATCAACTGGTATAAAAAATACAGGGATATTCTTAACTCGGATATCATTCATTTAAGAAGAGCGGATGGAAGAGATTGGGATGGCATACTGCATGTCAATCCAAAATTGAAGACAAAAGGATTGCTGATGCTGTACAATCCTTTAAAAGAAAAGATAACACGTACTATTAAAGTGCCATTATATTATACCGGCCTTACTCAGAAAGTCAATATTGCGGAAAAAGGAAACAAGAAGACGGAGAAAATGCTGGACAAAAAAAATGAAATTGAACTGAGCTTTACTATCGGCCCCGAAGATTATACATGGTATGCAATCGATTGAGCATAGAAAAACAATATTTATGCAACCTGAATAAAGATTGGTATTGTTGATTTGGTTAATTTTATCGAAGTTAATAATTGCTGCTTCTTGAGGCTCTATCAATCATACAGCGACAATGAACTGGTGCTGCTCATCGCAAAAGATGATGAACAGGCGTTTCGTGTATTATACGATCGCTACTGGAAAAAATTATTGGTACAGGCTCTTATTAAATTGCAGACAGCGGCTGAGGCGGAAGAAATTGTTCAAACAATCTTTATTAATCTCTGGCGCAGACGCCATTCCATCCGGTTAAAGTACAGCTTTCATACCTATGTTGCTTCGAGCCTTAAGTATGAAATACTAAGGCAATTAGCCCTGAATAAAAAAGAAAAATATTTTAGGGAAGATGTTTCCGCACTTCATGTAGTAGAGGACCACAGCACCCGCGATTGGCTGGACTATGAACAATTGCGGGATGAAATTGAGAAAAATGTACAGTTACTGCCCGAAAAATGTCAATTGGTATTCCGTCTTAGCCGTGAAGCAGGCCTTACAGAAAAGCAAATAGCCGAATCGCTCGATATCGCACCAAAAACAGTACAGGCCCACATGGGTAAAGCATTGAAACAATTGCGCACTTCATTGCAGCAACTATTTTATTTGTTCAGCGCCGTTTCAGTATTGCTTGTAAACTCCCTTTTTTAATCGCTTGCCAGATCAAATGTAAAATCCTGGTGATTTCTGTTTTGAATGACAGGCAATCGGATGCGATTCTTCAAAAATTTCAAAAATATTTTTCTTTCCACTAAGGGTATCAGCCTTTTCCATACGCTATATATAGAAATAAAGTTATCCCATGTCCACAACGCTGACACAAGATCAAATCAGGGAATACGCTGATAAATGGCTGAAAGGGACTATTACGGTGGAGGAGAAGGAATTATTTGAGCAATGGTATAATACCCAGGCACCGGGCTCCATCAACTGGAATGAGGATGAGCAGGAAGATGAACTGAGGGCGAAAATTTTTAATAACCTGGATGCTCAGATACAGGAAGACAAAAAAATCTTTCCATTCGTCAGGAGTAAAAAAACAATAATATGGCGGATAGCTGCGGCTGTGGCAGTTCTCACTGTTTTGGGGATTGCTGTTTTTAACTGGATGGGACCTGCTGAAAAGATACAGGTAGCGGAAAACAAGCAGGCGGGTACTGCCGGCAATGCTGCATTGGATAAAACAACTGGTTATACCCGTCATCTTACATTACCGGATGGCAGTACCGTCATCCTTAATGCCAACAGTAAGCTGGATTATCCCGAAAATTTTTCTGGAAACGCCAGGGAAGTTATCCTTGTCGGCGAAGCGTATTTCGATATTATGCATGATGACAAAAAGCCATTTATTATTCATACCGGGCAAATAAAAACGACAGTACTTGGTACGGCATTTAACATTAATGCTTACCCGGATGCAAGGAAAATTATAATATCCGTTACAAGAGGTAAGGTAAAAGTGGAGGACAATAAAAAAGTTCTGGCTGTATTAACACCCGATCAGCAGATTATCTGTAATGTGGCTACAGAAGAAGCAGTTCCGCAAACAATGAATTCCATAGCAGGCGTGACAGACTGGGCCAAACAGGATATGGTTTTTGAAGATGTTTCATTTGAGAAAGTAGCAGAGTTATTAAACCGCCGTTACGCGGTTGATATCAGTTTTAAAAACCCTGCTCTCCGTAATTGTACCGTAAAGGCATTTTTCAACGGAACCGAATCACTGGAGAAAGTACTGGATGTTCTGTCTATTATCAGCAATGTCACGTATGCGACGACGGATAATAAAACTATCGTAATAGATGGAAAAGGATGTGCTGAATAATAGGATAATTCAGCATTAACAACAGTTAATCCATAGCGCTGCCTATATTTCTTTTAATTGAAAGTTGAGAATTGGACATTGAATATTGAACATTTTTTCGGGTTATATGATTAGGCAATTATGAGCTGTATGTAAAAAATTATAAGTAAAAGAAGTATGAAAAAATCAAAACCACCACCAGTTGAAAAAAACTGATGAAAAATAAAAAACCCCTCCTGCCGTGGAAAGCTTAAGAGGGGCTGCTTAAAACAATCGATAATCATTTTAAACTATTGCAATTTATGCAAAAAACAACTGCTTTTGGCGCCATGCTTCAGCGAAAAAAATGGGCCAGGGTACAGCAAAAACTAAATGTACCATTCATTATGAAAGTGAGTATTGTTGTGGTAATGAGTATGCTGCTAACGGTGCAACTGTTAATAGCAAGCGATGGATTCGGTCAGCCTCTCAATGAAAGGCAAATTACGCTGGAACTGCGTGATGTATCTCTGCGAAACGCACTGAACAGGATCGAAAAACTTTCAGGGTTTCGTATGGCCTATATACTGGAGCAGGTAGCGAAGTATAAAAACATCAGCCTGGGAAAAGATACCCGTTCGGTTGAAGCCACCCTGCAATTGATACTGGCAGCTACCCAGCTCAATTTCAAACTGGATAATAATACGATCCTTATTTATCCCAAAGAAAAAAACATAGCTTATTCAGCCGGTATTGAAGCCGGTGAAAATCCTGTAGCTAAAATCATCCGGGGAAAGGTAACCAACGAAAAAGCTGAACCCGTATCCGGGGTTTCAGTATATGTAAAAGGCAGCCCTTCTATTGGTACTGTTACGGATGACAAAGGAGATTTTAAATTAGAAGTGCCTGATAATGCGGCGGCGCTTGTTTTTTCTTCTGTAGCTATGGAAACGATGGAAGTATCTATTGCAGGAAAAACGGAAATCAATGCTTCACTTAAAACAAAGACTACCCAGCAGGAAGAAGTGGTAGTAGTTGGATACGGAACACAAAAGAAAAAAGATCTTACCGGCGCTGTTAGTTCTATCAGCAATGAGAATATGACATTGGGTGGTACTACCTCTAATATTGCGCAGGCGATCCAGGGCCGTGCGGCAGGGGTTAGAGTTCAGCAATCGGATTTTTCTCCCGGTGGTAGTATTTCAATTGTTGTCAGGGGTGGCAATTCTATTAATACAACCAATGAACCCTTATATGTTGTAGACGGGATGATCAGTGATAATGGGAAATTTATTAACCCCAATGATATAGAAGATATTCAAATATTAAAGGACGCTTCCGCCGCAGCTATTTATGGAGCGAGAGGGGGTAATGGAGTAGTGTTGATTACTACAAGAAAAGGAAAGCAGGGAAAGATGCAAATAGAAGGGGATGCTTCTAATGGAAAGCAGTATTCAACCTATAAACCGGATCTGCTAAACGGAACACAATACGCCGATATACAAAATGCTATAGCCGCCGAAGATAACAGGTCTCCTGTTTTTCCTTCAAGCTTTCCGCTCTCGAATACAAACTGGTGGGATCTGACCACGCAGGATGCTTCTATATTGAACAGGAGTATCAGCTTAAGCGGCAATGATAAATCATCAAAACTTTACCTGTCTGGTAATTATTTCAAACAGAATGGTGTTTTGAAAACGACCAATATGGAAAGGTATTCCATACGAATGGGAGCGGAGAAAAAATTCAGTGAGAAAGTAAAAATCGGCGCTAATTTTTATGGGGCGAGTACCAACTATCATTTGCAGCGTTATGTCGCTGATATCACCGCGCCATTGTTTTCCATATTGACAGGAATACCAAGTATTCCGGCTTATAATGCCGATGGAAGTTATTACAGGTACCAGGGAAGAGATAATGCGCTTGCTGTTTTACTCGAGCCTACCAATGTTTCTACTAACAGGTTGATCAATGGAAATATGTTTGTTGATTATGAAATAATAAAAAATCTTACCTATCATTTCAGTGCCGGTTCTGAATATTCGCAAACGACAGCGGGGCAATATACTCCCAAAACATTGGTAGCCGGCCAGGCAAATGGAGGTATCGCACAGGAACAGATGAGCACAAGTTTCAGATGGCTGGCAGAACAATATTTGACATATAAGTATACAACAGGCGTTCATTCTTTTACCGCATTGGTTGGTACCTCTAGTCAAAAAGATGTTTTTGAAAGCCTGGGTGCGGGAAGCAGGGGTTTCTCTACTGATATATTTTTATATTATAATTTGTTCGCCGGAGCTACTCCTTCCGTTCAGGGCGCTACTTTACCGGCAAGCAGCAAAATAGAAACCAAGCTGACGTCTTACTATGGCAGGCTTAATTATTCATACAACGATAAAATTTTAGCAACCTTTACGCTGAGAGATGATGCTTCATCAAGATTTGGTCCAAACAACAGGCATGGTATTTTTCCTTCAGGTGCTATCGCATGGAAATTAACAGATGAAGGATTTATACAAAAATTAAATACTTTTTCCAGTCTTAAGCTGAGAGTTAGTTACGGTATTACCGGCAACGACCGTATAGGTGATTATGCATTTTTAAGCAGGTTCTCTCCTTACGGCACGTCGCTAGGCCTGGGTGGTGATCTTTCAGCAGGCATCGAACCGACATCTTTATCGAATAATAATTTAAAATGGGAAAATACCAAACAAACGGATATAGGCCTGGATGTGGGATTTTTAAACGGCAGACTAAATGCTACCATTGATGTTTACAAAAAGAAAACCGACGACCTGTTATTGTCTGTTCCAGTTGGGCGATGGTGGGGATTCGGCAGCCAGATAACCAATGCAGGGGTAATTGAAAATAAAGGGATTGAACTTTCAATTAATTCGGATAATGTAAAAGCAAAAGATTATTCGTGGAGCACCTCTTTCAATATCGCTTATAACAGGCAAAAATGTTTGGAATTGGCGAATAATGTTAAGATCATCAGCACCAACACGGCTAATCCAAGCGGAGTGGTTTCCGGCCGTGAATTTACAAGGTTAGAACCGGGTAAAGAATTGGGTGTATTGTATGGGTTTCAATATGCAGGCGTTGTTAAAACAGGAGAAACCTATGCGCCACAACCTAATTCAAAACCAGGCGATCCTAAATATGTGGATGTAAACGGGGATGGTTCAATAACTCCAGCTGACAGAACTTATTTAGGAAATACAAACCCCCGTTATATCGCGGGATTTGGAAATGATTTTCAGTATAAAGGCTTTGATCTAAATGTATTTTTCCAGGGAGCATTCGGTTATTATTTGTATAACATGAATCGCCTGGTGCTGGAATCTACCACCAGTACGGATGCATTGAATCGTTGGGTAGCTACTAAAAACGAAACCACTGATATTCCAAGAGAAGGATATTTCCTGAGCACTTATGGAAGTTATGTCAATTCAAGATTTGTTGAAAAGGCTTCCTATATACGGTTGAAATCAGTGTCATTGGGTTATAACGTGCCGGTAAATTTAATCAGGCAAGTTAAATTTATTGATGGGTTACGGGTATATGTCTCCGGGCAAAACCTGGCAACGTTTACAAAATATACAGGTACTGATCCTGAAGTAAATGTGCATTCAGGCAGTAATGTTGGCGGTGGTATTGATTTCAATGCCTTCCCTTCTTTCAGGACTTTTGTTTTTGGTGTTAAACTAACCATTCATTAATTGAATAGCGACAGCTAACTACTAATGAATAACAATAAATTTTAGTGATCATGAAAAAATATAGAATAATATTCCTTTTAATACCGGTACTACTGCAATATTCCTGCAACACGACATTAGAGCCGAAAGTATATAGCAGTCTTACCAATGCAAATGCTTTTCAAACAAAATCCGATGCCATCGCAGCTGTAAACTCTGTTTATGCAAGATTGAAGGGCCCTGTTGTTGGTGACAATTTCGACTATTGGACGGTAAGGCATTTTGCATTAACTGATCTTACCACTGATCTGGGTCATTGCAAGTATGGTGGCGATCCGGGACAGCTCTCGTTAGCTCTTTGGAATTCTTCCAATGGATTGGTGGAGGAGGACTGGCGCCAGATATATAAGCTGATCGCCAATGCTAACAATGCGATCTATAATTTATCGCCTATGACGAGAATTACCGAAGCGGAAAAGAATCAATTTCTTTCTGAAATAAAATTTTTGCGTGCGTTGGCCTATATGGATCTGACAGATGCATGGGGCCCGGTTATCCTGGCAACAGAAAATGATATCGCTAACCCAAATTATACAAGCCAGCCGGAGCCTGCGTCTCTTGAAGAAATTGAAACTTTCTTAATAAATGATTTGACGGCCGCTGCCGCTGTTCTCCCGGTGAATTATCAGAATAACGCTATTTATTCCAGTAACGATGTGGGACGGGCCACTAAAGGATCCGCACTTACGTTGTTGGCAAAATTGCAATTGCGTAAACACGAATGGCAAAAAGTGGTTGATTTGACAAAGCAGGTTATGGACCTGAATACTTATTCACTTTATCCTTCCTATTCAGGGTTGTTCGCTGAAGCCAATAAATGGTGCGGTGAAAATATTTTCTCCGTGTTGAGCGATGCCAACTCAAATGGAACTGAATTGTTGAATCACTTTGGCCCGGAAAATCATCCTGTCGTGGAAAACCGCTGGCAGTATTATACGGTAACCTGGGATTTCTGGAACAGTTTTGATAACGCTGATGAAAGAAAAACCTGCTTTTACCCGCAATTCATGGGAACGGATGGTTTGTTGCATAAGCAACCCCCAACGATAGGTGCTATTCCTCCCAACGGCGAATTTTATATGGAAGACATTGCCACGAAAAAGTATGCTGATTCATTGGGCTCTACTACCTATTACGATGGACATAGTGTTGATATCTTACGGTATGCCGATGTGTTATTAAGCAGGGCGGAGGCGCTCAATGAGCTGGGTGGGCCAGCTGCGGAATGTATAGACCTGATCAACCAGGTAAAAGGCAGGTCGCATGCGAAATTGCTTAGTCTCGCCGACTACAATCAATCAACGCTGAGGGATGCGATTCTGCAGGAACGCGGATGGGAGTTTTTTTACGAAGGAAAACGCCGTGCTGATTTGATAAGAATGAATAAGTATGATGTTATCGTAAACGCTTATCTCAACCGGATAGGACAACCTTCCAATATTGTAATGCCGAAAAACAAATATTTCCCTTACCCGCAAAGCCAGGTGGATCTTAATCCAAATTTGAATAATGCTGACAGGTAAAGTAAACAAATGAGTCATTGAGCCAGGGATATGATAATGTCCGCTTTAGATATGATCATATTCCTGGTTCTTTTAATAAACAGGAATACAGTAGTCGCTAAGGATCGCTTTGTTATAAGAGATGTTATATAAAAGATTAGTAGAAATGCTCAGGTATTGGTCAATAGGATTAGCTTTTGGTTTTATGATATTCTTTGCCGGCTGTGCAGGAAACAGTGAAAATATTGTAAAAGAAATAAAAGTCGGCTTGCATCATAATAATGAATTAAAAATTCAAATTGATGTAGAGACAAATTCAGAAGCTGAGGTATTTGCCGAATACTGGCCGGACAGCAGCGGGACTGGCGGTAAAATGTCTTCGCCGGTTTCAAAGAAAGGACTATCCCATTCACTTGTTCTTGGCAATATCATTCCTAAAACAAATTATACCTATCATATTGTTACCATTCAGAACGGGAAAGAGAACCCGGGTAAAACTTATACATTTCAATCAAGAGGACTTCCGCCCTGGCTGCAGGAACAATTTAAATATAACTGTACCAGGCCCGAACTTTTACCCCAGGAATTTAAGAAGGGTTTGATGCTTATGAATAAAAGAGAAACACCTGGCGTTCTCTATATGGTGGATTATAAGGGGCAACTGAAGTGGTACCACATGATAGATGGAACGGGTTTTAAAGTGACTCATTTTACAAAAGATACAAGTATCATTTCTATCCTCGGTAAAAACGACGAGCCAACAAGTTATGGCAGTGAAATTTTAGAGATTAATTTATTGGGCGACACCCTTTTTCATTTGAAAAAAGGCCAGGGCGATTTTACGCATGTTATTCATCATGAAATTTTAAAGAAGAGTGAGAATGAGATAGTGACACTTTTTGTTGATGAACGAATAATGGATCTGAGTTCCATTGGTGGTGGAAAGAAGGATACCATAAATGGCGATGGCATATTAATCATGGACAGGAACGGGAAGAAAGTATGGCAATGGAGTGTTTTTGATGTCATGAACCCTTTTGATGATCCCCGGCTCCTTATAGACAAAAAAGATTGGATGCATGCCAATAGCCTGAACTATGATAAGGACAGCAATTTTATTATTTCTTTTTACAACAACGGCCAGGTATGGAAGCTGGATGTTCATACCGGTAAAGTGATCTGGAAGCTTGGCAAAGGAGGAAACATAGTGATGCCTGCTGAATGTAATTTCAACCAGGCCCATGCGGTTCATATAAATCCGTCTGGAAGTTTGATGTTTTTTGACAATGGCGTTGAAAAACATCAATCGTCAGTTTTTGCAATGAAAATGCAAGACGAAGAAAAGAAGGCGCAACTGAGTTTTCATATAAAATTGCCACCCGAAGTGTACAATGACCGAATGGGAAGTGCTTATATGATCGGAGATTCGTTGGTACTTTGCTGTTGTTCGAAGCGACATATAACCGTCCTCACTGATTTGAAAGGTGTTTTGTTATGGACATTGGATACGGCTATACCACCTTACCGGGTTGAATTTATAGCTGCGGATAAAGTAAAGCCGTATATTATGAATTAAATAGTTTTTTAATTAAACCGTTTATTTTGAAGATATGAAAAGTGTTGTTACCGTCTTAGTGATTGTAATCTTTGCAATCGTTTTTAATTTTTCCTGCCAGTCATCAGCGAAGGAAGCTAAAAGCGAATCTCCTGTATTGTCAGTGGAAGAAACATTTATAACCATCGATACTTCTAAAATACCCCAGGATAAATTTGGTGAAGCTGTAAGATATGGAAGGGATCTTGTATTGAATACGGCTTATTATATCGGGCCCGATGGAATAAAGGGAAATTATTTGGGCAATAAGATGAACTGTACCAACTGCCACCAGGATGGCGGAACAAAACCATTTTCTTTTAACCTGATGTCATCACATGACAACTATCCGCAATACCGCGCCAGGGAAGGAAAGATATTGACCCTTGCTGAAAGAGTGAATAATTGCGTGATGAGGCCGCACAATGGCAAGCCTTTGCCACTTGAAGGCGAAGAAATGACCGCTATACTTTCTTACTTTAAATGGATCAATAGTTTTGTTCCCAAGGATAAGGCCTTCAAAGGGTCGAAGAATATGCAGGTATCTTTTCCGTCTGAAGCAGCAAGCCCTGATCGGGGGAAAATACTTTTTGATCAGAATTGCGCAAGATGTCATGGCGCTGATGGAGAGGGACAATGGAATGCGGATCAGACAACCTATATCTATCCTCCTTTATGGGGAAATTATGGATACCAGCCCGGTTCAAGTATGCACCGCATCATCAAACAGGCGCAATGGTTAAAGGGCAATATGCCTTATGATAAAGTAATGGTGGACAAACCTTTTTTGACGGATGAACAAGCACTTGACATTGCCGCTTATGTCAATGATGATGAAATGCATAAAAGACCCAATCCAAAAACTTTTGATTATCCCTATGCTGTGGAGAAAGCGATCGACTATGACAAGGCTCCATTTATTGATACCTTCTCAGCAGAGCAACATAAGTTAGGACCCTATCAGCCCATCATCGATTTCTGGAAAGAAAAGGGATTAAAAGCCGTTTATTGATATTTAAGTCTGACTGCCACATTTGCGATTTGAATATAAGAGAATAGTGATGGGCCGATTTTGATACGGGCTTTTGGGTAGAACGTGTGCAATAGATCTTTGCCACGGATGCACGGATGGGGGTTTTATACCGTGCATCCGTGGTTATAAAATTCAGATATTGTAAAAGATGAATCAGCTTAAAACAATAATTCCGTTCATTTCACTATGCTTATTGCTTGCCAGTTATAATAACAACAAAAATTTCAGGCTTGCTAATGTACGGCAAACCGATACTGCAAAACTGGTAGTGCCGTTGGGTGGTAACTCTTTTATCACTATAAAGGAAAAAGCCGGTAAAGAAACGATAACGAATGAGGGATGGGAAAACTGGCAAAGTGAAAAAGCTATTTTCAGCACTTATATTAAAGTTAACAAACCTGGTAGCTTCGAAGTGATGGCTTTGCTGAATATACCACAAGGCGAAAGTAAAATCCGGTGTACAATCAATAATAAGTCAAGACTGATTGGTGTTAATGGCACGACTGATAAAGAGTACACGTTTGGCGGCTGGGAAATAACAAAAGCGGGTTATGTGAGGATTAATATGCAGGGAGTGAGTAAAACGGGAAGCATATTTGCTAATATTAAAGAGCTGCATATAGCTGGTACTTCCATTGATGACCAAACAGCTTATGTAAAGAATAATGAAGGAAATTACTTTTATTGGTGAAGACGTGGTCCTTCTGTTCATCTCAATTATGATATCTCCGCTAATGGAAATGAAATTGAATGGTTTTACAATGAGATAACAGTTCCGGTTGGCAATGATCCCATCGGCTCATATTTTATGGCTAATGGGTTTGGTGAAGGATACTTTGGCATGCAGGTAAATTCATCGACAGAAAGAAGGATATTGTTTTCTGTCTGGAGTCCGTTCAATACCGATGACCCGAAACAAATTCCTGCTGATAAAAAGATCATCTTATTAAAAAAGGGAAAAGGCATTCATGCCGGTGAGTTTGGTAACGAGGGATCAGGCGGCCAGAGTTATTTAAAATATAATTGGAAAGCCGGCAACACGTACAAATTCCTAATTCATGGCCAGCCCGTTGAAAATAATTATACAAACTACATGGCTTACTTCTTTGCGCCGGAATTACACAAATGGATGCTGATAGCGGGTTTTAGCCGCCCTTCAACTCATACCTATTTAACGGGACTACACTCATTTCTTGAAAATTTTGAACCTGCTACCGGCTACATTACCCGCAAAGCGTTTTATCAAAATCAATGGACAAAAAATAAAGATGAGGAATGGAAACCTGTTATCGAAGCCACTTTTACCGGCGATGCTACCGCAAAAAAGCAATACCGGCTTGACTATAGCGGCGGCGAAGAGAATGGCCGTTTCTTTTTACGGAATTGCGGTTTTTTTGATGACAATACTCTACTGGGAACTAAGCTGGAACATGCAGCGCTCTTAAAACCGCCGGTTGTCAAATTTTCAAGGTTAGAATAATTTTAAATAAATAGTATGCTCAACCCTTTTTCTAACTATAAGCCAGCAAGTATTTTTTTCTTGGTGCTGATAGGTAGTTATTGCAGTAACGCACAGGCAGTCAGGTTTGTTAGTGGTAACAATAGCTGGAACCCTGATTCATTAGGTAATCACCGGTTTATTGTTACAGTTTCACCAACGGAATTTTTGAAAAATAAAAATGTTGTTCGTGTCATTGTTCCCTGGCGAAGAAGAGACATGCAACCTGAAGAAAAAAGAATTATAATCGAAGGGGCAAAGACAGGAAGAAAGGTATTAAATGTCCAAATTAAAAAAGCGGAAAGAGAATATGGTGAAATATTTTTTGAGCCTGTGTCCGGTGCGGGTAAATATTATGTGTACTATATGCCATATAAGAACGAGGGTAGATCAAACTACCCACGTGGTGTGTACCTGAAACCAGAGACAACAGCTTCACCAGGCTGGCTTACGCTATTGGGTCAATTAAAAAAATTCCCCGCCGCCATGGTTACAGTATATCAGTCTATTGACGAATTCAATAGCTTTTACCCGATGGAATTTATCGCTACTGCTGCGGAAACAAAAAAACTGGAACAGCAAAATACTGGTTCATCATTTCTTGTTTTTCCTGAAGACAGGTTGCATTCCATTCGCATGCAAAACGACCTTCCGCAGCGATGGATCCAAAAAGGAGCCGGGAAGGTTTTTTCTGACAATGTAAAAAGAGGCGAGAACTTTACTTTTCAGTTAGGCATTTATGCTTTACAAAACCTGGAAGATGTAAAGATCAGTTTTGGAAACCTGAAGAATAGTAAAGGCGGAGTGATCGCCGCTAAAAATTTTTCCTGCTTCAATACAGATGGTACGAGCTACACAGGAACTATTCTGCATCCTGTTGTGAATAGTGAAAAAGGAAAAATTCAGGCCATGTGGTGCGCAATGGATGTACCGGAGAATAGCACTCCCGGTCTGTACACGGGAAAGATTATTATATCAGCCAAAAACGTTTCATCGGTAAAAGAAATAACCCTGCATATTACGGTGAACAATGAAGTAGCTAAAGATGGGGGTATCGCGGAACCCTGGAAGCAAACGAGGTTGAAATGGCTTAACTCAACACTGGCACAGGATAATACAGTGATTGCTCCTTACACTGCACTTAAAATAGAAGATACCGCCATTTCACTACTGGGCAGAAAAATAAGTTTAAATAAAGATGGGTTCCCATCGCAGATACAAACCTATTTTACTCCCGAAATGACTTCTGTTAGTGATAAGTCAAATGATTTATTAATGGAGCCACTTCATTTTCATTTTTATGATGCGGATGGGAAGCAATCGCTGCAATGGAAAAATACCGGCTTGCAGTTTACTCAACAAGAACCAGGAAAAGTGAAATGGGAAGCATCCAACTTATCGGCATCCCTGCAAATGGATGTAAGTGCTTCTTTAGAATTTGACGGATTTTTAGCGTACACGGTTAAACTGACCGCTTTGCAGGATGTATCATTTAAAGACATCGTTTTTCATTTACCGGTGCAGCGTGAATTTTCAAAATATATAATGGGCCTGGGTTTGAAAGGAGGTGTCCTGCCTGATTCAGTATCCTGGAAATGGGACGTCGCCAGCAAAAACCAGGATGGAGCCTGGCTCGGTAATGTAAATGCCGGTTTGCAATTCTCGTTGCGTGATGAACATTATGTTCGTCCATTAAATACTAATTTTTATTTGCAGAAGCCCTTGCTATTACCATCATCCTGGGGCAATGTGAATAAAGGGGGTATTGATATTATTAAAAGAGAAAAATCTGTTTTGGTAAATGCGTACAGCGGAGCCCGTATGCTTAAGAAAGATAGCGTGCTGTATTACAATTTTAATTTGCTCATTACGCCTTTTCATACCATCAATACCGATTTTCAATGGCAGGCGAGATTCTATCATAAGTATAATGACCTTGATTCAATAAAAGCAACCGGTGCCACGATAGTCAATATTCATCATGCGACACCTATTAATCCCTGGATTAATTACCCTTTTATTGAATGGAAAAAAATGAAGAGATACATTGATGGAGCTCACAGCAAAGGACTGAAGGTGAAAATTTATAACACGATTCGTGAACTTTCCGACAAGGCTTACGAAACATTTGCCATGCGAAGCCTGGGTCATGAAATTTATTCTCCCGGAAAAGGCGGTGGCTTCAGTTGGCTGCAGGAACATGTTGGTGAAAATTATATTGCCGCCTGGTTTGTACCGGATTTAAAAGATGCCGCGCTCATCAACAGTGGTATGAACCGCTGGCATAACTATTATGTAGAAGGCATGAACTGGTTGGTAAATAATGTAGGTATCGATGGGCTTTACCTCGATGATGTAGCTTTTGACCGCGTCACGATGAAACGTATTAAAAGAATGCTTACACAAAACGGGCGTCCGGGTATTATTGACCTGCATTCAGCCAACCAGTACAATAAAAACGATGGATTTAATAACAGCGCCAATTTGTATATGGAGCATTTTCCCTACCTGAATAGATTGTGGTTCGGGGAATATTTTGATTACGAAAAGAATAACCCCGATTTTTTTCTTACCGAAGTTAGCGGTATTCCCTTTGGATTAATGGGAGAAATGTTACAGGATGGTGGCAACGCCTGGCGGGGAATGATATACGGTATGACAAGCCGGATGCCGTGGAGTGAAAATGCAAACCCCGGTCCCATTTGGAAACTCTGGGATGATTTTGGAATGGTAGGAACGGAAATGATTGGTTACTGGAGCGAAAACTGCCCGATCAAAACGAATAATGAAAAAGTATTGGCTACGGTATATAAAAAGAAAGGAGCGGCGTTGATTTCTATTGCAAGCTGGGCCGAAACAAATGTAAACATACAATTACAGACCGACTGGAAAAGCCTTGGTTTGGATCCCGGAAAAGTAACAATAAACGCTCCCGCGATAAATCATTTCCAGGAGAAACATGAATTCAAACCAGGTGAAGACATTTTGGTTGAAAAAGGAAAGGGATGGCTATTAGTTGTTAAGGAAAAATAAAATGATGCTGAAGTTTTACTAAGTTATAAGAATGATTCTATTCAGTTTTGAACAGGAAGTTGTACTTTGTTTGCTATTGTATAATTTTTTTATTTAGTAATTAAATCAACATCTTGTCGTGAATTATTTTTTGATTCCTGTGCGTTTGCGAATAGTGGCTGCTTGCTTCCTGTCTTCATTGTTGCTTAACAATTTAATTGTAACGGCGCAATCTACTTCAACCGATACCCGCATGGATTGGTGGCGCAACGCCAAGTTCGGCATGTTCATTCACTGGGGCCTGTATGCTGTGCCTGCAGGTGAGTATAAGGGAAGTACCAATTTTGGCGAATGGATCATGCAGGAGGCGCAGATACCTAAATCAGAGTATGAAAAATTCGCTCCGCAATTCAATCCACAAAAATTTAATGCTGATGAATGGGTGCAGATGGCGGGGAACGCCGGTATGAAATATATCGTCATCACCTCCAAACATCATGACGGTTTTTGTTTATGGGATAGCAAAGTGGGTGATTATGATGTAATGGACCGGACCCCTTTCAAAAGAGATATCATGAAAGAGCTATCTGACGCCTGCAAGAAGCACGGCATTGTATTTTGCATGTATCATTCTATCATGGACTGGCATCACCCGGATGAAAACAAAACCAATATCGCGAAGTATCGCGAAGAATACCTGAAGCCGCAATTGCAGGAACTGGTAACGAGATATGACCCGGGTGTATTGTGGTTTGATGGTGAGTGGGTGGACGAGTGGACGGAAGAGCAGGGGCAGGATCTATATGACTGGCTTCGCAAATTGAAGCCAAACCTTATCATTAACAATCGCATCGGCAAGGGAAGAAATGGTATGCAGGGAATGAACAAGGGAAAGGCAGCCGGTGATTTTGGTACCCCGGAGCAAGAGATACTGGATACTAAGAGTGAATCGGATTGGGAAAGTTGTATGACCATGAATGATCATTGGGGTTATAACAAAAATGATCAGAACTGGAAAACGGCCAACCAACTTATATGGAACCTGGTAGATGTAGTAGCGAAGGGAGGGAACTATTTATTGAATGTAGGTCCTACAGGTGAAGGTCTTTTCCCGGAAGTCAGTATGCATCGCTTGCGGGAAATAGGTGATTGGATGAAGGTGAACAGCGAAGCCATATACAGTATGAAAACATGGAATTATTTCCAGGAAGGGAATAAGATCCGTTATGCCCACAACAACAAGGGACAAATATTTATTTATTGCAATGGCTGGCCTGGCAATGAATTAATGGTTAAGAAAATAAAACCCGTTGCCGGTTCATTCGTCCAGCTTTTAGGGAACAAAGAGAAATTATCCTGGAAAGAAACAGCGGAAGGAGTTGCTATCCTATTCCCGGCTTACCTGCAGAGCGAAGCGGCCAGGTCATCAAAATATGTCTATGTTTTCAAAATAAATGGCACCCCTCAAACACTGGCTGCCATGCCACAGGTTGGTACCGATGCTGAAGTCATTGCGAAAACGAAAGTGATTGATGGAAGTGGAGCAACTGTAACTATTTCAGCACCCGAACAAAATGCAGCCATTCGTTATACCACCGATGGCAGCATTCCCAATCTTCGGTCAGCGCTTTACAGTAACCCGATAGTGGTGACAGAAAGTGGTGTAATAAAAGCGGTAACCTATGTAACGGGAAAAGTATCAAGTGATGTAAGCGAACTGAAGATCGTAAAAGGAAAATATGCTATTTCAATCAATAGTAGTTATGCATCCCAATATGCTGCCATGGGTCCTGTATCGTTGGTGGATGGCTGGAGTGGTGATGAGAAAGATTTTCATAAAGGGTGGGTGGGGTTTGAAGGAAAAGATATGGAAGTTGTGCTGGACCTTGGAGTGGAGAAGCGGTTTTCAAAAGTGACCGGTTCTTTTTTAAGAAATCATGGTTCATGGATATTCCTGCCTGTTAAATTAAAAGTATTCACTTCCAATGATGGTAAAGAGTATCAATTGTTGGGTGAAGTAACCGAAGCCATTCCACAACAACAACAGGAGAATGAAAGAAAAGTAATAGCTCTTACAAAGTCATCAACCGCGAGATATATAAAAGTGATCGCGGAAAACATTGGCCAGGTGTCGGCATGGCATTCCGGAAAGGGTGGGAGAGCCTGGTTGTTTGTAGATGAATTATCCGTGGAATAAATTATCTGAAAACAAAATGACAAAGACCACTTTCTTTTGGTTCTTGTTTTTGCCGGCTGCTGCAATAGCAAATGATTTTAAGTAAAGGAAATGTTGAACCCTTTTTTAGCGTCATTTTGCTTTTTGGCGCTGCAGAAACACAAGAACACGAAGACACGGAGACACAGAGTTTTTTTTATTGCTTTATGTCTTTGTGCCTTTGTACCTCTCGTGTTTCATCTAAAACAAATGTAAAGCACAACGATTTTGTAATCTTGCGCAAAGACTAATACGACATTCATGAAAAAAGCCTTTTGTTTTATCGGGACCTGGCTGGCAGTTTCCTGTTCATTTTCCCAGCAATTTATCAGCATCATTCCACAACCCCGGCAGGTAGAGATGCGGGAAGGAAGCTTTCCTTTACAGAATGCAAAACTTATTATGCCTTCAGATGCGAAAGCAAAAAAAGTAATTCAATTTTTTATTGAGGTGGTAAAAGGGCAAACGGGCATAGTGCTATCAGCTGCTAAAGCATCTTCTTATTCAATCAGTTTCGTGTATAAAAAATCTATCACCAATCCTGAAGGATATGAAATAAATATTAGCTCTAAAAGTATTTTGGTGCAGGCTTATAATGATAAAGGGTTGTTCTGGGCGGTGCAAACACTGCGACAATTATTGCCAATGGAAATGACAACCGTTATTGAATTGCCCTGCCTGGAAATAAAAGACGCTCCGCAATATGCCTGGCGAAGTAATATGCTCGATGTAAGCCGGCATTTCTTTTCGGTTGATTTTATTAAAAAGCATATCGATCTTTTGTCCTTGTATAAGTTCAATACTTTTCACTGGCACCTGACCGATGACCAGGGCTGGCGTATTGCTTTAAAGAAATACCCTAAGCTTACCTCAGTTGGAGCCTGGCGAAAAGAAGCAGATGGTTCGACGCACGGAGGTTTTTATACACAGGAGGAAATAAAAGATATAGTGAGCTATGCGCAGCAGCGGAATATCACCATCATTCCGGAGATTGAAATGCCCGGGCATTGTATAGCGGCTATCGTAGCCTATCCCGAAATGAGCTGCCGGAAAAAACAACTGGAAGTGCCTGCTTATTTTGGAGTGATCAATGATGTGTATTGTGCCGGCCAGGAAAGAACCTACCAGTTTTGCCAGGATGTGTTGAATGAAGTATTGGCTTTGTTTCCGTCAAAGTATATTCATATTGGTGGTGATGAAGTGCCTAAATTCCGCTGGCAGCAATGCGCGGTTTGCCAGCAAAAGATAAAAGCGGAGGGATTAAAAGATGAACATGAACTACAAAGTTATTTTATCAAACGCATTCAGAAATTTCTGCAATCAAAAGGACGTGTGTTGATTGGCTGGGATGAAATAATGGAAGGCGGTGCTGATAAGAGCGCAGTCATTGAAGTGTGGCGTGGGCAGGAGAAAGCTAAAGAAGCCTTAACGAACGGCAACGCTATTATTCAAACGCTTTATTTGGACGGACCGCCAGCCTCCCTGACTTTGCAAAAATCTTTTGAATTCAATCCCGCTGTAGCAGGCGATAACAAAAAAGTATTGGGCGCTGATTGCCCGCTGTGGACGGAATGGGTAACAGAGTATAATGCAGAGTACATGTTGTACCCGAGAGTACAGGCTTTTGCCGAAAGATTATGGAATGACAAAACCAGTTATGCTGATTTTCATAAGCGGCTCAGGCGGCAGTATGAAAGAATGGATAAAATGCAGGTGATGTTTGGCGCAGAAGATAAAAACCTGCTGGCGACGCAATTGAAATTTTTGCCCGATGAAAAGTTATGGCGGCTCTATGCACAAACGGGCCTGGAGGAAATACAGGTTTTTTATTCATTGAATGATGAGCCGCCAACGGAATATTCTTTTTCAGATTCGCTAACTATTTCCTCACCGGAGAAAATAAATGTCGTTCCGATGCGGAAAGGTAAACAGGCTCTTGCTTCATCGCGATACACGATCATAGATCACAAGGCCCTGGGTAAGAAAGTAGTTTTTAAAAAACCCTATCATGAAAACTACAAGAAAGTGGGCGATTATGGTTTGACGAATGGTATTAAAGGAAGTCTCAATTTTGGTGATGGAAGCTGGATGGGTTGGTTCGGCAATAACCTGGACGTGGTGGTAGACATGGATTCATTGGTTACTATCCAATACCTGCAATTGAATTGTATGCAGCAAACACAATTCTGGATACTCTTGCCGAAGAAAGTAGAATTTTTTATCTCGGATAATGGTGAGAATTGGAGACAGTTAACAACACAAACGCATAAGATAACAGATGAAGATTTTAAACCACAGGTGCATGAATTCGGTTATCGTATCCCCATAGCGATGAAAGCAAGATATATCAGGGCTGTTGCGACAAACTATGGTAAACTACCGGACTGGCATATTGGAGCGGGTGGAGATGCCTGGATATTCGCGGATGAACTCATTGTAAGATAAATTGCATTTTAATTGTAAAACGACTCGGCGATGAAATGCAAAGAGCTGACGTTCAAAAGTCAATCTCTCCCTTGCAAATTTTTCTCGTCTATTGGCTGTTTATTGTATCACGAATTGGTAAGTTCCCTTCGGTGCGGTTCTTGGTTCCGTTTCTGTTCTTCCTGAGTTAGAAGTAGCGGATACATAGTATTCAATAGTTTTACCCCTATTGTGATAAGGAATTTCGGCGAAGAAATGATCAGTGTTTTCAATTTGATTCAATGGGATGGTTTTCCAATTCTTTTCATCCGGCAGTTTCCAAAACAGTTGCTCTTTTTCTTTTTGAAGCCCTTTTTTGCTATAGTCGATTATGGTAGTGTAAACGATATTGCTGTGCTTAGAATCTACCAGTGGATCAATTTTCTTCGTGGTCATAAAAAGCATTTTCGAATCCCATACCGCCCTTGCCCTGCAATGTAAGGCATCTCCATTTTTCCAGCCATAATTTTCATAGTGGTCTTCCATTTTTTGAGTAACAAAGGGTTCATTCGATAATTCAAAGCTGAATCCTTTTACCGTATAACCCGGCATCACTTCCTGCCATTTTTTTAAAGCCATACCGTCTTCTTTAATATTGAAGACCGGAACATAGATCGTTTTATTAATAATAATGGAATTGGTATAAGCCGCTAACTCCTCTTCCTTATAGCGGCCGGTTTTTATCCGGAGTATTTCATAGGATCGTCCATAAGGAGAACGTAATTTTTTCAATTCATTTTGAGCGATATTCTCATAAATGGGGAATAGTTCGTGGTCTTTTGGAGGTTCTATTACCAATATACGTTCTTCGTCCAGCAATTTCATGTAGCAATCTATATGTTGTATACCACCTTTTTCAAAATTAGATATGATATTATAGCGGTTGAATCCTAATAATTTTTTATTACGATCCAGGAATTGTTCTTTGGAAACATTGAAAAACCGATTTTCATTTAACAGGATACAGGTTGAAAAAGCCGTGCCCAGGCCATCCGTTAAAACGTTCCCCCCTGTGTTTACAAATGGAAGGTCTAATACTTCCATATTTAATCCTTTACCAAGATAAAGAGTGGCCGTATCATCTGTTTCCGTTTTTATAATTTTATGGTCGTTGGTTTTATACAAAAATTCCAAAGAACCATCACATGTTAAATCCGTCACGGGTGTTGAATAGATGTACTTGCCATCCGCCAGTTTCATTTTTCCGTCGGGAGTAAATACCGCCGGGGGACCCCAATCCCTTACCCACCAGGAATCGATTCCCTGCGGAGTATAGATAAATGTATTGCGGGTGGAATCTATTCCCCACTTATTGTACCATGATAATGCTTCTTTTTTAGCATCTTCATTTTCAACTAAAGTATACAGGTGATTATCTTTTGCTAATTCGATAGCGAGTTTATACGGAATACAAAGCGGCCACACGATCATCGTTCCTGCTGCAGGCTCCCATTCAGCAGCCACCCTGTTTGAATTGGATTGGGTGTAAAAATTTGTTTCTGTTATTTCTTTATTTTTTCCCGGATTGTCTGAGCAGGAAAGTATACAGATAAATAGTCCAAATAGTACGGTTGTACGTTTTGAAAAATGAATTGACATAGTGGTTAGTTTCTGAACTGGAGCTGAAGTTAAGATATACTGTTGAGAAAATAATATAGCGATAGATTGATCGTGGCGGCCCTGATTGTTTTTAGGCCATTGTTGTGTTCACGGCATAAAAACATTGTGAGCATTGTAGTTAATATCATTCACTAAATACATGCTAAAAAAATCAGTTCTTTTTCTCAATGAAATTTTTCTCAAGATTCGTGTCACCTTTTCCACTATAGACCGCCACTTTTGGATAAGGGAAAACAGGCCTTGTCATTACAATTTTATCTTTTTCCTTTTTTGACATCACCAATCGCTCCGGTGCTTTATCATTTTCTACCCAATCCCTTATCAACTTAAGCCAGTCAACATCATCAGGTCCCGGTCCTCCCCCGCAGTGCAAAACACCAGGTAACATGAATAACCGAAAATAAGATTGAATGTTTTTATCTTTTTGCTCAACGGCCTGGTAATGCCTGATTGTCTCGAAAGCAGACAGGGCAGGATCGTTCCAGCCATGATACATGATCATCTTCCCTTTTCGTTTCTTGAATTCAGTATAGTCTGTTTGAGTAGCATCAAGATAGGCCGAGGCATATCGTGTATCATTGAAAAAGTTAGAGAAATCATATTGAGTATAATCCCATTCGGGATTATTAAACACCAGGTATTTAAACATATTCGTACCAAACATGTAGTGTAAACTTGGAAAAGCCATATTGGGAGTGGTTCCGGCGATCCACGCATCCCAGCCACCTTCTTCATTCTCCGCGCCATAAGGAAAACCAGGGTAAATAGTATCTTGTTCATTAGTGAGAGCTGTGTAGACTGTTTTAATAGCAGCTAATTGCTGCGGGGTAAAACAACTGGCACTTGCCTGCTCATCCGGGCAAACCGGCAGAGCAGAAAAATCAAATCTGCAATCCCTTGGATCATTTAAGATATGATCGGTGATCCCATCAAGCGCATCACATTGTTTCAGGATTTGATCCTGGAGTAATCGTAAATTATCCTTTGTAATTATGTGTTTACCGAGATCCTTGCTATTGGGATAATTTTTCTGACTCTCCTGGATAAATTTAGCACCGATAGCGGGCCAGCTAAAAGCCGGCGCCCCTGCAGCGATCCCTTCAAAATCTTCCGGGTACAGTTGTGCTTCTACCATTGCCTGGCCACCGCCTCTCGAACACCCCAAAAAATAAGAATAAGCAGGATCGGCGCAATAATATGTATGGATAATAGATTTGGATACTACAGCAGTAAGGTGAATGGCTAACCTGCCGAAACTAAGTTGCCTTTCCATATTGTTGAGAGCCCAATCAGCTTCTATTCCTGAGCCCTGGTGCCCGGCATCCGTGCCGGCAGTAGCGTAGCCGGAATTTACATTGTAGCGTAAATAATTTTGAATACTTCCAACAAAACCTCCTCCACCTGACATCAGGAATCTCGTATTCCATTGGCCCGGCAAAAGCAATTCAAAATTTATTTCTTTACTTATTCTTCCTAGTACACGGCAGAAAGGAACTGTAATTATCTGTCCTTCGATGGTATCATTTTTTATTGATTTTGCTTCGAGGATCGTTACATCCGGCAATCGTAGATCCTTAAGTTGTTCGCAGGGAATACATGGTTTTGAATTGGAATCAGTTTGAGCCAATAAAACCAAAGGTATGAAGCCAGGCAACAATGCAAAAAAGATAGTCAGTTTTTTCATTTTGAAATGGGTTTTAAGGGATGATACTTTACACCGGTGTTGTTGTTCGGGCTATGAGTGCTTTCAAATTTAGTTCTATATCACCAACAACCCAACCAGGAGCAGTTCATTACTACCAGGAACCTCCCTCCATTCAGTTGCAGGTGCAAGCCGTTTACAGCAGTAAGTTATTCAAAACAACTATACCAACAACGGAGTAAAGAAATCTGGTTAAGGATATACATGGATTGGTGTGGTGGCCCTGGTTTGTTTTGAATTTATATATTTTATGCCAATCTTTATATCTTCATTCCTTAAACACATTGTATGCAATCAGAGTCTTTATTGCCCATTGAGCAAAAACAAAGGATTGTAATTATCGACATTCTGCGTGGCTGGGCTCTGCTTGGCGTGGCGCTCATGAACTACGCCGACTATTTTTATATGGGTTTGGATTGGAATGTTTATAAACCTGATACGCTTACAAATATTTTGTTGTGGGTTTCCAATATCATATTTTCAGCAAAATCGTGGACACTGCTTAGCTTTTTATTTGGATACGGATTTTCGGTACTCATGGAAAATGTGGCGGCGAAGGGAATCAATCCGACGCTGTTCTTTTCAAGGAGAATGTTTTGGTTGTTTATCCTGGCGCTGATAAACAGTACATTTTTTTGGGGAGATATATTAAAAGATTATGCCGTAATGGGTATGGTGATCCTGGTATTTCGCAAATGCACCGCCCGCACCGCATTGATCATTTCATTGGCCTTGCTCATCGCAATTCCGGGGGTGTCGGCCCTGGTTAATTCTATTCACAGCCCGGGAGGAATGGAGTTGATAAAGCCTCACTTTTATTTATTTGAAAGCAGTAATCCTTTTAAGGTATTATGGTTTGGTTTGTATGGAACCTACCTGTATGAAATCCTTAGCCCCGGTTACCTTATTACTGTCCATGTGGTAATGTTGAGTTGTTTCTTTTTTGGAATGGCAGCGCAAAAAGCGGGTTTCTTTATTCATTTACACGAAAATAAAAAATATGTGAAGCGTATTTTCTGGATAAGTCTGGGCGTGGTATTGTCGATGATTGCCCTGTTTATGATTACACAAAAACTAAAATGGAGCTGGCTAAAATACTATAACCCTTTTTATTTTATTATTCTGGCGAGCATGTTGTTTATAGCGTCTGCCATTTGCTGGCTATTTATTAGTAGAAAGTTAAAAGCATTTTTCAGATCAATGCAGGTAATTGGAAAAATGACACTGTCAAATTATATTACGCAAAATATGATTGCGCTTTTGCTTTTTTCAGGGATAGGATTAAGCTTATCCCTAAAAAACCGTATCCACTTTGGCTATTACCTGTTGTTTGCTTTAATCATTTATGTCGTACAGGTGTTTATCAGTAAATGGTGGTTAAAAAGATATCAATTCGGCCCCATAGAATGGGTATGGCGACAGTTAAGTTATGCAAAAAAATTGCCCAACCGGAAACAAGAAGTCGCGGAATCTGTTCCTGTTTAAAGATAAGCTATCCTTCCATTCTTTTGAGCTTCCGGCTGCTGTTCTGCATCTTAGCTGCAGACTATTCCTTTATTTATGCTTTTAAAAATCCAGGAGGGTGTATATTTTTCTTGCATTGCCAAAGTACAGTTTATATAAAATTTCTTCCGGTAGATCAATTCCCTTAAACACACCACTTACTTCTGTCGATTCGCAATCGCCGGAGGTTGTAAAAAATTTCCAGTCGTTAAATAGTGAGTTTACTAGTCTTTCAGGATTGTTATAAGCATCGGTTCCATACATTATTCTGTCCGCATATTGAATAAAAAAATCACGAACACCATCAAAATCTTTGACGGATTGCAGTAATAAATGCCCTAAACGGGAAGATAAATCAACGGAGAAATTAGGATATTTATCGAAACGCTTTGATAGTTCTTCATAACTCCATTCCAAACTTCCTAAATGCGCCCCCACAAAAATTAAACCGGGGTAGTTCTCCAATACATGATCTCTCGCCTCTACCTGTTTTTCATAGGAGGGTATTTCAGGATGTAAATAGGCATGGAATTCCGGATGATTGGTATAGTAGATCCTGTTCCTGTTAGAGGTCATTGCTTCTAAGGGCAACCAGCAATTTTTAGGTTCTCCCAGGTGGGCAAGTACGGGGATTTTATTTTCACTTAAAAAGGTAAAGAGCGGATCAAAAAAAGCGTCGTCAATCATCAAATACGATTGATCGGATGGCTTCAAAACTTCCATACCGATATTCTTCCAGATTTTTATGCCGGCTGCTTTTTTTTCAACAGATTTTTTAATACGCTCAAATACTTTATCATACCAGCCGCCATTTTCCCAACCCTGCATTTCGAAACTGGCGAGGTAGGCAAAATGCGATGGATCCTTGTCTATATAGTCTATAGCCGCGGCTTCCTGAATCTCCATGGCCGGAAAAATCTTTGCATCCGTATTAATGTTCAGGTATCTGACATTGTAGTCTTTCGCGATTTTCTCAAATACCGGGTTGTAAAAGGTTGAATGAAAATGGGCGTCTATTTTTGGAAAATATTCAAACTTAAGCATGATCAATTTTATTTATGCCATTGTTGCTGTTTGGGCTAAGGAGATTTTTCAAATTTAGTTCTATATCACCAACAACCAAATCAACAGCAGTTCCTTACTATCGGAAGCTTCCCTCAGTTCAGTTGTCGGTGCAGGTAGTTTGCAACAGTAAGTTATTCAAAACAGCAACACCAATAACGGCATAAAGCCAGCATGGAAAGCCGATTGTCAGAGCACCTTATTCATTACCATATTTTCCACCATGGCCTGACCTTGGGTTGTTCATTAGTGTTGTTGCAATGGTCTGAATATTTATTTAACATGTTTTCAAGTTTATCAAAAGCCTTTTGTTGATCAATAGGCTGCCTGTTTTTGTCGAGGCCGTATTGAACCTCACCTTTAAAATTGTCATCATTTATTTTAGCGATGATAAATAACGCAGTACAAGCGTGATAGCGGACTAAATAATCGTTTTCGGGATTACTTAGGATTTTGAATAAGGGCTTTATAGATTTATCTGTGCCTTTTATTTGTAAAGCTTTCCATATCTGATAATTGTCTTGCCCTTTCCAGATTTCATATTTATCCTGCGTTTTATTTGATATAAGTTGCAACAACTCTGTTTCATTAAGCTTGCTTAACTCGCTATACATCTTGTCAGAGTTTTCTTCGTAATATTTTTGAAACTCTTCTTGTGTCATGTCTTTTCTTTGTAATGTTTGCTAACGTCAGGGCTTGGTGATGTGGCGATATTCCATGTTACGTAAACCCGAACTGATGCTGAGTAAAGATAATAAAGCTGAGAGTATACTCTATTGCCTGGCTTTATTCGTTAGGCCGCCATATAGCCAAGCCCCTTGTTAGCTGCCGTAATTATCGCAGTTTGATATCGAACCTGCCATCATTCAAGATAATTGAATCTGTAGTTGATGTTGCAAATGATGCATCGCTTATCCTTCGGAATAGTTTTCCGGAAAATTCACCAGACATAATTTTGGTCACTGTGTCAATTTTAGTAATTACTATATTGAAAGCCGGGTTTGTCTGCGAAAGTAAATAGGTTTTTTCTGGCTGACCTTGTTCGGAGAAAAAATAGCCAATTCCAATGGTGTCATTTGTAAGTGTACTATAAGTTCCTGCTCCTTGAAAATTGGTCGTTACATTTATAGCGAGGCTTTCTTTAGTATTTCAGGAATTATTTTTGTAAGGCACTTTGTCCGCGGCAATATGAATGTCTCCATCACTTGTGTAATAAGTGCCAGTTAAATTTTCTCTGCAGCCGCCTGCGAAAGGGAAACAAACTTGTCCGTAATTAGTCCAGACGGATGCATTTAAAAGAAAGCTAAAAGTGTTTTGTCCTGATTGAGTTTTTGCTGGCAGGGAAAACGTAGCATTAGTGTCATCCTTTCTGCAAGAAAAAATTGCGAATGTCAATAGGATTAAAAGTATCGGATAGGACTTCATGGGATTCTTTTATTTACGGACGATCTTTCAATTAAAGACTCTTGTAGCGGCTAACGTCAGGGCTTGGAGATGTGGCGATATTCCGTGTTAAGTGAGCCCGAACTGTTGCTGAGTAAAGATAATAAAGATGAGAACATATTGGATAGCCTGGCTTTATTAGTCGGTTGGATATGTTGTCGGGTAGCGATATGTCAATGAGGATATATTCGCTAAGCCGTTATATAGCCAAACTCCTTGTTAGCGGTTCGCTATTTTATTAGGAGTAAATAGTTTCCACTGTCCCTCGGAGATGACTTCGATATTGCTGTCGATCACTTTGATGGCGGTATTGTCGTCAATAGCATACGAGGGTACAGGTATTGTAGTAGCTAACTTTTCTAAGTTTGCAAAAGAGTTTTCCGGAAACCATTCATGTTCCAGATGAGGATGTAGGGCGAAATCTACAATTCCTAGAGATTTGTCACTTTCCGTTGGCAGAGTATGGTTACCATAAGTCGTTCCAAAGCGGGTCATAATCATG
Source organism: Chitinophagaceae bacterium (assembly GCA_040007815.1). Lineage (GTDB taxonomy): Bacteria > Bacteroidota > Bacteroidia > Chitinophagales > Chitinophagaceae > Terrimonas_B. The sequence goes on from JBDTUH010000028.1 coordinate 91,250, forward strand.
CTTCCAGCACTAAGACCCACGTAAACCGTTTTGCGCAGTAGCGATGGTAAGATTTCTGCTAGTCCGGACTGCTGCATCCAATAGCACAGATATTGACAGTCGCCACCTCCCACCAGCAGTGCGTCAGTCTCCTGAAGCATGGTCAACCAAAGTTCTTTTTTCATGCTGGGCAAGGCGGTGAGTTCCAATATTCCAAGCGACTTCCAACCCAATTGGCAGAAAGGGTCACCTAATGTTCCGCAAATCACTTTTCGTATTATGTCAGCACCACCAGTTATGGCGTATATAGCGGTGGGAATGAAAAGAGCACTGGACTCGGCAATCGGTTTACCCAAGAGATCAACCAATGCGTTGCGGATGCTTGGGTTGCTGATGCCAGCTGAAGTGAGTAGAAGCTTCATAAATTTTTTCTTCGTGAATTGCGATTGTCGGGTTATTTGTGCGGTAAGATCTTGGGAGGAGCCAGTAAGAATTTTTAATTCATTGTGTTGCAAAAAGCCATCTATTAGCTCTGCCGGACTCCATACCTTTTTTTTATCAGATAGTTTTTTCATAATAGCACATCCCACAGTAAAATTTGCAGATATAAATATTTTTTATGCGTCTCCCATATAGCCAAACCCCATGTGTTCGTTGCGCAACTCACATTTGTTAATAAAGATAATTGTTTATGGCCCTGTTGGCGTTGTAACTTAAAGTATGCAAGGCAAAAAGAAGTTACAACCCAAGATGCTCTATACAGTAACGCTGGAGCAGTTAGTAGCTGAATGGGTTTAAATTTTTCTATTATATCATCCTTTTTTAAATCTTTTGCCTTGATTGCCCTTTTTATTTTATAATCTTCTTTAATGTAAGGCACTTTTCCTTTTTCAGAGAATGCTTTTTTTCTATGGGATGTAGTTTCGCCAAAGAAAACATCTATACTATTGCCTGACCAACCTGCTTCAACATCTCCTAATAAATGGTGCTTTGCTCTGCCCCTTACATTGTCTTTTGCAATACCATTATATATTATTTCACCTCCGGCAAATGGAGTCGGTGTTTTATTTTTATGAAGTGAATGCAGAACGGGTTCGTTGGTTCATATCCAATAACAGCCACCGCTTTCAGGAATTTGTTGAAAATCATCAATAGTTTTGGGAGTAATAAAAGAAACTTCTTCTAACTGGGAATTTGGAATTTTAACGCCTCTAATTGCAGCCAAAAATTTTTGTTCTTCTTCTTGCCAAACTTCATTAGCCATTTGTTTGATTAAATAGGTTTAAAAATTTCTCTTTATACTTAAAATCAATTTGGCTGTCCACTTGAACTAGTCCATTTTTTAGTAAATGAGCATTTATAAAAGTTTTATTTTCCAAATACAAGTAGCACAATAAATTATTTTCAGAGTCGTGTTTTATGTTATCATACCGAAGGAATACCTTTTTTCCCTTAAGTTTAGCGTTTAGAAAATCGGTTGCTTTACCGTTGATTATAGGGTCTTCTTTGATGCCGATTAGCTTTATCATTAGATCATTGCTTAGCCTTAATCTTTCTGGGCTAATAATTTCTTTTACAGTATAAAATTCCTCTCTTGTTGTTGAGCTGTCTTTGTCAACCTTAGAACCGAATTGCAATTTCTTTACATCAATTTTCTTGTCAAGGGTATGTGGGTCTTTGAAAATATAAGGCTGCTCCTGAATGTCGCTTTCAAAATCTGTCTTTGTATTTTCTTGCTTTACAAACTCATAAGTTGTGCTGTTTAAATCTTGTTGGTGAACTTCTAATTTATCTTTTATGAAAGGAATAAACCCGGGATTGATTTCATAGCCTATAGAATTTCTTTCAAGATTTTTGGCAGCCAATGACGTTGTTCCACTACCTGCAAAAGGGTCAAGAATTGTTTCTCCAACAAACGAAAACATTTTAATTAATCGTCTTGGCA